>NZ_JAGJBZ010000001.1:1353750-2707500 GCF_020010925.1 Streptomyces griseiscabiei | reverse complement strand
CACATAGGGTATGTGGAGGGAACGCGGGGAAGTGAAACATCTCAGTACCCGCAGGAAGAGAAAACAACCGTGATTCCGGGAGTAGTGGCGAGCGAAACCGGATGAGGCCAAACCGTATGCGTGTGAGACCCGGCAGGGGTTGCGTATACGGGGTTGTGGGATCTCTCTTTCACAGTCTGCCGGCTGTGAGACGAGTCAGAAACCGTTGATGTAGGCGAAGGACATGCGAAAGGTCCGGCGTAGAGGGTAAGACCCCCGTAGCCGAAACGTCAGCGGCTCGTTTGAGAGACACCCAAGTAGCACGGGGCCCGAGAAATCCCGTGTGAATCTGGCGGGACCACCCGCTAAGCCTAAATATTCCCTGGTGACCGATAGCGGATAGTACCGTGAGGGAATGGTGAAAAGTACCGCGGGAGCGGAGTGAAATAGTACCTGAAACCGTGTGCCTACAAGCCGTGGGAGCGTCGCGCATCGAGTTTACTCGGTGCGTCGTGACTGCGTGCCTTTTGAAGAATGAGCCTGCGAGTTTGCGGTGTGTTGCGAGGTTAACCCGGGTGGGGTAGCCGTAGCGAAAGCGAGTCCGAACAGGGCGATTTTAGTAGCACGCTCAAGACCCGAAGCGGAGTGATCTAGCCATGGGCAGGTTGAAGCGGAGGTAAGACTTCGTGGAGGACCGAACCCACCAGGGTTGAAAACCTGGGGGATGACCTGTGGTTAGGGGTGAAAGGCCAATCAAACTCCGTGATAGCTGGTTCTCCCCGAAATGCATTTAGGTGCAGCGTCGTGTGTTTCTTGCCGGAGGTAGAGCACTGGATAGGCGATGGGCCCTACCGGGTTACTGACCTTAGCCAAACTCCGAATGCCGGTAAGTGAGAGCGCGGCAGTGAGACTGTGGGGGATAAGCTCCATGGTCGAGAGGGAAACAGCCCAGAGCATCGACTAAGGCCCCTAAGCGTACGCTAAGTGGGAAAGGATGTGGAGTCGCAGAGACAACCAGGAGGTTGGCTTAGAAGCAGCCACCCTTGAAAGAGTGCGTAATAGCTCACTGGTCTAGTGATTCCGCGCCGACAATGTAGCGGGGCTCAAGCGTACCGCCGAAGTCGTGTCATTGCGATATGTACCCCCAACGGGGATCGTGATGGGTAGGGGAGCGTCGTGTGCCGGGTGAAGCCGCGCCGGAAGGCAGTGGTGGACGGTTCACGAGTGAGAATGCAGGCATGAGTAGCGATACAAACGTGAGAAACGTTTGCGCCGATTGACCAAGGGTTCCTGGGTCAAGCTGATCTGCCCAGGGTAAGTCGGGACCTAAGGCGAGGCCGACAGGCGTAGTCGATGGATAACCGGTTGATATTCCGGTACCCGCTGTGAAGCGTCAAACACTGAACCAGGCGATGCTAAGTCCGTGAAGCCGCCCCGGAGCCTTCGGGCAAAGGGGAGTGGTGGAGCCGACGGACCAGACTTGCAGTAGGTGAGTGATGGGGTGACGCAGGAAGGTAGTCCATCCCGGGCGGTGGTTGTCCCGGGGTAAGGGTGTAGGCCGTGCGACAGGTAAATCCGTCGTACTTGTGGCTGAGACCTGATGCCGAGCCGATTGTGGTGAAGTGGATGATCCTATGCTGTCGAGAAAAGCCTCTAGCGAGTTTCATGGCGGCCCGTACCCTAAACCGACTCAGGTGGTCAGGTAGAGAATACCGAGGCGTTCGGGTGAACTATGGTTAAGGAACTCGGCAAAATGCCCCCGTAACTTCGGGAGAAGGGGGGCCACGCTCGGTGATCCGATTTACTCGGTGAGCTGGGGGTGGCCGCAGAGACCAGCGAGAAGCGACTGTTTACTAAAAACACAGGTCCGTGCGAAGCCGTAAGGCGATGTATACGGACTGACGCCTGCCCGGTGCTGGAACGTTAAGGGGACCGGTTAGTCACATTTCGGTGTGGCGAAGCTGAGAACTTAAGCGCCAGTAAACGGCGGTGGTAACTATAACCATCCTAAGGTAGCGAAATTCCTTGTCGGGTAAGTTCCGACCTGCACGAATGGCGTAACGACTTCTCGACTGTCTCAACCATAGGCCCGGTGAAATTGCACTACGAGTAAAGATGCTCGTTTCGCGCAGCAGGACGGAAAGACCCCGGGACCTTTACTACAGTTTGATATTGGTGTTCGGTTCGGCTTGTGTAGGATAGCTGGGAGACTGTGAAGCTCGGACGCCAGTTCGGGTGGAGTCGTCGTTGAAATACCAGTCTGGTCGTGCTGGATGTCTAACCCGGGTCCGTGATCCGGATCGGGGACAGTGTCTGATGGGTAGTTTAACTGGGGCGGTTGCCTCCCAAAGGGTAACGGAGGCGCCCAAAGGTTCCCTCAGCCTGGTTGGCAATCAGGTGGTGAGTGTAAGTGCACAAGGGAGCTTGACTGTGAGACCGACGGGTCGAGCAGGGACGAAAGTCGGGACTAGTGATCCGGCGGTGGCTTGTGGAAGCGCCGTCGCTCAACGGATAAAAGGTACCCCGGGGATAACAGGCTGATCTTCCCCAAGAGTCCATATCGACGGGATGGTTTGGCACCTCGATGTCGGCTCGTCGCATCCTGGGGCTGGAGTCGGTCCCAAGGGTTGGGCTGTTCGCCCATTAAAGCGGTACGCGAGCTGGGTTTAGAACGTCGTGAGACAGTTCGGTCCCTATCCGCTGCGCGCGCAGGAATATTGAGAAGGGCTGTCCCTAGTACGAGAGGACCGGGACGGACGAACCTCTGGTGTGCCAGTTGTTCTGCCAAGGGCATGGCTGGTTGGCTACGTTCGGGAGGGATAACCGCTGAAAGCATCTAAGCGGGAAGCCTGCTTCGAGATGAGTATTCCCACCCACTTGATGGGGTAAGGCTCCCAGTAGACGACTGGGTTGATAGGCCAGATCTGGAAGCCCGGTAACGGGTGGAGGTGACTGGTACTAATAGGCCGAGGGCTTGTCCTCAGTTGCTCGCGTCCACTGTGTTGGTTCTGAAACCACGAACAACCCCATTGCCCTGGTCACGGGTGGTGGTGCGGTTGAGTGTTTCATAGTGTTTCGGTGGTCATAGCGTGAGGGAAACGCCCGGTTACATTCCGAACCCGGAAGCTAAGCCTTACAGCGCCGATGGTACTGCAGGGGGGACCCTGTGGGAGAGTAGGACGCCGCCGAACTCCTTTTATAGCTCTGGCTCTTGGGCACACCGCCCAGGAGCCAGAGCTTTTTTGCGTTGAGGTAGGGTCAGGGAGCATCGTTGGCTCATTTCCCACAGGAGGCCCCCGGGTGGAGGTACAGGAGACCCGGGTCCAGACGGACCGGGTCCTCACCATCCCGAACATTCTCAGCATGGCGCGGCTCCTTGGTGTGCCCGTCTTCCTGTGGTTGGTTCTCTGGCCCGAGTTCGGCGGCCCCAAGGTCGACGGCTGGGCCTTCCTGGTGATCGCTCTCAGCGGCGTCAGTGACTATCTGGACGGCATGCTGGCGCGACGCTGGAACCAGATCAGCAGCCTTGGCCGGCTTCTCGATCCCGCGGCTGACAGGTTGTACATTCTGTCGACTCTCGTGGGCCTCACCTGGCGCGAGATTCTGCCAATGTGGTTGACCGCTGCACTGCTCTTGCGGGAACTGGTTCTGCTGGTGATGGTGGGCATCCTCAGACGGCACGGCTATCCGCCGCCGCAGGTGAACTTCCTGGGGAAGGCGGCTACCTTCAACCTGATGTGCGCCTTCCCGTTGCTGTTGCTCAGTGACGGAAGCGGATGGATCTCGTCACTGACTGCTATTTTCGGATGGGCGTTCGCCGGATGGGGTACAACGCTGTACTGGTGGGCAGGGATCCTCTACGTGGTTCAGGTCCGCCGACTCGTCAGTGCGGACGCCATGGCCGATTGAGCCCGCCCGATCGGGCGGCCGTAGTGGCTCGATGGCCCGCGTCGGAAAAGTGCGGGACAATCTGGACGGGTGAAGTCGGCTAGACCGTCGTCTCTTCAAGGAGGACGCTTCCGACATGAAGGCCGTCGTGATGGCCGGAGGCGAAGGCACACGCCTTCGCCCCATGACCTCGAGCATGCCCAAACCGCTCCTGCCCGTGGCGAACCGCCCGATCATGGAGCACGTACTGAGGCTGCTCAAAAGGCATGGGCTCAACGAGACCGTCGTTACTGTCCAGTTCCTGGCATCGCTCGTCAAGAACTACTTCGGTGATGGCGAGGAGCTCGGGATGGAGCTCACCTATGCCAACGAGGAGAAGCCACTCGGTACCGCCGGGAGCGTCAAGAACGCCGAAGAGGCGCTGAAGGACGATGCGTTCCTTGTCATCTCCGGCGATGCCCTCACGGACTTCGACCTCACCGAACTCATCAATTTCCACAAGGAAAAGGGTGCGCTGGTCACCGTCTGTCTGACCCGGGTGCCGAATCCTCTGGAATTCGGAATCACGATCGTGGACGAGGAAGGCAAGGTCGAGCGCTTCCTGGAGAAGCCGACCTGGGGGCAGGTCTTCTCGGACACCGTGAACACGGGCATCTATGTGATGGAGCCCGAGGTCTTCGACTATGTCGAGGCCGACGTTCCCGTCGACTGGTCCGGTGATGTCTTCCCGCAGCTGATGAAGGAGGGCAAGCCGGTCTACGGCTATGTCGCCGAGGGCTACTGGGAGGACGTCGGCACGCACGAGAGCTATGTCAAGGCTCAGGCCGACGTGCTGGAGGGCAAGGTCGACGTCGAGATCGACGGGTTCGAGCTCTCGCCCGGAGTGTGGATCGCCGAAGGCGCGGAGGTGCACCCCGACGCCGTTCTTCGAGGGCCCCTCTACGTCGGGGACTACGCCAAGGTCGAGGCCGGCGCCGAAATCCGTGAACACACCGTCGTGGGCTCGAACGTCGTCGTGAAGAGCGGTGCCTTCCTGCACAAGGCCGTGGTCCACGACAACGTCTACATCGGGCAGCACAGCAATCTGCGCGGATGCGTCGTCGGCAAGAACACCGACATCATGCGGGCGGCACGGATCGAGGACGGCGCCGTGATCGGCGATGAGTGCCTCGTCGGCGAAGAATCGATCATCCAGGGGAATGTGCGCGTCTATCCCTTCAAGACGATCGAGGCCGGAGCCTTCGTCAACACCTCGGTGATCTGGGAATCGCGAGGACAGGCGCATCTGTTCGGCGCCCGTGGCGTCTCCGGCATTCTGAACGTGGAGATCACCCCCGAGCTGGCCGTGAGACTCGCGGGGGCGTATGCCACGACCCTCAAGAAGGGCTCCACGGTCACCACCGCCCGTGACCACTCCCGAGGCGCGCGTGCGCTGAAGCGGGCGGTCATCTCGGCACTGCAGGCCAGCGCCATCGACGTACGGGACCTGGAGAACGTACCGCTGCCCGTGGCGCGGCAGCAGACCGCGCGGGGCAGTGCCGGCGGGATCATGCTCCGGACGACGCCAGGGGTGCCGGACTCCGTCGACATCATGTTCTTCGACGGACAGGGCGCGGACCTGTCGCAGGCCAGTCAGCGAAAGCTCGACCGGGTGTTCGCGCGGCAGGAGTACCGGCGCGCGTTCCCGGGTGAGATCGGGGACCTGCACTTCCCGGCCAGTGTGTTCGACTCGTACACCGGGTCGTTGCTGCGGAACGTCGACACGACCGGGATCACCGAGTCCGGGCTCAAGGTCGTCGTGGACGCGTCCAACGGCAGCGCCGGCCTCGTGCTGCCGAGTCTGCTCGGCAAGCTGGGCGTCGACTCGCTGACGATCAACCCGGGCCTCGACGAGTCCAGGCCGACGGAGACCGGCGACATGCGGCGGTCGGGGCTGGTGCGCCTGGGCGAGATCGTGGCGTCCTCGCGGGCCGCGTTCGGTGTGCGGTTCGACCCCGTCGGTGAGCGGCTGTCGCTCGTCGACGAGAAGGGGCGGATCGTCGAGGACGACCGGGCCCTGCTGGTCATGCTCGACCTGGTGGCCGCCGAGCGCCGGAGCGGGCGGGTGGCGCTGCCGGTGACCACGACGAGGATCGGCGAGCAGGTCGCGGCGTACCACGGCACGCAGGTCGAGTGGACGACCACCTCGCCGGACGACCTCACCCGGGTCGGCGGGGACGAGACGACGATCTTCGGTGGCGACGGGCGCGGCGGGTTCATCGTGCCCGAGTTCAGCAGCGTCTTCGACGGGACGGCCGCCTTCGTACGGCTCATCGGGCTGGTGGCGCGGACGCAGCTCACGCTGAGCCAGATCGACGCGCGGATTCCGCGGGCGCACGTCCTCAAGCGCGACCTCGCCACGCCCTGGGCCGTCAAGGGCCTGGTGATGCGCCGGGTCGTGGAGGCGGCCGGGGACCGGTTCGTCGACACCACCGACGGTGTGCGGGTCGTGGAGACCGACGGGCGGTGGGTGATGGTTCTGCCGGACCCGGCCGAGGCCGTCACGCATCTGTGGGCCGAGGGGCCCGACGACGCCTCCGCACAGGCCCTGCTCGACGAGTGGGCGGCCGTCGTGGACAGCGCCGGCCGCTGAGCCGTCTCGCACGCGCGCGTGCCGGACAAGTGCCCCCAACGGGGCCTGTCCGGCACGCGGGTGGGGCCGTTCGGAGGTAGGGGCCGCGACGTGCGACGATGTGCGGCATGCCGCAGCAGCCCCCCGTTCGGAGCACACCCACGCGCCCGTCGCGTCCGGATGCCTCCATGTCGCTGCTCACCAACGTCATGGATCACAGCCTCGACGACGGATACGCCGAGGCCGCCGCCCGCAGGAAGGCCGCGGGCACCGAGGGCCTGCCGAAGACGGTACGGGCCAAGCTGGGGCTCGCGGTCGGTCTGGTGCTCGCCGCGCTGGTGGTGACGGTGGGCGCGGCGCAGGCGCGGATAAGCGCTCCCGTGGTCGCCAAGGAGCGCGAGGAGCTCATCGACCGCATCCAGCGCGAGACGACGACCGCGGACGAGCTGGAGGACTCCGTGGACGCGCTCCGCGACGACGTGAGCGCCCGCCAGCGCAAGGCCCTCAAGGACGACGGCGGCAGCGACGGGCACGACCTGGTGAGCATCCTGTCGGGCGCCGTCGAGGTGCACGGCCCCGGGGTCCGGCTCGTCGTCAACGACTCGAAGGACGCCGCCCAGGGCGGTGACGGCGACCCGCGGGAGACGTCCGGGTTCTCGGACACCGGCCGAGTACGCGACCGGGACATGCAGCGCGTCGTCAACGGACTGTGGGCGTCGGGCGCCGAGGCCGTCTCGATCAACGGACAGCGGCTCACCGCGCTGTCGGCGATCAGGGCCGCCGGTGACGCGATACTGGTCGACAACAAGCCACTGGCGCCGCCTTACACGGTCCTCGCGGTGGGGGACGGGCAGCGGCTGAGCACCAGGTTCCAGAACAGCCCCGACGGGCTGTATCTGCACGCCCTCCACGAGAACTTCGACATCCGGGCGACCATCTCCGTCGAGGACGACATCAAGGTGCCGGCCGCGCCGAGCGTGATCGTACGAACAGCAGAACCCAGCACAGAGAAGGGCACATCGTGATCGCCGTACTGGGCCTCGTCCTCGGAGTCGTGGCCGGACTGTTGGTCCGGCCCGAGGTACCGGCGGTCGTCGAGCCGTATCTCCCCATCGCCGTGGTCGCGGCGCTCGACGCCGTCTTCGGCGGTCTGCGCGCGATGCTGGACGGCATCTTCGACGACAAGGTCTTCGTGGTCTCGTTCCTGTCGAACGTGGTCGTGGCCGCCCTGATCGTCTTCCTGGGCGACAAGTTGGGCGTCGGCGCGCAGCTGTCCACGGGCGTCGTGGTCGTCCTCGGAATCCGTATCTTCTCCAACGCCGCGGCGATCCGCCGGCACGTGTTCCGGGCGTGAGGCCGATGAACGAGCGCGACGAGACGCCGAGGCCGAAGCCGGCGCCGGGCGGGGGAGAGGACGACTCCCCGACGACCCGGCTGCGCCGGGAACTTCCCCAGGAGGTGCCCTCCACGGCCGCAGAGGAGCCCGGTGAGGCCCCTTCCGGCGAGCAGAGCAAGGTGACCGGGCGGCAGCGGCTGGCCCAGGGGCTGTGGCCGCCGCGCTTCACCCGGGCCCAACTCATCGTGGCCCTCCTGCTGTTCGGCCTCGGCTTCGGGCTGGCCATCCAGGTGGCGTCCAACAACGACGACAGCGCCCTGCGCGGAGCACGTCAGGAGGATCTCGTACGCATCCTCGATGAACTGGATGACCGTACGCAGCGTCTGGAGGAGGAGAAGCAGGGTCTCGAGGACCAGCGCACCGAGTTGGAGAACAGCTCGGACCAGGCCGAGGAGGCACGCAAGCAGACGGTCGAGAAGGAACGGCAACTCGGCATTCTGGCGGGCACGGTGGCGGCGCAGGGGCCCGGCATCACAGTGACGATCGACGACACGAAGGGGACGGTCGAGGCGGACATGCTGCTCGACGCGATCCAGGAGCTGCGCGCGGCCGGCGCGGAGGCGATCCAGGTGAACGGCGTCCGGGTCGTGGCGAGTACCTATCTGACCGATTCCGGTGAGGGAATCAAGGTCGACGGGAACAAGATCACCCAGCCGTTTCGTTTCAAGGTCATCGGCAACCCGCAGGACCTCGAACCCGCACTGAACATTCCCGGAGGCGTGGTGCAGACACTGGAGAAGGAGCAGGCCACCGTGACCGTGCGGCGGGCGGACAAGATCGTCGTGGACGCCTTGCGAGCGGCGAAGCAGCCTGACTACGCTCGGTCGTCCTCCCAGTGAACCGCAGGTGCATGGGGCCCGTCCGGCGAGGGCATGAGGTTGCGGGGGGTCGGCGCACCGAATGGGTGGTGCGTGGTGGAAACTGTCTGGTGGATACGGACGTTGTGAGGTTGTCCGGCTCGGCCGGTGTGTTCAGTCAGGGTTCGTCCTGCCCCACGGGCGGGTCTGTTTCGGTCAAGGGGAATCGCCCGTGAAGTTGTTTGCGAAGTTGTTCGGCAAGAGCGCGCGAGAGGGCAGCGACAACGCGACCTCCCGTCATCGCGCGCAGCCTTCGGAAGCGGAGGGCCAGGGCGGTGAGCGCCCCATGTTCCGGGACCAGGTCGCTGGTCCGGGAGGTGACATTTCCGGAGGTCAGGGCGCGCCGTCTGTTGACCCTGCCCAGTCGGGCCGCATAGGTTTCGGGGAACCGTCAACCTCAGGTACGGGTGGAGGGTTTACTTCAGACCCGTATGCGTCCCATGCCCCGGCGGGGCAGCCGCGGCAGGAGGATCCGTCGATGTCGGCCCTGGTGTGTACGAGGTGCGGTAACCGGAACGCGGAGAACAGCCGCTTCTGCTCGAACTGCGGTGCCCCGCTGCGGGCCGGCGCGACCCCCGAGCGGCCCTCCGAGACGACCTCGACGATCTCCATCTCCGGCCTCGAGGCCTATGACTCCGAGGTCACCGGCCAGACCCAGCTGCCGGCGCTCTCCCCGGAGGCCCAGGCCGCCGTGGACGCGCTCCCGCTCGGCTCGGCGCTCCTGGTCGTGCGCCGCGGGCCGAACGCGGGCAGCCGCTTCCTGCTGGACAGTGATCTGACCACGGCGGGCCGTCACCCGCAGAGCGACATCTTCCTGGACGACGTGACGGTGTCGCGTCGCCATGTGGAGTTCCGCCGAGGCCAGGACGGTTCGTTCACGGTCGCCGACGTGGGCAGCCTGAACGGCACCTACGTCAACCGCGAGCGGATCGACCAGGTCGCCCTGCACAACGGCGACGAGGTGCAGATCGGCAAGTACCGGCTGGTCTTCTACGCGAGCCAGCGGGGCTACTGACCCTCCCCGGACCCGGTCCGGGGGAGACCCCAGGGAAGGTCCATGCTTCGAACAACGAGCGGTGGTGCCGACCACGGCACCGCCGCCGCGGACAGTGGCCTGATGAGCATCGGCACGGTGCTGAACGCACTGCGCGAGGAGATCCCCGAGGTAACCATCTCCAAGATCCGTTTCCTGGAGTCGGAGGGGCTCATCGAGCCGCAGCGGACCCCCTCGGGGTATCGCAAGTTCAGCGCCGGGGACGTCGAGCGGCTCGGACACGTCCTCAGGATGCAGAGGGACCACTATCTGCCGCTCAAGGTCATCCGCGAGTATCTGGAGGCCCTGGAGCGCGGTGAGGACGTACGGCTGCCGTCCGTGGGGCGCCAGCGTGACGTCGGTGACGGAGAGCGCCTGAGCGAGCTG
This sequence comes from Streptomyces griseiscabiei, assembly GCF_020010925.1. Lineage (NCBI taxonomy): Bacteria > Bacillati > Actinomycetota > Actinomycetes > Kitasatosporales > Streptomycetaceae > Streptomyces > Streptomyces griseiscabiei. Next base: position 2,697,349 of record NZ_JAGJBZ010000001.1, on the reverse strand, counting down.
TTCGGCTTCGGGGCGCCCGAGGAGGCCACGGCAGCCCGGATCGGGCGCGGCGAGCTGGTGGCCGGCGCCGGGATCGACGAGGAGCAGCTGGCCGAGTGGGAGTCGTACGGGCTGGTGGCCCCGCTGCCGGACGGTTCGTACGACGCCGAATCCCTCACCGTCGCCACGCTTGTGGTGGAACTGGGGCGGTTCGGTATCGAGCCCCGGCATCTGCGGGTGATGAGGGCCGCCGCGGACCGGGAGGCCGGGCTGGTCGACCAGGTCGTGGCGCCCCTGCGGCTGCACCGTAACCCGCAGACCAGAGCGCATGCGGAGGACCGGACGAGGGAGCTGGCGGGGCTCACGGTCAAGCTGCATGCCGCTCTCGTGCAGAGCGCCCTGGGTGTGCGGCTCCGCTGAGGTGCGGTGTTCGCCCGTGGCGGATCGGTCGGCCGATCCGAGCCCGACTACCCAAACATCCCGAGCACGGCCTAGGGTTGCTGTGTGAACGAGCTCGATGTCGTAGGTGTCCGGGTCGAAATGCCCTCCAACCAACCGATCGTGCTCCTGCGCGAAGTGGGAGGCGACCGCTACCTCCCCATCTGGATCGGGCCGGGGGAGGCGACGGCGATCGCTTTCGCCCAGCAGGGCATGGCACCCGCCCGGCCGCTGACCCATGACCTGTTCAAGGACGTGCTGGAGGCCGTCGGCCAGGAGCTCACGGAAGTGCGTATCACCGACCTGCGTGAGGGCGTCTTCTACGCGGAGCTGGTGTTCGCCAGTGGGGTCGAGGTGAGCGCGCGGCCTTCCGACGCCATAGCGCTGGCGCTGCGCACCGGGACGCCGATCTTCGGCAGCGACGGGGTGCTCGACGACGCGGGCATCGCGATCCCGGACGAGCAGGAGGACGAGGTGGAGAAGTTCCGCGAGTTCCTCGACCAGATCTCGCCCGAGGACTTCGGCACGAACAGTCAGTGAGGCCGGGTGGGCGGTCGGCCGGGGCCGAGAGGCCCTGACCCTGCCCGTATGCGTGCCCCGCGGCAGGTGGGTGGGTTCTCGGACCGGTCAGGGTGTCCGGCCGAGGCACGGCACATGCCAGGAGCCAGTGCGTCGTCGGGCAGTTGCGCCGAAGCGCATTCGGCTAGCCTTTCCCCGCGGGAGGGCACAGGAAACCACTCTCAGGGTGATTATCACTCGGCGTGGCGAATGCGATGGTCGTTGACGCACCCCGGGCGGCTGCCTACCGTCGACAAGGCAGGTCAAGGACGGAGGTCGGCGTGAGAAGCAGCGGCGACGGTACGGCTGGGGGTGCCCCCGGACGCAGGCTGGGGGACGGTGGCCCGTACCCTCCCCCGGGCTCTCGGCTCGCCTCGAGCTGGGGGGACCCCCATCACGGCAGCGCGGCCGGTCATGTCCCGCAGCGGCCCACGGCCGTGCAGGACGGCGCGGAGGCGGCGCCCGAGCCGCACGAGAACGTCGGCTACCGCGGCCCCACCGCGTGCGCGGCCGCAGGCATCACCTACCGGCAGCTGGACTACTGGGCCCGTACCGGTCTCGTGGAGCCGAGCGTCCGGTCCGCCCAGGGCTCGGGGACACAGCGGCTCTACAGCTTCCGGGACGTCGTCGTCCTGAAGATCGTGAAACGGTTCCTCGACACCGGGGTCTCGCTCCAGAACATCCGCAGCGCCGTCCAGCATCTGCGGGAGCGGGGATTCAGCGATCTGGAGCGGATGACGCTGATGAGCGACGGGGCGACGGTCTACGAGTGCACCTCGCCCGATGAGGTCCATGCCCTGCTCCAGGGCGGCCAGGGGGTCTTCGGGATCGCCGTCGGGGTGGTCTGGCGTGATGTAGAAAGCGCTCTCTCCCAGCTGCACGGGGAGCGGGTCGACACGGGGGAGACGCTCATGGGCCACAACCCGTCGGACGAACTGGCGCGGCGGCGCAACCGCGCGGTCTGAGGACCCCCTCCCCGCTGCCGCCGAGCGGTACAGGGCATTGTCAGTGGCGTAGGGCAGCATCGGAGATGTGAGAACCGCGCCCACGATCCTGCATCTCGACATGGATGCCTTCTACGCCTCGGCGGAGCAGGCGTCCAAGCCGAGTCTGCGGGGGAAAGCCGTTGTCGTGGGCGGTCTCGGGCCGCGTGGGGTGGTCGCGACCGCCTCGTACGAGGCGAGGGCCTTCGGGGTGCACTCGGCGATGCCGATGGCGCAGGCACGCCGGCTCGCGCCCAACGCCGCGTATCTCACGCCCCGTTTCACGTTCTACCGGGCGATCAGCGATCAGGTCATGGGGCTGCTGCGTGATCTGTCGCCGCTCGTGGAGCCCTTGAGCCTGGACGAGGCGTTCGTGGATCTGGAGGCCGGGGGCGCGGCCTCGGACGAGGAGTCGGCGCGGTCGACGGGGGCGCGGTTGCGGGCGGACATCCGGGCGGTGACCGCGCTGACCGGATCGGTGGGGCTCGCGGCCTCCAAGATGCTCGCGAAGATCGCCTCCGAGCAGGCCAAGCCGGACGGGCTGCTGCTGATCGAGCCGGGGACCGAGCGGGCCTTGCTGGGGCCCATGTCCGTGCGGATCCTGCCGGGGGTGGGGCCGGCGACCGGCGATCATCTGCGGCGGGCCGGGATCACCACGGTCGAGGAGATCGTGGAGGCGGGGGAGGACGAGGTCGTACGGCTGCTGGGGAAGGCCCACGGGCACGGGCTGTACGCGATGGCGCTGGCGCGGGACGACCGGGCGGTGGTGGCCGAGCGGGACACGAAGTCGGTGTCGGTGGAGGACACGTACGACGTGGACATCCACGACCGGGTGCGGGTGCGGATGGAGGTGCAGCGGCTCGCGGACCGGTGTGTGCGGAGGCTGCGGGAGGCCGGGCTGTCGGGGCGGACGATCGTGCTGAAGGTGCGGCGCTACGACTTCTCGACGCTGACCCGGTCCGAGACCCTGCGGGGGCCGACCGACGATCCCGCGGTGGTGCGGGAGGCGGCGGGGCGGCTGCTGGAGGCCGTGGACACGACCGGTGGGGTGCGGCTGCTCGGGGTGGGGGTCAGCGGGCTCGCCGACTACACGCAGGAGGACCTGTTCGCGCAGGCGGCCGGGGAGCCGGAGCCCGTGGAGGAGGAGACCGCGGCTGCCGAGGTGCCGGTGGTGGAGGCGGGCGCGGGGGCCGAGCGGCAGTGGAGGGCCGGGCATGACGTGCGGCACGCCGAGTACGGGCACGGGTGGGTGCAGGGGAGCGGGCTGGGGCGGGTGACCGTGCGGTTCGAGAAGCCGGACGACGTGGGGCCGGGCCGGGTGCGGACCTTCAGGACGGATGATCCGGGGCTGGAGCAGGCGGAACCGTTGCCGTTGGTGCCGGGCGGGGTGCGGGGGTGAGGCCGGCCGGGGCGGGCTGATGGGGTTCGACGGCGTTGCGACGGGAGCGGGGGACCGGGATCGAGAGGGGGCGGGGCACGACCGCCCGTAGCCGGGTGCGCCCGAATGGTCGTCTCAGGGGCTGTCGTCCTGGCCCGCCACGTGACCGAAGTCGTGGTCCAGGGGCGGGGGCGGGGCTATGTCGAGGCCGTAGTGGTGGTAGAGCTGGAGTTCCTGTTCGGGGGAGAGATGGCGGCCCACTCCGAAGTCGGGGGCGTCCTTGATGAGGGCGCGGTCGAAGGGGACGTGGAGGGTGCCTTCGACGAGCTCGCTGGGCTCCAGGGGGACGAAGGCGTCGCGGCCGAAGAGGCCCATGCGTATCGCGGCCCACTCGGGGATGCCGGTCGCGTCGTCGAGGTAGACCTCGTCCACGGTGCCGATCTTGCTGCCTTTGCGGTCGAAAGCCTTGCGGCCGATCAGATTGCGCGGATCGATGTCGGTCTGCACGGGCCCTCCAAGTGGTCGCAAAGGGGTGGCGCATCGTGTCTCCCCCCTACGAAAAGCCACATCGGGGGCGGCGGCCACTCGAAGACGCGTGCGTTGACCGCGCTGATACGCTGGCAGCGGCTGTCGACCCCGTGCGGGAGAGTCCTCCGGACACCATCCGGAGGCGCCGAAGGAGCAACTCCTCCCCGGAATCTCTCAGGCTCACGTACCGCACGGACGAGGTCACTCTGGAAAGCAGAGCGGGTGTCACGGCTTCCGCTCTCACCGACGGTGAAAGCCGGTTCGTACCTGGACCGGTGAAGCTCTCAGGTCGAGATGACAGAGGGGGAGGCCGTCCGGGCACCCGTGTCGTGGTGCCCCTCGAAGGTCGTGTCAGACCAGGAGGCCTCCGTAATGACCGCCCATCGCATTCCCCTCTCCGAACTCGAACAGGGAATCCCCTTCGAGCGGCGCCACATCGGCCCCGACGCCGAGGCCCGGGCCAAGATGCTCGCGCACATCGGATACGGCTCGCTCGACGAGCTGACGGCGGCCGCGGTCCCGGATGTGATCAAGAACGCCGAGGCGTTGGACCTGCCGGGCGCGCGCACCGAGGCCGAGGTCCTCGCCGAGCTGCGTTCGCTGGCGGACCGCAACCAGGTGCTCGGTTCCATGATCGGGCTCGGGTACTACGGGACGTTCACACCGCCCGTCATCCTGCGCAACGTGATGGAGAACCCGGCCTGGTACACCGCCTACACGCCGTACCAGCCGGAGATCTCCCAGGGGCGGCTGGAGGCGCTGCTCAACTTCCAGACCGTCGTCGCCGAACTGACCGGGCTGCCCACCTCCGGCGCCTCGCTGCTCGACGAGGGGACGGCCGCCGCCGAGGCCATGGCGCTGTCCCGGCGGATGGGCAGGAACAAGAAGGGGCTCTTCCTCGTCGACGCGGACGCGCTGCCGCAGACGATCGCCGTGATCCAGACCCGTGCCGAGCCGACCGGGGTCGAGGTCGTCGTGGCCGACCTCAGCGAGGGCATTCCGGCCGAGATCGCCTCGCGTGAGATCAACGGGGTGCTGCTGCAGTACCCGGGCGCCTCCGGCGTCGTACGCGATCTGAGGCCGGTCGTCGAGCAGGCGCACGGGCTGGGGGCGCTCGTCACCGTCGCCGCCGATCTGTTGGCCCTGACGCTGCTGACCTCGCCCGGTGAGCTGGGCGCCGACATCGCGGTGGGGACGACGCAGCGGTTCGGTGTGCCGATGGGCTTCGGCGGGCCGCACGCGGGCTACATGGCCGTACAGGAGAAGTTCGCGCGGAGCCTGCCCGGACGGCTGGTGGGCGTCTCCGTGGACGCGGACGGGCACAAGGCGTACCGGCTCGCCCTGCAGACGCGGGAGCAGCACATCCGCCGGGAGAAGGCGACCAGCAACATCTGTACGGCGCAGGTGCTGCTCGCCGTGATGGCCGGGATGTACGCCGTCCACCACGGACCCGAGGGGCTGCGGACCATCGCCCGGCGTACGCACCGCTACGCCACCGTGCTCGCCGCGGGGCTCACCGCCGGAGGGATCGAGGTCGTGAACGGGGCGTACTTCGACACGCTGACCGTGCGGGTGCCGGGGCGGGCCGGTGAGGTCGTGGCCGCCGCACGCGAACATGGCGTGAACCTGCACCTCGTGGACGCCGACCTGGTGTCGGTCTCCTGCGACGAGACCACCACCCGGGCGCAGCTGGGCGCCGTGTGGACCGCGTTCGGGGTGGAGGGAGACGTCGCCGCCCTCGACGCCGCGGCCGGGGACACGCTGCCCGGGGCGCTGCTGCGCACGGACGACTACCTCACGCACCCGGTGTTCCACGAGTACCGCTCCGAGACCGCGATGCTGCGCTATCTGCGCCGGCTCGCCGACCGGGACTACGCGCTGGACCGGGGCATGATCCCGCTGGGCTCCTGCACGATGAAGCTCAACGCGACCACCGAGATGGAGCCGGTGACCTGGCCGGAGTTCGGGCAGCTGCACCCCTTCGCGCCCGCCGGGCAGGCCCAGGGGTATCTGACGCTCATCCGTGAGCTGGAGGAGCAGCTGGCGGAGGTCACCGGGTACGACAAGGTGTCGCTGCAGCCGAACGCGGGCTCGCAGGGTGAGCTGGCCGGTCTGCTGGCCGTCCGCGGCTACCACCGGGCCCGTGGGGACGAGCAGCGGATCGTGTGCCTCATCCCGTCCTCCGCGCACGGCACCAACGCCGCGAGCGCGGTCATGGCGGGCATGAAGGTCGTCGTCGTGAAGACCGCCGAGGACGGCGAGATCGACGTCGAGGACCTGCGGGCGAAGATCGAGCAGTACCGTGACGAGCTGTCCGTACTGATGATCACGTACCCGTCGACGCACGGGGTGTTCGAGGAGCACGTGGCCGACATCTGCGCGCAGGTGCACGACGCGGGCGGCCAGGTGTACGTCGACGGCGCCAACCTCAACGCGCTGGTGGGTCTGGCCAAGCCGGGCCACTTCGGCGGTGACGTCTCCCACCTCAACCTGCACAAGACGTTCTGCATCCCGCACGGCGGCGGCGGTCCGGGCGTCGGTCCGGTGGCGGTGCGTGAGCACCTGGCGCCGTATCTGCCGAACCACCCGCTGCAGCCCGCTGCCGGTCCGGAGACGGGCGTGGGCCCGATCTCGGCGGCGCCGTGGGGTTCGGCGGGCATCCTGCCGATCTCCTGGGCGTACGTCCGGCTCATGGGCGGTGAGGGTCTCAAGCGGGCCACGCAGGTGGCGGTGCTCAGCGCCAACTACATCGCGAAGCGGCTGGAACCGCACTACCCGGTGCTGTACACGGGTCCGGGCGGCCTCGTCGCGCACGAGTGCATCGTCGACCTGCGCCCGCTGGCCAAGTCGACCGGGGTGAGCGTCGACGACATCGCCAAGCGGCTGATCGACTACGGCTTCCACGCGCCGACCATGTCGTTCCCGGTGGCGGGGACGCTGATGATCGAGCCGACCGAGTCGGAGGACCTCGGTGAGCTGGACCGGTTCTGCGACGCGATGATCGCCATCCGGGCGGAGATCGAGAAGGTCGGCTCGGGCGAGTGGCCCGCGGACGACAACCCGCTGCGCAACGCCCCGCACACCGCCGCCGCGCTCGGCGGCGACTGGGAGCACGCCTACACGCGCGCGGAGGCGGTCTTCCCGGCCGGGGTCTCGCCCGCCGACAAGTACTGGCCGCCGGTGCGCCGGATCGACCAGGCCTTCGGGGACCGGAACCTGGTCTGTTCCTGCCCGCCGCTGGACGCTTACGAAGAGTAGTCGGACGCGGATACGCGTCGGGGCCGGTTCGGAGAGTGCTTCTCCGGCCGGCCCCTCTTCTGTCCGGGCGGACGTCCTGTGCGGGGACGCTCACCCTGTGCGCACGTGAGTGCGGCTCAGGCGGCGGTCACCACACTGCCCATCGGGCGGTGCGGCGCGATGATCTGGCCGTCCGGCAGGAGCTCACCGGTGTCCTCGAAGAGCAGAACGCCGTTGCAGAGCAGGCTCCACCCCTGCTCCGGGTGGTGCGCCACGAGACGGGCGCCTTCCCGGTCGGCGGATTCGGCAGTCGGGCACAGTGGCTGGTGCTGGCACATGGTTGTTGGGATCTTTCGGTTTGTCGTGTGGTCTGAGATGGCTGGTTTGTCTGTCCCGCGGCTTGATGCCCCGTTCATGGCCGCCCCCCGTTGATAAATCGGTCCGGTCCCAGTGTTGCCCCACGGGCGTCAATCCGCAGGGATTTCGCAGCACGGCTTCTTCACAGGTTGATGACGCATCCCTCGCGAGGACGGTTCATCCCAACCGTACTGTCCCTTCGGGTGGTTCACAGTGGTCGGATAGGGCTAGTCCGGCGCGGGAAGGGCAAGCAAATAGCTCGTACGAGCGTATTGACGCCCGAAAGAGCGGGAATTCTCGGAACGGAAAAACGAGCGCCCCGCCGTCGGTGAATCGGCGGCGGGGCGCGAGTGGTCGGTGGGGCGGGACGGCCCCGGTCTCAGGCGGGTGATCCGAGGAGCGGGGCGGGGGTCAGTCGCGTGGTCAGCACCGGGAGGAGGTCGGCGACCCGGTGCGGGCGGTGGGCGGCGATGCCGGGCGGCGCCGGTGCCAGCGGGACCAGCAGGTCGGTCGGTGCCGGGTGGCCGGTGGCGCCGTCGGCGGTGGGGTCGGCGTGCAGCCAGAGCGTGAGCATGTACAGCTCGGGCACCGACAGCAGGCGGGGTTGGTAGGGCTGCTGCATGACCTCGGCCTGGCGCAGGGCGCGCTCGGTCGAGGTGATGTACGGGCCCTCGAAGAAATGCGAGAACGCCCAGCCGTCCGGCGTCAGCCGGGTTTCCGCGGCGGCCACGGCGCGGTCGCCGCAGCGGATCAGGAACCGCCATCCGGTGAGCCGGGTGGCGCCCGTGCCCTCCGGGGTGATCCGGTCGAGTACATGGACAGGCAACGGGAGTTCGGGAGTGGCCGGACCCTGGGCGTTCTTCAGGGAGGGGGTTCGCGCCTCGTGGACGGCGGTGGGAGAACCGAGTGCCGTGAGGACGGTGCGCAGGGCGGGCGCGGGAGCCGGGGGGACATGCAGCGGCATGGTGGGTCGCCTCTCCATTCGACAGGCACGGTGGCGCGAGGGCGGGGGCGGACGGCGCTGTCAGCTCTCGGGGGTCGGAGAGACGGGTGCCCGGGGTCCGGATGCGTGGGTCGGGTCCGCCGCGCGTGGCCTGACGGCAGGACCGAGGACCGCGAGTGCCGGCTCTCAGCCTCGTTTGCGGAGTTTATACGACACGTGTTCAACGGAGGTTTCGGCTAGCCGCTCCGCATATGAACAGCAAGGCGGTATCCGGTCTCCGGAACATGGATGTCACCCCGCTTTTTCGCGGGGGTGTGTCGGTGACCTCGGATTACCGTCGCGTAGTGGACGGCCGGTTCTCGTCGGCGCTTTTCACGAAAGCGCTCGGGGCGGAAAGCGCGTGCTCATTCTTGCCCGGTGAATGTGCCAGAAGCACGCCGAGTGAATATGGTCGGAGGTGACCGCGCTCAGCCTAGCGTGTGCAGGTCGTGCGTGGGACGTTATCGGCGGCTCTGCCTGGGCATCATCATCCGTGGACCCGGGACAGCAGAGGCCGGTTCGTCGGCCTGCCCATCCGAGGAGGGACACTTCGATGGGGGAGAAGGTCGTTGCGGGGCCGTTTGGCCTCTCCGATCGCCAGCAGTACCGCGACAAGCTCCGGCAGTGCCTGGCGGGACTGGCGCGACTGCTGGAGGAGAAGCGGTTCGACCGCCCCAAGAATCTCATGGGTGTGGAGATCGAGCTGAACCTCGTCGACGGCGACGGTCTGCCGAGAATGATGAATGCGCAAGTACTGGAGCGGATTGCGAGCCGAGATTTCCAAACAGAACTCGCCATGTTCAATCTGGAAGTCAACATTGCTCCACACCGGCTGGGTGGCCGGGTATTCGACCAGCTTTCCGAGGAACTGCGCACCTCCCTCGCCTACGCCGACCGCAAGGCGATCGAGGTGGGCGCGGGAATCGTGATGATCGGGATTCTGCCGACGCTGGGCCGTGACGACCTGGTCTCGTCGAATCTCTCGGCGGGCGATCGCTACACGCTGCTGAACGATCAGATCGTCGCCGCCCGCGGGGAGGATTTCACCCTGGACATCGACGGGGTGGAGCGGCTCGTCTGCACCTCGAAGTCCATCGCGCCCGAGGCCGCCTGCACCTCCGTGCAGTTGCACCTCCAGGTCACACCGGGCCGGTTCGCCGACGTGTGGAACGCCGCCCAGGCCGTCACCGCCGCGCAGATCGCCATCGGCGCCAACTCGCCGTTCCTGTTCGGGCACGAGCTGTGGCGGGAGTCGCGCCCGCCGCTCTTCCAGCAGTCCACCGACACCCGGCCGCCCGAACTCCAGGCCCAGGGGGTGCGGCCGCGCACCTGGTTCGGGGAGCGGTGGATCTCCTCGGCGTTCGACCTCTTCGAGGAGAACCTGCGCTTCTTCCCGGCGCTGCTGCCCATCTGCGACGACGAGGATCCGATGGAGGTCCTCGACGCCGGCGGGGTGCCCTCGCTCGCCGAACTCACCCTGCACAACGGCACGATCTACCGCTGGAACCGGCCCGTCTACGGCATCGCCGACGGGGTCCCGCATCTGCGGGTCGAGAACCGGGTGCTGCCGGCCGGGCCGACCATCACGGATGTCATCGCCAACGCGGCCTTCTACTACGGGGTCGTCCGCGCCCTCGCCGAGGAGTCGCGGCCGGTGTGGACGCGGCTGCCGTTCGAGGCCGCCGCGGCCAACTTCGACGAGGCCTGCCGGCACGGCATCGACGCGCGGCTGCAGTGGCCGCGCGGGCGCTACGGCGGCGTCGGACCGGTGGACGCGGTGAACCTCGTACGGGACGAACTGCTGCCGCTCGCGGCGGTGGGGCTGGACGCGTGGGGGGTCGAGCCGGTGGACCGGGACTTCTATCTAGGGGTGATCGAGGAGCGCTGCAGGCGTCGGGTCAACGGCGCGTCGTGGCAGGTGGAAACGTTCCATCAGGCGCTGGCCAAGGGGCTCGGCAGGGATGCGGCGCTGGCCGCGACGACCCGGCGGTACGGCGAGCTGATGCATTCCGGGGAGCCGGTCCACAGCTGGCCGGTCGGGCTGCCGGAGCCGGTGCCGCTGGGCTGAGGGCTGCTGTGACGTAAGCCGCCGGAATGTTCGGGACCGCCGCGGGTGATGATGGACCCTCGGCGGGGCCGGACAACTGGAGGCGTGGGTGCAGGGGCAGGCGGAGTCGGTGGAGGGTGCGCTGCCGGGGGAGCGGCCGGGGCGGCGGATCCTGAGGGACGAGACACTGCTGGTCCTCGCGGTCTCGCTCGGCGCGAGCGGGGTGTCCGCGCTGATCAGCTTTGTCGGCTCGGTCACCAGACCGGGAGGACTGAAGGACCAGGCGGCCACCATGAACGCCTCGGCCGCGCCCGGGCGGCCCTGGCTGGACCTGGCGTGGCAGCTCTTCGGGATCACGACCGCGCTGGTGCCCGTCGCCCTGGTCGCGCACTTCCTGCTGCGCGAGGGCGCCGGGCTGCGCACGCTCGGGTTCGACCGGACGAAGCCATGGCCGGACCTCGGGCGGGGCGCGGCGATCGCCGCGGTCATCGGCAGCACGGGCATCGCCTTCTATCTGGCGGCCCGCGAGCTCGGCTTCAACCTCACGGTGGTGCCGGAGGCGCTGCCCGAGGTGTGGTGGAAGTACCCCGTGCTGATCCTCTCCGCGATCCAGAATTCGGTCCTCGAAGAGGTCATCGTGGTCGGATATCTGCTGCGCCGGCTCGAGCAGCTGGGCTGGTCACCGGGGAAGGCGCTCGCCGCCAGCTCGGTACTGCGCGGCTCGTACCACCTGTACCAGGGCATCGGCGGCTTCATCGGCAACATGGTGATGGGCGTGGTCTTCGTCTGTCTGTACCGGCGGTGGGGGCGGGTGGGCCCGCTCGTGGTGGCCCACTCGCTGCTCGACATCGGGGCGTTCGTGGGATACGCGCTGCTGGCCGGGAAGGTGGGCTGGCTGCCCACACCCTGAGGGCCGGTGTACCGACGGGGCGCGAGGTGCGCGGGCCCGGCGGCCGGCGGGGCCGTGCGGTCAGGCGAGGAGTTCGCCGTCGATGACCGTGACCGCCCGGCCGGAGAGCAGGGTGCGCTCGCCACGGAGCTCGGTGCGGACGCGGCCCGAGCGGGCGGATGCCTGGAGGCCGGTGAGGTCCGGGTTGCCGAGGCGCTCGGACCAGTAGGGGGCGAGGGCGGTGTGGGCGCTGCCCGTGACCGGGTCCTCGTCGATGCCGATGTTGGGGAAGAAACAGCGCGAGACGTAGTCGTGGCCGGCGGCGGGGTCCGCCGCACGGGCGGTGGCGATGATGCCGCGCGCGGAGTACCGGCCGAGGGAGCGCAGGTCGGGAGCCAGGCCCAGCACCGTCTTCTCGTCGGCCAGTTCCACCAGCAGGTCACCGACGTTCGGGCCGGTGTCGACGGCGCCGAGCGGCTCCGCGCCCAGGGCCTCGGCGACACCGTCGGGGACGGCGACCGGGGTGAGGGGCGCGGTCGGGAAGTCGAGGGTGAGGGAGCCGTCCGGCCGGGGTGTGGCGCTGAGCACCCCGCTGCGGGTGGCGAACCGGACCGGGCCCTCATGGGTGTGCGTGCTGGTCAGGACATGTGCGGTGGCCAGGGTGGCGTGGCCGCACATCGCCACCTCGGCGACCGGTGTGAACCAGCGCAGCGCCCAGTCCGCCTCGCCTCCCTCGGGGAGGGGATGGGCGAACGCGGTCTCGGCGTGGTTGACCTCCTTGGCCACGTTCCGCAGCCAGGCGTCGTCGGGGAAGGCGTCGAGGAGGAGGACCCCTGCGGGGTTGCCGGAGAAGGGGCGGTCGGTGAAGGCGTCCACGATACGAATGCGCATGGGTCGACGCTAGGCGGTCGGCGGAGCCGCGGGCCAAGGCCAATTCCAGGAAGGTGGACCGGATTTCGGAGGCCAGTCGGTGTCGGCCGGGGCGTGAGGCCGCGTACGGCGTCGGCACGGCCGGTCAGTGGACCGAGAAGCCGCCGTCCACGCAGATCGACTGCCCGGTGATGTAGCCGGCGGAGCGGCCCGCCAGGAACACCGCCGCTCCGGCGAAGTCGTCGGCCAGGCCGTTGCGGCCGGCCAGGGTGCGCGCGGCGAGGGCGGCCACCTTCTCCGGGTCGGACGACAGCCGGGTGTTCAGCGGGGTCGGGACGAAGCCGGGGACCAGGGTGTTGCAGGTGACGCCGTGGGGTGACCACTCCTCGGCCTGCGACCGGGCCAGTGACTCCAGCGCGCCCTTGGAGACGCCGTACGCGCCACTGCGGACGAACGCCCGGTGCGCCTGCTGGGAGGTGATGTGGATGATGCGGCCGTAGCCCCGCTCGGCCATGCCGGGGCCGAAGCGCTGGCCCAGCAGGAAGGGCGCGTCCAGGTTCACGGCCATGGTGGTGTCCCACACGTCCTCGCCCAGTTCGCTGAGTGGTGGGCGCAGGTTGACGCCGGCGCTGTTGACGAGGATGTCCGGCTCGCCGAACGCGTCGGCCGCCTGCTCGGCCGCCGCGCGCACACCGGCGCGGGTGCTCAGGTCGCCGCTGACCCCGGCCGCCCGGCAGCCGTCCGCCGTCAGCTCGTCGACCGTGGCCGACAGCTCCGCCTCCCTGCGCGCGACGATCACCACGCGTGCGCCTGCCCGGGCGAGGGCCCCGGCGATGGCCCTGCCGATGCCGGAGCTGCCGCCCGTCACCACGGCGACCCGGCCGTCCAGCGAGAACAGTGCGGAGAGATAGCTGTCGGAGATCATTCCCGCACCCTAGAGGGCGGGTCGAGGGGGGTGAGGTGCGGGGGAGCGGCGGGCTCCTGCCCGGCCGGCCGGGGTGTGCCGCTCCGCTCAGGTCGGTCGGCCCGGGGTGCCGGTGACGTGGTCGATCGCCGCGGTGACGTCGGCCGCGATGTGGGTGGGACGGGGGGCGTCCTCGGGCCAGGTGCGGCCGTTGGCCACCCACACGCTGGGCAGGCCGAGTCCGGTGGCGCCCGCGATGTCGGCCTGCGGTGAGTCGCCGACGACCCAGGCGCCGGTCAGGGGGAGGCCGACGGTGGCGGCCGCGGCGTGGAAGATCTCCGGTACCGGTTTCTTGTGGCCGACGGCCTCGGAGACGACCCAGCCCCGGACCAGACGGTCGAGGCCGGTGGCGCGGATCTTGGCCTCCTGCTGGGCGGTGCGGCCGTTGGTGACGATCACACAGGTCCAGCCGGCGGCCCGGGCCCGGTCCAGTGCCTCGCGAGCGGCGGGGGCGAGCACCACGCGGTCCGCGGCGCCGGTGTCGAGCAGGGTGCGGACGGCGGCGGGCGGCACCGCGTCCGCGTAGCGGTCGGCCATCGCGGCGGCGACCTCGTCGCGCGGGGTGTAGCCGCCGGCGTCGACGGCCATCACCCACGCCAGGTCGGTTTCGGGCAGGCCGTGCGCGGCGAGGAAGGCGGCCACGGCGTCGCGGAAGGCCGCGTCACGGTCAACCAGGGTGTTGTCGAGGTCGAGCAGCAGTAGGGGCACGCACGGCAGTAGATCACGGCGGCGATGTGTATCGGGGGTTGTCAGGCGACAGGTCCCGATATATCGTTGAGGCATCGCGACAGATCAACGATGGAATGGAGTGATTGCGATGCGTTCCCGTGGACAGGACTTCGGATTCGAGCGTGGACATGGACGCCGTGGTGGGGAGCACCCCCACGGCCGAGGTGACGCCGAGGCGCTGCGCGCCGCCTTCGGGCCCTTCGGGCCGGGCCATGGTGGGCCCGGGCCGTTCGGACCGTTCGGTGGGGGCCCCTGGGGTGGGCGCGGCCGAGGCGGACCGAGGGGCAGGGCGCGGCGGGGCGACGTTCGCGCGTCGATCCTGGCCCTCCTCAAGGACAGGCCCATGCACGGCTACGAGATGATCCAGGAGATCGCCGAGCGCAGTGGCGGGGCGTGGAAGCCCAGCCCCGGTTCGGTGTACCCCACCCTCCAGCTGCTGGAGGACGAGGGGCTGATCGCCAGTGCGACCGAGGGCGGCAAGAAGCTGTTCTCGCTCACCGACGCCGGTCGCACCGCGGCCGACGAGGGGCCCGAGGCACCTTGGGAGGAGGCCTCGCGCGGGGTCGACTGGGAGGCGCTGAGCGAGATCCGGCAGGCCGGCTTCGGTCTCATGGAGGCGTTCGGTCAGGTCTGGAAGACCGGCGACAAGGATCAGCGCGACAAGGCGCTGACGGTGATCAACGAGGCCCGCAAGAAGCTGTACCTGATCCTCGCCGACGAGGACTGAGGCGACGGCTGAGGCGGTAGCCGGGTGATCGGTGAAGGGAAGCGCCCCGCGGAGGTTTCCGCGGGGCGCTTTCGCGTGGGCAGGTGTCCGCGGGGCGGTCCAGATGTCTGCGGGCTGCGGGTGTGTGCGGGGCGCGTGGGTGGTGTGCGGCGGGCGCGGGGTCAGACCACGAGGGCGCCCAGCTTGCGCAGGGACTCGGCGAGCGCGGCCGTCGCCGAGTCCTTCAGCTTGCCCGCCATCAGGGAGACGGCGGCGCCGGTGAACCGGCCGTCGATACGGACCCGGGTGGCGTCGCCCTCGGGGGTGAGGGTGTAGCGGGTGGCGAGGTCCACGGCCATCGGGCCCTTGCCCTGGATGGCCAGCGTCCGGGCGGGTTCCAGTTCGGCGATGGTCCACTCGACCTCCGCCGGGAAGCCCATCAGCCGCAGGTTCTCCTGGAAGGTGCCGCCCACCGCGAGGGTGTCCGGGCCGCCCTTGGGGAAGCCGGTGTGGGTCGTGTTCCACTCGCCGTACGCGGGCCAGTCGACGAGCCGGGCCCAGACATGCTCGGCGGGTGCCTCGATGCGTGCCTCCGCGCTGACTTCGGCCATGCGACAACCCCTTCGTCTCGGACGGTGGTCGGTGGTCGGTGGTGTCGCGGAACGTAGTCGCGAGGGCGGGAACATTCAATACTGATGAAGCGTCAGGCAGCGTCCGGGGTGGCTCTGTTCGGCCTCGCGCCTATGTCACCCGTCGGATCAGCGCCGCGTCGAACAGGTCCCACGCGCGCGGCAGCCGGCTCTCGTCGTGGCAGTGCCAGGCCTCCCAGAAGAGGTCGGCGGGCCGTGCGGTCCGGGGGGCGTACACCCGGTACACGTACTGTCTGCCGTCGATCGCCGGCAGGGTCACCAACCAGCACCCGCTCTCCATGCGCTGAGGGACGAGCGCCGGTGCGTCGTGGTTGCGTGCGGGGCGTGGGGCAAGCAGGCGCGCGCCCCTGAGGCGGAGCGATCGGATCTCATCCGTAGGGAGGAGGCCGGGGTCCGCCCCGCGCAACCTGTGTCGGACGCGAAGATGCTTCCTTTCGTGGATGCCCCGGAGGCGGTGGGACTGATGGGGTGAAGGGGTGCGATCCCGAATTCCCCGGCAGTCGGCCGTAGACCATGGTCCGGACCACGTGGAGATCGAGGACAGGCTCACGGACGAGCTGGCCTCGGTGGTCGCCGGTGCGCGCAGACGGGCCCTCCGCGACGGGGACCGGCAGATCGACACCGCCCATCTGCTGCACTCGCTCATCGAGTCCGACCCCGAGGTCCGCGCCGTCTTCGACGGTACGCAGGTCGCCCGGCTGCTCGGCTATCTGGTGCAGCGCAGCATCGGCTACGGACTGCGCTGGCAGATCGGCTTCGAGGACGCCGGTGTCGTCCCGGGGGCACCGGGCACCCCCGGCTGGTCCCCCGTGGCGGCGCGGGCGATGACACAGGCGTACGACCGTGCCGTGCGCCGGGGCGGACGGGCGGCCCACGGCCTCGACCTGCTCGCGGTGCTGGTCGCGGCCGGAGGGTCGCGGGCCGTGGAGGTGATGGGCGGCGTGGGCGTCGATGCCGCGGTGGTGGCGCGGCGGATCGCCGACACCGGGGAAGGCCGGGGCGAAGGGGCGGAGGTGGAGGTGGAGCGGGTTCGAGGGGGCGTCGTGGGCCGGGACTGAGCGCGTTGAGCCGCGCCCACCTGGAGTCCAGCTGGCGAGACAGGTGTCATTGGGGGTGACGCTCCTGTCGTCGGCTGTCATCATGAGCCGGTGCATACGTCTCAGGGGAGTCAGGCGCACCGCGGGCGCGGTGCCGGGCTGGTGATCGCGCTGGGGTCCGCCCTCGCCTTCGGTGGATCGGGGACCGCGGGCAAACCGCTCATCGAGGCGGGGCTCGATCCGCTGCATGTGGTGTGGCTGCGGGTGGTCGGCGCCGCGCTGGTGATGCTGCCGCTCGCCGTGCGCCACCGGGATCTGGTGGTCCGCCGGCCCGCGCTGCTCGTGGGGTTCGGGCTGTTCGCCGTGGCCGGTGTGCAGGCCTTCTACTTCGCGTCGATCTCCCGCATCCCCGTCGGTGTCGCCCTCCTCGTGGAGTACCTCGGGCCGGCACTGGTCCTCGGCTGGGTGCGGTTCGTGCAGCGGCGGCCGGTGACTCCGGCCGCCGCCGTCGGGGTCGTGCTCGCGGTCGGCGGCCTCGCCTGTGTCGTCGAGATCTGGTCGGGGCTGACCTTCGACCCGCTGGGGCTGCTGTTCGCGCTCGGGGCCGCCTGCTGTCAGGCCGGGTACTTCGTCCTGTCCGACCAGGGCAGCGACGCGGGGGCCGAGGCGCCGGATCCGCTCGGGGTCATCGCCTACGGGCTGCTGGTGGGGGCGGCGGTGCTCACCGTGGTGGCCCGGCCGTGGGGGATGGACTGGGCCGTGCTCGGCGGGTCCGCGTGGATGGACGGGACGGCCGTGCCTGCCTGGCTGCTGCTCGCGTGGGTGGTGCTGCTCGCCACGGTGGTCGCGTACGTCACCGGGGTGGTGGCCGTGCGGCGGCTGTCTCCGCAGGTGGCGGGGGTCGTGGGATGCCTTGAGGCGGTTGTCGCGATCATGCTGGCGTGGGCCCTGCTGGGGGAGCACCTGTCCGCTCCGCAGATCGTGGGCGGGGTGGTGGTGCTGGTCGGGGCGTTCGTCGCGCAGCGGGTCGCCCCGGGGAAGGGGGAGTCCCGGAAGGTGGCGTCCGGTGGGGAAGGGGTCGAAGCCGAGCTGTCGGTGGGGCGGGGGCGGTGATGTCGTCGGGGGCGGGTGGTCTTCGGGACGCGGGTCGAGTGTGGTCGCTCGCGCGGTTCCCCGCGCCCCTTACGGGGCGCGGCCCCTTCGCTCCATCGTCCCGTCAGCCTCTTCGACCTACAGCGTCCTGAGATAGTCCGGGAGTTCCGTGCCCGGGGCCAGGTCCGGGTCCGGGACGGGGGTCTCGTAGCCCTTGCGGAGGGGGACGACGCCGGCCCAGTGGGGGAGGGAGAGGTCTTCGGGTTCGTCGTTGACGCCGCCGGTACGGGTCTTGGCGGAGACCTCGTCCAGGTCGAGGCGGATCACGGCGGTGGCCGCGAACTCCTTGCCGTTGGCGGGCCGGGAGTCCCGCGAGCGGCCCGGTACGACATGGTCGACGAGGGCGTCCAGGGCGATCCGCCGCTCCTGCGGGTCGGTGACCTGGTGGGCGATGCCGTGCACCACCACCGAGCGGTAGTTGATCGAGTGGTGGAAGCCGGAGCGGGCCAGGATCAGCGCGTCCACATGTGTGACCGTGAGGCAGACCGGGAGGCCCGGGTCGGCCTGGCCCGTCATGCGCAGGGGGCGCGAGCCCGTCGAACCGTGTACATAGAGCGTCTCGCCGACCCGGGCGTACAGGGTCGGCAGCACCACCGGCGCGCCGTCGCGGACGAAGCCGAGATGGCAGACGTACCCCTCGTCGAGTATCGCGTGCACCAGCTCCCTGTCGTACGCGGCCTTCTGCGCGGACCGGGTGGGGACGGTGCGGGCGGTGGGGGTGTACGCGGCGGGCGATGGCGTCTGCTCTGGTGTCGTCGGCTGCTGGGTCCCCGTCATTGCGTTCTCCATTGCACTAGTGCATAATCTTGTTTGTGCTAGGAGGATATATGATCGTTGGGCGGCGTGCAGCCGAGATCGCGGCGAGCGTCGAGCAGGCGGTGGGGGCGGGCGAGCTGGAGCCCGGCCAACTGCTTCCGCCCATGCGGGAGTTGGCGGAGCGACTCGGAGTGAATCCGAACACCGTCGCGGCCGCCTATCGCACGCTGCGCGAGCGCGGGGTCATCGAGACCGCCGGCCGGCGGGGGAGCCGGGTGCGGTCCCGGCCCGCGACGACCGGGCGCGAGTACATCCGGGTCGAGGTGCCGGACGGGGTGCGGGACCTCGCTGACGGCAATCCCGACACCGCTCTGCTGCCGCGGCTGGCGGAGGCGTTCGCCGTCGCCGCCGAGCAGGGCGACCGTGAGCCGGTGCTCTATGGATCGGGAGCCGTGGAGCCCGAGTTGGCGCGGATCGCGCGGGCCGAGCTGGACGCCGACGGGGTGCCGGACGGGCCGGTCGCCGTCACCTCCGGATCGCTCGACGCCATCGAACGGATCCTGGCCGCCCACCTCAAACCCGGGGACGCCGTCGCCGTGGAGGACCCGGGCTGGGGGAGCGTGCTCGATCTCGTCCCGGCGCTCGGGCTGCGTGTCGTCCCGGTCGGCGTCGACGACGACGGGCCGCTCCCCGACGACGTACGCGGGGCGCTGGCGGCCGGGGCGCGGGCCCTGATCGTCACCGACCGGGCCCAGAACCCGACCGGTGCGGCCGTCGGCCCCGCACGCGCGCGTGCCCTGCGGTCCGTGCTGAGGGGGCACCCCGAGACCCTGCTCGTCGAGGACGACCACGGCTACCGGATCGTCGACCAGCCCCTGCACCCACTGGCCGGGGTCACCCACAGCTGGGCCTTCGTACGGTCGGTCGCCAAGGCGTACGGCCCCGACCTGCGGCTCGCGGTGCTCACCGGGGACGCCGTCACCGTCGACCGGGTGCGGGGACGGCAGCGGCTGGGGCCGGGCTGGGTGAGCCGGCTGGTGCAGCGGGCCGTCGTACGGCTGTGGTCAGGCGGGGCGGTGGACGCCCCGGCCGTGGCCGCCGCGTACGGGCGGCGGAGGGAGGCGCTGATCGACGCGCTCGCCCGGCGCGGGGTCGAGGCGTACGGCGTCAGCGGGATGAACGTGTGGATCAGGGTCCCCGACGAGACCGGCGCGGTCGCCCGGCTGCTGCACGCCGGCTGGGCCGTCGCGCCCGGCGCGCGCTTCCGGATGAACGCCCCGCAGGGCATCCGGATCACGGTCTCCACCCTCACCGAGGAGGACATCGGGAGGCTGGCGGACGCGGTCGCCTCGGCGGTCGGGCCCGGAGCGGGCGGAGTGTCGGCGGGCGGCGGGTACGTCTGAGCGTGCCCCTCGGTTCAGGCGCGGGGGCGGGCCTGGGTCAGGGCCGCGCCGGCCAGGACGATCGCCGCGCCGACCGGGGTCGTCCAGGCCAGGGGTTCGCCGAGGAGGACGACACCGGCGGCCGTGGCGATGACCGGGATGAGGTAGGTGACCATCTGGGCGGTCGTCGGGCCGATCTCGGAGACCAGGCCGTACTGCAGGAGCATCGCGACACCCGTGCCGAGGGCGCCCAGCGTGATCACCGCCAGCAGGGGAAGGACCGGGAAGCTGGTCGGCAGGGTCGTGAACAGCGGGGTGACGACGGCCAGTTGAGCGGTGGCCAGCAGGAGCTGGGTACCGGTGAGGGACAGCGGGGAGTCCGTGGTGCCGGCCAGCGTGCGACGGAGGTAGATCCAGCCGACCGGATAGCTGAGGGAGGCGAGCAGCGCCAGCGCGGTGCCCGTGGCGTCCACGCCGTGGAAGCCCTGCCAGGCGCCGAGCACGGTGAGCACACCGAGGAAGCCGAGGCCGAGGCCGGCCACCCGCACCCGTGTCGGACGGTCCTCCGAGAGCGCGACCAGGGAGAGGGCCATGCCCCACAGGGGCGAGGTGGCGTTGCAGATGCCCGCCAGGGTGGACGGGATGGTCAGCTCCGCGTAGGCGAACAGCGAGAACGGCAGCGCGTTGAGGAGGAAGGCCGCCACGGTGAGATGGCCCCAGGTGCGCGGGGAGCGCGGCAGCGGCTGCCGCTTCACCGCCATCGCCGCCGCGAGGACCAGCGTGCCGAACAGCAGCCGCCCGAAGGTGACCTGGAAGGGCGCGTACGCCTGCGTGCCCACCTTGATCAGGAGGAAGCTGAAGCCCCAGACGAGGGAGAGGAAGCCGAACCGCAGCCGCCAGTCGACGGTGGCGCGGCGCGGGCGGTCGGGGGCGGCGGCGGGCGTTCGTGTGGGCACGGCGGTGGTCATGGCCCCACGATGGCCTCGACCGATCTCGTAGCACAAGCGAGAATTAGTGAGCTGAACCTCGTAGTATCGCTTACATGTTGAATCTGGAGCGCCTGCGCACTCTCGACGCCCTCGCCCGGCACGGCTCGGTCAGCGGGGCCGCCGAGGGACTGCATGTGACGACCTCGGCCGTCTCGCAGCAGATGGCCAAGCTGGAACGGGAGGTCGGGCAGCGCCTGCTCGCCAAGAACGGGCGGGGTGTGCGGCTCACCGACGCGGGGCGGCTGCTCGCCGACCACGCCGGGCGCATCCTGTCGCAGGTCGAACTGGCGCAGTCGGACCTGGAGGCGCAGCGGGGACAGGTCGTCGGCGAGCTGCGGCTGGCGGCGTTCCCGACCGCTGTCCGGGGGCTGTTTCCCGCCGTCTTCCGCGCGCTGCGCGAGAACCACCCGGCGCTGCGCGTCCGCTCACGGGAACTGGAACCCGAACTCGCCATCAACGCCGTGATCCGGGGCGACGCCGACCTGGCCGTCGTCCTCGACTGGTACAACAAGCCGCTGCCCGTGCCCGAGGGGCTCGCCCGGGCCGCGCTCCTCGACGACCCGGTGGAGGTGGCGCTGCCCGGGGACCACCCGCTCGCCGGGCGGGACGACATCGATCTGCGGGAGCTGGCGGAGGAGCCGTGGGTCGCCTGGCCCGAGGGCGAGTTCTGCCACGAATGGCTGCTCTACACCCTGCGCGCCCACGGCATCGAGCCCCGGATCGCCCACCGCGCGGGTGAGCACCACACCCAACTCGCGCTCGTCGCCGCCGGGTTGGGCGTGTGCATCGCACCCCGGCTCGGCCGCGACCCGATGCCGGCCGGGGTACGGACCGTGCCGGTGCGCCATCGGGTCCACCGCAGCGTCTACGCGGTGTGGCGCGCGGACGCCGACCGGCGGCCGTCGATCCGGGCGGCGGTCGAGGCGCTGCGGGTGGCGGGCGACGCGTGCGAGGCGGGTTGAGCCCTCGTGGCGGGGGCCGCCGGGACAGGCCCTAGCCCAGCTTGCGGAAGTCCCAGGAGGCGATCGCGTCCGGGGTGAGGCGGAGCCAGGCGTGTCTGCCGTCGTGGGGCATCTCGTCGATGCCGAAGTTCTTGCGGGCGAACAGCCGCTCCACCTCGACGAGTTCGGGCACCGGCTCGCCCGTGCGCGGAGCCTCGCCGACGAACTCCGCGGTGCCGGACAGCTCGACGCCCCGCAGCTCGCCGTACTCCTCGCCCGCGTCGACCACCACGGCGACACGCGGATCGCGGCGCAGCGCGGACCAGCGTCTGCTGCGGGTGATCGAGTAGAGCCAGAGGGAGGTGCCGTCCCAGACGAACCAGAGCGGGCTGATGTGCGGGGCTCCGTCCGGCGACACCGTCGCGACCCTGCATGTGCGCTGTGCGCCCAGGAACTCGTCCAGTTCGGCGGGGTCCATCATGATTCTCCGGCCCCGGCGCTGCGTGACGGTCATGCCGAT
The DNA here is from genome assembly GCF_020010925.1 of Streptomyces griseiscabiei. Classification (NCBI taxonomy): domain Bacteria; kingdom Bacillati; phylum Actinomycetota; class Actinomycetes; order Kitasatosporales; family Streptomycetaceae; genus Streptomyces; species Streptomyces griseiscabiei. The sequence goes on along the minus strand of NZ_JAGJBZ010000001.1, from coordinate 2,675,277 downwards.
CCCCTCCGCTGACGTGGCGTCAGAAGAGCATCGGCTGTCTTCCGTCCATGTGCAAGGGGCGTTACGCTCGCCGGCCCGATCGTCGGCGACAAGGGGACCGCCATGCCGTCCAACGCGAGTGAGCCGAAGCGGCGACGGGAGTTGAGCGGGCTGCTCGATCCCGCCACGACCGTCCTGCTCACCGTCGAGTGCCAGCGCGGTGTCGTAGGACCGGAGAGCGCGCTGCCCGAACTCGCCCACGAGGCCCGGGCATCGGGGGCGCTCGCCAACGTGGCCCGGCTCGTGGCGGCGGCCCACGCGCACGGAGTGCAGGTCCTGCACGCCGTCGCCGAACGACGGCCCGACGGGCGGGGCGCCAACCGCAACGCCCGGCTGTTCCGCGCCGCCGAACGGCTGCCCGTACGGCAGTTGACGGGCACCGCGGCCGTACGCGTCGCGCCGCCCGTCGAGGTCGCCGACGAGGATCTGATCGTACGGCGGCTGCACGGGCTGTCGCCGCTCGCGGGCACCGACGTGGACGCGCTGCTGCGCAATCTGGGGTGCCGCACGCTGGTGGTCGCCGGCGTCTCGGCGAATGTGGCCGTGCCGAACGCGGTGTTCGACGCGGTGAACCTCGGCTACACCGCCGTCGTACCCGGGGACGCCATCGCGGGGGTGCCTGCCGACTACACCCCCGCGATGATCCGCCACACCCTGGCGTTGGTCGCCACGGTCGCGACCACCGGGGAGGTGGTGGGGTGTTGGGAGGGGGTCGGGGGAGGGGGGCGTGGGGGTGCCTGACAGACGTTTGGTCAGGCACCTAACAAACGCTTGGTGGCCCAACAGACGTTTGGTCGGACACCTGACAAACGTTTGGTCCGGGCGCCGCCGCCCCGTCGAACCTCAGGCCAGCATGATCGACTCGCCCGACACACTGACATCCTTGGCCGGCAGCGCCTTCGTCGCCGGGCCGCTCTTCACGCTGCCGTCGGCGATCGAGAAGTTGCTGTTGTGACAAGGGCAGTTGATCACACCGTCGGCGATCGACTTCACCGCACAGCCCTGGTGGGTGCAGACCGAGGAGAACGCCTTGAAGCTGCCCGCCTCCGGCTGGGTGACGACGACGCCCTCGCTCGCGAAGATCTTGCCGCCGCCCTCGGGGATGTCGGAGGTCTTGGCGATCTCCTTGCCGCCCGCGCTGTCGCCGCCGGTGCTGCCGCTGCTCGCGTCGGCGTTCGAGTCGCTGCCCGCGTCACCGCCGGCCCCGGCTCCGGACGAGACCGAGGCCGAGGAGTCGTCGTCCGACCCGCACGCGGTCAGCGCGACGGTGAGCCCCGCCACGCCGGCCGCCGCCATGACGGTGCGACGGCCCGGAATCGAGGAGGGTTTGATCGTTTCGCTGGTCATGCTGTCGGTTCCTTCCGAGATGGCTTTGCACTTTCGCCCATGGGTACGGCGGGCCTGTGCTTGAACGTTCAGACAGGGTGCACATCTTGACCTGTCCGGGATCACGGCAGTGTCAAAAGCAGCTGTCTGGAAGCTGTCGGTTCGCGGCAGGGCGGGGGAGGGGTGCCGACGGGCGGAGCTCTCACGTGCCGACGGGCCGTGGTGCGCCGAGCCGGGACCCCGCGAGGTCAGGACACCAGCTCCCGGGCGTCATCACGGTGATGCGGGCCGGCGGGCAGAACCAGGGCGTCATCGGCAACAACGCGCCCCTGGTGTACGCGGAGCTCGACAAGTTCGTCCAGCGGGGCGGCGACGTGAGCGAGGGCGAGGAACCTCAGCGCAACCCGCTCCACCGGCTCATTGACCTGATCTCGTCGATCCTCTCCCCGATCCTGTGGCCGCTGGCGGCCTCCGGCCTCCTCAAGGCGTTCCTGAGCGCGGCCATCCAGTGGCAGTGGCTCGACGCCAAGTCGCAGACCTACGTCATCCTGAACGCGACCGCCGACGCGATCTTCTACTGCCTGCCGCTGTTCCTGGCCGTCACCGCCGCGAAGCGGTTCAGGGCCAACCAGTTCACCGCGATGGCGATCGCCGGCGCGCTGGTCCACCCCGCGCTGGTCGCGCTCAACACCGGCGACGCGGTCCGGTTCTGGCAGGTCTTCGTGGTCTTCGGCCTGCACTGGGGCTTCATACCGCTGTTCATCAACGACTTCACCATCCAGGGCAATTCGCTGCTCGTGGGCCCGCTGCTGCCCGCCGGGGTCACCGAACCGGGGATCTACGGCGTCAACCTGCCGCTCAAGCGTCCCTTCTGCTTCGGTGCGGTCGGCGGTGCCGTCGCCGCCGGAGGCAGCGCGCCCAACGCGTTCCTCTTCCCCTCGCTGCTCGCCCTGCCCGCCTTCTCCGAGGCCGGCAGCTTTGTCCGCGGGAGGCGCGGGAACTCGCGCGCGCGGTGCTCACCCCGTCGTGACCTCGGCTCCGGCCACCCGCCGGTCGCCCTCCGGCCGCGCGCCGGCGGTTCACACGGCGGGGTCGAGGTGCCGTTCGAGTGCCTGGGTGAGCGAGTCGGCACTGGCGACCGGTCCGCCGAGCCGGTGGGTGCCGGTGGTGGTGTGCAGGAGCAGGGTCGGGTAGGCGTCGACGCCGAGCCGGCGCAGTTCGCGGAACTCGCTCTCCACCTCGGTGCGGGACGCCGGGGCCAGGAAGGCGTCGGCGACGGCGTCGGCGTCCAGGCCGTGCTCGGCGGCGATGGACCGGTGCACATCGACGTCGGAGAGGCTTCGGCCCTCGACGTACCAGGCGTGCTGGAGGGCACCCGCCATCTCCAGGGCCCGCTCGGGGGCCTGGCGGCACAGCGCCGCCAGGGCGGTCGCGGCGTCCGTGGAGTCCATCACCGTGCTCCCCTCGGCCAGCGCCCGCAGGTAGCCCTCGCCGAACGCGACCCCCGTGAGGGCCGCGATCCGCTCGTTCGCCGCCGGTATGTGCGGATACGCCGAGATGGGCAGCGCCCGCGGACCCGAGAAGAGACCGCCGGACAGCACACGCAACTCGATGCGGTCCGCGTTCTCGGCGGCGAACTGCCGCAGGGCCGGACCGAAGCCGTAGCACCAGCCGCAGTAGGCGTCGAAGGCGTAAGTGAGCCGGACGGTCATCCGAACCTCCATGGTAGAAGTCAGTCATCGATCTCAGCCGAGTGACCGCGTCCCCGCCGCCGCGTCCCGCGCCTGACTTCGAACACTAGGAGAATCGGAACACGGCGCCCAGGTGAAGCGAGGTCCGGTCGTGGTGAAAAACGGACACGACGAGATCCAGGAAGTCCCCTACGATCCACCGCCGGCCGCCGCGGCCGGGATCGAGGTGATGACGATCACCGAGCTGCGTGAGCGCATGCGCCGCCGCGGCGGCACCCGGGGCGCCCGGGACGCCGAGGGGACCGGACACCCCCAGCGTCCGGACTTCCACCTGCTGCTCGCCGTGGACCGAGGGCCGCTCTGGCACATGGCCGACTTCGCCGACTACGCCCTCACCGACGGCACATGGCTGTGGGTGCGGCCCGGACAGGTGCAGCGCTTCGGCGACCTGCGCACGGCCTCCGGCACCCTGCTGCTGTTCCGGTCCGACGTGCTCGACTCCGCCACCGCGGCCGAGACACACCTCAACGACCCGTTCGGCCGCACTCTGTGGCAGGTCGCCGGCGAGGACGCCGACGCCCTGCGCCACGCCCTCGCACATCTGGCCCACGAGTACCGCACCGGCGGCCTGCCCGACCACACCCGCTCGGCCGTCCTCCAGCGCCTGCTCGCCGTGCTCCTGCTGCGTCTGACCCACCTGATCACACCGGTGGGGACCACGACCGGCGAGCACGCGGACACCTTCCAGCGGTTCCGCTCCGCCGTGGAGAAGGACTACGCCCTGGCCAGGGACGTCGGACACTACGCCCGCGCCCTCGGCTACGCGCCGCGCACGCTGACCCGGGCCGCGCTCGACGCCGCCGGCGTCGGAGCCAAGGAGTTCATCGACCGCCGCGTCGTCCTGGAAGCCAAGAGACTCCTTGCCCACGGCGACGCATCCGTGGCCCACATCGCCGCCCGGCTCGGCTTCCTCGACGCCAGCAACTTCGTCAAGTACTTCGCCCAGCGCACCGGCACCACACCGGCGGCCTTCCGCGCCCGCTTCCGCCCGGATTCCCGCACCCGCTGAGCTCGCCCTCCACGCTCGATCGGCCTTCGCCGATGATCACCCCCGGTTACTATGCTCACTTCATGCCGGAGGCCGGAGGCAAGGGGCGTGGATCGCAAGGTGGATGAATGGGTGACCTGAGGACATGCTGAGAAGTGTCGCCGCGACCCGCTACATCACCCCACTGCGGGAAGGCGGTTCGCTGCCCGGTCTCGTCGAGGCCGACGACCGCGGCACGTACGTCCTGAAGTTCGCGGGCGCCGGACAGGGCCGCAAGACGCTGGTCGCGGAGGTCGTCTGCGGGGAGCTGGCCCGGCGGCTCGGGCTGCGGGTGCCCGGTCTCGTCACCGTCGACCTCGACCCCGTGCTCGGGCTCGGCGAACCCGACGAGCAGGTGCAGGAGCTGATCAAGTCCAGCGGCGGCACCAACCTGGGCATGGAATTCCTGACCCGCGCCCTCGGCTTCGATCCGCTCGCCTTCGAGGTGGGCCCCGAGGAGGCCGGCCGGATCGTCTGGTTCGACGCGCTGATCAACAACGTCGACCGTTCCTGGCGCAACCCGAATCTGCTGATGCGGCAGGGCGAGCTGTGGCTCATCGACCACGGGGCCACCATGATCTGGCACCACCACTGGCCCGGCGCCCAGGCCTCCGCCGCCAAGCCGTACGACGCCGCCGACCACGCCCTCGCCCGCTTCCGCCCCGATGTCGCCGCGGCCGCCGCCGATCTCGCGCCCCTGGTCACCGAGGAACTGCTCGCCGAGGTGACCGCCGGGATCCCGGACGTCTGGCTGACGGACGAGCCCGGCTTCGAGACACCGGACGCACTGCGGCGGGCGTACGCGGAGCCGCTGCTCGCGCGGGCCGCGGGCATCCACGCACGCATCGAGGGGATCGACGGGATCGAACACATCGGGGGGATCGGGTGAGCGACCGCTTCCTGGGGACCGGGGCCTCCGGACAGGACGTCTACGAGTACGCGCTGCTGCGGATCGTGCCCCGGATCGAGCGCGGCGAGTGCTTCAACGCGGGCGTCCTCGTCTACAGCCGCTCCCGGGGCCTCGTGGCCGCCCGCACCCACCTCGACGAGGCCAAGCTGCTCGTGCTGGACCCCGGCGCGGACGTGGCGGGCGTGCGCGCCGCGCTGCGCGCCGTGGAAGGTGTGTGCGCCGGGGGAGAGGCAGCCGGGCAGGCCGCCCGCGACGACGCCGGACGGCGGTTCCGGTGGCTTGTCGCGCCCCGTTCCACGGTCGTCCAGGCGGGACCCGTGCACACTGGGCTCACCGCGGATCCGGCGGCGGAGGCCGAGCGGCTGCTCGCCCTGCTGGTGGAGTGACCCGACGTAGGGAATGACCCCGACGTAAGGGATCACACAAGGGATCGCACCTGGTGGAACGTTGACACCGGGTGCCAGGACTTCTAGCGTCACGTGTGCTGAAGGTACTAAGCGGTCGCTCACCAGAGGGAGGGCGCCGCAGGAGCCGCATCCAAGGGCGAGGAGAACCAGCAATGTCCACCACTGAGCAGCGTGTCGCCGTGGTCACGGGTGGCGCGCGCGGCATCGGCGCCGCGACCGCCGTACGACTGGCCGCCGAGGGGCGGGCCGTCGCGGTGATCGACCTCGACGAGGCCGCGTGCAAGGACACCGTGGAGAAGATCACCGCCGCCGGCGGCCGGGCGCTCGCGGTCGGCTGCGACGTCTCCGACGAGGCGCAGGTCGAGGCCGCCGTCACCCGGATCGCCGAGGAGCTGGGCGCGCCGACGATCCTGGTGAACAACGCGGGCGTGCTCCGCGACAACCTGCTGTTCAAGATGAGCGCCTCCGACTGGGACACGGTCATGAACGTGCACCTGCGCGGCGCCTTCCTGATGGCCAAGGCCGTCCAGAAGCACATGGTCGAGGCCAAGTTCGGCCGGATCGTCAACCTGTCCTCGTCCTCCGCGCTCGGCAACCGCGGCCAGGCCAACTACTCCGCCGCCAAGGCCGGGTTGCAGGGCTTCACCAAGACCCTCGCCATCGAACTCGGCAAGTTCGGCGTCACCGCCAACGCCGTCGCGCCCGGCTTCATCGTCACCGACATGACGGCCGCCACCGCCGCCCGCGTCGGCATGGGCTTCGAGGACTTCCAGGCCGCCGCCGCCACCCAGATCCCCGTGCAGCGCGTGGGCCGGCCCGAGGACATCGCCGGGGCCATCGCGTACTTCACCGGCGAGGACGCCGGATTCGTCTCCGGCCAGGTGCTGTACGTCGCCGGCGGACCGCTCGACTAGGGGATCGGGAACATGACTTCGGTGGAACTCCCCGAGCTTTCGGGCAAGGTCGCCCTCATCACCGGCGCCAGCCGCGGCATCGGCCACGGCATCGCCGAGGCCCTCGTCGCGCGCGGCGACCGGGTCTGCATCACGGGCCGCAACGAGGACACGCTCAAGGAGGCCGTCGAGCAGCTCGGCGCCGACCGTGTCATCGGCGTCGCGGGCAAGGCCCACGACGAGGCGCACCAGGCCCAGGCCGTCGAGCGCACGATGGAGGCCTTCGGCCGCGTCGACTTCCTGGTCAACAACGCCGGGACCAACCCGGTGTTCGGCCCGATCGCCGACCTCGACCTGAACGTGGCCCGCAAGGTGTTCGAGACCAACGTGATCTCGGCCCTCGCCTTCGCCCAGAAGACGTGGCACGCCTGGCAGAAGGACAACGGCGGCGCGATCGTCAACATCGCCTCCGTGGCCGGTGTCTCGGCCTCGCCGTTCATCGCGGCGTACGGCATCAGCAAGGCCGCCATGATCAACCTGACCGTGCAGCTGGCGCACGAGTTCTCGCCCGGGGTGCGGGTCAACGCGATCGCGCCCGCCGTGGTGAAGACCAAGTTCGCCCAGGCCCTGTACGAGGGCCGGGAGGCCGAGGCCGCCGCGGCGTACCCGCTCGCCCGGCTCGGTGTGCCCTCCGACATCGGGGGCGCCGCCGCCTTCCTCACCTCCGAGCAGTCCGACTGGATCACCGGCCAGACCCTCGTGGTGGACGGCGGCATCTTCCTCAACGCCGGGGTGGGCTGACAGAGTACGACGGGCGCCGGTCCACTCTTCACGGAACGTCTCCGGCGCCCGTCCGCAACCCTCACCGGGACTCGACAACGCCGTCACAAGCGGACTGATCAAGGGCACTTTCGGACGGGCGCCTGCGGTCGCAGGGGCCTGCGGTATCGTTCGCCCACTCTTGGTACGGCATTTCGAGGAGCATGCACGTGTTCAACCGGAACCGATACTTGCCGCCACTCGCGGTGATCGCGTCCATATCCGTGGTGACCGGGTGTGGTGTGTTCTCCTCGGACGCCTCCGACGACGCTGACCCCATCGTGGTGGGGACCACCAGCGCACCGAGCACCCTGGACCCGGCCGCGGCCTGGGACAGCTCCTGGGAGCTGATGCGCAACGTCTTCCAGCCCCTGCTCGGCTACTCGCCCGGGGGGTCCGACCCCGAGCCGGACGCCGCCGAGAGCTGCGAGTTCACGGACAGCTCCAGCACCGTGTACAGCTGCACCCTGCGCGAGGGGCTGAAGTTCTCGAACGGGCACACGCTGGACGCGAAGGCCGTCAAGTACTCCTTCGACCGGATCAAGAAGATCAACGTCAACGGCGGCCCCGCCGGTCTGCTGACCACCCTCTCCCGGGTGCAGACCAAGGGCGACCGTGAGGTCGTCTTCCACCTCAGCCAGCCCGACGCGACCTTCCCGCTGGTGCTCACCACGCCCGCGATGTCGATCGTGGATCCCGAGGAGTACCCCGCGGACAAGCTCCGCGAGGACGGGAAGATCACCGGCTCCGGGCCCTACAACCTCTCCTCCTACGAGGAGGGCAAGAAGGCCGAGCTGGTCAAGAACGACAACTACGAGGGCATCGCGGAGCTCAAGAACTCCGCGATCACCATCGAGTACTTCCAGCAGTCCGACAAGATGGTCAGCGCTCTCAAGAACAAGGACATCTCGGTCATCTACCGGGGGCTCGGTGCCGCGGACATCGTGGAGATCCAGGCCAACCACGACGAGGAGGGGCTCCAGATCGTGGAGAACCCCACCACCGAGATCAGCTACCTGGTGTTCAACCCCAAGGACACCTGGGCCAAGAACCCCGCCGTCCGCAAGGCGGTCGCCCAGGTCCTCGACCGGCCGGCGCTCGCGCACAACATCTACAAGGACACCGTCGAGCCGCTGTACTCCATGATCCCCAGCGGGCTGGTGGGCCACACGACGGGCTTCTTCGACGACTACGGCAACCCCAGCGCGACCAAGGCGAAGTCCATCCTCACCGAGGCGGGCATCACCGAAACGGTTCCTCTCACGCTCTGGTACACCTCGGACCGCTACGGCTCCCAGACCAAGCCGGCCTTCGAGGAGCTGAAGCGGCAGCTGGAGTCGTCGGGACTGTTCGAGGTCACGCTGAAGAGCCGCCCCTGGAAGACCTACTCCGAGGGCTACCAGAAGGGCGAGTACCCGATCTTCGGGCGCGGCTGGAACCCCGACTTCAACGACGCCGACAACTTCATCGCCCCGTTCGTGGGCGAGCAGAACGCGCTCGGCACGCCGTACAAGAGCCCCGAGATCACGGACAAGCTGCTCCCCGAGTCGCGCGCCGAGAGCGACCGCGGCGCGGTGACCGAGGAGTTCGAGGAGGCCCAGCAGATCCTGGTGGACGACGCCCGGCTGATCCCGCTGTGGCAGGGCAAGGCGTACACGGCCGCGAACGAGGAGATCGCCGGCCTGGAGAACGTCATCGACCCCGCGACGATGATGATCATGTGGCAGCTCTCCTGGAAGACCAGCTGGTAATTCCGGGGGCCCGGCCCCGTTGTCAGTGGGCGGCTGTAGGTTCTGTGCTCTGAAGGCGGTCGCGCTCCGCGCGACTGCCCATGGCCGCGTGCTGCGCGGCCGTGAAGTGAGCGCACACCGGAGGAAGTTGACGTGACCGACATCGCCATGCTGCCCGAGTCCTGGCGCGGGGTCCTGGGGGACGAGCTTCAGCAGCCCTACTTCAAGGAACTCACCGAGTTCGTCGAGGAGGAGCGCGCCAAGGGTCCCGTCTACCCTCCGCGTGAGCAGGTCTTCGCCGCGCTGGACGCCACACCGTACGAGAGCGTCAAGGTGCTCGTCCTCGGCCAGGACCCGTACCACGGCGAGGGCCAGGGGCACGGCCTGTGCTTCTCCGTGCGGCCGGGAGTGAAGACCCCGCCCTCGCTGCGGAACATCTACAAGGAGATGCAGGCGGAGCTGGGCACCCCGATCCCGGACAACGGCTATCTGATGCCGTGGGCCCAGCAGGGCGTGCTGCTGCTCAACGCGGTGCTCACGGTCCGCTCCGGCGAGGCCAACTCGCACAAGGGCAAGGGCTGGGAGAAGTTCACCGACGCCGTGATCCGCGCCGTCGCCGACCGGCCCGACCCGGCGGTCTTCGTGCTGTGGGGCAACTACGCGCAGAAGAAGCTCCCGCTGATCGACGAGGAGCGCCACATCGTGGTCAAGGGCGCGCACCCCTCGCCGCTGTCGGCCAAGAAGTTCTTCGGCTCGCAGCCCTTCACGCAGATCAACGAGGCTGTCGCCCGCCAGGGGCACGAGGCGATCGACTGGACGATCCCCGACCTCGGCTGACCCGCGTACACCGCCACCCCCGTCCGCCTTTCCCTCCGGTCCGCCCCGCAGCGGGCCCCCGACCCGGGGCGCCCCGTCGGCCGTACGGAGCGGCCTGACCGGGATTGCCGGTGCCTGCCGTTAGCGTCGGGAGGGACAGGCGGGACAGGGGCGAGGAGTGCGGAGGACGCGGTGGTGGAGCGACAGGAGCAGGTGGCACCGGACGCCGTGATGACCCGGATCGGGCAGGCGGTCATGCTGCACCACGGCGGTGACCGCGAGGAGGCCCGGGACCGGCTCCGGCAGCTGTGGGCGGAGATCGGCGACGACGGCGCTCCGCTCCACCGCTGCACACTGGCGCACTATCTGGCCGACACCCAGGACGACCCGGACAGCGAACTGGCCTGGGACCTCAGGGCGTTGTCGGCGGCCGACGAACTCTCCGGCCGCCCGTGCGGGGAGCCGGCCGAGGACAGGTCCGGGGAGCCGGCCGACGGCCGGATGGCGGGCCGGCCCACCAGGCCGCCCGCCACGCGGCCCACGGAACACGAGGACGACCTCGCGGTACGGGCCTTCTACCCCTCGCTCCACCTCAACCTCGCCGTCGACTACGCCGGGCTGGGCCGCCACGAAGCGGCCCGCAGCCATCTGCGGCTGGCCCGGGGCGCGCTGGCCGCGCTGGGGGCCGACGCCCACGGCGACGGTGTCCGCGCCGCCCTGGCCCGTCTGGAGGCCCGGCTCGACGAGGAGGGCCCCGCCGGAGGGGAGACGCCGGGGCCGCCGCGGCAGCGGCCCTAGGTCGTGTCCGCAGAGTCCCGCCTGCCCCGCGGCATCTGGCACGCTCCCCCACTCTCGGCTGCGCCCGAGCGGGAGGGCCCCCACCGCCGCACCGGGCGAAATCCCAAGTAGATCCAGTACGAGGGCTTGCGCCCGGCACGCCGAGAGCACGCTCCCCCAGTCTCGGCTTCGCTCGACCGGGAGGTACCCCCACGACGCCGCGGGGCCCGCCCTCCGGGCGGACGGCGGGACTTTGCGGACACGCCCTGGCGCCGAGGGGCCCGGGGCGGCGGGCGGCTCAACGGCCGTACACGTCCTTGCAGATGGCGGCCTGTGGGGTGTCCTTGCCCCAGCCGCCGTACCGGTGGCCGAGGGCGCAGACGTCGGAGTTCTTCGGGGGCGCCGACGGGACGGTCCTGGGGAGGGGCGGGATCTCGACGTCGGGCCGGGCGACGGGCGGCGGGCCGTGCCGCTCGGGGGGTTGCCGGCGCTCGTTCCGGGGCGGCGGGGGTGGGGGCGCGGTGGGTGTGGGGGTGGGCGCGGTGGCGGCGGAGGCCGTCGGCGCGGCCGGGCGCGGCTTCGCGGACGCGCTCGGGGCGGATTCCCGGGGCGGGCCGATCAGTTCCAGGGCCTCGCGGGCCGGCGCCTCCACGATCTGGGTCCGGGTGGTCCCGTCCGGGCGGGGCTCGGACGGCCGGGACGGGACGGGGGACGTCTCCTGCGGGGGCGGGTGTTGCGCGGTCACGCAGCCGGTGAGGGCCGAGACGGCCACGGTGACCAGGAGCGTTGCGGTGGTGGTCGGTCGATGCACGCGCGCAACTCTGCTGTGTCCGGGCCGCTTTGGGGAGGGGGCAGGCGGAGGATGCCCCCACACGGGTGACGCCCGGGACCCACTGCGACGCCGCGCGCCCCGCTCGGCACCCGTCCGCCCCTGGTCCCTCAGTCCCCGGTGGCCCCGTCGATACGCTCACGGATCAGGTCGGCGTGCCCGTTGTGCCGCGCGTACTCCTCGATCATGTGGGTGTAGATCCACCGCAGGCTCGGTGTCTCGCCCGACCGCCGGTGCGCGGCCTTGGCGACGTCGTCCAGGGCGAACCCCTCCGCGTTGCGCCGGGCCACCCCGATCTCGGCCTGCCAGGTGCCGTACGCCTCCTGCCAGGTGTCCGCCTCGGTCAGGTGGAACTCCCCGTCCGGGTCGGCCTCGCTGAAGTAGATCGGCCCCTGGTCGTCGTCCACCAGCACCTTGCGGAACCAGATGCGCTCCACCTCGGCCATGTGCCGTACGAGCCCGAGCAGGGACAGCTCCGAGGGCGGCACCGACGCGGTCCGCAGCCGGGCGTCGTCCAGGCCGGCGCACTTGAGCGCCAGCGTCTCGCGGTGGTAGCCGAGCCAGCCTTCGAGCATGGTCCGTTCGTCGGCAGTGACGGAGGGTTCGGTGCGTGGGATGGTCATGCCGGCCATCCTCGCAGCCCCCGTATGCTGCCGACGAGGCATATCGACGGCGCTATGTCGCACTACGACGGCACGACGTCGCACTACGACGGCACGACGTCGCACTACGACGGCACACCGTGGACCACTGTGGACGGGAGACCCCTGTGAAGGTCGGCTGCATCGGGCTCGGCGACATCGCGCAGAAGGCGTATCTGCCGGTGCTCGGCACCAGGCCGGGGCTCGAACTCCATCTGCAGACACGGACACCCGCCACCCTCGCCCGGGTCGCCGACGGCCTCCGGCTGCCGCCGGGGCAGCGGCACGCCGACCTCGACGCGCTGCTCGCCGAGGGCCTCGACGCGGCCTTCGTGCACGCGCCGACCGGGGCCCACCCGGAGATCGTCGCGCGGCTGCTGGAGGCGGGCGTCCCCACCTACGTCGACAAGCCGCTCGCCTACGAACTCGCCGACTCGGAACGGCTCGTGCGGCTCGCGGAGGAGCGCAACGTCGGGCTCGCCGTGGGCTTCAACCGCCGGTACGCGCCCGGGTACGCGCAGTGCGCCGATCATCCGCGCGAGCTGATCCTCATGCAGAAGAACCGCATCGGTCTGCCCGAACTGCCGCGCACGATGATCCTGGACGACTTCATCCATGTCGTCGACACGCTGCGGTTCCTGGTGCCGGGCGAGATCGAGGACGTCACCGTGCGGGCCCGGACCGAGGACGGGCTGCTGCACCACGTCGTGCTGCAGCTGTCCGGCGACGGGTTCACCGCGCTCGGTGTCATGAACCGGCTCAGCGGCTCGGCCGAGGAGATCCTGGAGGTCTCGGGGCAGGACACCAAGCGGCAGGTCGTGAACCTCGCGGAGGTCGTCGACCACAAGGGGCAGCCGTCCACGAGGCGGCGCGGCGACTGGGTGCCGGTGGCCCGGCAGCGCGGTATCGAACAGGCCGTCCTCGCCTTCCTCGACGCGGTCCGCGCGGGCAAGGTGCCCGACGCGCGGGACGCGCTGGCGACTCATGAACTGTGCGAGCGGGTGGTCCGGTCGGTGGAGGAGCGGTCCGCCGTGTGAGCGCCGGGCGGCTCAGGGCTCGTACGCCGCCGCACGGCCCGTACGCCCTCGAAGGCGCCCCACCCGACCAGGACCAGCAGCGCCGCGTGCACCGGCCAGTCGCCGAAGCGGACGTACGCCGTGGTCCCCCTGGCCAGCGGCACCTCGTACACCGCCGTCGTGCTCTCGTCCGTGCCCAGCCATGAGCCGACGCGCTCGCCGTCCGGGCCGTACACCGCCGAGACACCGGTGAGTGTCGCGTGCACCATCGGACGGCCGGTCTCGGCGGCCCGCAACGCGGCCAGCGAGGCGTGCTGTTCCGGGGCCCAGCTCTGCTGGAACGTCGAGGTCGCCGACTGCGCGAGCAGCAACTCGGCGCCGTCCGCGGCGAGACGGCGGCTCATGTCGGGGAACGCGGACTCGAAGCAGACCATGGGGCCGATCCGCAGCCCCTTCCCGGAGTCGAACACCACCTGCTCGGTACCGCGCCGACGGTCCTCACCGGCCGCCTCGCCGACCGAGGTGGCCCAGCCGAGCAGGGAGCGCATCGGGATGTACTCGCCGAACGGGACGAGACGCATCTTGTCGTACCGGTCGCCGGTGGGACCGTCCGGGCCGACCAGGACGGAACTCTTGTAGATGCCGGGACGGTCCGAGCGGCGGGCGTCCACGTTCACCAGGATGTTCGTGTCCGTCTCACGGGCCAGCGCGGCGATCCGGTCGGAGAGGTCGGGGCGGTCGGCGAGGTCGTGGCCGACGCTGCTCTCGCCCCACACGATCAGATCGAGGTCCTGCCCGGCGAGCCGCCGGGTGAGCGCCTCCTCACGGGCGAACCGGTTGTCGGGGCCGTCGGTGACGCCGGGCTGGACGACGGCCACCCGCGCCTCGCCCTCGACGTCGGGGCGCGGCGCCCACAGCCACACCGCCGAGGTCGCGAGGGCCGCCGCGACGAGACCGGCCAGCGCCGGCGCCCGGGAACGGCGTACCGCGACCATCGCCGTGACCGCGACGTTGACGGCCACCACCAGGAAGCTGAGGAGCCAGACGCCGCCGACCGAGGCCAGCCGCAGCGCGGGCTCCACCTGCCACTGGCTGGACCCCAGCAGGCCCCACGGACCACCGAGCCCCTGCCAGGAGCGGACGAGTTCGATCAGGAGCCAGCCCGACGGCACGACCAGCAGGGCGGCGGCGACGCGGCCCGGTGCGGGCGTCCCGGCCAGGAACCGGCGCACCAGCCAGGCCCAGGGCGCCCACAGCGCGCCCAGCAGGCCGGCGATGACGAAGGTGAACACATGGAGGTTGGGCAGCAGCCAGTGGTGCATGGCCAGCATGAAGGCGAAGCCGCCGAGCCAGCCGTCGTACAGCGCCCGGCGGCCGGTCGGGGCGCCGCGGATCAGCAGCATCCACGGCACCAGCGCCGCGTACGCGAACCACCACAGGCCCGGGGCGGGGAACGCGAGCACGGGCAGTGCGCCGGCCAGGACGACGGCCGCCCTTCGCCGCCACGGGGAGGAGAACCGGTCCGGCGTCCTCATACAGCGCCTCCCTCCCCAGCGTGAGTCCTTCCAGTGTGCGCGCCGGGGACGATCTCCGACAGGGGGCGTGGGGCGCGCGGGTGGGGGTGCGGGTTCGCCGCCGCGGGGCTTCGGGCCGGTTCTCCCGCACGCGCACCGCCCGTGCGGGCGGGCCGGCCCGTACGGGTCTCCCGTGGGAGTGCCTCACCGTCCGAGGCCTTGGGCCGTCCGGGTGGTCGGCCAGGCGGGTCATCCGTGCTGGGGGGTGGGGAGGGGCGCGGGGGCGCGGCGCCATTTCTCCTGGACCGCCACCTCGGTCAGGCGCCAGCCGTCGGGGGTGCGGAGCAGGGCGAAGGCGTAGCGGCCGCCGCAGATGAAGTCGGGGGTGGTGGGTCCGCCGTCGGGTCCGGCGAACCGCATGGGGTTGACGTAGTCCGCCTGGACCCGGGCCGTGTCACCGGTGTCCTGGTCCAGCTGTCCGAAGCGCACCCGGCGGTTGACGATCAGGTGCTGTCTCATCGGGAAGAGTTCCATGCTGCGGGCCAGCCACCCGGCGACCTGCGCGGCGTCACCCTCGATGCCGCCCGCCGAGCGGTAGTCCGCCCGGCCCTCCGGTGCGAACAGGTCCCGGTACGCCGTCCAGTCGCCGTCGTCCACCGCCACCGCGTACTCGGTGATCAGGCCGTCGACGGCGAGTCGGTCCATCACGGTCGCGAGCTCCACGCGCTGCGTCATCGGCTCAGTGTTGGGGCAGAGGACGCGCCAAGCCAAGGGGCGTGCGCCCCCTGTCGATATTCGGTGGCCCGGCGGCGCCGCCGTGATCGAAGCTGGTCCGGTGAGTGAGAACGAGCATCCCTCGGTGGTGGCCGAGCCCAGGTTCCGTGTCCGTGCCCGCCATACCGCCGAGACGGTCACCGTCTACCAGGCGTACCGCCCGGAGATCGGCGGCCCGGCCGCCCGGCACGGTCGCTTTCCTGCCATGTGGAAGCGGGACCGGATGACCTGGATCAAGCCGTCCTTCCTGTGGATGATGTACCGCTGCGGCTGGGGCCTGAAGGAGGGCCAGGAGACCGTGCTGGCCGTCGAGATCAGCCGCGACGGCTTCGAGTGGGCGCTGCGCAATTCCTGTCTCTCGCACTACGTGCCGGAGCTGTACGAGAGCCAGGCGGCCTGGAAGCAGGAGCTGCGGCGGTCGCCCGCTCGGGTGCAGTGGGACCCCGAGCGGAACCTGCGGCTCGCCCCGCTGCCGTACCGCTCCCTGCAGCTGGGGCTGGCGGGCGAGGCGGCTGCCCGGTACGCGGACGAGTGGATCGTCGGCATCGAGGACGTCACGCCGCTGGCCAGGGCCGTCCACGACCTCGTACGGGCGGGTGACCCGGCGGCGGCCACCGCGCTGCTGCCCGAGGAGCGGCCGTACCCCGTCGCGGACGACATGCCGGCCCATCTGCGCGGCTGACCCGTGTATCGGCTCGGTGGGCCGCCCTCCGGGGAGGGCGGGCGAGTCGCCGTCAGCGGGCCGTGAACTGCACCCCGGTCGGCTGGACGACGTCCGGTCGCACCGCGAGCCCCTCGACGGTCAGCCGCTCCCCGTAGATGTCGGTGATCCGGAGCGCGCCGCCGCAGCCGGTGCCCTGCTCGGAGAGGAAGTAGTTGTACTCGGTGCGGGGCAGCGGGACCCAGCCGCCGCCCTCGCGGACCTCCAGGCGCGCCACCGGGTTCCGGTGGCCGATGACCTGGACGCCGCACCAGTACTGGCTGGATCCGGTCTTGTAGCGGATCGACAGCGGGTCGGCCGTGCCGGGGCTCAGCAGGCTCCACGTGATCGGGATCTGGCCGCGCGACGGGGCGGCGAGCTTGGCGAACGCCTCGGCGCTGAGGTCGAGTTGACCGGGTGCGCAGGGTGCCGGGCACTCGTTGGTGATGCGTACGGTGACGGCGGCGCCGCCCGCCGCGCGGACCCGCACATAGGCCCCGCACGCCTTGGCGACCTCGTAGTCGGCGGTGTTCATCGCGGCCGTCATGACGTCGTCGCTCGGGCCGAAGGAGCAGGCGCCGCCCTCGCCCGTCCCGGCGTCGTAGAAGGTGGCGATCCCTTCGCGGTGGACCCCGGGCCGGATGCGTCCCGCCAACTGCCCCGAGGCGGACCCGGCCTGGCGGGTGACGGCGGGTGACGGCCGGGTGCGCTCGGCGGTCGCGGTCGCCGACGGGGTGGACTTCGAGGCCGACGGGGACGGGGACTTGGAGGGTGTCGCGGAGGGCTTCTTCCGCTCCGGCGCCTCGGGGGAGGGAGAGGTTTCCCCGGACGTGGCCGCCACGGGGGCGCCGCCCACCTTTCCGGCCGCCTCGGTGTCGCCGTCGCCGCCGGGGCCGAAGGCGATGACGAGCGACGCGGCGAGCCCGGCGGCCGCCACGGCGGCGACGGATATGAGGGCGGTGCGCCGCCTGGGCCGACGGGCGGCGGAGCGATGGGAACGGGCTGCCACGTTCAAGTCCTTCGGTTCCATTCCTTCGGTTCCTCGCGCGGTTCGGGAGAAAGCGTGAGGCGTGTGGTGCTCGCGTGAAAGGAGCTTGCCATTCATCGGTTGCCGCCGGGACCGGAATGGTTGCCTTCGAAGGGGGGCGGGGGCGAAGCTGCGATCGTAGAATGATCGATCGTTTTCTTTGTCTTCTTCGCTCACTTCATCTTGTTGGTCCTATCTGTCTTATCTGTCTTATCGGTCTTGTTCGTCGGGGAGGTTGGGATGTCACGTCCGGTCACGGTGGTCACGGGTGGGAGCCGGGGGATCGGTGCCGCCACCTGTCTGCGGCTCGCGGCGGACGGTCACGACGTGGTCGTGGGGTACGTGAACGACGGGGCCGCCGCCGAGTGGATCGCCACCGGTGCGCGGGCGAACGGGGCGCGCTGTGTCACCGTCCGGGCCGACACGTCGGTGGAGGCCGATGTGGACCGGCTGTTCGACACGGCGGTGGAGCGGATCGGCCCGGTGACGGGGCTGGTCAACAACGCCGGGGTGACGGGCCCGTTCGGGCGGCTGGCGGACACCGACACGGAGGTGCTGCGCCGGGTGGTGGAGGTCAACCTCCTCGGTGTGCTGCTGTGTTCGCGCCGCGCGGCCCGGGCGATGGCGGCCTCGGGGAGCGGGGTCATCGTGAACGTGTCCTCGGCGGCGGCCACGCTGGGCAGTCCCGGCGAGTACGTCCACTACGCGGCGACCAAGGCCGCGGTGGACACGCTGACGACGGGGCTGGCGAAGGAGCTCGGGCCGGACGGCATCCGGGTCAACGCGGTGGCGCCCGGGGTGATCGACACGGAGATCCACGCGCGGATGGGGGATCCGGAGCGTGCGGACCGGATCGCCGCGTCGGTGCCGCTGCGGCGGCCGGGGCGTGCGGATGAGATCGCCTCGGCGATCGCGTGGTTGATGTCGGCGGAGGCCTCGTACACGACGGGGGCGGTGTTGAGGGTGTCCGGGGGTCGGTGAAGCGCCGTGAGGGCTCGGGGCACTGGCCGACTGCGGGTCGTTCGTGGTTCCTCGCGCGGTTCCCCGCGCCCCTTTCAGGGCGCGGCTTCAGTCGGCCCGTAGCCGCACGTCCTGTCGTGTGTCGCGGAGTTGCTCGAACGCCGTCGGTCTCGGGCGGTGGGGCAGGAACTCCTTGACGCGGGCGGCGCACTGGAGGGGCGTCGCGCGGCCCGTGTCGCACTCGATGTCGTAGAGGCCGTGGGCATGGACCTGGGCCAGCTGCCCCGCGGCCAGCCCTGGCGGCCGGTCGCCCCGCTGCCGTTCGCGTCGTTCGAGCTCGTCCCGGTCGCAGTGCACGCCGACGAGGACGACGTCCCGGGGCACGAAGAGGTCGAGGCAGTCCCGCAGCCGCCATTCCGCGCTCAGGACATGGTCCATGACGACGGTGTTCCCCGCGGCGGCCATGCCGGCGATCGCGCGGTGGTAGCCCCGCCAGGTGTCGTGCAGGACGGTGGCGAGCCGCTCGGGCGGCAGCTCCCGGCGTGTCCGCATGGCGTGGAACGCGTCGACGGGGATGTGGAAGGCGGGCTCGTCGAGGATGCGCAGCAGCTCCGCCGCGATGCTCGACTTGCCCGAACTCGACGTGCCGTTGAGGAAGATGATCAGGCCGCCGGGGGTGTCGTCCCGCTCGGCGGCCGGCCGGCCCGGTGGGGTCACGCGGCCTCGATGATGTTCTCGCGTATCGCCGCGGCCCACGCCACGACCAGCAGCTCGTACTCCGCCCGCTCCTGCGCCGACAGCGACCCGCCCGCGTGTCGCCACAGTGCTCGGATCCGGTCGTTCAAGTCGGCGGCGGACCGCACGGAACCAGGGGCAGGGGAATCGGGGGACATGCCGACAAGAGTAGGCGCCGGGGCTGACAGTGCGCTACCGGGCGGCTACGGATGTCGTATGTGGTTGGTCACTGGGGGGAGTTGGGGACTGGGGCTCTTCTGATGGATCTCCGTGGGAGAAGGCGCGGCGTTCGGTGCGTGCGCTCGGCGTGCGGCGAGGGTGCGTGCCGGGCGTCGCGACGCCGCGGAGATCCATCAGAAGAGCCCTAGCGGGCCCTGAGGAGGGCGGGCTCGCTCAGCCCCCCGACTCACCCGCGTGCGGGCTCAGGACGCCCATGGAGACCAGGACGACGATGACGATGCCGAGCGCGATGCGGTACCAGACGAACGGCATGAAGCTCTTGGTGGAGATGAACTTCATACACAAGTTTATGACGACTTTGCTCCACCCGACTTGACCTGCGGTTTTCCACCACTTTCAAGATCGAATGTGAGAGCAGTGGGAGACGGCACCTTCCAGTGCTCTCCTTCGCTGGCCACGAAACGCAGCCACCTGGTGTGCAGCGAACCTGCAGTCTCCGGTTTGCAGCGAACCTGCAATCTCCTGCTCCATGGCCAGGGCAACGTGCGAGTAGAGACCATCCACGCCGGCGACCTCGCGGCCCATGCGCTTCTCCACGGCGATGCGACTGTGTCGATCTTCGTCCAGCCACTCCTTGCCGCCGTGACGAAGCAGGTACAGCCGCTTTCCGGCGTACGCGGTTGCGGGGAACTGGCCCCTGACCCGCGGCCAAACTGTCCGACAAGGCCCTGGCCGCAGTGCGTGCCCCGGTCGCTCAACAGCCCGGATGAGATTTTCGGCAAGGGCAGGATGCATGAGACCGACTGGGACGATGAGGACGACAACGTGCCCCGGATGAGCTGATCGGCAAGCGAAGATCTGTGCGGCAGTGACCTGCATGCCCTGGCGGTCGCCGGAGGCGCTCCAGCGGTCACCGCACTCCGGCGGGCGCTGGCCGCGTTTCTGCGTCTGCCCGCCGGGTGATCCCCGCACCGGGGCACCGCTGCTCTGGCACTCGTGCCCGTACGGGGCGGTGTAGCCGGTGGTCGGGTGCACGGTCGCCTCAGGTTGTCGGTGCCGTCGGCTAGCGTGCGCGGTATGCGCTACTTCAATACGGCCGGGCCGTGCGTCCCCACGCGTCACTACATGGTGCCGGCCCAGGAGCGGCTGCCCAGGGCCCGCGGGTACATCGAGCAGGGCCAGTACTTCGTGGTGCACGCGCCACGGCAGACCGGGAAGACGACGGTGCTGGCGGCGATGGCCCGGGAACTGACGGCATCGGGCCGGTACGCGGCGCTGCACTTCTCGTGCGAGAGCGGGGAGGTGGCCGGGGAGGACTACGGCCAGGCCGAGCTGCTGGTGCTGGAGGCGATTCGGCGGTCCGCGGAGTCCGCTGGGCTTCCTGATGAGCTCGCGCCCCCCGCATCCTGGCCCGACGCGGTGCCCGGGTCCCGGCTCACGCGGGGGCTGGCTGAGTGGGTGCGGAGCTGTCCGCGTCCGCTGGTGCTGTTCTTCGACGAGATCGACGCGCTGCGGGGGCAGAGCCTGCGCAGTGTGCTGCGCCAGTTGCGCGATGGCTTCACCGTCAGCCGTGGCGGCTTCCCGCATGCGGTAGTGCTGTGCGGGCTGCGGGATGTGCGTGACTACAAGGCGGCCTCGGGCGGGGATCCGGGGCGCCTTGGTACGTCGAGTCCGTTCAACATCAAGGTGGCGTCGCTGCGGTTGGGCGACTTCACCGAGGCCGAGGTCGCCGAGCTGTACGGGCAGCACACCACGCAGACGGGCCAGGATTTCACGGTGGATGCGCTGGAGTGTGCCTTCGGCTTTACCCAGGGACAGCCGTGGCTGGTCAACGCGCTGGCCCGGGAGGTCGTCGAGGAGATGGGAGTGCCGTCGGACACGCCGATCACGGCCGAGCACATGGAGGAGGCGAAGGAGCGGCTGATCCTGGCGCGTGCGACGCATCTGGACTCGCTGGCCGCCAGGTTGGGCGAGGACCGGGTACGGCGGGTGATCCAGCCGGTGATCGCGGGCGAGCTGCTCCTGCCGACGGACACGTACGACGACGATCTGGCGTACGTGCGCGACCTGGGGTTGGTCGCTCCGGACGCGCCGGTGCGGGTGGCCAATCCGATCTACCAGGAGGTCATTGTCCGGGTCCTGGGGAACAACACGGAGGGCCAGGTCGTCGCCGCCCCGAGCAGCTTCCGGCTGCCGGACGGCCGGATCGACATGGACAAGCTGCTGTGCTCCTTTGCCGAGTTCTGGCGGGAGAACGGCGAGATCCTGGCCACCGCCTCGACCTACCCGGAGGCCGCGGCACAGCTGGTGATGATGGCCTACCTGCACCGGATCGTGAACGGGGCGGGTTTCATCGACCGGGAGTACGGGATCGGCCGGCGGCGCGTGGACCTGCTGATCCGCCAGCCCTACACCGCTGCCGACCGTTCGCGGGCGGTGCAGCGCGAGGCGCTGGAGCTGAAGGTGTGGCGCCAGGGCCGCACCGACCCACTCGCCGAGGGGCTGGCACAGTTGGACGACTACCTGGACCGCATGGAGCTGTCCACGGGCACCCTCGTCGTCTTCGACACCCGCCCGCAAGCAGCCACGGTCCACGAGCGCACCGCCTTCTCGCAGCAGACCACGCCCTCCGGGCGCACCGTCACCCTGCTGCGCGCCTGACGGCCGGGAGTCAGCCAGGAGCGCCCCCGGATCTTCCTCCCGTGGCCGTGTTCCCGGAGCAGCACGGGTTCGGTGCGGGAGCCGAGATCTTCGGTGCCCAGTACGCGACGTGCCCGGCCACCCGGGTCACTGGTGGCTGGCCTGCGACGTGTCGAACTACGGCATCGCCTGCAGACACTGCAACAGCGGCGGAGCCCGCTACAACGGTGTCCGGGAAGGCCGCGCCAAGGGCAGCCAGTTCCCGGTCATAGGCGGTACCCGCGCCCGCGCATCAGCCGATGACCTGGACCGCGAACAGCCGCTGCTCCCAGCCCACCACAGCGACCCCGACCTGCTCGGCTTCGACAGCGCCGGCTACGCCCGGCGCAGCAGCACCCCCTACTCGCAGGCCGAAGCGAAACGCGGCCTGTGCCGCGCCGACGAAACCATACGGATCCTCGCGCTCAACGACTCCCACCTCGTCCCGCTCCGCAGCCGCCTCATGCGGGCGGTCACCGTACTCGCCCGCTACGGGGACGATCCCGCCATCCAGCAGCTGATCGACGACAAGGTGGGGCCCAAGGCGCCATACAGCTCAGCAGCCGCCATGGCCCTGGCCCTGCAGCGCGCCTGCGACCGGCCCGCTGCCGCGCCCACGCCGGCCGCAACGACGCCCACACCCACCGTCGACCCGGAACGCTCCCGAGTCGACCTGCAAGACCTGCTGGAACATCTGGACCCGGACGACCTGAAGGCCGGCATCACCTTCACGGGCCGGCACGAGAAGAAGGTCCACCAGGCGGTCCTGAACCACGAGGGCCAGATCAACGTCCTGGGCCGCCCCTGGCGCACCCCGACCACCGCCGCCAGGGCCGCGACCGGCAGCAACAAGATCGACGGCTGGGATTTCTGGCGTCTGACCATCGCCGGTGTGGAGCAGACCCTCGCCGAGTTCCGCGCCACGCACTTCCCGCCACCCGCACCGGTGTGACAGGGCGGAACTGTCCGCCTCGCCGGCGACGGTCTCCTGCTGATCCCTTCGGTCTTCGTCGGGAATATCGCCGCCCACCTGGAAGACCCCTGGCCCAGGACCTTGATCTACCCTGCCCGCGGCACCGCCGCCCTGCGGGGCGAACAAAAGACCGTCCCTCAACCGGACGCGCTGACCGCTCTGGTCGGCCGGGCCCGAGCCCGGCTGCTGGTGGCGCTGGACGCCCCGGCCAGTACCCGGCGTATAGCCTGACTCGTCTGCCGCCCCGTATTTCCGCAGGTCAGAGGCTATGTTTAATTGATAAACAAACACTTGGGGTCGAATCCGGGTCGAATTCGGGTTCGCGTATTGTCGTTCCCGTCCCACCGACATGCGGCAGATGCGGTCATTCCGGGCGATGAAGGTGGTCCGGCATCGGTCTGTAGTGGACATCCAGGCGCCGGACAGGTTCACAAGTACATGTACGAGGTGTCTTCTTGTCGACCAGCTCGGGCTGAACTCGATCACCGGTGGGGCGCCCTGCGGCAGGCCCTGGAAGTGATCACTGCGAGAGCGTCTCGTTGATCGCTCCCGCCAAGAACCACTGGTTTCCAGCAAAAGCGGTGATGTGCGGCATGGCAGTTCCCGTCTCTGTCGGCGGGGCTCCGTCGCCCCGCGTGCCGTGGTTGGAAACAGGGTTGTGAGGCTTGCATCGGCTCGGCAAGACGTCTTCTGTCAGGCGGAAGGACTTCCGTAAAGGGGCTGGTCAGAGCCCTGTTCTGTCAGCCCCCTAGTCGCCAGAGTGGAGCGCCGGGTGGTGCTGCTGTTCGGTTCGCGCTCGGGGGAGCCGGAGGTGGCGCCGGCGGGTGCGACTACTCGCTACGTGGCGCTAATCGCCCAAAAATGTCCACTTAGTTTCAATTGTGAGACTCCTCTGTCGGTGGATGCTCGGTACAGCGGCAAGAATCAGCATCACTGCAGGTCAACTACTGTTCGTTTTGGAGTCTGGGGCCCTCGGGGCGAATCCGGGTCGAATCCGCACCGTTTTCGGTTGTGGAGCGTATTGCCGCTGGTCAGGGTGGTGCGAGGTCGTGTACTGATTCGCCTTGCGGCTGGGGGTGGCGCGGCGAGCAGTAGGGCCGATGAGCCGCTGACGGGGCACTGAGTGGCGGTGGTCGTCTGCCAGGGGCGGGGGGCTGGCCAGCGGATTCTTCGCTGCTGGTGGCGGTCGCCTTTCGTGATCACGGCCTGCGGAAATGTCTTCAGGCGGGACGGCTGATGCGTGCCGGCCCGGGATTGATGGTTCCTGGCCGAGACCGACCTGCCGGGCGTGTCAGGGGCCGTCCAGGAGCCGCGCGGTGGTCGGGCCATGTGGCACAGGCCCCGCCGCCTCGCGCGGCAGCCGGTGCTCTCGCGCTATCCGGTACACCCCCACAACTGCCATTCCTTGGCGCCGATATCAGCGCAGTCTCGGTCGGCTCGCGGGCACCAATGCCGAACTGGAGCTCTTGGTACCTCGGAGAGTTCATGGATCCGCGAGGACCCTTGAGTGACGCTCATGTACGTCCGGCTCATGGCAAGGTAGTTGGGGGAGTTCACATCTTCTGTGTCCAGATCGGCACTGCCGCGCGTGACAGACGCCCGTGCGCCCGCGGCGAACGGGGCAGTCTTGGAAGCCCGCTTCAGGGGGCGACACACCTGGGGCACTGTGGAGGCGGCCGAGCAGGGCCGGTCGACGGAATTCACCTCGCGGTACGAGGTGAATGGCATCCTGACTGGCGCCAGTGACGACATCTCGGGCGGTCTTTCCGCGTACGACGAAAGGCCAGGCCGACAGTGCGGTTGCCGCCCTCTCGGATCCGGCCCAGCGCGGGGTCACCAACGCAACCCGTCGAGTAACCTGAGCACCCGGTGCTCGACCTGGTACAGCTCGTGGGCGAATTGCCGGTGGCTCAGCAGTAGTTCGTGTCCATGGCGCGGGACTCTGCCACGATGAAGGGCAACCACGAACTGACGGTCACGGCCCTCGTCTCGTCGAACACCGCCGCCGAGGTTGTCCTGCCCGGCGACAGCGACGGCGTCGAGGTGGGCTCGGGCCGCCACACCTGGACGGTTCCGTTCGACGCCGACCCCGCCGAACGAACGCCCCTGTCGGTGGACATGAGCATGGACGACCTGCTGGACCGCGAAGAGGCGGCCCGTGCCTTCAAGGAACTGATGACCGCATACGTCCCGGAGGCCGCCGCCTTCATCGAGGGCGGCTCAGGGGCTCCACAGGCACTACGGTCCGGGCCATCGCCGGGATGCTGCCCGGTGGCGACAGCTTCCTCGCTGACCTGGAGAAGAAGTTCGCGGCCTTGGACGGCCGTGTCCGACAGACGGGTCTGCCCGCTCGTCACGAGCGGGCCCCCGGGACAGGCCGCCGAAGTCAGCATTCAGCGCGATCTGCCGACGAGCGCGGCAGTGTGTCCCGATCGACCGATACCGACCCGGTGCGGGACGCGGGCAGAAGGACGTCCACCCGCGTGCCACGGCCGGGGACGCTGTCCAGACGGATCCTGCCGTGGTGCAGGTCCGTGATCGCCGCCACGATAGCCAGTCCCAGCCCGCTGCCTCCGTCGACACGGCTGCGGCCCTTGTCGGCGCGATAGAACCGGTCGAAGACGTGGGTGAGCGACTCATGGGGGATACCCGGGCCGAAGTCCTCCACCCGTAGCATCACCTCGTCGCCCGACGTGCTCAGAGTGACCCGACAGGGAACATCCGGTGCCGTGTGCATACGGACGTTGCCGAGCAGATTGCTGAGCAGGCTCCGCAACTGGGCCTCGTCCCCGCTGACTGTCACGTCGGGCTCGATGTACGCCCCGGTCGGCCGTGACGGCTCCACTGCCCTGGCGTCGCGGCAGCAGTCGCGTACGAGCCCGCTCAGGTCAACCGGCTCAAGACTTGCCTCGTCCTGCTCGTCGAACCGGGCAAGCCCGAGGAGCGACTCGACCAGCCGTGTCATGCGATGGATCTCGGAGAGCATCCGCTCCACCGCCTCGTTCACCGCGGCCCGGTCCGGCAGCGCCCCGCTCTGGTACAACTCGGCGTAGCCGCGCAGGGATTGGAGCGGCGTGCGCAGTTCGTGCGAGGCGTCCGCCACGAACTGACGCATCCGCTCCTCGGACTGCTCGCGGGCGGTGAGCGCGGCCTGGATCTGGTCGAGCATCCCGTTCAAGGCGTCCGCGAGGCGTCCGACCTCCGTGGTGGGTGCTGAGGCGGCTACGGTCAACCGCTGGGCGAAGTCGCCGGCGGCGATGGTGTCGGCCGTGTCCGCAGCCCGCTCCAGCGGGCGCAGTTCCCGCCGTACGACAGTAGTGCTCACCAGGGCCACACCGGTCAGCCCTGCCAGTTCCACGAGCACGATCACGGCCGGATCGCCGCTGAGAATCCAGCTGAGTGCCGTGGCTGCCATGGCGCCGGCGCACAGCACCGTGACGACCATGCTCAGGCGCGCGCGAAGCGGCGACCGGCGCAACCGCTTCAGCATCCCGGCTCCCGGATGGCGTAGCCGATGCCCCGCTGGGTGTGGATCAAGGGTGGACCGAGCGCGTCGAGTTTGCGGCGCAGGTAGCTGATATACGTGGCGACCACGGTGTCGTCGCCGTTGAAGTCGTACGACCAGACGTGTTCGAGGAGTTGGGCCCGGGGCACGATCCGACCGCTGTGCAGCATCAGGTAGCGCAGCAGCCGGAACTCGGTCGGGGAGAGACCGATCGCAGTGCCGCCGCGGCGTACGGAGTGGGTGGCCGGGTCGAGTTCGAGGTCGGCGACCCGCAGGACGGAGCTCTCGTGCTCGGGTCTGCGGGTGCGGCGCAGCACAGCACCGATCCGGGCGGCCACCTCGTCGAGACCGAACGGTTTGGTGACGTAGTCGTCACCACCCGCTGCGAGTGCCTTGACCAGGTCCTTACGTGTGTCACGTGCGGTGAGGAAGACAACCGCGTGCGGGAGGCCGTCGGCGCGCAACCGCCGCATGACCTCGATGCCGTCGCCGTCCGGGAGCATGATGTCCAGCAGGATGAGCTCGGGAAGGTGGTCGCGGGCCTCGGCAAGGGCTTCCTTCACCGTGGCGGCCGTCCGGACCTCGTAGCCGATGAACCGCAGGAAACGGCCGACGGTGTCCAGGATCGCCGGCTCGTCGTCGACGACGAGCAATCGCCCGAGCGGTGGCTCGGACTCCGCCACGGCTGCGGCGTTCTCGTCGGGCATGCGCGTCAACCCTTTCCTCAGTGCCGCGGGACCCTGCCCGCCTTCGGTGCTCAATTGATCGTCTCCGACCCGCGTGGCGCGTTCCATGGGAGTTGTGTGTGAACAGCGGTCCCGAAGGGCCGTTTCGCGGAGTGTGGCCCGGAGGCGTTCCTACGGTGGATAAGGCAGGCCTCGGCGACTGGCGTCCTCCACCGGTCGGGGCACTGCTCATTTCCCATTCCCCGGCCATCGGGAGTCTTCGCGTGTCCACCCTGCTGTACCGCCTGGGCCGTTTCGCCTACCGGCGGAAATGGTCCGTCATCGGCGCTTGGTCCGTACTGCTGCTCGTCGCGGTCCTGGCGGCCCTCGGCCTGATGAAGCCGTTCACCACCTCGACGACCATCCCGGGTACCGAGGCCCAGCGCACGCTCGACGTCGTGCAGGCAGAGTTCCCCAGCGACCAGTCCCACCTCACCGGAAGGATCGTCTTTCGGGCCCCACGCGGTGAGACCCTCACGACCGGCGACGTGGCCCGCATCGTACGGCGAACGGTCGATGAGGCGGCGGATGTTCTGGGCGTCAGGTCGGTCACCGCACCCTCCGCGTCGTCGGGGACGGTCTCGGCCGACGGCCGGACGGGCATCGCCGCACTGACCTTCACCACCGACAAGACCGGCACCCTTTCCGAGGCGACCACCAACGGCGTCGAGCGACTCGTGGCCGAGGCACGTCGCGAGGGGCTGACCGGGGAGATCGGCGGAGACGCCTTCTCCAAGGTCGAGGTCAAGGTGATGGGCCCCGGGGAAGCCGTGGGCGTGCTCATCGCCCTGGGCATTCTGGTCTTCGTCTTCCGCTCCCTGCGTGCCGCGGTCATTCCCGTCGCGACCGCGCTCGTCGGGGTTGCCGTGGGTGTGCTCGGCCTGCTGAGTCTGACCAGCGTCGTCACGATGGACAGCACCTCGGTGATCCTCGCCGTGATGCTGGGCCTGGCCGTGGGCATCGACTACGCCCTGTTCATCGTCTCCAGGCACCAGACCCAGGTCAGGGCGGGCATGGAACCAGAGGAGTCGGCCGGCCTGGCGACCGGGACGGCCGGTGGAGCGGTCGTCTTCGCCGGCGCGACCGTCGTCATCGCACTGGCCGCGCTCTCCGTGGTGAACATCCCGTTCCTTACCGTCATGGGACTGGGTGCTGCGGCGACGGTCGTCGTCTCCGTGTCGATCGCCGTCACACTGCTGCCGGCCGTACTCGGCCTGATGGGACGGAACATCGCCACCAGCACGGTCCCCGTCCTGCGTCGTTCCGTCGAGCGCGCCCCCGTCTCGGCACGTCAGCCCGCAGGGCAGCGTTGGGCGGCCATGGTGGCCCGCCGCCGGTGGAGCGTCTTGCTCGTCTCTCTGGTGGGCCTGGGCGTCCTCGCTGTCCCTGCGGCGGATCTCCGACTGGGGCTCGGCGGCACGCAGGATCCCGACACCTCCGCGGGCAGGGCACAGAAGCTCGTGGACGACGGATTCGGCCCCGGCTACAGCGGCACGCTGGTCGTGCTGGTACAGGGTGAAAGGACGGAGGTCGTCCCGGCCGCCGAGCGCATGGCCGGTGTGGTGCGGGACCTGCCTGGGGTGGCCTCCGTGACCCCCGCGGTCCGTGCCGAGTCCGGTCATGCGGCACTGCTCAGCGTCACATCCACCGGTGGCCCGGAGACCGAGACGACCAAGCGGGTCCTGGCAGAGATACGGAACGCCCGAGGCGCCGTGGAGAAGAACAGCGGCACCGAGATCAATGTCACCGGCACCACCGCCGTCAACATCGACGTGGCGAACAAGCTCTCCTCCGCCCTGCCCGTGTACTGCCTGCTGGTGATGGGCCTGGCGCTCCTCCTCCTCGTCGTGGTGTTCCGCGCCCTCGCCGTCCCGCTCAAGGCGGCCCTGGGGTTCCTGCTGTCCCTCGGTGCTTCGCTGGGCGCGCTGGTGGCGGTGTTCCAGTGGGGCTGGCTCTCCGACCTGCTCGGCATCAAGACCACCGGCCCGGTCCTGAGTTTCCTGCCGATGCTGCTGGTGGGCATCCTCTTCGGCCTCGCTATGGACTACGAGGTCTTTCTCGTCTCCCGGATGCGGGAGGAGTACGCCCATGGGCTGCCGCCGGTCGAGGCGATGGTCCGCGGATTCGGGCACGGCGCGAAGGTCGTGATCGCTGCCGCGCTGATCATGATCGCGGTGTTCGGGTCGTTCGTCTTCGCCGACATGCAGGTCATCAAAGGCATGGGCTTTGCGCTCGGCGTCGGCGTGCTCCTGGACGCGTTCGTTGTCCGGATGACGCTTGTCCCCGCCGTGATGGCGGTCCTGGGCCGTAAGGCATGGTGGCTGCCCCGGTTCCTGCACCGAGCGCTGCCGGACATGGACATCGAGGGGGAGCGACTGACGAGCAGGCTGACGCAGGCGTCCGGGCCGGCGGGATGGGATCGGGCGGCACGGCAGCCGCGCGACGCCGACCGGGCGGCAGCCCCGGTGAGCGGCGCGGGTGCACGACGGTACTGAGGAGCCCATCGGCGTGTGGGCGGCGCCAGGAGTTGACCGCACGCCGATCTGGAAGTGGTCCACATCAGAAAACTATCAACGTTCGGGATTCGAGTATGCCTGTCTCCTGCAGGGGGTGATCCGCGCGGGCGTTGGACCCGGTTCCTGTTGAGCGTGCCGATTCTTCGAAGTCGGCCGCTTCGCTCCGATTCCGTCGCCGACGAGGTCGGCCGCCAGGCCCTGCACTGCATCTGCTGCTCGGCCTGTCTCAACGTCTGCCCGGTCTACGAGTGGGCCTGCGGCCACGCTTCCGGCCACGCCTGCGGCTCGGTCTAACCGGGCCCGATCGGTGCGATCCTCAGCCCCCAACTGCGCGGCACGGAAAGCGAGATCGACGCCCCGCTGCCGTACGCCTCCTCGCTGTGCGGGGCCTGCTACAAGGTCTGCCCGGTCGCCATCGACATCCCCGAGGTGCTGGTGCATCTGCGGGAACGGGTCGTTCAGGGCGGGCTGGTGGTCCGCGAGGGCAACAAGGTGGTGCTCAAGCCCGCCAAGGGGCACGCGGCCGAGCGGGCGGCGATGCGGGCGGCCCGCTGGGCGTTCGCCCGCCCCGGTGTCCTGCGCACCGGACAGCGGCCGACCTCGCGCACCCGGCGGCTGCATCCGCGTTCGCTTCCGGGGCCGGGCAGGCCTGGAGCGGTACCCGGGATCTTCCGGCCCTACCCGTGGAGCCGTTCCGCGACTGGTGGCCGCGGACCGACGGCGGCCGCTCGGAGAAGGGGGGCTCGAAGTGAGCAGCAGGGAGCGGATCCTGGGCCGGGTGCGGCGCGCGCTGTCCGATGTCTCGGGCGAGGACGCTCCGATCGAGCGGACGTATCTGCGGGAGCACGGGGACCGCGGCGTCGAGGAGACGGCGGACCTCCTGGCCGAGAACCTCGCCGACTACCGGGCGATCGTGCACCACTGCACCGCAGCGGACCTGCCCGCGACGCTCGCCGGGATGCCGGCGGCGCGGGGTTCCAGACGGTCCTGGTGCCGTCGGGGCTGGAGCAGTCCTGGCTCGCGGACGCCGACGCCGAGCAGGTCCCGGACCGGGCCGAGCACCCCGCACGAGCTGGACCGGATCGACAGTGTGGTGACGGCGTGCGCGGTGGCCGTCGCCGAGTCCGGCACCGTCGTCCTCGACGGCTCCCCCGGCCAGGGCCGCCGCCGCATCACGCTCATGCCCGACCAGCGCATCTGCGTCGTACGGGTCCCGGACCAGGTCGTCTCCGCGGTGCCGCAGGGCCTCGAACGCCTCGAACCGGTAAGTCCGTTGACGTGGATCTCCGGTTCTTCAGCGACCAGCGACGTCGGGCTGGACCGGGTCGAGGGGGTGCACGGTTCGCGCACCCTGGAAGTGATCCCGGTGAACAGGAATGGCGAGTAGGAAATGCTCGCATCGGGCTCTGCTCACCTCCTGCGGTAGGAAAGCAGGATCGTCTGAGGTCCGTGGAGAACGACGATCTGAGAGCCGTGCTGCCGCGGAACGGAGCCCTTCTGTGCATCCGTGCCAGTTCGTCCGCCAGGCTCGGTCCGAGGGCGTCCAGCCGGACTCGTGCGCTTGGAGGCTGATGCGGGAACATCAGCCGTGCCTCCGCCACGGCTCGCTCACCCAAAGTCGCGAGCAGGCCGCGCCTTCGTGCGATCCGAGACCACGACGACCGCCGGAGCGATCGAGAAGGTCGGCGGCGCACAGCGCGGCAAGGCGATCATCGTCCTGAACCCCGCCGAGCCGCCGCTGATCATGCGTGACACGGTCTTCGTCCTGGTCGACGCCCCCGACCCGGCCGCCTGGTCCGATATCCGGCAGAGCATCGAGAAGATGGTGGCCGACGTGGCGGCCTACGTCCCGGGGTATCGGCTCAAACAGCAGACGCAGATCACCGAGATCCCCGGCGACCAGCCACTGGACACCCTGCTCGAAGCCGGCACCCGGCGCCCCACCCATCAGGTGTCGGTGTTCCTGGAGGTCGAGGGCGCCGCACACTATCTGCCCGCCTACGCAGGCAACCTCGACATCATGACCGCGGCGGGACTCCAAGTCGCCGAGCGGATCGCCGCAGCGAAGGCGGACAGCCGATGACCACGCAGATCTACGTCCAGGACGTCACCCTCCGGGACGGCATGCACGCCGTTCGCCACCGCATCAGCCCTGTCGATGTCGCCCGCATCGTGACAGCGCTCGACGAGGCCGGCGTGGACGCGATCGAGATCGCACACGGCGACGGTCTGGCGGGCAGTTCGGTCAACTACGGGCCCGGCTCGCACACCGACTGGGAGTGGATCGAGACCGCGGCCTCCGTACTGAAACGGGCCCGGCTCACCACTCTCCTGCTGCCAGGCGTGGGCACGATCCGCGCACCGCGTGCCGGGGTCGGCCAGATGCCGAACCGGGGAGAGGGCAGGTGGCGGCCAGGGCGCTGAGCGCGGCGTCGAGTCGGGCGGTGGCTTCGTCGGCGACGGGCTTGAGGGCGTCCAGGCCGGTGAGGTGACCATGGTGTCCGGGTCGAGGGCCTGGACGAGCGTGTGGTCGCCGTCGCGGCGGACGACGACGTTGCAGGGCAGGAGCAGGCCGATGGAGCGGTAGGCCTCCAGGGCGTGGTGGGCGAGCGGCGGGTTGCAGGCGCCCAGGATTAGGTAGTTCTCCATGTCGTGGCCGAGCTTGGCCTTCAGCGTGGCCTGGACGTCGATCTCGGTGAGGATGCCGAACCCCTGGTCGGCCAAGGCCTGGCGGACGGCGGCGGTGGCGGCGTCGAAGTCGGTGACGGCCAGTCGGACGGTGCGGTCGTAGGACACGGTGCGCTGCTCCTTCGGTGAGGCGGAAAACCCGGTTCCTTGATACCCCGCCGGGTACCCGGCGCAGCGGACGCAATGCCGCACCCGGAGATATGGGGGACGTCCAGGACCACAGGAATACCCCCCGGGGTACCCCTGTTAGGGTAGGTGCCGAATACCCCCCGGGGTACACCGTTCTTGTGGAGGAGCCGCAGTCGTGTTCTTCGTCGACACTCTTGAGTTCGAGGGTCTGGGCAACCGCAGCTACCTGGCCGGCGGGGCCGCTGCCGCGGTGGTTATCGATCCGCCGCGCGACATCGACCAGGTGATCGCCGCCGCCGCCAGGCGCGGGGTGCGCATCGCGTACGTGGCGGAGACCCACGTGCACAACGACTACGTCACCGGTGGCCTGGAGTTGGCCCGCGTCACCGGCGCCTCCTATCTGGTGCCGGCCGCGGCGCACGTGTCCTTCGCCCGCACCCCGGTCGCCGATGGCGACACCGTGGACGTGGACGCGGGTCTGGTCCTGCGTGCGATCGCCACGCCCGGGCACACCCCGCACCACACCTCCTACGTCCTGGAGCAGGACGGGCGCGGCGTGGCGGCGTTCACCGGCGGATCGCTGCTGATCGGTACGGTGGGCCGCCCTGACCTGGTGGAGCCTCGGCTGACGGAGCAGCTGGCCCGGGCCCAGCACGCCTCCGCCCACCGCCTGACCGCCGAGCTGGACGACGAGGTGCCGGTGCTGCCCACCCACGGGTTCGGCAGCTTCTGCTCCTCCGCCCAGGCCGAGGGGGACGCGACCACGATCGGCAAGGAACGCACCAGCAACGACGCGCTCACCCTGGACGTGGACACCTTCGTTCAGCGGATGCTCGCCGGGCTGGAGGACGTGCCCGCCTACTACGCGCACATGGGCCCGGCCAACGCCGCCGGCCCCGCCCCCGTCGACCTCACCCCGCCGAGGCGTGCGGATGCAGGCGAAATCTCCTCCCGGCTGGCCGCCGGTGAGTGGGTGGTGGACCTGCGCAGCCGCATGGCCTTCGCCGAGGGGCACGTGGCCGGCTCGTTCAACTTCGAGGGCGAGGGCAAGCTCGCCACCTACCTGGCCTGGCTGATCCCCTGGGGCAAGCCCGTCACCCTGCTCGCCGACACCCCGGAGCAGATCAGCGCCGCGCAGCGGGAACTCGCGCGGGTAGGCATCGACCGCCCGGCCGCCGCCGCCACCGGCGACCCGGCCGGCTGGGTCCATGAGGGCGAGAGGCTCGCTTCTTTCCCGCGTGCCCGCTTCGCCGACCTTGCCCAGGTGCGCGAGCGCGGCGACGAGGTGGTCGTCCTGGATGTGCGCCGGGACTCGGAGCGCGTAGGCGGCTACATCGACGGCTCGGTCCACATCCCGATCCACGAGCTGCACGGCCGTATCGGCGAGGTGCCGGACGGGACGGTGTGGGTGCACTGCGCCGGCGGGATGCGCGCGGCGATCGCCGCCTCCCTCCTCGATGCCGCCGGCCGCAAGGTGGTCGCCGTCGACGACGCCTTCGACGCCGCGGCGGATGCCGGGCTGCCCCTGGCCTCCGCCTGAGTTCGGCCGATCTCCCGCAAGGAAGGAAGCGTGTGATGTTCCTCTTTCGCCGAAACGGGCCCCGTGTCACGGTCGACGAGGCACACAGCCGTACCAGCGGCGACCGGCCTGACGCCGTCCTGCTGGACGTCCGCGAGAAGCCCGAATGGAACTCGGGCCACGCCCCGGGCGCCATCCACGTACCGCTGACGAACCTGGTCGCCGGCGCCATCCTGCCCGCCGAGGCGCAGGGCCGTCCGCTGGTGGTGATCTGCCGCAGTGGACACCGCTCCCAGCAGGCCGCGAAGCTCCTCACCGACCGCGGAGCGCAGGTGGTGGACGTCGAGGGCGGTATGAACGCGTGGGCCGCCGCCGGGCACCCGGTCGTCGACGAACGCGGGAACAGCGGCCGGATAGCGTGACCGTACTCGTTCTCGCCCTCATCGCCGGGGCCGTCATCGGTCTCGCGCTCGGGGCCCTCGGCGGCGGTGGCAGCGTCCTTGCCGTACCGGCACTGATCTATCTGCTCGGCTTCACCCCGGCCGCCGCCACCACCGCCAGCCTGATCATCGTCACCGCCACCTCCGCCACCGCCCTGTACGCCCACGCCCGCGGCGGGAACGTGGCATGGAAGACAGGGGCGTTGTTCGCTGCGGCGGGCATCGTCCCCGCCTTTCTCGCCGGAGCTGTTGCAGGGCGCCTGCCCGAAGCGGTGCTGACGGCGGCGTTCGCGGTCATCGCCGCGCTGGCGGCTCTGCGTATGTTGCGTCCGTCCGCGTCCGGGCCGCCGGACCGGATCCGTCCCGGCAGGGCGGCTGGCGCCGGTGCCGGACTCGGCGCCGTGACGGGCTTTCTGGGGGTCGGCGGGGGATTCCTCGCCGTGCCCGCCCTGGTGGGCGTCCTGGGACTGGCCATGCGGCGGGCGGTGGGCACCAGCCTGCTCGTCATCACGGTGAACTCCCTCGCCGCGCTCGCCGCTCGCACCGGCACCGGTGGCGGGCTCCACTGGGAGGTCATCGGCCCCTTCACCGGAGCCGCGATCCTCGGAGCCTGGGACGGCAAACGCCTCGCGACGAAGATCTCCGGCACCACTCTTCAGAGAGTTTTCGCCGGCGTACTGCTGGCAGTGGCGGCCTTCATGCTCGTTGACGTGATCGTCTGAACACGAGGGCCGCGACCGGCTCAGACCAGGACCAGGAGAGCTTCTCCAGCCCCACCGCGCATCTCAGGACCGCCCTCAGTCCGGCTCCCGCCAGATCAAGCTCAGCACACTCCGACACACAAGGATGACATCTGCCATGACCACACCCACGGCCCTCGCCACCGACGAGGCGCGCACCCGCCTGCACGAACTGACCATCATCGACGTGCGCACCCCGGGCGAATACGCCGGCGGTCATCTCCCCGGCGCGCTCAACATCCCCCTCGACCAGATCCGGCGCGCGCTGCCCGACATCCGTCACGCCACCGACCGCGGCGACGTCCTGGTCGTCTGCGCCTCGGGCGCCCGCTCCGAGAACGCCTGCAAGATCCTCGCAGAGAACGGCGTCACCACCGCCACCCTGTCAGGAGGCACCGGTGCCTGGGCGGCCGACGGCCACGAGCTCCACCGCCCCCAGGGCGCCTCCCGCGCCACCTGGGGAATGGAGCGACAGGTGAGGCTCACCGCAGGAGTGACCGTGCTGCTCGGCCTGCTGCTCGGGCTCGTCGTCCACCCCGCCTTCCAGCTCATCTCCGCCGGCATCGCGGGCGGTCTGGTCTACTCCGCCCTGACCAACACCTGCGGCATGGCCGCCATGCTCGCCAAGCTC
This sequence comes from Streptomyces griseiscabiei, assembly GCF_020010925.1. NCBI lineage: Bacteria > Bacillati > Actinomycetota > Actinomycetes > Kitasatosporales > Streptomycetaceae > Streptomyces > Streptomyces griseiscabiei. The sequence goes on along the minus strand of NZ_JAGJBZ010000001.1, from coordinate 2,639,861 downwards.
CCCCACAACCGCCCCCGCGCCGCCGACCTCGACAACACACTGGCCGCACTACGCAACCGCTGAACCACACCACAAAGGGGAGGGACCTGGCTCCGGATCCCTCCCCTTTCGTATCCAGGCCATGTGGCCAACAGCTCCGAACCGGGCGGGTGATCCGGCGTCGCGGCACCACAGCTCAGGCCAGAGAAAGGAACAGCTTCTCCAGCCGAGTACGCATCTGCTCCCGGTCACCGGAAGCAGCCATGTCCGCATCGGTCAGGCAGTGCTGCAGCCCCGTGGCGATGATCGCGAAACCGGCCTTGTCCAAAGCCCTGGACGCCGCGGCGAGCTGGGTGACGACGTCCTCGCAGTCCCGCCCCTCCTCGATCATCTTGATCACACCGGCGATCTGACCCTGCGCCCGGCGCAGCCGGTTGACCACCGTCTTCAGTTCCTCAGCCGCCATCGCCAGTTCCACAACCCACACTCCTTCGGTAAGATACCCCCTTGGGTATCTTACCGAAGGAGTAACCTCACCCGGGCAAAGGAAAATCCCCGTCGCTCCACCACCACCGCCCTCAGTGCCGATCAGGCCAACGCCCGCCCGTACGAGCTGACCGTCATCGACGGAGGTGGCACGGCGCGAACGCATTCTGGAAGTCGCTGCCGAGCTGGGCGCCGATGTGGCCTACGAACGAGTGCAGATGCAGGAGGTCGCCAAGGCCGCCGACCTGGCACTCGGCACGCTCTATCGTTACTTCCCCTCCAAGGTGCACTTGTTCGCAGCGCTGTGGAAGACGCATATCGACGGCTTTGTTGAGGACTGCTGGCAATCCCCTGGGAACGATCCGGGCGCCACCGTCGGCGATCGGCTGGTGGCCCTGACCCGGTCCTTGCTGGACCGGCCCCTGCTGTGCTCGGCGATGGTACGGGCCATCGCCGTCGACTATTCCGTCAACCCCGACTACCACTTTCGGTTCGCCGAGGACAGGCTGTGCCGGGCAGTGCTACACACCCTGGGCCGGGACGCCTCTAGGCCGCCTTTAGGGAGACGATTTCCGTGAGGGCGTTTGTGGCGATCAGCGAGGTGACCGGCTCAACGACTGCGCCTCGCCTGACCGTCGCATCGTGTCGCCGGATCCGCAGTAACCAGTCGCGCCCGGGTCCTCGCGCCGACGAGGCATTGCCGTCTCGATCTCATCATCCACAATAACTAAAGCGCGTTAGTAGCGCGCGCAAGCGCCATCCTACGCCCTCACCGCGGTCGGAGGAGACAGCATCCAGCCTGCTGCGGCGCGGCGGGGCGTGATCCGAGATCAGACTGAGCGACGCTCGATCACCCGGGTGACCTCAGGACCGATAGGGACGGGCCGTCCGTCGAGGAGACTGATGATCGCCTCGACGAGATGTCGTGCGGTGTCCCGCATATCTACTGCCACCATCGTCAACGGCGGGGCTGCGAGGCGTGCGGCCGGCGAATCGACCGCGCCGATCACGGCCAGGTCCGACGGCGCGGCTAGTCCTTGCTCGCGTAGACCCGCGAGGACGGCCAAGGCTGCCACATCGTCGTGGGCGCACACGCCGGTGACGGCGGGGGTCATCCCACGCCATGCCTCGACAGCGGCTCCGGCTCCCACCTCGTCGCAGGGAACAGCCAGAGCCACCGGGCCCGGCACACCGTGCTCGGCGCAGGCTCCCTGCAGTGCTTTCAGGCGCATCTCGCTCGCCTCGGCCAGGCGTTCGTCGTGCGGGCGGGCGTAGCCGAGCCGACGGTGCCCCGCCCTGAGCAGTCGCTCGACCTGCAGCCGGGCGATGCTGTTTTCCCGGGCTCCCCAGATCCACTGCGCGACGGGGTCGGACTCGGCGGTGAGAGAGACCACGGCGCGTACGCCATTGCGCCGCATCGCGGCGACGTCATTATCGGGCAGGTCCCATGCGAGGACGGCCACGGGCGTGATGACGGTCCACACATCACCATCGGGCCTGCGGGACCACGGATGGATCACCGCAGTGAGCCCGACGGCCGCGAACTCCGCCGAGAGAAACTCGACCAGTGTGCCCAGGTCGGTCAGCGGCAACTGAGGGGGCTGATAGAGGAGCACGACGTCACTCCGGCCGCGGCTGAGCGTCCGGGCCTCCGCCGAGGGGGCATAGCGCAGCCGGGCCGCCGCTTCGAGGACGCGCTGCCGCGTCGACTCGGAGATCGTCTGCCCCTTGGTGCCGTTGAGCACGAAGCTGACAGTGGCCCTGGAGACTCCGGCCTCCCGGGCGACGTCGGAACTGGTGACCCGGCCCTCCGGCCGAGCAGCGGCCTCGCCCGCCATCCATCGCCCCTTCCGCTCTTGTGGGTGTACCACGCCTGATGTACTGTACCCGCACTCACTAACGCGCGTTAGTGAATGAATAGTCGGTAGGGCGTCCCCGTGGCCACGGGGACTCGTCATGCCGCTCCGACAACCACCCCCTAAGGGCCCTGAGAGGGGCCGGTGCCAATCCACGGCTTACCCCTGAAGGGGCACGATCGGTTCTGCTCCGTGTTCCGGCGGAGCAGAACCCACGCAGCCCGTGCGGGGTTCGAGGTCGTCCGCAGACATGCAGATTCGTTCTGCTCGACGACCGCGCGCCTGATCCCTACGAACTCAGAACCTCAGGAGCTGCTGATCGTGCCCGAACCGTTGATCTTCCCCGAGCGCTTCCTTTGGGGGGCCGCGACAGCCGCACATCAGGTCGAAGGCAACAACGCGAACAGCGACTGGTGGGAATGGGAGACCGACCCAGCGCCCAAGGCGCCCATGGCAGGGCCCTCCGGCATGGCGTGCGACCACTTCAACCGTTACAAGGACGACATCGCGCTGCTCGCGGAACTCGGACTGAACACCTACCGCTTCTCCGTGGAGTGGGCACGAGTCGAGCCCCGCCAGGGAGAATTCGACCGCGAGGCGCTCCAACACTACGCCGACATGGTCGAGACCTGCCTGACCCACGGCGTCACACCGATGATCACGCTGCAGCACTTCACGTTGCCGGCCTGGGTCACCCACGCCGGAGCCTGGACCAATGCCGAACTCCCGGCCTGGTTCACGCGCTACACCAGGCACGTGATGGAACATCTACAGAACCGTGCTCCCTACATCTGCACGATCAACGAGCCCGGCAACATGATCACGCGGGGGTATCTGGGCACCTTCCCGACTCCGCCCTTCGTCCGGAACCTCGACGCGTTCGACGCCGCAGCCTCAGGAGTGATCGCCGCACACCGCAATGCCCGAGAGGTCATCCGTGAACTCGCACCCGGCGTCAAGGTCGGCATGGCCCATGCGCTGCAGGACTGGCACGCCAATCCCGGCGGAGTCCCAGCGATGGAATGGGCTCGGGAACTCCACGAAGACAGGTTCTTCGCCGAGACCGCCGACGACGACTTCATCGGCGTCCAGACCTACACCCGCCTCGACGTCAACGCCCCCCGCATCACCAAACCCCTCAGCGCGGCGCTTCTGCGCAGCCGTCGCCTTACGCAGTCGCTCGCCCTGCCGTACCTGCGCCGCCAAGCGGCAGCCGTGTCTGCGGAAGGAGCACCCGTCGGCGAGGGCCGCCGCACCCAGATGGGATATCTGTGGGCTCCTGAGGCGGTCGAGGCCACGACCCGGCGAGTGGCGGGCCTCTTCCCCGGCAAGGAGATCGTCCTCACCGAGCACGGTGTCGCGACCGACGTCGACAGCGAGCGTATCGACTACATTCGAGCAGGTCTGCGCGTCGTGCACCGGCTGATCGGCGACGGACTGCCCATCACCGGCTACGTCCACTGGTCACTGCTGGACAACTTCGAGTGGTGGGACGGCTACGGCCCCAAGTACGGGCTCGTGGCGGTCGACCGCAGCACTCAGGAGCGGGTCGTCAAACCATCGGCACATTGGTATGGCGACGTGGCCCGGATCAACCGGATGCCAACATGAGCCGCCGCCTGGGACACGGTACGGCTACCTCGGCATGAGCCGTTCGCCCGCTGGGTGGCGTGGCCGAGTCCGCCCTCGAAGCGGCGCCGACAGGCCTTGAGGTCTTCGATACCACATGCACGCAACTGGCCCAGGGCGAGCGTCGCATACGAATATCGGCGGCGCTGAACGACCAGATCGCGCCACGCACGGTCCAGGTCACTGCGCGCGTCAGGCGGGCGACCTAATTTGCATGCGGCTGCGGAGCAGGCGTCTCGATGAACGTCATGGACTGTGGCGAACGCACCTGGCCTGGCTCCACCATCCCCGTACCGCAGGACAACCGCCCGGTCGGCCTTGGATCAGAGCCAACGACGCCAGGTGGCGGTTCGTCGCCGCCGTAGGCCGCACCCACCTCGTGGTTCCGGTGCCCACAGCGCCATCCCATGATCACCATCACAGCAACAAGGAGTTCTCATGTCGTTCCGCTGGGGCATCGCCGGCACTGGTGTCATAGCAAACAGTTTTGCGGACGCGTTGGGCCGGTTGCCTGACGCCCACTTGGTCGCCGTCGGCTCCCGCAGTCGGAAAGGGGCCGACGCGTTCGGCGAGAAGCACGGCATCGCCGCGCGACACCGGCACGCTTCGTACGAAGATCTGGCCGCCGATGACACTGTCGACATTGTCTACGTCGCATCGCCCCACTCCCACCATCACGAGCACACGTTGCTGTTCCTGAACGCGGGGCGTCCAGTGTTGTGCGAGAAGGCGTTCTCGCTGGACGCGGAGCAGGCCGCTGAAATGGTGGCTGTGTCCAGGGAACGGGGCCTGTTCCTGATGGAGGCGATGTGGAGCCGGTTCCTGCCGGCCTATGTCAAAGTCAGAGAACTGCTCGCCGAGGACGTCATCGGTGAAGTCCAGTCCCTGGAGGCCGACTTCGGCTTCCAATTCCCGGCGGACCCCGAACACCGTCTGTTCGATCGCGCGCTGGGTGGCGGTTCCCTGCTCGACCTGGGTGTGTATCCCCTATCGCTGGCCAGCATGGTGCTGGGTACGCCCGACCGGGTCACGGCGTACGGCACACTCGGCTCGACCGGCGTCGACGAGCATGTCGCTGTCCTCTCCGGGTACGACAGTGGGGCGGTCGCGCTGGCCCAGAGTTCCATGCGGGCGAACCTCGGTTGCACAGCCCGTATCACCGGCACCGAAGGTCACATCGAACTGCCGTTCCTGATGCACTGCCCGGACGAACTGACCGTGCAGACGCGGGGCACCACCGAACGCCTGAGTCTGCCCGCCGCCCGCGAGGGCGACGGCGACGACACGGCGGGCGGCGGCCTGCACCGCCAGATCCGGCACGTCCAGGAGCGGCTACGCGCAGGGGAGTTGGAGAGCGAGATCATGCCTCTGGACGAGACCGTGGCGGTGATGCGCACGCTCGACACCGTGCGCGACCAGATCGGCCTGAGCTACACCACTCACTGACGTTCCCGCAACCAGCCAGCCATACGGATGCGTTCGGGGTTACGGCCACTCCGCTGCCGTAACCGCGTCCGAGGGGATCGGTACGGATCTCCGCCGCCTGATGTGGCCCGCACCCGTGGAGCCGCTTGCGGCGTCGCTACTCAACCGAAGCCGGAGAAGCCGATGGCTCACAGTGCAGAACGGCCCCCAGGCAGGCTCACGCCACGGGCCAGAACCAGATGGCTGGTTGTTTTCGTCATGGCTTTCGATCTCATGCTGACTGGAATCGCGTACTCCGCCTCAGGGGAATCGCCTCAGATCAGGGTGCTGTCGAATCGCGCGGATCTGGTGTCCGGGGGCGACGCCCTCGTCGAGGTGGCCCTGCCTTCCGGGGGAACACCAGAGAATGTGCGCGTGGACGTGGACGGCCGGGATGTGACATCCGCTTTCGCCGTCCGGCCGGACGGCCGCTTCCTGGGCCTGGTCACCGGCCTCCAGGTCGGCGAGAACAGGATGACGGCCCGGACACAGGGGGGCGCGGCAAGCCTTACCATCACCGGCCATCCCATCGGCGGACCGCTGTTCGCCGGGCCACAGGTACAGCCGTGGGTGTGCGCGACCGAGGAGAACGGCCTCGGGAAGCCGCAGGATGTCGCGTGCAATACTCCAGCGAAGTACAAGCTCTTCTACAAGTCCTGGCTGACCGGCCAGTTCACCGCATATGATCCGAAAAGACCGCCCGCAGACCTCGCATACACAACGACGGACCAGGGCAAGCGGGTCGCGTACGTCGTACGCCGGGAACGCGGCGTGATGGACCGTGGCATCTACGACATCGCGGTGTTGTACGACCCGGCCAAGCCGTGGCAACCGTGGGCACCGCAAGGCGGCTTCAACGGAAAACTCCTTGTGCCGTTCGGCGGCGACTGCACGCCGCGGCATTCACAGGACGCACCCATGGAGAACGTTCTCAACGACACGGCTCTGTCCCGCGGGTTCGCCGTCGCGGTGTCCAACCTGAACATGCTGGGGCAGAACTGCAACGACGTGGTCTCCACCGAAGCGCTGGTGATGCTCAAGGAGCACTTCGTCGAGAACTACGGCCCGATCCGCTACACCATCGGGCAAGGCTGCTCCGGCGGTTCCATGCAGCAGCACTGGATCACCTCCAACTACCCCGGTCTGTTGGACGGCATCCTGCCCTCCTGCAGCTTCCCCGACGTCTGGTCCACGCTGCAGGAGGCCGAGGACTGTCACGTACTCGACCACCACTTCGACAGGTCTCCATTGTGGGCGTTGACCACCCACAGAACCGCGGTGACCGGCCACGCGTTCGAGACGGTGTGCCGGACACTCTGGGACAACCCGACAGGCAACGGGCAGTACTCCAAGACCTGGTTGGACCCGGACAACGGGGCCGGCTGCCTCGGCGGATTCCTGGCCGGCCACACCACTCTGGAGCCCAATCGCTCGTGGGTGTACGACGCCGAGGCAAATCCTGCCGGTGAGCGGTGCACTCTTCAGGACTACGCCGTGGCCGTCTGGGGCCGAAGGCCCGCGAGTTCATGGGGGCCGGTCGAACAACGCATCCAACGCGGTTTCGCCAACCGGCCGTACGACAACACCGGTGTCCAGTACGGCCTGAAGGCCGTCGAGTCCGGCACGATCACCGCTGAGCAGTTCGTCGACCTCAACGAGAGCGTCGGCGGGCTCGACATCGACTGGAAGTGGCAGCCGGAGCGTAGTGAAGCCGACCCTGCGGCGCTGGAAGTCGCATACCGCTCCGGTCGGGTGACCTACCCCCGCGAGGCGGCCAAGGTCCCCGTCATCGATCTGCGCTCTCCCGGCAACTGGGAGATCCACAGCGACTTCCACAGTTACGCCATGCGTGCCCGCTTCGACCAGGCCAACGGTGGCCATGACAATCAGATCATCTGGACGGGTGTGCCTCCGGTGCAAACCGACGGCGATGCCCGCGAGAAGGCGTTCCTGCTCATGGACAGATGGCTGACCCGCATCGAAGCCGACACGTCCAACGACCCGATCGAGACCAAGGTGGTGCGCGACAAGCCGGCCGACGCTGTCGACGCGTGCTGGATCGGCAACCGCAAGATCTCCGATATGTCCGTCTGCCGCGCCACCTACCCTTACTTCGGTGTGCCCCGGACTGCGGCCGGGGGCCCGACGGCCAACAACATCCTCAAGTGCCAACTCAAGGAACTCAACCGGGACGACTACACCGTCGACTTCTCCAACGCCCAATGGGGCCGACTGCGGAAGGCCTTCCCCGAGGGGGTGTGCGACTACCGCGAGCCAGGCGTGGCCCAGCAACCCTCTCTGCCGTGGCTGACCTTCTCCGGCGGGCCGGGCGGACAGCCACTGGGCGCTCCGCCGGAGTCCGCCCCTACACCCTGAAAGGCTTCCCCTCATCCGGTGCCCACGGTGTCCCGCATCCCCAGCTAAGCGCTACACCGTGGGCGCCCAGCACCCTGTACGTCTCGATGTCCCACCCGGTGTACTACTCGCCCTCGGAGACGAAGCGGCCACGCGTGTCCTGGATGATCGCCATGAGCCCGCGCTCGGCCGCGGCAACAGATTGAGAGGCCTGGCCATGAAGGAGGTCTGCTTGCCGTTCAGCAGCCGACTCGGCAGCACCGGCCATGGCCCCGTCCCACCCAGACGGTGGACGTCCGCGCGCAGCACCATCCCGTCAAGCAACATCGGCCCGGATCGCAGTAGGCTCCGTAGCCCCGGCAAGCGCCCGGTCGAACTGCCGCCGTCCTCGCCGAGGAAACCATCTGCAACCCGTGGTGGAGACGCGCACCGGCCGACGCCAGCCGCGCCTGCTGGTCATCTGTCTGCACGGCACCGGACTGTGCTACCACAAGCCCACGCCCCTCGGCCCACAGGAGCCCTGCTTCGCCGCCGCCCCGGTACCCCGTGCGGCCAGCAGACGGCGTGCTCGGCACGCAACCGGACCAGGATCTCCGCCTGGCCGGGTCCGAACAGGTCCTGATAGAGGTGCTCGGCCAGCGCGAAGCAGAAGGCGCGGTGATCCCCTATAGAGTCAAGGGTCGGTCTGCCATCATCAAGGGCGATGACGGCCAATCCACCGAGTCCGGGCCGAAGAGGCGACCACTGCGGTGTGGGCCGTGGGAATGCACAGGCTGACGACGAGGGCAGTTGGGTGTGCGGTAGACATGGCAGGGAGCCCGCTTGCCCGCCCAACCGCCCCACCTCGGCCGAACGGCCAGGAAACGAAGCGGTCGCAAGCGTCCTCGGCCGAAAGGCTGATACCCCGCGCGCGTAGGTCGCAGCCTCTGGCGCGTCTCCTGTGCGGGGATCTGCCTTGCATCAGTGAGCTCGAGGTGAGTTTGGCACCTGACCTGCGCCCTAACGCCCCGGGGTGCAGGCATGCACGCCGTGCCAATCCAGGGACACCATCCCTACCGCGTGCCAGTTTCTCAGGCTGTTTCGCTGGGCGTCATCCCAGGAGCTGATGCGACGACATACCTGAGGCTGACGAAACCCTTTCTCGCATCAGCCTCAGGTGGTCGGCAATTCAGCTGATCCGCAGGATCTGTGGGAACCGGACGATAGAGAGGTTCCCAGCGGGATGGACCCGGACTCTCGCGTCCATGGGCCTCTTGTGGCCGTTTGCACGGCCCGTGGCACGTGCCCCTCGCTGTCTCTATCCCGATCGGAGTGCTACCCATGATCACTAGCCCGTCCACCGGCCCCCGCGCCGCCGCCCCTGCCATCGCCGCCCGCGCCACTGAGCTCTCCAAGGTCTACGGACAGGGCGACACCAATGTGGTGGCCCTCGATCAGGTCAGTGTCGGCTTCGGGCAGTCCCAGTTCACCGCGATCATGGGGCCTTCGGGGTCCGGGAAGTCCACGCTGATGCACTGTGTCGCGGGGCTGGACAGCTTCTCCTCCGGCTCGGTCCGCGTCGGTGATGTCGAGCTCGGGTCACTGACGGACAGGCAACTCACCAAACTCCGCCGGGACAAGGTCGGCTTCATCTTCCAGGCGTTCAACCTGCTGCCCACCCTGACCGCGTTGGAGAACATCACGCTCCCGATGGACATCGCGGGCCGGACACCGGACAAGGAGTGGCTGGACAGCGTCATTCGGATGGTCGGTCTGTCGGGCCGGCTCAGCCACCGCCCCGCCCAGCTCTCCGGCGGCCAGCAGCAGCGCGTCGCCGTCGCCCGTGCGCTCGCCTCCAAGCCGGACATCATCTTTGGGGATGAGCCGACCGGCAACCTGGACTCACGCTCGGGCGGCGAGGTCCTCGGCTTCCTGCGTGACTCGGTACGGGAGCTGGGCCAGACCGTCGTCATGGTCACCCATGATCCGGTCGCCGCTTCCTACGCGGACCGGGTCGTTTTCCTCGCCGACGGCCGGATCGTCGACGAGATGTACGAGCCCACCGCGGACGGGGTCCTCGACCTCATGAAGTCGTTCGAGACCCCGTTCCGTACGAGCTGAGCGGCCCGCAGCAGAGCCGACCAACCGGTACGCACCCCCTCCGTCCTCAGCTCCCCTCACTTCACCGGGATCACACCACCATGTTCCGCACAGCGCTGCGCAACGTCCTCGCGCACAAGGCCAGACTGCTGATGACCGTGCTCGCCGTCATGCTCGGCGTCGCGTTCGTCTCCGGCACTCTGATCTTCACCGACACCTACACGAACTCCTCCAGCAGCCAGAAAGCCAAGAGTTTCGCCCACGTGGACGTCCAGGTCGACCCGGACCCCAACCACTACTCCGATTCCCCCGGCATCAGTCGGAAGACGCTCGAAGAGGTCGCCCGTGTGGACGGGGTCGCCGAAGCCGCCGGGCGGGTCGACGGACTCGCCTACGTCTCCGACAGAGACGGCGGACTCATCGGCGGCGCGTTCAACTCGGGCGCCAACTACGCGCCGGGCAAGAACGGCAAGGACCCGCTCTACGCGTTCACCGAGGGTGGCGGTCCCACAGAGGCCATGCAGATCGCGCTCGACAAGGACAGCGCCGACAAGGGTGGCTACCATGTCGGCGACACCGTGCCTGTCGCTCTGACGGGTCCGGCCAAGAAGTACAAGCTCTCCGGCATCTTCACCACCGAGGACCAGCTGGTGGCAGGAGGCGGCAGCCTGGTGCTGTTCGACACACCGTCCGCACAGCGGCTCTACCTCCAGCCGGGCTTCTTCGAGAACGTCACCGTCACCGCCGCCCCCGGCGTTTCGAGCACCAAGCTCGCCGCCGCCATCGGCAAGGTACTTCCGGACTCCGCGAAGGCCGAGACCGGTCAACAACTCGCCGACGCCGAGGCAAAATTGGCGGAGGGAGACGCCTCGCTGCTCAGTGGGATACTGCTTGCCTTCGCCGGTGTCGCGCTCTTCGTCAGCGTCTTCTTGATCGCCAATACCTTCACCATGCTGGCTGCCCAGCGCACCCGGGAACTCGCTCTGCTGCGTGCGGTCGGCGCCTCCCGCAGGCAGGTCACCCGTTCCGTGCTGATCGAGGCGATGGTGGTCGGCGCGGCCGGTGCGGTCGCTGGGCTCGGGCTCGGTGCCGTCATGGCCGCCATAGCACAGTCAGTGGTCGATTTCGGCGGAGGGAAGCTCCCGGACGGGCCGCTGATCGTCACGTCGACGACTGTCCTGGTCTCAGCATTCGTCGGTGTGCTGGTCACCATGGTGGCCGCCTGGCTGCCGGCCCGTCGCGCAGCGAAGATCCCGCCGGTCGCGGCGATCAGCAGCGCACACCTGCCCTCCACCATCAGGTCCCTGATCCTGCGGAACGTGTTCGGCGGCATCCTCACGCTGCTCGGCGCGGCGGTCGTCGTCGCGGGCGCCGGGACCGGCGGCTCGCGCGGCGCGATGATCGTCGGGTTCGGTGCCTTCCTCGCGGTGATCGGTGTCCTCGTGCTGATCCCGTTGCTGTCCCGGCCGGTGATCGCGCTCGTACGGCCGCTGCTGCGGCGGGGCTTCGGTGTCTCCGGCACGCTCGCGGGCCAGAACGCCGTACGCAACCCGCGCCGTACCGGCGCCACCGCCTCCGCACTGGCCATCGGCCTCACACTGGTCAGTGCTCTGACCGTGCTCGGCGTCACTGTCGGTCAGTCCATGGACAGGATGACCACGGACATCGTCAAGGCCGACTATATGATCACGACCACTGCTGTGGACCTGGACACCTCGGCGGTCGCCGCCGTGCGCAAGCTCCCCGGCGTCAGGGCCGTGTCGCCAGAGCAGCAGTCGTGGATGCAGATCGACGGCATCCAGGAGGATGTAACAGCCATCGCCCCGGCGGAGTTCGACAAGGCACTCGACCTTCCGGTGGTCTCCGGCTCACAGGGCACGCTCGCCAAGGGGCAGATCGCCGTTGCCGAGGACGAAGCGCGATCCCACGGTTGGAAGGTGGGGGACACCCTGCCAGCGGTGTACGGGGACTCCGGCAAGAAGCGCAGGGTGACCGTCGGGGCTATCTTCGAGTCCAACGAGGTCGTCTTCCCTGTCGTCGTCTCCGCGGACGTGATCGAATCGACCCTCGCGGCGTCCCTCTCCAAGATCTACGTCAAGACGGACGGCAGCACGGACAGGAAGGCGCTCGCTGACGCCCTCCCCGGGCGCCCGGGGATCAAGATCGACGACCAGCAGGCCATCCGCAACGAGTTCAGCGGCACATACGATGCTGCGCTCAACGTCTTGTACGCACTGCTCGCGATCTCCCTGGCCATCGCGGTGCTGGGAGTGGTGAACACCCTCGCGATGTCAGTCTTCGAACGACAGCGCGAGGTCGGCATGCTGCGAGCCGTCGGACTCGACCGGCGAGGCGTGACGCGGATGATCCAGCTGGAGGCCGTGGTCATCTCCCTCTTCGGCGCGGTCATCGGCATCGGAGTCGGTTCCTTCCTGGGCTGGGCCGTCTGCGAGATCGTAAAGGCGGACATCCCCGGGTACGCGCTGGTGCTGCCGTGGGGCCGGTTCGCGCTCTTCCTGCTGCTGGCAGCGCTCGTCGGACTCCTGGCCGCCATGTGGCCGGCCCGCAACGCGTCCCGACTGAACATGCTCATGGCCATCAAGACCGACTAGACGGAGGGAATCGCCGTACGGCCGTAGGCACATCGATGTGCCTACGGCCGTACGGTTGTGTGGCGAGCACGGGGCCCCCAGGCCCAACAGGTCAGTCTTCGGTGGGTCCACTGACTCCTCCTGCACACATCCTGCGCAGCCCCCGCCTGACGCAGTCGCTCGCCCTGCCGCCCCTGCACCGCCAGGCGGAAGTCGTCTCACTGGCGGAAGACGCACCCGCACCCGCTGACGGGATCCCGCGATGCACGTAAGCGTATCGACTACATCCGAGCAGGTCTGCGCGTCGTGCACCGGCTGATCGACGACGGACTGCCCGTCACCGGCTACGTCCACTTTCAAGTGCTGGGACGGCTACCGCCCCAAGCACGGGCTCGTGGCGGTCGACCACACCACTCAGGACCGCATCGTCAAGCGCCCGGCCCGTCCATTCGTCGGATTCGCCTTCGCGCACATGCTCGGCTTCAACCTGCTGCCCCGGTTGAAGAACGTGGGCTCGGCCCGGCTGTACCGGCCGGTTGCCGGCGAGGACGAGACGTGGCCGCACCTGGCCCCGGTGCTGTCCAGCAAGACGATCGACTGGGAGCTGATCCGCCAGCAGTACGACCAGATCGTCAAATACACCACCGCGCTCCGCCTGGGCACGGCCGAGGCCGAGCAGGTGCTACGACGCTTCACCTGCGGCGGCCCGAAGCACCCGACCTACCGGGCGATCGAGGAGCTCGGCCGCGCTGTGCGGACAGCGTTCGTCTGCGACTACCTGGCCAGCCCCGAACTACGGCGGGAGATCCACGAGGGCCTGCAAGTGGTGGAGAACTGGAACTCCGCCAACCACGACCTGTTCTACGGCAAGGACGGGGACCTGACCGGCGCCGACCGCGAGAGCCAGGAGATCTCGATGCTCGCCCTGCACCTGCTGCAGGCTGCCCTTGTCCACGTCAACACCCTGCTGCTGCAGAGGTCCTGGCCGAGCCGAAGGGGGTCGAGCGCCTCGGCGATGCCGATCGGCGCGCGTTGTCCCCGCTGTTCTGGACTCACGTCAACCCCTACGGCCGGTTCGAGCTGGACATGAGCAACCGGCTAGATCTCCAGTCGGCTGTAGTCGTCCCGGGCCAGCGAGCGGACGAACCGCAGTCGGCGCCCGCCGGGGAGAGCGCCGCGCAGCGGTAGCGCCAGCGATTCCGGGTCGAAGCCGTCGGCTGCGGCTTCGACCCAGAATCCCGTGGTCACGGCCGGGCGGTGGGGAGAGCCGGGCCGACGCCGGGAACCGCTCGGAGCGGGGACGGCCGCTCATCGATCAGGCGGTGTCGATGAGCCGGCGAAGTCTCTCCCGCCCGTTCGGTCTCGGGCGCGCGCCCGCTGCCTCGGATGTCGGCTTCGCCGGGCCGGCTCGGCGAGGCTGCTGCGGCGTGTCAGCGGGACTCCTGTGCGCTGAGCAGCGTGAGGGCGTTGCGGATGCCCTCTTCGAGGAGTTCGTCGGAGAGTCGCGGGTCAGACAGGGCGCGGGAGAGCTGCAGTGTCCCGACCATCATGGCGTAGACGCTGAGGGTCTTCGTGTGCGCCGAGCGCGGATCGGCGGGCGCCAGGCGGGCGGCGATGCCGTCGATGACGGCGAGCACCCCGTCGGTGTACGCCTGCTTGGTCTCCTGCGGGCAGCGCCCGATCTCATCGAGGAGTGCGGCGGAGGGGCAGCCGTCGTCGGGGCTGTCGCGGTGCTGGGGCGACAGATACCACCGCACGATCTGCTCGAGTCCTGCGATGCCGGGGGCCGCCTGGTCGATGACGTTGGCGTACTGCGTGCGCAGCTGGTCCGCGACCGAGGCGGCCACGAGGTCGTCCTTGGACGCGAAGTGGGCGTAGAAGGCACCGTTGGTCAGTCCGGCGTCCGCCATCAGCGTCGAGATGCCCGAGCCATCGATACCGTCCTGCTTGAACCGGCGGCCGGCGGTCTCGATGATCCGCTGCCTGGTCGCCTGCTTGTGCTCTTTCCCGTAACGAGTCACGCGCTCGCTCCTTCGTGCGCCGGAAGGGTCGCCCGCTTTCCGCCGGCCTCGCCATCATATTGGATTACGAACGCACTCTAATGGTGTGCGGGCGGCGTCTTGGAGCACCGCCACGCCTTCTGCGCGGCCGGCCTGGTTCAGTCGTCGCCGGGCGTCATCGAGATCACGACCTTTCCGGCCGTGGTACGCCCCTGCTCGACGTACGCCATCGCCTCGAGCGTCCGGTCGAAGGGGAACGTCCGGTCGATGACCGGGCGGAGCCGTCCGCTGTCGTACAGGGCGCCGAGTTCACGGAGCTGGGCGCCGCTGGCCTGCATGAAGAAGAACTCATAGCGCACACCCAGGGCCTTGGCCTGCTTGCGCACCTTGCGGCTGAGCGCGTTCATGGCCACGCCCATGAACGAGGGCGCGCCGAGTTGCCTGGCGAACCCGGAGTCCGGCGGGCCGGCGACACCGATGGCCAGGCCGCCCGGCTTCAGCACAGTCAGCGACTTCTCGAGGTTCGCCCCGCCAAGGGAGTCCAGCACCAGGTCGTAGCCGGACAGCACCTGCGAGAAGTCCTCCTTCGTGTAGTCGACGACGGTGTCGGCGCCGAGGCTCCTGACCATCTCCTCGGCGCGGGAGTTCGTGGTCGTGGCCACCGTGGCACCGAAGTGCTTGGCGAGCTGGATGGCCGTCGATCCGAGGCCACCGGCACCGGCGTGGACGAGCACTTTCTGGCCCGGCACCACGTGGGCGCGCTCCACGAGGATCTGCCAGGCGGCCAGGGCCACCAGCGGCACCGCGGCCGCCTCGCGGAGCGTGAGTGACGCCGGCTTGGGCGCGACGTCGTCCTGGTCGACCGCAATGAACTCGGCAAAGCCTCCGACCCGCAGGTCGCGGGGACGTGCGTAGACCTCGTCGCCGACCGTCAAGCCGCGCACGGTCGGCCCGACCTGCGTCACGATCCCGGCGACGTCATGGCCGAGCACGAACGGAAGCTCGTACTTCAGGAGTCGTTTGAACTCCCCGTTGCGGACCATCTTGTCCAGCGGGTTGATGCTGGCAGCGCTCACCTGGACCAGGACGTCGCCGGCCCCGACGGTGGGCTCGGGAACATCAGCGGCGCGCAGGCCGCCCTTGCCGTACTTCTCGACGACGAACGCCTTCATGTCAGCCGTCCCTTCGCGTGATCTTCTCGGTTGTCTTCTCGGCGGACGATGCGCATGTCCGGGCAGCTTCCACCTCAGCGGCCGAGGTGCCGTCGAAGCCACTGGCCCATCTGCTCGATCGCCCGGTCCACCTCGGGCACGCGTCCCGCGCCCAGGATGAACGAGTGCTGGCCCTCCGGCAGCGGGCGGACCTCAGAGACGATCTTGAAGTCGGTCAGTCGGCGGCCGAAATCGGCGCCATCGCCGGCAAGCGTTTCGTGCTCGCCGTAGTGGAGGGCCGTGGGCGGCAGGCCGGTCAGGTCGGCGTTCACGATGCTGATGGCGGGGTCGGTGAAGTCCACGCCGGGGTCCTGCAGCCAAGCCGCTCGGAACAGCTCGAGGATGCCCCGGCTGAGCATCCTGTCGAGTTCCTCGTTCTCGTCCACCTTCGGGTTACTGATGGTGAGGTCGGTCCAGGGCGAGATGCTGACGACCGCGCCGGGGACTGCCTCGCCCTTGGCGAGCAGGCGCAGCGGCAGCGCGATCGCGAGGGTGCCTCCGATGGAGTGGCCGGTGCTGCCGATGTTCCGCGGCGCGTAGCCCTGAGCGAGCAGCCACCGGTAGGCGGTCTCGGCGTCGTCGATCTGCGCCGGGTGGGGATGCTCGGGCGCCAGGCGGAAGCCCACGACGAGTGAGCGGATTCCGGCCGCCTTGGCGATGTGGCCGGCGGCCTTGCGGTCCGATGCGATCGAGGCGGCGACCGATCCGCCGAAATGGAAGTGAAGCAGCGCCTTGTCGGGGTCGGCGCCCTCGGGGATGACCCACAGGGCGGGGACGCCGTCCGCGTCCACGTCGGCGTAGGTGACGCCTTCCGGCTCGGTCGATGCCGAAGCATGTGTGTCGACGATGTCGCGGACGACGGCCAGATCGAGTCCCGGCGTCGACGCCTTCGCACGCACGCTGTCGAGGAACTGCGCGAACTGCTGCGCTTCCGTGCTCATTCCCATGGTGATGCTCCTTGTCAGGTCAGAGCTGAACGCGCCTCTCGCGCGCGCTGCGGGTCGATGGGCCGGGTGCGACGTTTCAGCCGGGCATCCGGTTGAACCTGCGGATCTGCTTGTCGAACATCCCGGCGGGGACGAGGCGTCGCGCGGTGGTGATGCGTGAGGCGAGCGGTCCGGCGGTGTAGCGCAGCTTCGGCTTCGAGGCGGTGGCTGCCGTGACGATCTCCTTGGCGACGACGGCGGGGTCGTCGCCGGTCTTCATCGCCGCGGCGACCACTTCGTCGAAGACACGCCGCCGCTCCGCGTACAGCGGCAGCGGGGTGTCGGGCTGCGCGGCATTGGCATCGAAGGCGGTCCGGGTGTAGCCGGGCTCGACGAGCAGGACGCGGACGCCGTGCTCGCGGACCTCGTGATCCAGGGACTCGGAGTAGCCCTCGACGGCGTGCTTCGCGGCGGCGTAGAGGGCCATGTAGGGCTGCGGGATGACGCCGAGGACGGACGAGACGTTGACGATACGTCCACGGCCCTGGGTGCGCATGTGCGGCAGAACGGCCTTCGCCATGCGGACATGACCGAAGAAGTTGAGGTTGAAGAGGCGCTGGGCCTGGGCGACGGAGCTCTCCTCGGCGGCGCCGGCCGAGCCCAGACCGGCGTTGTTGACCAGGACGTCGATCCGTCCGAACCGTTCGATCACTTCCCGGACCGCGGCGGTGACGGATTCGTCGCTGGTCACGTCGAGGTCGAGGAAGGCCACACCGGCGGGCGGGGTGAGCCCCGAGGTGTTCCGTCCGGTTCCGATCACCTCGAACCCGGCTGTGACGAAGGCCCGAGCGGTTGCGTTACCGATCCCCGATGACGCCCCCGTCACGAGTGCTACCGGCCGTTGTGTCGCCATGACGGACTCCTTACACATTGAATTTCGATCGTATGGCTTACTGTCGTAATGTTATTGCGGGGCGGAGTGGATGGCAAGGCCGCTCCGAAGGCGCCGGCATCTCCGGCCTGCCCGTCTCATCCAGAGCTCTCTCATGAACAGTCCTTTGCGCGAGCAAGATCAATCGCGGGCCGCCGGACCCCCGCCGATCCCGGGTTCGTTCGCAGAACCCGTTCTCACTAAGAAGCAGGACGGGCCTCCTTCTGAGACTTGCATTGTGCGAAGATCCGGGCCCGTGACGGACCCTCGGCTTCCTTCCTCAACCGACCGGTCGGACGCCGACGACGCCGAACAGCACGCCTGTCCGAAGTGCGTCGCCCAGCCCGGTTCCCCGTGCCGCTCGCGCGGCGGCGCGGTCGCCTCCGCCTACCACACCCGCCGCTTCACGAAGGTGCCCCGGCTGAAGAAGGCGCTGCGGGTGCCGACCCCGGCCGACCGTGGGCCGGGGTCGGCCGTGGCGGCCCGGCACCCCGCCACCGGCGCCGATCGACCCGGACCTGCCGAGTGCGGACATCCACATCGGCTAACGCGCGATGCTCGACGCTCAACTCCCAGCTCGACGCGCTCAGCAAGCACGGCATCCCGAGGGGCAAGATCTTCAGCGAGAAGATCAGCACCCGGGTGCGGGTCCGGCCCCGGTTCGAGAAGGCGCTGCGAACCGCGCGGGAGGTCAAGGCGCACGCCCCGCACTGCCGGGTCATCTTCACCGTGTACGAGATGAAGCGCCTCGGCCGCGACGCCGCCGAACTCACCGCGCTCACCGACCACCTCACCGCCCACGGCCTGGTCCTGGAGATGCTCGCCGGACCCCTGCCCGGCATCTACGACCCCACTGGCCCGGGCAAGCTGCTGTTCGCGTACTTCGCGGCGATGGCGGAGACCGAGCGAGAGAACATCCGCGAGTCCACGTTGGAGGGCCTGGACACCGCGGCCCGCAAGGGCAAGCACGGCGGCCGGCCCCCGGCGATGACCGACGACATGCTGCACACCGTGCTCCGGCGCCGGGCCGGCGGCGAGTCCGTCGGGCAGATCCAGCCCGACCTGTTCATCCCCACCGGCAAGCGCAAGGGACACAAGCCTTCCGTCAGATACTTGAGTCAAGACACTTGGAGAAAGTGCAGGTCAGAGCCGCCATGGACGAAATTTTGGAGCGTTGGGCATCTCGGCAAGCGGCGAAAGCCCCCCAGATCTCGGTTGAAGACCTCCGCGAACTCGCGGACAGTTTGGGTATCGAATTGGGTGACTGAGCTGCTTCGAGGGGCCCTGCCTGGATAGCAGGGTCCCTCGGTGTGTGTGAGAAATCGGCAAGCTGCCCCGCGCCATGGCCTCCCTGCGCAACCTCGCCATCAGCGTCTTCCGCCAGGACAGCCGGACGCCAGACCTACATCGCCGCGCCCAGACAGATCTCGTTCACGCAATGCCCCTGACTGGCGACCACGGCGGGGGTCACGTCCGCTGGAGTGGTGTATTGACGGCCACTCGGTGATCTCCTTTTGAGGCTATGCGGTGAGTTCGGTGGGCAGGTCGGTCTCGTGGGTTTCTGACTCGATCGGGTGGAGGCAGGCTTTGGCCAGCAGGTCGAGTCCCATGTAGCGGCGGGCCTCGGTCCACTCGTCGTTCTGTTCGGCCAGCACGGCGCCGACGAGCCGGATGACGGCGGTGCGGTCGGGGAAGATGCCGACCACGTCGGTGCGGCGGCGGATCTCCTTGTTCAGCCGTTCCTGCGGGTTGTTCGACCAGATCTGCCGCCAGATCTCGCGTGGGAAGGCGGTGAAGGCCAGCAGGTCGTGCTGGGCGGTGTCCAAGTGGGCTGCGGCCTTGGGAAACTTGGCCTCCAGCGCGTCCAGGACGTGCTGCATCTGGGCCTTCACGGCGTCGGTGTCGGGTTGTTCGAAGACGGTCCGCAGCAGCGTGGCCACCCAGGGCTGGGCCGATTTCGGGACCTGGCTGAGCAGGTTGCGGGCGTAATGAGTGCGGCATCGCTGCCAGCTCGCGCCGGGCAGGACCGCGCCGATGGCGTCGATCAGGCCGGCGTGCGCGTCGGAGATGACCAGCTGGACGCCGGACAGGCCGCGGGCGATCAGCGAGCGCAGGAAGGCCAGCCAGCCGGCGCCGTCCTCGGCGGTGGCGACATCGATGCCGAGGATCTCGCGGTGCCCGTCGGCGTTGACGCCGACCGCGATCAAGGCGTGGACGTTGATGATCCGGCCGCCCTCGCGGACCTTCTGGGTCAGCGCGTCCACCCAGACGAACGCGTAAGGGCCCTGATCCAGGGGCCGGTTGCGGAAGCGGCGACCTGCTCGTCCAGGTGCTTCGCCATCGCGCTGACCTGGGACTTCGACAGCTGGGTGACGCCGAGGGACTCGGCGAGCTTCTCGACACGGCGGGTGGACACGCCCAGCAGGTAGGCGGTGGCGACCACCGAGATGAGGGCCTGCTCGGCCCGGCGACGTCGCTCCAGCAGCCAGTGCGGGAAGTAACTCCCGCTCCTGAGCTTGGGGATGGCGAGTTCGACGGTGCCGGCCCTCGTGTCCCACTCGCGCGGGCGATATCCGTTCCGGTGGTTGACTCTCTCTTCGCTGACCTGCCCGTATTCAGCATTGCAGAGGGCATCCGCCTCCGCGGACATGAGCGCGTCAGCGAACGTCTTGACCATCGCGCGCAGCAGATCGGGACTCGCCGCGGCGAGGTTGTCTTCGGCGAGGGCGTGCAGGGGCAGACTGTCGGATGCGGTCATCGTGCTGATCTCCTTCGAGGCTTCGACACCTCGAAGATCAGCCGGTGGCCGTTCATCTATGCGGGCCTCATCCCGACGCCGGAGCAAACCCCCGGATCAGGTCGAACCCGTACACCATCTCCATGGACGCAACCACGGCGGGAGCGAACTGCTAGCACTTCAGATCGCCAATCGCCTCAGCCATTCGGCCAGACTGCGGGTCAAGGTCTGCAGGTTTCTGGCCTTTCGGTCGAGGTGCCCACGCCGAGACAGCGCGAAGATGAGCGCGAACGGAAGCCCCGGACGTAACGGGGGCCAACCAGTGCTTGGGCCGGTATGCTTCTTCCTGAAAGCGCCTTTTAAAACACCTCGCCTGCAGAGAGGACGTGTAGTGAATCTGAAAATTCGCACTCTTGGAGATCTCATGCGAACCTCTGGAGTGACGCCAAAGACTCAATCAAGTTCGCCAAAGCGTCGCGTTCTTACGAGCCTTGCGACTATTCTCGCCGCGTCGGGCGTTGTGGTCGCAAATCCTTCCGCTGCGTTCGCCAATTCCACCTTCACTGCTGTGGGGTATTGCGACACGAATTACCAGTGTGCGGGAGGTAGTGGCTCGAGTAGCAGATGGTCAGTGAATTTCGATGACGGGCCGACGGTATCGACAATTGACCTCCATGAACTGTACCGCGACCAGAGCGACACCATGTCCTCCTTTCGCATTCTCGGGAGTGTGATGTCGCGCGCCAATCACCCGAATGAAACAGTCACGATTCATCAGCAATTTTATCGAGACAATGGCGGGCAGGTGCCGCTCGGAGAGTACGAAACACGGTTCAGGGCGAGCAGCTCCAACAATGCCCAGCGCTTCAATTTCGATCAAGGCATACCCAATTTGCCGTGGAATGACCAGGTGTCGTCGGTTGCTATATGGATAACGAGAAAGTAGCTGACTGGCCTTAAAGAAGCTCGATCCTTCGTGACGACCTGCCGACTCCGTTGGCAGGTCGTTTCGCTTTCCGTGGCTCTTGGTGGGCAAATCTATAGTCCGGCTGGTGTCTCGGGTGAGCTCCGGATTTCATTGTTTCGAAATTGAACTTAGTCTTTTTGCCACCGAACCGAGTCATGCCGGATTGGCGCGCTCAGAACCACGACACGAGTGAGGGCCGACGGCAAGCCCTGGATCTCAGCACGTGGCCGGGGCCCCAAAAAACGGGGGCTGCGGTCGGCGATTCCTAATGCCGTTCGTCAAGCCGTGGCGCACGCCTGAGGTAGCGGGCAGGAGGTGTCGGAGGTGCGGGGTACAGTCCGTTCATCCGACTGGGGAGGGCTCATGGCGACCAAGTGGAGCTTGACGATCGACTGTGCGTACCCGGGGAAACTGGCCGCGTTCTGGGCGCTGGCGTTGGGCTACGCGGAGAAGCCCGCGCCCGCAGGGTTCGGGAGCTGGGAGGAGTGGTTCTCGCATCATGAGGTTCCGGAGGACGAGTGGGATGACGGGGCGTACCTGTCAGATCCGGATGGCGTGGGCCCCACCTTGTCCTTCCTGAAGGTGCCGGAGCCGAAGGTGGCGAAGAACCGGCTGCATATCGACGTGCAAGTTGGTGGCGGCCGTGAAACCCCGTGGGAGGTGCGCTGGCCGCGCGTGGTCGAGGCGGTGCAGCGGTTGACCACTGCGGGCGCGACCGTGGTCCGCGAGGACGAGTTGCAGGGCAGGCCGGATCACGTGGTGATGGCAGACCCGGAAGGTAACGAGTTTTGCCTGGTCTGACGGGGTCGGTCAGGCCAATTGGCCGCGCGCAGCGTGTCGCGTCCCTTCCTATGCGGCAGCCCTTGTCGGCGGAGCGGGCTCGTAGCGCCGTCCGTCGCGGAGGAGGGCCCAGAGGACGTTGACGCGGCGGCGTGCGAGGGCAAGGACGGCCTGGGTATGGCGCTTGCCCTCGGCGCGTTTGCGGTCGTAGAACCGCCGGGATGCCTCGGACCGCCGAATGCTGATCAGCGCGGAGGTGTAGAGCACGCGCTGGAGCCGGCGGTTGTAGCGTTGCGGGCGCCGCAGGTTGCCGCTGATCTTGCCGGAGTCGCGCGGGACCGGGGCGACGCCGCCGAAGGCGGCGAGGCGGTCGGGGGTTCCGAAGACGGCCATGTCACCGCCGGTGGCGGCCAGGAACTCGGCACCGAGGATGATGCCGAGGCCGGGCATGCTGGTGATCACCTCGAAGTGTCGGTGATCGCGAAATCGGGCCTCGATGAGCTTTCCGAGCTCGGCGACCTGCTCGTTGAGGGCCATCACCTCCTTCGCCAGGGTGTGCACCATCTGGGCGGTCAGCTTCTCGCCGGGCAGGCTGGTGTGCTGGCGTTCGGCGGCTTCGACCGCGGCCTCGGCGAGCTGGTCGGCTCGGAGGACCTTGCGGTTCCGCAGCCAGGTCTCCAGGCGCTTGGCGCCAAGTCTGCGGATGGCCGCGGGGGTCTGGTAGCCGGTCAGCAGGGTCAGCGGGCCCTTGTTGGTGAGGTCCAGGACCCGTTCCAGGCCGGGGAAGATGCCGGGCAGCTGGGCCCGGAGCCGGTTGACGATGCGGGTGCGGTCGGCGACCAGGTCTATACGGCGACCTGTGAGGATCTTGAGGTCGGTGACGGTCTCGTCGCCGGTGCGTAAGGGGTTCAGGTCGCGGCGGATGCGGACCTGGTCGGCGATGACGGCGGCGTCCTTGGCGTCGGTCTTGCCTTCGCCGCGGTAGCTCTCGGAGGCGCGGTGGATGGCGCGGCCGGAGATGTAGTGGACCTGCTGGTCGTGGTTGAAGAGGACTGTGATGGCCAGGGCGGCTCCGCCGTCGGCCAGGTCGATGCCCCAGGTCACCTCGTCGCCAAGGGCTAGGACGTCGGTGAGGAGTTCTAGGAGTTCGGGCTCGTCATTGGCGACGCGCCGGGACAGCAGCCGGTGGCCGCTCTCGTTGATCGCGACGCAGTGGTGGTGGGTTTTGCCTGCGTCGATGCCGGCCCAGATCGCGGCCATGGTGCCTCCGTGCGGTGGGTGTGCTCGGTGCCTCCCGACGGACGACCTCGCTGTCGATTCCCTACGGAGCGATCATTCGCAATTCCTAATTGGCAGCCGAGTCGTCGTGGGGCGTCGGGTGGCCAATCGCTGGTTGCCCCAAGCGGCAGAACTTTGAAAGCCACGCCCGACGCCCCTGGGTGGAAGAACCATACGAAGGGCTCGCCCTGTCCCGCAGACAACGTAGGGAACTGTTGAGTGCAGCCCGGCAGGCTGGGCTGGAGCCATGGCAGCCAGCCGCCGGTTCGTCGGGGCTGGACTGACCCAGGCACCACAAGTAGTCACCTCCTGCCCTGGGCACTCCACACTCGGCCCAGCGACCTCGGTACCGTCAAGGGGACAAGCCCTGATGGATGGAGCACGATGCCTCGCCGCCCTCTCGAACGCTGGCGCCTCACCCCCAGGGGGGCGCGCTGATGCTGGAAGAAGCCGAAGAGATCGGCCGTCGCGCACGTCGCGCACGGCTCCGCCTTGGCATGACGCAAGCCGACCTCGCTGCCGCCCTGGGCAAAACACAGGGTTGGGTGTCCAAGATGGAACGCGGCCACATCGAACTCGACCGCGTCGGCCTGCTCAACCTGCTCGCCTCGGAACTGCATGTACACCCGAACGACCTGATCGGGCGTCCGTACAACAACACCGCACCGGCCGAGAACCAGTGGCAGGTGTCTGAGGTTCCCCCGAGATGCGGAGGAAGTTGACAGCGGGTCAGATGGGACTCATGAGAGGACCTGTGACCATGGCTGCACCCCGGAAATACTCGCTCGAGTTGCGTGAGCGTGCGGTACGGATGTACCGCACCACCGAGCCGAAGCCGCAGATCAAGAAGCTGGCCGTCGACCTCGGCGTGCACCCCGAGGCCCTGCGCGGCTGGATCCGCCAGGCCGAGGCGGACGCCGGCGAACGCGACGACCGTCTCACCACCGACGAACGCGCCGAGCTCGCGGCCCTGCGCAAGGAGAACGCCCAGCTCAAGCGGGCCAACGACGTCCTGCGGACGGCCTCGGCTTTTTTCGCGGCGCAACTCGACCCGACCCGGCCCAGGTGACGGCGCTCGTTGACGAGCATCCCCGCCTGGGAGTCGAGTGCGTCCTGCGGGAACTGCACATCCCCTCCTCCACCTACTACCGCTGGCGCCGCGCGGAGAAGGAACCGTGCGAACGGCGACGCCGCGACGTCGAACTGGCCGAGCGGATCAAGGAGATCCACGCGGAGTCCGGCGGCAATTACGGATCGCCGCGCGTGCACGCCGTCCTCAGACGCGAGGGCACACGCGTGGGCCGCAAGCGGGTCGAGCGCCTGATGCGCGAGGCCGACATCGCGGGGATCAGCCCGCGGCGGAAGGGCTTCACGCGCCGCGATCCCAAGGCCAGCCTCGCCCCGGACCTGGTCAACCGGGACTTCACCGCACCGGCGCCGAACCGGTTGTGGGTCACCGACCTCACGATGGTCTCCACCGGCGAGGGACCGTTGTGGCTCTCCGCGATCCGGGACGCATTCTCCCGGCGGGTGGTCGCGTGGGAGACCTCCGCCCGCGCGGACGCCGACCTGGTCCTGACCACGCTGGAGTACGCGCTCGCGTCCCGCGAGGTCGAGCCGGGCAAGCTCATCCACCACGCCGACCACGGCTGTCAGTACACGTCCATCAAGCTCACAACCCGGCTGATGCGGGCGGGAGTTGAGGCGTCCATGGGCTCCGTCGGGGACTCGTACGACAACGCCCTCGCGGAGAACCTCTGGATGCTCATCAAAACCGAGGGCCTCCGTGGCCGCACCTTCACCACGAGGGCCGAGGCGAATCTCGCGCTCTTCGAGTACATCGACGGCTTCTATAACTCCCGCCGCATCCAGGAACGGCTCGGCTTCCTCAGCCCGATCGAGTTCGAGGAGAAGTACTACGCCGAGCAGGCGACGGCCGAACCAACGAATCTGAACACCCGTCAACCCCTGCTGACCAGCTGATCAGCGGCTCCCGCATGACGGGGGAACCTCAGTCTGCCGCCGCGATCATGCGCGAGCTGCGCCGCTACGACCTCGCTCCCGTCTTCGACGGAACGCCCCGTACAGCCGGTCAGCTGTGGCAGGAAACCACCCGCCTGCATCGCCTCCGCGACGCTGCCGCGAACGTGGCGATCGTGCAGGTGCTCCCCGACCTGTTCCGTGAGGCGCGCGCCCTGGCCGAAGTCGCCACGGGCCATGAGCAGGAAGAGGCGTATGCCATCTACGCGGTGTGCTGCAAGTTCGCCCACACTGCCGCGCACGCGCTTGGACACCCGGAGCTGGTGGCCATGGCATGCGAACGAGCTGCTTGGTCTGCGCGGCTGTCGGGCGACCCGGTGATGCCTGCCGTCGCCGACTGGATGCGCGTGTGGGACATGTGGGCAACGGCAGACTGGGACGACTCTGTTGCCCTGTCCGACAAGGCGATTCGCAGCGTGCAGCGAGAGTACGACCGCGGTGACCCGCTGGCTGTTCGGGCCTGGGGGACATTGCAACTGCGCGCTGCTGTCTCTGCCGCGCGCGGTGGTCGCAAGGCTGAAGCGAAGGACCGGATCAAGCACGCGCGGAGTGCAGCCAAGCGGATGCAAGAAGCCGCCGGCCCTCCGGTGTACGACCGTCTCACTGGACTTGAAATCTTCCGTGCAGAGGCCCTGAAATCACACTGAGCTACTTGCCCCCTCGCCGTAGCTATACGAGAACAGGGCCGTCGTAGCGTCACAGTCGGCCCGTGGGGCGGCCGACGGCATCGCGTTCCACTTCGGGTGAGTGGTCCAGGATGTGGTGGACGAGAGCCAGCGCAGGGGAGTTGAGAATCCACAGGGCCCCGCTGCGGTGCTGGACACGCACGGCCGGTCGGGCACCCATGCGTCGAGCACCCTGCCGGTCGAGGTGGCCCGCTGTGCGCTCGTGGTAGCCGACGGCGCGCACCCAGGTGCCGGGGGCCGAGCGCAGCGCGGCGGCCAGCCCGTCAGGGTCGCCCGCGTGGACACCGCAGTCGACGGAGGACGCGGCGGCCGCCATCGCGAGGAGATGCAGATGGTGGTCGTGCAGCCCGGGCAGCAGAGCGTCGCCATGACCCTCGACCACCTCTGCCCCTGCGACGGGGGTGATATAACCGACCGCCACGACGGTCGCACCGCGTACGTGGACGTCAACCCTTCGGCCGTCGACCTCGACGTCGCGGAAGACCGTGTCGGCACGGGAGTTCCTCCATGCTCCGCCGGTGCGGATCCCCTCTCTCGGCACGTGCGTCCCCCAGTCCCCAGTCCAGCGCCGGCGTCGCATCGATGGCGTGCCCGGTCAACGCGAGATACGCCGTCCGCCACCGCCCGATCCTGCGTGTGACGCCAACCGTGCCCCCGGCTCCCGGGATCAGGCCCATCTCCAGCTCGGGCAACCGAAAGTACGCGTCGTCTGCCGCCGTCACGCGGGGTGCGAAGGACGGTACTTCGACGCCCGCGCCGACGCGGGCACCGTGCACCTCGAAGCGGATTCGGTCGCCGAGAGCGGCGACATGACGCGCGGCGGAGCGGTGCAGCCTGAGGAGGTGAGCGGTCGCCATGTCCGGCGCCGTGCCGAATTCGTCCAGGTCGCCACCGCTGCAGAACGACGGGCCTGCGCCACTCACCACAACGTGTTCCACGCTTCGATCGAGGAGCGCTAACTCCAGCCCTTCGAGCAGCCCGTCGCGCACGGCGTGGCCGAACGCGTTATGCCGTTTGGGCTTGTTGAGAGTGATCCGTAGCGTGCCGTCGTCCCGGTCGAGGAGCACCGGATCCGCACAGGCCGCCGTGGGGCGCGGCTTGGAGCGCGATCGCCAAGCCGCGAACTCCCTGGCGCCGAGCAGTATCGAGTATGAGAGGGACTCGATGAGCAGTCCTTCGGCGACCGTCGCCTTGGGCGTCGCTCGGAGCGTTTCGTCCAGCGTCAGCGCAGCCTACGGAGCGCCGGCGACCGTGGCACGGACGGCGTCGACATCCGAAGCAGTCCCCGCGCAGTACGGGGCGAGTCCGCCGCCGAGGGTGACCGTGAGCTGCTCGACGACCGGCACCGCTTCGGGTGGGAGCGGCGCGGTGGCAACGCCCACGAGCAGCGGAGCAGGAGCTACGCGAGGCGGGAGCAAGGGGTCGTCCCAGTCCATGCCGTCGAGCGGAACGACATGAAGCGGCGTCACCGGGGCGCCCGCTGCGGTGAGTTCCAGGCGGCCGCTCATCAGGAATTTGCTTGTCATGAAGCCGTTAGTTCTCCCGCATCTGCGCTGTTGGCAGGTGTCCTGCGAACAGCGAAGCGGTTATGTGTCCCACACAGTAAGACCTGTTCCCCTAAGGAGAAAGTGCTCCGCAACGTCCGGGTGCCGGTGGAGAACTGCATCGGTGGGGAGAACAACGGCTGGGCCATGATCACCGGTCAGCTCAACACCGAACGCGTCGCCGTGGTGGCCACGGCGCCCTTCGAGTAGATCCTCGCGAGTGTGCGGGCGTGGGCCGCCGAGACCAAGGCGCCTGATGGCTCGTATGTCCTGGACGACCCTTCGGTGCGCCAGGCGCTCGCCCGGCGCCACGCGCGTATCGTGCGACATCGCGCCGTCGACCCGCCAGGTGCGGCCGTCGAGACGGGCATGGAAGCCGGGCGACGTACTGGCGCACCGATCCAACCCTAGCCGACCGTGACGGCCGGCAGGCTGCGGACGAGGTGGAGGCCCGAATCGGCGCCTGGGTCGCGGAGCGTGAGGCCGATGAGTCGTCGGTCTGCTCCTCGCGGCCGGTGTCCCCGCCGCCGTGTCCATCGACAGTCGGTGGGTGCACGAGCACCCTCACCTCGCAGGACGAGGCGCGTACGAAACGGCCGAACTGCCTTATGCCGGCACGGTTCCGTTGCCGACTCTCCCGTTCCGCCACCGAGGCCGGCCCGCCTGGCTCACTCGGCGCCCGTCGACCCTGGGCGAACACAATCGCGAGGTGCTGATCGGTGAACTGGGGCTGACCGAGGAGGCGTACGCCGGCCTGGTGGAGCAGGGCGTCGTCGGCACCGCTCCCGAGGGGTTCTGATGGCGACCGGAAGCGGACCGCTGGCGGGCGTGCGCGTGGTGGAACTCGCCGCGCAGGGCCCGGCCCGATGCCGCGGCCGCCACGATCCTCGGCGAGCGTCGTCCGTACACGTGCGTGCCGTGGTTCTGGTCGGATCAGGGCAGCCTGCGCATCCGGATCGTCGGACTGCGTGCGAGCGACGACACTGCTGTCACACGCCAATTCGGCGATCGCGACAGATGCCTCGTCGGCTACTACCGGGACGGGCGACTGGCGGCTGTCGAGGCCGTCAACGCGACCGCCGACTTCATGGCCTTGAAGAAGGCGCTGGCCTCCGGAACGGAGATCGCGGCTTCCGATCTCATGGATCCGGACGTATCGCTGAAGACGCTCATCAAGGCGGTGACCGCGAATGCGGTCAGTTCCGGCTGAACAGATCTCCTCCGGACGGGCCGGTCGAGCCCCGAGCGTCGAGCAGCGTGGTGACATACGACTCGACCAAGGGCGTCCAGCGCTGTCGGTCCTCGGAGCTGAGGTCGTCGATCAGCTTCTGGAATACCGTCAGCTGGACTTCGAGCACGCGCGTGAGCAGCGCCGCCCCCTTGCGCGAGATGCGGACCAGTGTGCTGCGGCGGTCGAACCCGTCCACCGCGCGGTCCACCAGCCGCAGTTGGGTGAGCTGGCGCAGGCGCTTGCTCGCCTGCGAAGGGTCGATCGCGAGCCGGGCCGCGACCTCTGCGACGGGGAGAGGGCCGCTGCGTTGGATCACTTGGAGGGCGAACAGCCCGGTCTGCCGTACGGGCGCGTCGATGAGTTCCAGCAGATCGTTGAACCCGCTGGACTGGCCGACCCAGGTGACGATTCCGATGACTGGGCGGAAGAAGGCGCGGGTTCCGGCGTCGTAGTCGTCACCCGCAAGCTCCGTCCAGCGGTCAGCGGCCGCGGACCGGGGGCTGTCGGGCAGCGCCGTCACCAGCCGGTCATACACGAGCGTGAACCATTCGGCGAGCGCCGCGATGCCGTCAGCGGACCACCGGGGTTCCGCCACCAGGTAGTCGCGGCTCCATGCGAGCAGCCACCGGTCGAGCGTCGCCGCGGCCGGCTCCGACAGTTCCAACAGGGTCCGGCGGCGATCCGCAGGATCCGTGCTGCGTACGAGGTGTCCGGCAGCCTCGAGCTGGGCCGCCTGTCGGCTCGTCTGGCCGAGATCGATGCCGAGCTCGCGTGCCACCGTGCTGGTCGGCACCGCGCCACGGCTGCCGAGGAGCTCGATGAAGCGCAGGTCGGAGGGCGACAGTTCGGTTCCGGTCACCGCTCGCAACCCGCGGCTGTGCGCCCGCGTACCGGACATGAAGGCGACCGTGTTGATGAGTCTGAGCGTCGCCCTCTCCAGCGCGAGCTCCTCGGGCACCCGGTCCACGCGGACTCCCCTTCCCCCACCACTCCATGAACGGCAGCCCGTATGCCGAGATACGGGACATCTATCAAGCATTGCACATCCATGCGGGTGGCAGAGAGTCGGCAGCGGTGCCCAGCACTGACGGGACCATTTGGAACCACGAGGTCGACGTACTGATCGGCGGCAGCGGGGCCGGCGGAATGGTCGGGGCCATCACGGCCCAACACCTTCGGGCTCACGTCGCTCGTGGTCGAGAAGGCGGCCGGGATCGGCGGCTCGACCGCGATGTCCGGCGGAGGGATCTGGATCCCCAACAATCCCACCCCGCGCAAGGAGGGGCAGACGGACGATGTCGAGGACGTGCGGCACTATCTGCGGGCTGTCGTCGGCGACCGCGTCGCGGCCGATCGGATCGACGCCTACGTCGACTGCGGGCTCGAGGTGCTCGAGATGCTGCATCGCGTCAGTCGGCACATG
Organism: Streptomyces griseiscabiei; assembly: GCF_020010925.1. Lineage (NCBI taxonomy): Bacteria > Bacillati > Actinomycetota > Actinomycetes > Kitasatosporales > Streptomycetaceae > Streptomyces > Streptomyces griseiscabiei. The sequence continues at coordinate 2,609,668 of NZ_JAGJBZ010000001.1, read as the reverse complement.
GAGTTCTCCTGGTGTCCCGGTTACTCCGACTATCACCCTGAGCTGCCCGGCGGCAGGGCGGCGGGCAGGACCATCCAGCCGCGTCCGATCGACGTCCGCAAACTGGGGGACGAGGAGCGGAAGTTGCTAGCGCTGGACGTCCCCATGCCGCTCGGTCTGTGGTTCACGGGCTACGAAGCGCGTAACCTCATGATGATCCGGCGCGAGTGGAAGGCCCGGCGGATGCTGGGCGTGGCGGCCTGGCGGGTCGTCTCGCGCGCGGCCGCCGCGCCGTGGCTGCTCGTTCTACGCAGCGGCCTGGTGGCGAATGCGGACACGCTGCGCGAACTCGCCGAGAAGATCGCGGTCCCGCCGGACGCCCTGGAGGCCACGGTCGCTCGCTTCAACGGCTTCGCGGCCAAGGGCAGGGACGAGGACTGCGGGCGCGGCGACAGTCCGTACGACAACTATTACGGCGACCACTCACTGCCGAACCCCAATCTCGACACGATTGACGGCGGACCCTTCTACGCGATCCGGATCGGAGGCGGGGGATCTGGGCACCAAGGGCGGCGTACTGACGGACGCTCAGGGCCGCGTGCTGCGGCCGGACGGCAGCGTGATCCCTGGTCTGTACGCCACGGGCAACGCATCGGCCGCGGTGATGGGCAACGAGTACGCCGGGGCAGGAGCCACGATTGGTCCCGCCATGGTGTTCAGCTACCTGGCGATGGAGCACGCGGCGAAGAGCGCCGCGGGCTGAGTGCCCTGCCAAGGTACTCCCCGAGGGGCGCACACCTTACTTGGCTGCATACAGTCATCTGTCCGAGCTGTCCTTCAAGTTGGGGCCATTTCGCCCGATTCCTCCATTCTGTAGCGGAGGAAAGCGGGCTCAAAATTACTTGATAAAAGGCATGCACATCTCTTGGCAGTAACCGTGGCGTCACTAGAATTGAAATCAATTCCAGTGGCCGAAGGGTGCTGACAATGACGCTGGCGCTGTCGTCACGACCGGAGGTCGCGGTGCGACCGCCCTCGATGGTCGAGCGAATGACGTTGATCATGGACTGCTTCGAGGGACCGAAGACCCGGCTGCTGTTGGAGGAGGTCTCCCGCCGCACCGGACTTCCGAGGTCGACCGCGCACCGCATCCTCGACCAGCTCGTGCGGCTGCAGTGGGTCGAGCACACCCGCTCTGGCTACCACCTCGGGCGGCGAGTGCGGACCTGGGGGGCGCGGGAGAGCGGGCACTCGGATCTGCGCGCGGCCGCCGCGCCGTGGCTGCACGAGCTCGCCGTCATGACTGACCTCGTCGTACATCTGGGCACCCTCGACGAGACGTATGTCGAGTACCTGGACAAGGTCGGCGGCCGCCGGGCTGCCGCTGTCGCCTCCCGTGTCGGAGGCCGGGCACCCGCGCACTGCACGGCGCTCGGCAAGGCGATGCTCGCCTGGCTGCCGCCGGAAGAGATCGACGAGTTGTACGCCGACGGGGTGCCGGCCGCGACGGGCGCGAGCGTCGACGGCCTTCCCGCACTTCACCGTGAACTCGGCCGTATCCGGCGTGACCGAGGGCTCGCCGTCGAACGGGGGGAGTGCGTCGAGGGGATCGCGTGCGTCGGCGTGGCGATCCGGGGACCTGAGGGTCCGGTCGGCGCTATTTCCCTGGTCGCCGGGCACGCGTCGCCACTGGAGCGCATCGCGCCGCTGGTGTACGACATGGCGCAGCGGATCACTCTGGACCTGTTCGGCGAAAGCGCACTGCGCACGGCACGCGTAGGCACGGCCTGAGCGGCGCCTCTGCGCGTAGATTCCTGGTCCCTGTACAGACCCCGGTCGCCGGTCCCCCTGCCGGCGACCGGGGAGTTCAGCTTGATCTAGCGCGGAACCCCGGGCGTTCACGCCCGGGAGGAAGCGCTTCTCTGGATCGCTCTGACCCGCTCCTGCTGCACGGGTCGGGGCCCGGTTGTCACCGGCTGGCGCAACTTCCGGCACAACCTGCCGACGCTTGCGCGGCAATTCCGCTGTCTCGTCCTGGAGTTCCCTGGCTTCGGTATCAGCGATCCGACCGACAGGCACCCCATGCTGGCCGCGCCGCGGGCCGTGCGAGCGCTGCTCGACGGGCTCGGACTGCAGCAGGCCGACGTTGTCGGCAACTCTATGGGCGGAGTCGTCGCACTTCAGCTTGCGATCGGCAAACCGGAGCTCTTCCGGCGAGCACGCCGTGCTGCGGCGCCGGCTGGAGTTCCTGGAGACTTCCGCGAGCTTCTTCTACGAGGGTGATCGTCCGCTGTCCGCGGAGGAGACCGCCGATCCCTACCGCCGCGGCATGCTGCTCATGGTCCGCAGCATCAGCCAGGCCGAACGCGCCTGGTTGCACCAGGTGCTCGACGGCGGCGAGGGTGATTGAACGCCCCGCCGGATGGCGCAACTTTGCTGACGGCGGGACTGCTGCCTCTTCTTGAGGGTTGAGGGACCACGTGAGGCGCTCCCGGTCACCGGGATCGACCGACACCGAACGGCCCAGGCGATGAAAGGGTGCCCGGCACACCAACTCCCGACTGCCGGGGATCACTTCATCTGGAGCCGCTGTGTCCCGTTTCTCCCGCAGACAGTTCTGTGCGACCGCGGCCGCGGTGACGCTGGCACCCACGGGGACCTTGTGGGCCGGGGCCAAGAGCGCTGCCGCCTCTTCGTCGACCGGGCTGGACAGCGCCTTCGTCCGGCGGTTCGCTCACCCGCCTGCGAATGCCCGGCCGAAGATCCGCTACTGGTGGCCGTGCGGAGAGATCGCGGCGGAAACCATCGACGCGGAGATCGAGGCGATCGCAGGCCGAGGTTTCGGCGCAGTCGAGATCCAGTGCATCGTCACCGCCGACGCTCAGCAGTACGGCTGGGGCAGCGCTGTGCTCACCGAGCGCCTGGAGCAGGCGGTCGCCGCCGGTCACAGGCACGGGGTGCGCATCGATCTCACCGTGGGCCCGGCCTGGCCGCTGGTGGCCCCCGGGCTGTCGCCGGACAGCCCGGAAGCAGCCCAGGAGATCGCCTACGGGCGTGCGGTCCTTGCGGGCGGCGAAGCATACGACGGGCCCGTGCCGGCGGCCCCGCAGCCGCACGCGGGCGTCACCGAGCAAACCCTGATAGCGGTCCAGGCGTTTCGCTGCGCGGGCCCAACCGACGCGAAGCCCGTACTGCTCGAGCGGGCTTCCCGGATCGACCTCACAGGACGGGTGAGCGACGGCACCCTCGCCTGGACCGCCCCAGCGGATGGGCAGTGGCTGCTGTTCGCGTTCTGGCAGCGCGGCACCGGCCAGGCCGCCGTCGTCGGCCAGGCCGCCACGACAGAGGCGGCGTATGTCGTCGACCACTTCAGTGCCGCCGGTACCCGGGCAGTAACCAGCTACTGGGACGAGCGCGTCCTGACGCCCCGCCTGCGCAGTCTGCTGCAGGACAACGGAGGGGATCTCTTCGAAGATTCCCTGGAGTTGGACTCCGCCCAGCACTGGTCCCGGGAACTTCCGGCGCGCTTCAAGAAGCTGCGCGGCTACTCCTTGATCGACAACCTGCCGGTGCTGTTCATCGACCGGATCCACCGGCAGTACACGAGCGTGACACCCGACGACACCCCGGACTTCGCGTTCACCGACGACAGTGGCGCCCGCGTCCGCGACGACTACTATCACACGCTCACGGACCTGTACATCAGTGAGCACGTCGAGCCACTGAAGTCCTGGGCGCACGCCATGGGCCTGAGACTGCGGGCCCAGCCCTACGGCACCACCACCGACGTTCCCACGATCGGCGCGGCCCTCGACATCAACGAGACCGAGTCGCTCGGCGCGGCGCCCGACTACACCGACGAGCCATACCGATGGCTCTCGTCCGGTGCGGTGCACCTGTCCGGGCAGCGCGTCTTCTCGCTCGAAGGCTGCGCGATCTACGGCGAGGCGTACGCGCAGACCTGGCCGCAGATGCTCAAGCACTTCAACGCCGCCTTCGCCCACGGTGTCAACCAGGTCGTCTATCACGGCTTCGCCACCGAGGCGGGCCTGGGAACCACCTGGCCCGGCTTCTCACCGTTCACCCTCCAGGGCGGCAACGGTTTCTCCGAGGCATGGGGGCCGCGCCAGCCCACGTGGAACGACACCGGCAAGATCGTCGACTGGACTGCGCGCACGCAGTTCGCCCTGCGCCAGGGCAGGCCTTCGGTGGACTTGGTCGTCTACCGCCACGCCTACGGGACCGGCATGCGCATCCCGGCCGGGCTGGACGGCTTCACTTACGACTTCGCCGGCCCGGCACAACTCGACGGAACCCGCGTACGTGACCGGCGCCTTGCCCCGGAAGGACCCGCCTATCGTGCGCTGATCCTCGACCGCCAGCCCACGTTGCCCATAGCCACCGCCCGACTGCTGCTGTCGCACGCCCGCAGCGGCCTGCCCGTAGTGATCGTCGGTGCGCCGCCGACCCGCACGCCTGGCGCCCACCGGGCGGCACAGCAGGATGCGGCACTGGCCGAGTTGATGGACCTGTTGCTCAAGCAGGCCTCGGTACGCCACGTCGCCGAACCGAGCGGGTTGCCCGCCGTCTTCGAGGTGCTCGGCATCCGTCCCGCAGCGGACACGCGCGTCGCTCCCGCCGTGCTCGCCCTGCGTCGCACACTGTCGCGAGGCGCGCTGTATCACCTGCACAACTCCTCGGAAAGAGCCGTGTCCGAGGAGGTCGCCCTGGAGGGCCGAGGCACCCCCTACGAACTGGATGCCTGGACGGGCACGGTCACCTCAGTCGCCCAGTACCGAACAGAACGCGGGCGGATCACAGTCCCGGTGCGGCTCGCACCCGGCGAATCCACCATCATCGTTCTCGTACCGGGCAGTGCCCGTCATGTGGTCGCCACCACGGGCGGAGAGGTCGTGACGGCGCCCGGTGGCGGTCTGCTCCTGCGGGGCTCAACGGCTGGTTCGTACACCGTGAAGCTTGACGACGGCTCCGAACGGAGGGTGACCGTTCCTCCCACCGGGGCAGCCCAGGAGCTGAACGTGTGGGAGCTCTCCGTCGAGGACTGGCACCGAGGCCCGGACGGCAAGCTCGAAGTCAGCGAGCACGAGCATCACCTGAACCGCCTTGCACCCTGGTCCGCCATCCCCGGCCTTGAGGACGTCTCCGGGGTCGGCACCTATCGCACCACGGTACGGCTCGTGCGGTTGGACGGGGCCTACCTCGACCTCGGACAGGTCACCGACACCTTCGAGGTGACGGTCAACGGCACGACGCTGCCACCGTCCGACCAGGTCGGCCGGCGGATCGATCTCAGTGGCTACGTGAAGCAAGGAGACAACAGCATCACGGTCCGGGTGGCGACACCGCTGCGCAATCGCCTTCGGGTCACGGAAGGCTTCCCGGGTCAGGCCGAGAAGCCCCGGCAGCAATACGGCCTCATGGGGCCGGTCCGTATCGCGCCGTACCGCCAGGTACCGATCCCGGAATGAGCGGGCGGCGATTCGCGGCCAGGGCAAGCGCACCGTCGAGACCTGGAGGAACCTCATGGAACGACTCAGCAGCAGACGCGTGTTCGTCACCGGAGCCGCTTCGGGCATCGGACGCTCGACGACGTTGAGGCTGCTCGAGGAAGGAGCGGCGGTCGTCGCGACGGACATCGAGGAAGAGGGGCTCAGCGGGACCGCCGGCCTGGCCGCGAAGGCCGGCACCGGCGAGCGGCTCGTCACCGCGGCGCTGGACGTGGCGGACGCGGACGCGGTCGTCGACGTCGTGGGTGAAACGATTGCCACCCTCGGCGGGCTCGACGCGCTCGTGAACATCGCCGGCATGCTGCGCGGAGCGCATACACACCAGTGCTCGCTCGAGCTGTGGAACCGCGTCCTTGCCGTGAACCTCACGGGCACGTTCCTGGTCACCCGGGCCGCGTTGCCCGCGCTGCTGGAGACGGGTAACGGCGTCGTGGTCAACTTCAGCTCCACGTCAGCCCAGTTCGCCCATCCGTTCCTGGCCGCGTACTCCGCCAGCAAGGGCGGGATCCTGTCCTTCACGCACAGCATCGCCCAGGAGTACGCCAAGCAGGGCTTGCGCGCGGTAAACATCTGCCCTGGCGGCATCGTCAGCGCCATGACCGAGAACTTCGCGTCACTGGTGCCGGAGGACACCGACTGGAGCCTCTTCGCGAAGCTCACTCCCGCAGTCCGGGAGCGCTACGGGTCGCCGGAGGTGGTGGCAGCAGTCGTGGCCACGCTCATCTCCGACGACGGCGCCTTCATCTCCGGCACGGAGATCCGTATTGACGGCGGCACCCATCAGTAGTCCGGGGCGGCGGTGCCCCTCGGCGCCCCGGGGAAGTACAGCGAGAACCTCACCACCCCTGACGGGATCCCGCTGGTCGCCATGAAACCGTGCATCGGGGCCGGGTGCTCCGCGATCCTGATGCCGGTGCCGGACAACGTCTCGTCACCATTGAGGCGCCTTCGCGGACGGAGCCGGCCCGTGCCTGCCACGAGTTCGTCCGCCTGCAAGATGGCCACCGGCCGGCCGTCCGGCGAGCGCGGGCAGACCGTGAAGTTGTCGCCGACGGCGATGAACACGTCGTCGTCGAACTGCAGCAGGAGCCCATAGCCGAACCGCTCGCCGTTGCCGTGTTCCGGATAGGCCCTGATCACGAACTCGTACTTGCCGAGGGCGAACGTCTCCTCCTTGGAGGCCGGGACCCGGAAGCCGCGCACGCGCCCTCGCGGCTGTGCGGCAAGGATGTCGTTCTCCAGCGCCGCGAGCTGCGCATAGATACGGCGCAGCTCCACCGTGCGGTCATCGTCGAGGGAGTCGAAGCCGAACGGCGAGACCCCGATGGCACCGTACTGTCCGATGGCGAGGAAGCTGTGCGAGACCCCGTGGCAGTCGGCGCGCATCTCGGGCACGAACAAGGTGGTGTTCGTGTCCGCGTAGCGCTTGAACGGGATGTCGAAGTCGCCGAAGTACACGTCTGGGGCGAGGAACGCGAGCGAGGGAGCGGCCAGCTTCCAGGCAGCGCTGACATGCGGTAGTGGCCCCCCACTGGGGAACACCCCCGGCGCGCTGCCGCCGGCGACGGCGATGTTCGCGGACTCCGATCCGTTCGGCACGCTCGAGTCCAGCCAGGCGTTGGCGAACAGCGGGATGTCGTAGCGGGCCAGGCCTGCGGCGGCGACGTGCTCGATGTAGCAGGCGTAGTGCCAGGCCATGAACAACTCGGCCTTCCGGTCGGAGTCGCCCGTCAGGAGGTCCCACGTCGGGGTGGACGGCTCGTCCGGGGCCTGGACGTACGGGGAGGCTCCGTTGCGCAGTGCTTCCGCAAGGGCTGCCGGAACGGGAGCCGCCCATGCGGCTGCCGCGTCCGCTCCGTAGGAGCGCGGTGCCCCGAGCAGCCCGACCTCGTTCTCGACCTGCACCATGATCACGGTCTTCTCGCGGCCGTCGACGCGTGCGAGGTGCTCCATGAAGGCCGCGAAAGCGGCCGCGTCGGCGTCGCGGTTGTTCGTGGAGAACGGGCTGAGGTTGTCCAGCGGATCGCCGGCCTCGTCGACCTGCAGCGGAAAACGGACCGGATCGAGCTTGACCCAGGCCGGCACGTAGCTCGACGAAGCGTTCTTCCAGCTGCCGAACCAGAGAAGCACCAGCTTGAGCTCGTGGTCGCGCGCACCGGAGAGCATGGCGTCGACCAAGTGAAAGTCGAACTCTCCCTCCGTCGGTTCCACAAGCTCCCAACTGACCGGTGCAAGAACGGTGTTGACCGCTGCGTCCGCACACCGCTTCCACACGGGTTCCAGGTAGTCGGCGTGGGACGAGGTGGAGTTGTGGACCTCGATGCCGCGGATCAGGTACGGCGTACCGCCGACGATCAGCTGGCCCGTGGCCTGGTCTATGCCGTGGTGTTGCAAGGGGCTCCCATCGATGTCTTCCGGTTGAGCGGTGTCTTCGGGCGAGGGCGGCGGACGGCGCCAGGTCGCTGCCGGCGCTCTCAGCCATCGCCGTCCCAGGGGTGCGGCGCGATGCCGGATAGTTGGCCAGGCGAAGGCCCGTGGGGAGCGGTGTCAGGTCCGCTCCCCACGGGCTGCTGGCGGGGCGGCGGTCTCGCGTGTCACGTTCCCGTCGTAGGAGCGGTCCGTGCAGAGTGGGTCAGGTACACCCTCCGTCGCGTGACGTCCACGGTGTCACCGACGACGTCCAGGCGACCGCGCAGGCGAAGGTCACTCGACGACGAGCCGACCGAGATCCACATCGGGCCCGGATCCACGACCCATCTGTCGTCCAGGGACAGGTAGGCCAGCAGCGGGAGTTCCAGAGCGAATCTCACCGTCGCCTGATCCCCTGGCTGCAGTTCGAGGCGATGGAACCCCGCGAGCTGGAGCGCCGGCCTCGACACGCCGGGCGCATCGTCCTCGACGTAGAGCTGCATGAGTTCTACGCCTGGGCGGTCGCCCGTGTTCGTGACGGTCGCGGTGACCTCGACGGTGCGGTCGGGTGCGATCGACGTGCTGCTCAGCTGGAGGTCGGAGTAGACGAATTCGGTATACGTCAGGCCGTGCCCGAACGGGTAGAGCGGTGCCGCGGACTCGTCCACGTATCCGCCGTGCGGATCGCCTTCCCGACGGCGGTATCCGCTGCCGAACCGCTGGCCCGCATGGAGGGGGACCTGACCGCTGGAGCGGGGGATCGTGTACGGCAGGCGGCCCTGCGGCTCGGCCGTGCCGCTGAGGATCTCCGCGACGGCAGGTGTGCCGAACTGCGAGCCGTAGTACCCGAGCAGGATGGCGTCGAGCTCGGGCTCGACGTCACCAAGGGCGAGAGGGCGGCCCGAGAAGATCACGCCGACGGTCGTCTTGCCGAGCGCGGCGATCTCGTGCACGAGCCGACGCTGTACATCCGGCAGCGTCACATCGGCGGTGTCCGCACCCTCACCCTCCGTCCGTTCACCGAAGAACCATCGCGCCACGCCGCCCAGTGCCAGGACCACGACATCCGCATCACGCGCGACGTCGACTGCCGCGCCGATCCCCTCGGCCCCGTCGGTGACTCCGCATCCAGTTGCGACGAGGATTTCGGAGTCGGGTAGCGCGGCTTGGAGGGCGTCCGCCAGGGAGACCGCTTCGTAGCGCGACCTCGCGAACTCGTCCTCGCTCATGGCGAGCAGGTCGCCGATCTCCTCGTGCACGTAGGCGTCGTCGGGGCCGAAGGAGTCGAGGTTTTCGACACCGACCATGGAACTCGTCTTGCCGTTCAGCAGTGCTCGGGTCAGCTCGATGAAGGAGGGGAAGGTGTACGGGGCGAAGGCCGTGCCCACAGCCTCGGCATGAGGTCCGACGACCGCGATGCGCGGGGCGCCGCTGAGTGGGAGCACCCCGTCGTCGTTCTTGAGGAGCGTGACGGACTCGCGCGCAAGACGCAGGGAGAGGTCGCGGCCCTCCTGCGCCACGGACATGATCTCCACCGGGTCGGTTTCCACGTAGGGGTTCTCGAACAGGCCCAGTTGGAACTTGTGCGTCAGTACGCGGAGGACCGACTCGTCGACGGTCGTTTCGGGAATCTCGCCGTCGCGGACGGCCTCGACGAGGTTGTCGCCGTAGCCGAACGGCTCGGGCATTTCCACGTCGATGCCGGCCCGCATGCCGAGCACGCCCGCTTCGCGTGCATCGCGCGCGGCGCGATGATGGGTCACGAGGTTCTCGATCGACAGCCAGTCCGACACGACGGTGCCGTTGAACCCGAGTTGGTCGCGCAACATCTTGCGGAACACCCGAGGGTCGGCGGCAGCGGGCACTCCGTCCCAGTCGGCGAGCGAGTTCATGATCGAGCCCAGTCCCGCGAGCTGGATGGCGGCGGCGAAGGGGCGCGCGTACACCTCCCGCAGCTCGCGCGCTCCCATCGGCACGGTCGCCATGTTGAGACCGGCCTCACTCATTGCGTAGCCGAGGAAGTGCTTGCCGGTGGCGATGACCCCGTCCAGCAGCGACTCGCCTTGAAGATTGCGTACGAAGGACACTCCCAGCGCGCTGACCAGGTATGGATCCTCGCCGTACGTCTCGTGAACTCGGCCCCATCGCGCGTCGCGGGCGATGTCGAGCAGCGGCGACAGGGCGTGGTGCAGGCCCACGGATCGCATCTGCCGACGGGTCAGTGCGGCCATCTCGCCCACCCCGGTGGTGTCCCAGGTGGCCGCGAGGGCGATCGCGGTGGGGAAGGATGTGAAGGTGGGGGCGTTCACACCGTTCAGCGCCTCGATGTGCATGATCGCGGGAATGCCCAGGCGGGTGTTCTCGACCAGGTGGCGCTGTACCGCGTTGTTGAGCCGGGCGAGTTCGGCCGCGTTCGCCGGAAAGCCCCCCATGTGCGGTTCGATGTAGCCGATGCCATTCGCCAGCTTGGCCGCGGCGACGTCCGGGCGGATGCCTTTGGCGTCGAAGAGCATTGTCGGGATCAGCGACGTCAGCTGCGCGACCTTTTCGTGCAGGGTCATGCGACCGAGCAACTCGATGGCGCGGGAACGTGCGTCGGTCATGACGTGATCCTTCTGTGCGAGTGCGGGTTCCACGAACGGGACATCAGATCTCCAGCCCCGATCCCAGGGGGAACAGCGGGTCGGCGGTGTCCGCCAGCGCGTCCGGCGCGGACTCTCGTACGGCCTGCATCGACCGCGGAAGCTCGACGGGAAGTTTGCCCTCCGGAGCGATGCGGCCGGTGAGGGCGGTGAGCAGAGCGTCATCCGAGACACCGAAGGTGACGGTCAGTCCGGCGAGCGCGTCGACGAGCGGCGTGAGGATGGCCGGGCGGTCCAAGGCGACATCCACGATCAGCGGGGCGTAGTGGGCGATCCTACGCAGTCGGTGTACGAGGCCGGGGGGCAGGTCAAGAGACCCCTGGTGGAAATACGACTCCAGGAACAGGTCGTCCCGCGGCTCGAACGGTGCGTCGATGCGCACGATGGCCAGTTCTGCCTCCTGCGGCGTCGTCACGGGGGTGAACTCCCGGCCGAGGACCTCCGGATCGATCCCCTCCGCGTACAAGCGCGCGCCCACGGCGAGCGGAAGCACTGGCCTTCCTTCGACCACGGAGTTCTTCAGGACGGTGACGGAACGGGACTGTGTCTCCAGGGCGACCCGCCGGGTCTCGGCGTTGCCCACAACGGCCACGGCGGCATCTTCGTCGATGAAAGGGTTGTCGAACAGACCGAGCCGGAACTTGATCAGCAGGACGCGGCGCGCCGACTCGTCGATCCTGCTCTCCGGGACGACGCCATCCCGTACGAGCTCAAGCAGGAGATCCGTGCACTGTTCACCGCCGAACTGGTCCGCGCCGGCATTGAGGATCTTGACCATGCGCTCGCGGGCGTCGAGCTCTTCAACCCCCCACGCGCGTGCGGGCAGGACCTGGTCCCCGACGTGGTTGTCGTTCACCAGCTCCCAGTCCGTGACGATCAGCCCGTCGAAGCCCAGCCGCTCGCGCAGCAGCCCGGTGAGGATCTGCTTGTTGTACCCGAACCCGACCTCCTCGATCGGTTCGCCGTCGATCTCAAGACCGACCGGCATGCCGTAGTAGGGCATGACCGCGGCGGTGCCGTGCTCGACGGCGGTGACGAACGGACGGAGGTGCTCCTCGAACGCACCACCCGGGTAGACCTGCTCGCGACCGTACGGGAAGTGCGCATCCTCGCCGTCCAGCTGCGCGCCGCCGCCGGGGAAGTGCTTGGTGACGCAGGCGATGCTCGTTGAGTCGAGCGCCGCGCCCTGGAAACCTTCGAGGTACGCGCGCGTGTAGGCGACCACGAGATCGGTGTCGGCGCCGAACGTCTGGAGTTGGCGTGCCCAGCGGGGTTCGCTGGCGAGGTCGACCTGAGGATGCAGTGCCATGCGGATGCCGACGGCGCGGTACTCCTCGCGCACCCGGCGCGCGAACTCGCGCACGGTGTCCGGGTCGCGCAGTGCCGCAAGGCCGAGGGCGTCGGGCCACTGCGAGAACGGACCTGCAGTGAAGGAAGCCCCGATGTTCTCCAGGAATCCGTGTCGAGGGTCGCTGGAAATCGTGACCGGGATGCCGTGCGGGGTCTTCTCTGCGAGCCGCTGGATCGCGTTGTGCCACCGTGCGGCTGCCCGAGGGTCTTCGATTCGGTGCGTGTTGAAGTGGCTGATCCCCCTGCCCAGGATCACCTCGCTGGTGGGTGACTTGCTGATCGCACCGGGCTCTTCGAGGACGGTGCCTCCCGGGCCCATCTCGATGACTGTGTGGAAGAGCAGACCGACTTTCTCTTCGAGCGAGAGCCGGGTCAACAGATCTTCCGTGCGTTCCTCGGCGCTGAGCCGCGGGTTCTCGTAGGGCTCCATGCGCCCGTTGCCGTTGAGATCGCGGAAGGTGGTACTGCCCGATGCAGTCGTCGCAGGCATGAGTGGTGGGAGTTCCTCTCGATTTCGTTCCCGGGGCCTGGGTGCAGGCCCCCTCGGGGCGGTCGGGGCCGTGCACCGTGTCAGTGCACCGGCACATGTCCCGGTCCGGCAGTGCGGTGCGGGCGGGTCACCCCTTGACGGCTCCCTGCATGACGCCTGCGACCAACTGCCTGCCGAGTACGGCGAACAGCACGAGAAGCGGCACCACGGACACGAGAACGCCGGTCATGATGAGGGGGATGTCCTTGAAGAACCCGGCCTGCAGCAGTTGCAGCGCGACGGGGAGTGTCGGATTGGTCGTGCCGAGCACGATCGACGGCCAGAAGTACTGGGTCCACGCCCCGATGAAGGTGAACAGGCCCAGCATGGCGGCCGCGGGCCTGGCGGCCGGCAGCACGATGGAGCGGAAGATCCGGAACGTTGATGCCCCGTCGATGCGGGCTGCCTCGATGAGCTCATAGGGCAGCGCCGACTGGAGGTACTGCGTCATCCAGAACACGCCGAAGGCGGAGGCGATACCGGGGATGATGACCGCCCAGAGGCTTCCCGTCAGGCCCATCTCGCGCATGACGATGAACAACGGCACGACCCCGAGCTGAGTGGGTACCGCCATGGTGCCCACCACGAATGTGAGGAGGCCGGCACGTCCCTTGAACCGGAGCTTCGAGAAGGCGAAGCCGGCCAACGTGGACACCAACACGACGGCGAGGGCCGTTGTCACCGAGACGAAGACCGAGTTCCAGACCGCGCGCGGCAGGTCGATGTCCGACTCGAAGACCCGCGTGAGATTGTCGGCCAGCTGCCCGCCCGGGATCGGCGAGGGGATCGGGTTCTGCGCGACCTCTGCCGACGTCGAGGACGCGAGCAGGAGCGCGTAGTAGAGCGGGAAGATCGAAATGAGCGCGACCAGAGTGAGGATGACGTAGGTCGTCTTTCCCGGTCGGCGCACAGCGCCGTCGTTCCGTCCACGCCGACGGCGCGCCGCACGGGCGGCTCCACGACCGGACGTCTGCTCGATGTATGGGATGGAAGGAGGGGTCACGTGCTGCTCCCGGGCGTGGCACCGGACGGTGCGGAGGAGTCGGGCGTACGAGCTGCTGCGCTCGGTGCGCTGCGTCGGGCGGCACGGCGCGTCTGCCGGGAGCCGGCCGTGGCGTCGTCTCCGGAAGCGATGCGGCGCGACAGCCAGTTGCTGACCAGAGCGAATGCGATGATCAGCAGGAAGAGCAGCCACGCGACGGCCGCTGCACGGCCCAGTCGCTGCTGGTTCCAGCCGAGTTCGTACAGGTACAGAGTGATCGTCTTCCACTGCCCTGAACTGCCGCCGAGCCCTTGCGTGTCGTACAGACGCGGCTCGTCAAAGATCTGCAGCCCGCCGATCGTGGACGTGATCACGACGAAGATGAGCGTCGGACGCACGGACGGCACCGTGACGGAGAAGAACTGTCGAATCCGCCCCGCGCCGTCGAGGATCGCCGCCTCGTACAGGTCACGGGAGATCGCCTGCATCGCCGCAAGCAGCACGAGGGTGTTGAAGCCGGTCCACCGGAAGTTGACCATGTTTGCGATGACGATGTGCGCCGGAAGGCTGTCCCGGTGCCATCCGATCGGATCCATGCCCAGCTGCTCGAGAAGCGCGTTCACCAGACCGGACTGGTCCGCGAACATGCGCGAGAAGATCAGCGTCACGGCGACCGGAGCGATCACGTACGGCAGCAGTACCCCCATCCGCCAGAAGGTGCGCGCACGAATGTTCGCGTGCAGGAGGCTGGCAAGTACGAGGGCGATCAGAATCTGGGGGACCGTCGAGAGCAGGAAGATGCTGACGGTGTTGCCCATCGCATCCCAGAAGACCGGCTGGTCGAGGATAAAGGTGAAGTTGTCGAGCCCGACGAATTCGCTCTGCCCACCGATGAGGTCCCAGTCGTGCAGCGAGACGTAGGCGGTGTACAGCAGCGGGAACAGGCCGACGATCCCGAACAGGATGAAGAACGGGGAGATATAGGCGTACGGCGACGCCTTCATGTCCCAGCGGCCCAGACGCTGATGCCAGGGCGAGGGCGTGTGTGGAGGTGAGGCATCACCACGGGGTGACGCGCTCCCTGCCGGACGGACCATGCGCTCTTCCTCCGATGGTGAATCGGGGGCGCCGTCCGCGGAGGGCGCCCCCGAGCGCGCGGACGAACCGATCACTTCAGCGAGTCCAGTCCCTCGACGAACATGTCCCATGACTCCTTGGCGGAGTGGGTCTTGTCGACCGAGACACGGTTGACCGCGTCGTTGAATGCCGCTGTGATCGCGAAGTAGTTGTCACCCTTGTACGGGACCACGCTGATGTTCGACGCGCGCTCGGCGAGGACCTTTCCTACGGGCGCATCGTTGAAGAAGGGTTCGGTCACCTTCTGCATCTCAGGGCTCTTCTGGGCCTCGACCTGGCTGGGGAAGTTGCCCGACGCCTTGAACGCCTTCATCTGCTGCTCCGGGGCGGTGAGCCACTCCGCCAGCGCCTGCGCCTCCTCGGGGTGCTTGGACTGCTTCGGCACGCTGAGGTACGAACCGCCGCTGTTGACACCGCCGTTGGGGAAGACGTCGGCGATATCCCAGCCCTTGACCCCGGCCGAATTGCCCTTGATGACGCCGAGCATCCACGAAGGCGCGAGCATCACCGCGAACTTGTCCTTCTGGAATGCGCTGACCCAGTCCTCACTGAACCGCGCGAGGTCTGCGGACAGGCCCTCATGCGACATCACGGTGTCGTAGATGTTCCGGAGGTCCTTGTTCTCGCCGGCGATGATCTCGCCGTTCTTGGGGTCCTCCCAGAGCACCTCGTACTGGTCGGTCCAGCCGGTCGCCACCGAGGCCGACGCATCGTAGAACGCCGGACCTGTCTTGGCGGCCTTGAACTTCTCGCCGACGGCGAAGAAGTCGTCCCATGTCGCGTTGTCGCCACCGAAGAGCTTGGCGACCTCCTCGCGGTCGTTCGGCAGACCGGCCTCCTTGAACAGGTCGGCGCGGTAGGCGATCGTCTGCGGTCCCAGGTCCGTCGCGTATCCGAGCAGCTTGCCGTCGTCCGTGGTGGCGATCTTCGTTGTCCAGTCCAGCCAGCGGCCCTCGACCTTCGGTGAGGAGAGATCCACGAAGTTGTCCGGGTACTTGAGGATCTGCGGCATCCAGCTGTTGTCGACACCGATGACATCGGCGAGACCCGAGCCCGCGCCGAGCGCGGTCTGGAACTGCTCCTTGGCCTCATCACTCGTGGCGAAGCGGTTGTGCTTGATCGTGATGTCGGGGTGGAGCTTCTGGTACTCCTTCAGCAGGCCGCTGTAACCCCACTCGCTGAACGTCGAGACGTTGAGGGTGATCTTGCCGCCGGCATCGCCCTCGTCGCTGGATCCGCACCCGGCGGTGACGGCGGTCAATGCGACCGCTGCAAGCACAGCGAGGGACCTTCGAATGGATCGCATCTGTACTCCTTATTTCCAGGCGGTGTGCCGCGATGTTGCGGCGGCAAGGAGCCGCCCCCCCCGGCCGCACCACGCTCCTGAGACGTGCGCGAACCCCGTCACCCGAACGTCGTGTATGCCGCTGCGTCCCCGGCTGAGATGTCGTCTCGGAGTGGCGGTGGCCGTCAGTATCACGTAACACAGTTCACCTGACAAGTTTTCGTGGAGTTTTCATCGTCACGCCCACACCCAGGTCAAACGGGCCGCCGCGTCGCTGTATGTTGAAGGCATGGCGGAAAGCACCGGGCCTCGGGGGCCCTATCGCAAGGGGCTCCAGCGCCGCCGGGAGATCGTCGCCGCTGCAGCCGAGCTCTTTGCTGAATCCGGATACGCACACTCGTCGATGCGTGAGCTCGCCAGGCGGATGCGCCTGACACAGACAGGGCTTCTCCACCACTTCGCCGACAAGGAAGAACTCCTGGTCGAAGTGCTCAACTTGCGCGATACGTCCGTTGCCGACTACCTGTCGGAGCAGCACGCCACCGATGTCGCTACGCGGTCCCGCGAGGTCGCGCGTCACTCCGCGGAGCACGAGGGACTGACGTCCCTGTACATCA
Source organism: Streptomyces griseiscabiei (assembly GCF_020010925.1). NCBI lineage: Bacteria > Bacillati > Actinomycetota > Actinomycetes > Kitasatosporales > Streptomycetaceae > Streptomyces > Streptomyces griseiscabiei. Next base: position 2,593,210 of record NZ_JAGJBZ010000001.1, on the reverse strand, counting down.
TCCTCTCGGCCGAGGCGATTGATCGCGATCATCCGGCGCACCCGTACTTCGTCGAGCACTACCAGGCAGCCCAGACACTCACGCTCGACCCCGGCCCTGAGGCGCCCGAAGGTGCCCCGATGGGGATCAGCCCGGAGATGATCGCCACGCTGGGGACCGCCCTGCAGGACGGGCTCCAGATCCAGCGGCGATACCGGGACGACCTGGATGTCGTCGAGGCCATCGACGCCTTCTGGCGGCTCGTGGCTGCTGCTCGGGCGCACTGGGTGCAGCAGGCGGCTTCGGACGACTCCAACCGCCGCGACGACGACTCCGACTGAGCGTCGTTCACGGTCCGCCGGGTTGATGAAGACCTCCGGCTCCGCTCGCGCGCGAAGCCGGAGGCGCAAGCGGCCGTCAGGCGGCGGTCTCAGCGGTGCTCATGACTCGCATCCGTTGTCGGACTGTGGACGTTGCGTCACATGCGTGCCGCAATGAACTCCGCGGCGGAGTCGTTGTGTTGCGGTTGGGAGTAGGCGCCGTGGGCGGCGGAGTCCGTCCCGCCGCCACAGATCGGGTCGCCGGTCGCGCAGTCGTCGAGCGTGCGTGCCTGGTAGGTGCCGGTCACCTGACGGTAGGTCGGGAACCCGCGGATGGGGTTGCCGAAGAGCACAACTGCCTTGACCTTCGGCTCTGTGGCGCCGGGTATGACGGCCACGGTGGCCGCACCCGTGAGGGCTCCTTGGCTGCAGACTCCGACATTGGAGAACCGGTCAGGCGGACGCTCGGGCCACGATGTCCGGTGTCCACACCGGAGGTTCGTCCGAGCTGGGGGGCGCGACTCCGCCGGCGTCGAGCCGCTGCAGAACCCACCCGGCCAGCATGGCCCCAAAGGGCTTGTTGGAGCCGCGGATCGTAGTCAGCGGTGGGCAGGCGTACCGGGCGGCCGCGATGTCGTCCGCGCCGATCACGGCCGGCTCGGAGGGAACTTCCACGCCCAGAACCCACGCGGCGTTCAAGATCGCCAGGGCGACGTCGTCGTTGAACGCGGCGATCGCGGTGACGGGCGCTTGTGCCGGCCAACTGCGCAGTATCGGCGTGAAGTCCCCGTCGTCGGGCATGCGACGCGAGGGCACCATAGGCAGGCCGAGCCGGCGCGCTGTTTCGTCGGCGCCCGCGTGGCGCCGGTCGGACATCGGTCCGAGCCGGGGATCGGCGGGGTGGACGTAGCCGATGCGGACGGTGCCGCGCCAGGCCAAGTGGGTCGCCTGGGCCGCGCCGACGACGCGGCCCGCGTCGTCACGGGGAGGCGGCGGGTCGTCGGGTCCTGGCAGTACCACCCGGGCGCCGCGTGCCTGAAATGCGACGACTTGCCTTGCGTCGAAGGGGGTCAGTCCCGGTACCGCGACCGGGGCGGCCAGCGATAGAGCCGGCTGGCGGCCCGGGCTGGCCGTATGGGTCACCAGCATCAATCCTTGCGAGGCCAATCCCCGATCGAGCTCGGCGACGATCGAGCTGGGCGGAAAGTCCGGCAGGCGCAGCAGCACAGTGCTGCCGCGTCCTCGCGACAGTGCCTGCGTGGGCCCGTTCGGGGTGTAACCCAACCGCTCGGCAGCCGCCAGAACCTTCTGTCGCGTCGCTTCCGGGATGGTCTGTTTCGGCACGTAGTTGAGTACGAAGCTCACCGTTGACCGCGACACGCCTGACTCCCGCGCGACATCCGCGCTCGTCACCCGCGACGCACCACCGAGACCCTCCAAGCGCCGGCTGCCGGAGCCGTCCAGCCGCAACCCGACGGCCACCTTACGCCCGACCTGGGGCGCTCTGCCTGACGGCACCAGCCCAGGGACCGCACCGACACCGGCCATGGTCGGTCAGGACCTGTGGCGTTCAGGCAGCCCTGCGCTGGTCAGCGTTGGCAAGCGCCTCGTCGGCTGCCGTCGTTGCCGTACGCACCCGCAACTGCCGTGACGGCGAAACGGCTTGGTCCGAAGTGCGCCGATTGGTCGATCCCTGCAGAAGCACGCCCATCGTGAGTCGATCGCCGTCTTCCCCTCAGGTCAACGTGGATGTTCGGCAGCGGAAGTCATCGCGAATGTGAAGTCGCAGTTCGCCTTGACGCAACCCTGTGCCGATAACAGTTCAGGTGATAGGTTTTGGCGCCACGTCACCAGAGAGGCTGATCCATGTATCGCGACTCCATCGACCGCGGGCACTTGGCGTTCCCGCCCGACTTCATCCTCGGCGCCGCGACCGCCGCGTACCAGATCGAGGGTGGCGCGAGGGAGGGCGGTCGAGGCTCGTCCATCTGGGACACGTTCAGCCACGCCCCGGGGAAGACTGCTGAGGGGGCGACCGGGGACGTCGCCGCGGACCACTATCACCGCGTCGAGGTCGATCTCGACCTGATGGCCTCGCTCCACCTCGACGCCTACCGGTTCTCCATCTCCTGGCCGCGCGTGATGCCCACGGGCGAGGGCGAAGCGAATCCGGAGGGTCTGGAGTTCTACTCGCGCCTCGTCGACGGACTGCTCGCACGCGGCATCAAGCCGATCGTGACGCTCAACCACTGGGACCTCCCGCAGGCATTGGAGGATCGCTACGGCGGCTGGCGAGGGCGGGAAACCGCATTCGCCTTCGAGAAGTACGCGGAGATCGTGGGGGCGGCCCTCGGGGACCGGGTCGCCGTCTGGTCAACCCACAACGAGCCGTGGAACAACTCCTTCGCCGGGTACGGCAATGGCGTGTTCGCGCCTGGCGGTAAGAGCCATGCAGATGCGCTCAAGGCTGCGCACCACCTCAACCTTTCCCACGGACTCGCGGTGGCAGCACTGCGGCGCACCGTGACCAATGCCGAAGCACAGATTTCCGTGGTGCTCAACATCTTCCGCATCGAAGCCGAGACCCCCGAGGACGCCGAAGCCGCGCGTCGGTTCGACGCTGTGGCCAACCGCGTGTTCACAGGGCCCATGCTCCGCGGGAACTATCCGGCCGATCTGCTGCAAGACACCCGGGCTTTCACCGACTGGAGCTTCGTTCTGCCGGGCGACTTGGAGATCTGCCACCAGCCCATCGACCTGCTCGGCGTCAACTACTACGAGGTCATGCACGTACGTCTGAATCAGGACTTCGACCCCAGCGCCGAAAGCTCCGGCGGCACGCCCTTCCCGGGCTCGGAGCGCATCGAGTTCGTCCGCCGCGACGAGCTGGCGCGAACGGTGATGGACTGGGGGATCGAACCACGAGGCCTCGAGGATCATCTGGTCGCCCTTTCCAAGGAGTTCCCCGAACTGCCGATCATGGTGATGGAGAACGGCGCGGCCTTCGAGGACGTGGTCGACGACTCGGGTGGCCGGCGCGTGGTCGTCGACCGCGACCGAACACAGTTCCTCATCGATCACGTCACGGCGGCTCATCGTGCTCGCGAGAGGGGCGCCCGCGTTGTCGGGTACCTCGTGTGGTCGCTGCTCGACAACTTCGAATGGGTCATGGGATACGGCCCGCGGTTCGGCATCATCCGGGTCGACTACGACACCCACGAGCGCATTCCGAAACTGAGCGCGCACTGGTTCGCGGAATTGTGTGCCACGAAGGTCGTCCCGGCCCTCGCCGGCCGCTGAGCGACCACCCTCAATTTCCGCATTCTGCACACCCGCAGAGGCGGTCTCGGGCCGAGCCGCGTTCGTGGGCCGCCGGGAGACAGCGTACGGTCCACGTCGTCCGGATACCGCAGCGTGCCCTCGGACCATCCTTCAACAGGAAAGCGAGACACCATTCAATGAGAATGCACCGCATCGGCGCGGCGCTCGCAACTGTCACCATAGGGCTCTTGACCGTGGCCCTCCCCACCACCGGCGCCTCAGCTGATTCAGACGCGACCCTCCGCGAACTGGCAGCGAAGGAGGGAATCCTCATCGGCTCGGGGGCGACCAACCCCACCTATCTCGACGAACCGAAGTTCGGCGAGGTGCTGGCGGAACAGTTCAACAGCTTGTCTCCCGAGAACGAGCTGAAGTGGAAATTCGTCCAGCCCACGGAGGGCGACTTCGAGTTCGGGGGCCTCGACCGGCTCGTCGACTTCGTTGAAGACAACGACATGGTAGTCAAGGGACACGGGCTCATCTCCCAGTGCTGCAACCCGGAATACGTGACCGACGTCACCGACCCGGACGAGTTGCGCGCGGTCATGAAGACTCACTTCAACACGATCATGGACCGCTACGCCGGAAAGATGGACCGGTGGGACGTGATGACCGAGCCGTTCTCCACCTTCGGCGGCACCGGCCTCGCGCCGAACCACTTCTACGAGGTGCTCGGCGAGGACTACATCGCGGAAGCGTTCCGGATCGCGCACGCCGCTGACCCCGAGGCGAAGCTGTTCATCAACGAGGCGTTGGTGGAGTTCTACCCGGCGAAGCGCCAGGAGCTCTACGACCTAGTGGCCGGCATGGTCGCCGACGGTGTGCCCATCGACGGGGTGGGCTTCGAGATGCACGAGACACAGGCGGGTCCCGAGCCCGGAGTCATCACAGAGATGACGAAGTCCTACCAGAAGCTCGGACTCGAAGTCGCGATCACCGAACTCGACGTGCACACCTACGACGTGGATCAGCAGACGCAGATCTACGGGGACGTCATGGCCGAGGCGCTGGCGGCCGGAATCCGGGACATCAGCTTCTGGGGCTTCACCGACAAGCACGCCTACACGTGGCTGCCGGGCGCGAAGCCCCTCATGTTCGACGAGGAGTACAACCCCAAGCCCGCGTACTACGCCACGCGCGACGCTCTGCGGAACTTCGTCTCCGCTTCCTCGGCTGCTGGCGCCGGCACCCTGTCGAACACCAGCGGGTGGACCCACGGCCTCCATGACGGCAACTACAGCGTGAAGATGAACCTTTGGCACGGCACGCCAGGCAGCTTCTTCCGTCTTTACGAGAACGACAAGCTCGTCGCCGCGCGGGTGCCCACGACAGTCAGCGGCACCTCGCAGTCAGTCGTGACCGAATTCAAGGACAGGCCCAACGGCACCTACGCGTACCGGGCCGAACTGATCAACTCGAAGGGCACCACGTCCACGAACACCACGACTGTCACGGTCACGGATGCCGCCCCGGGCAAGCCCGTGGTCAGCCACGACAACTGGGACAAGGACGGCACCTTCACCGCCACCGCGAACCTGTGGTGGGGCACCAACGCCACCTCGTACACCTTCTACCTCGACGGGGCAGTCGTCGGTGAGGGCCAGCTGGCCGCCGATTCGCCGAACGCACAGTCGCCTCAGGTAGCTCTGTCCGGGGTTCCGAAGGGCAAGCACAGCCTGAAGGTCGTCCTTACCAACGCGAGGGGATCGACCGAATCGGATCCCGTGGACGTGACGGTCGCCTGACGTCAAGTAGTTTCTCGTCTACGGTCAAACGGGGGATAGACGCCCGGCGCGCTCACGACAGGGTGCGCCGGGCGTCTGCGTCGCGTGCTGTCCAACTCCTCCGCCGGGTGAGAGGACGAAGGGCCACCGGCAGGCTGGAGACACGGGCACCCAATGCGTTGACGGAGGGTTTGCACTCGCCCCGGCTGCGACTTGCGCACGAAGTGCTGCGTTGGTCGTTGCCCTCGCTATTGTGGATGGGTGGTGGTCCGGGCTGCGGGAGTACACCGCTGCGGGCCTCTTTCTGGAGTGGAAGTCGGTATGAACGAAGTGGGAGGTTGCCAAGAGGACTGCGGGACTGGGTGATATTGCCCTGGCGGGGGCGGAGTGACCCAGGGCGGGATCTGCGGAGTTGTTCCCGCCGTCCAGGGTTCCCGACCGAACGGACGAGGAGTCTCAACGGCCTTACGGACGGGGGCGGCGTACGGACTGACGGATCACCAGTTGCGTACTGAGGACGACATGGTCGTCGCCGCTGATGCGTTCGCTGTGCTCCAGGGCGAGCCGGACCGCTGTTCTGCCGAGATCCTCGTACGGCACCCGGACCGACGTGAGCGACGGGGTCAGGTCCGAGGCGAAGGGGACGTCGTCGAAGCCCACCAGGGAGATGTCCCGGGGGACGTTCAGGCCGGCGTCGCGGAGCGCGGCCAACGCACCGAGGGCCACCATGTCCGTCCCCGCGAGGACGCCCGTGAAATCGACCCCCGCCTTCAGCGCGTCCCTCGTGCGCTGGTAGCCGGAGACGCGGGTGTACGGACCGGGGACGTCCAGTTCTTCCGCGTACTCCACGCCGTGCGCGCGCAGGGCGTGGAGGTAGCCCTCCCTCCGTTGCGCCCCCGTACTGAGTTGTGGGTCGCCGCCCAGGAAGAGGACGCGCCGGTGGCCTTGGACGAACAGATGGTCTGCGGCCTGGAAGGCGCCTCCGCGGTTGTCGTAGTCCACGACGGTGACTGGGTGATGCCCGGGCAGGGGCGGGCGGCCGACCAGGACCAGACGTGACCCGGCGGCGTCCAGGGCGCGCGCGTACTCGGTCATGCGCTGGAAGTAGACCTCGTCCTGCACTGCCCCGCCGACGAGGACCACCGCGGCCGCGTGCTGCTCGCGCATCAACTGCACCAGGTCGTCCTCGCGGGCAGTGTCTCCGTGAGTGGCGCAGACCAGGCTCAGCCGGCCCCGCAGGGCCGCCTCCTGCTCGACCCCGGCGGCGACATGGGCCAGCGACGGCCCGGTGATGTCCCGCAGGACCAGTGCGACGGGACCGGCCACCCGACCGGAGAGGGCTTTGGCGTGGACGTTCACCACGTAGTGCAGCGACTCCACGGCAGCCATGATGCGCTCCCGGGTGGCGGCCGACACGGGATAGTTGCCGGCCAGGGCCCTGGAAACGGTTGCTACCGACACCCCCGCCCGTTCGGCGACATCGCGAATCGTGCTGGGGCGCTCTTCACCTGCCTGGTTCTTGCGCCGACGCCTAGAAGCCTGGGAGGCGGGCGTTGGGGGAGAACCGTTTCCGTTCGCTGTCACACCTTGACGTTACTGCACTGAGCATCCTCGCGGACACAGAAGGGTGCGACCGGTTCCCGAATCTTGGTAAACGATTACTGCGGGCATGTTGACCGCGCCGACGTCTACCCGCGGGCGGCCAGCGGCAGCCAGACCCGCATGGCGCCCGGCTCGCGGTTGGCCCAGGCGTAGTACGGCACCGCCGTCAGCTCGACGCTCTCGTGGGGTTCGCCGGAAGTCGCCGACGTGTACGGCAGGTAGGGCCAGTCGCCGGACGTATCGTCGGCGCGGAGCCGGTTCCCCGCGACGCTCACCGTTCGCACCCCGCCGAGCAGTTCGGGGCGGCTGCGCACGGTCAGTGGCGTGTCCGGCGGCACAGCGATCGTGTCCGGGTCCAGGCGCCCCGGTTGGTCGGTCTGCTCCAGGCAGTAGACCAGCGGACCGCGTTCGACGGCGGCGCAGCCCCGGACGGCGTCGACGCGTGAGGAAGGGACGGTGAGCCGGGCCGGCATCGCGAGGTCGAGGCGGACGGTGTCGCCGGGGGTGAACGCGCGGGTGATGCGCAGCCAGCCGGAGTCGGCCCCGTCTTCGACGGTGGTGCCGTTCACGGTCAGGGTGTGGTCGGCGCACCACGCCGGCAGGCGTAGGGAGAGCGTGCGCGGCAGGGCGGTGGGAGCCTCGTCCACGGTGACGGTCACCGTGCCCTCCCACGGATACTCCGTCGTCACCCGTACGGTGAGGCCGTCGCCGCCGTAGACGCCCGTGGCGTACTGGTGCAGTTGCAGACCGCTGTCGTCGGCTGTGGCCAGGTAGTGCGGGAGCCCGGCGAGCAGGCGCATGACGTTGGGCGGGCAGCACGCGCAGCGGAACCAGGGGGTGCGGTGGGCGGTCTGGTCGCCGGGGCGTTCGTGTGAACGGGCCCGCCGATGAAGCGGGTTGACGTACAGCCAGGTGCGGCCGTCGAGACCGGCGCCGGCCAGGAAGCCGTTGAACAGGGTGCGCTCGACGAGGTCGGAGTAGCGGGCCTCGCCGGTGAGCAGGGCCATGCGCCAGGAGAAGTGGACGGAGGCGATGGCGGCGCAGGTCTCGGCGTAGGCGCGGTCGGCCGGCAGTTCGTGGGCGTCGCCGAAGGCCTCCCAGTCGTGCCGGGAGCCGACGGCGCCGGTGAGGTAGGTCTTGGTCGTGACCATGTCCCGCCACAGCCGCTCCAGCGCCGTGCGGAGTTCCGTGTCGCCGGTCTCCGCGGCCAGGTCGGCGGCTCCGGCGAGGAGGTAGAGCTGGCGTACGGCGTGGCCGGTGACCTCGTCCGCCGCGCGGACCGGCGTGTGGTCCTGCCAGTACTCGGGCCCCGGGTCGCGGTCGTGGCCCCGGTCGGCGCCGGAGGAGAGGGTGCCGTGACCGCGGCGTTCCAGGAAGTAGCGGGCGAGGTCCAGGTACCGCTTCTCGTCGGTCGTCCGGTGGAGTTCGACGAGGGCGGTCTCCACCTCGGGATGGCCACAGACGGTGTCCACCTGCTTGCCAGGGCCGAAGACGGAGTCGATGTGGTCCGCGAGCCGGCGGGCCACGGCGAGCAGCCGGTCGGAACCGGTGGCCCGGTGGTGCGCCACGGCGGCCTGGATCAGATGTCCCGCGCAGTACAGCTCGTGTCCCCAGCCCGGCTCGGTCCAGGGAATGCCGCCGCCGAGCTGGTAGTACGTCTGGAGGTAGCCGTCCTCGCGCTGGGCGGCGGCGATCAGCTCGACGATGGCTTCGACCTCGGTGGCGAGTGTCTCGTCGGGAGTGTCCGCGAGCTGCCAGCAGGCGGCTTCCAGCCACTTGTAGACGTCGGAGTCCTGGAACTGGAAGTCGCCGGAGAAGCCGGTGCCGGACGGGGTGTCCGCGCCGTCGGTGCGCGGGGCCGCGGCGGCACGGAAGTTGGCCAGGTTGCCGGCCTGCTCCAGCCGCCCCGGGCCCTCGGCGAGGGAGATCCGGGCGTTGACCCGGCGACGTTCGGCCCAGAAGCCGCCCTCGATGCGGGCCGCGGAGGCGGGACGCAGGGGTGAGACGGCACGTGGGGAGGGGTGGACCGGTCCGGCCTGAATGGTGTTCAAGGGTGTCTCCGAGGGAAGAGGGACGGGCTGGGGTGGGGTGGGGTGCGACGGGATCGGCGTTGCGGGAGCCCGGGCGGGCGGGCGGCGTCCTCGGCCGGCGGGTGGGCGTCGAAGTCCTCAGGCGCTGATCGCCAGTTCGGCCCGGTGGACCGGGTGGGCAGGCGGCAGCCCCGTCGTCAGGCGTTCCAGTTCCGTCACCACCGTGCCGCCGAGGCGGGCCAGTTCGTTGCCGAGGGAGCCGGCGATGTGCGGCGTGAGGAACACGTTCGGAAGGCGGTAGAGCGGGGAGTCCGCGGGCAGCGGCTCGGGGTCGGTGACGTCCAGGATCGCGCTGAGCCGGCCGTTCACCAGTTCCTCGGTGAGCGCGGTGTGGTCGACGAGGGCGCCCCGTGAGGTGTTGATGAGGACGCCGCCGTCGGGGATGAGCGCCAGCCGCTCGCGGTTGAGCATGTGATGGGTCTGCGGGGTGTCGGGGGCGTGCACGCTGACGATGTCACTGGTGCGCAGCAACTCGTCGAGGCCCAGCGGGACCGCGCCCAGTTCCGCGGCCTGGGCGGCGTCGACGTAGGGGTCGTGGAGGCTCACCGACAGCTCGAAGGGCCGCAGCAGTTCCAGGACCCGGCGGCCCACCCGGGAGGCGCCGATCAGACCGACCCGGCGGCCGAGGTTGCCGACCGTCACGTACTCCGTCGCAGCGGGGTAGACGTGCTCGGCCCGGAAGCGTTCGCGCAGCCCGAAGGCGTCCTTGCCGGCCAGCAGGATCGCGGCGAGCGTGTACTCGGCCACGGGCAGGGCGTTGGCCCGCACCGCGCTGGAGAGGGTGAGACCGCGCTCCCAGAACGGCTCACCCACGAGGTGGCGGACGCTGCCGCCGGCGTGCATGACGGCGCGCAGTCGCGGCGCCGCCGCCAGTACCTCCGCGCCGAGGTGCGGGCAGCCCCAGCCGGTGACCAGTACCTCGGCGCGGCCCAGGGCCTCGGCCACGGCGGGATCGGAGAAGTCCTGGGCGACGAGCGTGAGGTCGACCCGCGCCAGTTGCTGGAGGCGGGTCAGCAGCGGAGGCGGGAAGAGTTCGGGCAGATGTACCGGATTCATGGCGAAGAGGGCGAACGGCGGCACTGACGTATGCATGCTGCTCCTGGGGAGGGGCGCCGGGATCGGCCGGCGACAAGCCTGAGCGTCACAGTAAACGTATTCCACGCTAGAAGCCCCAGAGAACCCGGTCAATGACCAGCTCTGCGACACAGGTACGTCACAGAGAGTCCACCCACCTGCCCCGCGATGGCGCGAACGTCCATGGTCAGGCGCATCGACAGGTAACGTTCTGGAAAGTCGAGCGAAACAATCCGGCGCCACCTCTTGTGGATCTGGCTCCCTCGGTCGTACCGTCCACGACAACAAACGATTACTGCCTCGCCGCGCAGTACCCGTTTCTCTCCCCTCGCGTCGCCCTGACCGCGCCGTTCCCCCACGTGCAGGCGCCGTCCCATTCCTTTCGTGGAGGACCGATGTCCAAGTCCGGTATGCGCCCCAGGGTCCTTGTCTCGGTGGCCGCCGCCGCTTCTCTCTCGCTGCTGCTGACCGCCTGCTCTGACGACTCCGGCACCGACGCCTCGGCGGCCACGAAGGGCAACGTCACGCTGGAGTTCTGGAGCTGGACGGACGGCATCGAGGCGCAGGCCGAGGTGTGGAACAAGAAGCACCCCGAGACGCAGATCAAGTTCGTCAACGCTGCGGGTGACACCGCTTACCAGAAGCTGCGGGCCGCGGTGAACGCGGGCACCGCGCCCTGTCTGTCCAAGATGGACGGGATGAACCTGGCGAGCTTCGCCGCCGACGGACTGCTGACCGACATCAGCGAGGTCGCGGCCAAGCACAAGGACGCGTACACGGTCGCCGCGTGGAACGCGGTCAGCCCCGGAGGCACCACCTTCGGCATTCCGATGGGGTCGGCGCCGCTGTTCACCGCCTACCGCGCGGACCTGTTCCAGAAGTACGGGATCGAGGCCCCGAAGACCTGGGACGACCTGATCGCCGCGGGCAAGAAGGTCCAGGAGAAGGACAAGGACGTCAAGATCTACAACATGGCGGGCGAGGACCCGAGCTCGCTCGTCGACCTGTCCTGGGAGGCCGGCGCGCAGTGGTACAAGGTGGACGGCGACCACTGGGTCATCGACTTCGCCTCTCCCGAGGCGCTCAAGGCCGGTGACATCGTCCAGCAGCTCGTCGACAACGACCTCGCCTCCAACGCGTCGTACGCCGACCCGGGTGTCTTCAAGACCTGGGACCTCGGCAAGACCATCGCGATGACCAGCTCGACCTGGCAGCTGCCGATCTACGACACGAACTTCCCCAAGTCCAAGGGCAAGTGGCAGCTCGCCGACTCGCCGGCCTTCGACACCGCCAAGCCGCAGACCTCCAGTAACTTCGACACCACCGGCGTCCTCAAGGGCTGTAGGTACCCCGACCGCGCCGCCGAGTTCGCCGCCTGGCTGAGCAGCAGCAAGGAGTCACTGACGGCGCTCACCGACCCGGACTCCAAGTCGGGCCTGTTCCCCGCCGTCAAGGACGTCTCGCCGTACGTCGACAAGATCATCCCGACCGGGATGTTCAACGGGAAGTCGGACAGCGCGCAGGTGATTACCACGGCGGCCTCGCGGGTCGGCGAGCAGTGGCAGTACGGGCCGAACTACGCGGCGATGTACTCCGAGATGCAGAAGCAGTGGGGCAAGGTCATGAAGAAGCAGCTGACGGTCAAGGACATGCTGACCTCGCTGCAGAAGTGGACCGTGGACGACCTCAACCGCAAGGGCATCAAGGCCGTCGCCGGCAGCTGACCTCCCCTGTAGGCCCCGCCTCTGTAGGACCCACCTCTGGAGACACCCGTGTCCACCCTGACGCGACCCCCCAAGGTCGCCACCGACTCCCCGGCCCGGCGGCCCTCCCCCCGCCGGGCCGGGAGCCGGGGAGCCCACAAGGGACTGCTGTTCGCACTGCCCTTCCTGCTCGGCTTCCTGGCCACGTACGTCGTGCCGATCGGCTATGCCTTCAGCCAGAGCCTGAGGGAGAAGAAGAGCAGCGGGCTGGGCTTCGGCCCGACCCGGGTCGTCTTCACCGGCTTCTCCAACTTCGCCTCCATCCTCGGCGACGGCGCCTTCTGGTCGAGCATGCTGCGCACGCTGCTGTTCGGAGCGGCTCAGATCACGGTGATGCTGGGCCTGTCGCTGCTGCTCGCCCTGCTCCTGGACGGGGTGGCCGCCCGTGCGGTGCGGTTCTTCCGCGCGGCGCTGCTCATCCCGTACGTGGTGCCCGCCGTGGTGTCCACCGTGATCTGGCTGTTCCTCTACAGCCCGACGGGCTCTCCGCTGCTCGACCTCGCGCACGGCGCCGGCACGGACATCACCTTCTTCGGCGGCCTCAACACCTACCTCTCCCTGGGCAATCTGCTGACCTGGCAGGGGATCGGCTTCAACATGATCCTGATCTCCGCCTCGCTACAGGCGCTGCCCCGCGAGCTGTACGAGGCGGCCCGACTGGACGGGGCCAGGGAGTGGCGGATCGCCTGGTCGGTCAAGATTCCCAACATCACCGGCATCCTGGTGCTGACCGGCATGTTCTCCCTCATCGGGAGGCTGCAGCTGTTCGCCGAACCACTGCTGCTGCGGCAGATCGCGCCGGAGTCGATCAACACCGACTTCACTCCGATGATGGAGATCTACGACAAGGCGTTCAAGACCGGTGACTACCAGTACGCCGCCGCCGAGTCGCTGGTCCTGGCCGTGGTCACCGGCATCCTCGCCTTCGTCTTCTACCGGGCCACGAACAGGAAGATGTCATGAGCGCTGCCGTATCCGGGGGCGGCGTGCGCCCCACCCGCCGCGCGGTGGCGCTCACCACCGGCCTGCTGGTCCTCTTCCTGATCTACTCACTCGCCCCGACGTGGTTCCTGATCGTCTCCGCGACCAAGAACCAGACGGACCTGTACTCCACCTTCGGACTGTGGTTCTCCTCCAACCACCTGGCGGACAACGTCCAGGAGATCTGGACCTACCACGACGGGGTGTTCAACCGCTGGATCGGCAACTCGATCCTCTACTCCACACTCGGCGCGGCCGGTTCCACCCTGGTCTCGCTCGCCGCCGGGTACGGGCTGTCGAAGTTCGACTTCCGGGGCCGGGGCGCGTTCTTCGCGGTCATCGTCGGTGCCTCGCTGCTGCCGAGCACCCTGCTGGCCTTCCCGCTGTACCTCGTCTTCGCCCAGATCGGCCTGACCAACACCATCTGGTCGGTACTCATCCCGTACTTCATCAATCCGTTCGGGGTCTACCTGGGCAAGGTGTACGCGGACAGCTCCGTCCCCACCGAACTGATGGAAGCGGCCCGTCTCGACGGCGCCGGGGAGCTGCGGATCTTCTGGTCGGTCGCGCTGCGGCTGATGCGGACCGGCGGCATCACCATCTTCATGCTCGAATTCATCAACATCTGGAACAACTTCTTCCTGCCCCTGTTCATGCTCACCGGTGAGCGCACGTTCCCTGTGAGCCTCGGGCTGTACTCCTGGCTCCAGCAGGCGCAGACCGCCCGCGACATGAACACCCTCGTCCTCACCGGGTCCCTGTTGTCCATCGTTCCGCTCGCGGTCTTCATGTTCGCGCTCCAGAAGTACTGGCGCAGCGGAATCCTCATGGGCAGCCTCAAGTAAAGGATCAGCCGTGCCCAACGCACCCAGAAGACGTGATGTCCTCAAGTACGCCGGCACCACCGGCGTCGCCGCGGCCGGCCTCGGCCTGCTGAACTCCCCGTCCGCCGCCGCGGCCCCGGCCGCGGACGCCGCCTTCGAGCCGGCCGTCTGCAAGCCCCTGGACATCGTCGTCTTCGGCAACGGGAGCTCCGAGTCGGCGCACGGTCTCACTGCCACGCTCTCCGACACGGTCACCGGAGGCCTCGGCCAGAAGGCCCGTGTCCTCAACCCCACCGAGCCGGCCACGTACTGGGGCGGCACGCTCGAGTTCGACGTAGTCGTCAGCCCGACCGACACCACCTACGTCACCGTTCGCCTGTGGGGCGACGACTACGACACCACCTCGCAGCAGGCGGGCTCCGGCACGAACATGTGGCGGCTGCAGCTGTTCTGCGACGGCAAGCAGGTCGGCTACCAGGACGAGGGAGCCGTCGACAGCCTCGACATCCTGGACACCGCGCCGCGCACCCCGGGCCGGTTCTTCTTCCACACCCTGCCGCTTCCGGAGCGGCTCACCCGGGGCAGGAAGAAGGTGAAGCTGGAGATCCGCTCGATGGGCCGCATCTGGTCCTACGGCCAGAACGTCGACCAGCTGTACTACAAGATGACCACGCCGTCGCGGGGCATCTACCGCCTCTACACCCACACCGAGCCGTACTTCGTCCCGCCCAAGGGTGAGGTGCAGGGCCCCGCGCCGCTGCCGAAGGCTCGTACCGTCGAGGGCCCCGAGATCCTGGAGGCGGTGCGTCAACGGGTCGCCAAGGACCAGAAGCACTACCTGACCGGGGCCAACCCCGCCGGCATGGACGCCTTCGCCTTCCAGTCGCTCGCCGAGGGCTACCTCTGGTCCGGCAGCCCCGCGTACCACGACCCGGCGGCGCTGGACCGCGTCCTGCGCGCGCTCGACGGCCGGTACATGGCGTGGAAGAACGACGCGACCGTGATGACCGGCTCCGACCAGCAGTGGCAGGGCTTCGGCCGGGTCGGGCTGGTGCTGGCGCTGCTCTGGGAGCACCTGGGCGACCGCCTGGACGAGAAGGTGACCGGTTCGCCGTACGAGATCTCCAACCCCGGTTTCGAAGAGGGCGGCGACACTCCCATGGGATGGGAGGTACCTGGCTGGGGGAAGACCGCCGACGCCTCCTGGTCCCGGGACACCACCGTCAACCGGTCGGGCTCCGCCTCGCTCAAGGTGACGGCGAGCGCGGCGAACGGATTCATCACCGTGTACAACTCGCCCAAGACCCGCGTGGGCAAGGGGAAGTACACCTACGGCGCCTGGATCAGGACCGACGGCGTCACGGGCACGGGCGCCCACATCGACCCGCTGTTCTTCGACGCGGGCGGCAAGCTGGTCGGCAGCGACCACCGCCAGTTCGCCACCACCGGCACCCATGGCTGGGAATACGTCTCCATAGACCTGGACACACCCGACGGCGCCACCTAGGTGGAGATGCACCTGCGACTGTCCGGCCCCGGCACGGCCTGGTTCGACTCCGTGGACATGGTGGGGCCCACCGAGCTGCGCAACCCCGGCTTCGAGCAGGGCACCGGCACCCCGTCGGGCTGGGAGGTGCCGGGCTGGGGGAAGACCGCCGACGCCTCCTGGGCTCGGGACGCGTCCGTCAACCGGTCCGGTTCCGCGTCGCTGAGGCTGGCCGCCACCGCGGCGAACGGCTTCGTCACGGCGTACAACACGGCGAAGCTCCAGGTCGGCAAGGGGAAGTACACCTACGGCGCCTGGGTCAGGACCGACGGCGTCACCGGCACGGGCGCCCACATCGACCCGCTGTTCTTCGACGCGAGCGGCAAACTCGTCGGCGGCGACCACCGGCAGTACGCCGCCACCGGAACCCATGGGTGGGAGCAGGTCTCCATAGACCTGGAAACCCCTTCCGGCGCCACCCAGGTGGAGTTCCATCTGCGGCTGAGCGGACCGGGCACCGCCTGGTTCGACGACCTGGCCGTTGTCGCGCCCGAGGCCACCGGAACCCACGAGCAGCCGGTGCGGCGCGCCGCCTACACCGACATGCTGAAGTCGAGCCGGGACTACTGGCGTCAGCACTTCCCGCACTACACCAACCAGTCGCAGATCTGCGCCATCGGCCTCTACCAGGCCAACCGCGGCCTCGGCCTGCTCGCCCCTGACCTCGCACTGCCGGAGGACAAGGCCCGCGACTACCTGTACCAGTCGCTCGGCATGAAGCCCTACCTCGGCAAGGAGGACAAGGACGGCAACCCCACCAAGCCGCTGGGTGAGAGCTACCACCAGGTCAGCCGGGCCGGCCTGACCCGCGAACTGGGGTACGTGGGCAGCTACGGCGAGGTCCACGACTGGCTGGTCATGATGTACGAGTCGGTCACGCGCGGATACCGGGCCCAGGAGGCGCCGGAGCTGCGCGAGCAGATGGTGAAGATCATCAAGGCCCGGGGGCGGTTCCGGGTGGTCGACGTCGACGAGACGGGCGCCCGCGTCTCCCGCATCGAGACCGTCGTCGGCTGGCGCAACGAGGTCTACCCCGGTGAGGTCGCCTACGCCTCCCGCACGGCCTGGGACTCGCACCCGCTGATGTCGGCGGTGGTGTTCAAGGACCCGGACATCGTCGGCTGGACCCAGGAGATGGTCGACGACGGGCAGTTCTACCGGCAGCTCGATCTGCTCGTCCACCACACCTGGACCCGCGTCGGCCTCGCCGCGCTGCGCCTGGTCTCCCGCGACTGGGACGCCTTCCAGGCCCTCCCGGCCCGCCCGGGGCGCATCCCCACCGCCTGGGACCGGCCCGACTTCGTCTTCACCGACGAGGAGAACGGCGTCCTGGCCGTGAAGAACGGCGAGGAACTCCTCTTCGCCTCCCTGTACTGGCGCGCCCGGCAGGGCGTCAACGACTACGCCCGCATCCACCACCTCACACCCACCGACCAGCGCTCCGCGACGATCCGCCAGCGTTCGGCGGGCGCCACCGACGACACGTACACGGTCCACGACTGGATCCTGTGGGACTACGCGATCAACGATCCCGGGGCCGGACACATCCCGCCCGGCGGCTTCCCGCCCCCCGGCGACACCCTCCACCAGGCACTCAAGGGTGACGTGTACCCGCTCGCTCCGGTCCCGGCCGACGTCCCGGACCCGGCCATGGGCGTCGACTTCGAGGGCGTGGAGACCATGCTCGTCGGACGCGCCCCGTTCTATCTGTGCGAGTACGGCGACTACCTGATCGCCATGAACACCAGCACCGAACGGACGTACACCCTGCCCGCCCGTCAGGACTTCGGTCCGGCCCGCGACCTTGCCACCGGCCGCGTCATCGGCGCCGGACAGCGTCCCAAGGTCGGCCCGCGCAGCACGCTCGTGCTGTACCGGGGCCGGCGCGCGGCCGGCTGACCGCACCGGGGGAGCCGGGCCGACGCCCGGTTCCCCCTCATCTGCCACCCCCTGACACTCAACGTCGAGTGAAAGAGGAAGACGCATGTCCGAGTCACAGCCCGCCACGCCCGCGTCCCCGAGCCGCCGCCGTTTCCTGCAGATCACCGCCGTCGGCACCACGGCGGCCGCCACCGGGATCGCCGCGGCCCCGACCGCGGACGCCCTGACCTCCTTCATCCACCCCGGGGTGCTGCACAAACTCTCCGACATCCAGCGGATGAAGACGCGGATCGCGGCCGCCACCGAGCCCTGGCTCAGCGGCTGGAACGTGTTCAGGGCGAACGCGTACTCGCAGTCGACCTACGCCATGCTGGGCCCGCGCACGACCATCGACCGGGGCACCACCGAGATCGGCAACTGGGAGTTCTGGAACGACTGCAACGCGGCCTACCAGAACGCCCTGATGTGGAACCTGACGGGCACCACCGCCCACGCCACCAAGGCACTGCAGATCATCAAGGCATGGTCCTCCACCCTCACCTCGATCACCGGCAAGGACGCCCAGCTCGCGGCCTCCATCTACGGCTTCAAACTCGCGGCGGCAGCCGAGCTGATGCGGTACACCGCCCCCTCGGGCAGCTGGTCCGCGGCCGAGATCACCCAGACCGAGAACCTCTTCAGGAACGTCTTCGTGCCCCTGGTGAGGACGTTCGGCGACGCGGGCTGGGGCACCAACTGCATCAAGGCGATGATGGCGTTCGGGGTGTTCTGCAACGACACCTCCCTCTACAACGCCGCCGTCGACGCCTTCCACCTGCACGACTGCTGCAAGATCAGCCGGGTGATCAGGGACTCCGGCCAGTGCGTGGACAGCGGACGCGACCAGGCCCACACCCAGCTCATCCTGGGCAGCATGGCCGAGGCCTGCGAGATCGCCTGGGTCCAGGGCCAGGACCTGTACTCCGCCTCCGCCAACCGGCTGCTGGCCGGCTTCGAGTACACGGCGAAGTACAACACCGGCAACGACGTGCCGTACACCGTCTGGGGCTCCTGCCGGCTCACGTTCAACTCCATCTCCACCGTCGAGCGCGGGAATCTGCGCCCGATCTACGAGATGGCCTTCAACCACTACGTCAAACGCCGCAGCCTGCCCGCCCCCTGGACGTACGCGGCCATCGGGAACATCAGCCCGGAGGGCGCGGCGTTCCAATGTGACCACGTGGGCTTCGGCACCCTGCTGTTCACCCTCTGAGCGGAGCTTTCGTGATCCACAACCCCGTCCTGCGCGGCTTCGAACCCGACCCCGTGATCCTCCGCGTCGGCGACGACTTCTACATCGCCACCTCCACCTTCGAGTGGTACCCGGGCGTCCGGATCCACCACTCCAGGGACCTGGTCGACTGGCGGTCCCTGGGCGGGGTTCTGGACAGCACGCGCCTGCTCGACCTCACCGGCGTCCCCGACTCCGGCGGCATCTGGGCGCCCGGACTGTCGTACGCGGACGGCCTGTTCCACCTCGTCTTCACCGTCGTCGACACCTACGCCGAGGGATGGAAGGACCTTCCCAACTACGTCACCACGGCCCCCTCGATCGAAGGACCGTGGTCCGACCCGGTTCCGCTGCACGGCCGCGGCTTCGACGTCTCCTTGTTCCATGACGAGGACGGTGACGGCCGCAGCTGGCTGCTGAACATGCGGTTCGACTGGCGTCCGGACCGCGAGGGATTCGCCGGGATCGAGATCCAGGAGTACGACCGCAAGACCCGGGCCCTGCTCGGCGAACCCCGCACCCTCACCACCGGAACCTCCGTCGGTGTCGCCGAGGGCCCGCATCTCTACCGGCGCGACGGCTGGTACTACCTGGTGCACGCGGAGGGCGGCACCGGATACGAACACGGCGCGGCCGTGGCCCGCTCCCGCGACCTGCTCGGCCCGTACGAGGCCGATCCGGCCGGCCCCCTGCTCACGTCCCGGCACGACCCGTCCCTGGAGTTGCAGAAGGCCGGGCACTGCTCCCTCGTCGAGACGGCGACGGGCCAGTGGTACGCCGCTCACATCGCCGCCCGCCCTCACACGGAGCGGGGCCGGTGCGTGCTCGGCCGGGAGACCGCATTGCAACCGGTGACCTGGACCGACGACGGCTGGCCCCGCATCCCCGGCGCCGTACCCGCCGTAGCGGTGCCGGCACCCGCGCTGCCACCGGCGCCCGTCGCCGAACCACCGGCGCACGACTGCTTCGACGCTCCGGTTCTCGGCCCCGACTGGTCCACCCTGCGCCGCCCGGCCGGCGACGACTGGATCGAGCCGGCACCGGGGCGGCTGCGCATCCGGGGCGGTCAGTCGCCGGTGGGCCGCCGCACGCCCAGTCTGGTGGCCCGGCGGGTGACCGCCCCGCGCTGCTCCTTCGAGACCAGCCTGACCTTCTCGCCCCGCACCCCCGACCATCTGGCCGGTCTGACGGCCTACTACAACACCCGCAACTGGCACTACCTGTACGTCACCGCCGAGGACGACGGCTCCCCGGTCCTGCGGGCACTGAGCTGCGAAGCCGGCCGTCTCGTCGCACATGAGCCGACCGTACCGCTGAAGCCCGGACGCCCGGTCGTCCTGCACGCGGAACTCGACGTTCCGGCCCTGCGCTTCTCGTACGACACCGGCGGGGGAGTCCAGACGCTGCCGATCGAGCTCGACGCCACCGTCCTGTCCGACGAGCACGCCGACGAGTTCCACGACGGCCAGTTGCGCGTTCTCGGCTTCACCGGCGCCATGTGGGGCCTGTGGGTGCAGGACCTCGACGGCGCCGGTGTCCACGCGGACTTCGCCCACGCCACGTACCGGACCTTTCCGGACGGCCCCGCATGACGATCGACGACCTGAGACGCGTCCACCTCTTCCGCACCGATCTCGGGTCCGACGAGGCGGTGCCGCTGCTTCTGGTGCACGGCTGGGGCGGGGACGGCCGGGAGTGGTCCGCGCACGCCGAGGCGCTGGCCGACCGGTTCCGCGTGATCGTCCCCGACCTGCGCGGGCACGGCCGGTCGGACGTCCCCGACGAGGGCAACACGCCGACGGAGATGGCCGACGACCTCGCCGCGCTGCTCCGGCACCTTGGCACCGGGCCGGCGATCGCCGTGGGCCACTCCATGGGCGGCCAGGTCGTCAACCTGCTCGCGGTCCGGCATCAGGAGCTCGTCCGCTCGGTCATCGCCCTTGATCCGGCTCACGGCGCGCACGGGGCGGAAGTGGAGGGGATTCCCGCCCGGCTCGCGGAGTACCGGGAACGCGGGGCGCGTGCCGCGGCCGAGTTCATCGCCGGCGCCTTCCCGGCAGGCGCTCCGGCCGGACTGCGTACGGCACATGTCCGCACCATGCTCGGCACCCCGGATCACGTCATCGCCCAGGCGTACGCGGGCATGTACACCGACTCCGGCGCGGTCGGCGTCCGCCCGCACAGCGAGGCGTATCTGCGCCGGCGCAGCCAGCCCGCGCTCACCGTATGGACCTCGGCGCAAGCGGCCACCTGGGAACGCGGCACCCTGCATGTCCCCGGCTCCCGCGTCGAACACTGGCCTGACACCGGGCACTACCTGCACGAGGAACATGTCGGACGCACAGTGCGCCTGTTGGAGGACTGGGCGACGGCTGGACAAGGGACCCGGTAGGAAGTGCCTGCGCCCGTTCACCGGCTCCAGCAACTGGACGCAGCACCTGCTCGCCCCGGCGGGCAGACCTCAGTCCGGTGCCGGGGGGCGGGTGGACTGCGGGAGTTGGCGGCGCCCTTAGCGATGCCCGGCCCTGCCAGGGCCCGCTCGTCGCATGGTGGGGAGGAGTGCTATGACCTCCCAGCCGTGGTCCTCGCGTGGGCCGGTGTGCAGTGTGCCGCCGAGTGCGGTGACGCGTTCGGTGAGGCCGACGATGCCGAAGCCTCCGCCGCGGGCGGCGTAGGGCAGCGGGGCGCCTGCGCGGCCGTTGTCGCGCACCGTCACGTGCAGGGTGTCGTCGGCGTGAGCGAGGGCGACGGTGACTTCGGTGGCGTCGGCGGCGTGGCGCCGTACGTTCGTGAGGGCTTCCTGGACGACGCGGTAGGCGGCGGCCTGTACCTCGTGGGGCAGATTCGGGGGCATGGAGGCGGAGCGGTGCAGTTCGGCCTTCGGGCCGGTCGGGCCGCCGAATCGGTCGACGAGTTCCGTGAGGGCTGCCAGGTCGCCCACCAGGTGGTTCTCGCCCGGCTCCAGCCGGGCCGTTTGCTCCGGGCCTTCGCGCAGGATTCCGACGGTCAACCGCATGGAGTCGAGCGCCTCGGTCGCGGCGTGCTCGATTCCCGCCAGGACCGGGTCCAGGCGATCTGGTTCGCTGCTGACCATCATGCGGGCCATCTGTGTCTGGATGAGGATGCCGGTGACGTGGTGGGCGACGAAGTCGTGCAGGTCGGCTGCCATGGCGAGGCGTTCGGAGCGACGGGTCTCGGCGACCGCGACGCCGCGCCTGTGGTCCAGGGAGCGCAGGTAGCCGCCGAGGCCGATGGTGATGCCGGTCATCAGCGCTACTACCAGTGTGAGCCCCAGGATCAGGGCGTCGTCCTGGGTGCCGGTTGCGTAGAAGCGCAGCGGTGCAGCGATGGCCGCCCCGCCGACGAGCAGGGCACAGGGGCCTGCCCATCGTGGTGGGCAGGTACGGACGGCGAGCAGCAGCAGGCAGAGCAGGACCGCCACTTCCCCAGGGCCGAACATACGAATTCGCTCGGTCGTCGTGGCCACGGCGGTCAAGGCCAGGGAAGCGCCTGCTGGTAGGGCGGCCCGCAGTTGGGGAGTGAGCCACGCGGGTTGCCGGGCGGAGGGCCACAGGACGGCCGCGAGGCCGAGCGACAGCAGCAGGAGCACAGGCCAGAGGGTCTTGCCGTTGGTGACGGCGATGAGCACGTCCGCGGCGGCCAGCAGGACCAGTGTGATGACGCCCGTCGCACGCAGGCAGCCCTGTCGGCGGGTCCGCGTCGTGGTCGGGTCGTCCGTCGCAGGCAGGAGGTTCACATCGGTCACTGTAGAGAGGAGCGGTCGGCTGCGCCTCGGCTGGTCGGCCGAGGCGGACGTCAGGCGCGGGAACCGCTTCGCCGGCGGTCCCCGCGCCTGGTCATGGCACGGTGGGACGGTCAGTTGATCCGGACGATCTTCCAGAGCTGGTCGTCGAGGCTGGCGCTGCCCCACTGGATGACGGCTGCCCCGTCGGCGGTGGAGGACTGGGTGACGCCGGCGACGAGGGTGCTGTTCACGTTCCGGAGTTTGTAGTAGCCGCCGCCCCCGTCGGTGAGGGTCCACTTCTGGGAGTCGGCGCTGGAGGCGGTGTTCTGGACGATGGCAGCGCCCGCGGCGCTGGAGGAGCCTTGGATGTCGAGGTTGAGGTTGCTCTTGGTGTTCTTGATGTTCCAGGCGCCGCTGCCGGCGGACTGGAAGGTGAAGAGCTGGCAGGTGCAGTTCGTGTTCTGCCACTGGTTGGCGGCGGTGCCGGCGGTGGTGGAGCCGTTCGGGATGTCGAGGTACTTGCCGCTGTTCTTGTTCACCAGGACGTACTGGCCGGTGCCCAGGGGCGGCAGGGCGGTCTGGGTGAGGTTCCAGCGCTGGCAGCCGCAGCTGGTGCCGCTCCACTGGACGGCGGCGGTGCCGACGGTGGTGGAGGCGCTGGGTATTTCGAGGAGCTTGCCACTGCTGCGGTTGGTGATGCTGTACCCGCCGGCCGGGTGGGGCGCGATGGCCCATTCGTGGTCGGGCGTGCCGTTGTCATCCCACTGCAGGACTGTGGCGCCGTTGGCGGTGGACTGGCTCTGGACGCCGAGGACCTTGCCACTGGCGACGTTGAAGATCTTGAAGTAGCCCGAGGACTGCTGCTCGAAGCGCCACTGCTGGTTGGTGGAGGTGGTGGGGTTCTGCTGGGTGGCGGTGGTGCCGTTGGTGGTGGAGCCGCCGACGATCGTGAGGTTCAGGGCGCTGTTCGCGTTGGTCATGGTGTAGGTGGCACCGTCGGAGACGCCGCCGCCCAGGTCGATCGTGCTGTAGGTGACCGGGTTGGAGAGGCCGCTGCCTCCCCGTCCGGCGCTGAGGATCAGCAGGCTGTGCCCGTCGGCGAGGGCCGTCATGCCGCGGCTGTAGCCGCCGATCACATTGGCGCTGATGCGCGTCCAGGTGTTCGCGGCGCCGTTCTGCGTGTTGATGAACAGGTCCTCGGCGCTGTTGGCGCTGACGACGAGTGTGCCGTTGGGGCCGCCGGTGGGCAGCCAGGTCATGTAGGGAGCGCTCTGCGGCACCACGCCGCCCGTCGTCCGCAGCGGGATGCCGGTGACCGAGCCGAACGCCTCCGGGTCGGAGGAGATCTTGTAGTAGACGGAGAAGTTGCCCTCGGGAGCGCCGCCGTACTCGTAAGACATGACGTACTTGCCGTTCGGCAGCTTCGCGACGGTGGGCATGCCCGGCCGGTCGCCGGCGGTGGGCATTGCCACGTCGTCGACGACGGGGCCCCAGTTGCGGACGTCGGTGGAGACCTGGTGGACGATCTTCTGGCCGTGGTCGGGGTCGCGCTGGTCGGAGTAGTAGACGATCAGCTTGCCGTCGGAGACGAGGAAGAACGGCTCCCACACGGGAGTCTGGCCGTTCGTGTCGAACGCCGAGCCGCCTGTGGCGATGTTGCTGACGAAGTCCCAGGTCTGACCGCGGTCGGTGCTGGCGTACATGTCGATCTTGGTGGCCGACCGGTCGGAGGGCACCGAGTCACCTGCGGCCAGGATGGTCCCGGCCGGGAAGTCGCCTATGGCCGTGGGCAGTTCGAAGAGCTCGGGCTGCCAGCGCATGCCCCAGCCGTTCTCGGTGTCGGCTACGTCGGAGAGCTTGCTCCAGGAGTCGCCGTTGTCGGTGGAGCGGTAGATCGGGAAGACGGGCGTACCGTTGGTGTACTGCTCGAACGTGGCGAGCAGGGTGCCGTTGGCCGATCCGTTGTGCTGCAGACGCAGCACCCGCGGGTACAGCGAACCGGGCGAGGGCGCACCCGCGGGCGGGGTGTACATGGTCTGCGAGGGACGGGAGAGGGCCTGAGCCCGCCCCGAGGCAGGCAGCACAATCGTCGCCGCGGCGACGATCAGCGCCAGGATGAGCAACAGCAGGGTGGTGGGGCGGGAATGCTGAGCGGCGCCGGGTCTGGCGCTCAACAGTGCAGGGGACATGTGCGGCTCTCAGGGCAGGGGAGGGACAGGAGGGTCCGGTGCGTGCCGCCCGGGACGAAACCGGGTGGGAAGCGGCGAGCCCGGAGTGCACGTCCACCGCGTACGAGGAACCGCGGTGTCGTGCGGCATAGGAGTCGGACCGATCCGCCTCGCGAGTGAGACGGCTGGTGCGAGTGGCGGAGCTGTGCCCGGGGCGCGGTGTGTTCTCCGAAGCCGGGGTGCTCTCAGGTGGTGGGCCGGTCCGTCTTGTCGGGGTGCGACGGCGGAGGCGCGGTCGAGCCGCGGACGACGAGTTCGACCGGTGGGTCGCTCGCCTGCGGCAGGTCGGTGTCGGGCTTCTCGATCGCGTGCACGAGAAGGCGGATGCCCTCTCTGGCCGCGGCCTCGAAGGGCTGGCGCACGGTGGTCAGGGGAGGAGAGACGTAGGCGAAGACCGGGTTGCCGTCGAAGCCGACGACGCTGATGTCCTCGGGTACGCGGCGCCCGGCTTCCCGCAGGGCGTGGATGAGCCCGATGGCCATCTCGTCGCCCGCCGCGAAGACAGCGGTCACGGACCTGTCCGACGCCAGCGCCCGGCCCACGGCATGGCCGGAGGCAGCCGACCAGTCACCGTTGAGCAGTGGCGGCTCGTGCGCGCCCCGTGCCGCGAGCGCCGCACGCCATCCTTCGATGCGGTCCTTGGTGGCGTACCAGCGCCGCGGACCGGCGAGATGATGAACGGTCGTGTGTCCCAGGTCCAGCAGATGCTCGGTGGCCGCCCGCGCCAGTTCCTGTGCGCCCACACCCATGGTCACGGTGCGGGTGGCGGTGAAGGCGGGCGGTGCTCCCAGGAAGAGGACGGGGACGCCGACGCGGACGCTGATGTCTCCTTCCACGATGGGTTCGGAGACGATGACGCCGTCCACCCCTTGTTCGAGCAGCGACGCCACGGCACCCGCGATGCCCGTCGGGTCGCCGTCGGGCGTGTTGACCACGCGGAGCGCGTAGCCCGCGTCGCGCACGGCCCGCTCGATGTGCACGAGCAGTGAAGCGGTCCCGTAGCCGGCGGTGCCCAGGGCGACCACACCGATGGAGCCGGTACGCCCGGAGACCAGTGTCCTGGCCGCCTGGTTCAGCCGGTAGCCGAGTTCCTCGGCGGCCGCGAGGACCTTGGTGCGGGCGTCCTCGGAGACGTACGGCTCGTTGTTGAGGACCCGGGACACCGTCTTGCGTGACACCCCGGCCAGGCGGGCCACGTCCGCGCTGCGCGGCACAGCGGAGCCCTCGCTCCGTCCCACCACTGCTGCCATGAAGTCTCCCGACGGCCGTACGTCTGCATCGAAGGCGGTCAACTGTATGACCACGCGGTCTGACCGCGTGGTCATGTCTACGTAGCCGACAGCGGTACGTCAAGGGTTCCGGCGGTATCGATTCCGAGGGGCGGATGCGGGTTCGTCGGAGGGCGGCCGGTCGGCGAAGGGAGTCGCAGTCGCCGTGCGGAGAGCCCCCGTGGTGGACATATCTGCTGGTCAAGGGATACAAGTTGGCTCTCGCGCCGGCTCGCGGAACGGGGGTGTCGCTCCCCTCCGGCGGTAGGCCGGCCGTCCTGCCGACAGGTACGGTCAGCTCTGAGGTCAGGTCGAAGGGGCTTGACAGCGACTCCTCGGAGCGTTCACTCTTCCTCCCAACCGCCGGTCGAATTTGTTCGATCGTGTTGAGTCTTGGTCGCGTAGACGACCGCTTCCCCGTCACACCCCGCGGGCCGACGTGCCGCCTGAGCACGGCCGCCCTGTCAGGAGCCGAAATGCACTCTTCCTCCCTCGGTCGGCCCATGCCTTCTGCCAGCCGACGCACCGTCCTGCGCGGTATCGGTGGCGCAGCCGTCCTCGGCGCCGGCATACCGCTGCTCAGCGCCTGCGGCGGCAGCGGCAGCGGCAGCGGCACGGCATCCGACCCCAAGACCGTCAGCCTCGGGTCGAACGCGTCGGACGCGGTGCCGAAGAAGGCGTTCGCCGAGATCTACGCGGCGTTCACGAAGCAGTCCGGGATCACGGTCGACGTGAACACCAAGGACCACAACACGTTCCAGGAGCAGATCAACACCTACCTCCAGGGCACCCCGGACGACGTGTTCAACTGGTTCGCCGGCTACCGCATGCAGTTCTTCGCCGCCAAGGGCCTCGCCTCCCCGATCGACGACGTGTGGCAGAAGATCGGCGGAAACTTCCCCGAGGCGATGAAGGCGCTCAGCAAGGGCGCGGACGGCAAGTACTACTTCGTGCCCATCTCCACGTCCCTCTGGGGCGTCTTCTACCGCAAGAGCGTCTTCGAGAAGTACGGCTACGAGGTCCCCACCACCTGGGACCAGCTCGTCGCCCTGTGCAAGCAGATGAAGAAGGACGGCCTGGTTCCGTTCGCCTTCGGCGACAAGGACGCCTGGCCCGCGCTCGGCACCTTCGACCAGATCAACTTCCGTACCAACGGCTACGACTTCCACGTCGAGCTGATGGCCGGCAAGGCGTCCTGGACGGATGCCAAGGTCCGCACCGCCTTCGACCACTGGGCCGAGATCCTCCCCTACCACCAGGAGGGCGCGGTCGGCCGCACCTGGCAGGACGCGGCCCAGACGCTGATCTCGAAGAAGGCGGGCATGTACCTGTTCGGCAGCTTCGTGGCGCAGCAGTTCACGAACAAGGCCGACCTGGACGACCTTGACTTCTTCCCCTTCCCGGAGATCGACTCCGCGCACGGACAGGACACCGTCGAGGCGCCCACCGACGGCTTCATGCTCTCCAAGGCTCCGAAGAACAAGGACGGCGCGCTGAAGCTCCTGGAGTTCCTGGGCACCCCGGAGGCAGAGCAGATCTACCTGAAGTCCGACCCGAGCCTGGTCGCGGCTTCCAACAAGGCCGACACCTCCTCGTACACCCCGCTCCAGAAGAAGGCGTACGAGACGATCGCCGGCGCCAAGCACCTCACCCAGTTCATGGACCGCGACAGCCGCCCGGACTTCACCTCCACGGTGATGCAGCCCGCCCTGCAGAAGTTCGTCCGCGACCCCAAGGGCGTCGACAGCCTGCTGGCGTCGATCGAGCGCCAGAAGAAGACGATCTTCGCGTCCGCATGACCGCCACCACGAACACCGGTACCGGGACCGGAACCACCAGCACCTCGGGGGCGGCCGCAGTGCCGCCCCCGGGCAACCCGAAGAATGTGACCAAGAATCAGACCAAGCGGCTGCGCGCCCCCTTGGGCCACCGACGGCTGCTCACCCGACGGGACCGCCTCACCCTCGGCCTGATGGCCGGGGTGCCGACGATCCTGCACGTCATGCTCGTCTGGCTCACAGCTCTCGCCTCGATCGCGCTGGCCTTCACCACCTGGGACGGCATCGGCTTCGACTCCATCACATGGGTCGGCCTGGACAACTTCCGTGAGCTGTTCACCAGCAACCCGCAGTTCTGGCCCGCCGTCGAGCACAACATCGTCTGGTTCGTCGTGCTCATCCTGATCCCGACGCCGCTCGGCCTGTTCCTGGCCGTGCAGCTCGACAAGAAGATCCGGTTCAGCAAGGTGTACCAGACCGCGTTCTTCCTGCCCGTCGTGCTGTCGATGGCGGTCATCGGGTTCGTATGGCAGCTCGTCTACAACCCCGACACCGGCCTGATCAACAGCATCATCGGCGCCAACGAGCCCGGCCACTACATCGACTGGATCGGCGACCCGGACCTCAACCTGTGGTCCGTCCTCATCGCCGCCTCCTGGCGCCACACCGGCTACATGATGATTCTCTACCTGGCCGGCCTGAAGGGTGTCGACCCGGCGCTTCGGGAGGCGTCCTCGCTGGACGGCGCCAACGAGTGGCAGACGTTCAAGAACGTCATCTTCCCCACCCTGCGCCCCACCAACACCGTCGTCCTGGTCGTGACGATCATCGAGGCGCTGCGCGCCTTCGACCTCGTCTTCGTCTTCAACAAGGGCGCCGAGGGCACCGAGTTGCTGTCGATCCTGGTCACCAACAACATCATCGGTGAGTCCAGCCGCATCGGATACGGCTCCGCGATCGCCGTGGTCCTGCTGGTGATCTCGCTTGCCGTGATCATCCCGTATCTGATCGCGACCTTCCGGAAGGAGCGGCGCGCATGAGCTCCCACCCGTCGCCCACCACCACCCTGAACGAGGCGCTTCGCGCCACCCCTTTGAACTCTGGCGCGCTGGCCAAGCAGCGCACCCCCGTCCGCCCTGCCCGGATCCTGCTGCACGTCTTCCTCGCCGGTGCCGCGCTGGCCTGGCTCGCACCCCTGCTGTGGGCGATGTACGCGGCGATGCGCCCGTACGCCGAGACCAGCACCAAGGGCTACGTCTCCTGGCCCGACGAACTGAGCCTCGACAACTTCACCAACGCCTTCCAGCAGTCAGACATGCTGCACTACTTCGGCAACACATTGCTGGTGGCGATCCCCGCGGTGCTGCTGACGCTGTTCCTGTCGTCGATGGTCGCCTTCTACGTCAGCCGCTTCGACTTCCGGGTCAATCTGTTCCTGCTGCTGGTGTTCACGGCCGGCAACCTGCTGCCCCAGCAGGTCATCATCACCCCGCTGTACCGCCTGTATCTGCTCATCGACCTGCCCGGCATCACCATGAGCGGCAAGCTCTACGACTCCGCGCTGGGCCTGGTACTGATCCACGTGGCGTTCCAGTCCGGCTTCTGCGCCTTCGTGCTGGCCAACTACATGCGCTCCCTGCCGCACGAGCTGACCGAGGCCGCCCTGGTCGACGGCGCCTCCGTCTGGCGCCTGTACTGGCAGATCGTGCTGCCCCTGTGCAAGCCCGCCATGGCCGCCCTGGCGACGTTGCTGTCCATCTGGATCTACAACGATTTCTTCTGGGCGATCGTGCTGATCTCCACCGGCGAGAACATGCCGATCACCTCGGCGCTGAACAACCTCTCCGGCCAGTACTTCACCGACCCCAACCTGGTCGCAGCCGGAGCCCTGCTCACCGCGATCCCGACCCTGATCGTGTACTTCGTGCTCCAGCGGCAGTTCGTCAGCGGCCTCACGCTGGGCGCCAACAAGGGCTGAACCTGAACCCCCCACTCGTTCCCCGCACTTCCCCGGAGCAGCACCTGTGAGCACCGAACGCCCCAACAAGGTTGTGAGCCCCTTGCCTTCCCAGCTCCCCACGTATGTGTCGGACACCGCACCGTGGCGGGGCGCCCTGCGCCCGGCCCGCTCCTGGCTGCATTCCGACGCTCCCTCCCAGTCGCTCAACGGCTCCTGGCAGTTCCGTCTGTCGCCCACGGCGGCCGTCGCCGAGGACTTCGCCTCCGAGGACTTCGACGACCGGGGCTGGGACAGCATCCCGGTGCCGGCGCACTGGGTGCTGGAGGGCGACGGCGCCTACGGCCGGCCGATCTACACGAACGTCCAGTACCCCTTCCCGATCGACCCGCCGCACGTCCCCGACGAGAACTCCACCGGCGACTACCGCCGCCGTTTCGACGTCCCCGAGGACTGGTCGGACGCCGAGCGGGTCCTGCTGCGGTTCGACGGGGTGGAGTCGCTGTTCCGGGTGTGGGTGAACGGCGTCGAGATCGGCAGCGCCAGTGGCAGCAGGCTGGCCCACGAGTTCGACGTGACGTCCGCGGTGCGACCGGGCGGCAACGTCGTCGCCGTACGGGTGCACCAGTGGTCGGCCGCCAGCTACCTGGAAGACCAGGACCAGTGGTGGCTGCCGGGCATCTTCCGGGACGTCACCCTGCTCGCCCGCCCGGCCGGGGGCGTCGAGGACGTCTGGCTGCGCACCGGCTACGACCACGGAAACGGCCGTATCGACCCGGAGGTCACCGCCGACGCCGCCGCGTTCCCCGTCACCCTGCGCATCCCCGAACTCGGCGTCGAGCGGGTCTGGGCCACCCCGGCCGACGTGGCGCCCCTCGACATCGCGGGCGTCCAGCCGTGGTCGGCCGAGCGGCCCCGCCTGTACGACGCCACCGTGTCCTCGGCCGCGGAGAGCATCGCCCTGCGGGTCGGCTTCCGCACGGTCGAGATCCACGGCGACCGGCTCCTGGTCAACGGCCGCCGTGTCGTCTTCCACGGGATGAACCGGCACGAGGCCCACCCCGAGCGCGGCCGGGTCTTCGACGAGGAGCACGCCCGCGCGGACCTGGCCCGCATGAAGCGGTTCAACGTCAACGCCATCCGCACCAGTCACTACCCCCCGCATCCCCGGCTGCTCGACCTCGCCGACGAACTCGGCTTCTGGGTCGTCCTCGAAAGCGATCTGGAGACCCACGGCTTCGAGAACGTCGACTGGGCCGACAACCCGAGCGACGACCCGGCCTGGCGCGCCGCCTATCTGGACCGTGTCCAGCGCACCGTCGAGCGGGACAAGAACCACCCCGCCATCGTGATCTGGTCACTCGGCAACGAGGCCGGAACCGGCGCCAACCTCGCCGCGATGTCGGCCTGGGTCCACGCCCGCGACCCCGAGCGTCCCGTGCACTACGAAGGCGATTACACCGGCGAGTACACCGACGTCTACTCCCGCATGTATCCGACGGTCCCGGAGATCGAGCAGATCGGCACGGACGGTTCCGTCGCGCCGCTGCTCGGCTGCACCCCCGCGCAGGGCGCCCGGCAGCGCACCAAGCCGTTCCTGCTGTGCGAGTACGCCCACTCGATGGGCAACGGGCCGGGTGCCCTCGACCAGTACGAGGAACTGGTCCACCGGTTCCCGCGGGTGCACGGCGGTTTCGTCTGGGAGTGGCGCGACCACGGCATCCTGGCCACGGCCCCGGACGGGACGCCGTACCACGCCTACGGCGGCGACTTCGGGGAGGTCGTGCACGACGGCAACTTCGTGATGGACGGGATGCTGCTCAGCGACGACGTGCCGACGCCGAGCCTGTACGAGTTCAAGGCGGTCGTGACGCCGATCCGCTTCGCCTTCGACGGCGACAAGCTCGTGATCACCAACCTGCGGCACTCGGCCGACACGTCCGACCTGCGCTTTCGCTGGCGCGTCGAGCACGACGGGAACCTCGTGGACTTGGGGGAGTGGGATGCCCCGGTCCTCGCGGCGGGCGAGTCGGGGCGGGTGCCGTTGCCGCCGGTCGCGGTGGCCCCGGACGGCGAGACCTGGCTGACGGTCGAGGCGGTGCTGGCGACGGCGACCGCCTGGGCGCCGCAGGGGCATGAGATCGCCACCGCCCAACTCGACCGCTCGGTACGGCGGCCGGTGCCCGTCGCCCGGCCCCGGCGCGACTGGCGGCCCGGCGAGGGAACGCTCACGCTCGGCATCGCCGAGTTCACCGGCGGCTCCCTCACCCGCCTCGCCGGGCGCCCCGTGGCCGGCCCTCGCCTGGAACTGTTCCGCGCGCCCACCGACAACGACGAGAGCCGGGCCGACCGGCTGGAGGGAAGCGACAACAGCGTCCTCGGGGTGTCGAGCGCCGACACCTGGCGCCGCGACGGCCTGGACCGGCTGACCACGCGGCGCCTCGACGTCGAGCAGGCCGCGGACGCCCTGCGCACCGTGGACCGGGTCTCCGCCGCGGGCTCCGCCCTCTCGGTGACCGTGGAGTCCCTCTGGTCGATCGAGGACGGCGAACTCGAACTGCGCGTGGAGATCGAGCCGTCGCGCGGCTGGCGGTCGGTGTGGCCGCGGATCGGGGTGCGCTTCGAACTGCCCGACGGGACGGCACCCGTCGACGGCGCGGACTGGTTCGGCCTGGGCCCGCTGGAGTCCTACCCCGACAGTCTCCGCGCGGCCCGCACCGGCCGCTTCTCCTACCCGATCGGGGACCTCGCGGTCGCCTACGCGCGCCCCCAGGAGACCGGCCACCGCTCCCAGCTGCGGCGCCTCACGCTGACCAGCGGCGGCACCGAGGTACTGCGGCTCGTGGCACTCCCCGACGCCCGCGGTCGGCGCCCCGGCTTCACCCTCGGGCGCCACACCCCCCAGCAGATCGCCAGCGCCGCACATCCCTTCGAGCTCCCGGAGTCGACCGCGAGTCACCTGATCATCGACGCCGTCCAGCACGGACTCGGCTCCCGGTCCTGCGGGCCGGACGTGTGGCCGGAGTTCGTGCTGCGCCCCGAAGCCCGCACCATCAGGCTGCGCATCACACCGGGCGCCTGAGCAACAGAGCCCGTCGGCGACGCTGCTGCCCACCGTGGGCCGGCGGGCCGACCGGGCGCTGCACGGCCCGGCGGCGGGGGTGGCTGGCGGTTCCCCGAACGATGGTCCCGGACCGCGGACTGCCCTCGACGAGAGCATGCCGCTCGAGCCGGGCGCCTGCCGCATCCCCCTCTCCGAGATCGGCCGGGCCGAGGCCTACGCGCGAGCCTGTGCCGAGCTCGGCGAGCCCCGGGCCGCTGTCGAGGGGCGATGGCGGCCGGCCAGGCGACCCGGCGAAGCCCACCGCCCTCGTCAGGACCGTTTCCCGGCACACACTTCGTCAGCGACGGGCCGAAACAGCGGTGCGGTCTTCAAGGATGCATCCATGGGTTCGCACACCGTCTGATGACCAAACGGAAGGGCAAGTACGCCATCGGACAGAAGGGCCTGATCCTCGGCCGCGAGGGCGTGGGCACGGTCACCGAGGTCGGCCCGGCCGTCGCCGGCCTCAAGCCCGGTGGCCTGGTCGTGATCAACCCCACCCAGCCTTGCGGGCTGTGCCCTGCGCGCAGGGTCGGCCACGAGCGTTGTCTCTACCGGGTTCCCGACTCCATGAGCGCGTCGCAGTCGTCCGAGAGCCGATGGCGGAAGCCGAGTGGTGAGCCCAGGTATAGGGGGTTGCTCCGTGTGTCGGTCCTTCCTCGGGCTTGGCGAGGTTCGGCCATGGGGTCATCGGGAGGCATTCCGCTCGACTGTGCCGACGTGCCGGGGCCCTCTCTCCAGGTGCGACCTCGCCCGGCTTCCACATGACCAACGGCCGCGCCGGCCGGCGCGGCCCCGCATCTCCGAGAATCACACCTCGTGCCACTACGGCGCCGCTGCCCGGGAGAAGCGCCGACTGGACGCGAGGCGGGCCGGGGCACTCCTCCCGGTTGTCTGAAGCAGGCCGTCAGCCCGATCCGGGTGCTGCCCGGCCCGCCACGGTCGTCGGCGTAATGCCGCGCCAGGTCGATTTCCTTCTCGACTCCACGGAAAGTGAGTTCTGACATGACAGGTTTGCCCAGTCGCCGACAGGTACTCGGCGGGACGGCAGCGGGAGTACTGGCCACGCTGGCCGGGATCCCGCATGCCGGTGCCGCGTCCGCCGCTGTGACGTACACGGCGCCGGATCCGCGGGTGTGGATCCACCTCAACAACGGGTGGCGATTCATCAGAGCGGACGCCACTGGTGCGCAAGCGCCCGGTTTCGACGACTCCGGATGGACGTCCGTCGTCACCCCCCACACGTGGAACGCCGTCGGCGGTGCCGACGGCGGCAACGACTACTACCGCGGAGTGGGCTGGTACCGCCGCCGCTACACCGTGCCGGCCGAACTCGCCGGAAAGAGGCTGTACCTGCAGTTCGCCGGGGTCAACCAGATCGCCGACGTCTGGGTCAACGGCACGTACCTCGGGCAGCACAAGGGCGGGTACTCCCGCTTCCGTTTCGACGCCACGGCCGCGCTCGTCCCGGGCGGGGACAACGTCATCGCGGTGAAGGTGACCAACGCCCGCGACACCGGCATCGCCCCGTTGAGCGCGGACTACACCTTCCAGGGCGGCATCTACCGCAACGTGAGCCTGTGGGCCGTCGACGACCTCCACGTCCGGATGACGGACTACGCGGGCCCCGGCGTCTACCTCCGGCAGACCAACGTGAGCGCGGCCTCGGCCACGGTGACCGTCACGACGAAGCTGTGGAACGACAGCACCACCACCAGATCGGTGGTCGTGCGCAGCGTCATCGCGGACAAGAGCGGGACCGTCGTCGCGGAGACGAGCAGCACCGCGCAGACCGTCCTCGCGGCCACCGGCACGGAGGTCCAGCAGACTCTCCACATCAGCAGCCCGCACCTGTGGAACGGCCTGGCGGATCCCTACCTCCACAACGCCGGCGTCGAGATCCATGACGTCACCGGGGGCGGGGACCAGATCACGGATGTGGTGACCGAACGCCTGGGTCTTCGCTCCATCGCCGTCGACGCCAACACCGGGTTCCGCCTCAACGGCAGCCACCTCCACCTGCATGGCGTCAACCTGCACCAGGACCGGGCCGGCCAGGGCTGGGCGATATCCGACGCCGATCACACCCAGGACTTCGACCTCATCAGCGAGATCGGCGCCAACGCCGTCCGGATGGCGCACTACCAGCACGACCAGAAGGACTACAACCTCGCTGACGAACGCGGAATGATCGTGTGGGCGGAGATTCCCCTGGTCGACCTCGTCACCGACTCGGCCGCCTTCACCACCAGCACCCAGAACCAGCTGCGGGAACTGATCCGGCAGAACTACAACCACCCCTCGATCGCCTTCTGGGGCATCGGCAACGAGCAGATCGACTACAACGGCACCGCCACGAACACGCTGCTCGCGTCACTGGCCGACATCGTCGAGGCCGAGGACCCGGACAGGCTCTCCACCTACGCGGTCCGCGGCGAGGACCCCGACAACGCGCAGGCGGGACTGCACACCCAGACCACGGGCTTCAACAAGTACTACGGCTGGTACTACGGCTCCAAGGACGGCGACCTCGGCGCGTGGGCCGACAACCTGCACGCCACCTCCCCGTCCCGCAGGATCGCCATGTCGGAGTACGGCGTCGGCGCCAGCACCACCCAGCACGCCCTCAACCCGCCCAAGCCGGCTCCGGGCGGATCCTGGCACCCCGAGGAGTACCAGTCGCTGTTCCACGAAGCGGCCTGGAAGCAGCTCGCCGCCCGTCCCTTCATCTGGGGCACGTTCGTCTGGGCCATGTTCGACTTCCCCTCCGACGGCCGCAGCGAGGGGGGCCAGCCCGGCATCAACGACAAGGGCCTGGTCACCCGCGACCGGCAGATCCGCAAGGACGCCTTCTATTGGTACAAGTCCAACTGGGCTACCACTCCCACCCTCTACATCACCAGCCGTCGGTGGACCCAGCGCACCGAGCCCACCACCGAACTCAAGGTCTACTCCAACGCGGGCCAGGTCACCGCCACCCTCAACGGCACCTCCCTGGGAACCCGGAGCAGCAGCGACCACATCTTCAGATGGCCCAGCATCACCTTGAGGCCCGGCCAGAACACCGTGACGGTCACCGCGACCATCAACGGCTCCACCTATACCGACAGCGTCAACTGGACACTCGGCTGAGAACCCCGCCCCTCGACAGCCGCCCGGTCCGCACGCGGCACAGGCGCTACAGGGGTAGGGCGGGCGATGCCACAGTTCTCGGGTGGCCGTATGACCACCGCCACGATCCCGTAGGTGGGCGGGTCTCGGCGGCGTGACGATGCCAGGTGGCACACGACGTACGCGACGAAGCTCCGGTGGGCAGAGTGACCTGTCAGGTCGTTCTGCCCGACCGGAGCTTCGATGTGCCGTTCAGTCCGCCGCCGCGTGTCACGCCGAGTCGCCCACGGCGTCAGCTTCGTGCGACTGCCGTCGGGGCCATGATCACGGCAGGGCGAGCCATGGCCCGTTCGATGGGAACTGTCAGCTTCGTGCGGAGGGTGAATTCGCCCGGCCGCAGAACGGCGTCGCGCACGTCCTGCGTCACGATGAACGAGCACCGGCGGGAGCAGTGTCAGGCATGGGCCAGTCCCGGGAGGTGTTCGGCGAGGTGCATGGTATGCAGCCGCGCGAACTCGTCGTGTGTGCAGCGTCCGTAGGCGGGGTGGGGGGCGTGTTCTCCGGTGTGGCCGGTGAACAGGGCCACCGCGTCCGTGAAGCCGGCCGCGGCCTCGCTCACCGGCAGGCCCGGGTCCAGCGGCGGCGCTCCGTCGATCTCCGCGCCGAGCGGGTGCTTCATCGCTCCGCGGCGCAGGAAGACCCACTTGGCCAGAGCGCCTGCCGTCGCCCGGAACAGGGCGGGCTTGAGCTTGGGATAACCGGAGACGGAGTAGCGGACGGTCTGGGCACAGTGCTGCAGTGTCTGGGACAGGTTCCAGGCGCTGCCCGGCGCCAGCAGGTCACGCTCGGGGCGACCGAGGTCCTTGCGGAGCCGTTCAGTGAGCTGGACGAGGGTGAGTGAGGTCATATCGCAAGATTCCGTTTCCTGCATGCTCGACGGCCAGGGCCCCGACGTCGGTCCCGCCCCTGGCGGCAGGCCCATGCCGGGCACTCCCCGCTCGCTGGGCAAGCACTGGTACTGACTACTGCGTCAGAGCGCCGGTGCATGCTCGTTCAGGTGGTCGATGATCAGGCTGGTGAGGACCTCGGGAGCCTCATCGGGGACCCAGTGACTGATGCCTTGCAGTGCGTGGAACGAGTAGGGGCCGCTCACCCATTTTTCTGTGGCATGAGCTGCGGTGGACCCGAGCGCGACGTCCTCGGTGCCCCAGACGTAGAGCGTGGGTACCTGGATCTTCCCGACCGCGGCGTCAGGCCGGTCGGCGCGGTAGTAGTTGAGGGCCGCGCTCAGCGCACCGGGTTCGGACAGACGCTGTACGTATGAGTCGACGTGATGGTCGGCAACCTTGCCCTGGTAGAGGGAACGCAGGAGCGCGGCGTCGTCCGCGAGGAAGCGGGCCTCTGTGTCGGGGCTGCGCCAGTCCTGCTGGTACTGGGAGCGACGGCGTTGGTCGTCGTCGGTGCGATGTGCCTCGCCCAGCGCGTTGGGATGCGGCGTCGACACGGTGGTGAGCGTGCGCAGTCGCTCGGCGTGCCGGGCCGCGGTCCACCAGGCGATGGCGCCGCCCCAGTCGTGTCCGACGAGGTCGAAGCGGTTCCAGGCGAGTGCGTCGGCCACCGCCAGAACGTCCCCGACCAGTTCGCTCACCCCGTACGCGTCGGCACGCATCGGGCGCACACCTGGCGAATAGCCGCGGGTGTCGGGCGCGACCGCGCGGAAGCCCTGGTCACCCAGCGCGGCCACTTGTTCTTCCCAGAGGACGGCGGTCCGGGGAAAGCCGTGCAGGAGCAGGACGGGGCGCCCGTCGGCGGGTCCTGCTGCGATCGCGTCGAAGGTGCCTGAAGCCGATGGGATTTCAAGGTGTTCTGTCATGGTGCATCCTTTTCGGGAAGGTGGGCGCCCCGTCGGGGCATCGTGCCCACGAACGCTCCGCTGCCGAGCAGCGCCGAAAGAGCCACCGCCAGGACGAGCCGGCGGGTGGAGATGCGGCGACAGCTGCGGCGACCTAGGGTGACGGCTCGTCGATCGCGCGGTGTCGCGGCGCTGCGGGTGCCCCTCAGGGCGCATCAGTTCTGTCGCCGCTTGCGCCTCATGGCTCGTCGGTGGGTGGGTCCGTGCGGCCGATGATCCAGGCGCCCCACTCCGTGTCGGTGCGCCGTTCAGGCAGGTCCAGCACGGTGGAGACCGTCAGGACGAGACCGGTGGCCAAGAAGGAGCGCACCTGCATCGGGTCGGCGCCCGTCAGACGGGTGATGGTCTGCTGGAGGTCGAGCTGGCGCCGCCGTACCGACTCCTGGACCACCGCGTCGCCTGACGCGGCATAAGCCTGCAACAGGACGAGGCCGACAGTGGGTCGGCTCTGCAGGAGATGCCGGTAGGCGTCACCGAGCGCGCTCAGCGTCGGTTCGGCGCTCTCGAAGGTGGCCTCGATCCCGTCGTAGGCCGCGTGTACGACCTGAAGGAACAGATCACGCTTCGAGCCGAACATCTGCACGATGCGGGGATGGGAGATGCCGACCCGTGCGGCGATCGCCTCGATGCCCGCCCCCGACAGTCCTTTCCGGGCGAACTCAGCGTCGGCCGCCTCCATGATCTCAGCCCGCCGCACCGACGCCGGCTTACGGGTGCGGCCGGGCTCGGTCACTTCTCGGCCTTCGCGCGGCCGATCTGACTCAGCACGAAGCGGTGGTCGTACAGGCACCGGTAGGCGTGGATCAGCCCGTCCTCTCCCAGCTCCAGACGGTCGTCACCGTGGAACTCCACGCGCTGCCCCGTGCCGGCGAGGGTCCCCGAGAAGCGCCACGCCACCAGCACGGCCCGCCGCGTCACCTCCCCGTACAACCCCATACGCGTGAACGAGTAGTCGGGAAAGGCCTGTGCCATCTGCGTCACGAAGGCGCGGAGGCTGTCGGGGCCGTGTGCCGTCTCACCGAGCGCCGGCTCGTCGTACACCAGGTCTTCGGCGCACAACGCCGCCGCGGCATCGCCATCGTGCTCGTTCCAAGCCCTCTCCCATCGATCGCAGAACGCCTCAAGGGCCTTGATGTCTGATGCGGCCACTTCGGCCACGGTGGTAACCATGCTTCTAACTTACAGGTAAGTAAGATGCGAGCCAAGGGCCGGTTGGCCCAAGGTGGGGGCTTGCCTTGGGGCATCATCCGCGGTGACGACTACAGCGAAGCGAACTGAGGACCGGGTGCCCCACGAACAAGGTGATGGGCCTGATTGACCTCCCACCCGAGTCCTGGGATGGGAACTGCGGCTGGATGCTCTCCGCCAACCTGACCGCCGACCGCGACGCCTGGGTGAGGCTCCTGGCGGTGCGCGACCACGCCGATCTGGTCGATGCCGAGCCCGGCACCAGGCGCTTTCGCCTCTGCCGCCTGCGGGCCCGCATCGCGAAGCACGCCCGCCGCCTGCTCCGCATCGAGGCCACCTGGCCCTGGGCCAACGCGTTCACCACCTGCGGGCGGCGACTCTCTGAACTTCCCGCCGTCACCCGACCGTCGGTCCTGTCCCGACGAAGACCAGAACGGGGGAGACCCGCACCACCCCGGGCCCGTGGAGCCCGGCGCAGCCGCAGCGTCACGCGACGGCCCACCCCCGACTGCAGGGGACATTGCGAGCGAACCGCCGAGTCGCTCAGCGCCCGAACCTCGCTGCCGGATCGAGGTAAAGGGTGAGTCACGGCGTGCCGCGGACATCCAAGTTTGGTATCGGGACGATAGGGGGTGGCAGTTCGCCTGCGGGGAGTTGGCCGACTCGCTGGACGGCCAGTTCGCCCAGCCGCCGCTTGTCGAGGAGGGCGCTGCCTTGGTTGGCCGGAGGCAGACCGGGTCGAACGGTGGGGTGGTGACGCCGCCGAAGGGGAAGAT
Organism: Streptomyces griseiscabiei; assembly: GCF_020010925.1. Classification (NCBI taxonomy): domain Bacteria; kingdom Bacillati; phylum Actinomycetota; class Actinomycetes; order Kitasatosporales; family Streptomycetaceae; genus Streptomyces; species Streptomyces griseiscabiei. Next base: position 2,553,769 of record NZ_JAGJBZ010000001.1, on the reverse strand, counting down.
GCCGCGGCTGGTCTCCGTGGGGAGGAGGTCGCCGACGGGGTGATGCCTCCCTCCGCTATGAGGGAGGGGTTCTCATGTCAGCTTTCTCCTCTGTGGGTTCACTCGAAGAGCACTGCAACGACTTCGGCGACGCACACAGGCTTGTCGCCGCCCCGCCGCTCGACGGTGACGCGGAGGACGGCCTGGGCTCCCTGCGGTCCGCGCCGCAGTTCCGTCAGCTCCACCATGCCCCTCACCTGGGAGTTCACGGGTGTGAGGGCCGGGCAACGGACCTTGTTGCTGCCGTAGTTGATGGCGGCGGTCAGCCCCTCGGTCCGCGCGGCTTCCGACAGGAGCATGGGGACGAGGGACGGGACCAGATAGCCGTGGGCGACCGTCGTTCCGTACGGGCCCTTCGCGGCCTTGTTCGGGTCGAGGTGGATCCACTGGTGATCGCCGGTGACATCGGCGAAACGGTCGATGTCATTCTGGGGCGGGCGCTACGGCGGCACTCACCGCCACCGCTGTTCAGGTGCCGGACGCGGTCCCCTGAACACAGCAATGTGACGCTGCTGGCGTCGTCGCGTACCTGGTCCACAACGCTGGGCGCCTGCTGCACCGCTCGCTGGACGAGCCCCGGAAGCCTGGGTGGCCTGGCGCTGCCGCCCCTTCAGTGTTGACGCCTTCTCCACCAGCACCGCCACTGGTGGCCCGCACCCGCTGACCCGGAATGCCCAGTAATGGTCCACGGCGCGTGGCTGCCCCTGTTTATCGGCCTGAGGACGTGTCAGCAATCGGGCTCTGTTCCGTAGTCGGTGGTGACGGTGCGTTCTCCTCATTGCAGGAGGATGCGGTGACGGAGGAGGTCGAATCCTGCTCGGCCGTGCATCTGCCGCATGATCTTCTTGGTTCGGGTATTGACGCCCTCGGTCCGGCCGTTGTGGTGGGGCAGGGTGAGGCCGGCGTTCACGGCGGCGCGGTCGAGTTCGAGGCCGTTACAGAAGCTGAGCAGGTGGGGCAGGCCAGCGGTGCGGACTGTCGCGATCCACCGGGAGAGCTTGTCGTTGTTGCCATGGGCCGGGGTAAGGAACGCGGCGAACTCGCCGGTGAGTCGGGCGAGTTCGGTCATCTCCGGGCACGCCGCGGTGAGGAGGCCGAGCAGGTCGGTGTCCTTGGTCCACAGGTGCTCGGGGTGGGTGAGCAGGAGCCGGGCGACGCGGCGGGGGGTTGTCACGGGGCGGTCGCCTTCAGCGCGGCCCTGATTGAGGTAGCGGACCAGCAGGTTGGCACTGCCGGTATAGCCCAACTTCCGGATCTCTTCGAGGAGATGGGTGACCGGGACGGCGGGTTCCTCGGCACGGCGTCGGCGCAGGTGGTCGCGGTAGGGGTCGACAAGGGTGGGCCGGTAGCGGGGGGCGATGCGATCCGCGGGCGGTTCAGGGATGCGGGCGTAGCGCTTGACGGTATTCAGGGCGAGGTTCAGTCTGCGGGAGCAGTCGAGCAGGCCCACGCCGGAGTCAAGGAGGGCGTGGACTTTATGCCAGCGCTCGCGGGTGGTCTGCTCGCGGACGCCGCCGGGCCGGGGCGGGTTGACGGTGGCCCAGCAGGGGGCGTGGGCGCGGACCTCGGCCAGAACTTTGTCGCACAGGTTCCGCCACAGATGCCAGCGGTCGCTGACCTGCACCGCGTCGGGCAAGGCCCGGCGGATCGCCTCGGCGTAGGTGGCCGAGCCGTCCCGGCACACGACTTCGATCCCTTTCTGCCCGTGCAGCCAAGCCTCCAATGTGGCGGCTTCCCGGTCGGGCAGGACGTCGACGCGTTCCCCGGTCTCGGCATCGATGATGAGCGTGGCGTAGCGGTGCCGGCGGCGCAGGGCGAAGTCATCGACCCCGATCACCCTCGGGATCCGCAGCGTCGGCGGGGGTATTGCCCGCAGCACCCGCAGGGCGGTGGCGAACGATACGGGCACGGCCAGTAACCGGGTGAGCCGGGCAGCCGCCCGGCCGCATAACTCTTTGACCACCCCCGAGACCTGGCTGGTCAGACGCGTGGTGCGGCGCTGAAGGCGCTCGATCAGCCCAGGGACTTGCTCGCGGAAGGTCTGCCGCCGACAGCCCAGGACCGGGCAGACCAGACGTCGTACCCGGACGTTGACCACGACCCGGCGGCCATCGACCGGCACATCCGCAACGGTCCGGACGTGGTATCCGTGCACCTTCCCCGTCGGGACCCCGCACATCGAGCAGGGAAAGGGAACATCCCGGGTTCGGGCCAAGACCCGGATCATCTCGCCGTCGTCCGCCACATCCTCGATGACCAGCGCTGAGAGCCCTGAGAACACCGTTGCCACGAGGGAGTTGACATCTCGCATACAACATCAACGACGCCCGTCACCAACCGTCACCACCGACTACGGAACAGAGCCGCCATAACGGTGTACGGGGCACGGGTCCGCCTGGTGAGGCAGTCGAGGTGACGCACACGTGGGAGGACATGGAAGCGCGCCTCGGCCGGCTCACCCTCACGGCCGCCGCCGCGCTGGACGACCTCACCGGGTGCTGCCTGGGACACGGTGGACGAGCGGCTGCGTTTCCTCGTGGAGAGGGTCGCGGCCTAGGCCGGACATGAACCTCAGATGACGCGTTCCACCCTCTGTGCGGAAGGGCCCGCACCATCGTGCGGGCCCTTCCGCGTCATCCCCTACTTGGCCGTGCGTCCCGCCTCCCAGGTGGGAGACGAGTGGGAGACAAGTGGGAGATGATCATGGCGTGATGCTGCAATCAGGCGCTAGGAAATGCTAGACAGCGCTACCTGTGCGGCCCGGTTTCAGCCGCCGGATTCGCCCGCGTGCGGGCTCAGCACACCCATGCTGACCAGCACAATCACCACCACACCGAGGGCGATGCGGTACCAGACGAACGGCATGAAGCTCTTGTGCGAGATGAACTTCATGAACCAGGCGATGACCGCGTAGCCGACGAAGAAGGCGATGACGGTGGCGAAGATCGTCGGGCCCCAGGAGACATGGCCGCCCTCCATCGCGTCCTTCAGCTCGTACCCGCCCGAGGCGATCACGGCCGGGATGGCGAGGAGGAAGGAGTAGCGGGCCGCGGCCTCACGCTTGTAGCCCATGAGGAGGCCGCCGCTGATGGTGGCGCCGGAGCGGGAGACGCCGGGGATCAGGGCCATGGCCTGGCAGAGGCCGAAGATCAGACCGTCCTTGATGCTGAGCTGTTCGAGGCTCTTGCGCTCCTTGGCGGCGCGGTGCTTGCCGCCGGTCTCGTCGCGTGCGGCGAGACGGTCCGCCACACCGAGGACGATGCCCATGACGATCAGCATGGTGGCCGTGAGGCGCAGATCGCGGAAGGGGCCCTCGATCTGGTCCTTGAGGGTCACACCGAGGAGACCGATCGGGATGGAGCCGACGATGACGAGCCAGCCCATCTGGGCGTCGTGGTCGCTGCGCATCTCCTTGTTGAACAGGGAGCGCGACCACGCCGAGATGATGTTGGCGATGTCCTTGCGGAAGTAGATCAGCACGGCGGCCTCGGTGCCGATCTGGGTGATCGCGGTGAAGGCCGCGCCCGGGTCCTCCCAGCCGGAGAAGGCCGCGGTCAGGCGCAGATGCGCGCTGGAGGAGACGGGGAGGAATTCGGTCAGCCCCTGGACGAGTCCGAGGATGAGGGATTCAAACCAAGACATGAAGTTACGTGGTCCAAGCGCTGATCGTGGAGGGCCGACGGAAGACGTGCCGCGCCGCGGGGCGGGTGATCACAGGTGCTGGGGGGCAGCCTAGCGCCCCTTGGTGACAGGGCTGCCACAGGGGTTTCGCAGGGCCGGAACCGCGCTGCGCGGAACAGGCGACGGCCCGGCCGTTCCAAGGCGTGGAACGGCCGGAACCGCGGTGTTGACCAGTCACTATGTCCGCACATACTTTGCTGGCGAGGGAAAGCGCTTGCCGTGATGAGGGTCGCCGTTCCGCCGGAACCCCCGCCACCAGGCGCCCACCACCGTCCGATGTCACGTTCGATGGAGTGCTGATCACGTCCATGCCCACAACCAGCAACGACCCGAGCCCGACGCCGGACCACTGTCCCCCCACCCCCCTGGCCGGCCGCCGCGTCCGGGCCGCGATCATCGGTATCGGCGCCATCGGCGGCGGCTCCCATCTGCCCGCGCTGGAGCGGCTCGCCGAGGAGGGCGAGACCGAGGTCGTCGCCGCCGTCGACATCGACGCCGACGCGGTGGCGAAGTTCTGCGCCGAGCACGGCATCCCGCACGGCTACACAGATCTCGACCGCATGCTCGCGGAGCAGCGGCCCGACCTGGTCAGCATCTGCACCCCGCCCACCCTGCACCGCGACCAGACGATCACCGCGCTGCGGGCCGGGGCCTGGGTGTGGTGCGAGAAGCCGCCCGTGCCCACGCTGGCCGACTTCGACGCGGTCGAGGCGGAGGAGGGCGCGGAGACCGGCGGACCGTACGCCTCGATCGTCTTCCAGCACCGCTTCGGCTCCGGCTCGCGGCACGTCGGGCGGCTGCTCGCCGAGCGGAGCCTCGGACGTCCGCTCGTCGCCCACTGCCAGACCACCTGGTACCGCGACACCGCCTACTACGCCGTGCCCTGGCGCGGCCGCTGGGCCACCGAGGGCGGCGGGCCCGCCATGGGCCACGGCATCCACCAGATGGACCTGCTGCTCGATCTGCTCGGCCCGTGGAGCGAGGTCCGGGCGATGGCGGGGCGCCTGGTCCACGACGTGGAGACGGAGGACGTCTCCACCGCCCTCGTCCGCTTCGAGAGCGGCGCGCTGGCCACCGTCGTCAACAGCGTCCTCAGCCCCGACGAGGTCAGCCGCATCCGTATCGACTGCGAACGCGCCACCGTCGAACTGACCCATCTGTACGGCCACTCCAACGCCGACTGGGCCATCACCCCGGCCCCCGGCACCCCGGAGGAGGACGCGGCCGCCTGGCGGGACTTCGGCGAGGACGTGCCCAGCTCCCACCTGGCCCAGCTGCGCGAACTGGTCGCGAGCATGCGCGCCGGGGAACGCCCGCGCAGCAGTGGCGCCGACGGGCGTACGAGCCTGGAGCTGATCGCCGCGCTGTACAAGTCCGCGTTCACCGACGCGACCGTACGGCGGGGGGAGATCGGCCCCGGGGACCCGTACTACACGGCCATGCACGGCGGCGCCCCCGGGTGGGCGCCCGGAACCGCCCAGGTGTCCGCCGACAGGAGCTCCGCCGACGCGGGCTCCACCGGCACGAGTGAGGAGATCACCGCATGACCTTCCACGACGGGCTGCGCGTGGTCCACGCCCACGGCGACCGGATCACGGTCACCGAACCCACCACCGGCGTCGAGCTGTTGAGCTACGTCTACCGGCCCGAGGCGGCCTGGGAGGCGCCCAAGCCGTATCTGCATCCGCTGCGGACGCTCGCCGGGGACGTCGTCACCGACTTCCGGCCCAACGACCACCGCTGGCACAAGGGCCTGCAGCTGACCGCCTCGCATCTGTCGGGGCAGAACCTGTGGGGCGGCAACTCCTATGTGCACGGCGAGGGTTATCTGCCGATCCCCGAGCGGGTCGGCTCGATGACGCACACCGGGTTCGACGTCGTCGAGTCGGACGGCGAGCGGGTCGTGATCGCCGAGCGGCTGACCTGGCACCCGTACACCGGGGAGCTGTGGGCCGACGAGGAGCGCCGGATCGAGATCCACGACGTCGACACCGCGTCGGGTTCCTGGGCGCTGACCTGGACGAGCGTGATCACCAACCGCCGGGACGAGCCGCTGCTGTTCGGCAGTCCGACGACCGCCGGGCGGGAGATGGCGGGCTACACGGGCCTGTTCTGGCGCGGTCCGCGCGCTTTCCGGGACGGGCGGATCATCGGGCCCGACGCCGAGGGACCCGGGCTGATGGGCGAGCAGGCGCCCTGGCTGGCCTACTCGGGTGAGCACGACGGCACCGACGGCCACGCCACGCTTCTCTTCGTGCACGCGCCCGAGAACGACCACACGGGAGCGGGGGGCGCCCACCCGGCGCACTGGTTCGTCCGCAACGAGCCCTTCGCCGCCGTCGCCCCCTCCTGGGCCTTCTTCGACGAACTGGAGCTGGCCCCCGGCGACACGCTCACCCGCTGCTACCGGGTCGTCGTGGCCGACGGCGCCTGGGAACGGGAGGAGATCGCCAAGTACCTGGAGGCGCACCCGTGGTGAACGGCTACGAGGGGTACGAGGGGCTGCCGGGCGGGGTCGCCGTCTCGCATCTGTCCGTGTACGACTGGCCCGCGGCCGACGGGGTCTGCGGCGGAACTCCCCATATGCATCTGACCTGTTCGGAGGCGTACGTCGTCACCGGCGGGCGCGGGGCCGTGCAGACGCTGACCACGTCCGGGTACGAGGTGACGCCGCTGGCGCCCGGGACGGTCGCCTGGTTCACCCCCGGCACGATCCACCGGCTGGTCAACGAGGACGAGCTGCGGATCACCGTGCTCATGCAGAACAGCGGGCTCCCGGAGGCGGGCGACGCCGTCCTCACGCTGCCCCCGGAGTATCTGACCGACCCGGAGACGTACGCCGCCGCCACCCGTATCCCGGTGGACGCGCCGGAGGAGGAGCGGGAGCGGGTCGCCCGCGCCCGGCGGGACCTCGCCCTGGAGGGCTACCGGGCCCTGCGCGACGCCTCCGGCCCCGAGCCGCTCGCCGCGTTCCACCGGGCCGCCGCCGCGCTCGTACGGCCCCGGCTCGCGGAGTGGCGGGCGCGGTGGGAGCGGGGTGCGCGGGTCGCCGCCGCGGTGACCGGGGAGCAGTTGGAGCGGCTGGAGCGGGGGGACGTGTCGCATCTGGCCGACGCCGTCGTGCGGGCCGAGGGGCCGGTCGAGCACGGGAAGTTCGGGATGTGCGGGCGGTTGGACGTCTACAAGGGGGAGTAGAGGGGCGCCTTCCGGGGTGGGGGTGCCGTGGTGGAGCGGGGCGGCTGCGGGTCGTGGGTGGCTTGCCGCGCGGTTCCCCGCGCCCTTTGAGGGGGCTGGTGCGAGCGGGTTTCCCGGGGTGCCGTCGGGCATCGCCTTCCGGCTCGGGGTGTGGTGTGGTGGGGCGGCCGACGGTCGTGGGTGGCTTGTCGCGCAGTTCCTCGCGCCCCTTCAGGGCGCTCGTGTGAGCCCGGGGCTCAGCCGGCCGTCGGGCCCGTCACCTTCCAGCCCGGGGTCTGGGGGTGGGCCGTGAGGTCCTCGTGGTGGACCTCGGTGCCGCAGGCCTTGCAGGTGACGGTCGGGATCAGTTCGTTGCCGCAGATGTGTTCGATCACCATGGGGCGGTCGTCGTCTTTCCGGAGATGGCGGTCGCCCCATGCCATGAGGGTCATCAGGACCGGCTCCAGCTCCAGCCCCGCCCGGGTGGGCCGGTACTCGAAGCGCTGCGGGCGCTCGCTGTAGGCGTGCTTGTCCAGGATGCCCGCGTCGACCAGGCGGCGGAGCCGGGTCGCCAGCACGTCGCGCGGGGCCCCGATGTTGCGCGCCAGCTGGTCGAAGCGGCTGTTCCCCAGGCAGACCTCGCGCAGGACCAGCAGGGAGTACTTCTCGCCGACGATCGCCAGCGCGTCGGCGATGGAACAGGGGCGCGGATCACGGGAGGCGGGCATGAGCCCAGTCTAGGGGAGGGTTTGTTTTTCCAACTTATCGGGCTATGGTGAGTTCGGATTTCCTACTCACTGGTAGCCGCCCGGCAGCCCTGGAGGCCCGCTCATGCGTGACGCAGTCGTCGTCGAAGCCGTACGCACCCCGATCGGCAGGGGCAGGTCGAACGGCTCCCTCGCCCAGGTCCACCCGGTCGAACTCCTCGCCCACACCCTGCGCGCCCTCGTCGACCGCTCGGGCGTCGACCCGGCGCTCGTCGACGACGTCATCGGCGGCACCGTCGACCAGGTCGGCGAACAGGCCATGAACACGACCCGTTACGCCGTCCTCTCGGCGGGCTTCCCGGAGGCGGTGCCCGCGACCACGGTCGACCGGCAGTGCGGTTCCTCCCAGCAGGCCGTGCACTTCGCGGCCCAGGGTGTGATGTCCGGGGCGTACGACATGGTCGTGGCCTGTGGCGTCGAATCGATGAGCCGGGTGCCGATGTGGTCCAACGTGCCGCCCGGCAAGGACCCGTTCGGGCCCGGTGTGGCCGCGCGCTACCCCGAGGGGCTCGTACCGCAGGGCATCAGCGCCGAACTGATCGCCGCGAAGTGGTCGATCGGGCGCGAGGAGATGGACGCCTTCGCGGTGTCGTCCCATCGCAAGGCCGCGGCCGCCTGGGAAGCGGGCCGCTTCGACGCCGAGGTCGCCCCGCTGGACGGGGTGACACACGACGAGTGCGTACGGCCCGGCAGCACGACCGAGATCCTCGCCGGGCTCCGGCCCGCGTACCACGACCCCGCGTTCGGCGAGCGGTTCCCGCAGATCGAGTGGAACGTCACCGCCGGGAACGCCAGCCCGGTCAACGACGGGGCCTCGGCCGTGCTCATCACGTCCGGCGAGACGGCGGCCAGGCTCGGGCTGCGCCCGCTGGCCCGGCTGCACGCGTTCGCCGTGACCGGCTCCGACCCGCTGCTGATGCTCACGGGAGTCGTACCGGCCACCGAGAAGGTGCTCCGCCGCGCCGGGCTCACCGTCGACGACATCGACCTCTTCGAGGTCAACGAGGCGTTCGCCAGTGTGGTGCTCGCCTGGCAGCGGGAGACCGGGGCGGACCTGCGGAAGGTCAACGTCCACGGCGGCGCGATCGCCCTGGGGCACCCCCTCGGGGCGAGTGGGGCGCGGCTGACGACGACGCTGGTGCACGCCCTGCGGGAGCGCGGCGCCCGCTTCGGGCTGCAGACCATGTGCGAGGCGGGCGGGCTGGCCAACGCGATGGTGGTGGAGGCGGTGTGAGACGGGCCCCGGTGCGCGCGGCCGGGCCCGGGTCTCAGCGGGCCCGCAGGTGGTGGCGCTTGCGCCAGGCCACCGCCGCGCCGATCAGGGCCGGGATCGCGATGCAGGCCATGGCGATCAGGAAGGCGGGCGAGGTCGGGGAGGAGGCCCGGGCACCGGCCACGACGTAGGCGGCCGTATTCGGGACGGAGCCGAGGGCGGTGGCGAGCAGGAAGGGGAGGTAGCCCATACGGGAGACGGACGCGCAGTAGTTGGCCGCCCAGAACGGCACTCCCGGGAAGAGCCGGGCCGCCAGCATCGAGCGGAAGCCGTGGCGGCTGAGCTGTCCGTCCGCCGACTTCAGCCAGCGGTGGCGCAGCAGGGGCCGCAGGGCGTCCTGGCCGAGCATACGGCCGAGGCCGAAGGCGATACCGGCCCCGAGGACGGTGCCCCCGAGCGCCGACACCAGACCCAGCTGGGAGCCGAAGAGGGCGCCCGCCGCGATGTTGAGGATCGGCCGCGGCACGAACGCCACCGTGCACAGCCCGTACGCCACCGCGAACATCACCACCGCCGCGGCACCGCTCAGCTGGGGCGGCCAGCCGTCGGCCAGCAGCCGCTGCGGCTCGAACAGCAGGACCGCCGACACCGCGCCCAGCAGCAGCGCCACGAGCAGCGAGAACCGCGCCCACGGCGAGAGCAGCACTCTGCCCCAGCGGGCGGCGCGCCCCGGCGGCACGACGGGAGCGGCCGGGACGGAGGAAGCGGCCGGGACGGCGACGGCGAGCTCCGTGGCGGCGGCCCGGGGAAGGACCGTGGCGGTGCCCCCAGAGCGGGTGGTGGCATCGAGCATTCGACGACGGTAACCGACCCGTGTACGGGAATGCCGTACGGAACGTCTCACGGGGGTCACAACGAGCGGAACATCCGGCTCGTCCCGCACACCCCGACCGGTGTCCCGGCGGGCACCGCGCACCGCGCTGCCTGCGCCTTCCGGAACACGGCGCGGGCCGGGACCGCGTTCACCTCGCATGTCCTCCTGTGAAGGATCTCTCTTCCGCTCCCTCCGGGAACCCGCGCGTACCGAAAACCATTCGACGCGGGCCGACTTGTCGACGATGATCGGCCTCATGTTCCGGCACGCCTTCGTTCTCGCCGCATCCGCGACAGTCGCGGATGTGCCGAAGGCTGCCCTTCTCGCTGTCGTGGCCGCCGCAGACGGCGCCCGAAGCTGACCCTTCCCGGACATTCCGGCGGACCCCGCAGGGGGAGGGTCGGCAGAACCTCGGGGTCCCCGTCCCGGCCGCCGTTCCGCGCCGCCGGGGCCATCACTCAGTACCGCTGAAGAGGCTTCGAGGTACCGCCATGTCCAAGACTGCTTACGTCCGCACGAAACCGCATCTCAACATCGGCACGATGGGCCATGTCGACCACGGCAAGACGACCCTGACCGCCGCCATCACCAAGGTCCTCGCCGAGCGCGGGGCTGGCACGTTCGTGCCGTTCGACCGCATCGACCGCGCCCCCGAGGAGGCGGCGCGCGGCATCACCATCAACATCGCGCACGTCGAGTACGAGACCGACACCCGGCACTACGCGCACGTCGACATGCCGGGCCACGCCGACTACGTGAAGAACATGGTCACCGGGGCCGCGCAGCTCGACGGGGCGATCCTCGTCGTCTCCGCGCTCGACGGGATCATGCCGCAGACCGCCGAGCATGTGCTCCTCGCCCGCCAGGTGGGGGTGAACCACATCGTCGTCGCGCTGAACAAGGCCGACTCCGTCGAGGACGGCGAGGACAACGTGCTGATCGACCTCGTCGAACTGGAGGTCCGCGAGCTGCTCACCGCGCACGGGTACGGCGGCGACTCCGTACCCGTCGTACGGGTCTCCGGTCTCAAGGCGCTCGAAGGGGACCCGCGGTGGACGGCGTCGATCGACGCGCTGCTCGACGCGGTGGACACGTACGTCCCGATGCCGGAGCGGTATCTGGACGCGCCGTTCCTGCTGTCCGTGGAGAACGTCCTGACCATCACCGGCCGGGGCACCGTCGTGACCGGGGCCGTCGAGCGCGGCACCGTCCATGTGGGCGACCGGGTCGAGGTGCTCGGCGCCGAGGTGGAGACCGTCGTCACCGGCCTGGAGACCTTCGGCAAGCCGATGGCGGAGGCGCAGGCCGGGGACAACGTCGCGCTGCTGCTGCGCGGGGTGCCCCGGGACTCCGTCCGGCGCGGTCATGTCGTGGCCGCGCCCGGAAGCGTCGTGCCCAAGCGGCACTTCACCGCCCAGGTGTATGTGCTGTCGGCGCGGGAGGGGGGCCGTACCACCCCGGTGGCCACCGGGTACCGGCCGCAGTTCTACATCCGTACCGCGGACGTGGTGGGCGACGTCGACCTCGGGGAGGTCGGGGTCGCGCGGCCGGGGGACCGGGTCACGATGAGTGTGGAGCTGGGCCGGGACGTTCCGTTGGAGCCCGGGCTCGGGTTCGCGATCCGTGAGGGCGGCCGGACCGTGGGGGCGGGGACCGTGACGGCCGTCCAGTAGGGGGTGTGCGCACGTGGGGGACCGCGGGCCGCGTGGCCGGCCCGCGGTCCCCCACGCCCCTTCCGGACCGCTCCCTGCAGCAGAATGGGCACCGTGAACGAAGCCATACCCGTCTCCCGTGCCATCGATCAGGGCACCGCCAAACTCATGCCGGACGTCGACCGGGAGCGGGCCTGGCTGCTGACGGTGGACGGGGCGCCGCAGTCGTACGTGGACCTGGACGAGCCGACGCACCTGGAGTTCGAGTACGCGCGACGGCTCGGTCATGTGCTGGACACGGTGGCGGAGCCGGGGCGGGCGCTCGACGTGCTGCACCTCGGCGGGGGCGCGCTGACCCTGCCCAGGTATGTCGCCGCCACCCGGCCCGGGTCCCGGCAGGAGGTCGTCGAGTACGACCGGGGTCTGCTGGAACTGATCGTCGAGCAGCTGCCGCTGCCCGGCGACGCGGCCATCGCGCTGCACGGCGCGGACGCGAGGGAATGGCTCGAAGCGGCCCCCTCGGACTCCGCCGACGTGGTCGTCGGCGACGTGTTCGGCGGCTCACGCGTCCCGGCGCATCTGACGACCGTGGCGTACGCGCGGGCCGCCGGACGGGTGCTGCGCGCGGACGGGGTGTATCTCGCGAACCTGGCCGATGCCGCGCCCTTCGCGTTCGTACGGTCCCAACTGGCCACGCTCGCCACGGTGTTCGAGGAGCTGGTGCTGATCGCCGAGCCGGGTGTGCTGCGCGGCCGGCGGTTCGGGAACGCCGTGCTGGTCGCCGCCCACCGGCCGCCCGACATCGCCGCCCTGGCCCGCAGGACCGCCGCCGACGCCTTCCCGGCCCGGGTCGAGCACGGCCCGGCGCTGCGCGCCTTCATCGGCGGCGCCGCGCCCGTCCGCGAGGAGGACGCCGTACCGTCGCCGGAGCCGCCCGCCGGAGCCTTCGGCATCGGCTGAACCGGGATCGCCGAGTGCCGTGCCGCGGGTGCGACGCGGCAGCGGCGGGGGCGGGGGCGGAGTCAGGCTCGGCTGTGGGACTCGGGTCCGGGCTCGGGGCGGGGGCCGGGCTCGGCTTCGGGCTCGCCCGCCGGTTTGGCCAGGGCCACCGGGACCGTGCGCCGGGTCAGGTTCCGTACGTCCCGTACGCCGAGGACCGCCGCCGTGGCGGCCACGCACAGCGCGGCGCAGCCCCACAGGGCCGCCGTACGTCCGAAGGTGCTCTCCGCCGGACCCGCCAGCGCGGCGGCGAGCGGCACCATCGCCACCGAGCCGAACCAGTCGTAGGCCGCGACACGGGACAGCTTGTCCTCGGGGATCTCCTGGTGCAGCGCGGTCATCCAGGAGACGCCGAACACCTCGATCGACAGACCGCTGACGAACATCGCGACGCACAGCACGGAGATCGGCGCCGGGACGGCGAGCGCGGCGGACGGCAGGGCGAACGGGAACACGCACAGGACGCCCACGAGGAGGAGACGGCGCGGTTTCCAGCGGGTCATGAGCAGTGCCCCGACGACGTTGCCGGCCCCGAAGAGGCCGAGGGCCAGGCCCCAGGGACCGGGTCCGCCGAGGCTGTCGCGGGCGACCTGGGGGCCGTAGACCGCGTCGGCGGCGACGATGACCGCGTTTACCAGGGAGAACTGGACGACGATCGCCCACAGCCAGGTACGGCCGGTGAACTCCCGCCAGCCGTCCCGGAGATCGGCCAGCATGCCGTGGCCCGGCTCGCGGTCCGGTATGTGGCTGACGTCGAGGAACGCGCGCAGCGCGCCGGCGAACGCGAACGCGGCGGCGTCCACCGCGAGCACCCAGCCGGGGCCGATCACCGCGACCATGGCGCCGCCGAGGGCCGCGCCCGTCATGGTCGCGCCCTGCGAGGCGAGACGGAACAGCGCGAAGGCCCGGCCCGCCTGTTCGGCGGTGACCGAGGAGAGCAGCATGCCCTCGGCGGCCGGGTTGAAGAACGCCTGGCCGGTGCCGCCGAGCGCGGAGAGCAGCATCATCTGCCACAGGTCGGCCGTGCCGGTGATCACCAGCACGGCGAAGACGGCCTGGGAGAGGCAGTTGAGGGTGTTCGCCGCGACCATCACACGGTGGCGGGGCAGACGGTCCGCGATCGCGCCGCCGATCAGCAGGAACAGCACCAGCGGGAGGGTGCGCGCCGCCGCGACCAGGCCGACGTCCCCGCCGTCGCCGCCCGACTCCAGGACCGCGAACGCGGCCGCGATCAGGGCGCCGTGGCTGCCCAGGTTGGTGACGACCGCGGCCGTCGTCAGGAGGGTGTAGTTGCGGCCGGCCCAGGCGGGGCGGCGGAAGGCGGCGGGAGTCGTCACCCGCCGACTATCCCCGCCCCGGCCCCGCCTGCCAAAACGTTTTCGCGTGCGCTGTGGCCGGATCGGGCCGGACCCGGACCCGGGACCACGCGGGGCCGGTCACCGGGGCGGCCCCGCCGTCCGCCGGCTCAGCCGCCCGTCGGCTCGCCGTACAGCCGTACCGTGCTGAGGATCTTCTTCACCGTCGCGTCCGGGACCTCGTCGGCGACGCCCTTGGCGCCGTGGAAGGTCCAGGAGACGTAGTCACCGGCGGAGTTCTTGAACGCGAACGTGGTCGCCTTGCCGTCGGAGTCGCACTTGCCCTTCTTGGCGACACCCTTCGAGTACGTGGTCGCGACACTGCCCTCGACACCGGACGCCGTGGTGTACGCCTCGGCCTTGCCGATGGTCAGCTTCTTCTTGGAGGAGTCCTTCTGGTCGGTGTACCCGCCGAAGACCCACCACGCAGCGTCGTTGCGGGCGATGTCCTCGGTGCCCTTGGCGCCCTGCTGGCCCTTGGTGCCCGCGGCGGCGAGGGAGCTCGAACTCTCGTTGCCGTCCTTGTCGTCGTCGGACACGCACCACTTCTCCTTGAGGATGGCGGGTGCCGACATGCCGATGAGGACCGACCCGTCGCCCTTCTTGTCGTCCTCGAAGCCGATGAAGGTGTCCGGCGACTGGACGTCCCACTCGGGGGGCACGTCGAAGGCCGTACCCCACTTGGGGTTGACGACGACCTTCCAGCCCGCGACGGTCGGCTTCGCCCCGGCGTCCTCACCGCGCGGATTGTCCTCCGTGCTCTCGGACGCGGTCGGCGAGGGGGAGGACGAGGAGGAGGACTGGGTCTTCGAGTCGTCCTTGTCGCCGTCGCCCCCGAGCACCAGGAAGCCCGTCACACCGGCCGCCACGACGACGGCCGTGGCCGCGACGATCGCGATCAGCTTCGTCCGGTTGCCGCCGCCTCCGCCCGGCGGGACCGGCGGGCCCGCGGGCCCCTGGGCACCCCACTGCGGTTGCTGCCCGTACTGGGCCTGCTGGCCCGTCGACTGGTACCCGGGCTGCTGGTAGGGGTTGGGTTGCTGGTACCCCGGCTGTTGGTATCCCGGCTGTCCCGGTTGCCCCGGCTGTCCCGACTGGTCGTACCCCGGCTGCTGGTACGGATTCGGCTGCTGCGGTTGGTGCTCGCCCCCGGGCGGCTGCTGCTGTCCTGGCCACATGGCTCGTAACCATAGATGTGCCGGGGGCCGGGGTGCCACGGGAGTCCACGAAGAGCCTTTGCAGTCGGGACGAACGGCTCCAAAACGCCGGGGTACGACGACTTCCGGGCCGCCACGGGTCCTTCACTCCGGCACCTCTGGCCAGGATTGGCTACTCGCGGGTAACATCGCGCCATGAGCGCAGACCAGATGTCGATCGGCGAGATGCTCGCCGCCACCGTGCCGATGGCCAGGACCCTGAAGCTGGAGTTCCTGGAGGCCACGCCGGAGAGGGCTGTGGTGGTGCTGCCGGACCAGGGCGAGTTCCACAACCACGTCGGCGGGCCGCACGCCGGCGCGATGTTCACGCTGGGTGAGACGGCGAGCGGGACGATCGTGCTCGCCGCGTTCGGGGACCAGCTCTCCCGGGCGGTGCCGCTCGCGGTCGGCGCGGAGATCGCGTACCGGAAGCTCGCGATGGGCCCCGTCACGGCCACCGCCACGCTCGGCCGCCCCGCCGCCGAGGTCGTCGCCGAACTCGACGCCGGACAGCGCCCCGAGTTCCCCGTCACCATCGAGATCCGGCGCGGTGACGGTGCCGTGACGGGCGAGATGACCGTCGTCTGGACACTGCGCCCCAACTCCTGAGCAGGGGCCCCGCCCCTCGCCGCCCTCCCGCACCCCGAACAGGGTGGCGGGGGCGGCTTGTTCCCGTCATTGACACGAGTCACTGTCGCCTCTAGTTTCGCCGCCGACACATGCGCACGACGTCCGTCCGACGCCCCCACGAAGGAGTGACGGCTCATGTCAGAGACCGTGTCCCGGCGTTCAGGCACCCTGCGCCCGAGACGGCGGGATCCCGTCCCGAGGCGGCTGGGCCCGGTGGTCACCGTCCTGGCCGCCGCCCTCGCCGCCGCCCTGCTCACCCCCGCACCGGCACGGGCGGAGAGCTCGGGGTCGCCCCTCGTCCGCACCGGCTCCGGCTGGGTCCGGGGCGAGAACACCGCCGAGGGCCGGCAGTTCCTCGGCATCCCCTACGCCCAGCCGCCCGTCGGGGACCTCCGCTGGACCGAGCCCCGGCCCGTCCGCCCCTGGCAAGGGGTGCGGGAGGCCCGCGAGTTCGGCGACAGATGCGCGCAGACCGCGAGCTGGGACCCGGGCTACGAGCAGCCGACCCACACCGAGGACTGCCTCGACCTCAATGTGTACACACCGCGCGGCGGCGCCCAGCGGCCCGTCATGGTCTGGCTGCACGGCGGCGGACTGACCGCGGGCGCCGGTGAGGACGTCGTGCCGGACGCCTTCGCCCGCCGTACCGGCACGGTCGTCGTGACCGTCAACTACCGCCTCGGCGCCCTGGGGTTCCTCGCCACGTCCGACCTCGACGCCGAGGCGCGCGACGGGGTCTCCGGCAACTTCGGGATGCTCGACCAGCAGGCCGCACTGCGCTGGGTCCGGGCCAACATCGGCCGCTTCGGCGGCGATCCGGCCCGGGTCACCGTCGCCGGTGAGTCCGCGGGCGGCCGTTCGGTCTGCACCCAGCTGGCCTCGCCCACCGGGAAGGGCCTCTTCCGCGCCGGGATCGTGCAGAGCGGCGCGTACGGCGACTGCGCGGGCCGCACCCGGGAGGCGGCGACGGCCCAGGGGCGGACCTTCCTCGCCCGGCTGGACTGCGCGGACGTGGCCTGTCTGCGCGGCCGGTCCGCCGAGGAGATCCTCGCCGCCCAGGCCGGGCTGAACTGGGGCCCCGTCGTCGGCGGCGCGTTCCTGCCCGTACAGCCGGCCCGGGCCTACGCCGAGGGCGCGGCGGCGGGGGTGCCCGTGCTCAACGGCGCCAACCAGGACGAGGGCCGCCTCTTCGCCTTCGCGCGCTTCGACGGGGCCGGTGCCCCGCTCACCGCCGAGCGGTACCCGGCCGTCGTCCGGGCCGAGTTCGGCGAACGCGCCCTGGACCGCTACCCGCTCGCCGGGTACGCCTCGCCCACCCTGGCCTACGCCGCCGTCCAGGGCGACCAGCTCTTCGCCTGCTCCGCGCTGCGGCTGAACCGGACCCTCGCCAAACGCGGCCCGGTCTACGCGTACGAGTTCGCCGACCGCACCTCCCCGCCCTTCGCCTCGCTCCGCGATCTGGGCACCGACTTCGACTTCGGCGCGACCCACGTCAACGAGGTGCAGTACCTCTTCCGGCACTTCGGCCTGGAGTCACCGCTCGACGCCGGGCAGCGCCGGCTCGCCCGCCAGATGACCGACTACTGGGGCTCCTTCGTCCGCGACGGGGTGCCCAGGGCCGCGGGCCAGCCCGCGATCCCGGCCGGGGGCGGCGAGATCCTCTCCCTGCGGACCGCCGGACAGGGCGGCAACGCACTGAGTGCGACCGTGCACGGTGAGCACCGGTGCGACCTGTGGGACAACCCGTAGGCATCCGGCGCCGTCCGAGTAAGCGGGTAGGCTGCCCCGGCGTGCGCTCCGCCGCGACCGTACGCCGGGGGCCTTGAGATCCGTTTGATCCGCTGCACGGGAGGAACCGGCTTTGCACGTCCAGGAGTGGCTCGAAACAGTGCCTCCGCTCGCCATCTATCTGCTGGTGGGACTGGTCATCGGCCTGGAGAGCCTGGGCATTCCGCTGCCGGGCGAGATCATCCTGGTCTCCTCCGCGCTGCTCGCCTCCCAGCACGGCGAGATCGACCCGTTCGTCCTCGGTGCCTGTGCCACCGCCGGCGCGATCATCGGCGACTCCATCGGCTACGCCATCGGCCGCAAGGGCGGGCGCCCGCTGCTGGCCAAGCTCAGCCGGCGGTTCCCCAAGCACTTCAGCGAGAGCAACATCGCCGTCGCGGAGCGCTCCTTCGACCGGTGGGGCATGTGGGCCGTCTTCTTCGGCCGCTTCATCGCCCTCCTGCGCATCTTCGCCGGGCCCCTCGCTGGCGTCCTGCAGATGCCCTACTGGCGCTTCGCCGTCGCCAACGTCCTCGGCGGCATCCTCTGGGCCGGCGGCACCACCGCCGTCATCTACTACGTCGGTGTCGTCGCCGAGGCCTGGCTCAAGCGCTTCTCCTGGCTGGGCCTGGTCCTGGCGGTCCTGATCGGTGTCACCTCGATGCTGGTGATCAAGCGCAAGGCGAAGAAGGCGGCGGAGAAGGCGGAGGCGTCGGAGGGGGATCTGGTGGCCGCCGGGGAAGCCCGGTAGGCCCAGCGGGGGCGCGGGGCCGTGTCGCCGTACGGCTCCGCCGCGTGGGCCGACCGGCCTCCGCCCACCCGCTGACGGTCTAGGCCCCGTACTCCTCCTGCGCCTTCCGGTGCGCCACCGCCAACTCCGTGTAGTGCGTCCCGTTCAAGGTCACCAACTCCCGCTCCTCGTCGGTGAGGGGCCGCTTCACCTTCGCCGGCACCCCCGCCACCAGCGAACCCGGCGGCACCCGCATCCCCTGCGGCACCAGTGCCTGCGCGGCCACCAGCGACCCCGCCCCGATCACCGCGCCGTTCAGCACCGTCGCGCCCATCCCGATCAGACAGTCGTCCTCGACGGTCGCACCGTGCACCACCGCGTTGTGCCCGATCGAGACCCGCTCGCCGATCGAGACCGGGAAACCGGGGTCCACATGCAGGGTGCAGTTGTCCTGCACGTTGGCGTCCACGCCGATGACGATCGGCTCGAACTCGGCCCGCAGCACCGCCCCGTACCAGACGCTCGACCCCGGCCGCAGCGTCACGTCGCCGATCACCACCGACGTGGGGGAGACGAACGCCGCCTCCTCCACGTCCGGCTTCCTGCCGCCGAACGTCGTGATCAGGGCCCGCTGCCGGTTCATCGCCGCCTCCAGATGCTGGGTGAAGATCAGTCCTCACCCGCACCGTAAGCCATGGGACGGGCCCCGCGTGGGGTGAAGATCACAGCTCCATGACGTCATGGGGGTGCCGCCGGGTGAGTACCGTGAGCGGGTGCCGAAGAGCAAGAACACGTTCTCGTCCTGGCGGGGCCGCCTCGTGCAGCGCGCCGTCCACGCGGGCTGGGCGTGGCTGCAGCGCACGGGGTCGGTGACGGCGGAGCGGCCCGGCCGCCTCCGCTTCGGCGCGATGGGAACCGGTACCAGACTCGCCTTCCCGCTCGGCACGGTCTTCGGCGAGCCGTGGATCCATCTCGGCGCGCACTGCATCATCGGCGAGCAGGTCACCCTGACCGCCGGGCTGATGCCCGATCTGGACCTCGGCGCGGAACCGATCCTGTGCATCGGTGACGGGGTCGTCCTCGGCCGCGGCAGCCATGTCATCGCCGACACCACCGTCACCATCGGCAGCGACTGCTACTTCGGGCCGTATGTGTATGTGACGTCCACGAACCACTCCTACGACGACCCGCACGAGCCGATCGGCAGACAGTGGCCCCGGATGGACCCGGTGTCGATCGGTCCCGGCTGCTGGATCGGCACGGGCGCGGTGATCCTGCCGGGGGCGCGGATCGGGCGGAACGTGGTGGTCGCCGCGGGAGCGGTCGTGCGCGGTGCGGTGCCGGACCACTCGGTGGTCGCGGGGGCGCCCGCGCGGGTCGTGCGCCGGTGGGACCCGGTGGACGGGTGGCAGCCCCCGATCCGCACGCCCGCGCCCGTGCCGATCCCCGACGGGGTCACCCCGGAACAGCTGCTGGCGCTGGCGGAATGGGACGCGGAGGGGGCGGGGGAGTCCGCCTGAGCGCCGGGGTGCCGACCAGGACAGCCAGTACAGTGGGCCCGTCACCGTTGGTGCATCGCACTGAACCCTGCCATTGAGAATATTGGACGGAATGTGTCGGATCTCGACCTGCTGACCCAGTCCCTGGCGCGGAACGTCAAGCGCTGGCGCACCGAGCGGGGTTTCACCCTGGACACGCTCGCGGCCCGCGCCGGAGTCAGCCGGGGCATGCTCATCCAGATCGAGCAGGCCCGCACCAACCCCAGCATCGGCACCGTCGTCAAGATCGGTGACGCGCTGGGCGTCAGCGTCACCACGCTCCTCGACTACGAGCAGGGGCCGAGGGTCCGGATCGTCCCGCCGGAGCAGGTGGTCCGGCTGTGGCACACCGAGGCGGGCAGCTACAGCAAGCTGCTGGCCGGTACGGAGGCGCCCGGCCCGCTGGAGATGTGGAGCTGGCTGCTGATGCCGGGCGAGGGCAGCGGGTCGGACCCGCACCCCCTGGGCACGGTCGAGATCGCGCATGTCACGGCCGGTGAACTGACCCTGACCGTCGAGGGCACGGAGTACCGCGTCCCGGCCGGTTCGAGCGTCACCTTCGAGGCCAACGCGGCCCATGAGTACGCGAACCGGGGAGACGTGCCGACGGAGCTGGTGCTGACGGTGTCGGTGCCTCCCGTGCAGCACTGAGACGCGGCACCGGGACGCCGAACCGGCCGCCACCGGGCCTTTGTTACCGTGCGTCCATGCGCGCACCCATCGGAGACTTCGACCACGTCACCCCCGCCCCCGACTGCCTCGACGACCTCGTCGGCCCGGTCGCCGACACCGTACGCGGCTGGCCGGGAAGTGTTCCCGCCGACCGGATCCTGTACGTCGAGACGGACCCGGCGTGGGCCGACACCGCGGTCTTCGTCCAGCACTACGGGCAGGAACTGCTCGAACAGTCCGCGAACTGCGTGGTCGTCGCGGGCAGGCGGGGCGGCGGGTCGACGCTGGCCGCGTGTGTCGTGCTCTCCACCGCCCGCGTCGACGTCAACGGCGTCGTCCGCCGCCAACTCGGCGCGCGGAAAGCCTCGTTCGCGTCGATGGACACCGCTGTCGGGGAGACCGGGATGGAGTACGGGGGCATCACGCCCCTCGGGCTGCCCGCGGCCTGGCCGGTGCTGGTGGACCCGGCCGTCGTCGATCTGCCGTATGTCCTGGTCGGCAGCGGCCGGCGGCGCGGCAAGCTGCTGGTGCCGGGGAAGGCGCTCGCGGAGCTGCCGAACGCGGTGGTGCTGGAGGGGCTGGGAGTGACCGTCTGAGGGCGGCCCCGGAGCGGCCGGGTCGCTCGCCGCGGCGCCGGTGCCGGTGCCGGGAACGCCGACGCCGGGCCCCGGGCGTGTGGCCCGGGACCCGGCGGGACGGCTGAGCGCCGGATCAGGCGGCGGCGGTGCCCGCCTGGGTGAGCTGGTTCAGGACCTCGGTGAGGCCGGTGACGACCTCGGCGTCGTCGGCCGGGTGGGTCTCGGCGAAGCGGACGACCGAGCCGGGGATGGAGAGCTTGGCGTCCTCCAGGACCGTGGCGCCGGCGATGCCGACGGCCTTGCGGGTCTCGTCCTGCGCCCACACGCCGCCGAACTGGCCGAACGCGGTGCCGACCACGGCGACCGGCTTGCCGGTGAAGGAGCCGGCGCCGTACGGGCGGGACAGCCAGTCGATGGCGTTCTTCAGGACGGCCGGGATGGTGCCGTTGTACTCGGGGGAGAACAGCAGGAAGCCGTCGGCCTGGCCGGCGGCCTCGCGCAGCCGGGCGGCGGTGGCCGGGAGGGCGGCCTCGTTGTCGACGTCCTCGTTGTAGAACGGGACGTCGCCCAGACCCTCGTACAGCTCGATCTCGACGCCCTCGGGGGCGTGCTTCACGGCGGCCTCGGCGAGCTGGCGGTTGTGCGAACCGGCGCGAAGGCTGCCGACGAGCGCGAGGATGCGTACGGACATGAGCTGACTCCTAGCAAGGATGTGCACGTGGGGAAAGGCTGACCGGGCACGGGCCCGGTGGGGCGAGCTAAGCGGACCGGGGTCCGTTGAAATTTGTAGCACCTATCCGGACCGGGGTCCACTTCTCTGTGGTGAGCGTTACGCTCATTTCATGAAAGAGTCGCTGCCGCCCTTCCCGGCGCCTCAGGACCCCGACCCCCTCGACGGACTGCTGAACCTCACCCCGACCGCCTCCGACCAGCCACGACTGCGCGCGGACGCGGCCCGCAACCGTACGCGGCTGCTGGAGGTCGCCGCCAAGCTCGCGGCCGACTGCGGAGCCGCCAATCTGACCATGGAGGCCGTGGCGACCGCCGCCGAGGTGGGCAAGGGCACCGTCTTCCGGCGGTTCGGCGACCGGTTCGGGCTCATGGTCGCGCTCCTCGACCACCAGGAGCGGGAGCTGCAGGCCGCCTTCCTGACCGGGCCGCCGCCCCTGGGCCCCGACGCGCCGCCCGTCGAGCGGCTGCGGGCCTTCGGCGCCGCCGTCATCCGCCACGAGTACGCCCACCGCGACCTCTACCTCGCCGCCCGCGCCGACCTCTCCCGCCGCCACACCGGCCCCGCCACGCAGCTCCGTCTCGGCCATCTGTGCATGCTGCTGCGCCGGGCCCGTGCGACGGGCGACCTCGAACTGCTGGCGCAGACCCTGCTGGGCTATCTGGACATCGGGCTCGTGGATCACCTGGTGGAGCGGCGCGGGATGTCGCTGGACCGGCTGGAGCGGGGATGGGCGGATCTGGTGGAGCGGCTGGTCGTGGCGGCCTGAGGTCCGGTCCGGGACCGGGACCCTCGGTCCGCAGACAGGGAAAGCGACCGCTTGGTAACTTTGGGGGAGGTGTCGGGGAACGGCCTCGCGCACAGGGCCAGGGGGAGAGCACATGACCTACGAGTCCGCGGACCGTGCCGAGCACGACGCCCACGAGCGGCCGCAAGCCACCGGGACCGGTTTCTTCGCCTCTGTGGACGAGGTCGCCGCACGGCTCGCCGACGTGGGATACCTGGCCTCGACCGCCGTCGCCACCACCGTCTTCCTGGCCGACCGGCTCGGCAAGCCGCTGCTGGTGGAAGGCCCGGCGGGCGTCGGCAAGACCGAACTGGCCAAGGCCGTCGCCCGGGTCGGCGCCGCCCGGCTGGTCCGGCTCCAGTGCTACGAGGGCATCGACGAGTCCCGCGCGCTGTACGAGTGGAACCACGCCAAGCAGTTGCTGCGCATCACCGCCGGGCGCGACGAGGCCTGGGACGACGCCCGCACCGACATCTTCAGCGACGAGTTCCTGCTCACCCGCCCCCTGCTGACCGCCATCCGGGGCGACGAGCCGACCGTGCTCCTCATCGACGAGACCGACAAGGCGGACGTCGAGGTCGAGGGGCTGCTGCTGGAGGTGCTCAGCGACTTCCAGGTCACCGTCCCGGAACTGGGCACGATCACCGCCACCCGGTGCCCCTTCACCGTCCTCACCTCGAACGCCACCCGGGAACTCTCCGAGGCGCTCCGCCGCCGCTGCCTCTTCCTCCATCTCGACTTCCCCGACGCCGAGTTGGAGCGCCGGATCGTACGGCTGCGGGTCCCCGGCCTCGACGCCGCCCTCGCCGACTCCGTCGTCCGCGTGGTCGGCGCGCTGCGCGAGATGGAGCTGCGCAAGGCCCCCTCCGTCGCCGAGACCATCGACTGGGCCCGCACCCTGCTGGCCCTCGGCGCCGACACCCTCGACGAGAACGTCGTACGGGACAGCCTGGGCGTGATCCTCAAGCACCAGGACGACATCGAGAAGGCCGCGCGGAAGCTGACGCTGGTATGACCGCCGGGGCCGGGGCCGACGGAGTGCGTGAGGTGCGTACGGCTTCGGCGGCGCCGCTGGCCGACCGGCTCACCGCGTTCGTACGGGCGTTGCGTGGTCACGGGATTCGGATCGGGCCCGGTGAGACCGTGGACGCGGCGGCGGTGCTGGAGGTGCTGGGCCTCGCCGACCGGGAGCGGATCCGCGAGGGGCTGGCGGCGGCGCTGCTGCGCGCCGACCGGCAGCGCGCCGTGTTCGACTCGACCTTCGAGCTGTACTTCCCCCTCGGCGTGGGGGAGTTGACCGGTGCGCGGCGGGCCTCGGCCGGGGACCGGGACGAGCTGCGGGACCGGCTCGCCGAGGCGCTGGCCCTGAACGACGCGGTCGCGCTCGGCCGGCTCGCGGCCGAGGCCGTGGAACTGCTCGGCCGTTACGGTTCCCCCGGGTCGGACGGCTGGTCGGCCCACCAGACGCTGGACCGCCTTCGGCCGCAGACGCTGTTGGCGCGGATTCTGGCGGGTGCGCGGGAGGCCGGCGGGACGGGTGGGACGGGCGGAGGAGGCGGGGCCGGGTTCCGGATGGGATTCGGTGGCGGTTTGTCATTCGACGCGGGAGCGGGTGCGGAGGCCGGTGGCGGCTCCGGTCTCGGTTCGGGTGGGTTCACCGAGCGGCTGGACGCCGACGAAGTGCGGCGCCGTATCGAGGAGTTCCGGAAGCGGGTGGGTGCCGAGGCGCGGCGGCGGGTCGCCGAGCGCCGGGGCGCGGAGACGATCGCCGCGCGGGGTGTCGCGCCCAGCGCCGACCAGGTCGACTTCCTGATCGCGAGCCGTGAGCAGCTCGTCGAACTCCGCCGTACCGTACAGCCGTTGGCCCGGAAGCTCGCGACCCGGCTGGCCGCCCGGCGGCGCCGGGCCGCACGCGGTCAGATCGACATCCGGCGCACCCTCCGGCGCTCGCTGTCCACGGGAGGGGTGCCCCTGCGCCCCGCCTACCGGCGGCACCGGCCCGCCCGCCCGGAGATCGTGCTGCTCTGCGACGTGTCCGGCTCGGTCGCCGGGTTCGCCAACTTCACGATGCTCCTGGTGCAGGCGATGCGGGACCAGTTCAGCAAGGTGCGGGTGTACGCGTTCGTCAACCGCGTCGACGAGGTCACCGGCCTGGTCACCCATGGCGCGGCCGACCCCGCGGAGCTCGCCCGCCGGATCACCGCCGAGGCCGCCGTCTCCGGCTGGCACGGCAGCAGTGACTACGGGGCCGCGCTCGGGGAGTTCGCCGAGCGGCACCTCGACGCCGTGGGCCCCCGTACGTCGGTGATCGTCCTGGGGGACGCCCGCACCAACGGGTTCGATCCGCACCCGGAGGCCCTGCGGCGGATCGCGGCCCGCGCCCGCCGGGTCCACTGGCTGAACCCCGAGTCGCCGCAGCAGTGGGGGACGGGCGACTCCGCCGCCCACGTCTACGCCGACATCGTCGACATGCACGCCTGCCGGAACGCGCGGCGGCTGGGGGAACTGGTGACCCGGCTGCTGCCGGTGTGACGCGGGGCCCGTGCGGGGGCGGGCCCCCTCACCGCGGCCCGGTCGCGCCCCTGCGGATCGGCCGCGCTGCGGCGATCCTGGAAGCAGACCTCGACCTCTGGAGGTGCGCCCATGTTCCGCACCGTCACCGCCGGTATCGACGCTTCGCCCGAGAGTCTGGCCGCCGCCGAGTGGGCGGCCAGGGAGGCTTCGCTTCGCGCGCTGCCGCTGCGGTTGGTCAATGTCTGGGAGCCGGTTCCCGAGCCGATGGGCAGGGAACCGGTGCTGGGGCCGGGGACGGGCCCGCCCGTCGGCGCGGAGGTGGGACCGGTGGGCGTGGGGCGGAGCGCGTGGCGGGACCCGGGCGTCGGGAAGGTGCTGCGTGAGGCGGCCGACGGGATCCGGTCACGGCACGCGGGCCTCGACGTGCGGGTCGAGCAGCTGGCGGGCCGGGCGAGCGAGGAACTGGTGGGGGTGGCCCACAGCGGGGAACTGCTGGTCCTCGGCTCCCGCGGGCTGAGCGGGATCGCCGGGTTCCTGCTCGGCTCCGTGGGGCTGCACGTGGTCGCGCACACGGAGCGGCCGGTGGTGCTCGTACGGGCCGGGGAGCGGGCCTCGGACGAGCATGTGCCGGGGCCGGCCGGAGGGCCGGGTTCGCCGGGGCCGGCCGGGGAAGGGACCGAGCCGGGGACGGAGGGCGAGCCGGGTGCCGGGTCGCCGTTCCGGCCCGTCGTCCTCGGGCTGGACACCGTGCAGCCGGATCACACGCTGATCCGGTTCGCGTTCGAGGCGGCCCTGGTGCGCGGGACCACGTTGCGGATCCTGCACGACTGGCGTCCGCCGCCGCACTCGGGCCTCCGCGAGCGGCCCGAGCTGGAGGCCGATCTCGACGCCGACGTGGGCCAGGTGGAGGCCGGGACGCTGACCGAGGTGCTGGTGCCGTGGCGACGGGAGTTTCCCGGGGTGGAGGTGGTGGAGGAGTCCCGCCGGGGGAAGGCGGCGGAGCATCTGCTCGCGGCGTCCCGGGACGCGTGCCTGGTGGTCGTCGGGCGCCGGGTACGGCATTCGCCGGTGGGGGCGCACATCGGGCCCGTGGTGCACGCCGTGCTCCATCACGCGGGGGTGCCGGTGGCCGTGGTCGCGCACGAGTGAGGTCCGGGGCCGCCTCGACGATGCTCTGCGGACCGGGGGAGCGGGGTCCTCAGGCCAGCCGTGGAATCTCGATGGCCGGGCAGCGGTCCATGACCATGTCCAGGCCCGCCTCGCGGGTGCGGTGGTAGGCCGGTTCGTCGATCACGCCGAGCTGGAACCAGACGGCCCGGGCACCGATGCGGGTGGCCTCGTCGGCTACGGAGCCCGCGAGGTCGCTGTTGACGAAGACGTCGACGACGTCCACGGGGAAGGGGATGGCGGAGAGGGAGGCGTAGCCCTGTTCGCCGTGGACCGTCTCGGCCTTGGGGTGCACCGGGACGACGCGCTTGCCGTAGCGCTGGAGGACCTGGGCGACACCGTACGCCGCCCGGTCGCGGTTGTTGGACAGGCCGACGACGGCCCAGGTGTCGCCGAGTTCCGTCAGCACCCTGCGGATCGTGGCGGGGTCGCCGTACATGCCGTCTCCTCTGTCGGTCGGTCGGCCGGTGGAGCGCCCGTCCGTGCGGTGCGCTGCCAGCGGCAACAGCGGGCGGGGCCCGGCGATTCCCGGAAGCGGTGCCGGGCGTGACGTCCGGCACCGCTTCCGGGAACTGGTTCACGTACGGCTTCGAGCGGCCGCGGTACGGCGCGATCTCCGGAATACCGTCCTCCGCACTGCGTTCCGGCCGTCCCGCGCCTACGCTCACCCCGTGCTGCGTATCACCGACGCCCGGACCGGCGAGCCCGCCGAGATCCGCAGGGCGCTCACCCGGGTCCATGCCGACGTGCCGGGGGACGACACCTCGGCCCTGCGGGTCCTGCTGGTCGCCGATGTCCTCGCCCGTGCCCTGGAACTGGGCGGGAGCCCCGTCCTGCTGGTCGCCGACCCGTCCACCGCGCTGCGGGCGCGCGCCGACGACCTCGGTGTCCGGCCGAGCGAGGCCCCGACGGCGGGGGGAGGACAGCGGGTGCTGCGGGTGTTCGGCTCGGGGGAGCCCGGGACCGGCCTCAGCGTCGCGGTCGCCCCGGTGACCGGCCCCGGGGAACCCGACCCGTCGGGCTCCCCGGCCCCGTCGGGCTCCGCCCTCCGCCTCGCCCTTCTCGCGCAGCCCCACCGGGCCCCCGCCACCCTCGACGCGACCGCGCTCGCCGAGGCCGCCGACACGGTCGCCCACTGGCGCGCGGCGGTCGCGGCCTGGGCGACGCGGCCGTCCAGGCCCGTTCCCGAGCCCGTGCGGCAGGCCCTGCGCGCCGCGTGGGAGGACGACCTCGACGTACGCGCGGTGCTCGGCGTACTGAGGGAGGTGGAGGGGGCGCGGGACGTGCCGGACGGCGCGCGGTTCGAGACGTACGCCTACGCGGACCGGCTCCTCGGACTGGAACTCACCCGTGAGATCGGAGCATCGGCATGATCACGCGCGCCGGCGTGGGCCCCCTGCGCAGACTCGTCGTCCTGCGGCACGCCAAGTCCGCGTGGCCGGTGGGCGTTCCCGACCACGAGCGGCCCCTGGCACCGCGCGGCCTGCGCGACGCCCCCGCTGCCGGCCGGGCCCTCGCCGGGGCGGACTGCCTGCCCGACCTCACCGTCTGCTCCACGGCCGTACGGGCGCGGCAGACCTGGGAGCTGGCCGCCGCGGAGTGGGGAACGCCGCCGCCCGTACGGCATGACGGGCGGGTGTACGCCGCCGAGGTGCCGGAGCTGCTCGACGTGGTGCGCGAGGTCCCCGACCGGGTGCGCACGCTGCTGCTCGTCGGCCACAACCCGGGACTGGAGGAACTCGTCCTCGACCTGGCCGGCGACGGCCTCGACGACACCCTGGACGACGTACGGACCAAGTTCCCCACCTCGGCGATCGCGTTCCTCTCCTGGCACGGCGAGACCTGGGCCGCGCTCACCCCGGGCACGGCCCTGCTGACGGACCTGATCGTGGCCCGGGGGAAGAAGAAGCCCTGACGGGGCGCCCCTCGGCGTGCGCCGGCCTGCGCATAGGCTGGCCGGATGCAGGACGAGTACCGCACCGTCGCCCGCGCCGGCGTGCACGAGACCGAGGTCAACCGCTCCCGGTTCCTGTGCGCGCTCGCCCCGGCGGCCACCGAGCAGGAGGCCCAGGACTTCGTCGCGGCCGTCCGCAAGGAGCACGCCGACGCCACGCACAACTGCTTCGCGTACGTCATCGGCGCCGACGCGGCCGTCCAGCGGGCGAGCGACGACGGCGAGCCCGGCGGCACCGCCGGCGTCCCCATGCTGCAGATGCTGCTCCGCCGGGACATGCGGTACGTCGTCGCCGTCGTCACCCGGTACTACGGCGGGGTCAAACTGGGCGCGGGCGGCCTCATCAGGGCGTACGGCGGTGCCGTCGGCGAGGCCCTGGACACGCTCGGCACCCTCACCCGCCGACGCTTCCGGCTGGCCACGGTGACCGTCGACCACCAGCGCGCCGGCAAGGTGCAGAACGACCTGCGCTCCACCGGGCGCGAGGTCCGTGACGTGCGGTACGCGGAGGCCGTCACCATCGAGATCGCCCTGCCCGACGCCGAGGTGGACGCGTTCCGCGCCTGGCTCGCCGACTCCACCGCGGGCACGGCAGAGTTGGAACTCGGCGGCGAGGCGTACGGGGACGCCTGACCGGCCCTCGACGTGTGCCCGCGGCTCCCCGTTCCGGAGAGGAGCGGGTGCGGGATGCGTTAGCGTGGCGGGCGTTGACGGTGAGCCCTGGTCCGGTTCGTGGCGGTTCGCGCTGTTCGGCGCTGTATCGCGGCGGTTCCGGAGGGGCATGAGGGGTGAAGGTGCGGGTCGGGGCGATCTCATGAGGGTGCTGCACACTTCCGACTGGCATCTGGGCCGGACGTTCCACCGCGTCAACATGCTCGGCGCGCAGGCCGAGTTCATCGGGCATCTGGTCGCCACCGTGCGGGAGCGCGACGTGGACGTGGTGGTCGTGGCCGGGGACGTGTACGACCGGGCGGTGCCCGCGCTGGCGGCGGTCGAACTCTTCGACGACGCCCTGCACCGGCTGGCCGAGCTGGGGGTGCCCACGGTGATGATCTCCGGGAACCACGACTCGGCGCGGCGGCTCGGTGTCGGCGCGGGACTCATCGGCCGGGCGGGCGTCCATCTGCGGACGGCGGCCTCGGCGGTCGGGACGCCGGTGGTGCTGCCGGACGCCGACGGCGACGTCGCCTTCTACGGGCTGCCGTATCTCGAACCCGCCCTGGTGAGGGACGAGTTCGGCGTCGAGAAGCCGGGCCACGAGGCGGTGCTCACCGCCGCCATGGACCGGGTCCGGGCGGATCTGGCCACCCGCGCCGAGGGCACCCGTTCCGTCGTCCTGGCCCATGCCTTCGTCACCGGCGGCGCGCCCAGCGACAGCGAGCGGGACATCTCCGTCGGCGGTGTCTCCTCCGTGCCGGCCGGGGTCTTCGACGGCGTCGACTATGTGGCGCTCGGCCACCTCCACGGCAGCCAGACCCTCACCGACCGCGTCCGCTACTCCGGGTCCCCGCTGCCGTACTCCTTCTCCGAGGCCGACCACCGCAAGAGCATGTGGCTGGTGGACCTCGGCGCCGACGGTTCGGTGGACGCCGAGCGCGTGGACTGCCCCGTCCCCCGTCCTCTCGCCCGGATCCGGGGACGGCTCGACGAACTGCTCGCCGACCCGGAGCTGGCCCGGCACGAGGAGGCCTGGGTCGAGGCCACCCTCACCGACCCGGTCCGGCCCGCCGAGCCCATGGCCCGGCTCTGCGCCCGCTTCCCGCACACCCTCAGCCTCGTCTTCGATCCCGAGCGCGCCCCCGGCGACCCGGACATCTCCTACGCCCGCCGCCTCGCCGGCCGCGACGACCAGGAGATCGCCGAGGACTTCGTCGCCCACGTCCGCGGCACGGGCCCCGACGCACACGAACGGCGCGTGCTCAGGGACGCGTTCGACGACGTAAGGGCCGACGAGACGGTGCGGGAGGTCGCCCGGTGAACCCCGTCCACCCGTCGCCCCGGCCCGCCCCGGGAGGGGACCGATGAGGCTCCACCGGCTCGACATCACCGCCTTCGGCCCCTTCGGCGGCGCCCAGTCCGTCGACTTCGACGACCTCTCGGCCGCCGGGCTCTTCCTGCTGCACGGCCCGACCGGCGCGGGCAAGACCTCGGTCCTGGACGCCGTCTGCTACGCGCTGTACGGCTCGGTGCCGGGCGCCCGGCAGAACGGCGGCGGGCAGGGCATGACCCTGCGCAGCGACCACGCGGCGCCTTCGACACGTACCGAGGTCCGGCTCGAACTCACCGTCGCCGGACGCCGGTTGGAGGTCACCCGACAGCCGCCCTGGGAGCGGCCGAAGAAGGGGAATCGGGCGGGGACCACGGTCGACAAGGCGCAGAGCTGGCTGCGCGAGTACGACGCGGGCGCGGGGTCCTGGAAGGATCTCAGCCGGTCCCACCAGGAGATCGGCGAGGAGATCACCCAGGTCCTGGGGATGAGCCGGGAGCAGTTCTGCCAGGTCGTGCTGTTGCCGCAGGGCGACTTCGCGCGGTTCCTGCGGGCCGACGCCGAGGCACGCGGAAAGCTGCTCGGCCGGCTCTTCGACACCCATCACTTCGCCGCCGTCGAGAAGCGGCTCGCCGACCGGCGCCGGGCGGCCGAGGCACGGGTGCGCGACGGCGACACGGACCTGCTCGCCGACGCCCACCGGATGCAGCAGGCGGCGGGGGACGGCCCGGAGCCGCCCGAGGCGGCACCCGGCGACCCCGGGCTCGCCGACGCCGTGCTGGGCTGGGCCGCCGTCGCCCGCAGCACCGCGCGGGAACGGCTCACCGTCGCCCACTGCGCGCGCGCCGCCGCCGAGTCGGCCCGCGCCGCCGCCGACCGCGCCCTGGACGACGTACGCGAAGTCGCCCGGCTGCAACGGCGGTTCGCGGAGGCGCGGGAGCGGGCCGCGCGGCTGGAGGAGCGGGCCGACGCGCACCGGGAGGACCGGGCGCGGATGGAGCGGGCCCGCAAGGCGGAGGCCGTGGTGCCCGCGCTGGAGCTGCGCGACGAGGCCGAGCGCGAGCATCGGCGGGCGAGTGCGGAGGAAGAGCGGGGGCGCGCCGGGCTGCCGGGGACGTACGCCGACGCGGGTGCCGCCGGGCTCGCCGGCGCCGCCCGCAAGGTGGCGGAGGAACTGGGCGGTCTGGAGGCGGCCCGCCGTGCGGAGCGGCGGCTGGCGGTGCTCCTCGGCGAGCGGGCGGAACTGCTCGACGAGGAGCGGGCCGACGAGGACGTCCTCCAGGACGCCGGGGGCTGGCTGGCCGGTTGGGAGACCGCCCGCGCCGAGCTGCGGACCCGGATCGAGTCCGCGCAGGAGGCCGCCACCCGCGCCGAACAGCTCGCCGAGCGCCGGGAACCCGCCGGGAAGCGGCTCGCGGCGGCCCGGCAGCGGGACCAGCTGGGCCGGGACACCGACGAGGCGCAGGCGCGGGTGCTGCGGCTGGCCGAGTCGGCGGTGGAAGCCCGCGCGCACTGGCTGGACCTCAAGGAACAGCGGCTGTCGGGCATCGCGGCGGAACTCGCCGCCGAACTCGTCGAGGGGCGGCCCTGCGCCGTCTGCGGCGGCACCGAACACCCCGAGCCGGCCCGGAAGGTCGCCGGACACGTGGACCGGGAGGCGGAGGAGCGGGCGCTCGCCGCGTTCCAGCGGGCCGACGCCGAGCGCGCCGACGCGGAGCGGCTGCTCGGGCTCGCCCAGCGGGCGCTGGCCGCCGCGAGCGCCGAGGCCGGTGACACCCCGACCGCTCGACTCGCCGAGCTGGCGGCCGAGTTGGAGGACGCGTACGCCGAGGCACGGCGCGGCGCCGGCGAGCTGCACCCCGCGCGGGAGGCGCTGCTGCACGCCGAACGGGAACACGACCGGCGGACCGCCGCCCAGCAGGAGGCGGTGCTGCGGGCCGCGACCCGCACCACCCGGCGTGACGCGCTGGAACGGGAACGGGAAGCCCTGGAAGCGGAGTTGACCGAGGCTCGGGGCGAGGCCGAGAGCGTGTCCGCGCGGGCCGCCGAGCTGGAACGGCTGGCCGCGCTGCTCACCGGGGCCGCCGACGCCGTGCGGGCGGCCGACGACACCGCGCAGCGGCTCAAGGACGCCGACGCGCGCCTCGCCGACGCCGCCTTCCGCGCCGGGTTCGACACCCCGGTGGCCGCTGCCGCCGCCGTCCTCGACGACGCCGCCCACCGCGATCTTCAACACCGCCTGGACGCCCGGCAGTCGGAGGGGGCCGCCGTACGGGCCGTCCTCGCCGAGGCGGAGACGGCGGCCGCGGCCGAGCGGCCGCCCGCCGACCTCGCGACCGCCGAGCGGACCGCCGAGGCCGCCGCCCGGCGGCTCCAGGACACCGTCTCCGCGTGGGACGCAGCCGAGCGCCGCCGCTCCGAACTGGACCGGCTCTCCGCGCGGGCCACCACCGCCGTACGCCGG
Organism: Streptomyces griseiscabiei; assembly: GCF_020010925.1. NCBI lineage: Bacteria > Bacillati > Actinomycetota > Actinomycetes > Kitasatosporales > Streptomycetaceae > Streptomyces > Streptomyces griseiscabiei. The sequence goes on along the minus strand of NZ_JAGJBZ010000001.1, from coordinate 2,521,301 downwards.
CTCGCGCCCCTGCGGGAGGAGTACGACCGGGTCGCCCGGATGGCGACGCTCACGGCCGGCACCTCCGCCGACAACGAGCGCAGGATGCGGCTGGAGGCGTACGTCCTCGCCGCCCGGCTGGAACAGGTCGCCGCCGCCGCGTCCGTACGGCTCCAGCGCATGTCCTCCGGCCGCTACACCCTCGTCCACTCCGACGACCGGGCCGGACGGGGCCGCAGCGGGCTCGGGCTGCATGTCGTCGACGCCTGGACCGGGCGGGAGCGGGACACGGCCACGCTCTCCGGCGGAGAGACGTTCTTCGCCTCCCTCGCGCTCGCCCTCGGTCTCGCCGACGTCGTGACCGACGAGGCCGGTGGCGTACGTCTCGACACGCTCTTCATCGACGAGGGATTCGGCAGCCTCGACGACCAGACCCTCGACGAGGTCCTCGACGTCCTCGACGCGCTGCGCGAACGCGACCGCAGTGTCGGCATCGTCAGCCATGTCGCCGATCTGCGGCGGCGCGTCCACGCCCAGCTGGAGGTCGTCAAGGAGCGGACGGGGTCGGTCGTGCGGCAGCGGGGCCGGTGATCGTGTCAGTGGCCCAGGGGGCGCCGGGGGAGCGGTGAGGAGTAGACGACGCTCGTCGTCACCGACCCCAGCGCGCCGATCTTGCCCGACACCTCCTCCAGGTGGCGCATCGAACGGGCGGCGACCTTGATCACGAAGCAGTCGTCGCCCGTGACGTGATGCGCCTCCAGGATCTCGGGCGTGACGGCCACCAGGTCGTGGAAGGGCTTGTAGTTGCCGTTGGGGTAGCGCAGGCGCACGAACGCCAGGATCGGCAGCCCCAGCCGTTCCGGGTCCACGACGGCCGCGTACCCCTGGATGACGCCCGCCTCCTCCAGCCGCCGCACCCGCTCGGTCACGGCGCTCGGCGACATCGACACGGCCCGGGCGAGTTCGGCGAAGCTGACCCGGCCCTCGCGCTGGAGGACCTCCAGGATGCGCCAGTCGGTGACATCGGGCTCGTGCGGGGGATTCACGGTCATGGTCGAGGGATAGCAGGGGAATCCCCGGCCGATCAAGCCTCGGGCCGTGGAACGCCTCTTCATGGAGATGATCACCGGCCATAGATTTCAGGTCAGGGAAACAAGGGCTTCCACGAGAGAAAGGCCGGCTCATGAGCGTCACCGCCACGTCCGCCGCCAACCCCGTCCTGCGGGTCGCCCCCGCCGCTCCGGCCGAGGCCGCCGCGTACTTCCGGGCGAGCCTCCTCTTCCACACCGACGTCTCCGACGTGGCCGCAGCCCTCGCCGCCGACGGCGACCCCGGCTTCGTCGTCCTCGACTCCCGCTCCACCCGGTCCTGGGAGCAAGGTCACGTCCCGGGCGCCGTCCACCTCCCCACCGCGCGGATCACCGAGCTGGCGGAGACGCTGCTCGACAAGTCCGTGCCGGTCGTCACCTACTGCTGGGGCCCCGCCTGCAACGGCGGCACCCGCGCCGCGCTCGCCCTCGCCGAACTCGGCTTCCGGGTCAAGGAGATGCTCGGCGGCTTCGAGTACTGGGCGCGTGAGGGCCTCGCCTACGAGACCTGGGAGGGCGGGGCGCGGCAGGCGGTGGACCCGCTGACCGGCCCGGTGGACGACGCGAACTGCGGTTGCTGACAATCTGTCAAGAGGGGTGCGGGGGCGGCGAGTTCGGCTACGCGGGCGCCGTGTAGCTTCGGGGCATGGCTGGATACGCGGATGCGGTGGCGGTGCCCGATGTGGTGCGGTGGGTGGAGTCGAGCGGCGGACCGCTCATAGCGCTGCCGGAGGCGGTACTGCCGTTCTGGGCGGGCGCCGACGGCGACGAGACCTCGTCCGACTACGACCGGGCCTGTGACGTCGACGGTCACATCGGCCTGCTGCCGGTCGGCGACACCCGCGCCCTGGTCCTCGGCCATGAACCCGCCTCCACCGCCTACCTCCCCGAGCACGGCACCTTCGTCCGCTGGTACGCCGCCGACACCGAGGCCGAACTCCTCGCGGCCGTCCCGGCGGCGCTCGACACGGCCGTCTGGGAGCCGGAGGTGGAGTGGCGGGTGCCGGGCCCGGTCGTCCTGTTCGACGCCGCCTGGCCCGGGAGCGCCTTCCGGGACACGGACCACATACGGGTGGAGCTGGGCCCCGGCCGCTACGGGGTGCGCGCCGCCCATGTCTCGACGGGGCCGGAGACCTGGCTCGGCCTGGTCCGCGTGAGACCCCTGACCGGCTGAGCGGTCGTACGGATTCCCCGCTCCCCGAAGCGGTGCGGCGGCGGCCGGGCCCGGCCGGAAGCGGCGGTGGTGGCGGCCGGGCCCGGCCCGCGATGGCGGTGGCGGGCCCGGCCGGCCCGGATCACAGCCGGGACAGCTCCTCCACCAGGTCGTCCAGGCCCAGGGAGCCCTGGGAGAGCGCGGCCATGTGCCAGGCCTTGGCGTCGAAGGCCTCACCATGGCGTCGCTTCGCGTTCTCCCGGCCCAGCAGCCAGGCGCGTTCCCCGAGCTTGTAGCCGATGGCCTGGCCCGGCATCGTCAGATAGCGGGTCAGCTCGCTCTCCACGAAGTCCGCCGGACGGCTGCTGTGGGCGCCGAAGAACTCCTGGGCCAGCTCGACGGTCCAGCGCTCGCCCGGGTGGAACGGCGAGTCCGCCGGGATCTCCAGCTCCAGGTGCATACCGATGTCGACGATGACCCGGGTCGCGCGCATCATCTGCGCGTCCAGGTAACCGAGCCGCTCCTCCGCGTCCTTGAGGAAGCCCAGCTCGTCCATGAGGCGTTCCGCGTACAGGGCCCAGCCCTCGGCGTTGGCGCTCACCCCGCCGATCGTCGCCTGGTAGCGGGAGAGGTCGTCCTTGACGTACACCCACTGCGCCAGCTGGAGATGGTGGCCGGGGACGCCCTCGTGGTACCAGGTGGAGACCAGGTCGTAGACGGGGAAGCGGGTCGCGCCCATCGTCGGCAGCCAGGTGCGGCCCGGCCGGGAGAAGTCCTCGGTCGGGGCCGAGTAGTAGGGGGCCGCCGCGCCGCCGGGCGGGGCGATGCACGACTCGACCTTGCGGACCGGCTCGGCCAGGTCGAAGTGGGTGCCGTCCAGGGCCTCGATCGCCTCGTCCATCAGCGACTGCAGCCACTCGCGGACCTCGTCGACGCCCTCGATGTGCCGGCCGTGCTCGTCCAGGTGCGCCAGCGCCACCCACGGAGTCCCGGCGCCGGGCAGGATCTTCGCCGCCTCCTTCCTCATCTCGCCGAGCAGACGGTGGAACTCGGCCCAGCCGTACGCGTACGCCTCGTCCAGGTCCAGGTCCGAGCCCGTGAAGTAGCGGACCAGCCTGCCGTAGCGCTCCCGGCCGGTCGTGTTCGGCGCGTCCGCGACCTCCGGGGCGTACACGTCCCGCATCCAGTCCCGCAGCTCCACCACAGCCCGGGTCGCCCCGCGCGCTGCCTCGTCCAGCTCGGCGCGCAGCGACTCGGGACCCGCCGACGCGAAGTCCTCGAACCAGCCGCGCCCCGAACCGTCCGTGTCCGCCCACTCGGTCAGCTGGCCGATGAACGTCGCCGTCGGACGCGGGCCCGCGTACAGCTTGCGGTCCAGGCCCAGCGCGAGGGACTCGCGATAGCCGGCGTACGCCGTCGGCACCGCGCGCAGCCGCTCCGCGATCGCCGCCCAGTCCTCCTCGGTCTCGGTGGGCGTCATGGTGAAGACCTCGCGCACCTCGTGCGGCGGCGTGACCATGTTGCCGACCGCGCGCAGCCCCTCGTCGGCCTCGTGCACGGCCAGCTCCGCCGTCAGCCGCTCACGCAGCAGACGCGCGCACCGGCGCTCGGCGTCACTGTCCGCGCCGGGCTGCCGCTCCGCCTCGTCGAGCCGTGCGAGCGTCGCCCGGATCAGCTCCGCCCGGGCCTCCTGGCCCGCCGGCGAGGTGTCCGGCAGCCTGCCGGAACTCTCCTTCACCCCCAGATAGGTGCCGGTCACGGGGTCGAGGGCGACGAGGTCGTCGACGTACGCGTCGGCGACCTCGCGGGGCAGGAAGCTCTTGGTGTCAGCCATGCCGACAATCTTGGTACGGCGGCGGAGCGACGTCAGCTGCTTAAGGCCCGCTTGAGCCTTACGTCGGCCGGATTCCGCTCACGGCGTGATCCGGCCGGGCCCATGGCTGAAGCGCTCATGGAGTGTCCCGTTCGGCGTCCGGCGGCAGCAGCGGGCCGCACTCCCACTGCTGGAAGATCAGCCGGGTCTCCACCCGCGCCACCTCGCGCCGCGAGGTGAACCCGTCCAGGACCAGCCGCTGCAGATCCGCCATGTCCGCGACCGCGACATGCACGAGATAGTCGTCCGGCCCGGTGAGGTGGTACACGGTCCGCGACTCCGGCAGCGCCCGGATCCGCTCCACGAACGGCCCCACCAGCTCCCGCCGGTGCGGCCTGACCTGCACCGACAGCAGCGCCTCCAGACCGCGCCCCAGCTTGGCCGGATCCAGCCGCAGCTGATGACCGAGGATCACCCCGGCCCTGCGCAGCCGGGTCACCCGGTCCAGACAGGTCGACGGCGCGACCCCGACCTGCGCGGCGAGGTCCCGGTACGTCGTCCGGGCGTCGTTCTGCAGCAGCCTCAGCAGATGGAGGTCCACCGGATCGAGTACGACGGATTCGGCCATTGCCCGAACGTAGCACGGGATATGCACACCGGAGCCCGGCGGATGTTCACGCTGGCGCCCATGGACTCAGCGAGCACGCACGCGTACGACCACGCACGCACCACGCCGAGAGCACTGGCCACCGAGGCGGTGCACGCCGGCCGCGACGACCTCGCACGCCAGGGCCTGCACGTTCCGCCGATCGACCTGTCGACCACCTACCCCTCGTACGACAGCCGGGGCGAGGCCGCCCGCATCGACGCCTTCGCCGGCGACGGGGCCGAGCCGGAGGGCCCGCCGATCTACGGACGGCTCGGCAACCCGACCGTCGCCCGCTTCGAGACCGCCCTCGCCCGCCTCGAAGGCACCGGCGGCGCGGTCGCCTTCGCCAGCGGCATGGCCGCCCTGAGCGCCGTGCTTCTGGCCCGCGCCTCGACGGGCCTGCGCCATGTCGTCGCCGTACGCCCCCTGTACGGCTGCAGCGACCATCTCCTCACCGCCGGGCTGCTCGGCACCGAGGTCACCTGGGTCGACCCGGCCGGTGTCGCCGACGCCCTGCGCCCCGACACGGGCCTGGTCCTGGTCGAGACACCGGCCAACCCGACCCTCGCCGAACTCGACCTGCGCGCCCTCGCCCATGCCTGCGGCTCGGTCCCGCTGCTCGCCGACAACACCTTCGCCACGCCGGTCCTGCAACGCCCCGTCGAACAGGGCGCCCGGCTCGTCCTGCACAGCGCCACCAAGTACCTCGGCGGCCACGGTGACGTCATGGCCGGGGTCGTGGCCTGCGACGAGGAGTTCGCCGGGCGGCTGCGCCAGATCCGCTTCGCCACCGGCGGCGTCCTGCACCCGCTCGCCGGCTACCTCCTGCTGCGCGGGCTGTCCACCCTCCCGGTCCGCGTCCGCGCGGCCTCGGCGACCGCCGCCGACCTCGTCGGCCGCCTCGCCGCCGACCCGCGCGTCGCCCGGGTCCACTACCCGCGTATCGGCGGCGCCATGATCGCCTTCGAGGTCCACGGCGACCCCCACGAGGTCATCGCCGCGGTCCGTCTCATCACCCCGGCGGTGAGCCTCGGCAGCGTCGACTCCCTCATCCAGCACCCCGCCTCCATCAGCCACCGCATCGTGGACGAGACCGACCGCCGGGGCGCGGGCGTCAGCGACCGGCTGCTGCGGATGTCGGTGGGCCTGGAGGACGTCGAGGACCTGTGGGCGGACCTGGACGAGGCGCTGGGGAGCAGGGTGCGCGGCACCTCCGCGGGGGCGCGGGGAACCGCGCGATGCGCCGCGGCGCACCGGTAGCCGACGCCGGGCGTCACCCCCTGCGGCGCCCCTCCGCGGTCTCCACCACCCGGACCTCGTCCAGTCGCGCGGTGATCACCAGCGTCCCCTCCTCGATCTGGTAGTCGAGCGGCAGCCCGAGCGCCCGCATCGCCGCGACCATCCCCGTGTTGGACGACTGCGTCACCACGTACACGTTCGCGCAGCCCGTCCCGGCCGCCATGTCCACCAGCCTGCGGAGCAGTTCGCCGCCGATCCCGCGCCGCTGCCAGTCGTCCTCGACGAGCAGCGCGATCTCCGTCTCGTCACCGTCCCAGAGGAGGTGACCCAGTCCGACGAGGCGGCCCGAGGCGGTCCGCGCGGCGAGCGTCCGGCCGAAGCGCGGGCTCAGCAGGTGCTTGAGATACCGGTCGGCGTCCCCGACCGGCCCGTGGTACCGCATGCTCAGGGTGCGCGCGGAGCACCGCTCGTGCATCTCCCTGGCCGCCCGCAGGTCCCCTCCGTCGGCCCGGCGCACCGTGATGTCGTCGCCCTCGGACAGCGTCAGCACGTCCTCGCCGTGCGGGACCCGCGGCCCCAGCCGTGCGTCCAGTTCCACCAGGGCCCGCGCCCGCGCGAACTCCGTGGGCGTGAACGGCAGATACGGCCGCTCCACCGTGATCATCCCGCCCTCCGGCGCCCGCAGCCGCATCACCGTCTCCTCCAGGACCCCTTCGACCGGGGCGCTCTCCTGGGCCCGGCCCGAGCCGGGAGCGATGGCGGGCAGCGAGCGGATGGTGCAGCGGCCCAGCAACTGCCGCAACGCGAGCGGGAGTTCCGCCGCGTCCAGCGCCGTGCGTGTGGCCAGGCCGAGGATCCGGGTCGGGGCGTCCACCAGATCGTGGGCGTCACCGCGCTCGATCCAGGTCTCGGCGCCGCCCGCCTCGGACACGGCCCGGCCGATCGCGGTGGCCGACAGCTCCTCGGGCGCCCGGAGCAGGAACTCGTCCACCGTGCCCTCGGCCAGCGGATGCGTCTGCAGGCTCAGGATGTCGACCCGGTGCTCCGCCAGCGCCGTGCACAGCACGGCCAGCGAGCCCGGTTCGTCCTTCACCGTCGTCCGCATCCGCCACAGCAGCGTCGCACCGGTGACCACCGGGGCGGCCTCGGCGGACGGCCCGGCCTGCTGCCCCTCGGCGAGCGGCGGCCGGGCGTCGGTATCACCGGTCGGGGGCGCGTGCCCGTGGCGGCGTTCCCACCAGCCCCGGAATCCGGCCGTGGCCGAGAGCAGGTGGTGGATCGCGCGGCCGTCGCGGGCCCGCGTAGCATCGAACTTGTCCTGAGTCATGGGGCCACTGTGAACGAACGGTGTTGCGTGATCACGAACGCTTTGTGACTGACCGGTAAAAGCATCGTTCCGCACCTTTTATTGCGGTTTGTATGACCGAAGTCGACCGATGCTGTCGCAACCGGCGCCCATCATGACCGCCGTGGTCAGACCGCCGCGCCTTCCACCACCTCTCCCACCGCCCCTGCGAGCGCCGTCCGGAGCCGCCGGGCCTGGGACACCAGCCGGGACGAGCCCGGCCGCTCCGCCACCTCCGCGAGACGCGGCAGCTCCCCGTGGGCCCCGGACCGCTCCACGCATTCGGCGGCGACGGCCACGAGATCCCCGAGACCGCGCGGCGCCGGAGCCGGCTTCGTCCCCTTCCCCTTCCCGTCCGCGAGGCCCGCGAAGTCCGCGAGGCCCGCGAAGTCCGTGAGGTCGGCGAACAGCGGCGGCAGCGCCGCCCGCAGCACCGCCCAGGCCGTGCCGTACGCCCCGGTCGCCGCGGCGGTCCCCATCGCCTCCGCGAGCCGCGCCGGCTTCACACTCCCCAGCACCGCCAGCTTCCCCAGGTCGGCACCCAACTGCTCCGCGTCCAGCCGCCCGCGCGCCGCCAGCACCAGCAGGGCGTCCACGGCGGCGAGCCGGTCCTCCGCACGCTGTGCGCCCAGCCCGTACGCGACACAGAGATGGACGGCGAGGCCCGCCTCGCCCTCCGCCTCGGCCAGCGTCGGCAGGAAACCGTAACCGGACCGGGAGTCCTCGACGGTGGCCATGGAGAGATCGCGCAGGATGCGTCCCGCCATCAGCTCCGGCCGCCCCGGCACCATCGCCAGCCAGTGCTTCCACTCGTCATTGTCCCAGTGCGCGCAGTAGTAGCGGTCCGTGTACACGGACGACGGCCGCCCCAGCCGACGGAACTCCGGCGGGAACGACCCGCCCCGCATCTCGGGCAGTTCGCCGAACTCCACGAGCATCCTCGGCCCGGCCGTACGGCTCCGCTCGGCGGGCTGCGACGGCACATCCGTCAGCAGCCACTCCGCCAGCCGGTCGCCCTCCCTCGTGCCCAGCTCCCGGGCCGCCGCCGCGCCGGACACGAGCGCCGCCGGGTCCTCGCGCCGCACCCGCAGCAGGGCCTGCGCGAAGTCCGCCTCGCCCGGCCGGTCGCCCGACCGCCGGTAGGCGTCCAGCCGCTCCACCAGCTCCGCCGCCTCCAGCGCACCGGTGCTCCAGGTGGGCGTCGCCAGCAGGAACGGCAGCGGTTCGGTGCGGACCCGATACGCGATCTCCCGCAGCCGGGCGTCGAACGACCAGGCCAGACCGGCGTGCACGCAGCCCGCCGACTCGTCGGCCTTGTCGCGGATCGGACGCAGGGCCTCGGTGCGCACCCGCTCGAAGAGTGCCGCGAGGACGATGTCCAGACCGTGGGGCGAGTCACGGAAGTACTTGTCGACGTACCCCGTGTCCATCTCCGTCCACCAGCGTCCGGCCCTCGCCGGGCCCAGCGCCTCCACCAGGGCGTCCCGGTCGCGGTGCGCGTGCCGTACGAGTCCGTCCAACGCCCGCTCGAACGCGCCGACCTCGCCCTCCGCGGCCAGCAGGGCACCGATCTCCTCCGCCAGTTCGGTCACCGTGACCGGAGCGGGGGCGAGCCGGGTCGGCAGGGGCACGGGCGGAAGCAGTTCCTCGTACACCTCGGAGGCGGGCACCTCCGCGTCCGGGGCGCCGAGGAGGCGGTGGGCCCGGACACGGAGGCCGGGGACCAACTGGGCCGCGGCGTCGGCGATCTCGTCCCGTACGCCGAGCACCTCGCTGCCGCTGCCGCTGCCGCTGCCGCTACCGGGGCCGAGGTCGGCGTCAGGGTCGGGGTCGGTGAGATCGCCGAGGTGACGCTCCACCAGCTTCAGCGCCCTCTCCTGCACATCCGTGTCCGGGTGCCCGAACGCCTGTGTGACCGCCGGAAGCAGCTCGGCCGCCGTGGACGCATCCTGCCTGAGGACCTTGCCCAGCAGCACGAGCTGCGCCCGGACGAGCCTCTTCTCGGTCCGGAAGAGGACCGCGCCGGACAGCTCCGCGAGCCGGCGCGGCCCGAGTTCGCCGTCCAGCGCGAAGCCCGCGAGGATCGACTGCGCGTGGGCGGCGACCGTGGAGGGCGCGTCCGCGCACAGCGCCGTCCAGTCCGCGATCCGATCACGCCGCTCGTCACGGGTGAGGTCGAGCGCGGTCAGCAGGCCCAGGAAGACCTTGTTGTCGGCGGTGGAGCCGCCGCCGCGCAGCAGCCGGGCCACACACCCGTCGATCATGGCCGCGCGGTCGAGGAGGCCCTCCCGGGTCAGCTGGGTGAGGGCGTACGTCCAGTTGTTCAGTCCGTCGCCGTACCGCCAGGCGCTGCGGGCGCCGATCTCCTCGGTCTCGAACAGCGCGGCGACCAGCTCCGCCAGATGCGGGTCGTTCCGCAGATTCCCGATCACCGTGCCGGCCGGCCGGTGTACGCGCCCGATGTGGTCCATCCAGCCGCGCACATACGCCTCGGACGTGGGCACCGGGCAGCCCGCGAGCCGGACGAGGCCGGCCATCAGCTCGTACGGGACGTCCGCGGAAAGGGGGCGCTCCGCCAGGCGGCGCACGACCTCGGCCAGCCAGGCGGGATCGCGGTCGCCGAGCACCTCGATCAGGACCTTCGGCGGCGCCTGCCGCCAGCGCAGCTCGGACCCGGTGAGCCAGGCCGCCACGGCGGCGGCCCCCGTCTGACAGGCGGCACCGGCCGCGTGCAGCGCCGGATACACGTGCCGGGCCGGGGACCCCCAGGGCTCCGCCCGCAGCTCCTTGCGCACCTGCTTCAACTCCGGCACGCACGCCCGCCGTTCGGTGTCCGTCATGCCGTCCACCAGCGCGACCAGGTCACTCGTGTTCCCCGACCGCACCGCCCTGATCAGCGACTCCGTACTCATCGCGCACCCCCGTCGATCCGTGCCGTGCCGGCTCCGGCGCCGGCCTGTGTGTCGTCCGGCGCCGCCGTGGCGCCCCGGCGGACCATGCGCACCGCCAGCGCGTGCTTGCAGGGGCCCCGGCCGCCCCGGTACTTCGCCCACCACAGGCAGGAGCAGGTCAGGGTGCCCGCGCTGTCCCGTACGCGGTGGACATGGCCGTCCTCGGCGGTGACGGTGCCGAGGTCGCCGTCCAGGGAGACCGCTCCGGCGGCCACCAGGGCGCGGGCCGAGCGGAGCCGCGGATTGTGGCGCTCGACGCGGTCGGCGTCGTAGGGGAGTTCGCGGTGGAAGTACGCGGCCTCCGCGGTGTCGTAGCCGACGCGGCCCGAGGTGCCCAGCCGGGTCAGCGCCGCCCGCACCCGGTCGGCCGGCAGGCCGGAGAAGGCGGCGAGGTCGCCGACGTCGATGCGCGGCTCCCAGGCGAGCAGGACCCCGATCAGCTCCGCGTCCTCGGCGGCCTCGTCGGTGGCCAGTGCCTCCAGCACACCGCCCTCGCCGGAGAAGCCCCGCGCGGCCTCCGGGGACAGTGTGAGGGTGAGTCGCATACCGGGGAGCACGACCTCCCAGGCACTGGCGAGGGCGGCCTCACCGGCGGCCGGCGGGCCGTAGACCCGCAGGGCCGTGGCATGGCGCAGCGCCCGCTGCAGCGCCACCAGCCGCTCCGGGCCCGGCAGACAGACCGCGCCCGGCACGGGCCGGGTCGTCGGCCGCAGGGCGCGTCCGGCGGGCACGACCCACTGGACGCCCCGGGAGGCCCCTCGCGCACCCCCGCGAGGCAGCGACCGCAGGAATCGCACCGCCTCGGCGGCGGGCAGCTCGGCCCGCAGATCGAACCCGGCGGCGATCACCTGGGCCTCGGCGAAACCGCGCAGCCAGCGGTCCGGCAGCGGCACCTTCTTCTCCACCACCGGGCCGTCCAGCGTGGTCACCGCCAACTCCTCGGGCCCGACCCGCAGATGCAGCGGATCGTCCCCGCCGATCCGGGACAGCGCCTCCCGCAGGGGGTTGTTGACGTCCACATTGGTCGTGCCGTGCCCCACCTCGCCGCCGTCGAGGCCGCTCTCCAGCACGTCCAGCCGGGCGTAGACGCCACCGCAGCCCGAGAAGGACTCGAACCGCAGCCGGTCCCCGTTCCCCGTCACCACCGGATCCAGGGAGGCCCGCAGCTGCTGCTGGAAGTACCGCGCCGCCGCCACGTCGGCGACCGCCAGCAGCCCCGCAGCCGCCACCTGAGGGGAGGTCAGGAAGCCCGTGAAGAACCGGGGATGGTCCTCGACCCCCGTCGGGGTCGCGCCCCGGGAGGTCTCCAGCCCCAGCCGGCGTCCGCCCGCCACGGACTCCAGCGCGGAGGGTCGGGTGTAGGCCACGGCCTGTAGAGATCGCGTCATGGGAAAACCGTAGGAGCCACCACTGACAATCGCCCCTGACCTGCGAAGACGCGAGGTCAAGGGCGTTTGTCGGACGAGCTGCGGGCTCTGGCCTACTGCCCGACGAGACCCGGCTGCAGCACCTTCGTGTAGAGCACGGTCCCGTCCTGCTCGCGCAGCCGGACCGTCAGCTCCCCGCTGTGGCCGTCGATGTCGACCTCGCCGAAGAACTGGTAGCCGCCCGCCGGTGACACGTTCGCCGCGGTCGGCGCCTTGACGAACACCCGCTCGGGACCGAACGTGCCGTCCAGCGCGTTGGCCGGGAAGGCACCGGCGTTCAGCGGGCCGGAGACGAACTCCCAGAACGGCTCGAAGTCGGTGAAGGCGGCCCGCGACGGCTGGTAGTGCTGCGCCGAGGTGTAGTGCACGTCCGCCGTCAGCCACACCGTGCCGGTGATCCTGCGGTGCTTGACGAACCGCAGCAGCTCGGCGATCTGCAGCTCCCGCCCGAGCGGCGCGCCCGGGTCGCCCTGGGCCACGGCCTCGATGTTCGGCTTTCCGTCACCTGTGTCCGGCACGACCAGGCCGAGCGGCATGTCGGAGGCGATCACCTTCCACACCGCGCGGGAGCGGGACAGCTCCCGCTTGAGCCACTGGAGCTGCTCGGCGCCGAGGATGCCCACCGGGTCGGTGGTCTGGATGTCGGGCGAGTTGGCGTTGCGGTACGTCCGCATGTCGAGCACGAACACGTCCAGCAGGGGACCGTGGCGCATGACGCGGTGCACGCGGCCCTCCCGGTCGCCCGGCCGCAGCGTGGAGATCGGGAAGTACTCGCTGAAGGCCCGCCGCGCGCGTGCCGCGAGGACGTCCACGTTCTTCTCGGTGTACCGGGTGTCGGTGAGGATCTCGCCCGGGTACCAGTTGTTGGTGACCTCGTGGTCGTCCCACTGCACGATCGCCGGGACCTGGGCGTTGAACCGCTTCAGGTTCTCGTCCAGCAGGTTGTAGCGGAAGTTGCCCCGGAACTCGGCCAGCGTCTCGGCGACCTTGGACTTCTCCTCGGTGGTGACGTTCCGCCAGGTTCCGCCGTCGGGGAGCGCGGCCGTCGCCGCGATCGGGCCGTCCGCGTAGATGGTGTCGCCGCTGAACAGGAAGAAGTCCGGGTCCAGCGCGCCCATCGCGTCGAAGATGCGGTAGCCGCCGCGGTCCGGGTTGATGCCCCAGCCCTGCCCGGCGAGGTCGCCCGACCACACGAACCGCGCCCCGGACCGGCGTTTCAGCGAGGTCGTACGGAATGTGCCGGTGACCGGCTCACCCGTGCGGCGCGGGTCGTCCGGGTCGGCCAGCAGCACCCGGTAGTGGATCTGCTCGCCCGACGGCAGACCGCGCAGCCGCGTCGTCCCGGTGAAGTCCGTACCGGCGCCGAGCAGCGGGCCGTGCCATCTGCGCGCGTTGCGGAACGACTCGGTGGCGGACGTCTCGACGATCATCCGCGCCGGGCGGTCCGACCGCACCCACACCAGCCCGGAGTGCGCGGTCACGTCGCCGGTCTGCACACCCCACCCGGCCTCGGGCCGCCCCGACAGGGCCAGCGCCGGCACCGAGCCGAGCGCGACGGAACCGGGCAGCGCGAGTGCCGCCGACGCGGCGAGCGAGCCGCGCAGCACGCTGCGGCGACCGGGCTGGGAACTCGGCGGACGGTGTGACATGAATGCGCCTCCAGTGACGGATCCGGCCAGTGTGCACAGCCACAACTACGCGTACGCCGCAGCGCACACGGAAACGGCAAGTGAACAACTGTCCGGGTCACGAGGGAAGCGGGTGATGCGTCAGGACGTGGGGATCGGGTGCGTTGTCGTCTGAGGGGCCGGTGGGGGCTGGTCGCGCAGTTCCCCGCGCCCCTGAAAAGCAGGGGCTGCGCCCGTGCTTTTCGTCCCGAAAGGGCCGCAGGCCTCTTTCAGGGGCGCGGGGAACTGCGCGAGAAGCCCCCACCGGACCCGCGCTGTACCGCTCGGCCAAGAACTCAGCGGCTGCCGTCGAGGATGACGCGGGCGACCAGCGCGGGGTCGTCGCTCATGGGGCAGTGGCCGCAGCCGGGGAGTCGGACGAGGCGGGCGCCGGGGATGACGCGCTTGGCGCGGACGCCCTGGCGGCGGACGAGCAGCCAGTCCCGGGTGCCCCAGGCCACGGTGATCGACAGCCCGGGGACGTCGTCGGTGAACAGCACGCTGCCGCCGGCCCGGAGCGTCGCGTCGAACCCGGTGGCCCCCGCCAGCGCGAGCGTCTCGGCGACCACGGCGTCCGGGGAACGCCGGGCCGGGCGGGCGTAGATGGTGCTCGTCAGCGCCGTACGACCGGCCGCCGAACGGGACAACCGCTCCACCAGGGGCAGCGGCAGCCGCCGTGAGATGTGCCGCATGGTGAGCAGGATTCCGAAGGCGTACCGCCGCTCGGCCTCGTTCCAGAACCCGGCCGGGGACAGGGCCGTGACGGACCGTACGAGCTTCTCGCGGCCCAGTTCCAGGGCGAGCAGCCCGCCCAGCGAGTTGCCGGCCACATGGGGGCGGTCGAGTTCCAGTGCCTCGCAGAAGGCGCCGAACACGGCGGTCGTCGTGGGCAGGTCGTAGGCGAGGCCGTCGGGCAGCGCCGGGGACTCGCCGAAGCCGGGCAGGTCCACGGCGATGACCTCGCGCTCGGCCGCCAGGATGTGCACCACGGGGTCCCAGGCCTGCCGGTGGTGGCCGATGCCGTGCAGCAGGAGCAGCGGCTCGCCCGTGCCCTCGCGCGTGTAGGAGACCGTCACGGGTCGCGGGCCGAGCGGGGTGGGGACCTGGAAGGTGACCGTGGCGGCGGACATGGTGCAGCTCCTCGTCTGGGAGGGGGGCGCGCTGACGTACGGCGTTCATAGACAGCTTGTCAGCAACTGCTACCGGCGGGTAGTCCTTGTCGGTAACAAGCCCGCGCACGTGCCCGGAATCGCCTGGACAGGGCGGCGCCCGCCGGGATGGGATGGACGGGTGGCCACCGACACCGATATCGCGACCGACGTCTTCGAAGAGCACCGCCCCGTCCTCATGGGAGTCGCGTACCGCATGCTCGGCCGGATCGCCGACGCGGAGGACGTGGTCCAGGAGGCCTGGCTGCGCTGGTCCGGCGCCGACCGGTCCGAGGTGCGTGAACCCCGCGGCTATCTGGTCCGGATCACCACCCGGCTCGCCATCGACCGGCTGCGCCAGGTGCGGTCGCGCAACGAGGCCTATCCGGGCCCCTGGCTGCCCGAGCCGTACCTCACCGACTACGGGGCCACCGTCCCCGACACCGCCGAGCGGGCCGTCCTCGCCGACACCGTCTCGCTCGCCGTCCTCGTCGTCATGGAGTCTCTGTCGCCCCTGGAACGCGCGGTGTTCGTGCTCCGGGAGGCCTTCGGCTGTCCGTACGCCGAGATCGCGGCCATGATCGACCGCGCCGAGCCCGCCGTGCGCCAACTCGCCGGGCGGGCCCGCCGGCATGTCGATGAGCGGCGCCCGCGCTACGAGGTCGACCCGGCCGAACGCCGGGAGCTGACGGAGAAGTTCCTCGCCGCCGCGACCGGTGGCGACCTCGACGGACTCATGGCGCTGCTGGCCCCCGACGTCCGACTCGTGGGCGACGGCGGCGGCATCGGCAAGGCCCCGGTGCGGGTCCTCGAAACCGCCGACAAGGTGGGTCGGTTCGTGCACGGCGCGGCAGGCAAGGGCATCCCGGACGCCTCGTTCCGCTTCATGGAGATCAACGGTGCTTACGCGGTGGTCCTGTTGACCGGCGACAAGGTGGACAGCGTGTTCCAACTCGACGTCGCCGACGGGCTGATCCAGTGCGTCTACATCGTGCGCAACCCGGAGAAGCTGCTCGCCCTGGCGGCCGTGAAGCCTTGATGAACGCTGCCGGGCGTCCGGCCCGTCGGATGCCCGAGGGTTCGATGATTGGTCTTGACCAAGGGTGGGGGCAGGCCTATGGTCGCAAGAAAGTGCAACAACCTTTAATAAACAAGGGCGCTAAAAACGCCGCCGGGCCACGGCGAAGCAGCGGAGGACAGGGTGGGGACCCAGCAGCTGGAATCGGTGCCGGAACCGAAGTACTGGCATCTGAAGACCGTGCTCAGCGAGGCATTGGACTCCGAGTTCTCGGTGGGGGAGATCCTGCCCAACGAGCGTGATCTGGCGGCCCGTTTCGGCGTCGCCCGGGCCACCCTCCGCCAAGCGCTGGAGCAGCTCGAACTGGAGGGCCGACTGCAGCGCCGGCGCGGCGTCGGCACCACCGTGGCACCCCCGCGCGTGGGCGTCGCGGTCGGCACCGAACAGCAGGCGTGGCCGGGCACCGCCGGTGACGCCTGGCAGCCCGTGGACTGCGCGGACTCGACACCGCCCGTCGCCGTCGCGGACATCCTGGACAGCGTGCACGGCGAGCAGGTGCACGTCGTACGCCGCTCCCGTGTGTCGCACGGCCAGCCCGTCGCCGCCGAACTGCTCTACATCCCGGCGGCCTCGGTGCCCGCCCTCTCCGCCATAGACGCCCCCTCCGGTGCCGCACGCGCGCGTGCGGTGCTGCGTGAGCTGCAGCGCCTGGAGCTGGAGGGACAGGAGCGCTCGGTGGAGCTGGGTTCCGCCCGCGCGGACGACGCCAAGGAGCTGGACCGGCTGCCCGGCGCGCCCGTCCTCGTCGTCACCACCCGCTTCTACGCCGAGGGACGCACGGCAGCCGTCTCCCTGGCCACCTACCGTGCTGACACGTGCCGCCTGACCTTCGGCGCCTCGGGCGGCGTCGAGATCCACCACGGCCCGGAGCGCCGCGCCTCCTGACGACACGGCAGGCGTGCCCCACGCGCGCGAGCCGCACCCGTATGAGAGCCGCACCCGAGCCCGCCGCGCCCCCGCGCGGCGGGCTCGCGGTGGTGCGGTGCGTCAGCGGCGTGCCGTGACCGTGCCCTCCACCGCGAAGAGCTGCTCCTCGACATGGTCCAGGGCCAGCCGGAGCGCGCCCATGGCGACGGCCGCCTCGCCCAGCCGGGAGAGGGCGACGCGGGGCGGGCGCAGACAGTAGCGGGCCAGCTCGTGGCGGAGGGGGTCGAGGACGTCGTCGATACCGGTCGCCCAGCCGCCGACGACCACGAGTTCCGGGTCGAGGGCGAGGACGAGGGCCGTCACGTCGTGCACGAGACGCTGTATGAAGCGGTCGACGGCCTCCCGGGCCCGTACGTCGCCCTCGCGCGCGTGCTGGAAGACCTCGGCGACCGCCTGCTCGTCCAGCGGATGCAGCGGCTCGCCCGTGGTCGACAGCAGCGCCTCCGGGGTGGCCTCGCGGCCCAGCAGATGCAGCGCGCCGATCTCGCCGGCCGCGCCGCCGTACCCCCGGTGCAGCCGCCCGCCGATCAGCGAACCCGCGCCCGGGCTCAGCCCCGCCAGCACGAACACCACATCGTCCGACTCGGCGGCGGCACCCTTCCAGTGCTCTGCCACGGCCGCCGCGTTGGCGTCGTTCTCGACCAGGACGGGACACTTGAAGGAACGGCTCAGCCGCTCGCCGAGGTTCAGGCCCGTCCACTCCGGCAGGGCCGCGCACAGGCGTACGGCACCGTCCGCCTCGATGACCCCCGGACTGCCCACGCCCACCGCGCGCAGCGAACCACGCGAGACCCCGGCCTTGCGGAGCAGCTCGGCCACGGTCGAGCGCAGCCGCTCCAGCCGGTCGTCGGCGGACGCGGACTCGGAGACGTCCTTGGACAGCGAGCCGAGCACCCGCCCGTCGAGGTCCGCGAGCAGCGCGGTCACCTGGTGCGAGCCCACGTCCAGGCCCAGCAGATGGCCCGCCTCGGCCCGGAACCGGTAGTGCCGTGCCGGGCGCCCCTGCCGTCGGGCGGCGCCCTCGTCGGCGGCCCGCTCGACCACCAGCCCGGCCTCGACCAGCCCCTCCACGACGCCCTCCACCGTGGGCCGGGACAGCCCGGTGACCCTGGTGATCTCGGTGAGGGTCGCGTGGTCCGTGGCCCGCAGGGCGTGCAGCACCACGGCCGAGTTGATTCTTCGGAGCAGAGAAGGATCCCCGCCGGTCAGTCGCCCCAACGTCCGTCCTCCCAGCTCGCTCCCGTGTCTGCCGGATCGTACTCGCCACGACGCACCCCGGCGAGTGCCCGCAGCCCCGACCTGCGCAATCCCCGACGGGTGAGGTCGGGCGGAGCCGGCACGGGGTAGTCGCGGGGGAGGCACGGGCGGGAGCCGGAGCCGCGGGCCCGGCGCCCGGTGCAGCCCGCCGTCGCCCCGCCCGCCGGTCGAACGCCCGCCCCCCTGACGCCGTGCCAGGCGAATGCCCGCCCCCTTGACGCCGTGCCAATTGTCAGTGGTGCCCGCTTTACTGGACCGTATGAGCATCACGCAGCACCTCGCCGTCATCGAGCGGCTGTGCTCCGACGACTTCCCGGCGGAGCCCGGCCGCTCGGACGTCGGCACGGCCGGACCCGGCTGGCACCTCGCCGAGTTAGAGACGAGCGCCGGCTTCTGGGAGGACGACGGGACGCGGCGTGAGGAGACCGAGGAGCAGTACGAGGCGGACCGGGACGCCCTGTCGGAGCGGCTCGCCGCGCGCTGGGGCGTCCCCGACGTGTTCAGCCTCTGGAGCGTCCTCGACCGCTCCACGGACGGCGAGGACATCCCCGAGCCCTGGGGACCGCTCAGCTCCCATGTCCCCGACGTCCATCTGTGGCGGGCCGACGGCCACGGCCGCTGGGTCGCGCTCGGTGTCTCCCAGTGGGACAAGGAGCTGCCGTTCCAACTGATCGCGCTGATAACGGAGATCGACCCGCCCTGACCCGGCCGAACCCATGGGAGCCGGAGCGGTCAGCCCGCCGCCGCCACCCGCAGCCGCCCGAACTCCTGCGCCATCGTCGCCGCCGTCCAGTGCGCGTTGAGCCCGCTCGGGTTGGGCAGCACCCAGACACGCGCGTCCCCGATCGTCCGCTCCTGCGGTCCGATCGCGGCCTTGCGGTCGCCGAAGGCCGACCGGTACGCGGTCACGCCCACCACCGCGAGCCAGCGCGGCCGGAGCCGCTCGACCTTGGCGGTCACCAGACGCCCGCCCTCGACGTACTCCTCCGCCGTCAGCTCGTCGGCGCGTGCCGTGGCACGGGCCACGACATTGGTGATGCCGAGCCCGTACGACGGCAGCTCGCCCTGCTCGGACGGCTTCAGGAGCCGGGGCGTGAACCCGGACAGATGCAGGACGGGCCAGAAGCGGTTGCCGGGGCGGGCGAAGTGGTGGCCGGAGACGGCCGTCATCAGCCCCGGGTTGATGCCGCAGAACAGGACCCGGAGGCCGTCCGCGGTCACGTCCGGCACCAACCGGTCGCGGGCGGCCTCCAGTTCGGCCCGGGTCCAGCGGGTCAGAGGATCGCTCCCGGCGTGTAGCCGGCGGCCTCCGGGCGCTGCTTCACGATCTCCTCGATCCGGGCGACGACCACGGCGACCTGGTCGGCGGCGGCGCCCGTGAAGGAGAGCTTGTCGGCCATGAGGGCGTCCAGCTGACCGCGGTCCAGCGGGATGCGGTCGTCGGCGGCGAGCTTGTCGAGCAGCTCGTTGCGCTCGGCGCCCTGCTCGCGCATGGCGAGGGCGGAGGCGACGGCGTTCTCCTTGATGGCCTCGTGCGCCACCTCACGGCCGACGCCCGCCCGTACGGCGCCCATCAGCACCTTGGTCGTGGCCAGGAAGGGCAGGTAGCGGTCCAGCTCACGCGCGACCACCGCCGGGAACGCCCCGAACTCGTCGAGCACGGTCAGGAAGGTCTCCAGCAGCCCGTCCAGTGCGAAGAAGGCGTCCGGCAGCGCGACCCGGCGCACCACCGAGCAGGACACGTCGCCCTCGTTCCACTGGTCGCCGGCCAGCTCGCCGGTCATGGACGCGTACCCGCGCAGGATGACCATGAGGCCGTTGACCCGCTCGCACGACCGCGTGTTCATCTTGTGCGGCATGGCGGAGGAGCCGACCTGCCCCGGCTTGAAGCCCTCGGTCACCAGCTCGTGCCCGGCCATCAGCCGGATCGTCTTGGCCAGCGAGGACGGGGCCGCCGCCAGCTGCACCAGCGCGGTCACCACGTCGTAGTCCAGCGAGCGCGGGTAGACCTGGCCGACGGAGGTGAACGCCTGCGCGAAGCCGAGGTGCCCGGCGATCCGGTCCTCCAGCTCCGCCAGCTTGCCGGCGTCCCCGCCCAGCAGGTCCAGCATGTCCTGGGCCGTGCCCACCGGGCCCTTGATCCCGCGCAGCGGGTACCGGCCGAGTAGCTCCTCGACCCGGCCGTACGCCACGAGGAGCTCGTCGGCGCCGGTCGCGAACCGCTTGCCGAGGGTGGTGGCCTGCGCCGCCACGTTGTGCGAGCGGCCCGCCATGACCAGCTCGCCGTACTCGCCGGCCAGCTTGCCGAGCCGCGCCAGCACGGACACCGTACGGTCGCGGACCAGCTCCAGGGAGAGCCGGATCTGCAGCTGCTCGACGTTCTCGGTGAGGTCGCGGGAGGTCATGCCCTTGTGCACGTGCTCGTGCCCGGCGAGGTCGTTGAACTCCTCGATCCGCGCCTTCACGTCGTGCCGCGTGACCTTCTCGCGCTCGGCGATCGAGGCCAGGTCGACGGTGTCGAGGACCCGCTCGTAGTCGGCGAGCGCCTCGTCCGGCACCTCGATGCCGAGATCCTTCTGGGCCCGCAGCACGGCCAGCCAGAGCTGCCGCTCCAGCCTCACCTTCTGCTCGGGCGACCAGAGCGTGGCGAGCTCGGTGGAGGCGTAGCGTCCGGCGAGGACGTTCGGGATGCGGGGCTTGGCTGGCGCAGAAGTCACGTGGACGGATTCTACTGGCGATTCGTGCAGGTGAGCGCCGAGGGTCCCTTCGGAGGAACCTACGAAGAAGCGTCCGGCGCGTCGGCCAGCTCCGCCAGGATGTCCCCGTGGCACAGCTCGGGCGCGCACCAGCAGGCGAGCGTCCTGCCGCGCAGGGTCGGGACGAGGGCCAGCAGCTCGGGGTCGGCGAGCAGGTACTCGCGGTACTTCGCCATCACCTCGGCCCGCGTGCCGTCCCGCTTCTTCTTCTCGGTGTCGTACTGGAACGGGTTGAAGAGCGGATGCCGCGGCAGGTCCCAGTGGCCCATGGTCCAGCGGCGGCCGATGTACACCAGGTCGCCGGGCGCGAACTCCAGCCGGGGGCCGAAGTCGCGGATGCGGCCCTTGAGGTTGATCACTGTCGTGGACACGTGTGCCTCCCGGTGCGGCGGCCCCTCACGTCAGGCGGGTCTCACGCCTGGACGGCTCTCACGCCAGGCGGCTCCCACGCCGGACGGCTCCCTACGCTAGCGGGCCCTCGTACGGCAGCAACTCGGGCCGCTTGGCCGGCTTGCCGTCGCCCGAGGAGCGGCCGGTCAGGCGGCGGCCTATCCAGGGCAGCAGATACTGGCGGGCGAACCGGGCGTGGGCGATCTGGCGGGCGCTCCAGCCGGGCGGCGGTGTGGCGGGCATCGGCGTCCGCCACTCCGGGTCCTGAGCCTCGTGGCCGAGGGTCTGCCAGACCGCCTCGGCGACCCGGCGGTGGCCCTCGGCGGTCAGGTGCAGCCGGTCCACGTCCCACATCCGGGGGTCGGCCAGCGAAGGAGCGCCGTACAGGTCGACGACGAGGGCGCCGTGCCGGGCGGCCAGCTCGTCGACGCAGACGAACAGCTCCTCCATGCGCGGCCGGAACCGCTCCAGGACCGGACCCTGACGGCCGGGGCTGCGCATCAGGACGAGCTGCTTGCAGGAGGGGGCGAGGCGTTCCACGGCCTCCTCCAGCAGTCCGCGCACCCGGCCCATGTCGCACTTCGGGCGCAGAGTGTCGTTCAGGCCGCCGACCAGAGTGATCACGTCCGCCTCCATCGAGGCCGCGACGTCCACCTGCTCGGCGACGATCTGTCCGATCAGTTTTCCGCGCACCGCGAGGTTGGCGTACCGGAAGCCGGGCGCCCGCGCGGCCATGCGGCCGGCGAGGAGGTCCGCCCAGCCCCGGTAGGAGCCGTCGGGAAGGAGGTCGGACATGCCCTCGGTGAAGGAGTCGCCGACCGTGACAAGGCTGGTGTAGGTGGGGTTCGTCTGCATCGCGTCCACGATGCTAACGCGTTCACATACCCGGCGGTCGGTCGGCTCCTCCCTCACCCCGTGCGGTCCCGCGGACCTCACACGCTGGGCTGGCCCAGCAGCTCCCGCAGCACGTCCTCCATGGTCACGATGCCCGCGAGCCGCCCGTCCTCGCCCAGCACGGCCGCCAGGTGCGTCCGGCTGCGGCGCATCGCGGTGAGCACGTCGTCCAGCGGTGTGGTCTCCCGCACCCGGGCGATGGACCGCATGTCGCGGACGGAGAACGGCACATCGCGCGGGGCCGCGTCGAGCGCGTCCTTCACATGGAGATAGCCCACGATCCGGCGCCCCTCGTCGACCACGGGGAAGCGGGAGAACCCGGACTCGGCCGACAGCCGCTCCAGCTCCTCCGGGGTCACCCCCATGCCCGCGTACACGACCCGCTCCAGCGGGAGCACCACGTCGCGCACGGGGCGGCGGCCCAGTTCCAGCGCGTCGCGCAGCCGCTCCTGCGCACGGTCGTCGATGAGCCCGGCCTCGCTGGAGTCGGCCACGAGACGGGCGAGTTCGGTGTCCGAGAAGGTCGCCGCGACCTCGTCCTTCGTCTCGATGCGCATCAGCCTCAGCAGGGTGTTGGCGAAGGCGTTGATCGTGAAGATCACCGGGCGCAGCCCGCGCGACAGCGTCACCAGCGGCGGGCCGAGCAGCAGCGCGCTGCGCACCGGCTCCGCGAGGGCGATGTTCTTCGGCACCATCTCACCGAGCAGCATGTGGAGGTAGGTCGCGAGGGTCAGGGCGATCACGAAGGAGATCACGTGGCCCGCGCCCTCCGGCACGCCCACCGCGTGGAACACCGGCTCCAGCAGATGTTCGATCGCGGGCTCCGCGACCACACCGAGGACCAGGGTGCACAGCGTGATGCCGAGCTGGGCGGCGGCCATCAGCGCGGACACGTGCTGCAGACCCCACAGCACGCTGCGGGCCCGCCGGTCGCCCTGTTCGGCGTACGGCTCGATCTGGCTGCGGCGCACCGAGATCAGGGCGAACTCGGCGCCCACGAAGAAGGCGTTGACGACCAGTGTCGCGAAACCGATCAGCAGCTGGACGGCGGTCATCGCGTCTCCCCCTGATGCTTCTCGGACCCCTGGCGCGTCTCGGACCCCACGTGCTTCCCGGGCTCACCGGATTTCCAGGGCTCACCGGACTTCGCGGGTCCGCCGGACTTCCCGGGCCCACCCGACTTCGCGGGTCCGCCGGATTCACCGGGCCCACCCGACTTCTCGGGTCCACCGGACTTCCCGGGTTCACCGGTTTTCCCCGGTCCGCCGGACTTCTCGCGCCTCACGCGCCGGTCGTCCCTCTCGCTCTCCTCGTCCTCCTCGTCGGACGCGACCGGCGCGTGCAGCAGCACACGGGCGGCCCGGCGTCCGGCGGCGTCCACCACGTCCATGCGCCAGCCGACGACCTCGACGGTGTCACCGACGGCCGGAATCCGGCCCAGCTCGGTGGCGACGAGCCCCGCGAGCGTCTCGTACGGCCCCTCCGGCGCGCGCAGGCCGACGCGGGCCAGCTGGTCGGTGCGGGCCGAGCCGTCGGCCGAGAACAGCTCGCGGCCGTCCTCGTCGGTGCCGACGGGGGCGAGGTCGGGTGTCTCGTGCGGGTCGTGCTCGTCGCGGACCTCGCCGACGACCTCCTCGACGATGTCCTCCAACGTCACCACACCGGCGGTCCCGCCGTACTCGTCGATGACGACGGCCATGGTGCGCTTGCCGGAGAGCCGGTCGAGGACACGGTCGACGGTCAGGGACTCGGGGACGAGCAGCGGCTCGCGCAGCAGTTCGGCGACGGAGGTGCGCAGCCGGCGCTCGGCGGGCACGGCCAGGACGTCCTTGATGTGCACGGTGCCGACGACGGAGTCGAGGTTGCCCCGGTAGACGGGGAAGCGGGACAGGCCGGTGGCCCGGGTCGCGTTCGCCACGTCCTCGCAGGTCGCCTGGGCGTCGAGGGCGATGACCTGGACGCGCGGGGTCATCACGTTCTCCGCGGTCAGGTCCGCCAGGTTCAGGGTGCGCACGAACAGCTCGGCGGTGTCCGCCTCCAGGGCGCCCTCCTTGGCGGAGTGCCGGGCGAGGGCCGCCAGCTCCTGGGGGCCGCGCGCGGACGCCAGCTCCTCGGCGGGTTCGATGCCGAGGAGGCGTACGAGACGGTTGGCGGTGTTGTTGAGATGGGTGATGAACGGCCGGAACGCGGCGCTGAACCAGCGCTGCGGGTTCGCCACCTTCTTCGCCACCGGCAGCGGCGCGGAGATCGCCCAGTTCTTGGGCACCAGCTCACCGACCACCATCAGGACGACGGTCGACAGGGCCGTACCGATCACCAGCGCCACCGAACTCGACGCGGACGCCGGGACGCCGACCGCCTCCAGCGGGCCCGCGATCAGCTTGGCGATGGACGGCTCGGCGAGCATGCCGACGACCAGGTTGGTGACGGTGATGCCGAGCTGGGCGCCGGAGAGCTGGAACGTCAGGTTCCGTACGGCCTTGAGGGCGCCGGCGGCGCCCCGCTCGCCGCGCTCCACGGCCCGCTCCAGCCGGCCCCGGTCGACCGTGGTCAGGGAGAACTCGGCGGCGACGAAGGCACCACAGATCAGCGAGAGCAGCACCGCCACCAGAAGGAGGAGCACTTCGGTCATCGGGTCACCTCCGTCCCATGGTCGGACAGGGGCGGGAGGATCGCGCGATGTCGTGCACCGGCTCGGGTACGGGGTGTACCGAGGCGGGTACTGGGAGGCTCGCCCATGGGCGGACGCTCACAACCTTTCCGTAGAGGTTGACGGGTCCACCCATGGTAAAGGACCGGCAAAGGAGTGTCGGTGCCGAGCGGAAGGTCAGTCCCCGAGCGGCTTCACCCATCGCCGCCACTTCTCCTCGGGCGCGTACCCCGCCGCCCGCCACGCATGCTGGGCCGTCTCGTTGCGGACGAGCACCATGGCGTCGCCGCGCCGCCCGCCGAGCCGGACGAAGCGCTCCTCGGCCGCGGTGAGCAGCGCCGAGCCGATGCCCCTGCGCCGGCGCTCCGGGTGCACCGCGAGCCGGTAGAGATGGCACCGCCAGCCGTCGAAACCGGCGATGACCGTGCCCACCAGTTCGCCGTCCAGCTCCGCGAGGATGAGGGTCTCGGGATCACGGGCCACCAGCCGCTCGACGCCCCCGCGGTCGTCACTGATGCTCGTGCCCTCGGCGGCGACCTTCCAGAAGGCGAGGACGGCGTCGAGGTCGGCGGGTGTCGCGGCCCGTATACGCAAGTCGATCATGGACCGATCCCATCACGAGGCCCGGACGGCGGCCTGGAATTCCAGGATCCGGACAGCGGCCGCCCGGCGGACCCGTGCCGGCCCCGTCGGCGCCGCCGCCCCGTCACCGCCCCCGCAGCGCCTCGACGATCTTCGCGAAGGTCTCCATGTTCGGCTCCAGCACGGTCAGATACGAGAACCCGTACCGCTCCCGCTGCGCCAGCACCTGGTCGACGATCTCCTCCAGGGTCCCCACGAGGATCAGCGGCAGCCCCAGGACCTGCTCCTCGCTCAGGTGCGGGAGGTGGCCGAGCCACGGCCGTACGGCGGCGCCGCGGTCGTCGGTGAGTTCGACGATCTGGATCAGCAGGTTGAGTTCGGCGGGCTCCTTCCGCCCGGCCGCGAACTCCTGGTAGCGGCCGACGCGTTCGTCGAGTTCCCCGGCCGTCAGCGGTTCCAGCCTGCCGCCCGCCGCCGTCCGCGCGCCCGTGAACGCCGCGATGTCCGCGTGCTCGGCGGTGATCCGCAGCATCCGGTCGCCGTTGGCGCCGATGAGCAGCGGCACCCGGGGCCGCTGCGCGGGCCGCGGTTCGTGCTCCTCGGAGCCGAGCAGCCGGTCCAACTCCTCGACCGTACGCCGCAGATGCGCGACCCGCTCGCCCGCCGACCCCCAGGGCAGCCCGGCCTTCTCGTGCTCGGCCGGTACGTACCCGGTGCCGAGTCCCAGCTCCAGCCGCCCGCCGGTCAGGGTGTCCGTGGTGGCGACCTCGCGGGCCAGCAGCGCCGGGTTCCAGAAGCCCGCGTTGAGCACGAACGTGCCGAGCCGGGGGCGCTCGGTCGCCTCCGCCGCCGCGACCAGCGACGGGAACGGGGCAGGCATGCCCAGATGGTCCGGGACCAGGATCACGTCGTACCCGAGCTGTTCGGCCCGGCGGCACTTGGCGCGCCACTCCTCTCCCGACGTGGGGCTGAGCAGATTGACTCCGAAACGGAACGGGCGCGGCATGAACTCTCCTCACCTAAAAGGGACTTGAGCCGTCTACCCGGCGAGTGCACCACTCGTGCGCGGGCGAGTCCACCAGGCGTGCCGGGGTGAGTGCCTCCCGCGTGCGCGGCAGCGCGAGGCCGTCTCACTCGTGCGCGATGGCCGCCAGCACGTTCATCCGCGAGGCGCGCAGCGCGGGCAGCAGGGCCGCGACGACACCCACCACCGCCGAGCCGATCACCACGGCGACGACCGTGCCCCACGGGATCGCCAGCGCCTTCATGCCCTGCAGCGCCAGCACCTGCTGCACACACACGCCCCAGACCAGGCCCAGCGCGAGGCCGAGGACCGCCCCGAACACGGCGATCATCACCGACTCCAGCCGGATCATCCGGCGCAGCTGCCGCCGGGCCAGCCCGATCGCGCGCAGCAGCCCGATCTCCCGGGTCCGCTCGACGACCGACAGGGCGAGGGTGTTGACCACGCCGAGCACCGCGATCACGATCGCCAGCCCGAGCAACGCGTAGACCAGATAGAGGAGTACGGCGATCTGGCCCCGGATCAGCTCCTTGTAGTCGGCCTGGTCGCGGACCTGCACCTGCGGATACGCCTCCAGTGTCCGGTCCAGGTTCGCGCGCAGCTCGTCGGCGCCGACGCCGGACCCGGCGTTCACGTACAGCGACGAGTCCTGGCCGTCGGGCACGTACTTCTCGATGGTGCCCGTCCCGAAGTAGATCCCGCCCTGCATCCCGAAGCCGTCGGCGGTGTCCTGGTCGGTGAGCGCGCCGACCTTCAGCTCGGCGTTCTTCCCGGCCGGGAACCGCACGGGGATCGTGCTGCCCACCTTCACGTCGTGCTCGCGGGCGAAGTCCACGTCCATCGCGAGGGCGCCGTCCGCCAGTGCGGCGGCGCTGTCGCCCTGGGCGTAGGTGACGTTGGCGACCTCGTCGAGCCGCGGGTCGTAGGCGGCGGCGGTCGTCTCGACCCGGTCGCCGTCCGGCAGTCGCACCTCGACCGGCGTGAAACGCTGCCGTACGACGAGTCCGGCGCCGTCCGTGGCGCGGACCTTGGCGGTGACCTCCTGCGGGAACGGCATGAAGTTCTGGTTCTGGATGACGAAGTCGGCGCCGAGGGTCTTGTCGATCTCGTCGTCGAAGGACTTGGTCATCGACGCGCTGGCCACGGACATCCCGCCGACCAGCGCGATCCCCACCATCAGCGCGGCGGCGGTGGCCCCGGTCCGGCGCGGGTTGCGCAGGGCGTTGCGCTGGCTCATCCGGCCGACGGAACCGAACAGCGCGGGGAAGGCGCCGCCGAGGACCCGGATCACCGGCCGGACCAGCAGCGGTCCCGCGATGACCGTGGCGACGAGCGTGAGGACCACGCCGAGGCCGAGCAGGGAGGCCGCCGAGCCGGTGTCCGAGGACACCGCGCACCCCACGAGCGCGGCGGCACCGGCCGCCCCGACCACGGCGCCGACGATCGCGCGCACCTTCAGCGGCCGTCCCACCCCGGCGATCTCGGCGTCGGAGAGCGCCGCCATCGGCGACACGGTCGACGCCCGCCGGGCCGGCAGATAGGCCGCCACGAAGGTGACGCCGAGCCCGACGACGTAGGCCGCGATCGGCGTGCCCACGCCGATCACCATCTCGGCCGAGCTGAGGTTCATGCCGAAGGCGCCCATCAGCTCGATCAGCCCGAAGGCCAGGGCGATGCCCACGGCGAGGCCGGCCGTCGACCCGACCAGGCCGAGGAGCGCCGCCTCGGTGAGCACCGACCGCCGCACCTGCCGCCGGTCGGCGCCCAGCGCCCGCAACAGGCCCAGTTCACGGGTGCGTTGGGCGATCAGCATGGAGAAGGTGTTGACGATGAGGAAGACGCCCACGAGCGTGGCGATACCGGCGAATCCCAGCATCACGTACTTGATGACGTCGAGGAATCCGCCGAGCGAGGCGGCGGCGGACTCGGCCTGTTCGTCGGCCGTCTGGTAGTCGTACGCCGTCGGTCCCAGCTCGTCGGCGATCCGCCGCTTGAGCACGTCGTCGCCGACACCCGGCTCGGCGGTCACCGAGATGGTGGTGGCGGCGTCGGGGTCGCCCAGCAGTTCGGTCTGCGCGGCCCGGGTGTCGAGGAAGACCAGCGCGGCGCCGGGGTTGGTGGTGGTGAAGGTGGCGATGCCGACGACCTCGACCTTGAAGGAGCCCGGCTGGGCGAGCACCGTCAGGGTGTCGCCGATCTTCACGTCCTTGTTCTTCGCGGTGTCCGCGTCGAGCAGTGCCTGACCGGGGCCCTCGGGTGCGTGTCCGCTGGTCAGCTTCACCGGGCTGCGGTCGGTGAGGTACCAGTTGGTGGCGATGGTGGGGGCGCCGGTCGTGGGCCCCACCGACTCGTTCTCGCTGTCGACGACCGTGACGTTCTCGACGGCCGCGTCGACATGGGTGTCCGCGACGCCGTCGATGCCCGCGACCCGCTGGGCGAGCGAGGCGGGGACGGTCTCGACGGCACCGGTCGGCAGCTGCCCGGACAGGTCGTCGTCCTTGGGGCCCACGGTCACATCGGCCGAGGTGGAGGCGAAGAGCCGGTCGAAGGTACGGGTGACCGTGTCCGAGAAGATCAGGCTGCCCGAGACGAACGCCACGGACAGCACGACCGCGAGCGCCGAGAGCAGCAGCCGCCCCTTGTGCGCGAGGAAACTCCGCAGGGTCGCCTTGAGCACGGTGTCAGTCCTTGTCGAGGTCGGTGGCGGCGGGGGCCGGGGCGCCCTCCGGTCCGAAGGTCGCCCGGATCGTGTCGAACCGCTTCATGCGCTCCAGCACCGCGTCCGCCGACGGCCGCTCCATCCGGTCCACGATCCGCCCGTCCGCGAGGAAGAGCACCAGGTCGGAGTGGGCGGCGGCGCCCGGGTCGTGGGTGACCATGACGACCGTCTGGCCCAGCTGGTCGACCGCCTCGCGCAGGAAGCCGAGCACTTCGAGCCCGGCACGGGAGTCGAGGTTGCCGGTCGGTTCGTCGGCGAAGATCAGCTCGGGCCGGGAGGCGAGCGCGCGGGCGCAGGCGACGCGCTGCTGCTGGCCGCCGGAGAGCTGCGAGGGCCGGTGCCCCAGCCGGTCCCGCAGCCCGAGGGTGTCGATGACCTGGTCCAGCCACTTCTCGTCGGGCTTCTTGCCCGCGATGTCCATCGGCAGGGTGATGTTCTCGGCCGCGTTCAGTGTGGGGATCAGATTGAAGGACTGGAACATGAAGCCGATCCGGTCCCGGCGCAGCCGTGTCAGATCACGCTCCTTCAGCCCGGTGATCTCGGTGTCCCCGAGCCACACCTGTCCGGCCGAGACGGTGTCGAGCCCCGCCAGGCAGTGCATCAGCGTGGACTTCCCCGAGCCCGAGGGGCCCATGACCGCGGTGAACCGGCCGCGTGCGATGTCCACGTCGACCGAGTCGAGGGCGAGCACCGTCGTCTCGCCCGAGCCGTACGCCTTCGTCAGGGCCCGGGCGCGGGCGGCGATGCCGTCGGCTTCCGCGCGGCCGAGGGGGTGCTCAGCGGCAGCAGTGGACAAAACGGCCTCCAGGCTCGAACCAGTTCGAATTCCGGGCGTTCCCGGCCGAGCCTAGTGTGACGCGGGGCACAGTCGAAATCCTTCCGAAGTCCGAGACCGTCTCCGCCGCAGGTCGGGTTCCCGATATCGATGTAAGGGGCACCGAAACTGTGCCCCTAGGGGGCCCTCGGGAGCGGTGCCCGTACCGGTGCCCTTGCCTCCGCTAGCACTCCGGCGCTAGCGTCGAAGCATGGCCAAGACCCAGCTGAACGTACGGGTGGATGAGGACACGGCCCGGGCCGCCCGTGAACGAGCCCTGGAGCGCGGGATGAGTGTGAACCGGTACATCGAGGAGCTGGTCCGGCAGGACACCGGCGAAGCGGGCCATACCTTCGTCGAGTCCGCCGCCGACTTCATGAAGCAGTACGAGGCGGTCTTCGCCGAGGAGTTCGGCACCGAACCCGAAGGCCGGCGTGAACTCCGTCGCGAGGACCGGCACGAGGGACGTCGCTGATCCCTTGAGTCAGCTCCGCATCGACCTCGCCTGGCTCCTGATGGTCGCCGAACGCAAGACACCCGGAGACCCCCAGGTCACCGACTGGGGCGCCCTCGTCGCGGCCGTCGCCCGGCACGAGGCCCAGATCTTCGACGTCGCCGTGTACGACACCCCGCACGCGCGCGCCGCCGCCCTCCTCCAACTCCTGCTGCACGTCCCGGCACTGGAGCGCTCCAACGCGCTGTTCGCCTCCGCCGTCGCCTACGGCTATCTGGTGGCCAGCGGTGTCAAGGTCGTCACCACCGCCGAGCAGGTGCGCGAACTGGCCCGGCTGGTCAAGAGCGGCGAGGCGAGCGTGCACGACATCACCCGGGAGCTGCGCCAGTGGAGTCTGTGAGGCCGGTGGGCCAGGCCGAACGGGGCCGCCTCGCCCGGCCCAGCACACAGTAGGAACTGGGCAGCCTCGGCCCCTGCTCCGGCACCAGGACCTCCCGGACCGGGCCGGTCTCGAAGCCGGCGGCGCGGATCACGGCGACCGGGTCGCGGGACACATGGCAGCCGCCGAACAGCAGCGGCCACACCGAGCCGTCCAGCACCCGCTGGGCCGTCCGCATCGTCCGTCCGCCGCCCCGGCCGTGCTCGAAGAACCGCAGCTCGCCTCCGGGGCGCAGCACCCGCCGCACCTCGTTCAGCGAACGCCGCACGTCCCGCACACTGCACAGCACCAGGGACACCACGGCCGCGTCGAACGCCTCGCTCTTGACCGGCAGCGCCTCCGCCGCGCCCGGCACCACGTCCACCGGAACCTCGGCGCGCAGGGCGGACTCCAGGGCCAACCGCCGCAGGGAGTGCTCCGGTTCGATCGCCACCACCTCCGAGACCGTGCCCGGGTAGCGCGCGAAGTTCAGACCGTTCCCGGCGCCGATCTCGATCACCCGCCCCGAGAGCCCGGCGAGCAACTCGTCGCGCAGCGGCCCGATCCTCGGCTCCGCCGACACGCTGAGTCTGGCGTAGAACCGGGCGAAGAGGGGGTGGTGGACGGCGTCCTTCGCGGTGCGGGCGCGGGCCATGAGGACCTCCCGAAGAGGACGGCAGATACCGCGATTGTCCCCCGGGAAGCACCGGCTCACCCGTCGCACAGCCGTGGGGAACGACTGTGCGACGGGTGTGGGGGGAGCGCGGTGCGACGCGCCGGCGGCCCGTGCGCCGGGCGCCCGGTCAGGCGATGAAGTCCCGGACCTGCTCGTACACGCCGTGGTCGTTGTTCATCTCGTTGTGCGAGACACAGCCGACCTCCACGTTCGTCGCGCCGCTGAGGATCGCGGTGGTGTCCGGGGTGAGCGCGTCGTCGCAGTTGGACCAGTAGCTGGCGTACGACACACTGCCCGGCGTCTCGTCACCGGAGTTGAGCGACGTCAGGAACGAACTGCCGGTGTACATCTCCGAACAGGACGTGTAGAGCCACCGGCACCAACCGGCGACGGTCGTCCCGTGGTTCACCCCGGCCGCGGAGACGAAGTCGTCCACGGACGACGTCCCGCCGAGGTTCTTCAGGTAGTAGCGGGAGCTGAGCGCGCCCATGGAATGCACGACCACGTCGACCTTCGCGGCGCCCGTCGAGGCGCGCACACTGTCGATCTTGGTCTTCAGCTGGGCCGCCGTGGTGGCGTTCGACTGGCCCCAGTCGTAGGACCAGGAGTACAGCTCGGAGGACGTGTAGCCGTCGGCCTTGAAGTACGCGATCCAGTCGTCCCAGCTGCTGGACGAACTGCTCAGTCCGTGCACGAAGACGACCGGGTTGTGGGTGGCGGCCTGGGCGGAGGACGCAGAGAAGGAGAGCGACACAAGGAGCGTGCTGGTCACGGTCGCGAGGGCCGTGGCGATACGGCGCATGCGGCGATGCATGGTGCCTCCTGAAACGGGTGGGGTTCGTCAGGAGTGTCAGCGGGGTCTACGCGCGCCGCATCGGCGAAATCGCCGGTCTTTACTGGCCGGTTAACCCGCCAGTAACGTGATGAGCGTGGTGACTCCGGTGAACCCCCCACGACTTCC
This sequence comes from Streptomyces griseiscabiei, assembly GCF_020010925.1. Taxonomy (NCBI): domain Bacteria; kingdom Bacillati; phylum Actinomycetota; class Actinomycetes; order Kitasatosporales; family Streptomycetaceae; genus Streptomyces; species Streptomyces griseiscabiei. Next base: position 2,489,242 of record NZ_JAGJBZ010000001.1, on the reverse strand, counting down.
GCATCGCTCGCCACCGCCCCCCATGAACGTGTGGTCGAGCCCGGACACAGCGTCGGCCCCCGTGCCCACGCTGTCCGAAGGCGTGCGCGTACGGCTGCTGCACGCCGCCCACGGTGACCCACGGGCCGCCGCGGAACTCGCCGCGGCCCTGACCCGGCGCCAGCTCACGGGCCTCGACCCGCTGCCCGCCGAGCCCCTGACGCTGGCCCCCGCCCTGCTGCGCACCCACCGGCGGGAGGTACGGGCCCTGCCCGACGACACCCGCTTCCTGCTGCTCCTCGCCGCCGCCGACGAGTACCCGGTGCCGACCCACGCCTACGCGCGCGCCGTCACCGCCGCCGGCCTCGACACCCGCCCCCTCGATGCGGCGGAGGCGGCGGGCCTCGCCCACACCACCGCCCAGGGCATCGTCTTCCGGGACGCCTGGACCCGGATCGCCGTCTACGAGTCGGCGTCCATGGCCGACCGGCGCGAGGCCCACCGCCTCCTCGCCGCCGTGCTCAGCGGCGAGGGCGAGAGACCCGGCCGCTCCTGGCACCGGGCCGCCGCCGCCCTCGGACCCAGCCGCCGGCTCGCCGCCGAACTCCGGCTCGCGGCACGGGTGGCACGTGCCATCGGCGACCCCACCCTCGCCTCCGCCCTCGCCGAACGCGCCGCCGGCCTCACCCCCGAACCGGCCGAACGCGCGCCCCTGCTCGCCCAGGCCGCCGCCGAGGCCTGGCAGTCCGGCGACGGCGACCGGGCCCGCCGGCTCGTCGCCGCCACCGACGACGACGCCCTCGGCGGACTGCTCGCCCTGCGCGCCGGAAACGCCGCCGAGGCCTTCGACGCCCTGCTCACCGCCGCCGTCCGGCACGTCGGCGCCCCCACCCCGGACCGTGCCGCACACCTGCTCGCACGAGCCACCGAGGCGGCCATCTACACCGGGGACCTCCGCCGCTGCCGGGAGGCCGCCGCCGTCGCCGACGGACTCGGCATCCTCCCGCCCAGCACCCTCGGCGCACTCGCCGCCGCGTTCGAGGGACGCTACGACGACGCCCGTGACGTCCTCGAAGCCGCCGCCGACCGTTGCGGTCCCGGCGGCGACCCCACCCAGCTCATCCACTCCGGGATCGCCGCCCTCCTCCTCGGCGACCACACCCGTGCCTTCACCGCCACCGCCCGCGCCGCCGCCTCCGCACGGGCCCGCGGCGAGACGGTGACCGTGCCGCAGGCCATGGAGTTCCGGGCCTACGCCGAGTTCTGGACCGGACGCCCCAAGGCCGCCGAGGCCGCCGCCCTGGACGCCCTGCGCCAGGCGCACGCCACCGGGCAGGACAACGGCGCCTGCCATCTGCAGGCCGCCCTCGCGATGTTCGCCGCCGTCACCGGCGACGAGCAGGTGTGCCGGGAGCGCGCCGAGTCCGCCCGCGCCTACGCCCTGGAGCGCGGCCTCGGACTGCCCGCCGCGCTCGCCATCTTCGCCCTCGCCTTCCTCGACCTGAGCACCGGCCGGTACGCCGCCTCGGCCGCCCGGCTCCGCGCCCTCGCCGGGTTCGGCCCCGGACACGGCCACCGCGCCATCCGGCACCTCGCCACCCCGCACTACGTCGAGGCCGCCGTCCGTACCGGCGAGACCCGGGTGGCCGTCGCCGCGCACGCCGACTACGACCGCTGGGCCCGCACCGTCCGCAGCGCCGACGACCTCGCCCTCAGCGCCCGCTGCCGGGCCCTCCTCGCGACCGGGGAGGAGGCCGTCGAGCACTACCGCACCGCGCTCGACCTGCACGCCTCCGGCACCCGTGACTTCGAACGCGCCCGTACGGAACTCCTGTTCGGCAGCGCCCTGCGGCGGCTCCGCAACCGCACCGAGGCCCGCGACCGGCTGCACAGCGCGCTGGAGGCCTTCGACCACTTCGGCTCACCGCACTGCGCGGCCCAGGCCCGTGCGGAGCTCCGGGCCCTCGGGGAGCGCGCCCCCGCCGCGCCCGGCACCGAGGATCTCGCCGCCCGCCTCACCGCCCAGCAGCTGATGATCGCCCGCATGGCGGCGGAGGGCGCCACCAACCGGGAGATCGCCGCGCGGCTGCTGCTGAGCCCGCGCACGATCGACCACCATCTGCGGGGGGTGTTCTCGCGGTTGGGGATCAGGTCGCGGATCGAGTTGGTGCGGTTGCTGGGTGAGCAGTCGGCGCCGTGACAGCCGCGCCCCTGACGGGGCGCGCGGTCGGCCTCAGACGTCGGCGGAACCCTGCGCCGCCGTGAAAGCGGCGGCGTCCCACGCGCCGCCCAACCGCGGCGCCAGCCAACCCGTGGACGCCACGCGGAAGTCGGCCGGGGCCAACGCCCCCGCCCCCGCGGGCACCGCCCCCAGCAGCGGAGCGTTCGCCACCACCGGCAGGTCCGCCAGGTTGCAGCGGCACGCCAGGTCCGGCGAACCGGGCCAGCTGCCGATGACGACGCCCGCCAGCTCCAGCTCCCGCGCGGCGAGTTCGCGGGCCGTCAGCTCGGTCGTGTTCAGCGTGCCCAGCCCGGCCGGGGCGACCAGCAGGACCGGCGCCGCGAGCAGCCGTGCCGTGTCCGCCAGGGTGCCGCCCGCCTCGTCGAACCGGACGAGGAGGCCGCCCGCGCCCTCGACCAGGACCAGATCGTGGTCGACGGCCAGCTTGGCCGCCGCCTCGGCGACGTCCTCGGGGTGCACGGGCGGCAGCCCGGACCGCCGGGCCGCGGTCCCCGGGGCCAGGGGCTCGGGATAGCGCGCGAGCTCACGCGCCGTCACGGTCCCCGCGAGCCGGGCCACCTCGTCCGCGTCGCCGCGCTCGTCCGGCCGTACACCCGTCTGCGCGGGCTTGAGCACGGCCACGGACCGCCCGGCAGCGACGGCCGCCGCCGCGACGGCCGCCGTGACGACCGTCTTGCCGACCTCCGTGCCCGTCCCCGTGATCACCAGGACCGTCATGTCATCCCTCCCGCACGGCCGCGCACACCGCGCGCGCGATCCGCGCCACGTCCTCGTCGCCCGTGACGTACGGCGGCATCGTGTAGACGAGATCCCGGAAGGGCCGCAACCACACGCCCTCGCGGACCGCGGCCGCCGTCGCCGCCTCCATGTCCACCGGGTGGTCGAGCTGCACCACACCGATCGCGCCGAGGACGCGCACGTCCTTCACCCCCGGGACCTCGCGCGCCGGCGCGAGCCCGTCGCGCAGCCCCGTCTCGACGCGCTTGACCTCGGCGAGCCAGTCCTGACCGAGCAGCAGCTCGATCGAGGCACAGGCGACGGCCGCGGCCAGCGGGTTGCCCATGAAGGTGGGCCCATGGGCCAGCACCGGCACCTCGCCCCGGGAGATCCCGTCGGCCACCCGGGCGGTGCACAGCGCCGCCGCCATCGTCAGATAACCGCCGGTCAACGCCTTGCCGACACACATCACATCCGGCGTCACCGCCGCGTGGTCGGCCGCGAACAGCGCGCCCGTGCGCCCGAACCCGGTCGCGATCTCGTCGAACACCAGCAGCACGTCGTGCGCGTCGCACGCCTCGCGCAGCACCCGCAGATACGCGGGGGAGTGGAACCGCATTCCGCCCGCGCCCTGCACCACCGGCTCCACGATCACGGCGGCCAGATCGTCGGCGTGCCGTTCGATCGCCGAGCGCAGCTCCTGCGCGTACGCCTCCTCGTACTCCACCGGCGGCGGGTCCACGAACACCTGCCGGGGCAGGACGCCCTGCCACAGCTCGTGCATCCCGCCCTCGGGGTCGCACACCGACATCGGCTGCCAGGTGTCCCCGTGGTAGCCGCCGCGCCAGGTCAGCAGCCGCTGCTTGCCGGGACGCCCGAGCGAACGCCAGTACTGCAGGCACATCTTGACCGCGACCTCGACGGAGACCGACCCCGAGTCGGCGAGGAACACATGCTCCAGGCCCTCGGGGGACAGATCGACCAGGTGCTTCGCCAGCCGTACGGCGGGCTCGTGGGTGAGCCCGCCGAACATCACATGACTCATCCGGCCGAGCTGCTCGCGCACCGCCTCGTTCAGGACGGGGTGGTTGTAGCCGTGGATCGCCGACCACCACGAGGACATGCCGTCGACCAGCTCGCCCGAGCCGTCCGCGAGCCTCAGCCGGACCCCGCTCGCCGACTCCACGACGAGCGGGTCCCGCCGGCCCGGCATGGGCCCGTACGGATGCCACACATGCCGCCGGTCCAGCTCCAGCAGCTCCGGCACGGTCAGGTGGGGCTGATCAGGCATTGGGCGCGAGATCGGTGCCGGCACCCCGACGGCGTACGGCCACGAGATCCGTACGGGCCTCTCCGGCCGAGGTCTCGGCGGCCGGGGCCTCGGCGGCGGAACCGCACACCCCGCCCCCCGCGTGCGACCCGCAACCCGCGCCCGCGTGCGACCCGCAGCCGCCCTCGGCGTGCGACCCGCACCCGGCGCTCTCCCGCGACCCGCAACCCCCACCGGCGGCGACGTGCGCCCGGTGCTCCGGCAGGGTCACCTGGTCGGTGCCCTCCACCTCGAAGCCGGCGTCCGCGATCATCTCCAGGTCGGCCTTCCCCGCCTGGCCCTCGCTGGTGAGGTAGTCGCCGAGGAAGATGGAGTTGGCCAGGTGTAGGGCGAGCGGCTGCATCGTGCGGAGGTGGACCTCCCGGCCGCCCGCGATCCGCACCTCGCTGTCCGGGCAGACGAACCGGACCATCGCCAGGATGCGCAGACAGCGCTGCGGGGTGAGGTTCCACTCCTTGGCCAGCGGAGTGCCCTCGAACGGGATCAGGAAGTTCACCGGCACCGAGTCCGGGTCCAGTTCGCGCAGCGAGAAGACCACGTCGACCAGGTCCTCGTCGCTCTCGCCCATGCCCGCGATCAGCCCGGAGCACGCCGACAGACCGGCGGCGTGCGCCTTCTGCACGGTGTCCACCCGGTCGGCGTAGGTGTGGGTGGTCGTGATCTCGCCGTAGGTCGCCTCGGACGTGTTCAGGTTGTGGTTGTAGGCGTCCGCGCCCGCCTCACGCAGCCGTTCCGCCTGTCCGTCGGAGAGCAGGCCCAGACACGCGCAGACCTCGACGCCCTCGTTCTGGTCCTTGATCGTCCTGATCGTGTCGGAGACCCGGGCCACGTCCCGGTCGGTCGGACCGCGCCCGGACGCCACCAGACAGACCCGCTTGGCACCCCCGGCGAGCCCGGCCGCCGCGGCCTTGGACGCCTCGTCGGGCTTGAGCCAGCTGTACTTGAGGATGCCGGCGGTGGAGCCGAGCCGCTGGGAGCAGTAGGAGCAGTCCTCGGGGCAGAGCCCGGACTTGAGGTTGACCAGATAGTTCAGTTTCACCCGGCGCCCGTACCAGTGCCGGCGCACCTTCCCGGCCGCGGCCACCACGTCCAACAGCTCGTCGTCGGAGGTGCCGAGGACGGCGAGCGCCTCGGCACGGCTCAGCGGCTCGCGCCGCAGCCCCTTGTCCACCAGCGTGTTCAGCAGGTCCATGAGAGCCGATCCTGTCCTACGGGACCGCTCCCGGCCAAGGAGAGTTCGGACAACAGAGTGGGATCGGCGTGTGGGTATCACCACATCGTGGGCGGCCGGTCCTGCCGTTAGTGTCTGTGCACTGCCTACAAAAGCCCCCACCGGGACCGTCCACGACGGCCCGGCGCGCCGGGGTGCCCACACCACCCCGGAGGACCCATGGCGTTCGGCTGGATCGACGAGCAGGCCTCGGCGCGCCGCCGGGCCGGGCTCGTACGGACCCTGCGGCCCCGCCCCGCCGACTCGCCGCTGCTGGACCTCGCGAGCAACGACTACCTCGGTCTGGCCCGGCACCCCGAGATCACCGAGGGCGCCGCCGAGGCCGCGCGCCGGTGGGGCGGCGGGGCCACCGGCTCCCGGCTCGTCACCGGCACCACCGAGCTCCACGGCGAACTGGAACGGGAACTGGCCGACTTCTGCGGCTTCGAGGCCGCCCTCGTCTTCTCCTCCGGCTACGCCGCCAACCTCGCCGCCGTCACCGCGCTCGCCCCGCACGGCTCCCTGATCGTCTCCGACGCGGGCAACCACGCCTCCCTCATCGACGGCTGCCGACTGGCCCGGGGCACCACCCAGGTCGTCGCCCACGCCGACCCGGAGGCGGTCCGCAAGGCGCTGGGCACGGGCGGCGGGGCGCCCGCCGTCGCCGTCTCCGACACCGTCTTCTCCGTGGACGGCGACGCCGCCCCGCTGGCCGCCCTCGCCGCCGTCTGCCGGGAGTACGGCGCCGGGCTCGTCGTCGACGACGCCCACGGGCTCGGTGTGCTGGGCGACGGGGGCCGGGGCGCGGCGCACGCGGCCGGGCTCGCGGGCGACCCCGACGTGGTCGTGACGGTCACCCTGTCCAAGTCGCTGGGCAGCCAGGGCGGCGCCGTCCTCGGCCCGGCGAAGGTCATCGACCACCTGGTCAACGCGGCCCGCACGTTCATCTTCGACACGGGCCTCGCCCCGGCCGCCACCGGCGCGGCGCTCGCCGCGCTGCGGCTGCTGCGCCGCGAGCCGGAACGGGCGGCGCGGGCCCGGGAGGTGGCGCGGGAGCTGCACACACGGCTGACGGCGTCGGGCCATGAAGCGGTGCGGCCCGACGCCGCCGTGGTGTCCGTACGCGCGCCGTCGCCGGATCAGGCGGTCCGGTGGGCGGCGGACTGCCGGGCGGCGGGTCTCGCCGTCGGCTGTTTCCGCCCACCGTCCGTGCCCGACGGCGTCTCAAGGCTGCGGTTGACCGCCCGCGCGGATCTCACACAGGGGCAGATCGACCGAGCCGTGGGGATCATCGGCGATACGCGACCGTGAGTCGGCGTCCCGGCCGAGCGTCGCCGCAAGCGGAAGTGCGCACGCTGCCGGTGGTGGTCACCGCAGCGTGGTGATGAATCCCTCCCAGGCGTCGGGGTCGAACAGCAGGGCGGGCCCCGCCGTGTTCTTGGAGTCGCGTACGGCCACCAGACCGGCCCAGCGGCCGGACCCGGGACGGGCCGTCTCCACGCAGTTGTTCATTCCGGTGCTGCGGCTGCTGCGCAGCCATCGCACTTCGCGCAGTTCGGTACTGGTGGGTACGTTCCGAGGCAGTGCGGACATGGTGCCTCCTTACGCGCCGGCGGCTAGCCCGGCGATGTAATCCAACGAGTCCTCGGGCGAAAGGGCGTGGATCTGAAGGGCGTTGAAGGCCTCGACATACGCCTTGAGGTCTTCTTTCCGTTCGAGGTAGAGGCTACTCGTCAAGTGGTCGAGAACAACCACGTCCAGATCAGATGTGCTCCGAAATGAGAAAATTACGAAAGGGCCGGTGAGGCCGATATGCGCCCCGGCAGTGAACGGGAGCACCTGCAGTCGCACTTGGGGAAGGCGCGCCGCCTCCACCAGACGGACCAGCTGCCGGGTCATGATCTCGGGGCCGCCCACCTCACGTCGGAGAACGCCCTCGTCGAGCACCGCGCTCAGCCGCATCGGCGGGCTCCCGCGCAGCACTTCCTGCCGCGCGAGCCGCACCTCCACGAGCGCGTCGATTTTGTCGTCTTCCAGCCCCTCCACCGCGGCCCGGGTCACCGCCCGCGCGTACTCGGGGATCTGCAGCAGTCCCGGCACCACCGAGGTCTCCAGCGTCCGCATCCCGCCGGCCTGGGACTCCAGACTGATGAAGTCCCGGTACGTCGGCGGCAGTACACCCCGGTACGCGTGCCACCAGTTGTGCCGCCCGCCGCCGTCCTCGGAGCCCGCGAGCGCCAGCAGCAGTTCCCGTAACTCCGTGTCGTCGACCCCGTAGGCGTCCAGCAGCCTGCGGACGTCCGCGGGCTTCACCCCGCTGGCGCCCGTCTCGATCCGGCTCACCTTGGACTGGTGCCAGCCCACGCGATGGGCCGCCTCGATACTGGTGAGCGCGGAACGGGTGCGCAGGACACGCAACTCGGCACCGAGCTTGCGGCGGCGCACCGCCGGACCGTACTGCATGGGATTCTCCTTCCGCCCGGCGCGCGAAGTCGGGGTGACGACAGAGGATGGACGAAACCCTCACCCAAATACGGTCGGCCGTCGGATAGTTCACCGCTTCGAGCGACAGATATATGCATATCTTGGTGGATCGCCACCCGTGACGGCCCAGGTAGTGGCAGTCTGGCGCGAAGCACCAGTCCGGGACCGTAGTCGAACCATCCGCTCCCTGTCGGACACCGGTCCCGTGGGAAAGGGACGCCTCGCCATGGCAGATCACCTGGAAGCATCCGTCACTCTGCCGAGCGATCCCGCCTCGGTGTCCGCGGCCCGGAACTACGTCGCCAGTGTGCTCGCCGAATGGGGCCTGCCGGGCGACACCGACATCGCGGACACCGTGCGCCTGATCGTGTCCGAACTCGCCACCAACGCCGTCCAGCACACCCTGGGCCAGTCGCCCACGTTCACCGTGGACCTCGCGCTCGACCGGGACGAGCACTTGCGCATCGGCGTCACCGACAGTCACCCACGCTTCCCGAAACGGCTGCCGGCCGCCGTCCAGCAGGACAACGGCCGGGGCATGGTCATCATCCGCTGGCTGACCGCCGAGTGCGGCGGCAGGCTGAGCGTCAGACCCACACGGGAGGGCGGCAAGACGGTGGCGATCGAACTTCCGTGGACGGTTCCCGTCCAGCCGGTCACGGCCGGCGGTCCGCAGGAGACCTGAGGGAGTGCGCGCGTCCCACCAGCCGCGGCAGCACACCCCACAGGAACACACATCCGACGAGGGTGCCGGCCCCGGCGGCGATGCCGGCCGCCCGGTCGAGCGTCACATCCACGACCAGCAGGACGGATCCGGCGAAGGCGAGGATCAGCACCACCAGGCCCGCGCCGGCCAGCCGGGAGGAGACCCGGACGATGACGGGCTTGGCGTTCTGCCCGAAGAGCGAACGGTGCAGTGCGGCCGGGGCGGTGAAGAGGGCCGCAGCGAGGACCGCGAGGAGCAGGGTGGTGACATAGGTGGCGCGCTGCACGGAGTCCAGCTCCGGGAAGCGCGGGGTGAAGGCCAGCGTCAGCAGGAACGCGAAGAGGATCTGCACCCCCGTCTGGGTGACCCGCAGCTCCTGGAGCAGTTCGGAGAAGTTGCGGTCTGCGCGTTCGAGGGGGGTCTCGTTGCGTGCGGGGACGGTGTGTTCGTCGGCCATGGGCGGACGGGTAACCAGATCCGGCCATGGCACGCCTGTTCGAGGCGTGGTCGCCGGTGGGATGCCGGTCGGGGGCGCCCGTTGGCGGCACCCGTCGAGGGCGCCCGTCGGGGGCGGCGGAGCCTCCGCCGCCCCCGACGGTGGGTCAGCGGACCCGGCCGTACCAGACGTTCTTCGTCCAGAGCTTCTGCAGCCGGACGATGTCACCCGTCTTCGGCGAGTGCCAGATCTTTCCCTTCCCCGCGTAGATACCGACGTGATAGACGTTCGAGCCCGAGTGGAAGAAGACGAGGTCTCCGAGCTTGCGGCTGCTCGCGGAGATGTGCTTCGTCTTGTTGTACTGCTGCTGAGCAGTACGGGGCAGCTTCTTGCCCGCCTTCTTGAACGAGTAGAGCGTCAGCCCTGAGCAGTCGAACCTGCCCGGGCCCGTGGCGCCGTACTTGTAAGGGGAGCCCTTCTTGGAAGCCGCGACCTTGAGTGCCTTCGACGCCACTGTGGCGGCCTCGGCGCCGGATGCGGCGCCCGGGACCACGATGCTGCCGCTCACTGCGGCGATGGTGAGAGCCGAGGCCGTGCCGGCCCGGGTCAACAGCGACGGGACACGATTCAGCGCAGACATGCGCAACCCTTCGTCAGCCGCCTGTGAAGGATGACCTGTCGGATTCGGGCTGGCGAAGTTGCCCGGCCGCTGACGCGGCTTCACCCCAAGGGCTGCTCGGCCCGGTCATGGCTTGACCGTTCCGGCGACCCGTCGTGCTTGGGTCCTCCACTCCTGCCGATGCACTCCTGTCGACCGGTCATCCGGGTAGCGGCAGGACTCGGCGTCCACCCGGATCGCCCCGCCGCTGCGGCGGGGGCTTGTCGTCAGGAAGGGATCTTGGCGCACGGACGTCCGAAAATCCCAACGGAACCGTGGATTTGTGGTCTTACTCACCACTCGACCGTTCGGGTGGACAGAGCCTTTTCGGCTGTTGTGTCCCACTGGTCGAGGAGGTCCGCACCAGCACCGGAATGAGGCGTTCCGGCCATGTACCAGGCATGTTGCGCAACTTCACAGGTCCTCATGACGTATGGGCCGATGGGTCGATCACGGTAGGCCGTCCGGAGGGCGGGAAACCCGGACCGGACGCTCCGTCAGTAGTACGGCGAACGGCCCGGGATCGGTTCAGACGGCCGAGCGGTCCCGTGCGGGGGAGGTGAGTTCCTGTGCTCAGGCGGGCGAGTCCTCCGGCTCCGGGGGCAGGGCCACGCGGCCGGCCCGTCGTTCGCCGTCGAGGACCCGCAGCGCCCGCGCGAGGGTCGGGGCGTGCACCTCGTTCTCCCCGCGCCTGTGCATCAGTTCGAGCGCTTCGCGCAGTGCGATCGCCTTGGCGACGAGCGCCTGCGCCGCGCGCAACCCGCGGTAGGTGTCGCCCGGGCGAGCCGGATTGATCCGGCCGAGCAGATCGACCACGTCCAGGTAACGGTCGATCAGCTCCGCCTCGGCGCGGGTGAGCGCGGGCAGCGGCGGCAGTTCCGGTGGCAGCATCCGCGCCTCACCTCGCGCCGGGGAGCGGGTGGGAGCTCCTGCGGCTCGGGATCACCCGGTCGGCCAGCCCGTACGCCACCGCCGCCTCGGCGTCGAGGAACTTGTCCCGCTCGATGTCGGCGCCGACCCGCTCCGGGCTCTGCCCCGTGTGCCGGACGAGCATCTCCTCCAGCATCCGGCGGTTGCGCGTCAACTCCGCGGCCTGGATGACCAGATCGCTCGTCTGCCCCTCGATCCGGCCGCTCACCTCCGGCTGATGGATCAGCACGCGTGCCCCCGGCAGCATGAACCGCTTGCCGGGCGTGCCCGCCGCCAGCAGCACCGCGGCGGCCGAACCCGCCTGTCCGAGGCAGATGGTCTCCACGTCACAGGTGACGAACCGGATCGTGTCGTAGAGCGCCGTCATCGCGCTGAACGAGCCGCCCGGCGAGTTGATGTACAGCGAGATGTCGCGGTCCGGCGACTGGTACTCGAGATGCATGAACTGCGCCATCACGTCGTTCGCCGAGGTGTCGTCGATCGGCGTCCCGAGGAACACGATCCGTTCCTCCAACAACTTCGAGTACGGATCCATCGTTCGGTGACCCGCACTGGTGCGCTCGGTGAACTCGGGCAGCACCTGTCGGGCCGACGGGCGGTTCGCGGGCATGGGGAGCGCCTCCTCTGATCGACGTCTGTAAAAAATGTACAGGACGTACGTAGCCGAGGGGAGGGGCTCGGACGATCGGTTCGGTGGTGTCGGTTGAGAGGCGTCGATCGCGCGGCGTCGATCGCGCGGTGCCGGTCGCGCGGTGCCGGTCGCGCGGTGCCGGTTGGGCGGTCTCGGTCGAGAACGGGGATCTTCCGCTCGGGGCGGTGTGCGGCGCCCGGTCTAAGCTGGACTCCATGGCCTACGAGATTCCGGTGACGCAAGCCAGGGCTGAGCTCGCCGATCTGATCAACCGCGTGGTCTACGGCGGTGAGCGTGTCGTCGTGACACGGCACGGAAAGCCCCTCGTCGCCCTGGTCTCCGCCGCCGACCTGGAGCAGCTCGAAGCGCTGCAGGGACCCGCCGAGGAGCCGGTGGTCAGTGCCGTCTCCCGAGTCCGCGAGGTCGCGCCGACGGCGAGGGAACAGCAGCGGTTCGGTATCGCGGCGGAGCATCGGGGGCCGGGGGCTTCGTAGCCACCGGACGGCCCGGACGGCCGTGTCGCCGACGTGACGAAAGGCCGTGCGCCCCCGTCCGCTACAGCGGGGACGCACGGCCGGTCTGTGTTCCGGGCTCCGGGGGCGGATTGTGAGTTCGGCCTCCGGGTTCGGACTGTGGGTTCGGACTCCGCGTTCGGTCTCCGGGCGGGTCAGTGTGCCGGGGCCGGGGCCGGTTCGGCGGTGGTCCGCTCCGTGGGCTTGGGGCGCCGCCTGAGCAGGTCGCCCAGGAGCACGGCGGCCAGGCCGAGGGTCGCCCAGGTGGTCAGGACCAGGGCCGGGGTGAGGGCGGCGGCGCCGTCGAAGAAGGACACCGAGCGCAGCAGTGACGCGCCCGCGCCCGGCGGCAGGAGCTGACCGAGGGCGCCGACCGGCTCGGGCAGCAGTTGCGGTGCCGAGGAGGCGGCCGCGAACGGGTTGCCGAGGAACACGATCAGCAGCGCGCCCAGACCGAGGCCCGCCCTGCCCAGCAGGGAGGCGAGGCCGGCCACGGTGGCGCCGACGGCCAGGGTCGCGAGGCTCAGCACACCGGCCTCCGCCCACCAGTGCCCGCCGAGCACCCCGAGCCAGCTGTCCGTGATCGCGGTGGCGGCCACGCCGACCAGGGCGGCGGCCCCGGCCAGCGCGCCGACCGCACGCCACCGGCGCAGTCCGAGCACGGTGACCAGCGCGCCGGAGGCGGTGCCGGCCAGGGCCAGCGGCAGCACGCTCGAACCGAAGGCGCCGCCCCGCGGGTCGTTCGCCGGACCGGCCACCACATCGGCGGTCGTCACCGGGACGCCCTCTTCGGCGGCCTGCTGGGTGACGGCCTGCTGCAGCAACTGGGCGACCATCGGGCTCGCCGCCGAAGCCGTCAGCAGCTTGGGTCCGGCCTGGGTGACGACCACCGCGCCGTATACGGTCCGGTCCTTGATCGCGTCCCGGGCGGCCGCCTCGTCGGCGTAGCGGTGGATCTCGAAGGCGCCGTCCCGCTGCTTCAGCTGCTGCTCGACCTGGGTGACGGCGGTCGCCGGTCCGGCCACGCCGAGCGGCAGGTCGCGGGGGGCGGTGCGGGCGTTGGGCCAGGCGAAGGCCCAGAGCGCGAGGGCCGCGATGACCGGGATCAGGACGATGATCGCGATCATGCGGCGGCTCGGGGGCGCCGCGTGGGCCGGGGTCGGCGCCGCCGGGCCGGGGCCGGCGGCGGTGGCGGGTGTGGTGCCGGTGGCCTGGGCCGCGGTGGGTGCGGCGGACGGGGCGGACATGGTTCTCCTTGGGTGGGAGGGGCGGCCGGATGGGTGGGGCCGCCAAAAAGAAGGAGCGTTCGTTTTTCTTGACTTCACCATGCTCCCGGGGGTTGCGCCTTGTCAAGAAGGAACGTTCGTTTTACGTTGGGTGACATGCCCCGCGTATCCCAGGAGCGTCTCGACGCCCGCCGCCGCCAGATCCTCGACGCCGCCGCCCGCTGCTTCGCGCGCAACGGCTTCCACGCCACGTCGATGCAGGACGTGCTGAAGGAGGCCGACCTCTCCGCCGGGGCGGTCTACCGCTACTTCAGCGGCAAGGAGGAGCTGATCGCGGCGATCGTCGAGGAGGTGCTCGGCCGGGTCCGCGAGGCCTTCGAGGAGGCCGCGGCGCAGAGCCCGCCCCCGCCGCCGGACGTTCTCATCGGGGCGGTCCTGCGCCGGATCCTGCACCAGCAGCCGTGGCTGGGGGAGACGGAGGAGTCCCTGTACCCGAGGCTGATGGTGCAGGTGTGGGGCGAGACCCTGCGCAACCCCGACCTGCACACCATCCTCGTCGACGGGTTCGCCACGGTCCGCAAGCCCTGGGTGAGGATCGTCGAGGGGTACCAGGACGCGGGGATGATGCGGGCCGACATCCCGGCCGTCAGCGTGGCCCGCACGATGGTGGCGCTCGCCCAGGGCTTCGCCGCCCAGTACGCGCTGTTCGGCGACGTACCGATCCAGGTGGTCGAGCTGGGAGTGAAGGCGCTGACGAGCATGGGGGACCCGAAGGCCCGGGGCTGAGCCACCGGGACTGAGCGGGGCGGTGCCGGGGCGCGGCGGAACGGGCGGCCCGGCACGGCGGCGGCGCGGCGCGTGGATCACGGTCCGGTTAACGTCGCCGAAACGCCACCCAATTAGCCTGCGGCCACGCCACCAGCGAATGTGCCCGGTGGCGAGGCAACCGGACCCCGCACGGTCCGGAGCGAGGATGTGAGGTGGACGCCGTGCAACTGACCCCGCACGAGCAGGAGAGGCTGCTGATCCATGTGGCGGCCGATGTGGCGGAGAAGCGCCGGGCCCGTGGCCTGAAGCTGAACCACCCCGAGGCCGTCGCGCTCATCACCGCGCACCTCCTCGAAGGCGCGCGGGACGGCCGTACGGTGGCCGAACTCATGGCGTCCGGGCGGAAGTTGCTCACCCGGGACGACGTCATGGAAGGCATCCCCGAGATGATCCACGACGTCCAGGTCGAGGCGACCTTCCCGGACGGCACCAAGCTCGTCACCGTCCACGATCCGATCGTCTGAGGGGAGACGCCGTGATTCCCGGAGAGATCCTCTTCGCCGAGGACCCGATCGTCTACAACGAGGGCCGTGCGGTCACCCGGCTCACCGTCCTCAACGCCGCCGACCGGCCCGTCCAGGTCGGCTCCCACTACCACTTCGCGGAGGCCAACCCCGGCCTGGAGTTCGACCGCGCCGCCGCGCGCGGACTGCGGCTGAACGTCGCCGCCGGCACCGCCGTGCGGTTCGAGCCGGGCATCCCCGTCGACGTCGAACTCGTCCCGCTCGCCGGTGCCCGTGTGGTGCCCGGACTGCGCGGGGAGACCGGAGGTGCCCTCGATGCCTGAGATCTCGCGTGCCGCGTACGCCGACCTGTTCGGCCCGACCACCGGTGACCGTATCCGGCTGGCCGACACCGATCTGCTCGTCGAGATCGAGGAGGACCGCTCGGGCGGGCCCGGACTCGCCGGGGACGAGGCCGTGTTCGGCGGTGGCAAGGTCATCCGCGAATCCATGGGCCAGGCCCGTGCTACGCGCGCAGACGGCACCCCGGACACGGTGATCACCGGTGCGGTGATCATCGACCATTGGGGCGTCGTCAAGGCCGACATCGGCATCCGCGACGGCCGGATCACCGGCATCGGCAAGGCCGGCAACCCCGACACCATGGACGGGGTCCACCCCGACCTGGTCATCGGCCCCGAGACGGAGATCATCGCGGGCAACGGGCGGATCGTCACCGCCGGCGGTGTCGACGCCCATGTCCACTTCATCTGCCCCCAGATCGCCGACGAGGCCCTGTCGTCCGGAGTCACCACACTCGTCGGCGGCGGTACGGGTCCGGCGGAGGGCTCCAAGGCCACCACCGTCACCCCCGGCCCGTGGCACCTCGCCCGGATGCTGGAGGCGATGGAGCGGTACCCGCTGAACATCGGCTTCCTGGGCAAGGGCAACACCGTCTCGCACGAGGCGATGCTGTCCCAGATCCGCGGCGGCGCCCTCGGTCTGAAGCTGCACGAGGACTGGGGTTCGACCCCGGCCGTCATCGACGCCTCCCTGACGGTCGCCGAACGGACCGGCATCCAGGTCGCCATCCACACGGACACGCTGAACGAGGCCGGGTTCGTCGGTGACACGCTCGCCGCGATCGCCGGACGCGGCATCCACGCGTACCACACCGAGGGCGCGGGCGGCGGGCACGCGCCCGACATCATGACCGTGGTGTCCGAGCCGCACGTCCTGCCCAGCTCCACCAACCCGACCCGGCCCTACACCGTCAACACCGCCGAGGAACACCTCGACATGCTGATGGTCTGCCACCACCTGAACGCGGCCGTGCCGGAGGACCTCGCGTTCGCCGAGTCCCGTATCCGGCCGTCCACCATCGGGGCCGAGGACATCCTGCACGACCTGGGCGCGATCTCGATCATCTCCTCCGACGCGCAGGCGATGGGCCGGGTGGGAGAGGTCATCCTGCGGACCTGGCAGACGGCCCATGTGATGAAGCGGCGCAGGGGTGCCCTGCCGGGCGACGGGCGGGCGGACAACCACCGGGTACGTCGCTATGTCGCCAAATACACGATCAACCCGGCGCTCGCGCAGGGACTCGCCAAGGAGATCGGCTCCGTCGAGAACGGCAAGCTCGCCGACCTCGTGCTGTGGGAGCCGGCGTTCTTCGGCGTCAAGCCGCAGCTCGTGCTCAAGGGCGGGCAGATCGCGTACGCGCAGATGGGCGACGCCAACGCGTCCATCCCCACACCGCAGCCGATCCTGCCGCGCCCCATGTTCGGGGCCATCGGGCGGGCGCCGGCCGCCAACTCGTTCAACTTCGTGGCGCCGCTCGCCATCGAGGACGGGCTGCCGGAGCGGCTCGCGCTGGGGAAGCGGTTCGTCGCCATCGAGTCGACGCGCGGGGTCACCAAGGCCGACATGCGCGAGAACGACGCGCGGCCCGAGGTGCGGGTCGATCCGGACAGCTTCGCCGTGCACATCGACGGGGAGCTGGTGGAGGCGGCTCCGGCCGCCGAACTGCCCATGGCCCAGCGGTACTTCCTCTTCTGATGGGCGGGCGCTGAATGGGCAGGGCGACTCTTCTCGTACTGGCCGACGGTCGGTTTCCCGCCGGGGGGCACGCGCACTCCGGCGGGGCCGAGGCGGCGGTCAAGGCGGGGCGGATCACCGGGGTGGAAGGGCTGGAGGCGTTCTGCCGGGGGCGGTTGCACACGGCAGGGCTGGTGTCGGCCTCCCTCGCCGCGGCGGCCGCGCTCGGTGTCGACCCGGCCGAGCTGGACACGGCCGCCGACGCCCGTACGCCGTCGCTCGCGCTGCGGGTCGCTTCGCGGAAGCTGGGGCGGCAGTTGACGCGGGCGGCGCGGGTGGTCTGGCCGTCGGCCGAGCTGGACGCGCTGGCACGGGCGTATCCCAAGGGGGCGCATCAGCCGGTGGTGCTGGGGGTGGTGGCTCGTGGGGCCGGGCTGGGGGCGGAGGACGCGGCGTACTGCTCCGTGTACGAGAGTGTGAGCGGGGTGGCCAGTGCGGTGGTGCGGCTGCTGAGTCTTGATCCGTTCGACGCGACGGGGGTGTTGGCGCGGCTGGCTCCCGAGATGGATGTGGTGGTGGGGGCGGCGGTGGAGGCGGGGCGGGGTGGGGTGGGGGAGTTGCCGGCTTCGTCGGCGCCGCTGGTGGAGATCGGGGCGGAGGTGCATGCGGCTTGGCCCGTGCGGTTGTTCGCGTCCTGACCTTCCTCGCCCCCAAACGTCCGTCCGGTGGGGGCTGGTCGCGCAGTTCCCCGCGCCCCTGAAAGAGGCCTGCGGCCCTTTCGGGGAAAAGCACGGGGCGCAGCCCCTGCTTTTCAGGGGCGCGGGAAACTGCGCGAGAAGCCCCACCGCACCCGCACCCGCCACCGCACCCCATCCCACCGAGCTCTTCCGCGAACCCGATCCCCCAGTCAGGAGTCACCACCCATGCATCTCGATCACACCCACTCCCACGACGGCCCCCCGGCCATCAGCGCGGACGCGCACCGCGCCGACGGGGCGCGACGGGCGCTGCGGATCGGTCTGGGCGGGCCCGTCGGGTCCGGGAAGACCGCGACCGTCGCCGCGCTCTGCCAGGCCCTGCGGGACGAGTTGTCGCTGGCGGTGGTGACGAACGACATCTACACCCGGGAGGACGCCGAGTTCCTGCTCCGCGAGGCCGTGCTGCCGCCGGAGCGGATCACGGCCGTGGAGACGGGCGCGTGCCCGCACACCGCGATCAGGGACGACATCTCCGCGAACCTCGAAGCGGTGGAGGACCTGGAGGACGAGGTCGGACCGCTCGATCTGATCCTCGTCGAGTCCGGGGGCGACAACCTCACGGCCACCTTCTCCAAGGGCCTCGTCGACGCGCAGATCTTCGTCATCGACGTGGCCGGCGGCGACGACATCCCCCGTAAGGGCGGCCCCGGCGTCACCACCGCCGACCTGCTCGTCGTCAACAAGACGGACCTCGCGCCGTACGTGGGGTCCGACCTCGCCCGGATGGCCGCGGACGCGAAGGCGCAGCGCGCGGAACTGCCGGTGGTGTTCCAGTCGCTGCGGAGCGAGGCCGGGGTCGGCGACGTCGCGGCCTGGGTGCGGGAGAAGCTCGTGGCGTGGACGGCATGAGAGCGACGGAGACGGCATGACAGTGTCGGAAGAGGCGCGGGGGACCTCCGGCGTCAGGGCCACCGCCCGTATCGCGGCCCGCGCGGACGGGCGGGGCGGTACGGCCCTGCCCGTGCTGGAGAGCGACGGGCCGCTGGCGTTGCGCCGCACCCGGGGGAGCGGCGACGAGGCGCGGGTCATGCTCGTCGGGGCCATGAGCGGACCGCTCGGCGGCGACCGGTTCGCCGTCGAGGCCGAGGTCGGTGAAGGGGCCCGGCTGCGCGTGGGGTCGGCCGCCGCGACGATCGCGCTGCCGGGCCAGGCCAAGGGCGAGGCCCGTTACGACGTACGGATCGAGGTCGCCGCCGGAGGCGAACTGCGGTGGCTGCCCGAGCAGTTGATCTCCGCGCGGGGCAGCGATCTGGGGGTGTCGACGCGGGTGGATCTCGCCGCCGGGGCACGGCTGGTGTTCCGGGAGGAGCAGGTGCTCGGACGGGTGGGGGAGGAGCCCGGCCGGCTCACCAGCCGACTCACCGTGCTGCTCGCCGGGCGGCCGTTGCTCGATCAGCAGGTGGGGTGCGGTCCGGGCGCGCCCGGCGGCTGGGACGGGCCCGCCGTGCTGGGCGGGTTCCGCGCCCTGGGGCAACTCGTGGTCGTACGGCCGGAGTTCGCCGAGCGGACGCCCGCGCCGAGGGTGCTGGGGGAGACGGCCGCGCTCACCCCGCTCGCCGGGCCCGCGGTTCTCGTCAGCGCCCTCGCGCCGGACGCGCTACGGCTGCGGCGCGTCCTGGACGAGGCCCTTGCCGAGCTGGACGGTTGACGGAGGGCGGCTCCCGGATCGCGAGGAGCCGCGGCCGTTCCTCCGCTGAACGGGACTTTCCGCACCGGTTATCGGATTAGTAAAGAACTGTTCGCCCCTCTGTCCTCAGGCACCTCACAGGCACGAGGATCCCCGTGACCATTCGAAACTTCGAATCTATGTACGGGGAGTTTCCTCTTGAGAGGTATGAGGCCGACCAGAAGGACGGCGGCGTTCGGCTCCGCGGGTCTGCTCGTCACGGCGACCTTGATAGCCGGTGCCGTCACGGCCCCCGTGGCCAGCGCCGCGGACAGCGCTCCCGCGCAGGACCGCGAGGCCCAGGGCGTGGCGGTCGCCGCGGCGAAGGCGGCGAAGAAGGGCATCGCCTGGCAGGACTGCCCCGAGAGCTGGGGCCTGGAGAAGCCGATCACATGCGGCTGGGTCACCGTCCCGCTGGACTACGCCAAGCCGAACGGCAAGCAGATCAAGCTGGCCGTGGACCGGATCGGCAGCACCGGGACGAAGAAGGAGCGCCAGGGCGCGCTCGTCTACAACCCCGGCGGCCCGGGCGGTTCGGGCCTGCGTTTCCCGCGCCGGGTCACGACCAAGGCCCCGCTGTGGGTCAACACGTCGAAGGCATACGACTTCGTGGGCTTCGACCCGCGTGGTGTCGGCAAGTCGGCGCCCATCTCCTGCGTCGACCCGCAGGAGTTCGTGAAGGCGCCCAAGATGGACCCGGTCCCGGGCTCCGAGGCCGACAAGCGCAAGCAGCGCAAGCTCGCGGCGGAGTACGCGGCCGGCTGCAAGAAGCGCAGCGGCGCGATGCTGCCGCACATGACCACGCCGAACACCGCGCGTGACCTGGACGTCATCCGGGCCGCCCTCGGGGAGAAGAAGCTCAACTTCCTCGGCGTCTCCTACGGCACCTACATCGGCGCCGTCTACGGCACCCTCTTCCCGAACCACGTGCGCCGCATGGTCGTCGACAGCGTGGTGAACCCCTCCCGCGAGAAGATCTGGTACCAGGCCAACCTGGACCAGGACGTCGCCTTCGAGGGGCGCTGGAAGGACTGGACGAAGTGGGTCGCGGCGAACGACGCGACGTACCACCTCGGGAACACCCAGGCCAAGGTGCAGGCGAAGTGGCTGGAGCTGCGCGCCACCGCGAAGAAGAAGCCCCTCGGCGGGGTCGTCGGCCCGGCCGAGCTGATCTCCTTCTTCCAGAGCGCCCCGTACTACGACTCCGCGTGGGCGCCCACCGCCCAGGTGTGGAGCAAGTACGCCGCCGGTGACGCCCAGGCGCTGGTCGACGCCGCCGCCCCGGACCTCTCCGACACCGCGGGCAACGCCGCCTCGGAGAACGGCAACGCCGTCTACACGGCGGTCGAGTGCACCGACGCCAAGTGGCCCACGAGCTGGAAGAAGTGGGACCGCGACAACACCGAGCTGCACAAGAAGCACCCGTTCATGACCTGGGCCAACGCCTGGATGAACCTGCCGTGCGCCACCTGGCAGTCCAAGCAGTACACCCCGCTGGACGTGAAGACGAAGAAGGGCCTGCCGCCCGTCCTGATCGTCCAGTCCGAGCGGGACGCGGCCACCCCGTACGAGGGTGCCGTCGAGCTGCACAAGCGGTTCAAGGGCTCGCGTCTGGTCACGGAGACGAAGGCCGGCTCCCACGGAGTCACCGGCCTGGTCAACCCGTGCGTCAACGCGCGGGTCGACACCTACCTGCTCACCGGCAAGGTGGGCAAGGCCGACGTGAAGTGCGCCCCGCACGCCACGCCGACACCGTAGGACCCTGAGGAGGAGGGAGGGGGCGGCCGGTACTACCGGCCGCCCCCTCCCTCCGTGCTCACCCGCTCACTTCGGCCGCCCCGCCAGCCACACGTCCTCCGCCGCGTAGTCGAACAGGTCCCCGTACACCTCGGCCATCCGGGGATACGCCTCCCGCCAGTCCCGTCCGCCCGCCAGCCGGCCCTCGATCCACGCGACCGTCTCCGGCAGCGAGTCCGCGTACCGCACCACCGGGCGGTAGCCCAACTCCCGTTCCGCCAGCGCCATGTCGCACACCACGGGCGCCGGCACGGACCACGGGGTGTCACCCACGGTGGGGGAGGGGGCGGGGCCGTCCACGAGGACGTTCTCCGGCTCGACGCCCATCACCGCGTCGATCGCGGCGGCGATCTCCACGACGGTCGGCGCCTCGGGGTCGACGGCGTTCAGCGCCCGTGTCCCCGGCCGGGCGGCGGCCAGCCGGATCAGCTCGGCGATGTTGTGGACGTTCGCCGGATGGAAGCGGCTCCGACCGCCGTACGCGAGGACCCGGCGGGGCCGCCCGTCCAGGTTGCGCTTGACGAAGTACAGCTCGCGCGGCGTACGGCAGTGCGGCCCGTGGATGGCGCCCGCGCGCAGCAGGGTCGTGGGCAACCGGTCGCCCCCGGCGAGGAGTTCGTGCTCCAGCCCCGCCTTGCGGGTGCTGTACGAGAGGTCGTCCGGCCGGATCGTGCGCTGGCTCTCGGGGAGGGGCACCGGGTACTCGGGGAAGCCGTCCGGCTCCGCCTGGGTGTCGAAGTTGCGGCCCTTGCCGTCCTCGTACACCGAGATGCTGGAGACCACGACCGCCGACCCGATCCGGTCGGCCAGGCCGAGCAACTGCCGGGCGTGCTCGGGCCCGTACGCCACCATGTCCACCAGCACGTCACAGCCGTCACCGATCGCCGCCGCCAGCGCCGCGTCGTCGCCCCGGTCGGCCGGTGCGGTCCGCACCTCCTCCGGCCAGCCGTCGTCCCGGTCGCCGCCCCGCGAGAGGGCCGTCACCGCCCAGCCGTCCCGCGCCAGCGCGCCCACGGCCACGCGCCCGATCTGTCCCGTCGCCCCGATCACCACAGCACGTCGTGTCATGCCCCCGACCGTACGACGACCACGCCCCGGCCACGGTGAAGATCTGCCACCGGCAGAACGCCCGGCCGCACGGCGGCTCGCTCAACCCGGCACCGCCTGCGGCAACATGCTCAACTCAACGGCATGCGCGGGAACTTGCGTTCCTTCACCGCCTTCGCCGCCGCTGCCTCCTCGGCCTTCACCACGGCCGCGTACTGGTCGACGTACTCCTGCTCGGAGAGCGTGAGGATCGCGTACATGATCTCGTCGGTGATGGCGCGCAGGACGGCCTTCTCGTTCTCCATGCCCTCGTAGCGGGAGAAGTCGAGGGGCTTGCCGAAGCGGATGACGACGGGGTGGATGTTGGGGATGACCTTGCCCGGGGGCTGCGCCTCGAAGGTGCCGATCATCGCGCAGGGGATCACCGGCACCCCGGCCTTGAGCGCCATGACCGCGACGCCGACCTTGCCCTTGTAGAGGCGGCCGTCGTGCGAGCGGGTGCCCTCCGGGTAGATGCCGAGGAGTTCGTCCTTGCTCAGCACGCCGAGCCCCTCGCGGATGGCGGCCTGGCCCGCGTCCTTGCCGGAGCGGTCGACCGGGATCTGCCCGGCGCTGTGGAAGAAGAACGCCGTCAGCCTGCCCTTGAGCCCCGGGCCGGTGAAGTACTCGGCCTTCGCCAGGAACGTGATGCGGCGCTTGAGGATCGCGGGCATCAGGAAGTGGTCCGAGAAGGACAGGTGGTTGCCCGCGACGATGGCCGCGCCCGATGACGGTACGTGTTCGAGGCCCTCGATGCGAGGCCGGAAGACCAGTCTCAGCAGCGGCCCCAGAAGCACGTACTTGAGCAGGTAATAGAACACGGCGTCTCCCTCGCGCTACCGGATCGGCCAACTTTGCTGACGTTGCGTCAGGCGCGTGAGCGCTGGTGAGCCCCGTCCCGCGTGTCGACGATTGATCGTAGCCCGACACGCCGCGTCACCGGGAGCACCCGGACCCGCCCGTATCGTCCCGTACGGACTTCTGGCCGGACCCTGTCGGAGGCGTGCGGCGGGTGGCACCGCCCGGCGCCGTGGGGCGGCGGGGCGGCGGCACCCGGGACATCACGGGCCGCCCGTACCCCGTCCGGTACTCGGCCGGATACCGCCTGCCCATCCGCTCGCCACCGCCTCACCACCACCTCCTCACCGCCTCCTCACCACCTCCGCGCCCCCCGCCTCGGTCCTGCCCGGCCCCGCCTCGGTCCCGACCCGGATCGCGCCGTCCGCCGACAGCCGGTCGGGCCCCCGTCCGGCGTCTCGTCCGGCGCCCGTGCGGCACCTCGTCCAGCGCCCCGCACGGCGCCCCGTCCCCGTGATCCACATGCCGTCGCCCGCGTGCGGGCTTAGCGTCGCCTTATGGGCGTTAGGTGTGGCGCCGCATGACCGGGTCCGGTGCGGAGCCGGGTGTGGTCGATCCGCTCGGTGAGACCCTGGCGGCGGCGGTGCGCCGTACCGGTGCCAGGTCGGGCGGCGTCTATCTGCTGGACCCGACGGAAGCCGTGATCGGCCTCGTCGCGCTGTGCGGCATCCCGGTCGACGCCTTCGCCCCGTGGTGGCGGGCCCCCTTCGCCGTGCGCGGCCCGAGCCAGGACGCGATACGCAACGAACGCCTCGTCTGGGTGAGTTCCCTGGACGAACTGGCCCGCAGCTACCCCCGCGTCGCGGCGAGCATCCCCTACCAGGTCGCGTTCGCGGTCGTGCCCCTCAAGGACGTCCGGCACTGCCGCGGCGCGCTGCTGCTGATGTGGCCCCCCGGCCGCTCGCCCCGGCTCAGCCGCCGCGAGCGCGGGCACATCGCCGACGGCGCCCGCCGGATCGCCCGCGTCCTGGACGCCGCGGCCCACCCCCCGGTCATCCCGGACCGGCCCCGCTTCGTCCGTCCCCACCACGCCGACCCCAGGCCGCAGTCCGGACTCGCCGCGGCCCAGCTGGTGGAACGCCTGCCCCTCGGCGCCTTCGGCCTCGACCTGGGCGGATGCGTCACGTATATGAACGCGGCAGCCGCCGACCTCCTCGGCAGACCGGCCGACCAGTTGCTGGGAACCGAGCCGTGGCGGTCCCTGCCCTGGCTGGACAACATCGCGTACATGGACGCCTACCGCACGGCCGTGAGCAGTCGTGAGCCCATCGCCCTGACCGTGCTGCGCCCACCGGACCGATGGCTCGACCTGCGCCTCCACACCGACGACACGGGCACCAGCGTCCTCATCGCCCCCGACCCCACCTCCCGGCCGGCCGGCACGCAGCCGGCCTTCACCGGCACCCCCACGCACAGCCGCATCCATCTGCTGATGGCCCTGGCTGCGGCACTGACCGACACCCTCGGCGTCCAGGACGTCGTCGACCTGGTCGCCGAGCGGATCCTGCCCGCCTTCGGCGCCCACGGCATGATCATGTCCACCGCCGACGCCGGCCGCATCCACATCATCGGACACCGCGGCTACGACCCCGCCGTGATCGAACTGTTCGACGGACTGCCCACGGACGCCGACCTGACCCCCGCCGGCCGGACCCTGACCACCGGCACCTCCTCGTTCTTCGCCGACCGCGGCGAACTCTCCCGCCTCTACCCGAGGGCCCCGCAGATCACCGACAAGCACGCGTGGGCCTTCCTGCCGCTGCTCAGCTCCGGCCACCCCATCGGCTGTCTGCTCCTCGCCTACAACGAACCCCACCCCTTCACCGCGGCCGAGCGCTCCCTCCTCACCCCCCTCGCCGGACTCATCGCCCAGGCCCTGGACCGGGCCCGCCTCTACGACGCCCAGCACACCCTCGCCCACGCCCTCCAGCAGACCCTGCTGCCCCACGCCCTGCCCACCGTGACCGGGCTCGACGTCGCCGCCCGGTATCTGCCCGCCAGCCACGGCATGGACATCGGCGGCGACTTCTACGACCTCATCCGCCTCACCGACACCACCGCCGCGGCGGTCATCGGAGACGTGCAGGGTCACGACATGACGGCGGCGGCCCTCATGGGCCAGGTCAGGATGGCGGTCCACTCGCACGCCACGGCCGGCGCCACCCCCGACCAGGTCCTCACCCGCACCGACCGCGACCTCGCCGACCTGCACGCCAGCCGCTTCGTGTCCTGCCTCTACGCCCACCTCGACCTGGCGAACCACCAGGTCACGCTCGCCAGCGCCGGACATCCGCCCCCGCTGCTGCGCCACCCCGACCGGCGCACCCACCCCGTGCACATCTGCCCCGGCCCGCCGCTGGGCATCGGCATCGGGTCCCCCGCCTACCCGCTCACCTCGCTGTCCCTGGCCCCGGACACGCTCCTCGCCCTCTACACCGACGGTCTGGTGGAGAACCCCGGCCGCGACATCACCCGGACCATCACGGACCTCGCGGAGCACCTCGGCGAGGTCGGCGGCCTCCCCCTGCACCAGCTCGTGGACAGCCTCGTCCAGCACACCCCGCGTACCGACCGGCACACCGACGACATCGCCCTGCTCCTGCTGCGCCCGTACGGGACCGCCGAGCCGTGAGGGCGCCGCGTGGCGGTGCCCCGACCGCTCACGGCCTCACATCTTGTGCTCGGGCCAGACGTAGTACGAGTCGAAGGGCCCGCCGCTGATGTGGACGAGCCGGACGAAACTCGCCGCCACCAGTTCGCCCCGGGCGAGCCGGGCCGCGTTCCTGGTGTCGAGGCAGATGCCGTTGACCTTGTAGTCGGGCTCCAGCAGCTCCCGGAAGAACCGCTCGGGGTCGGGGCGCATCGCCTCCCAGTCCCCGTCGTCGAACTCGATCTCGAAGACCTCCAGCGTCTGCTGCTCACCGTCGTGCTTGCGGACCGTCGCCATGTCGGATGTCCTCCCGGGAAGTGAACGACCTCCTCCCAGCTTGTGCGCCCGGTCCCCGGCGGCAAGTCGGCCGAGACCTCCTTGGGCCGCGCGGGTGTCCCGGGCGGCCCGCTCGACTCGTCGGACGGACACCCAACTCGTCGGGCGGACAGGCGAGATACGGTGCCGCCGCGACGCGGTGACCGCGCGGCGCCCCGGTGGCGGCCTGCCACCGGGGCGCCGTCGCGCGTGGGCGAGGAGCAGGTCTCTCAGGAGCCCGCCTTCAGGACCTCCCCCAGGGTCTCCAGTGCCGACCGGAGTTCCGACGCCGTGATCGTCAGGGGCGGGGCCAGGCGGATCGTGGAGCCGTGGGTGTCCTTGACCAGGATGCCCCGGTCCATCAGACGGTGGCTGATCTCGCGGCCCGTGCCGATCGCGGGGTCGATGTCGACGCCCGCCCACAGGCCGCGCGCCCGGAAGCCCACGACACCCCGGCCGACCAGTTCGGTGAGCCCGTCGCGCAGGGTGCCGCCCAGGTCGGTGGCCCGGCGCTGGAACTCCCCGGTGCGCAGCAGCTCGACCACCGCCGAGCCGACCGCCGCCGCGAGGGGGTTGCCGCCGAACGTCGACCCGTGCTCGCCGGGCCGCAGGACCGACAGCACCTCGCGGCGGGCCACCACCGCGGACACCGGCACGATGCCGCCGCCGAGCGCCTTGCCGAGCAGCACGGCGTCGGGCAGGACGTCCTCGTGCTCGACGGCCAGGGTGCGGCCGGTGCGGCCGAGGCCCGACTGGATCTCGTCCGCGATGAACAGACAGCCC
Organism: Streptomyces griseiscabiei; assembly: GCF_020010925.1. Taxonomy (NCBI): domain Bacteria; kingdom Bacillati; phylum Actinomycetota; class Actinomycetes; order Kitasatosporales; family Streptomycetaceae; genus Streptomyces; species Streptomyces griseiscabiei. Next base: position 2,462,960 of record NZ_JAGJBZ010000001.1, on the reverse strand, counting down.
GTGCGGCGGGTCAGCTCACGGACCCCGCGCAGATAGCCGTCGTCCGGGATCAGCACCCCCGCCTCGCCCTGGATGGGCTCGATCAGCACCGCGGCCGTGGTCTCGTCGATCGCCGCCTCCAGCGCGGCGAGGTCGTTGTACGGCACCACCCGGAAGCCGGGCGTGAACGGGCCGAAGCCGTCCCGGGCCACCGGGTCCGTGGAGAAGCTGACGATCGTCGTCGTACGGCCGTGGAAGTTGTCGGCGGCGACGACGACGGTGGCCCGGTCGGCGGGGACGCCCTTCACCTCGTACGCCCACTTGCGGGCCACCTTGATGGCGCTCTCCACGGCCTCGGCGCCCGTGTTCATCGGCAGCACCATGTCGAGGCCGGTCAGCGCGGCCAGGGACTCGGCGAACTCGGCGAGGCGGTCGTTGTGGAAGGCCCGCGAGGTCAGGGTGAGCGTGTCCAGCTGGCGGTGCGCGGCCTCGATCAGGGCCGGGTGGCGGTGGCCGAAGTTGAGGGCGGAGTAGCCGGCCAGCATGTCCAGATAGCGGCGGCCCTCGACGTCCTCGACCCACGCGCCCTCGGCGCGGGCGACGACCACGGGCAGCGGGTGGTAGTTGTGCGCGAGGACGGGCTCCTCGGCGCGGATGAGGTCGGCCGACGAACGCGTGTGGACGGGGGCGGTCATGAGTGGACCTCCGAGGTCGTGCGGGTCACGGGCGGATCTCCTGGGTGACGCACTTGATGCCGCCGCCGGCCTTCTGGAACTCCGACAGGTCGACGGGGACGGGGACGTAGCCCTGCCGGTCGAGCTGGTCGGCGAGTTCCTTGGCGCGGGGCGAGATGAACACATGGCGGCCGTCGGACACCGAGTTCAGACCGAAGGCCATGGCGTCCTCGCGGGTCGCGATCACCGCGTCCGGGTAGAGCCGGGCGAGGACCGCGCGGCTGCCGGGGGAGAAGGCCTCCGGGTAGTACGCGATGTTCCCGGGGGAGCCGTCGCCGCCGTCGTCGAGGACGAACAGCGCGGTGTCCAGATGGTAGAAGCGCGGGTCCACCAGCTGGAGGCTGATCACGGGGACGCCGAAGAACTCCTGCGCCTGGCGATGGGCCTCACGGGTGGTGCGGAAGCCGGTCCCGGCGAGCAGATAGCGGCCGGTGGGCACCAGGTCGCCCTCTCCCTCGCACACCGACTCGGAGCGCAGCACCTCGTACCCGGCTGTCTTGAACCAGGCGTCGTAGGCGGTGGACTCGGGGCGCCGCTCGGGCGCGTGGAACAGCGAGCCGAGGACCCGGCCGCCGAGGACGAGCGCGCAGTTGGCCGCGAACACCATGTCGGGCAGCGCCGCCACCGGCTCCACGCTGTCCACGGTGTGGCCGTGGGTCCGGTAGGCGCGGATCAGCTCCTGCCACTGGTCCTGGGCCAGATCGACGTCCACGGGGGCGTCCGGATGCATCCAGGGGTTGATCGAGTACTGCACGGCGAAGTGTCTGGGTTCACAGACGAGAAAGCGCCGAAGGCGCGGCACACGGCTGTCGGGCACAGAGGGTTTCTCCGCTTCCTGCGAGTGTCGGCTGGGATGACACCACGGTAGGAATCAAGCCAGGCGCACGACAAGAAACAAACGTTGCGTGTTCGCGCAGTAATGCTGCGTATAAATCCGGCTCAACGCACGTTCGCTGCGTCCTGTGTCGCTCCGGCCTCCGGAGCCTCCGGCAGCAGATGCGACAGCACCATGTAACTGATCGTCTTCCGGATGAACGGCTCGGTGCGGATCCGCTCCAGCACCTCCTCGAAATGCTCCACGTCGACCGCCCGCACATGCAGCAGCGCGTCCGCGCCGCCGGTCACCGTCATCGCCGCGGTGATCTCCGGATGGTTGCGCACCACCTCCGCCAGCCGCCGGGGCGGCGCCGCGCCCTCGCAGTACACCTCCACGTACGCCTCGGTGCGCCAGCCGAGCGCGGCCGGCTGCACCGTGGCCGTGAAGCCGGTGATGACCTCGGTCTCCCGCAGCCGGTCCACCCGTCTCTTGACCGCGGTGGCCGAAAGACCGATGTCCGAGCCGATCTCGGCGAAGCTGGTCCTCGCGTTCGCCATCAACGCCGTGATGATCTTGCGGTCGAGTTCGTCGAACGCCGCGGACTTGCTGCTCATGCGGGCACTGTATCCAGCGAGGGGGCTCACGGCCCCTGGCGCGAAGCCTCCGGCGCGCGCCCGTGTGCAGGCGTACGAATTGCTCCTACACTCCACGTTCATGCTGCGCGCGCTCGCCGTCGATGACGAGAAACCCTCCCTGGAGGAACTGCTGTACCTGCTGAACGCGGATCCACGGGTCGGCAGCGCCGAGGGCGCCAACGACGCCACCGAGGCGCTGCGGCGGATCAACCGTGCCCTGGAGTCCGGCCCCGACGGGCCCGAGGCGATCGACGTCGTCTTCCTCGACATCCACATGGCCGGACTCGACGGCCTCGACCTCGCCCGTCTCCTCACCGGCTTCGCCCGGCCCCCGCTCGTCGTCTTCGTCACCGCGCACGAGGGCTTCGCCGTCCAGGCCTTCGACCTCAAGGCCGTCGACTACGTCCTCAAGCCCGTCCGCCGCGAACGCCTCGCCGAGGCGATACGCCGGGCCGCCCAGCTCCGCGAGGCCCCCACCGCCCCGGCCCCGCCGATACCGGTCCACGAACCCGACCCCGACCACATCCCCGTCGAGCTCGGCGGGGTGACCCGCTTCGTCGCCGTCGACGACATCACCCACGTCGAGGCCCAGGGCGACTACGCCCGACTGCACACCCCCCAGGGCAGCCACCTCGTCCGCATCCCGCTGTCCACCCTCGAAGAGCGCTGGCGCGCACGCGGGTTCGTCCGCATCCACCGCCGCCATCTCGTCGCCCTGCGGCACGTCGGTGAACTCCGCCTGGACGCGGGCACGGTCAGCGTCCTCGTCGGCCCCGTGGAACTCCAGGTCAGCCGCCGTCACGCCCGTGAACTGCGCGATCTGCTGATGCGCCGGACCACGGGCTGAGGAGCGCCATGCCGAACGACCCCACCGACCGTGCCACCGAACGCCGTGCCGAACGCCGCGTCGTCGTCACCGGGGTGCCCCGGCGCACCCGCCGCACCACCGGCCACCACCAGCGCCCCCGCACCGAGATCGACGAACAGACCACCCTCGGCCACACCTACGTCCGCTCCCTGATGCGCAGCCAACTCCGCGCCGCCCTCGCCGTGTTCACGGTCCTGGTGCTGCTGGTCGCCCCGCTGCCCCTGGTCTTCGCCGCGATGCCGGACGGCGCCGGCCTGGAATGGGCCCTCCTCGGCTTCGGCGTCTACCCGCCCCTGGTGCTCCTCGCCTACTGGCACGTACGCCGCGCCGAGCGCAACGAGCAGGACCTCGTCCGCCTCGTCGAGGACCGCTGAGGCGACGGAAGCAGAGAACCCGTGAACGAGAACTACGCCGTCCCCGCCGTCGCCCTCGTCGTCGTGGCGACCGTCTTCGTCGGCGCCTTCGGCCTGCGCATCTCCCGCACCACCTCCGACTTCTACGTGGCCTCCCGCACGGTGGGCCCCCGCCTCAACGCCGCCGCGATCAGCGGCGAGTACCTCTCCGCCGCCTCCTTCCTCGGCATCGCCGGCCTCGTCCTCGTCCAGGGCCCCGACATGCTCTGGTACCCGGTCGGCTACACCGCCGGCTACCTCGTCCTCCTGCTGTTCGTCGCCGCCCCGCTGCGCCGCTCCGGCGCCTACACCCTGCCGGACTTCGCGGAGGCCCGGCTCGCCTCCAAGACCGTACGACGGCTCGCGGGGGCCTTCGTCGTCGGCGTGGGCTGGCTCTATCTGCTGCCCCAGCTCCAGGGCGCGGGACTGACGCTGAACGTCCTCACCGACGCCCCCGAGTGGCTGGGCGGGGTCATCGTCGCCGTCGTGGTCGCCGCCACGGTGGCCGCCGGCGGCATGCGCAGCATCACCTTCGTCCAGGCCTTCCAGTACTGGCTCAAACTCACCGCCCTGCTCGTCCCCGCGCTCTTCCTCGTCCTCGCCTGGCAGGGCGACGGCGCCCCGCGCCACGCCTTCGACGAACCCGCCCGGTTCCGCGAACAACGCGTCGTCCGCGTCGACGAGACCCTCGACCTGAAGCTGGAGAGCCCCCTGACCGTCACCGCCTCCGGCACCATCGACGGCCGCCGCTACGACGACCGGCGCGTCGACCTGCCCACCGGCACCCACCGCATCGACCGGGGCACCCGGCTGACCTTCACCGAGGGCGACACCGTCCCCGTCGCCGACCGCGGCACCAACGGCGGCATGTCCACCTCCCTCGCCGCGGGCCGCGAGGAACGCCCCCTGTACGCCACCTACGGGCTGATCCTCGCCACCTTCCTCGGCACCATGGGCCTGCCCCACGTCGTCGTCCGCTTCTACACCAGCCCGCACGGCGTCGCCGCCCGCCGCACCACCGTCGTCGTCCTCGGCATGATCGGCCTCTTCTACCTCCTGCCCCCGCTCTACGGGGCCCTCGGCAGGATCTACGCCCCCGACCTCACCCTCACCGGAGACGCCGACGCGGCCGTCCTGCTCCTCCCGGACCGCATGATCGGCGGCCTCGGCGGCGACCTGCTCGGCGCGCTGGTCGCGGGCGGTGCCTTCGCCGCGTTCCTGTCCACCGCGTCGGGGCTGACCATGGCGGTCGCGGGCGTCCTCACCCAGGACGTGCTGCCCGCCCGGGGCGTACGGCACTTCCGGCTCGGCACGGTCCTCGCCATGGCCGTACCGCTCGCCGCGAGCGGCCTGGTCGGCGGGCTGCCCGTCGCCGACGCGGTCGGCCTCGCCTTCGCCGTGTCCGCCTCCTCGTTCTGCCCGCTGCTCGTCCTCGGCATCTGGTGGCGGCGCCTGACCCCGCCGGGCGCCGCCGCCGGCATGATCGTCGGCGGCGGAGCGGCCCTCCTCGCGGTCGCCGCGACCATGGCCGGATACCCCGGCACCGGCACCCTGCACGCCCTGCTGGCCTGGCCCGCCCTCTGGTCCGTACCGCTCGGCTTCCTCACGATGGTCCTGGTGTCCCTGGCCACCCCCGGCAAGGTCCCGCCCGACACTCCGGCGATCCTGGCCCGCTTCCACCTCCCCGAGGAACTCGTCGGCGGCCGGACCCGCGAGGCGACCAAGGAGGTCGAACTGTGGCGGCGGTGAGGACCGGAACGACAGGGGCGGAGCACGACAACCCCCGGGCCGCGAGTGGTGTGCCCATGGCGAGAGGTGAGCGATGAGCGCCGAGGTGACCGGCTTCCTCGCGGGGGTCTTCGTGGCCGTACTGCCGCTGCTCGCCGCCGGATTCTGGCTCGGCCGACGTACCGCCCGCCCGCGCAACAGCCTGGGCGGCCTCGGCACCCCCGTCGAGCACGCCACCTTCCAGACCCTGCACACCGCCACCCTCGCCGCGCCCCCGCTGCGCGCCGGACTCACCGAGGAGACGGCCCGCAGATCCGCCAAACGGCTGCGCACCCTGCTCGGCACGGACGCCCTCTGCCTCACCGACCACGAGTCGGTCCTCGCCTGGGAGGGCGTGGCGGAGCACCATCGCGCCGAGATCATGGGACGGCTGGCGGGCCCCCTGGAGACCGGCCGCGGCGAGGCCTTCCCGCTGACCTGCGACATCCTCGACTGCCCGGTGCGCTGGGCCGTCGTCGCGCCCCTCACGGTCGACGACCGCGTGCACGGCGCGCTCGTCGCCTGCGCACCCCGGGAGTCCGCCGTCCTCGTCCGGGCCGCCGGCGAGGTCGCCCGCTGGGTCTCGGTCCAGCTCGAACTGGCCGACCTCGACCAGTCCCGCACCCGCCTGATAGAGGCCGAGATCAAGGCCCTGCGCGCCCAGATCTCCCCGCACTTCATCTTCAACTCGCTCGCGGTGATCGCCTCGTTCGTCCGCACCGACCCCGAGCGCGCCCGTGAACTCCTCCTGGAGTTCGCCGACTTCACCCGCTACTCGTTCCGCAAGCACGGCGACTTCACCACCCTCGCCGACGAACTGCACGCCATCGACCACTACTTGGCGCTGGTCCGGGCCCGCTTCGGCGACCGGCTCTCGGTCACACTCCAGATAGCCCCCGAGGTCCTGCCGGTCACCCTGCCCTTCCTCTGCCTCCAGCCCCTCGTGGAGAACGCGGTGAAGCACGGCCTCGAAGGCCGTACGGTGCACGCCGCGGCCAAGAGCCACATCAGCATCACCGCCCAGGACGCGGGCGCCGAGGCACTCGTCGTCATCGAGGACGACGGCGTCGGCATGGAGCCCGAGGTGCTGCGCCGTATCCTCTCCGGCGAGACCAGCCCCTCGGGCGGCATCGGCCTGAGCAATGTCGACGAGCGGCTGCGCCAGGTGTACGGCGACGACCACGGCCTCGTCATCGAGACCGCGGTCGGCGCGGGCATGAAGATCACCGCCCGGCTGCCGAAGTACCAGCCGGGCGTACACCCGGACGGGGGAATTCCGCGGGCCTGAGGGGCGCCGGGCACGGGCCTCAGGTACGCGCCGCCACCATCCCCAGGGTCAGCAGACCCAGGACGACCCATCCGAACCACAGCCAGCCATTGCTGCCTAGCGCCACCGAGTAGGCCGTCACCGCGACCAGCCCACCGACGGTGAGCACCCCCATGGCCTTCGTCGAACCGGGCATCGCAACACCCCTTCTCAGGCTTCTTCTCCCTCCATGGTGCCTCCACTACCGGAAATGACAGTGCAGACGACAAAATGTGCGCCTTTTTTCCAGCCGTCCTCGCTGATCCAGAAACCGGACCCGGTCAGTGAGGGCTCATAGCCGTACTGCTGCGGCGGCAGGTTCTCCCGGCAGGCGTCGAGCGCCTGGTCCTGGGCTTCCTCGTACGTCGTCCCGGGGCTCATCCGGTGGAAACCGAGCACCTTCTGCCGGTGGCGGTCCCGGCAGGAGACCAGCCTGATCCTGTTGCCGGAGACCGGGTCGAGGCAGTCCTGTTTCTGCAGGGTGGCCACGTCGACGAGCACCGTGGAGCCCGTCGTCCGGTAGTCGCCGATCGGCCCGTACACCGGCCTGCGGGTGCCCAGCAGCAGACAGGCGACCCGACGGCCGGCGGTGTCGAAGCCGTCGTCGGTCGGCAGGACGGCGTAGGTCCGGACGTCCGCGAGCTTCTCGCGGGCCTCGACCGTGAGCTGCTCGCAGCGGGCGGCACCGGCCGTCCGGGCGTCCTCGGCGGACGGCACCTCGAAGGAGGTCATCACCTGTCCGTCCATCGCGGGCCCCTCGCACCCGGGCACGATCCGCAGCTCGGCGGCGTCCGTGAAGGGAGCGCCGGTCCAGGTCACGTCCACACAGTCGCCGTCCCGCAGCGGCTCGGTCAGCCCCACGGTCCGCCCGTACGGCAGCTCCGTGCTCAGGGTGTCGCCGCTGCCGCCCAGACCCCTCGGCAGTTCCCTGATGTTCCCCATGGCCCACCAGATCCCGCCGACCACCAGGGCGAGCCCGAGGGTGGTGGCCATACCGGCGAGCAGGGCCCGGCCGCGATGCCGGCGGGGGCGCACACCGGTCGCGGGCACCGGCCGGGCCGGGGCGGGCTCCGGCGCGGGCGTCGGCGCCTGCCACGGTGTCCCGTGGGGCGCCCGCGCGGCGAGGAACTCGCGCTCCGCCGTGTGCGTGGGCTCGCTCGCCCAGTGCGGCTGCGACCCCAGGTCCGGTTCGGTGCGGGGGTGGGCCTGGGGGGTGACGATCGCGGAGAGCGCCGCCTCGGTCCCGGCGGCGGTGATCCGGCGTACGGGGTCCTTGGCGAGCATGGTCGCCAGGACGGGCTCCAGCGCGCCCGCGCGCAGCATGGGCCGCGGCTCCTCCAGGACGGCGGCGGTCAGCGCGGCGATCTCCGTGTCACGGTCGAAGGGCCCGTACCCCTCGACGGCGTGGTAGAGCGTGCAGCCCAGCGAGAACAGGTCGGACGCGGCGGTCGGCGGCCCGCCCTGCGCCCGCTCGGGCGCCAGATATCCGGCGGTGCCGACCAGGACGTGCGTCCGGGTGTACCGGGTCTCCTGGGTGTCGGGCTGGACCGAGATGCCGTAGTCGGTGAGGAGCACCCGCGCGTACGGCGATCCGGTGCGGTCCGGGGCGAGCAGGATGTTGGCCGGCTTGACGTCCCGGTGCATGACGCCGCGCTCGTGCCCGGCGGTCAGCGCGTCCAGTACACAGAGCCCGATCCGGGCGCACTCGGCGGGCGCGAGGGCGCCCCGCCGCGTGACGAGGGCCTTCAGATCGAGGGCGCCGGGCACGTACTCCATGACGATCCACGGCAGTTCGTCGTGCTCCAGGACGTCGTGCACGGTGACCACGTGCGGATGGTGGCGCAGTCCGGCGGCGTGCCGGGCCTCGGCTCGGGCGCGGGCCACCCGGGCCGTGCGCTCCCGCTCGGCCTCGCCCGGATCGCGGAACACGATCTCCTTGAGCGCCACCTCGCAGTCCAGCTGCCGGTCATGGGCCAGCCAGACATGGCCCATACCGCCGCTGCCCAGCCGGTTCAGCAGGAGATAGCGGTCGGCGATGACCCGGCCGACTCCCGAACGCGGTGCTCCTGACTGCATCGGTCACTCCCGGATTCCGGATCCGTCGGGTTCATCAGATGTGTCGGATCCATCAGATCCACATGAACTGGGGCGGTTCCTCGACGGGTTCACTCGGGGGAGCGCTCGTCGTCGGGGTGCCGGCGGGCGGACCGCTGTCGCCCGGCGGGGTGGGGTCGGGGTCCGGCGACGGCCGCTCGGAGGACTTGGACGGTGTCGGCGCGAGGGAGGTGCCGCCTGTCGACGGGGGAGGGGCCGCCTCGGTGGGTGACGACCCGTCGTCCGCCGGGGAGGAGCCCCCGCCGGACGGGGGCGGGTCACGGTCCGCCGGCGCCGAGTCGCTCCCGGACGGCTCGGACGGCCCGGACCCCTGGGGCGGCTCGGACGGCTTGGACGGTTCGGACGGCTTGGAAGGCGACGATGCTCCGGACGAGGAGCCGCCGTTCGGTGAACCCTCCGTCTCCGAAGGCGAACCGGGCCCTGATCCGGCCCCCGAGCCGCCGGTGCCGTCCCCCGGATCCGACGGTTCGGACGGTTCGGACGGCTCCGAGATCTCGCCCGGCCACTCCACACGCAGTGCCACCGCCGCCCCGAAGTCCAGCTCGGCACCCGCCCCGGGGCTCGACCCGGTCACCTGGGCGTCACCCGGTGGCAGCCGGTCTCCGGCGACGGTCACCGCCAGACCCTGGTCCGCCATGGCCGCGCTCGCCTCGTCGAAGGTCATCCCGCGCACCTGCGGGACGGCCTGCCGTACCCGGGTGTCGAACGTCGAGTCGGACTCGCCCGTGGTGCCGACCTCCCGGCTGATGCCCTGGTCCGGGTCCTCGACATCGATGAGCTTGATCTCCTTCAGCCGCTCCGGAGCGGGCTTGACGACGATCACCCGGGACTCGGCGTAGCCCCTCCACCTCTTGTGATCGCCGGCGAATTCCACCTTGATGCGCTCGGGGTTCTCGTCGAACGCGCGCAGCGGATTTCCGCAGCTGCACTTCACGGCGGGCAAGCCCTGATCGTCGACCAGAACCGCGATACCGGCTTCCAGCAACGCGTCGAAGGGGACGGCCCTGCCCTTCTTGTAGTCGTGGTTCTTCACGAGGGTGTCGTGACGCAGGAGAACGGGTGTGAGTTCGTCAAGATAACGTTCGATGCCGTCGACCTCGATACCGACGATCCGGGCCCATTCCTGAGCCTTTTTCTTGTTTTCGTGGGCGGTGAGGAAATCCTCCAGCTTGCCCACGTCACAGATCTTCGGTTTCTGTGTGCCCCCATACAGACCAGGGGTGTTGCCCTGCTGGAGACCGCTGTGCGGCCGCAGGGAACGGAGGTCGGTCTCGTCCCTGCCCAGCCGTTCCCCCTCGTCGAAGAAGGGGGCGAGGGACGGAACCCCCGCCGCCACCGCCTTCACCGCGAGCAGTGAGGGGGCCGAGTCGCCGCACCCGCCGAGAAGCAGCACGCCCACCAGAAGCAGGCATGTTCGCAAGCCTGTATGAATTGTCATGACCGCTCCCCCCAGCGGTTTTCCCCGTCACCCCGCGGCGCCGAAGCGGGGCTCACCCGACATGCTACTTAAGGGCAAAGCCTCGCGGCCAAGGAAAAAGAAAAAGAGAAAGGGGGAAAGAGGGAAAGGGAATGAGGCTCAGCGGCTGCGTGCGTCGAGTGAGGCGAGATAGGCGTTGTACGCCTCCAGTTCCTTGTCGCCGTCCCGGTCGGCCGCGCGGTCCTGGCGCTTGGCCTGCCGCTGCTCGGAGCCGTACCACTGGAAGAGCAGTGCGAGCAGGACGAGCACCGAGGGGATCTCGCTGAACGCCCAGGCGATGCCGCCGGCCGCGTTCTGGTCGGCGAGCGCGTCGATGCCGAGGGAGGCGGGCGGGTTCTCGTACGTCCTGACCATCGGCGCGGACGCCATCATCAGCGCGATGCCGAAGAACGCGTGGAACGGCATGCCCGCGAACAGTTCCAGCATCCGCATCAGATAGCCGGGGCGGTGCGGACCCGGGTCGACGCCCATGATCGGCCAGAAGAAGAACAGTCCGACCAGCAGGAAGTGCGTCATCATCACGATGTGCCCCGGCGTCGACCCCATCAGGAAGTCGAACAACGGCGTGAAGTACAGCCCGTACAGGCTCGCGATGAACATCGGGATCGTGAACGCCGGATGCGTGACGATCTTCATGTACCAGCTGTGCAGGAACATCATCAGCAGCTCACGCGGCCCCTTCCGCCCCTTCCCCGCCACCGGCAGCGCCCGCAACGCCAGGGTGACCGGCGCCCCGAGGAGCAGCACGATCGGCGCCAGCATGCTGATCACCATGTGCTGCACCATGTGCACGCTGAACATGACCATGCCGTAGTCGTTCAGCCCGGTGCATGTCACCAGCATCACCAGCAGCACACCCACGACGAACGCGACGGTCCGCCCGACGGGCCACTTGTCGCCGCGCCGCACCAGCCGCACGACGCCCCAGGCGTAGAGCCCGAGGCCCAGCAGGCAGGCGATCAGGAAGAACGGATCCGCCGACCACGAGAGCCCTCGCCCGAGAGTGAAGGGCAAGAGCCCCGTCCCGTGCCCGCTGTGATCCATCCGCCGGCTCCTGTTTCATGGGGGTTGAGCGCTGTACGTCCGCCCCCAGACTAGAACCGCCCCCGGCCACGATCATGACCGGGGGCAAGCACGAAGGGGCGCGGGGAACTGCGCGACAAGCCACGACCCACCCGCAGCCGACGACCCACCCGCTGGACCGAGCTCCTAGTCGCAACTCACAGCACACACTCCGCCTCGGCATACCTCTCCGAAGGCACCGTCTTCAGCGTCTCCACCGCCTCCGCGAGCGGCACCATCACGATGTCCGTCCCCCGCAGCGCGGTCATGTTGCCGAACTCACCCCGGTGCACGGCCTCCACCGCGTGCCACCCGAACCGCGTCGCCAGCACCCGGTCGTACGCGGTCGGCGTACCGCCCCGCTGCACATGCCCGAGGATCACCGGCCGCGCCTCCTTCCCGAGGCGCTGCTCCAGCTCGATGGAGAGCTGCCGGGCGATCCCGGCGAACCGCTCGTGCCCGTAGATGTCCTTGCCGCCCTCGTCGAACTCCATCGACCCGGCCTTCGGCTTGGCCCCCTCCGCCGCGACGACGATCGCGAACCGCTTGCCCGCCGCGAACCGCTCGCCGACCCGCGCGGCCAGCTCCTCGATGTCGAAGGGCCGTTCGGGGACGACGATGGCGTGCGCGCCGGCCGCCATGCCGGAGTGGAGCGCGATCCAGCCGGTGTGGCGGCCCATGACCTCCACGACCAGGACCCGCTGGTGGGACTCGGCGGTGGTCTTCAGCCGGTCCAGGGCCTCGGTGGCGACACCCACGGCCGTGTCGAAGCCGAAGGTGACGTCCGTGACCGCGATGTCGTTGTCGATGGTCTTCGGCACACCGACGACCGGCAGGCCGCTGTCGGACATCAGCCGGGCCGCCTTGAGCGTGCCCTCACCGCCGATGGGGATGATCGCGTCGAGACCCAGCTCCTCGACATGGCCCTTGGCCCGCGCCACCCCGTCGCGCAGATGCGAGGGCTGGACGCGGGAGGAGCCGAGGATCGTGCCGCCGCGGGCCAGGATGCCCGCCACCGCGTCCAGGTCGAGCTTGAGGTAGTCGCCCTCCAGGAGACCCTTCCAGCCGTCCCGGAAGCCGATGACCTCGTCGCCGTGGTCGACGACGGCGCGGTGCACGACGGACCGGATGACGGCGTTCAGCCCGGGGCAGTCGCCGCCGGACGTGAGGACACCAATGCGCATAGCCCGAATACCTTCTCGACGTGGGCCGGGGACCGGACCGCTCTGTCCGGCTGGAAACGCCGCCACCCTACCGGCGGCGGGGGCCCCTCCCGTAGCGGGCGTCCGCCTGCTGGACGCCCCCGCACAGGTGAGCGGAGCCCTGGTCAGACGGGCTGTCACACATGAGCGGGGGCGGTGTCGTACGGGCTTTCGTCCGGGCACTGAGGAACCGTTTCTCAGGCTCCCCGGCCCGGCTCGCGCGGCGCGTTACGCGGGCTGTGTCGCCGCCGAGATGCGCTCGTCGCGCAGCGCCTCGAACCAGCGGTCGTCGGTCGGCGGCAGCGCGTTCACATCCAGCGCCAGCTTCAGCAGCAGGTCCGCGATCTGCGGGTTCCGCGCCAGCACCGGCCCGTGCATGTACGTACCGAACACGGTGTCGTTGTACGCGCCCTCCGTGCCGTCGCCCGTGCCGTTGCCCTTGCCGAGCCGTACGTTCGCCAGCGGGCGGGCGGTGGGGCCGAGGTGGGTGACGCCCTGGTGGTTCTCGAACCCGGTCAGCTGGGGCAGCCCGAGGCGCGGGTCGATGTCCGCGAGGACGTCGCCGACACACCGCTCGCCCTCGCCACGGGTCGTCGTCACGTCGAGCAGACCGAGGCCCGGCTCACGCTGACCGAGGTCGTTGACGAACTCGTGGCCGAGGATCTGGTACCCGGCGCAGACCGCGAAGACGATCGCCCCGTTGTTCACCGCCTGGTACAGATGCCGGTCCCGGCGCAGCCGCTCGGCCGCCAGCCGCTGCGGCCGGTCCTCGCCGCCGCCGATCAGATAGATGTCGCCGGAGGTCGGGATCGGCTGGTCGCTGCGCACGTCCAGCCGGGCCACGTCCAGGCCGCGCTGGCGCGCCCGGCGCTCGACGACGAGGACGTTGCCCTGGTCGCCGTAGGTGCTGAGCAGGTCCGGGTAGACCCAGACGACCCGCAGACTGTTGTCGCTCATGAAGTCAGTGCCCCTCAGAGTCGTTCATGGTCGTTCGTGGCCGGGTGCTCAGTTGCCCACGCGGCGGCGCAGGTCCTGGAACGCGGTGTAGTTGGCGATGACCTCGATCCGGCCGGGCGGGCACATCTGCACCGCCTGGTCGAGGGTGTCGCAGACCTGGAAGTGCTGGTTCGCCACCTCCAGACGTACCGCGAGGTCGAGCTTGCGGTCGCCCAGCACGAAGATCGGGTGGCCGGTCAGCCGGGTGTAGTCCACGTCCCACAGCCACGAGGTGTCCGTGCCGTCGGCGCCGCGCGCGTTCACCGACAGGATCACCGGCGACGGCGGCGGGTCGATCAGCGAGAACGTCTCCAGCCAGCCCGCCGGGTTCTTGGCGAGCAGCAGCCGCAGATCGCGCTGCATGAACTGCACCACGTCGTACCGCCCGGCCACCGCCTGCACCTGGTACATCCGTTCCAGGGCGACCTGCGGGGGCACCCCGAAGACGGCGGCGGTGGCGGCCGACGAGGCGGCGTTCGCCTTGTTGGCGCGGCCCGGCAGCTGGAGGTGGATCGGCCAGGCCGAGCCGTGCGGGTCGAGGACGTGGTCGCCGGAGAGCGCCCAGCTCGGCGTCGGGCGGCGGAAACCGCACTCGCCGCAGAACCAGTCGTCGCCGGGGCGCTGCATCACACCGCCGCAGGACGGGCAGGACCAGGCGTCGTCCTTCCACATCTGGCCGACCGCGACCCAGATCACGTTCGGCGACGACGAGGCCGCCCACACGATCAGCGGGTCGTCGCAGTTGGCCACCACGACGGCCTTGGTGCCGGCCAGGCCCTCCCGCCACGCCTCCGCCATCATGCGGGTCTCGGCGGCACGGTCGAGCTGGTCGCGGGAGAGGTTGAGCAGTGCGATGCACTTGGGGTCGGTGTCCCGCGCGACACCGGCGAGGTACTTCTCGTCGACCTCGATGACCGCGAACTTGGCGTCCGAGTTCCCGGCGAGCGCCGAGGTGATGCCCGCGGGCATGTTGGCGCCGAGCGCGTTCGAGACGACCTCGCCCGCCGCGCGCAGTGCCTCGGCGATCAGCCGGGTCGTGGTGGTCTTGCCGTTGGTGGCGGAGACCAGGACGACGTCCAGGCTCTGTGCGAGCCGGGCGAGGAGGTCGGGGTCGAGTTTCAGTGCCACCCGGCCACCGATCACAGATCCGCTACCGCGTCCAGCGGCACGCGATGCCGCCGCGACCGCCTTGCCCGCCGTCACGGCCAGCTTGGCCCGCGGCGTGAGCGGGTCCGAGTTGCCTGCCATCAGTTCTCGATCCTCCTTGCGTACAGCGCCGCGCCCAGTCCCGGCAACGTGTGGACCAAAGCCTATCGAGATCCACTCACGCGCCCGAATCTCGACGGGTGCGTTGCACCCGCCGGCCCGGCCAAATCGGGTGGGAACGTACTCTTGCGGCCATGCGAAACGGCTCGATTCCCGGCGCCCGAGGGCGCGTTCTCCCCATGACACTGCTCGGGGACCCCGTATTGCAGGCGCCTTGTGAAGACGTGACGGAGTTCGGGCCCGAACTGGTGCGGCTTGTGGAGGACATGTTCGCGACGATGTACGACGCGCGGGGGGTGGGGCTGGCCGCGAACCAGGTGGGCCGGGGGCTCCGGGTGTTCGTGTACGACTGTCCGGACGACGAGGACGTCCGTCATCTCGGGCATGTGGTCAATCCCCGGCTGGTCTCGACCGAGGGGATCGTACTGCGCGGGCCCGAGGGTTGTCTGTCCCTGCCCGGCCTGGAGGCGGGGGTGGAGCGGTACGACGAGGCCGTGGTGGAGGGGTTCACGGTGGACGGGGACCGGGTGCGGGTGTCGGGGAGCGGGTTCTTCGCGCGGTGTCTTCAGCACGAGTGCGATCACCTTGAGGGCCGGGTGTATGCGGACCGGCTGTCGGGGTGGCGGCGGTCTCGGCTGATGCGGAAGGTCGCCCGGGCGTCGTGGGGGGCGTGAGTCCGTCGGCGGGTGCGCGTGCGGTGGGGGTTCTCGCGCCCACGCGGCGGAGCCGCATATCGATACAGCCCCGCGCCCCTTTCAGGGGCGCTTGTCCCCGGCCCCTGCGACAAGGAACCCTCTAGAAGCCCGGGCTGCCCACCTTGTCGCCCGCCGCTGCCAGACGGCCCCAGAGGAGGTCGGCGAGGCTGCGGACCAACTCGGCCCTGGAGAGGGGGCGTTCGTTGAGCCACCAGTCGCCGGCCGCGTGCATCATGCCGACGATGCCGTGGCCCCATACACGTGACAGCAGACGGCTGTCGGGGCCGAGGTCGAGGCGGTCCTCTATGACCTTGCCGAGTTCCTCGCCCATGCGGCGCAGCAGGGGGGCCGAGTGCCTGCCGACGTCGAAGCCCTGGTCGGCGGGCTGGCCGCCCTCCGCCGGGTGCATCAGGAAGCGGTACACCTGGGGGCGGGCCTCGATGGCCGCCAGATAGGTGTCGAGGGTCGCCTCGACGCGCTCGCGGCGCTCCGCCGGGGCGTCCAGCGCGGCCCGCAGCGAGTCGAGGAGGGCGTCCGTGTGGCGCTGGGCGAGGGCGGCGTACAGTCCGCCCTTGTCACCGAAATGGCGGTAGAGGATCGGCTTGGTGATGCCGGCCTCGGCGGCGATGGCGTTCATCGACGCTCCGGGGCCGTCACGGAGCACGACCCGGTCCGCGGCCTCCAGCAGCTCGCGCCGACGGCGGTCGGCGGACCGCTCCTGGTCGGTCCGCTGCGTGGTGTCCATGAGTCTCTCCCCCAAATACTGATGACGGTGACGCCTTGCGCAAACTAACACTGATTGGCACGACCCGATCGAACGGGTCGAACGGGCTACCGGGTGCGCCCCGGGAGTTGACTTTTCCTACCGACCGGTAACAGACTCGCAGTTACCGCAGGTAACATCTTAGTGCAGTGCTGGAGGCGCGTCATGGCCGAGTTCACCATGGAACTCAACGAGGAACAGCGAGAGGTCCGCGACTGGCTCCACGGATTCGCCGCCGATGTCATTCGCCCCGCGGCCGCCGAGTGGGACGAGCGCGAGGAGACCCCCTGGCCGGTGATCCAGGAGGCCGCCAAGGTCGGCATCTACTCCCTGGACTTCTACGCCCAGCAGTACTTCGACCCCACCGGCCTCGGCATCCCCATGGCCATGGAGGAGCTCTTCTGGGGCGACGCGGGCATCGCCCTGTCCATCGTCGGCACCGGCCTCGCCGCCGTGGGCGTCCTCGCCAACGGCACCGAGGAGCAGATCGGCACCTGGATCCCCCAGATGTACGGCGACGCCAACGACGTCAAGGTCGCCGCGTTCTGCTCCTCCGAGCCCGACGCCGGCTCCGACGTGGCCTCCATGCGCACGCGCGCGGTGTACGACGAGGCCAAGGACGAGTGGGTCCTCAACGGCACCAAGACCTGGGCGACCAACGGCGGCATCGCCAACGTCCATGTCGTCGTCGCCGTGGTCGACCCCGAACTGGGCTCCAAGGGCCACGCGTCCTTCATCGTCCCGCCGAACACGCCCGGCCTGTCCCAGGGCCAGAAGTTCAAGAAGCACGGCATCCGCGCCTCCCACACCGCCGAGGTCGTCCTGGAGGACGCCCGCGTCCCCGGCTCCTGCCTCCTCGGCGGCAAGGAGAAGCTCGACGAGCGCCTGGCGCGGGCCCATGAGCGGGCGAAGAGCGGTGGCGAGCGCGTGAAGAACGCGGCGATGGCCACGTTCGAGGCGTCCCGCCCGGCCGTGGGCGCCATGGCGGTGGGCACCGCCCGTGCCGCGTACGAGGTGGCCCTCGACTACGCCAAGACCCGTGAGCAGTTCGGCCGCCCCATCATCGACAACCAGGGCGTCGCCTTCCAGCTCGCCGACATGCGGACCTCCGTCGACGCGGCGCGGCTCCTGGTGTGGCGGGCGTCCTGGATGGCGATCAACGGCCGGCCGTTCACCGCGGCCGAGGGCTCCCAGTCGAAGCTGTTCGCGAGCGAGACGGCGAAGAAGGTGACCGCGCAGGCCATCCAGATACTGGGCGGCAACGGATACACCCGGGAGTACCCGGTCGAGCGGATGCACCGGGACGCGGCTATCTACACCATCTTCGAGGGTACGAGTGAGGTGCAGCGGCTGGTGATCGCCCGGACCCTGTCGGGGATGCCGATCCGGTAGCGCCGAGGGGCGGCTGTCCGGCCGGGCCACGGGCCGCTGACCAGCGGTGACGACAGGTGAACCCGACGGGAGTGCTCGATGACACGTACGGCCGGAGAAGTGCTGGAAGCCACCGCCGCACGGCTCGCCCCGGGACCCGGTGCCAATCCACTGCTGCCCCTCATCGCCTCCGGCGCGGCCGGGCTCGACACGCTCGCCGCGCTCGCGATGGAGCAGCGGCTGGTGATCGCCGCGGATCTGCTCTCCTTCCGCCATCTGGCCGTGCGGTCGGCGGCCGGGGAACCGGCGAGCGCCCCCTTCTTCGAGATGCTCGCGGAGGGGGAGGCGGTGGCGGCGGGGCGGCTCGGGGCGCTCGCGGAGGCGTGCGGGGTGGACGAGAAGCGGGCGGCGGCCTACGAGCCGCTGCCGGGCTGCCAGGCGTATCCGTCGTACGTCGCCCGGCTCGCCCTGGGCGCGGCCCCGGCCGACGTGGTGCTCGCCCTGAGCGCCAACTTCGCTTCCTGGGGCGGCTATTGCGCGACGATCGCCCGGGCCCTGCGCGACCGGTACGGCTTCACCGACGAGGCCTGCGGCTTCTTCGACTTCTTCGCCGAGCCGGCACCGGAACTGGCGGAGCGGGCGAGGGCGGCGTTACAGGCCGCCCTGGACGCCGACCGCATCGACGAGGACGTGGCCGACGGCCACGGCCGACTGCTCGAGAGCTACGAGTCGATGTTCTGGACCACTTTGGCGCGCCTCTGAGGACGCGCCCCGTCGGGGGCGCGGGGAACTGCGCGAGCGACCACGAACGACCCGCAGCCGGCCGACGACCTGGAAGCGGCCCCTAGTGCCGCGACAGGCAACGTTCGCCCCGTCGCGACGCCCGGCACGCTCCCCCCACTCTCGGCTTCGCTCGAGCGGGAGGGGCCCCCACCGCCGCACCGGGCACAAGCCCAAGTACATCCAGTACGAGGGCTCGCACCCGGCACGCCGAGAGCACGCACCGGACGCCGCTCCTTGACGGGCAAACGTTGCCTGCCGCGGCACTAGCCGGAGGCACTCCCACTGCTGTGCGCGATGCACGCCACATCGATCCGGTCCGCCAGCTTCGCCAGCTCGATCGTCAGCGTCGCGACCGTGTCCTCGTCGAGTTCCTCGCCCGCCTCCACCAGGTGCAGCCACCGCCCGCCCACCGTCCGCAGCAGCTTGCTCACTTCGGCGGCGGACACCTGCAAGGTCCCGCGGTCGTCGACGATCAGAGGCAGAGTCACTTCGCGGTTCACAACGGGGATGGTAGCCGCGGAACGCTCACGCCCCGTGCCACACGGTGGTGATGTTGCAGAACTCCCGGATTCCGTGTCCGGACAGCTCACGCCCGTAACCGGATCGTTTGACCCCGCCGAACGGGAACGCCGGGTGGGAGGCGGTCATCCCGTTGACGTAGACCGCGCCGGCGTCGAGGTCCCGGACGAAACGGTCGACCTCGGCGGCGTCCCGCGTCCATACGTTGGAGCTGAGCCCGAAGGGCGTGTCGTTGGCGATCGCGACCGCTTCGTCGAGGTCGGCCACCCGGTACAGCGTGGCGACCGGGCCGAACGCCTCCTCGTGGTGGACACGCATCTCGGGGGTGATGTCGGCGAGGACGGTCGGCGGGTAGAACCAGCCCGGCCCGTCGGGGCGTTCGGCGCCGCACAGCACCGTGGCGCCGCTCTCCACGGCCTCGTCGACGAGTTCCTCCAGATCGGCGCGGCCCCGCTCGGTGGAGAGCGGGCCGATGTCCGTCTCCTCCTTCAGCGGGTCGCCGACCCTCAGCGCCTTCATGCCCGCCACGAACCGCTCGGCGAACGCGTCGTACACGTCGGCGTGCACGATGAACCGCTTGGCGGCGATGCAGGACTGCCCGTTGTTCTGCGTCCGTGCCGTCACCGCGATCTCCGCCGCCCGGTCGACGTCGGCGGACGGCATCACCACGTACGGGTCGCTGCCGCCCAGTTCCAGGACCGTCTTCTTGACCTCGTCCCCGGCGACCGAGGCGACGGCCCGGCCGGCGGGCTCGCTGCCGGTGAGGGTGGCGGCCTTGACCCGCGGGTCGCGCAGGATGTCCTCGACGGCGCCGGAGCCGACCAGCAGGGTCTGGAAGCAGCCCTCGGGGAAGCCCGCCCGGAGGAAGAGGTCCTCCAGGTAGAGGGCGGTCTGCGGGACGTTGGAGGCGTGCTTCAGCAGGCCCACGTTGCCGGCCATCAGGGCGGGCGCGGCGAAGCGGATCACCTGCCAGAGCGGGAAGTTCCACGGCATCACGGCGAGCACCGGGCCGAGCGGCCGGTAGCGCACCAGGGCACGGGACGCGCCCGAGTCCCGCACGTCCGCGGCGGACGGCTCCACGTCGGTGAGCAGCACCTCGGCGTGGTCGGCGTACCAGCGCATCGCCTTCGCGCACTTGGCGGCCTCGGCGCGGGCCTGCTTCACCGGCTTGCCCATCTCGGTGGTCATCACCCGGGCGATGTCCCCGGCGTCCGCGTCGAGGAGTTCGGCGGCCCGGCGCATCAGCCGGGCACGCTCCGCGAAGGACGTGGTCCGGTACGCGCGGAACGTGGTGTCGGCGGTGGCGAGGCGGCGCTCGATCTCCTCCTCGCCCAGGGCGTCGTAGGTCTTGAGCGTCTCGCCGTTCGCCGGGTTGACCGTGGCGATGGGCATGGGGGGCCTCCTGCGTGGGCTGTCCTTCGACCTTCCCGCGCGACGGCGCACGCCGCAACGCGGACTCAGGCCGAGTGCTCCAGGAGACGGTCGAGAAACTCCGCCTGCGCCGGCACGATCACGGCCCGCGCCCGCTCCACGGTGAGCCACTCCACGCGGTCCAGCTCCGGGAACTCCTGGATCTGTCCCGACCTCGGCGGCCACTCCATACGGAAGGTGCCCGGCACGACGGTCGCCGGGTCGAGGTCCGCCTCGATCGCCCAGGCCGTGACGAGCTTGCCGTTCTTCTGCCGCACCTCGCCCAGCGGTACGGCCTCCCCGTCGGGCGGCGCCAGCCCCAGCTCCTCCTGGAACTCCCGGCGGGCGGCGTCCCACGCCGGTTCGTCCGGCTCGTACTCGCCCTTGGGCACGCTCCACGCGCCCGCGTCCTTGTGCGCGAAGAACGGGCCGCCCATATGGCCGAGCAGCACCTCGACGCCGTGCTCGGTGCGGCGGTGCAGCAGCAGACCGGCACTGCGCTTGGGGGTGGTCAACGCGTCACCTCGGGGTGTGCGGCGAGCAGGGTCTCGACCGTATCGGCTTCGGCGGGGGTCTTGTCCTCCCGATAGCGGATCACGCGGGCGAAGCGGAGGGTGACACCGGCCGGGTAGCGGGTGGAGCGCTGCAGACCGTCGTAGGCGATCTCGACGACGAGTTCGGGGCGTACGGTCACGCCCCAGCCGTGCTCCTCCACGGCCAGCGCCGTCAGCCGTTCGGTCTGCCAGGCCAGCAGGGCGTCCGTCAGCCCCTTGAACGTCTTGCCGAGCATGGCGAAGGAACCGTCGGCGGTGCGGGCGCCTAGGTGGAGATTGGAGAGCCTGCCCGTGCGGCGGCCGTGGCCCCACTCGGCGGCCAGGACCACCAGATCGAGGGTGTGCACGGGCTTGACCTTCAGCCAGGACGCCCCGCGCCGGCCCGCGCTGTAGGGGGCGTCGAGGGCCTTGAGCACGACGCCCTCGTGGCCGCGTTCCAGGGTGTCGGCGAGGAAGCGTTCCGCGGCGGGCAGGTCGTCGGGGCCGGTCACCAGGGTGCGGCGGACCCGCATCGGCTCGGGGACGAGACCGGCCAGCGCGGTGTGACGGTCGGTGAGGGGCAGGTCCAGGAGGTCCTGGCCGTCCACGGACAGCGCGTCGAAGAAGACGGGGGAGACGGGCACCTGCTCGGCCGCCGTCGTCACGTCCAGCCGTGAACCGACCCGTCCGGCGGTCTCCTGGAAGGAGCGTGGGCGGCCGGTCCCGTCGAACGCGATCACCTCGCCGTCCAGGATGAACCGCTCGCCCGGCAACTCCCGTGCGGCAGCGGTGAGTTCGGGTAGCCGGTCGGTGATGTCGTCCAGGGTGCGGGTGTAGAGGCGTACGTCGTCGCCGTCGCGGTGGACCTGGACACGGATGCCGTCGAGTTTCTCCTCGACCGCGCAGCCGCCCAGTTTCGCCACGGCCTCGGCGACGGAGGGGGCGCTGTGCGCCAGCATCGGCAGGACCGGCCGGCCGACGGTGAGCCGGAACCCGCCGAGGGCCGACGGCCCCTGTGCCAGCAGGGCCTGTGCGACGGTCTGGAGCGAGCCCGCCAGCATCACCGCCCGCCGTACGTCGGCGGCGGGCGCCCCGGTGGCGCCGGCCAGGCCCTCCACGGCCACGGCCTCCAGGGCGCCCTGGCGGACCTCACCCGTGAGCAGACCGACGAGATAGCGCTGCTCGTCCTCGGTGGCCGCGGCCAGCAACTCGCCGACCAGGCGGGTGCGTTGCACCTGTGAGCCGGGGCCGGTGGTGCGGCCGATCGCCGTCAGACGGGCGTCGACCTCGTGGACCGTGAGGGCGGCGTCGGCGGCCGGGGGAATCCGCCGGCTCAGGAGCTTCCAGCCGATGCCGAGCCTGCCCTGGGGGAGGCGGCCCGCGAGGTAGGGGATGACGATCGGTACCTCCTCCGGGGCGGCGTCCCGGAAGAGGTCGGCGAGCAGGGTGGTCTTGCGGGACCGGGCCGAGGTGGCGGCGATCTCTTGCGACACGCGGGCGAGCCGGGCGAAGAGCATGGGGCCATGGTCCTACGGAGTTTCGCCGGGCGCCTACTGGGATGCGGGGTCCGTCGGCGGGTGCGGGTGAGTGGGGCTTCTCGCGCCCACGCGGCGGTAGCCGCATGTTCAGCACAGCCCCGCGCCCCTAAAAGCGATGGCCCTTCGGGCCGATCGATCAACCCGCGTCCAGGTCCGTCATCAGGAGGTCTCCGTTGATTGTCGCGCCTGCTCGGTAGCCCGAGGAGGCCGCGTTGACGACCTGTTCGGAGAAGCCCATCGCGTTGCCCGCCGCCCAGACGCCGGGGACCGTGGTCAGGCCGGTCGGGTCGATCACCGGGTAGGAGCCGAAGGGGGTCTCGTGCAACCGGGCGCCCAGTTTTTCCAGGAGGCTCGTCCGCGGGATCGGGCGCGGCGCGGTGAAGAGGACCGAGCGGGCGTGGGTCGTGCCGTCGGCGAGCCCGACGCCGGTGAGGCGGTCGTCCTCCACGACCAGGCCCGCGACCTCGCCGGGGACCACCCTGACCCCGGCGGCGGCGAGGCGGCGCAGGTCGTCGTCGGAGAGGTCGCTCTCGGGGACCTGGTGCAGGAACAGGGTCACGTCCTTGGACCACTGGGAGACCATCAGGGCCTGATGGACGCTCAGCGGGGTCGTGGCGAGGACGCCGAAGGGACGGTCGCGGACCTCCCAGCCGTGGCAGTAGGGGCAGTGCAGGACGTCCCGGCCGAAGCGTTCGGCGACGCCGGGGACGGCCGGGAGCTCGTCCTTCAGGCCGGTGGCGACCACCAGGCGCCGGGCGTGGACGGTCCGGCCGCCCGCGAGAGTCACGGTGAAGCCCCGGCCGTCGTCGTCGCGGGTCACGTCCACCACGTCGCCCCGGAGCAGCTCCACGCCGTACCGGGCGATCTCCTCCCGGCCGATCGCCAGGAACTCCGCCGGTGGCATCCCGTCCCGCGACAGATAGCCCTGCATGTGCGCGGCGGGCGCGTTGCGGGGTTCGCCCGCGTCGACGACCAGGGTGTGGCGCCGGGCCCGGCCGAGGACCAGGGCGGCGGAGAGTCCCGCCGCGCCGCCGCCGACGACGATCACTTCGTACTGCTCGGGCGTTTCGTGCCGCTGGGTCATGGTGACCACCTCCACGTCCGACGGTCGCGCCAACACTGCCGCATTGACAAATGTCTTTGCCGAAACTGCAATAGCGGTATGAGTGAGACGAGCGACGTGGGCGAGACGGCGGGCGGTACGGACGAGGTGCTCGCCGGGGTCGGGCCGCGACTGCGGCGGATCCGCAAGGAGCGGGAGGCCACGCTCGCCGGGCTGTCGGAGGCGACCGGGATCTCGGTGAGCACGCTGTCGCGGCTGGAGTCGGGGCTGCGCAAGCCCAGTCTGGAGCTGCTGCTGCCGATCGCGCGGGCCCATCAGGTGCCGCTGGACGAGCTGATCGGGGAGCCGCCGGTCGGCGATCCACGGGTGCGGTCCAAGCCGATCCAGCGGCACGGGCGGACGTACTGGCCGCTCACCCGCCAGCCGGGCGGCCTGCAGGCCTTCAAGGTGCTCGTGCCCCAGTCGAAGCAGGAGCCGGAGCCGCGCACCCACGAGGGCTACGAGTGGCTGTATGTGATGTCCGGGAAACTCCGCGTCGTGCTCGGCGAACATGATGTGGTGATGGTGGCCGGGGAGGCCGCCGAGTTCGACACCCGCGTCCCGCACTGGTTCGGGTCGACGGGGGAGGGGCCGGTGGAGTTCCTGAGTCTCTTCGGGCCGCAGGGGGAGCGGATGCACGTACGGGCCAGGCCGGCGCGGTCGTGACGTACGCGACGGGTCCTGAGGGGTCCTGAGGGGGTCCGTACTGTTCCCCGAAGGGCAAGCGACCGCTTAGTATGCATGCGACAGTCCGAAGCAGTTCGTGGAGGCACCGCATGCAGGCATGGCAAGTGCACGAGAACGGCGAGCCCGGCGAGGTGATGCGGCTCCAGGACGTGGAGCGGCCCACGCCCGGTGACGGCCAGGTCCTGCTGAAGGTACGCGCCGCGAACATCAACTTCCCCGATGTGCTGATGTGCCGGGGCCACTACCAGGTCAGGCCGCCGCTGCCGTTCACCCCCGGTGTGGAGATCTGCGGGGAGACGGAGGACGGCCGCCGGGTCATCGCCAACCCGGCGCTGCCGTACGGCGGTCTCGCCGAGTACGCCGTCGCCGACGCGGCGGCCCTGCTGCCCGCGCCCGAGTCGCTGGACGACGCCGAGGCCGCGGCCCTGCACATCGGCTATCAGACGGGCTGGTTCGGCCTCCACCGCCGGGCCCGCCTCGAAGCGGGGGAGACCCTGCTCGTCCACGCTGCCGCCGGAGGGGTCGGCAGCGCGGCGGTGCAGCTCGGCAAGGCGGCCGGCGCGACGGTCATCGGCGTCGTCGGCGGCGCCGACAAGGCCGCCGTCGCCCGTGAGCTGGGCTGTGACGTGGTGATCGACCGGCGGAGCGAGGACGTCGTCTCCGCCGTGAAGGAAGCCACCTCGGGCCGGGGCGCGGACGTGATCTACGACCCCGTGGGCGGCGAGGCCTACACGCAGTCGACCAAGGTCGTCGCCTTCGAGGGACGCATCGTGGTCGTCGGCTTCGCCGGCGGGACGATCCCCAGCCCCGGCCTCAACCACGCCCTCGTCAAGAACTACTCGATCCTCGGCCTGCACTGGGGCCTGTACAACACCAAGAACCCCAAGCTGGTCCAGCACTGCCACGAACAGCTCACCGACCTGGCGGCCCGGGGCGTCGTCAAGCCGCTGGTGAGCGAGCGGGCGCCGCTCGACGGGGCGGGCGCCGCCGTGCAGCGTGTCGCGGACGGTGTCACCACGGGCCGGGTCGTCGTGGTGCCCTCCCTGGAGAACGGAGCCGCCGTATGACCGACGCAGCCGACCTCAGGCGCCGCACAGCCGAGTTGCTGGCCGCGTATCCGCCCGCCACCACCGGCAAGCTGGACTTCCTGCGGGCCCGCTTCGACGCCGGGCTCGCCTGGGTGCACTACCCCGAGGGCCTCGGCGGACTCGGCGCCCCGCGCTCCCTCCAGGTCGTCGTGGACGCCGACCTGGAGGCGGAGGGCGCCCCCGACAACGACCCCCGGCGTATCGGCATCGGCCTCGGCATGGCCGCGCCGACGATCCTCGCCTACGGCACCGAGGAGCAGAAGCGGCAGTTCCTGCGCCCGCTGTGGACCGGCGAGGAGGTCTGGTGCCAGCTCTTCAGCGAGCCCGGCGCCGGGTCCGACCTCGCCGCGCTCGGCACCCGTGCCGTACGGGAGGACGGGGGAGACTGGGTGGTCGACGGGCAGAAGGTGTGGACGTCCAGCGCCCACATCGCCCGCTGGGCCATCCTCATCGCCCGCACCGACCCGGACGTGCCCAAGCACCGGGGCATCACCTACTTCATCTGCGACATGACCGACCCGGGCATCGAGGTCCGGCCGCTGCGGCAGGTCACCGGCGAGGCCGAGTTCAACGAGGTGTTCATCACCGGCGTACGGATTCCGGATGCCCGGCGTCTCGGTGAGGTCGGCGACGGCTGGAGGGTCGCGCAGACCACCCTCAACAACGAACGCGTCGCCATCGGCGGCATGCGGCTGCCCCGCGAGGGCGGCATGATCGGCCCGGTCGCCAGGACCTGGCGCGAGCGCCCCGGGCTGCGCACCCACGACCTCCACCAGCGGCTGCTGAAGCTCTGGGTCGAGGCCGAGGCCGCCCGGCTCACCGCCGAACGGCTGCGCCAGCAGCTCGTCGCCGGACAGCCCGGCCCCGAGGGCGCCGGCATGAAGCTCGCCTTCGCCCGCCTCAACCAGGAGATCAGCGGCCTGGAGGTCGAACTCCGCGGCGAGGAAGGCCTGTTGTACGACGACTGGACCATGCGCCGTCCCGAACTGGTCGACTTCGTCGGCCGCGACGCCGGTTACCGCTACCTCCGCTCCAAGGGCAACAGCATCGAGGGCGGGACCACCGAGGTCCTGCTGAACATCGTCGCCGAGCGCGTCCTGGGCCTGCCCGGCGAACCGCGCACCGACAAGGACGTCGCGTGGAAGGACCTCGCCCGATGAGCACGCAGCCCGCCCAGCCCGACCTGCTGTACTCGGAGGACGAGGAGGCCCTCCGCGCGGCCGTCCGCGATCTGCTGACCGACCACTGCGACGCCGCGGGTGTCATCGCCCGCGCCGAGACGGACGCCCCGCACGACCGCGAGCTGTGGAAGCTGCTCGCCGACGGCATGGGCCTCGCCGGACTGCTCGTCCCCGAGGACCAGGGCGGCCAGGGTGCCACGCACCGCGAAGTCGCCGTGGTCCTGGAGGAGCTGGGGCGGTTCGTCGCCCCGGTGCCGTACCTCACGAGCGCCGTCGTCGCCACCGAGGCGTTGCTCGCCGGTGACGCGGGTGACCTGCTCGCCGTCCTGGCGTCGGGGCGCAGGATCGGCGCGCTCGCCGTCGCCCTGAACGTCTCCGCCGGCAGCGCCTACCAGGTCGTACGGTTCGAGGACGGCGCCCTGCACGGGGAGCTGACCGGGATCGCGGACGCGGCCGTCGCCGATGTGCTGCTGGTGCCCGCCGACGACGGGGGCCTGTACGCGGTCGACGCCACCGCCGTGACCGTCACCCCGCAGGTCTCCCTGGACCTGACCCGGCCGCTGGCCAAGGTCACGCTCGACGGCGCCCCGGGCCGGCTGCTCGGCGACGCCGAACCCGCCGTACGCCGTGCGCTGCGGGCCGGGGCCGGGCTGCTGGCCTCCGAGCAACTCGGGCTCGCTGAGTGGACGTTGACCGAGACGGTCCGCTACCTGAAGGAACGCAAGCAGTTCAACCGGCCCGTCGGCGGCTTCCAGGCACTCAAGCACCGGCTCGCGCAGCTGTGGCTGGAGGTCGTCAACCTGCGGGCCACCGCCCGGAACGCGGCCGACCAGCTCGCCACCGGCGGCGCCGACGCGGACCTCGCGGTGGCCGTCGCCCAGGCCTTCGCGGCACCCGTGGCCGTCCACGCGGCCGAGGAGGCGCTGCAACTGCACGGCGGGATCGGCATGACCTGGGAGCACCCGGTTCACCTGTACCTGAAGCGGGCCAAGGCCGACTCGATCGCGTACGGCACGGCGGGCGCCCACCAGGCGGCGCTGGCCGAACTGGTCGACCTCCAGGCACCCTGAGGCACCACCGGCGAACAGCGGAGGAAGCCCGTCCCACCAGGGGCGGGCTTCCTCGTGTGCGCACGGCGGCCCGGATGAACCAGCGGTGGCGGTCCGGCCAACTCCCCGCAGGGGACTGCTCATCCACCCCCTCCGGCTCGGATACTCGCTGGGTCCACCACCGGTCCCACCCGGGAGGCAGCGCATGGCCCTCACCACCCGTCGCAGAGCCCTCACCACCCTCGCGGGCGCCGTCGCCCTGCCCGCCACCAGCGCGCTCGCCGGCGAACAGCGGCGCCGTCCGCGCCCGTTGTGGCGTGCCCACGCGCACAACGACTACGAGCACCCGCGCCCCCTCCTCGACGCCCTCGACCACCGCTTCGGCAGCGTCGAGGCCGACATCTTCCTCGTCGGCGACCAGCTCCTCGTCGCCCATGACGCCGCCGACCTCGACCCCACCCGCACCCTCGAATCCCTCTACCTGGACCCGCTCGCCGCCCGCGTCCGCGCCCACCACGGCTCGGTGTACCGGGGGTACCGAAGGCCGCTGCGGCTCCTCGTCGACATCAAGACCGAGGGCGCCTCCACCTACCTCGCACTCGACCGCCGTCTGCGGCGGTACCGGCAGCTGTTCACGACGTACGCGCACGGCCGTGCGCACCCGGGCGCGGTCACGGCCGTGATCTCCGGGGACCGGGCCGCCCGGGCGCCCATGGAGGCGCAGACCGTGCGGCGCGCCTTCTACGACGGCCGGCTCGCGGACCTCCTGAGCACGGCGCCCGCGCCCGCCTCCTTCATCCCGCTGATCTCCGACAACTGGTCGCTCAACTTCACCTGGCAGGGCGTCGGTCCGTTCCCGGAGGCCGAGCGCGCGAAGCTCCGGCAGATCGTCTCCACGGCGCACGGGCGGGGGCAGGCGGTGCGGTTCTGGGCGACGCCGGATGCGGCCGGACCGACCCGGGAGGCGCTGTGGGGCGAGCTGGTCGCGGCCGGTGTGGATCTCCTCAACACGGATGACCTTGCCGGTCTTGAGGCGTTTCTGGATACCCACCGGTCGGCCTAGGCGCGACGGTCGACACCACTCGTTCGGCGGACGGCTCCGCCGTGCGGACGAACCCTCCGCTACACCACACTTGCGGCCGAATGCCGCGAAGTGGGCGTGGCGGAGGAGGTTTTCGATGGCCGTTTCCATCTCTGTGGTGGTGCTGCTCGTGATCCTGACGGTGGTCTTCCTGCGCAACGGCGCGCTGAAGTTCTCGCATGCGGCGGTGTGTGTGCTGCTGGGGTTCTACATGGCGAGCACGAGTCTGGCGCCGACGATCCACAACGGCCTGACGGCCACGGCGGACATCGTGAGCGGTCTGAATCCGTGAGGGTGCGTGGTCGGGTGCGGGCGGGTGGGGGCTGGTCGCGCAGTTCCCCGCGCCCCTAAAGGACCAGCCCCCACCGGACCCGCACCCGACCACGCACCCTCACGCCGTGGTGAAGACGCCGATGCCGTTCGGGACGGCGCGCTCCGTGCCGTCGCTGGGGTGATTGCGGACGGTGACCGCGGTGGCCCCGGGCGCGCGGGCGACCAGCGTGGAGGAGCCCCCACCGTCGAGGCTGAACGCGTCCACCGCGCCCAACCCCCGCATCGTGGAGGCGACTTCGGCGATCGTGAGCCCCGTGCGGTAGGCCGCCCCGCCGTCCAGGGCGAGGAGCAGCAGACGGTGGCCGCTGTCGGCGATGCCCGCGGCGGTGCGTACCGCCGAGGTGGTGCCGTCGAGGCCCGGCAGCGGCTGACCGCCCCGCAGGACCGGGTAGCCGCCGAGCGCGAAGGCGTACGGGGTGCCGGTCGAGGCGACGAGGAGGTGCCGTACCTCCACGGTGTCGCCGGGGGCGAGCTTGCGCAGCTGTTGGGCGCCCGCCTCGCGGCCCACCAGGACCGTCGCCCCGGCGGCGATCGCACCGCTGCCGGGGGTGCCGACCGAACCGACCACACGGCCGTCCTCGACCAGCACCTCGTGCGTGTCGGTGCTGCACGGCGCGGCCCGGTCGGTGTCCGTGCCGCAGACCGCGCGCATCCGGGAGACGCTGCCCCAGTCCGAGGTGAACGCCCCGACGGAACCGACGGGCAGGGCGTACTGGTTGAGGCCGCGCAGCGGGAGATCGCCCTCGGCGGTGGTGACGGTACCGTCGAGGGCGATGCTGTCGAGGCGGGCCGTGCCGTCGGTCGTGACGCCGAGCACGTCCCTGGTGCTCGTGCCGGGCGGCAGGGCCGGGCCGAAGCGCTGGCCCTTCGGCACGGCGGCCTTGAGCGCGTGTCCGCCCGCGATCGCCGGGCCGACCGGCGCTCCCGTGGCCGCGACCCCGGGGTGCTGGGTCTCGGTGATGTTGAAGAAGTCGCCGTTGACCCCGGCCACCGCGCCCGCGGACGTCGCCAGCCGGGACACGGTCGCCCGCGCGGCCACCTTGCCCGGGTACAGCAGTCCGACACTCGCCTTGGGGTTGCGCAGGTCGACGGTGAGCACATGGGCGTGGGCCGTGCCCTTGGCCGCCTTGATGTCGAAGTGGGTGTACTCGACACCGGGCGCGACGGCGACGGCCCCGGGCGCGCCACTGGCCGGTGCCGCCCCCACGAGGGCCGCACCGGCCAGCACACTCCACGCCGAGAGAACCGTCAGTACCGTTCTGAGCCGTCCAGCACGACGTGCCACGGTGCCCCCTGATGTCTCGTCAACCGTCCCAGGACTCAGGGGAAGTGCACCAGACGACTACCGGCCCGGCGGTTGCCCGGCGTCGACGACGCGGGAACGGATCAGAAAACGCACTCCTTCGGGTGCCTCCAGGGAGAAACCGCTGCCCCGGCCCGGTACGACGTCCACGATCAGCCGGGTGTGGCCCCCAGGCCTCGTACTGGCCGCGGGACATCCAGAACCCGACGGTCTCGTCGATCCCGTCGACGCTCAGCTCCGCGAGGAGGACGTCGGAGTTCCCCGTGCGGAACTCGCCGTCGGGATAGCACATGGGGGCGCTGCCGTCGCAGCAGCCGCCCGACTGGTGGAACATCAACGGGCCGTGGGCCGCCCGCAGCCGCCGGACGAGATCGGCGGCTGCGGGGGTCAGCTCTACGCGCGGGACGACATCCATGGGCGCAGTGAACGCCTCGCCAGGTTGCGAGGACGTTGCGTGTCCCTCAGTCCTGTCGCCCGTCGCCTGAGGCGGGGGAGGCGGCGGCCGGGCGGTTGCGGCGGCGCAGCAGGAGGAGGCCGCCCGCGAGGGCCGCGATGCCGCCCGCGGCGGTCCAGGCCGGGAAGTCGGAGGTGCCCGTCGCGGCCAGGTCCTCGCCCCGGCCGCCCTGCGCGCTCGCGGAGGGGGAGGCGGACGACGCGCTCTTCTTCGTGCCGGAGCCGGAGCCGGAGCCGGAGCCGGAGCCGGAGCCGGAGCCGGAGTCCGCGTTCGTGGACGCCGACGGGGGCGCGCTCGCCTCGGCGGGTGTGGCCTTGTCGCGGGTGAAGGCCAGCGTGCCGAAGCCCAGTTGGTCGTAGCCGCCGCTGTTGGGGCCGTAGTCGCCGCCACCTCCCTCGGGCGCCGACCTGGCCGCGGCACGGGTGAGGTAGGAGGCGTCGAGGCCCCGGCGCCTGGTGTAGTGGTTGGCGATCATGGCCCAGATGGGGCGGGTCATGTTCGGGTCGATTCCGGCCGCCTCGGAGGCCGTCTCCTGGCCGGACCAGCCGTTGACCGCGCCCTTCGCGCGAGTGTTCTCCGTGTAGGAGACCTGGCCGCCCATGGTCCACTTGGCCACGTACTGGGCACCCTTGAGGAAGCGGTTGTCGTCGAAGCCGTAGAGGTCGATGCCCTGGTTCCAGGCCATCTCGCAGAAGGTGCCCATCAGGCCGACGCCCAGCAGCGCGTGGCCCTGGTCGCGGCCGGCCTCCAGCCACTCGGCGAGTCCGTCGTCGTGGACGACCGGGACGGCCTTCCTGACCGCGCCGAGTCCGTCGCCGTTCTTGAAGTAGTCGACGGCGCGGGCCACCTGGGCGCGGTCGTCGCAGAAGATGCCGGTGGCGAGGACACAGGCCATGTTGGCGAGGTCCCAGTTGGGCCAGTAGTTGGTGACGACCGCGCCGTTGTGGTTCACCAGGAAGTCGTCGCTGAGCGGGGCGAAGACCTTGCTCAGCATGGTCTGGAAGCGGTCCAGCGCGAAGTCGTCGTGGTCGCGGACGAGTTCGGCGGCGTTGGCGAACTGGTAGCCGTACAGGCCCGCGGCCAGGAAGCGGTCGGCGTTGCCCGCCAGCGAGGTGAGCTTCGCCGACCAGTCGTTGAGGATCGCCACGGCGGTGTCCGCGTACTCGGCCTCGCCGGTGATGTGGTGGCGCAGGCCGTTCTGGTAGGCGGCGTGGATGTCGCGGTAGAGGGTCACGTAGTTCTGGCCGGTGCCGCCCCGGACCACGGTCGCCTGCGGGTTGGCCTTCCAGCCGCTCTGCGCGTGCCGGTTGGCGGTCAGCCGGGCGAAGCCCCGCGTGTACGGCTGCGCGCCCGCCCTCACCTTGGACGCCATCCGCGTGAGGTCGGTGCCGGTGTGGAGCAGACCGGGGTGGGCGAAGGCGCCGCCCGCCGCCGAGGCGGGCGTCGCCGTCAGTCCCGTGCCGATGCCCAGGCCCGCCGCACTGGCGGCGGCGCCGGCGACACCGGCGAACTTCAGCGTGCTCCGGCGGCTGATCTCTGCTGTCACGGGGGGGTCCTCGGATCTCGGTACGGCTGCCTGGGGCGGGCATGCGCCTGGAGGTGAGCACATGCGCATGCCCGCGAACAGGAGACGCACCGGCCCCGGGGAGATAACAGAAACCGGGGCGGTGCGTCGTGGTGTTGCCGTCGTGCCGGGTTCAGGTGCCCGGCGTCCAGCCGCCCAGCCAGTCCGCTACCTCCTGGTCGGCGGCCTGCGCGTCGGTCAGCTGCGGCCGGTCGGCGCTCGCGCTCCCCGAGCCCGCGCCGGTGTTCCTGTACTCGGCGAAGCGGTCGTCCTTCCAGGAGAAGCCGCCCATGTCGGACCAGGGCGTGGACTTGACCGCGGCGCCGAGGGTGGAGTTGCGGACCGTGGTCTGCGGGTCGACGGTGGTGTCGCCGCCGGGATGCCAGTTGCGGCCGAGGAAGAAGCTCGCGGCGGACACGTCACCGTTGACGGTGGAGCGGTTGATCAGGATGCCCTTGCGGTTCGCGGGGGTGCTGGGCGCGGTGATGTAGCCGGCCGAGGTCCCGTTCCAGCGCTTCTTGAGGGTGATGACCGACTTGTCGACGACCACCGTGGCCCGGCCGAAGATGAAGTCGACATTGCCCGTGACATAGGAGTTGGCGATGTAGACCCGGCCGAGCTTGTCCTTGGCGGCGGTCTCCAGCTCCAGGGTGTCCTGGTCGCCGTTGACGATGACGCCGTCGAGGACGATCCGGTCGGCCTGGGTGAGCAGCGCGACGGCCTGGTGGCCGTTCAGGGACTGGTTCGCGCCCTCGTCGAAGTCGTTGGTGACGGTGAGGTTGCGGACCTGGGAGTCGTCGGACTGGACGGACAGGGTGGCGCTGCCGGGGGTGCCGTAGGTGCCGGAGCCGTCCGGCTTCTGCATCCCGGCGGCGTTGCCGTGGACGATCGTGGTGTCCTTGCGGCTGCCGCCCGAGCCCTGGATGGTGACGTGCGGCTTGTTGGACGGGACCTTGACGACCTCGCGGTACGTGCCCGGCGCGACCGAGATCACCACGCGCGAGGCGTTGTTCGCGGGCACGGCGTCGACGGCCTTCTGCACGCTGGTGAACCGGCCGCTGCCGTCCTTGGCGACGGTGAGCGTGGTGGCCGCGGCGGCCTTGGTCCCCGTCCCCGTCGTGCCCGTCCCCGTCCCGGTCGTTCCCGTCGTGCCGATCGAACCGCGCGGCCCCGCACCGGACTTGAGGAGCGCGGGCACGTCGGTGGCCTTGTCGAGCGTGTACGGGTAGTACGTCTTCGGGTCGAAGGCCGTGCCGCCGCTCTCGTTGCGGCCGGAGGTGCCGGAGAAGACGTTGCCGCGCTGGACCAGGGCGGCCGTGGCGTCCTTGGTGACCGGGTTGCGCATGCCCTGGAAGTAGCTGTTCTCCAGGACCATCTTGGTCCTGCCGCGCGCGTAGTTGCCGTACGAGGAGGTGATGTCGGTGCCGGACACGTCCTCCAGGAAGTTGTTGTAGAGGTGGGCGTGGGCCACGTTGTCGGTGGAGGGGTTGCGCTGTTCGGTCTCGCGGAACCAGTTGTGGTGGATCGTCAGATCGGCGGTGGTGTTGGTGGTCCAGCCGATGCCGAAGGTCTTGTTGTTCTGGCTGAGCTTGTTCCAGGACACCGTGACGTAGGTGGTGTCCTTGCGGCTGTCGATGAGGCCGTCCGCCATGTGCCGCAGATCGTTGTGGTCGATCCAGACGTGGTGGGCGCCGTCCATCTGGATCGCGTCGAAGTCGTGGTCCTTGTCGTTCCAGGTGCCCTGGTAGGAGTCCCGGATCGTCAGATTGCGGATGATGACGTTGTGGACGCCCGAGCCGAGGAAGAAGCCGCCGCCCACGATGTGGCCCGAGGTGCCGGAGCCGACGATCGTCTTGTCGGAGGCGACCTTGATCTCCTTGCCCACCGGGTTCATGTCGATCGTCGCCGCCACGACGATGACGTACGGCTCGGCGGCGGTGGCGTACTTCTCCAGGTCGGCCAGGGTCCGTACGGTGACCGTCTTTCCGTCCCGGCCGCCGTGGGTCCCGTTCTGGCCCAGGGCGTTCACCGAGGCGAATCCGTCGGCGGTGTCGGCCGCCCAGCCGGTGGTGGCCGCCGCTGCCCGGGGGCGGGCGTCCTCGCCGAGGACGCCGAAGACCGTGCCGTAGGCCAGGGTCCCGGCGGCGGCCAGGGTCAGGGGGACTCCGGCCACGAGGACGGTGCTCCTTCTGCGGTGGCGGGCCTTGCCGTGGTTGTCGCTCACGCGTCGCTTCCGTTCCGTGCGGGGGATGGTCGTCAGCCGAGCAGTCGCCGCCGGAGGTACGGAGGTTGCCGCCTGCCCCTACGGTTTTCGGCCAGTCGGCGGGGGCCGCGTGCGAGGCCCGGAAGTGGCCGAGAACCGACGCTGGGGCGCCTGGTGGAACGGTCCAGGTTCCTCCGCCGGTCCCGGGAGCGGCAGTTGACACGTGTGCTGGTCACTGCCGGGTCGTCACAGCACTACATCGATTCCGTTGTTCACTTGACTACCGGGCGTCACACGCGATTGGCTCCGCCCAGCGAAAGTCAGCCAGTCGCCGCACGTCAACGCGGTGCTGACGGTCCCTTCGCTCTCTCCAGAGCTCCCACCCCGGTCGCACAGCGAGGTGCCGCACCCCCATGAACCCACCCCCCGCACCCCATGGGATCCGCACGGCGGTCCGTGCCGCGGCGCTCGCCGCCGCCGTCTGTCTGACGGTCACCGGTTGCTCGGCGTTCGGCGGCTCGGACAGCGATTCGGACACGGGCACCTCAGGGGTTCCCGGCGGTGGCATGAAGGTCGCGCTGATCGCGCACGGCGCCGAGGGGGACGCCTTCTGGGACCTGGTCCGCAAGGGCGCGGAGGTCGCGGCGGCAAAGGACGGCATCGAGCTGACCTTCGTCAGCGACCCCGACGCCGAGGCCCAGGCCGAGCTGGTGCGGGACGCGGTCGCCGACAAGGTCGACGGCATCGCGGTGACCCTGGCCAAGCCGCAGGCGATGCGGGGCGCGGTCGCCGAGGCCCGCGCCGCCGGCATACCCGTGGTGGGACTCAACTCCGGCATCGACGCCTGGAAGGCACAGGGGCTGCTGGCCTTCTTCGGCCAGGACGAGAGCGTCGCGGGCCGCGCGCTCGGCGACGAACTCGACGCCCGCTCCGCCGCACACGCCCTGTGCGTCATCCACGAGCGCGGAAACGTCGCGATCGAGGCGCGCTGCGCCGGTGTACGGAAGGCCTTCGCCGGACGGACCGAGAACCTCTACGTCGACGGCACCGACATGGACGCCGTGACCGACGCGATCGCCGCGAAGCTCCGCCAGGATCCGACCGTCGACGAGGTCGTCACCCTCGGGGCGCAGTTCGCGCTCGCCGCCGTGGACTCGGTGGACGACGCGCGCAGCAAGGCGCGGGTCGCCACCTTCGACCTCAACAAGGACCTGGTCGAGGCCGTGAAGAGCGGTGACATCCAGTTCGCCGTGGACCAGCAGCCCTACCTCCAGGGCTATCTCGCGGTCGACGGGCTGTGGCTCCACCGGACGAACGGCAACACCAGCGGGGGCGGCGTCGAGCCGGTCCTCACCGGCCCGGCGTTCGTCACCAGGAAGAACATCGAGGGAATCGCCGAGTTCGCGGCGAACGGCACCCGTTGACATGAACCGCACAGGAAAACGGAACCCTCCGTTCGGACATGACCGCACCACAGAACCCAAGTATCCGGAACGGTCGTGTAACGGCGACACCAAACTTCCGACCACCCCTGCGACGTGCGTTCACTTGTGCGGATAACATCCTGCGCATCCCCTGTGCGCCTTACTGACAGGTGTCCGCCCACCCTTTGCCGACCCCTGTCACCCCGCCCCCGATCCCTTCCGCTCCCGCCAACCGCCCAAGGACGACGATGCCCCCACGGACCGGCGCCCGGCGCCGTCTCGGCTCCATACGTCTCTCGCTGATCCTCCTGGCACTGATCCCCAGCGTCACGCTGGCCGTGAGCTGGGGTGTGACGACGACCCAGATGTTCTCGGAGGGACTGCGGCTGCGGACACAGACCGGACTGAGCAAGTCCACCGGCGCGATGGGAACCGACGCGACCCTCGCGCTCCAGCGTGAACGCGCCCTGTCCGCCGCCTACATGGCGACCCCCGGCAGCTCCATGGACGCCCTGGACGCCCAGCGCCGGGAGACCGACAGGGCGGTCGCCAAGCTGGACCGCCGCGCGAGCGAGATCGAGGACGCCCCCGACCGCATCGGCGACCAGCTGTACTCGGTCATGGGCGGATCCAACAGCCTGGAGTACTACCGCGACCAGGTGGACAGCCCCACCGACATCACGCCCGAGCAGATCCTCGACCACTACAGCTCGATCATCGACGGCCAGATCCACGCCTTCCAGGCGCTCTCCCAGGTCGACGACGGCGACCTCACCTCACAGGCGGGCCCGCTCGTCACCCTCGCACAGGCCGCCGAGCTGGTCTCCCAGGAGGACGCGCTCCTCACCCTCAACTGGCCCTCGGGCAGGCTCGACGAGCCGACCCGGGAACGCTTCGCCCAGGTGGTCAGCGCCCGCCGCTGGCTCGTCGACAACCAGCTCGTCCCCTCCCTGGACGGCGAGGTGAAGATCCAGGTCGAGCGGATCGTCCAGGGCCGCGACTGGCAGGGGCTCCAGGCCGTGGAGGACCAGGTCCTCGCGGCCCGCACCACCGGCACCGGCGAGTCCCGCAAGGTCGAACTGCCGAACGCCCAGGACCGCTGGGACGCGTCGATGACCAAGCTGTCGGTCCAGTACGAGCAGCTGATCCGGGAGCAGACCGAGGCGCTGCTGGACCGCAGTGGCGAGGAGGCGCGCGGGCTGCTGATCACGGCCGGCTCGCTGAGCGCCGGCGGGCTCGCCGCCCTGCTGCTGTGCGTCGTGATGTCCTGGCGCATCACCCGCTCGCTGTCCCGCCGGCTCACCGGGCTGCGCACGGCCACCCTCAGCCTCGCCGAGCACCGGCTGCCGGACGTCGTCGCCCGCCTCGACCGGGGCGAGAAGATCGACGTGGACGAGGCCGCCGCCCCGCTGGACTACGGCACCGACGAACTCGGCCAGGTCGCCAAGGCGTTCAACGCCGCCCAGCGCACCGCCGTACACACCGCCGTCGAACTCGCCGACACCCGGCGCGGCTTCCAGCGCGTCATCCTCGGCATCGCCCGGCAGAGCCAGAACCTCGTCAACCTCCAGCTCACCAAGCTCGACAAGCTGGAACGCCAGCACCAGGACCCGGAGATCCTCAAGGGCCTGTACGAACTGGACTCCACCGCGAGCCAGCTGCGCCGCTACGAGGAGAACCTGGTCATCATCAGCGGCGAGCGCCCCGGCCGCAGCTGGACCGAGCCCGTCGCGCTGATCGACATCCTGCGCAGCTCCGTCGGCGAGGTCGCCGAGTACCAGCGGGTCGAGGTGCACGCCGACGACGACGTGTGGATCGCCCCGCCCGCCGTCGCCGACGTCATCCACCTCCTCGCCGAGCTGATCGACAACGCCACCACCTACTCGCCCGCGCCCAGCCCGGTCAGCGTCCGCGCCGCGACCGTCGCCAAGGGACTCGCCCTCGAAGTGGAGGACCGCGGGCTCGGCATGTCCGAGGAGGACTACGCCGCGTTCAACTCCCAGCTGGCGGTGCCGCCGCAGTTCGACGTGGTCGCCCTCGCCGACGACCTCCGGCTCGGCATGTTCGTCATCGCCCGCCTCGCCACCCGGCACGGCATCACCGTCACCCTGCGGGCCTCGCCGTACGGCGGCACCACCGCGATCGTGCTGATCCCGGACGAGATCGTGGTCCGTGAGGCGCCCGACCCCGAGGAGGACGTCACCGACGCGGCCGAGCTGCCGTCACGCACCTCGCTCGTGGCCGCCCGGGTCGCCGCCGCCGCGGCGGAGCCGGAGACCGGCCCCGTCCGACCGGAGCCGGAACCGGACCGTACGCCGCAGGAGCGGCCCGCCGCGCACGCGCGGACCGCCGACTCCGCCGGGGACATGAACGGGACCCGGCCGGCCGCCGCGAAGAAGCCCAGAGCCGCGAAGAAGGGCGGCCTGATGCCGCTGCCCCGCAGAATCCCGCAGACCAGTCTGGCCGCCGAACTGAAGGAGGAGTCGGGACCCTGCCCGGACGGCGACACCGACGACTTCACGGCCGAACGCGCCGCCTCCTCGCTCGCCGGATTCCAGCGCGGAACCCTCCAGGCGCGTGACGACGACGCGGAACCCGAGTACGCATCAGGGGAGGAATCCGCGTCCCAGGACCCAGGAGACCGGATCCCCGCCTCCGGCACCTGACGTCCCCCCGACTCCCCACGCAGACCGCTCATTGAAGGACACACAGATGACACGCCCCATCCCCGCCACGCACAGCCAGCTCGACCAGCTGCTCACCGGACTGGTGGACCGGGTCGCCGAGGTCGACCACGCCGTCGTGCTCTCCGAGGACGGACTGGTCGTCAGCAAATCCACCGCGTTCCTGCGCGACGACGCCGAGCGGCTCGCCGCCACCGCCTCGGGCCTGATGAGCCTCAGCAAGGGCGTCAGCATGGACTTCCGCGGCGGCCCCGTCCGCCAGCTGCTCATCGAGATGGGCAACGCCTTCCTGATCCTCACCAACGCCGGACCCGGCGCCAACCTCGCGGTGCTGACCCGGCAGGGCGCGGACGTCGGCGTCGTCGCGTACCAGATGAACATGCTGGTGAAGAAGATCGGCGAGCACCTCAGCGCGGCCCCACGCGCCGGTGTCGTCGCGGCCGACAGCGGCGAGTGAGGTGAACGGAGGCGACGCGGCGGGCCGGCTGGTTCGCCCGTTCACCCTGACGGGCGGCCGCACCCGGCCCGCCCGTGGCGACTTCACCCTCATCACCATGGTCACCGCCGTGGATCCGCAGCCGGCCGGGGGCACCCGGCCGCAGCCGGAGCACGCGCGGATCCTGAGGCTGTGCGCCAAGCCGATCGTGGTGGCGGAGCTGGCCACCGGCCTCGACCTCCCGGTCAGCGTGGTCGCCATCATGCTCTGCGACCTGCTGGAAGCGGGCCGGATCAGCGTGCGCCAGCCACGCCTGATCTCCCGCAACCCCGATCTGGACCTGCTGAAGAAAGTGAGGGACGGCCTTGGCCGGCTCTGACCCCACCCCCCAGGGGATTTCGGCTCCCGACACGGTGAAGATCCTCATCGCCGGCGGTTTCGGCGTCGGGAAGACAACCATGGTCGGGTCGGTCAGCGAGATCGTCCCGCTGCGCACCGAGGAACCCCTCACCACCGCCGGACTCGGCGTCGACGACCTCGACGGCATTCCCGAGAAGAGCGCCACGACGGTGGCCCTCGACTTCGGCCGGATCAGCATCGGCCGGGACCTCGTCCTCTATCTGTTCGGCACGCCCGGACAGCAGAGGTTCTGGTTCATGTGGAACGACCTCGCGATCGGCGCCCTCGGCGCCGTCGTCCTCGTCGACGTCCGCCGCCCCGAGTCCAGTTTCGCCGCCATCGACTTCTTCGAACGCCGCAAGATCCCGTTCGTC
Source organism: Streptomyces griseiscabiei (assembly GCF_020010925.1). Lineage (NCBI taxonomy): Bacteria > Bacillati > Actinomycetota > Actinomycetes > Kitasatosporales > Streptomycetaceae > Streptomyces > Streptomyces griseiscabiei. The sequence continues at coordinate 2,423,370 of NZ_JAGJBZ010000001.1, read as the reverse complement.
ATCGGAGTCAACGGCTTCCACGGCGAGCACCCCTACGAGCCCGACGACATCCGTGACTCCCTGGCCCTCCCCGAGAACACCCCCGTGGTCCTCTTCGACGCCCGGGAACGCACCTCGTCCCGCGACGTCCTGATCGCCCTCCTGGACCGGCTGATCGCGGCGTCGGCCCGCTGAGGCCGACGCCGGGACCCTACGGACGGACCTCCTCGCGCACCAGCCCCGCCACATGGTCGGTGATCGTGTCGAGGATGTCCGTCCAGGTCGCGTCGTCGCCGAGGACCAGGAAGTTGAGGGTGAGGCCGTCGGTCATGGCGGCGAGGTAGCGGGCCAGGACCGGGACGGGGACGGCCAGTTCGAAACCCATCGAGTGCCGTAGCTGCTCGATGAGGTCGGTGTAGGTGGCGCAGTACATCTCGTACTGGCGCCGGGCCAGATGCTCGAAGCCGGGCTCGCGCAGGGCGTACTGGGTCAGTTCGTAGGTCAGCATGTGTTCGCCCGGGTGGACGGACACATGGTCCCAGTACGCCTGGAAACCGGCCCGGACGGTCTCCCTGAGCGTCTCCTGGGGCCGGATCGCCTCCCGCACCAAGGCCACGTAGTGCCCGGTGATGGTGGTGATCACGGATTCGAGGAGCTCCTGCTTCGACTCGAAGCAGTAGTGGAAGACGCTCAGGGACACGCCTGCCTCGGCCGCGATGGACCGGGTCGTCGTCCTGGGGACGCCGTCCCGGGTCATCGCGCGGATCGCGGCCTCGGTGAGCTGTCTGCGCCGCTCGGCCGACGGCATGCGTGCCATGTGGATCTCTCTTCCCCCGTGGTGGTGCGGTCAGCCGCTGTACACGCCGACCTCGTAGAGGGAGTAACCCCAGTCCGTGCCGCGGTCGGTCCCCAGCATTCGAACATATCTCGCCGTCACGGCGGTGAAGGCGGCCGTGTCCAGACCACCGTCGCCCGAGGTCGTGGACCACACGGTCTTCCACGTCGAGCCGTCGGTGGAGACGTCGATCCGGTACGCCTTGCCGTACGCCCGCTCCCAGTCGAGGGTGACCTTCTTGACCGTGCGCGAGGTGCCGAGGTCCACCTTCCACCACTGGGAGTCGCTCCAGTCGCTCGCCCAGCGGGAGCCGCCGTCACCGTCCACGGCCCGGCCGGGCTGGTAGCTGGTGACCGGGTTCGACTCGGACGAACTGGCCGTCGCCGTCTTCCCCTTGGCGAGGTTCACGCCCGCCTGGTGGGCCTCGGAGGAGCCCCAGGTGCCGAGGTAGGACTCGGCGCCCTTGAAGAGGTCGTCCACGGCGCCCTGGCCGCCGACCTGCCGGATGTCCTCGATCCAGTCGGGGATCATGCCGACATGGGCCGCGCCGTCGGTGTTGTAGTCGAAGGTGCGCTGACCGGTGGTCTGCCTGTCGATGGTCGAGCCGCCGTCGACGCTCTTGAAGGGGTACTTCACCGGGTTGGAGGTGTTCGCGCCGCGCGGGGCGGGGTGGTCGCCGATGCCGTTGAAGTCGGTGCCGTAGCCGTAGCCCACGTCGTACTTGGTCCGCAGCGCGTCGGTGCGCTCGGCCTCCTTGACGAACTCCTCGGAGCCGTGCATGTACTGGGCGACGAAACCGCCGAGGGAGTAGACCCGCTCGGTCCAGTTCAGGTCCATCCAGCTGTGCGAGGACAGCACGCCCGGGTAGGACGCGGCCTCGAACATGTCCAGGACCTGGCCGGTGGCCTTGACGCTCATGTGGTCGATCTCGAGCATCATCTTGCGCTGCATCATGCCCTGCACGGCGTACTCACCGAGATCGGTCAGCCCCCGTACGTTGCACTGGGCGTTCTCGTCGTACTCCGGCACCTCGGCCCCGGCCGGCAGGTCCTCCTCGGCCTCCGTCGCCGCGCCGCCGATCGGGTTGTCCTTCTGCGGGCCCTTGCACTTCTCGGTCTGCCAGAAGGTGCCGGTCGACAGGAACTGGCCGACGTTGATCGCCGTACCGAGACCGTGCTCGTCGAACCGGACGCCGCACAGCGCGTTGTCGAACTTGTGGCACAGGAACATGCTGCGCACACCCAGGTCGTACAGCTCGTCGAGGCCCTTGTCGATGTCCTGCTTGCTGCACTGCGGGATGTCGAGGATCTGCTTGCAGCCGAACGGCTCGGAGGTCTCCACGCCCAGGACGACGGCGAGTTTGCCCGCGGCGATCACCTCACGCGCCTGCGCGCTGTCCGTGACGATCCGGAACCAGCCCTTGCCCGTGCCGCCGTACTGCGCGTCGATGTAGTCCTGCAGGTCGTACGTCAGCTTCGCCTGCAGCCGGATCGAGGTCATCTCGTCACAACTGCGGTCCTTGAACGGGTAGATCGAGCAGATCATCCCGTTGGTGACCAGGTCGTTGACGAGCACCCGCTGGCCGCCGCGCCAGGCGCGCTCGATCCAGGCGTAGTAGTTGGCCTGGTGCGTCATCGAGTCGTACGCCGGCCAGTCCTTGAACGTCGGGTAGCCGACCGGGTCGTGCTTGCCGTCGCCGCCGTGGGTGATGTAGTCGAAGAGCGCGAGGGAGCCGTCCGGGTAGTGCTCGGGACAGTCCTTCAGCGCGTCCGCGATACCGGACTTCGAGAACACCTTGCCGCAGATGAGCCGGCCGCCGAACGCCTCGTTGGAGAACAGGTGGTTGTGCGCGTCGACGAAGCCGCGCACGTCGCCCGCCGAGGTGGTCCCCTTGAACGGCTCGCCCGTCACATTGATCTGGGAGTCGGGCGACGGCCGGGAGGTGGGCAGCCACCACTCACCGGTCGCGGCCGAACTGGACGACGGGCTGAGCAGCATGCCCATCGTGGTGAGGAACAGCGCCAGCACCATGAGGGGTCTGCGTCTGCGGTGGGCGCGTGGAGTCCTGGTCATCACTCACGTCCTCGGTCGGGGGATGCACGGTCGATCGGCCAGACCGTTCCGGGACGCGTTGAACACCCACGACGCCATAGTCCGATTGTCATGGCTGGCACAAGCGATGTGACGAGAATCGCCACTGAGGTGATCCGAGTCAATAGTCCGGGACGGTTGACCTGATGGTGTCGCGGGGACTACGGCAGCCCTGACGTCGGATTGACACCTCGTCAAGATCTCGTGCGGAGGCGGGGGTTGACGCGCGAGCGCGCCGTCCCCCGCTTTCCCCCGCCCTCACCGGCCGGTGGCCGCGCTCACGAAAGGGTGCGTACCGACTGGCGGATCACCAGCTGGGTGCTCAGCACCACATGGTCGTCGCCCCCGAGACGCTCCTCGCGTTCCAGGGCCAGCCGGACCGCCGTACGCCCCAGATCCTCGTACGGCACCCGGACCGTGGTGAGCGCGGGGGAGAGGTCGGCGGCGAAGGGCACGTCGTCGAAACCGACGAGGGACACATCACCGGGGACGTCGAGACCGGCCTCGCGCAGCGCGGCGAGCGCCCCCGTGGCGACCATGTCGGTGCCCGCGAACACCGCCGTGAAGTCCAGACCGGCGGCCAGCGCCTCCCGTGTGCGCTGATACCCCGAGACACGGGTGTACGGCCCGGGCAGCTCCAACTCCTCGGCGGGCGCGGCCCCGTGGGCGCGCAGCGCGTGCAGGAAGCCGTCCCGGCGCTGGTCGGAGGTGCTGAGCCCGGGGTCGCCGCCCAGGAACAGGATCCGCCGGTGCCCTGCGGTCAGCAGATGGTCGGCGGCCTGGAAGGCGCCGCCCCGGTTGTCGTACTGCACCACCGTCACCGGCAGATCGCCGGGCAGCGGCGGGCGGCCCACCAGCACCAGCCGGGAGCCCGCCGCGTCCAGCGCCGTCGCGTACTCGGCCATCCGCCGCCGGTACGCCTCGTCCTGCCGGGCCCCGCCCACGAGGAGGACGGCGGCGGCGTGCTGCTCGCGCATCAGCTGGACCAGGTCGTCCTCGCGGGCCGAGTCGTCGTGCGTGGCGCACACCAGGCTCAGCCGGCCCCGGTCGGCGGCCTCCTGCTCCACCCCCGCCGCGACATGGGCGAGGGAGGGGCCGGTGATGTCCTTGATGACCAGCGCGACCGGGCCCGCGACCCGGCCGGAGAGCGCCTTGGCGTGCACGTTCACCACATAGTGCAGTGACTCGACCGCCGCCATCACCCTGGCCCTGGTCTCCGTGGACACCGGGTAGTTGCCGGCCAGGGTGCGGGAAACGGTTGCTACGGACACCCCGGCCCGCGCGGCGACATCCCGGATCGTGCTGGGCCGCTCGCCGCCCGTGGCGCTGCTCCGCCGACGCTTGGCCCCACTGGCTTCGGCGCTGCTCCGGGGACCGTTTTCATTGACCGTCACGGTTCGACGTTACTGCATGGAGGGCTGGTCGCGGGCTGCGGGCCGGGAACTTGAGCCCGGGGAGAGGGTAAGCGTTTACTGTGATCGTCGGCGTCGCTCAGGGTGCCGCGTCGCCCGCCGGGACCGCCGTGGGCGCGGTGGCGGGGGCGGTGGCGGGAGCTTCGAGGGAGGCGGTCGGGAGGGGTGCCGGGGCGCGGCGGCGGCCGGCCAGGCGGCAGCCGAGGCAGTCGGCGTGGCCGCCGCGGGCGGAGAGGTCGCGGACCCGGGGGCTCCACTGGTCACGGGGGCGGGGGCCCGGCGGCTTGCCCCAGCCGCCGAGGTGGAGACCCCAGGTGACCAGGATCGCCAGCACGCAGATGACGGCGCCCAGGACGAACCCCGGGGCCCAGCCGCAGACGCCCAGACCCAGTGCCGTCGATCCGACGGTGCCGATGGCGGTGCCGGTCCAGCCGGCGACGGTGTGGCCGTCGTCGTGAAGGCTCACGTGTCTGCTCCCCTCGCTCGCCGTGGCGCACCACGGCATGCCGCGGCCACGCCCATGGCGTCGGACTATGATGTCTTAGTAAGTAAGGAATCTAGCGTGCCCCGGAGGCGATATCAATGGAGGCCGAACGCCGCCCCACCGTTCCGGACGCGATCGGTGCGATGGACGGCCTGATCGCGACGATGATCGTCGGGCAGCAGGAGTTCGCCCGGAGGCTCGGGCTGAGCGTCACGGACCTCGTCTGTTTCGCGTACGTCCTGGGTGCCGGGGACGAACCGGTCGGCGCCGGTGATCTCGCCGAACGGGCTCATGTCACCACGGGCGCGGTGACGGGCGTCCTCAACCGCCTGGAGCGCGGGGGTTTCGTGACCCGGCAGCCGGACCCGGCCGACGGGCGCCGGGTCCGGGTGGTCGCCGTCCCGGACGCCGCCGAGCGCGTGGTGGCCGTCTACGGCCCGTTCTACACCCGGCTCGCCGAGCTGTTCGGCCGGTACTCGGCGGACGAACTGGCGCTGCTGGTCGACTGGTTCACACGTGCGGGCGAGGCGGCGCGGGAGTATCTGGACGAGTCCCGTTAGGCCCGGCCGGGTCGTGCCCGCCCTCGGGGCGGTCAGCTCGCCAGCGGGTCCGGGGCGGGGTGCCAGGGGCGGCAGAGGGTGAGGAAGGCGATGGCCGCCGCCAGGGCGAGGCCGAGGACCGACGCGGCCATGGGGAGCGCCGTGGACCGTCCGCCGAGGCCGGTCGGTACGGGGGCGAGGGAGCCCATGAGGAACTGGGTGGCGCCGAGCAGCGCGGAGGCGCTGCCCGCGGCGTGCGGGGCGCGGTGCAGGCACAGGGCCGTGGTGGTGGGCAGGATCATGCCGACCGGGCAGGCGGTGAGGAAGAGCGCGGCGGCGATCCACGGCAGGTCCGCGTGCGCGACGGCGACCAGGAGGACCAGCGCGGCACCCGAGCCGCCCAGGACGGTCAGGCCCACTGCGAGGACGCGGTGCGAGGGGAGGCGGCCCAGCAGCAGTCTGCCGGTGAGCTGTCCGGTGACGGCCATGCCGAGCGAGTTGAGGGCGAAGAGCAGGCTGTAGGTCTGCGGAGAGGCCCCGTAGACCTGTTGCAGGGCGAACGACGAGCCCGCGATGTAGGCGAACAGCGCGGCGAAGCCGAGGGCGCCGGTGAGCAGGTACCCGGTGAAGGGCCCGTCCCCGAGCAGCGCGCGCATGGTGCGCAGGGTGTCGGTCAGGCCGCCGGGGCGCCGCCGCGCGACCGGCAGGGTCTCGGCCGACGACAGGGCGGTGGCGGCGAGTACGGCCAGGCCCAGCAACGTGAGGGTGGCGAACACCCCGCGCCAGGAGGTCAGCCGCAGCAACTGGGCGCCGAGTACGGGGGCCAGGATCGGTGCCGTGCCGGAGACCAGCATCAGGGAGGACAGCAGCCGGGCGGCGCCGAGACCGTCGTACAGGTCGCGGACGACGGCGCGGGCGATGACGATGCCCGCGGCGCCCGCCAGCCCCTGCACCAGCCGCAGGCCGACGAGGACGCCCGCATCCGGGGCGAGCGCGCACGCGGCGCTCGCTGCCACGTAGACCGTCAGGCCGGTCAGCAGGGGCCGGCGCCGGCCGAGGGTGTCGCTGAGCGGGCCCACGACCAGCTGCCCGAGGGCGATGCCGAGCATGAAGGCCGTCAGGGTGAGCTGGGTGACGGCCCGTGAGGCGCCCAGATCCGCGCCGACCTGGGGGAGGGCCGGCAGATACAGGTCGACGGTGAGTGGGCCCAGCGCGGTCAGCAGGCCCAGGACCAGGACGAGCGGCAGTCCGCGGGGGCGGTCGTCCCGCGCTGGTGGGTGGGCCGCGCCTTCGGGGGCGGCGCCGGTCCGGGATGTTCCGGGCATGTCCGTTCCAGGGCTTCGTCCGCCGGCCCGTGCGGACGCGGGCCGGCGGTGAGGTGAGGGAGGGGGGAAGGGGACGAACGGGCGGGCGGGGGCGGGTGTTCAGTGTTCGGCGCCGAACAGGGAGCGGTTGGCGATGTCGATGAGGAACGGGCCGACGTGCGCGGGGTAGCGGTCCACGATGGCCTTCTTGTAGGCCTCGCCGTCGTCGCCGAGCAGCTCCCGCGCGTCCGTGAGGTAGCGGCGTACCCCGTCGTAGATCTCCGGACCGGCGGGCAGGCCGTGGCCGGCGAGGATCGTGTCGTACCCCGGCTCGGCGGCGAGCGCGTCGACGGCCCGCTGCCAGCCGTCGATGTCGTTGTTGCCCAGGTAGAGGTGGACGTCGTGGTACACGAGGTCCTGGGCCACCAGGACGCCCTGCTCGGGCAGCCTCACGAGGAGTTCGTCGGCGGCCTCGCCGCCGGAGACGGCCTCGAAGACGAACGGGACACCGTCGATGACCTCGGTGCCCGGGACGAGGACCACGTCCGGGGTGAAGTCGGTGACCGGGATGACCGGGCCGGTGGGCAGCACGCTGTCCCCGCGCGCGAGGATCTGCTCGCGGACCTCGGCGAGGGCGTGCACGGGGACGCCGAAGCGGGCGGCGCCGTTGTAGTGGTCCGGGTGGGCGTGTGTGACGATCAGCCGGTCCAGCGGCTTGCCGAGCCCCCGGGCGTAGGCGGCCACCTCGTCCGCGTAGGCCGGCAGCAGCTGGGCGTCGACCGCGACGATCCGTGCCGCGGTCTCGATCAGCTGGGTGGTGGTGTGGAAGGTGTCCGCCGGAGACATGTAGCTGTGGATGCGGACCGCGCCCTTGTCGAGGACCGTGACCGTGCCGTTCATACGAGTGCTCCTTGTGGTGGAGGCGGCCGTGCGTCGCCTCGATGACCTCAAGGCTCCTCGGAAAACCGCAGGCGGGCGAGATACGCTGAAGACCCGGCATGGTGGAACGAGGACATCTGGAGATCTCGGTGACCCCTGTGGACCTTCCCGGCGGCGCCTCCTCGCGCGCCCCGGCGGGCGGCCTCCCGGGAGACCCCGCACACGGCGGCGCGATCCCCCGGCTCGACTTCGACCCGCCGCGGGAACGGGTCCCCGGCTTCGAGATCATCGACCTGGCGACCCTGCACCGACGACGCCGGCGCCCCGGCGGCCGGCCCGACGCCGTCCACCGGGTGGGCTTCCACACCCTGACTCTGATCACCCGGGGCAGCGGGGAGCACACGGTCGACTTCGTGACCCATCCCTGCCGTCCGGGCACCCTGTTGTGGATCCGCCCCGGCCAGGTGCAGCGCTTCACCGATCCCGGCACCACCGACGGCACCCACCTGCTCTTCACCCCGTCCTTCCCTCCCCGCCCCGGCGGCGCCGGCCGGCTGATGAACGACTGGTACGGCACCGTCTGCAGGCAACTGGGCGCCGGGCCCGAGTACACCGCCCTGTCCACCCTCCTGGGGCAGCTGCGTGCCGAGTACGACCGGCCGGAGGGGACCGTGTCGCCGGAGATCCTCCAACTCCTGCTGGCCACCGTGCTGTTGCGGATCGACCGGCTGCCCCACTCCGACGACGGCGCCGCCCCGGGCGCCGGCGGCGAGGTCTACGCCCGCTTCCGCGCCGAGCTGGAGCGCTCCTACGCCGGCACCCGCCGAGCCGCCGACTACGCCCATCGCCTCGGCTACACCGTCAAGACCCTCACCCGCGCCTGCACGGCCGCCACCGGGCAGCCCGTGAAACACGTCATCGACGGCCGTGTCGCCCTGGAGGCGCGGCGGCTGCTCGCCCACACCGACGAGCCGGTGGCGACCATCGCCCGCCGTCTCGGTTTCCCCGAACCGACGAACTTCGGCAAGTTCTTCACCCGGCAGGTCGGCACCACACCAGGGGCGTTCCGCGACTCCCGGCACGTCGCGGGGGAGACGGCCGGGTCGCACCGGACGGCCGGGTCCCGGCGGGAGTGAGGCGTGCCGCCCGCCCGTCGGTGAGGGGGCGCCCGTTGCGTCGGAGGCAGCGGGGAGCAGCGGTGCCTGTCGCCGTTCGACCATGGCCGGTCGCGGTTCCACCTCGCGGGCGCGCGGTCCGCGCGGAAGGGTGGGAATCCGTGGCGTCGCGCCCCGCCGGCCGGCCGAACGGCGCTGCTCGCCCGCCCACCCGTTCACCCACCTTCCGCACCTGAGGACTTCCCTTGACGAACCCCACCGTCGTGCTGGTGCACGGCGCGATGCACACCCCGTGGATCTTCGACCCGCTGCGCGAACGGCTCACCGCGCTCGGCGTCGCCTCCCGGGCCGTGCGACTGCCCAGCAGCGACCCCGACAGCGCCGCCGCCCAGGGGCTGACCGAGGACGTGGCGGCCGTCCGTGCCGCCGTCGAGGCCGTCGAAGGGCCCGTTGTGCTCGCCGCCCACTCCTACGGCGGTGTCCCCGCCACGTGGGCCGCCGCCGCGACGGACCGGGTCGTCGGGCTCGTCCTCATCGCCGCGTTCGCCCTGGACCCCGGCACTTCGATGACGGAATGGATGGGCGGCGACTTCCCGCCCACCTGGACCCGTTCGCCGGACGGGCTCGCCGTCAGAGTGGGGGACCCGGCGGAGTCCGTCTTCAGCGGCGTCGATCCCGCTCTGACCGCCGAGGCCGTCGCGCGCCTCAACTGGCAGGGCACGCGCGCCTTCACCGAGAAGCTGGGCGCCGCGCCGACGGACGTCCCCGTGACGTACGTCGTCGCCACCGAGGACCGGGCGCTGCCGCCCTCGGTCCAGGAACAGTGGGCGGCGCGGGCCGCGCACCGTGTGCGGGTCCCCTCCGGGCACTCCCCGCACCTCTCCCACCCCGGCCGGGTGGCGGCCGTCCTCGCGGAAGCGGTCGCCCGGGGCGCCGCAGGCGGCTGACCCGGCCCCGCGCCACTCCTCACGACAACGGTGCCGTCGACCCCCGGATCACCACCTTGCAGGGGAGGGTCTCCACCCCGGTGTGGGCCGTGCCGGAGATGGCGGTGAAGAGGGCGTGGGCGGCGACGCGGCCGACCTGTTCGAGGTTCATGTCGACGCTGGTCAGGGGTGGGCGGGAGCCGGTGGTCATGATCTGCCAGTTGTCGAAGCCCATGACGGCGATGTCGTCGGGGACGCGGTGGCCGCGTTCGCGGAGAACCTCCATCACGCCGCGGGCGATCTGGTCGCTGCCGCACAGGACGGCGTCGATGTCGGGATGGCGGTCGAGGAGCATCGCGGTGGCGGCCCGCCCCCACCCCTCCGACCAGGCCCCGAACCGGGGTTCGCCGATCAGGGAGAGCCCGGCGTCGGCGAGCGCGGCCCGCGCCCCCTGGGCCCGGTCCTGCGCGGCGAGATAGCCGGGGTCGCCGGTGATGTGGGCGATCCGGGTGCGGCCGCAGGCGAGGAGATGGTCCACCGCGATGCGCCCGGCGCCGATGCTGTCCGGGACCACGGAGAAGTCCTCCGGGTCGTCGGAGGGTGCGTAGGCGTAGACCACCGGGACCGGTAGTTCGCGGCCCAGGGAGGGGCGGGGGTCGGTGCGGCTGCCGACCACGATGAGACCGTCGACGCGGCGGCCCAACAGGGCCCGCAGATGGTGCTGTTCACGGATCGCGTCGCCGCGCGCGTCGCACAGGAAGACCGCGACCTCGCCCGCGCCGAAGGCGTCCTCGGCGCCCATCAGGATCGGTATGCCGAATCTGCCCTCCAGGTCGCTGGTGATCAGCCCGACCGTGCCGGTGCGCCCGGCGAGCAGCCCGCGCGCGACCTGGTTCGGGCGGAACGACAGCCGCTCGGCGGCCTCGACGACCCGCTGCCTGGTCTCCGCGCGGACCTGGCTGCGGCCGTTGAGCGCCTTGGACGCCGTGGCGATCGAGACGCCCGCCAGCCGGGCGACGTCGCCGAGCGTGGCGGGCTGCGAACGAGAGGGGCCGGTGGCCTGTGCCATGGGTGATCTCCTGTCTCGCCACACGTGCCGACCTCGCCGAGGATGACACGCGCCACCCCGAAGCTTACGGGAAACGTTTCGGTCACGATGCTGCCACGCGTTTCTGTGCGGCACCGGCAGAGTCGCCGACAACCGCTCTCTGCAAGGGGATTGACGGGTGTTCGAGTGCGTCCTAGCGTCTCAGAAAGCCTTTTCGGTTTCTTTTCGTTCCCGTTCTTCCAGCTCTTCTCGTTCCCTTCTCTCGGTTCAGTGCCACCACATCACCGTCCCGACCGGCGGGCCCCGCACGGCCTGCCGCGAAACAAGGGGGATCGAACATGGGGAGCACGGTCGGACCACATGGCCGCGCGGGCCGCCTCGCCACCGGGGCCGTCGCACTGCTCGCCGCCGCGAGCCTCGTCACCGCCTGCGGTTCGGGCGACGGCGGTTCGGACGGCGGCGGAGGCGGCGGCGCGGCGAACGCCACCGGCGCCGACGACGGCGCCACGCTCACGATGTGGACCCGCGCCGCGACCCGGCCGCAGAGCGAGGCCCTGGTCAAGGCGTACAACGCGAGCCACAAGAACAAGGTCGAGCTGACCGTCGTCCCCACCGACGACTACCAGGCCAAGGTCGGCGCCGCCGCCGGCTCCAAGGACCTGCCCGACCTGTTCGCCTCCGACGTGGTCTTCGTCCCCAACTACACCTCCAGCGGCCTCTTCGCCGACCTCACCGAACGCGTCGACGCCCTGCCCTTCGCCGGGAAACTGGCCCAGTCGCACATCAAGGCCGGTACGTACGAGGACAAGAAGTACGTGGTGCCGCACACCCTCGACCTGTCGGTGCTCTTCTACAACAAGGACCTGTACCGGAAGGCGAAGCTCGACCCCGAGAAGCCGCCCACGACCCTCGCCGAATGGGACCAGCAGGCCCGCGCGGTGGACGCGCTCGGCAAGGGCGTCGACGGCACCTTCTTCGGCGGCAACTGCGGCGGCTGCGGTGTCTTCACCTGGTGGCCGTCCATCTGGGCCGGCGGCGAGGAGGTCCTCGACGAGGACGGCACCGAGGCGCTGCTCGCCTCCGCCACCGCCAAGAAGGTGTACGACACCTACCGGGGCTGGGTCGACGACGACATCGTGGCGCCCGGCGCGAAGGACGAGACGGGCACGACGTGGACCGGGGTGTTCCCCAAGGGCAAGGTCGGGGTGATGCCGATGCCGTCGACCACGCTCGGACTGATGCCCAAGGATCTCGACCTCGGTGTCGCCCCCATCCCCGGCCCCGACGGCGGCAGGTCCACCTTCGTCGGAGGCGACGCCATCGGTATCTCCGCGACCAGCGAGCAGGCCGACCAGGCCTGGAACTTCCTCGCCTGGACCCTCGGCGACAAGGCCCAGGTCGACGTCGTCGCCGCGCACAAGGACGTCGTGGCCCGCACCGACCTGGCGTCCAACAAGTACTCCGACGCCGACCCCCGGCTCGTCACCATCAACGAACTCGTCGCCGACGGACGGACCCCGTACGCGCTGAAGTTCGGCCAGACCTTCAACGACCCCAACGGGCCCTGGCTGACCCTGATGCGCGACGCGGTCTTCGGCGACGGGACGTCCGTCGACAAGGACAACGACGCCGTCAGCAAGTCCCTCGCCGACTGAGGTCCCACCGGCCGGCGCAGACCCCATGCACGGATCCCGCGACCGTCGACGGAGGAGAGGCATGCAGGTGAAGGTGGCGGAGTCCGCGCCGGCCGCGCACCCGGCCCGGCCGGAGCGCCGGGGCCGGGCCGGCCGCCCGCCGCGCGCGGCGGCGCCCCGGTGGCGGTCCCGCAAGGTCCAGGGGCTCGCCTACGCGGCCCCGACCGCCGTGTTCGTCCTCGTCTTCTTCGTCCTGCCCCTCCTCCTCGTCGGACAGATGTCGCTCAGCGACTGGCCGCTGCTCACCGGGGACCGGGGCGTCAACGCCCCCGAGAACTACACCGACATCACCGACGCCCCGCTGTTCTGGCCCGCAGTCCGCTTCACCCTCCTCTACACCGGGGTCGTCACCGTCGTCCTGCTCGGCCTGGCGCTGCTGCTCGCCCTGCTGGTCCAGGAGTCACGGCCGGGCGCCGGCTTCTACCGCACGGTCTACTTCCTGCCCGGCGCCCTCGGTCTGGCCTCCGCCTCCCTGCTCTTCTGGGGCCTGTACAGCCCGACCACCGGCCCGCTCGGCGACCTCCTGCGAGCACTCGGTCTCGCCGACGACGAGGTGTCCTTCCTCGGTACGCCGACCACCGCGCTGCTGTCCACGGTGTTCCTGATCGTCTGGAAGTTCGCCGGGTTCTACATGCTGATCCTGCTGGTGGGCCTGCAGCGAATCCCGCACGAGGTGTACGAGGCGGCGCGGATGGACGGCGCGAGCCGCGCCCAGATCTTCCGCTCGATCACGCTGCCCCTGCTGCGCCCGTCCCTCGCGCTCACCCTGCTCCTGTGCGTGACCGGATCGCTGCTCGCCTTCGACCAGTTCTTCATCCTCACCAAGGGCGGCCCCGACAACAGCACCGTCACCGTCGTGCAGTTGATCTACCGCGAGGCCTTCCAGCGGCTGGACCTCGGCACCGCCGCCGCCCTGTCGATCATCGTGCTGGCCGTGCTGCTCCTGCTCAACGCCCTGCAGTTCCGCGGTCTGCGCCGCGCCGACGAGCAATGAGACCTGATGAGAGGGGATCCGCCGTGCTGTCCCGCGCCCTCGGCCGTACGCCGTACCACGTCGTCGCCGGAGGACTGGCCGTCATCTTCCTCTTCCCGCTGCTGTGGAACACCTGGGCCTCGGTCAGCCCACAGCCCGGCACCGCGCAGGAAGCGGGGTACGGGCTCGGCAACTACCGGACGCTGCTGGAGTACGACGCGGGCCTGTGGCAGTACCTGCTCAACAGCACGGTCGTCTCCGCACTGACCGTCGCCCTCACCCTCGGGGTGTCCCTGCTCGGCGGCTACGCCTTCGCCCGCTTCGACTTCCCCGGCAAGAACCTGCTGTTCCTGCTGACCCTGGCCATCCTGATGGTCCCGTACGCCACCCTGCTCATCCCGCTCTACGTGCTGCTCGGCAGACTGCAGCTGCAGAACTCGCTGATCGGGCTGAGCCTGGTGCTGGCCATGTTCCAGCTGCCGTTCGCCACCTTCATGATGCGGATCTCCTTCGAGGCGGTGCCGCGTGAGCTGGAGGAGTCGGCGCTCGTCGACGGCTGCGGCACGGCGGGCGCGCTGCGCCGGGTGCTCCTCCCGGCGGTACGGCCGGGACTGATCACCGTGGGGCTGTTCGCGTTCCTCGCCGCCTGGAACGACTTCATCGCCCCGCTGATCCTCGTCTCCGACAGCGAGAAGGCGCCGCTGCCGCTGGCCGTCGCCAACCTGCGGCAGCAGAGCATGGGCGCCGTCGACTACGGCGCGACCGAGGCGGGCGTGGTGGTCCTCGCCGTGCCCTGTCTGCTCCTCTTCCTGCTTCTGCAACGGCACTACGTCCGGGGCTTCATGTCCGGCGCGCTCAAGGGCTGAGGCACGGTGTCCCCGGGCACCTCCGACCTGCACCGATCACCGACCGAAGGGACGAACCGAAGGCATGAACAGGTGAGGGAGATCGCGGTGACGTCATCCGTCCTGCCCGTGGCGCCGACCCGTGGCCGGCTCAGGCCGCTCGGCCTCGACGAGGTCAGGATCACCGGGGGTTTCTGGGCCCGGCGACGGCACACCAACACGACCGCCACGCTCGGCCACTGCCGTGACTGGATGGACCGGGTCGGCTGGACCGGGAACTTCCGGGCCGCCGTCGAGGGCAGGATCGAACAGGACCGGCGGGGAAGGGAGTTCGCCGACTCCGAGATCTACAAGCTGCTCGAAGCCATGTCCTGGGGGGCCGCGAACGGCGACGGCACCGCGCTGGACGCCGATGTCACCGCCCTCACCGACCTCGTCGCCCCCGCCCAGGACCCGGACGGCTATCTGAGCACCGCCTTCGGCCGACCGGGGCAGCCGGCCCGCTACAGCGACCTCGAAGAGGGCCACGAACTGTACTGCCAGGGCCATCTGATCCAGGCCGGGGTGGCCCAGGCCCGTGCCCGGGGCGGGGGCGAACTCGCGAAGATCGCCGAGCGGGCCGCCGACCAAGTCTGCGCCACCTTCGGCCCCGGCGGCGTCGAGTCCTTCTGCGGCCATCCCCAGATCGAGTCCGCCCTCGTGGAACTGGCCCGGCTCACCGGCCGGCAGCGCTACCTGGAACAGGCCGCCCTGTTCGTCGAGCGACGCGGCCACGGCACCCTCACCGAGGGCGAGTTCGGCGCCGCCTACTTCCAGGACGACATCCCGGTCCGCCGGGCCACCGTCCTGCGCGGCCACGCCGTCCGCGCCCTCTATCTCGCCGCCGGGGCGGTCGACGTGGCCGTGGAGACCGGCGACGAGGAACTGCTCGCCGCCGTCGTACGGCAGTGGGAGGCCACCGTCGCCCGCCGCACCCACCTCACCGGCGGCATGGGCTCGCACCACCGCGACGAGTCCTTCGGCGCCGACTTCGTCCTGCCCCCCGACCGCGCCTACTCGGAGACCTGCGCCGGGGTCGCCTCCGTGATGCTCGCCTGGCGGCTGCTGCTGGCCACCGGCGAACCCCGCTTCGCCGACCTCGTCGAACGGACCCTGTTCAACGTGGTCGCCACCTCCCCGGCCGAGGACGGCCGGTCCTTCTTCTACGCCAACACCCTGCACCGGCGGCACCGGGGCAGCACGCCGCGCGCGGACGCCGACAGCCCGCGCGCGGACTCGGGGATGCGCGCCCCCTGGTTCGCGGTGTCCTGCTGCCCGACCAATGTGGCCCGCACCCTGGCCCAGCTCCCGGCCTACCTCGCGACGGCGGACGACGAGGGCGTACAGCTCCACCAGTACGCCGACGCCGACATCGCCACCACCCTCACCGGCGGCCGGGGCGTCGCCCTGCGGATCCGCACCGACTACCCGTCCGACGGGACCGTGACCGTCCGGATCGTCCGCTCCCCGGCCGCCCCCTGGACCCTGTCGCTGCGCGTGCCCGCCTGGGCGGCGGGTGCTCCCGCCCGGCTGACCGACCCCGAGGGCACCCACCGCCCGGCCGCCCCGGGCACGGCGTCCCTCACCCGGGTCTTCCGGCCCGGCGACGAGATACGCCTCGAACTCCCGGTCGCCCCGCGCTGGATCCACGCAGACCCCCGCATCGACGCCGTACGCGGCACGGTGGCCGTCCAGCGCGGCCCGCTGGTGTACTGCGCCGAGTCCGTCGACCTCCCGGCGGGGCACGAGGTCGACGCCGTACGGGTGGACACCTCGGTCGAGCCGGCGGACGGGCCGGGTGGTGCCGAGGGCACGGGCGGCACGGTCGTCGTCGCCGGGGAGATCGCCGCACGCGCGGAACGGGACGAGGCGGCCTGGCCGTACGAACCCCTGAAGCGCCCCGCCGAGCCCGCCGAGCCCGCCGAGATCGTCCTCGTGCCCTATCACTCCTGGGCCGAACGGGGGCCCTCCACCATGCGGGTGTGGCTGCCGACGGGGGAGGCGAGGTGACCGTGCGCGGACCCCGAAGACGGCGGTGGCGCGCGACCCTGGCCGGTGCGCTGGCCGTCGGGGTGCTCGTCGGCCTCGCCGCCGCCGTTCCGGCCGAGGCGGACAACCCGGCGGTCGGGTACCCGGTCTACACCGGATCGGCCGATCCCGTACCGGAGTTGCCCGCCGGCTTCACGGTCCGCCGCACGATGCGCGCCCAGTACGACGCGGACCGCAGGGCCGGGAACGGCACCGACTTCTGGATGGACCGGATGCTGGCCCGCGAGGGCGAGGACCCGGCGGGGGACTGGCTGTTCACCCGGGGCCGGGCGGTGTTCATGAAGGAGCACGACCCCGCCCCGCTCGGCTTCGGCGGCAAGGTCGCGTACTGGGAGAGCATCGACAACCGGTCCGCGTACACGGTCGACCTGGTCGTGGACGGGGAACGGCTCACCCTCCGCGAGGACGTCGACTCCCGTACGCAGACGCCCAGTCACTGGCGCAGCACGTTCACCCACGCGGCGACCGGGCTGAAGGTCGTGCAGACCAAGTTCATCACCGACGCCAATGTGGCCGTGACGAACCTCGCCCTCTCCCACACCGGGACCGGGAGCCGTGCGCTCACCCTGCGCGCCTCCTCCCCGTACACCGCGACCCCGGAGGGACGCGAACTCACCGGCACGGTGGCCGCGAGGAACAACCTCACGACCGTGTTCCCCCGGCTGAGCGGTGACGGCTTCGCCCCCGAGGGCGGGACACTCACCCGCACCCTCACGGTCCGGGCGGGCCGCACCGTCACCGCCAAGGTCCAACTCGGCTTCGTCACCGAGGAGATCACCGACTCCCGGCCCGCGTACGACGCCGTGCGCGAGGCCTCGCCGAAGGCGGCCTTCCGTACACACGTGCAGGCCTACAACCGCTGGTGGGCCGAGAACCTGCCGTTCATGGACCTCCCGGACGACAACATCGAGAAGACGCTCTACTACCGCTGGTGGCTGCTGCGGTACAACTACCTCGACGCCGACATCCCGGGCGGCGACTACCAGTTCCCCACCTCCATGGAGGGCGTGCTCGGCTACAACAACGCCATCGCGCTGACCGTCGGCATGTTCGTGGACGACCTCAAGTACCTGCGCGATCCGAGCTACTCGTACGGGCCGTGGGTGTCCGCCGGAGAGGTGTCGAAGAGCGGCAAGTACTCCGACAACCCCGGCGATCCCGAGAACTGGTCCAACAGCTACACCCAGTACATCTCCGAGGCCGCCTGGCGCTCCTACCAGGTGCACGGCGGTCCGGACGGCATCCCGCGCAACCTCGCCCGGTACGCGGAGAAGGACGTCAAAGGCCAGCTGGCGGCCTACGACCACGACGGCAACGGGCTGATCGAGTACGACTGGGGCGCCATGACCGGCAACGACGCCGACGCGGTGTCGTTCGACTGGAAACCGGGGAACCTGGACCGCGCCGAGTCGGCGTACGTGTACAGCAACGCCCTGGCGGCGGCCCGCGCCTACGACCTGCTCGGCGAGGACGCCAAGGCCGGGGAACTGCGCGGCATCGCGCAGCGCGTGAAGGACGCGGTCCTCGAACACCTCTGGGACCCGGACGACAAGCTGCTCAAGCACCGCCATGTGGCGAGCGACAGCCTGGTGCCCTGGAAGGAGATCAACAACTACTACCCGTACAGCGTGGGCCTGATGCCCACGCCCGACGAGGACCCGCAGTACGTCGAGGCCCTGCGGCTGTGGGCGGACGCGAAGCAGTACCCGGTCTTCCCCTTCTTCACCGCCAACCAGGCCGACAAGGCGGAGGCGGCCGAGCAGGGGCATCCGGGGAGCAACAACTTCTCGGTCATCAACTCCACCGTCACCTTCCGCTTCCTCTCCTCGGTGCTGCGGAAGTACCCCAACCGGTACATCGACCGCACCTGGTACAAGAAGCTGCTCTCCTGGAACGCCTGGGCCCACTACGTCGACGGCGACAACCGGTGGCCCGACCAGAACGAGTTCTGGGCCGACGGCAGCGCCGACCCGCAGAAGATCGGCTACCGCTCCTGGATCCACCACACCATCCTCGGCACCACCAACTGGACCGTGATCGAGGACGCGATGGGCTTCCGGCCACGCGACGACCGGAGGATCGAGCTGTCCCCGATCGACGTCGACTGGCCGCACTTCGCCGTCACCGACATCAACTACCGGGGCACGGACGTGGCGGTGATCTGGGACGAGCCGGGGGACGGGAAACGGCCGTACGGTCGGCAGGTCCCCGAGGGCTACTCCCTCTACCTGGACGGCCGGCTCGCCCTCACCGCCGACCGGCTGACCCGTCTCGTCTACGACCCCGTCACCCGCAGGGTGACCTTCCCGGACGGGGGCGGGGCCAAGGCCCGCACCACGGGCCTGCGCACGACCGTCGCCGCCCCGCAGGACGTCGCGTACGGCCGGAAGGACCGGGTCACCGATCTGTTCGCCAAGGCCGGGCGGGACCTGACCGGCACGGCCACGGACAACCTCGCCGCCGGGGCCGACGCCCGCGCCTCCCACGCGGCCGAGGGACGGGGCGTGGCCGGAGCGGTCGACGGCTTCACCGTCAACGAACCCCACTGGGGCGCGCGCGGCTCGGGGAACGACGAGGACTGGTACGAGGTCGACTTCGGGCGGGCGCGGGACGTCGACGACGTACGGCTGTACTTCGCCGCCGACAAACGGCCGGGCGGCTACACCGAACCGGCGCTCTACACCGTGCGGTACGAGGACGGCGACGGGCGGTGGAGGGACGTGTCCCGGCCCGCCAAGACCCCCGTCAACCCCCGGGCCAATCTCAACGAGGTGCGTTTCAAGAAGGTGACGACGCGCAAACTCCGGGTGCTGATGCGGCACCGGGACGGCCACACCAGCGGTCTGAAGGAGTTCCAGGCCTTCGACACGGGTGTCTGGCCCCCGGCGTCCCGCAACCACGCGCCGTACGTCGAGGCATGGCGGGACACCACGTACAGCCGTCCCGGCCAGGTGCGGCTGACGGGCATCGTCGAGGACGACGGCCTCCCGGAGGGGAAGCTGTCCGCGGGGTGGAGGGCGACGGACGGCCCGGACGGCGGGACGGTCATCCTCGACGACCCGACCGCCCCGACGACCGTCGCCCGGTTCACGGCGGCCGGTACCTACACCCTCGAACTCACCGCCACCGACGGCACGTCGACCACGTCGAAGAAGGTCGTCGTCGAGGCGGAGGGGCTGTCCGGCGGGCAGGTGAACGTGGCGCCCTTCGCGACACCGACCGCCTCCCACACCTCCGGCTGGGAGTCCGTGGCCGCGATCAACGACGGCCGCGAACCCGCCTCGTCCTCCGACGCCCCGCGCTGGGGGAGCTGGCCGCAGAAGGGCACCCAGTGGGTGCAGTACACCTGGGCGGACCCGGTCCGGGTGGACGGCTCCGACCTGTACTTCTTCCGCGACGCCCAGCCCGGCGCGGGCGACGGCGTCGGGGTCCCGGCGTCCTGGGTCGTCGAGTACCGGGACGGCGACACCTGGCGCGAGGTCGCCTCGCCCAGCGGCTACGGCACCGCCGAGGACGGCTACAACCGGACCACCTTCACCCCCGTCACCACGACCGCCGTGCGGGCCCGGCTCACCGGGCATCCGAACCTGGCGCTCGGCGTCCAGGAGTGGAAGGTGTACGCGGAGACCCCGGAGGCCGTGCGCGAGGTGCATGTCCCGACCCCGCGCGGCACGGTCCCGGAACTCCCCGGCGAGGTGACGCTCGTGTACGGGGACGGCACCACGGCCCGCTCACCCGTCGTCTGGCCCGCCCTCACCGACGAGCAGGTCGCCGAGGGCGGTACGAGCGTGCGGGTCACCGGGATCGCCGAGCGGGCCGCGCGGCCCGTCACCGCGACCGTGTGGGTGCGGCGGACCGACGCGGTCGAGATCACGAGCATCGCCGAGGAACGCGTCGCCACCCGGACCGGCCGGGCGCCCGCTCTTCCCTCCACGGTGGTCGCCACGTACAACGACGGCTCCAAGGACAGCCGCGCCGAGGTCACCTGGGACCCGGTGGAGCCGGAGCGGTACGCCGAACCCGGCACCTTCGAGGTGACGGGAACCGTGGCGGGCACGACGTACCGGGCCACCGCCACGGTCACCGTGACAGAACCGACGGCACCACCACCGGCCCCGGCACGGTCACCGTGACAGGGCCGCCGTGACCGCTTCTCCAGCCCCCACACCCCGCACCACCGCAGATCGGAGGAGAGAGCATGTCCCAACCCCCCACCAGGCGACGGCTGTTGAGCCTCGCCGCGGGCGCCGCGGCTGTCGGCCCGCTCGCCCAGGCCGTCTCGCCCGCGCACGCCGCCCCCGCCGGACAGGCCGCCGCCCGGCCCGCCGCCGCGGCCTCCTTGCCCACCCCCGCCACCTGGTCGGTCCGCCCCTTCCCCCTGGACCAGGTCACCCTCGGCGACGGAGTGTTCCGGGCCAAGCGCGATCTGATGCTGAACTACGCCCGCTCCTACCCGGCCGACCGCATCCTGGCGGTCTTCCGCGCCAACGCCGGCCTCGACACCCGTGGCGCCCGGCCGCCCGGCGGCTGGGAGACCGCCGACGGCAATCTGCGCGGCCACTACGGCGGCCACTTCCTCACCCTCGTCGCCCAGGCGTACGCGGACACCCGCGAGGCCGCCCTCAAGACCAAACTCGACTATCTGGTCGGCGCGTTGGGCGAGTGCCAGACCGCGCTGGCCGAGCGCGGCAACCCGAGACCCAGTCACCCCGGCTTCCTGGCGGCCTACCCGGAGACGCAGTTCGTCCTGCTGGAGAGCTACACGACGTACCCGACGATCTGGGCGCCCTACTACACCTGCCACAAGATCATGCGGGGTCTGCTCGACGCGCACACCCTGGCGGGCAACGCCCAGGCCCTCACCATCGCCTCGAAGATGGGCGACTGGGTCCACAGCAGGCTCGGCGGGCTGCCCAAGGCCCAGCTGGACCGTATGTGGTCCATCTACATCGCCGGTGAGTACGGCGGGATGAACGAGGTGATGGCCGACCTGTACGCCCTCACCGGCAGGGCGGCCCATCTCGCCGCCGCCCGCTGCTTCGACAACACCGCGCTGCTCGACGCCTGCGCCCAGGGCCGGGACATCCTCGACGGGCGCCACGCCAACCAGCACATCCCGCAGTTCACCGGGTATCTGCGGATGTCCGACGAGACGGGCGAGGAGCGGTACGCCGAGGCCGCGCGGAACTTCTGGGGCATGGTCGTCGGGCCCCGGACCTACAGCCTGGGCGGCACCGGGCAGGGCGAGATGTTCAAGGCGCGGGGCGCGATCGCGGCCACCCTGGACGACAAGAACGCCGAGACCTGCGCGACGTACAACATGCTCAAGCTCAGCCGGCAGCTGTTCTTCCGGGAGCCGGACGCGGCGCACATGGACTACTACGAGCGGGGGCTGACCAACCACATCCTCGCCTCCCGCCGGGACGCGGCGAGCACGGGCAGCCCGGAGGTCACCTACTTCGTGGGGATGGGCCCGGGGGTGGTGCGCGAGTACGGCAACACCGGCACCTGCTGCGGCGGCACCGGGATGGAGAACCACACCAAGTACCAGGACTCGGTGTACTTCCGCTCCGCCGACGGCGACGCGCTCTACGTGAACCTCTACCTCGCCTCGACGCTGCGCTGGCCGGAGCGGGGGCTCGTGCTGGACCAGTCGAGCGCCTATCCGGCCGAGGGCGTGCGCACGCTGACGTTCCGGGAGGGCGGGGGCACGTTCGACCTGCGGCTGCGGGTGCCGTCCTGGGCCACGGGCGGCTTCACCGTGACGGTCAACGGGGTCCGGCAGCGGGTCGACGCCGTGCCCGGGTCGTACCTCACGCTCAGCCGGACCTGGCGGCGCGGCGACCGGGTCGGGATCTCCGCGCCCTACCGGCTGCGGGTGGAGCGGGCGCCGGACGATCCCACGGTCCAGTCGGTGTTCCTCGGCCCGCTGCTGCTGGTCGCGCAGAGCGCGGAGACCGGGTTCCGGAACTTCTCCTTCTACAAGGACTTCACCCTGCGCGGCGATCTCGCGGACGTGCTCCGCCCCGAGGGCAGGCCGCTGCACTTCACCACGCACGGGCTGACCCTCGCGCCGTTCTTCGCCGGGAACGACCTCCGTTACCACGCGTACTTCAGGCGTTCCGAGCCCGTCGTGGTGTTCGGCACGGCCGCCTCCGGGGTTCCCAACCGGGCCCGGGGCGACGGTGCGACCTTCCTCGACGTGCTCTGGGCGCAGGCGCCCTTCGCGACGTCCGAGGCCTTCGTCCGGGCGGTGCGCGCCCTCGCCGAGGCGTGGGTGGCCGAGGGGCGGTTCACCGGCGCCGAGCGGGACGCGGTGGTCGCGGCGGCGGTGCGTGCGAATCTCAGGCGCTGAGCACGCGCGCAGGGTTGACGTGTACGGGGCGAGATGGGTTCATGGGAGCGCTCCCATGAACCCATCCCACCCCCCACACCGTTTCGATGCCTGAACTTCTCGGCGCCCACCCCCACCTGGAGTCGCGATGAGAACCGGAAGAAGCACACCACGCGGGAGTCTCCCGCGCACCCTCCTGACCGCGCTCGCGGGCCTGATCACGCTCACGCTCCTCGGCGTCCTCGCCCCGGCCGTCGCCCTCGCCCAGTCCGCGCCCGACGTCCGGGCCACCGGCCTGCACATCGACGACGGCCGGCTGCGGGAGGCCAACGGCAACGACTTCGTGATGCGCGGCGTCAACCACGCCCACACCTGGTACCCGGGTCAGACCCGGTCGCTGGCCGACATCAAGGCGCTGGGCGCCAACACCGTCCGTGTCGTCCTCTCCGACGGGCACCGCTGGACGAGGAACAGCCCCGCCGACGTGGCGAACGTCGTCGCCCAGTGCAAGGCCAACCGGCTCATCTGCGTCCTGGAGGTGCACGACACCACCGGATACGGCGAGGAGGCGGCGGCCGGGACACTGGACCACGCCGCCGACTACTGGATCAGCCTCAAGGACGTCCTCGCCGGCGAGGAGAACTACGTCATCGTCAACATCGGCAACGAGCCCTGGGGCAACACCAACCCCGAGGGCTGGACCGCGCCCACCAAGGCCGCCGTGCAGAAGCTGCGGAACGCCGGCTTCCAGCACACGATCATGGTGGACGCGCCCAACTGGGGCCAGGACTGGCAGGGCGTCATGCGCGCCAACGCCCGGTCCGTGTACGAGGCCGACACCACCGGCAACCTGATCTTCTCCATCCACATGTACAGCGTCTTCGACACCGCCGCGGAGATCACCGACTATCTGAACGCCTTCGTGAACGCCGGACTGCCCCTGCTCATCGGCGAGTTCGGCGGCCCCGCCGACCAGTGGGGCGACCCGGACGAGGACACCATGATGGCCGCCGCCGAGCAGCTCGACCTCGGCTATCTCGCCTGGTCGTGGAGCGGCAACACCGACCCGGTCCTCGATCTGTCGATCGGCTTCGACCCCACACGGCTCAGCGCCTGGGGCCAGCGGATCTTCAACGGCGTCAACGGCATCGCGCAGACCGCCGAGGAGGCCACGGTCTTCGGCGGCGGCACCCCCGGCGACACCCAGGCGCCGAGCACCCCCGGCACCCCCACCGCCTCGGCGGTGACGGCGACCTCGGCCACGCTCTCCTGGACCGCCGCCACCGACAACGTCGGCGTCACCGGCTACGACGTCGTCCGGGTCTCCGGCTCCACCGAGACCAAGCTCGCCGCCTCCACCACCCCCACCGTCACCCTGACCGGCCTCACCGCCGACACGGCCTACACCTTCGCCGTCTACGCCCGCGACGCCGCAGGGAACCGGTCGAACCGCTCGGCCACGGTGAACGTCACCACGGACGAGGGCGGCTCCACGCCCACCGGGAACTGCGCGGTCACCTACCGGGCCACCAACGAGTGGCCGGGCGGCTTCCAGGGCGAGATCGTCGTCCGCAACACCGGCACCACCGCCGTCAGCGGCTGGACCCTGGCCTTCACGTTCGCCGGCGGCCAGACCGTCACCAACATGTGGGGCGGGACCGCCACCCAGAGCGGAAGCGCGGTGAGCGTGAAGCCCGTCGCCTACACCAACACCATCCCGGCCGCGGGTTCCGTGACGGTCGGGTTCATCGGGAGCAAGGGCGCGACCAACCCCGCACCGGCCGCCTTCACCCTCGACGGGGCGGCCTGCGCGAGCAGTTGACCAACCCCCGGGGGGCAAGTGACCGGCGGGGGCCCGCTCATGGCCCCCGCCGGTCGGGTCAGCGTCGTACGAGGCTGCCGCTCACCTCAGGGTCGTACGAGCGTGATCCGGTACTCCCGGGTCCGTGAGCCGTCCTCGCTCGTCACGGTGACGACGGCCGAGGTGTCGCCGACGCGGTCCACCTCGACGGTCGCGTACGGGTCGCGGGCCGTCGCCGTGACCTCCGCCCGGCTCGGGTCGGCCGTGGCCACCCGGTAGGCGGTGGTGTCGGGGTCGAAGGACTCGATCCCCTTCCCGGCCACCTCGATCGCGGTGGCCGCGGCGTCCGAGGAGACACCGGGGGACTTGGCGAACACCTCGACCTCACCCATGGTGATGTAGCCGCCCTGACGTGCCGTCATGACCACCCGCACACCGGTCACCGGGCCCGCGTCGAGCGGGACCTCGACGACCGGGGTGCCCTCCGTGCCGACCGCGACGGAGTCGCCCGCGTCGGTCCACGGGCCGTCCGCCACCGCCCTGACCTGCACCTTCAGGCTCTGTGGGAAGGAGACGTTGGTGCCGTCACGGTGGAAGTGGGCGACGATCCGGCTCAGGTCGCGGGCCTTCGGCAGACCGAAGGTGATCGTGTCGGACGGGTTCTTGGTGCCCGACCTCCAGTTGGACCAGGCCTTCTCGGCGGTGTTCCCGTTGCGCAGCCGCTCGGCGGAGTAGCCGCTCTCGGTGTAGGTGGCGGCGACGGTCACGCCCGTGTCGGGCGCGATGTTGGTCTCCGAGGCCCCGGTGACCTGGACGCGTACGGTCGCGTCGACCGTGGAGCCGTCGACGACCTCCGCCCTTCCGGTCACGGTCACGACGCCCTTCTCGTCGAACGCCCCGTCGGGTGCCTGGTCCCAGGTCACAGGGAGGGCGGTCCGACCGCCGTCCCGGCCGACGCCGACGACCGAGCGCGGAAGCTCCGGCTCGCCCCCCTGGTACGTCTTGGCGCGGCCGGGGACCGTCGAGGCGATCGTGTCGACGGTGACCAGGGCCTCCGCCGGGACCTTCCGGCCGAGGACGTCGGTGGCCTCACCCTTGACGCGTACGGTCCCGGACTTGCGCCACTTGCGGTCCGCCGGCAGCTCCCACACCACGGGCAGGGAGCCCCTGGCACCGTCGCGCACCACCGGGGTCACCGTCTCGGGCAGCTTCGGCCGCAGACCCGGGACGGTGAACGCCTCCGCCCGCTCGGTGCTCAGCACGGTCTCGTCGCTCACGGCCCAGCGCTGGTTGTCCGCCGACGTCGGGGTGTACGTGGACACCTTGGCGCCGTCGGCCGACGACTGTCCGGTGACGTCCAGGAGGCGGCCGGTGGCGGCGTTCACCAACGTCCAACTGCCGTCGCCGGTGGTCGACATGAGCCACTGCGCCGCCTCGGGCACCTCACCGCCGGTGGCCTCTTCGAGCACGGCCTGGTTGTCGCGCACGGCGAGCCGCCGGCGGGTCTCCGCGTTGGTCAGGGCGTAGCGCTCGCGGTTGCCGGTGCCGGAGGTCAGCTGCTCGATCGACCACAGCTGCCGGGCGCTCGCGGCGTCGGTGGTGCGCAGGACGACACCGGTGCCGTCCTGCGACGGGGCGAACGCCTTGCCGCTCTGCGCGCCCTGGAGGCGGTAGACGTGACCGGGCTGGACGAGGGCGGCGTCCTTGTCCGCGCCCCGGACGCCATCGACCAGGAACGTGGTGACGGACTTGGCGGGGACGTCGAGAGTGGCCGAGCGGTCGGTCACCGGGACCGGGGCGCCCTTGACCAGGGCCCCGCCCGCGCTCGTCACGACGGGGGTGACGGTGGCGCCCGCGTCGATCTTGCGGAAGCGCGAGAGGTCCAGGGTGACGGATCGGGCGGTCGTGCCGCCGTTCACGTGGACCACGGTGGCCGAGCGGCCGGACTTCCGGACGGCGGCGACGCTGGAGGGGTCGTCGACCTTCACGAAGTGGTCGCCGGGCCGGATGTGGTGGGTGAAGTTCCTGATGGTGTGGAACTTGGAGTTGGCCCGGATCGGGCAGGTCTCCAGGGTGTCCGTGGCCGTGCAGTTGAACGGGACGTGGATGCTGCCCCAGTTCTTGCCGGCCGCGGCCTGCGGGATCGAGTCCTCGATCGGCTGCCAGAACACCCAGGCGGAGGGCTCCAGTTCCCGCATGTCGTCGACCATGCGGGTGGCGATGCCGAGGCCCGGTTCCATGCTCGTGAAGTCGCTGCCGGTGCCCCAGGTGCCCTCGACCTCGCTCATCCAGAGCTTCTTGCCGGCGCCCTTGGCGATGTCCCGGGCGCTGGTGCGCATACCGGTGCCGTAGGTGTGCACGTTGAGCTGGGGGACCGCGGCCCGCGCGGAGGCGTCGTAGGCGTTCCAGTTCTGGGTGAAGATCGTCGGGTTGGTCTCGTCCATCGCCGAGATCTCGGCGTCGGTCCTCGCGCCTTCGAGCGCCTTGTCGAGGGCGAGGAGCACCTTCTGCTGGAGCGCCGGGCCCGCGTGCGCGCCCTCCTGACGGCCGCCGGTGGGCTGGCCGTTCGCGCCGATCTGGGTGCCCCAGTAGTTGGTGTTGGGCTCGTTCAGCGGGGCGATGGTGTCGAAGTCGATGCCGTGCTTCTGCTCGAGGCGCTCGGCTACCTTCACCAGGTACGTGGCGAACTCGTCCACGCGGTCCGCGCGGATCTGGTCCGTGTTCGCGTCGAAGCCGCCGGAGACATAGCCGCTGACGGTCTGGAACCAGGGCGGCGAGTTGCTGAACGCCTCCCAGGTGTCGACCTTGTCCTTGATCTGGTCCACCCACCAGCGCTGGCCCGCGTCGGCGTCCCAGTTCCAGTGGTCCGGGTCGTCCGGGTCCCACCACTCCATGTCCTGCCGGGTGGTGCCCTCCGGCGCCTTCCAGAAGCCGTCCATCGTCGCGCCGGCCTTCATGTAGTCCTTGCGGACGTCGGGGGCGTTGCCGCCGCCGATGTTGTAGCGCGCGATGTTCAGGCCGAGCCCGTCCTCGCCGAACAGCATGTCGACAAGCTGTCTTCGGATGGGCTCGGGGTAGTTCCCCGTGGCGTTGGCGAACCAGACCAGGCTGGTGCCCCAGCCCTCGAACTTCTGCTGCTGGTACGACGGGTCGATCCGGACGGTGACCGCGTTCGCCGCCGCGGCGGCCGTGGCCGTGTCCGTCGTGTCCGCGCTCGCGGTGGGCGCGGCCATCAGGCTCGCGCCGAGGACCAACGGGGCCATGGACGCCAGAGACCGGACGATGCGATGTCGTGGGGTCACGACACTCCTTTCCACACCACTGAGGCGGCGCGATTTCGTTGACATGCCCAAAACACGTGCTTAGCATTCAGGAAACTGAAAGCGCTTTCTAGCCCTGGTGTGCAGGAATTCCCCCCAACCTCCTCCCCCCCCACGAACGCTGGAGGCATTCCCATGAACTCACCGCGCGGAAAACTGGTCACCGCGGCGCTGGCCGCCGCACTGCTCGCCGGCCCCGGCGTCGCCCAGGCGGCCCCGCAGCCCCCGCCCGTGCCCGCGCCGCGGGCCGCCGCGGCCACCATCACCTGGACCCTCGTCCGGGCGAGCAACCCGACGGCGGACCAGCAGTCGGCGTACACCGCCATCACGGCCGCCATGAACGCGGCCGTCTCCCGCTACAACAACCTCAGCGACCTCGGCAAGACCATCACCGTCCGCTACGAGCCGGGCGTCCCCACCGCCGACGGCAACATCAACGGAACCATCCGCTTCGGCTCCAACCGCAGCTATATGAAGGAGCGGACCGCGCTGCACGAGATCGCGCACACCCTCGGCGTGGGCACCAGCGCGGGCTGGTCGCGGCTGGGCGGCAGCGGCACCTGGACCGGGTCGCGGGCCACGACGCTGGTCCGGCAGTACGACGGGGCCGGCGCGAAGATCTCCACCGGGGGAGGCCACTTCTGGCCGTACGGACTGAACTACGACAACGAGTTCTCCGGCACGGCGGCCGACCGGCATGTGCGGATCGTCTCCGCGATGGTGGCGGACGGACTGTAGGCCCGTCCAAGTCGCATGGCGGCAGCGGTGGTTGGTGCCTGGTGACAAAGGGGTCAGCGGTGGCTGCGTTGTTGTGAGCATGGGGCGGTGGGGTCGCGCACGCGGTCCTACCGTCCCAGCATGAACACGAGTCGCAGCAAGGGAGAGAACCTGAGAGCGCTGCGCGGTGCCGCGCTGTCGGCGCTGCTGACCGTCGCGGCCCTGACCGGAGCCGCGCCGGACGCCCGGGGCGACGACGCGCGGACCGAGACGGCCGTGGCCTCGACGAGTCCGGTCGGCGGCGTGACCGAGACGCTGGTACGTGTGCGAGCGCCGCTGCCGGCGTCCTTCGGGGCGCGGCCGGCGGCGTGCGACTGGCTGTCGTACCTGCGCTACCGGTCCGCCGACGGACCGGCGGCCTCGGCCGACGCCGACCGGATCCTCGTCGCCCAGCCCGGCATCCTGGAGGGCGCCGGAGCCTTCGACAGCGTCGCCCGCAACACCGTCGCCCGCGCCGCCGCACAGGGGCGGCACGTGGAGTTCTGGGCCCTGGACCGGCGCTCCAACTGCCTGGAGGACCGCACCGGAGTGGCCTCCGGCGACCAGCGCACGGCCGTCGACTACTACTACCGGGACAAGCAGGTCGCCGGCCGAACCTTCGACGGGTACGTCGGCAACGCCGACCTGGGCTGGATGGCGAAGCTCGGGATCGAGCGGACCGTCCGCGACCAGTACGACCTGCTCACCGCCGAACTGCCCGACCGGCGGGTGCGCGAGGAGAAGGTGCTGTGCGGCGGGCACTCGCTGGGCGGGGTGATCACCGGCTACTTCGCCACCGCCGACTTCGACGGGAACCCGGCCACCACGGCGGACGCCGGACACCACCAGTGCGCCGGGTACTTCGCCCTCGACACCACCGTCTCCACCTCGCTCGCCGATCTGAGCGGCAGCATCCCGGACGACACCAACCTGCCCGACATCGGACTCGGTTACGGAGCCGTGCAGGCCGGGCTCGACAGCGGACTGCTCTCGCGCACCCTCTCCGCCCCGGTCCTCCTCAACCCGGAGATGATGACGCTGCTCGCCATCGCCGGCCTGGGCGCGCTGCAGGACCCGGACGGCGAGGCCACCCTGCCGGACCAACTCCCCCTGAACACCAACATCGAGGTCACCAACCGCTTCCTGTTCTCCGAGGACACCGCCACCTTCCTCTCCGGCACCCCGGCGGTCCGCGACTTCCGGCTCACCAACGAGGCGATCCTCGGCGCCCTGATGGACGACCACTCCGTACCGCTGGCGTTCCTCCAGAGCAGCGTGGGCTTCTTCGACGGCGGACCGGTCGCCGACAAGAACTTCCCCGTCGCCAACGGGGGCGAGGAGCGACCGGCGCTGTTCGGCAGCGAGTACAAGGCCATCCCCGACCGGCCGGGCGGCCCGCTCTACACCTGGCGGAACTACGACCGGGTGGGCGACGCCGACGACCCCGGGTACCGGTCGGCCGACGGGACCCCGTTCACCGACGCGGGCAAGGAGGTCACCGACATCCAGGAGCTGGCCCGCAGCATGGCCCGGCAGCCGCTGGACTTCACCGAGCAGTACTTCCCGACCAAGCTCGTCACCGATCTGCAGTTCGCCGGCTCGCCGCAGGTGAAGCGGCTCGTCGTCCACCCGGACGGGCTCACCGCCGACCCGACGCTCACCGTGCTCGCGGGCGACGGACTGCTCGCGGGCCGGGTCCCGGCCGACCTGGACCCGGTGATCGCCGACGGTTACCAGCACCTGGACGTGCTGACCGCCGCGCCCATCCAGAACAACGGCCGTCCCGAGCCCGTCTCGACGAGCCTGACGGAGTTCGCGCGGGACCCCGCGTAGCGGGTGTCCTCATCACCCCAGGGAAGAAGGGCCCGGGAGGATCTCTCCTCCCGGGCCCTTCACCTCGCGTCCACCGGCGGTGGGGTCGGGCTCAGACCTTCGTCGCGGCGAAGGCCGCCGCCGCGTCGGCGTTCGCGCTGTAGCCGAGGTGCGCGCCCACGTCACCGCCGCCGTTCTCGCAGACGGGGTCACCGGCCGCGCAGAAGTCGATGGTGCGGCTCTGGTAGACGCCGGTGACGCTCTTGCCGATGGCCCGGATCGGGTTGCCGAACAGCAGCACCGCCGACACCCTCGGTTCGAGCGCGGCCGGAATGGTCGCCACGATGGGGCTGCCGACCACCGCGCCCGCGCTGCTGATACCGATGGAGTTGTCGACGACGTTCGCGCCCTGCGAATAGCCGACCAGAACGAAACGCTGGTTCGGACAGGAAGCGGCCTGGCTCCGGACATGGTTCACCAGGTCCGCGTTGCCCTGCGCGGCCGAGGTGGGCGACAGGTCCGCGGGATAGTTCACGCGGTAGCTGGACAGCGATTTGCCGGTGATTTTCTTCTGCAGCGCGGAATACACGGGGTCGCCGACGATGAAGCCGAGCGTGCCCGGCTCGAACGTGCCGCGAGCCGCGACGACGTCGATGTCCGTGCAGGCGGCGGCCGTGGCCGCGGGTGCCGAGACAGTGGCCAGTCCGGCCCCGCCGACCAGCGAGAGCGCGGCGAGACACAAGCGGATACGCATGGGGATCCTTTGAGGGTGGGGCGCTCAGTGCGCCTGTGGAAAGGACGTCCCGAAGATATTCGCTGTGTCACGCCGACTGTTATGGACAGGAATTCAGGAATGGAGTTTCTTTTTGTGCCCAGGTGAGTCCGGCGGGGTGCGGGGCTTTTTATCCGGTGAACGTGTCGTCGTTCCGCAGGGCCTCCGCGCGCAGCGCGAGAATGAGGTCCAGCCGGGTGCCGGGGTCGTGCAGGGCGTCACCGAAGAGTTTCTCCAGCTGACGCAGGCGGTAGCGGACCGTCTGCGGGTGGATATGGAGGCGGGCGGCGACATCGGGCACATTGCTGCCGCCGAGCAGCCACGCCAGCAGGGTCTCGGCGAGCCTGCCGCGAGGCCCCTCCGCGACCGTGTCCAGCGGGGCCAGCGCCTGTGACCGGAGCCGGGCGAGCATCGGTTCGTCGCTGTGCAGCAACAAGGTCGACAGATGGTCGGCGCAGCGCACCACACCGTGCCGGGGCAGGATGCCGCGCCCCATCAACCCGAGCGCACGGGTGGCCCAGCGCAGCGATCTGGCGGCCTCCGTGAGCGGAACAGAGGGCCCGATCGCCGCCGGCCGCCCCCGCAGCGCGAGGGTGAACGCCCGGCCGCCGAAGCCACCCGAGCCGCCCGGGTCGGGCACGAGCATCCGTGGTGGCCGGGACCCCATGTCCACCAGCGCCCCGGCGGCGGCCAACGGCCGCTCCCCCCACTGGTCGGGGGAGGCCGCGAGGACGACGACCGCGACATGCGTCGGCACGGACCACCGGGCGCCGTGCGCCAGGTCACGCACCGCCTCCGGCAGCACCGGCCCCTCACCCAGCAACAGGGCGAGCAGCCGCCCCCGGCGCCGTTCCAGCTCGTCCGTGCCGCGCAACTGCCCCTCCGCGTACCCCGCCGCCGCGGCCTCGGCCACCTCGTGCACCGTCCGGAACGCCAGTTCACCCAGTCCGGCCATGACCGCGGAGTCCAGCCCGAGCTCCTCCGTCGTGCGGCTCAACTGCTGCCAGGCGTGCAGCCCGCCGACCCGCAGCGCGGACTGCAGTGTTTCGAGGCTGTGGCCCTCCAGCGCCTCGCCGCGTCCCAGCTCGCGGTAGATCGCGGTGATCGAGTCTCCCCGGGCGTGCGGATCGGCGATGTGGTCGACGAACAGGGTGAGCGCCTGTACGACCCCGGATCTGAGGAGGGCGCGGCTCGCCCCGTCGGCCGACCGGGCGGCGTACTCCGGGACCTGCCTGCACACCTCCTCCTCCACCTGGTCGGCGACGACCTCCAACTGGTCGCGCAACAGCTTGGCCAGTTCGGGCGGTACGGAGGTGGCGCCGGGCCCGTCCGGTACACCGTGCGGCGGGGTGGGGGCAGCCACGGCCGGCCCTCCTTTCACCCGGAAGCGGCTCACCCGCGGGCCGGTGCCCGTGGGGCGCGGGGCAGGTCCTGGGTAGGACGTACGACCTCCGCGCTCCGTTCCGTTCCCCGCCGGTACCGCCCTCACGCCGGCACCCCCAGCGCACCGGCGAGCATCGGCCACGACGCGCCGAACTCCCGCTTCCAGTAGGCCCAGCCGTGCCCTCCGCCCGCGTAGAAGTGGGTCGTCACCGGTACCCGCAGCAGCGCCAGTGTGTCGGTGAAGGCGTGGGCGGACGGCCACAGCGCGCTCTCCAGCGCCTCCGGCAGCCAGTCGCCGATACCGCCGAACACCCCGCTGCCGCTCGACACGTACAGGGCGGTGCCGCGCAGCCCCGCCGCGCGCGAACGCGGGTTGAAGTCCCGCCAGGTGAGCACGTTCAGGACCGGGTTGCCCCACAGCGACAGGGGCGCCAGGTTCTCCCGGGCCACGATGGCGTCCACCAGGGTCGGCACACCGGGCGCGGTCGTGTCGAGGATGCCGCTGTACGAGGCCGCCGCCGCGAACCGCCCCGGGTGCCGTGCCGCGTGCGCCATCGCGCCGTAGCCGCCGGTCGAGACCCCGGCGACGACCCGGACCCCGGACGCCCGGTAGGCGCGGGCCAGCAGCGCCGGCACCTCGTCGACCTGGAACGTCTCGTAGTCCGGGCCGCTGCGCCAGGCGCTCGGGATGCCGGTCGGCCCCCCGTCCGGCATCGCCACGATCAGCTCCCGGCCCGCCGTGAACGCCTCGATGTCGGTCTCCCGGGTCCAGGACGTGTGGTCGTCGTGCGCCCCGTGCAGCAGATACAGCACGGGGTACGTCCGGGTGGGGTGGGTGTCGTAGGACGACGGGAGGATCAGCCGGACCGGGGCGCTGCGGCCCAGGGCGGCGGAGGGGACGGCGACGTCGAGGGTGCGGGGGCCGAGGCGGGTGACGGACCCGGGGGCGACGGACCCGGGGGTGACGGATCGCGCGGTCGCCGACGCGACGCCCGTGGCCGTGGCGCCGAGGAGGGCGGCCAGGCCCGTGACGGCGGCGGCTCTGGTGACGGCACGACGGGACGGCGCGGGGGCGCGGTCGATGCGGACGGTGCGCTCGTCGGGGACGGACATGGCGGCTCTCCTCGGCTCGGTTCAGCGACGGTCCTGGACGGACTCCCGCCGCAGACTGGTGGCGATCGCGTCGACGTACGGCGGGTCGAGCAGCGACAGATGGTGCCCCGGGACCCGGACGACGCTCAGAGCCGGGCACACCTCGTCCCAGCCGAGCCCCTCGTCGTCCCGCTCGTACGCCGGGTCGCGCACGGTGTGCGGGGCGGGCTCCGCGGCCCGGTACAGCACCACCCGCCCCTCGTACCGGCCCGGCCGGTGGGCCTCTCCGATCCGCAGGTCCAGATAGGAGGACCGCTGGTGGTCGAGGGCCGCCCGCGGCACGTCCACCGCCTCGCGCAGCGCCCGCAGCACGGTGTCGACCCGCTCGCCGTCGTCCTCCGTCGCGGCCAACTCGTCGTACGGCAAGGCCAGTTCGACCCCGTACGCGTCCAGGACATGACGGGCGAAGCCGGTGAAGTGGGCGCGGATCCGGTCGGCCGGTGTGCTCTCGGGGTGGGGGAGCGGTCGTACGGAATCGATGAGCGCCACCAGGCGCACGTCCCGTCCGGCGGCCGTGAGCTGCCGTGCCGCCTCCTGCGCGACGAAGCCGCCGAACGACCAACCGCCCAGCAGACAGGGCCCGTCGGGGTACGCGGCCGTCACCGCCTCGGCGTAACGCCGTGCCTTCTCGACGACCGTGCGGGCCTCGTCGATCCGCTCCAGCCCGTACACCGGCCGCTGCCCGCCGAGCTGTTCGACGAGGGCGCGGTACACGTCGGTGGTCCCGCCTGCGGCGTGGACGAGGAAGAGCGGGGGGAGCGGGCCGGTGGGACGGAGGGGGCGGAGGAAGGGGTGGGGACCGGACGGGGTGAGCCTCGGGGAGCCGGCGCCGGCGTCGGCGCGGGCCGGTGCCGTGCGCCCCGCGTCACCGGAGTCCACCGACCCGCCCGGCAGCGCCCGCCGGGCCGTCGGCCGGATGCGGGAGGCGGCGTCCCCGACCGTGGCGGCGCCCAGCAGGTCGCGCAGGGGGAGGTCGATGCCGAGCTCGCGTTCGAGACCGCTGCGGATGCGGACGGCCATCAGGGAGTCGAGGCCCAGTTCGGCGAGGGCGGTGGCCGGGGTGACGCGGGCCGGTGGGTGGCCGGTGACGGCGGCGATGTGGTGGCAGAGGCGGGCGGAGACCGAGGTGTGGTGCGGGGTCCGGCCCTCGTCGGTCACGGGAGCCTCACCCGGTCCGTGAGGTTCGTGGGGTCCGTGAGGTCCATGGGGTCCGTGGGCCGTGGGGGCGCCGGCCGGGCGACCCTTCTCCGTGATCGCGGCCCTCTCCTCCCTTCCCTCCCTCGCCGCCCCCGCCCGCCCGTCCGTCCACCAGTGCCGCACATGCCGCCAGCGCGGTCCGGGCAGGTCGATGACACGGCCCGGCGGTGTCGGGAGCCGCAGACCGGCGGTGTGCAGGGCGCCCAGCCGCGTCAGGAAGTCGGCGGAGGTGCCGGCGTCGCGGTGGAGGGTGCCGAGGGCGAGGGCGCCCGGGGCGGTGTCCGTGACCGCCCGGGTCAGCACCGGGTGGGGCGAGATCTCGACGAAGGCGCGGTGACCGTCGGCGACCGCCGCGGCGACGGCCCGGTCCAGACGCACGGGCCGCCGCAGATTGGCCGCCCAGTGCCCGGCGTCGAACACGCAGTCGCCGCGCGGGTCGTCCAGCACGGTGGAGTAGACGGGGACCTCGGGGCGCCCGCCCCGGATGTCGGCCAGCTCCGCTGTCAACTCCGCGAGGAGCGGCTCCACTTGGGGGGAGTGCCCCGCCCCGGCCACCCGCATCGCCCGAGCTGCCCGCCCCTCCGCCTCCAGCCGGCGCACCAGCCGGGCCACCGCCTTCTCGTCCCCGGTGACCACCTTCTGGCGGGGCGAGGAGTGCACGGCGACCTGGACGCCCGGGAAGTCCCGCTCCAGGGCGTCGAGTTCGCGGTCGTCGAGGTCCACCACCGCCATCGCGCCACCCCGCAGCCCGCTGAGCAGCCGGGCCCGGACGGCGACCACACGGGCGGCGTCCGGCACCTCCAGCGCGCCCGCGCACACCGCGGCGGCCACCTCGCCCAGGGAGTGGCCGATGACCGCGACGGGCTCGACCCCGTGCGCGCGCCACAGCTCCGCGAGCGCCAACTGCATGCCGAGGAGCACGGGTTGGGCGACCTCCAGGCGGTCCGACGAGGCACCGGAGGACAGTTGGTCGTAGAGGGAGACCCCGCACTCGGGGGCCAGCAGCGCGTCCAGCTTCTCCACGGCCGCGGCGAAGGCCGGCTCCTCGGTGAGCAGCCGCCGTCCCATGCCGGCCCACTGGCTGCCGTACCCGGAGAAGACCCACACCGGGCCCCGCCCGACGAGATCCCGGTCCTCGACCATGACCCGTGCGTGGGGCCGCGCCGCCGCCAACGCGCGCAGCCCGTCCGTGAGTTCGGCACGGTCACCGGCCAGGACCGCGGCACGTGCCGGCCCCCGCCCCGCCCGCCCGGCGAGCGTGCGGGTCACGTCGGCCGGGTGCGCGGCGCTCCCCTCGGGGGTGTCCAGCCAGTCGGCGAGCCGGCCGGCGGTGTCGCGGACCCGGGCGGTGTCGGCGTCGGAGAGGAGATGGAGGCGGGCCGGGGGCTCCTCGGCCGGGGGCGGCAGCAGGGCGCCCGGCCGCCATTCCTCCAGGACCGCGTGGGCGTTGGTGCCGCCGAACCCGAACCCGGAGACCCCGGCGGTGGCCGTCCCGCCGTACCGGGGCCAGGGTTCGGCCTCCGTCACGACCCGCAGTCGTGCGTCGCCCTCCAGGGAACTGCCCTCGGCGCAGTGCAGCGAGGGCGGGATCAGGTCGTGGTGGAGGGCGAGGACCGTCTTCACCAGGCCTGCGATGCCCGCGGCGGACTCCAGATGGCCCAGGTTGCCCTTGACGGAGCCCAGCAGCAGCGGCTGGTCGGGGTCGCGGCCCGTACCGAGGACGGCGCCGAGCGCGCCCGCCTCGATCGGGTCGCCGAGCGGGGTGCCGGTGCCGTGCGCCTCGACGTGGTCGACGCGGGCCGGGGAGAGACCGGCCCGTGCGTAGGCGGTGCTCAACAGGGCCTGCTGGGCGGCCGGGTTGGGCGCCAGCAGACCGTTGGAGCGGCCGTCGGAGTTGACGGCGGTGGCCCGGACGACGGCGAGGATCCGGTCGCCGTCCCGTTCCGCGTCGGACAGCCGCTTCAGCAGGACCGCCGCGCAGCCCTCGCCCCGGCCCATACCGTCGGCCGCCGCCGAGAACGGCTTGCACCGGCCGTCCGGCGCGAGCGCGCCCGCCCGCCGGAACGCCACGGTGACGGTCGGGGAGAGCAGCAGATTGACCCCGGCGGCGATCGCGAGATCGCTCTCGCCCGTGCGCAGACTGACACACGCCTGGTGCACCGCCACCAGGGACGACGAACACGCCGTGTCGACGGCCATGCTCGGCCCCCGGGTGTCCAGGACGTACGCCAGCCGGCCCGCCGCCACGCTCAGCGCCCCGCCGGCCGGCGCCCAGGGATCGACGGCCGCCGGGTCGGCACCGGTGAGCTGCCCGTACTCGGGCGCGGAGATCCCGACGAAGACACCGGTGGCGCTGCCCGCCAGGGACCCGGCCGGGACGGCGGCGTGGTCCAGGGTCTCCCGCACCACCTCCAGGAGGATCCGCTGCTGCGGGTCCATCACCGCGGCCTCGCGCGGGGTGATCCGGAAGAAGTCCGCGTCGAACCCGGCGACATCGTCCAGATAGCCGCCGTACGGCAGCGCGTCGGTGGGCGGATACGGCGTGAAGTCCCGCCACCGGTCCTCCGGGACCCGCCGGATCGCGTCCACGCCGTCCAGCAGCGACCGCCAGTAGTCGGCCGGGCCGTGCACACCCCCGGGCAGGCGGCAGCCGATCCCGACGACCGCGACCGGCTCACCGGGCGCCACGGGCCTGTCCGAGGTCACGGGTGCCGTGGACGCCCTGGCCTCCGTGGGCCCGTTCGAGGACGGCACCGCGACCGGGACGCCGCCCGCCTCCGCCCCGCGCAGACACGCCACCAGCGCGTCCCCGGTCGGCGCCTCCCACAGCAGGGTCAGCGGCAGCTCACGGCCCGTCGCCCGCGACAGCTCCCCGGCCAGCACGACCGCGTCCCGCGAGGACATCCCGAGATCCGTGAACGGCCGGTCCATGGGCACGTCCTCGGCGGCCGTCCCGCTCCACCCCGCCACCCGCTCGGCGATCAGCCGCCGCAGCGCGCCCTCCTCGACGGCCACCGGCCGCGCCGGGGCACCCTCGCCGTCCCCCACGACTCTCATCCCACGACCCCCACCGCGTAGGCGCCCGCCAGATACCGCTCACGGGTCAGCGCCCGCGCGACCTTTCCGCTGGACGTCCGGGGCACCGTGCCCGGCGGCACGAGGACCACGTCGGACAGCCGCAGCCCGTGCCGGGCGGAGACGGCCGCCCGCGCCGTCCGCACGAGACCCGGTACGTCGATGTCGGCGAGCGGCACGTTCCGCGGGTGCTCCGCGACGACCACCACCCGCTCCCCGCCGCCGCCCGGCACCCCGAACGCGGCCAGCCGGTCCCGCCGTACGGCCGGATGCGCGTCCTGGACCGTGCCCTCCACGTCCTGCGGGTAGTGGTTGCGCCCGTCGACGACGATGAGGTCCTTCAGCCGGCCGGTGACGATCAACTGCCCCTCCAGGACCGTCCCGAGGTCACCGGTGCGCAGCCACTCGCCCGGACCCGTCGTGACCTCCGCGAGGACGGCGCCGAAGACCCGCCGGGTCGACCGGTCCTGGTTCCGGTAGCCGCGTCCCACGTTGGGGCCCTGCACCCAGATCTCGCCGACCTCGCCCTCCGCGAGCGCGACCCTCGACACCGGATCGGCGATCCGTACCCGCTGGCCCGCGGGCGCGCCGCAGCCGGCCAGCAGCACGGCCCGTGGATCGTCGGGCCGGGCGGGCAGCGCCTTGCCGGCGGTCAGCGCGTCACGGTCGAGCGCGAACCCGCGCATCGGCCGCCCGGGACGGGCCGCGCTGACGAAGACGGTCGCCTCCGCCAATCCGTACGACGGGCAGTGCGTCTCCGGGGCCAGACCCTGTGCGGCGAACGCGGCGTGGAAACGGTCGGCCGTGCCGGGGCGGACCGGCTCGCTGCCGTTGATCAGCGCGGCGACACCGTCCAGCCGCAGCCCGGCCTTCTGCTCCTCGGTGACCGTCGAGGCGCAGTAGTCGTAGGCGAAGTTGGGCGCCGCGCTCAGCGCCCGCGGATGCGCGGCCAGCAGCCGCAGCCAGCGCGCGGGCTCGCGCAGGAACGCCACCGGGTCCATGAGCACCGACAGCACCCCCCGCACCACCGGCGCCGCGACGCTCAGCACCAGCCCCATGTCGTGGTACAGCGGCAGCCAGCCCACACAGGTCACCGGATGGGTGTCCGCGCCGTAGGCGGACAGCGCCTGGCGGGCGTTGGCGACGACGTTGGCGTGCGTGATCTCCACGCCCGCCGGGGTGCGGGTCGAGCCGGAGGTGTACTGGAGGTACGCGACGGCGGCCGTGTCGTCGGCGGCGGACGTCCGTTGCCCGGCCCCGGCGGCGGACGGCCGGCCCCCGTAGTCGTCGGCGGCGGCGTCGGGGATGTGGTCCACGGCGACGACCCGTACCGCCCGGTCCGCGCACAACTCCCGCACCTCGGCGAGGACGTGCCCCGTCGTCACCACGACCGCCGGGCCCGCGTCGTCCAGGACCGCCGCCAGCCGGTCGCCCTGCCCCGGCAGACCCGGCGGATACAGCGGCACGGCCACCAGCCCCGCGGCCAGCGCCCCGAGGAACGCGGTGACGTACTCCGTCCCCTGCGGGCACAGCACCGCGACCCGTTCCCCCGGCTCGGCCTCCGCCGCCAGCCGGGCGGCCACGGCCCGCGTCCGCAGGTGCAGCCTGCGCCAGGTCAGCGTGCGGTGGACGCCCCGCGAGTGCGGCGCGGGATGGTCGACGAAGGTGAACGCCCGGCGGTCGGGCACGGTCTCGGCCCAGTGCCGCACATACTCCGGCAGACTGCGGAACGCGGGCGCGAGCGGGGGGCGGCGGTTGTCCATGGGGCATGGCTCCTCACGTCGCGGGGGACGGCTTGCGGGCAGAGCGGTGACAGCTGTGGCGGGCCCGGTCAGAGGGGGATGTTGCCGTGGCGGCGTTCCGGCATCGGGGCGCGCTTGCCGCGCAGGGCGCGCAGGGCACGGCAGAGGTGGGCGCGGGTGTCGCGCGGGGCGACGACGGCGTCGACATAGCCGCGCTCCGCCGCGAGATACGGGGTGCCGTGGGTCCCCTCGTACGCGGTGACGAGACTGGCCCGCAGCGCCTCGGGGTCGGCCGCGGCGGCGAGTTCCCGGCGGTGCAGGACCCCCACCGCGCCCTCGGCGCCCATGACGGCGATCCGGGCGGTGGGCCAGGCCAGATTGATGTCGGCGCCGAGATGCTTGGAGCCCATCACCGCGTAGCCGCCGCCGTACGCCTTGCGCACCACCACCGTGACCTTGGGAACGGTCGCCTCGGCGTACGCGTACAGGAGTTTCGCGCCGCGCCGGATGATGCCGGCCTGCTCCTGGCGGACGCCGGAGAGATAGCCGGGGACGTCGGCGAAGGTCAGCAGCGGAATGCCGAACGCGTCGCAGAACCGCACGAACCGCGCCGCCTTCTCGGAGGCGTCGATGTCGAGCACCCCGGCGGCGTGCAGCGGCTGGTTGGCGACGACCCCGACGGAGGCGCCCTCGACCAGCGCGAACGCGCAGATGATGTTCGGCGCGAACAGCTCCTGCACCTCCAGCAGTTCACCGTCGTCGACCACCGCGCGCAGCACGTCCCGCATGTCGTAGACCTGCCCGAGCCGGTCCGGCACCACCGAGTCCAGGCACCGCCCCGCGGGCGCGGCCCCGGGTGTGTAACGCGGGGCCCGCTCCAGGTTGTTGGCGGGGAGGTACGACAGCAGGTCGCGTACGGTGTCGAGGGCGTCCACCTCGTCGGCGGCGAGGAAGTGGGCGTTGCCGTTGACGGTGTTGCTGGTGCGGGCGCCGCCCAGCTCCTCGGCGCTGGTGCGCTCCCCGGTGACCGTCTCGATGACATCGGGGCCGGTGACGAACATGTGCGAGGCGCCGTCCACCATCACGGTGAAGTCGGTGATGGCCGGGGAGTACGCGGCCCCGCCCGCGCAGGGGCCCAGGACCACCGAGATCTGCGGGATCACCCCCGACGCCCGCACATTGCGGCGCACCAGCTCGGCGTAGAGGGCGAGCGAGGCGACGCCCTCCTGGATGCGGGCGCCACCGCCGTCGTTGAGCCCGACGACCGGGCAGCCCGTCTTCAGGGCGAGGTCCATCAGCGCGATCGTCTTCTCGCCGAAGGCCTCGCCCATGCTGCCGCCGAACACCGTGGAGTCCTGCGCGAAGACACAGACCTGACGGCCGTCGACCGTGCCGTGCCCGGTGACCACGCCGTCGCCGTACGGGCGCCGGGCGGTGTCCCCGGTGGGCCGGGCCCGCACGAACAGGCCCGTCTCCGTGAACGAGCCCGCGTCCAGCAGCAGATCGATCCGCTCCCGGGCGCCGTACTCGCCACGGCGCCGGGGCCCGCCGGTCGCGACCGCCCGCGTCCGGCGGCCCTCCAACTCGGCGATACGGTCGGCGGTCCGGTCACCGATGCGGTCCGGGGTCCGGTCACCGGGTCGGTCCGTGGTCCGGTCGGCAGGTTCCTCGCGAACCGGCTCGGGCACGGGCGCCCGGTTCGTCGTACGCTCCGCCACCTGCCGCGCCCGGGATGTCGTCACCTCTAGCGTCACAGCCACCTCCGAAGTGGCTTTCGAATATGGCAGCGAAGGAGGGGCGGACCGGCGCGATCGGCTCTCTCTGTGCGGGAGTTGAGTCCCGGGAGGCCGGGGTTGCTCCTTGGGTGACAAGGGCCCGCTGCGACCGGAGCGTTCCGGACGGATGGCCGTAATGACGCTTCACTTGAGCTTTCAACGATGCCAGGATCTCGGCGCCCGAGCACGCCCCACCGTCCTCGAAAGGCATCGACATGCGCCGCCGACCCACCCTCCTCGCCACCGTCACCGTCACCGCCACGGCCCTCCTGACCATGGCCCCGTCACCGGCGTTCGCCGGCGTCCAGCCCGGCGTCACCTACTCCGGCGAGGGCACCTTCTACGGAGCGACCGGCGCCGGGAACTGTCTCTACGACGCCACCACCGACATCGCCGTCGCGGCCCTGAACCACACCGACTACGAGGGCTCCCGTATGTGCGGCGCCTTCATCCGGGTCAAGGGCCCACGGGGCGAACTGACCGTACGGATCGTCGACCGCTGCCCGGAGTGCGCCCCCGGCGACGTCGACCTCGGCCGGCAGGCCTTCGCCCGGATCGCCGACCCCGTGGCCGGACGGGTGCCGATCACCTGGACGCTGGTCAGCCCTGACATCGCCGGCCCGGTCTCCTACCGCTACAAGGAGGGGTCCACCCAGTGGTGGTGCGGCATCCAGGTCCGCAACCACCGCAACCCCGTCGCACGCCTGGAGGTCCGCACCGGCTCGACCTGGCGCCCACTGCCCCGCCAGGAATACAACTACTTCGTCTCGGCGGACGGCACCGGCTGCGGCTCCGACCTCCGCGTCACCGACATCCACGGGCAGACCCTCACCGACACCGGCATCACCCTCAACCCGAACACCGACCAGCCGGGCCGCGCCCAGTTCACCCGACGCTGACACATGGGAAGAGTGAGGGCATGGACACCGACCTGGACACCGACCTGGACATCGAGGCCCTGCGCCGGGACACCCCCGGCACCGCCCACCGTGTGCACCTCAACAACGCCGGAGCGGGCCTGCTCTCCCGCCGGACCCTGGACGCCGTCACCTCCCACCTGGAACTCGAAGCCACCATCGGCGGCTACGAGGCGGCCGCCCGGGAACGCGACCGGATCGACGCCACCTACACCGGCCTCGCCCGCCTCGTCGGCGGACGGCCCGACGAGATCGCCCTGTTCGACAACTCCACCCACGCCTGGAACGCCGCGTTCTACGCGCTCACCTTCAAGCCGGGCGACCGCATCCTCACCGGCCGCGCCGAGTACGGCAGCAACGTCCTCGCCTATCTCCAGGTCGCCGCGCGCACCGGCGCGGAGATCGTGGTCGTCCCCGACGACGCATCCGGACAACTGGACACCACGGCCCTCGCCGGTCTCATCGACGAGCGCACCCGGCTGGTCGGGGTGAGCCACATCCCCACCAGCGGCGGCCTGATCAACCCGGCGGCCGAGATCGGCCGGATCACCCGCGCCGCCGGCGTCCCGTTCCTCCTCGACGCCACGCAGTCCGTGGGCCAGTTCCCCGTGGACGTCGAGGCCATCGGCTGCGACATGCTCACCTCCACCGGCCGCAAGTTCCTGCGCGGCCCGCGCGGCACCGGCTTCCTCTGGGTGCGCTCCGAGGCGCTGACCTGGCTGGAGCCGCACGTCATCGAGATCCACTCGGCGACCTGGGACGGCGGACGCGGCTTCACCTGGCAGCCCGGTGCCCGCCGCTTCGAGACCTGGGAGTCCGGCTACGCCAATGTCCTCGGCCTCGACGCGGCCGTACGCCAGGCCCTCGACCTGGGCCTGGACCGCATCGGCGAACGGGCCGTCGCCCTGGGCGCGTATCTGCGCGACCGGCTCGACGCGCTGCCCGGCGTCACCACCCACGACCTGGGCGAGCACCGCTGCGCCGTCGTGACCGCCGCCGTCGACGGCCTGCCCGCCACCGAGGTCGCCGCCGCCCTTGCCCGGCAGGGGATCAACGTCACCACCACCGTCCCCGAACACACCCAGTTCGACACCGAACACCGAGGTGTCCACCCCCTGGTCCGGCTCTCCCCGCACTACTACAACACCGAGGCCGAACTCGACCGCGCGATCGAGGCCCTGGCCACGCTCGCCCACCCCGCACACTGACCCCGCTCGCCCGCACCGCGCCCTGACCTCGCCACCGCACCACGCCGTTTCCCCTTCCCCGGCGCCGCACCGACGTGTGGCCCAGGCCACGTGAGGTCCGTGGCCTGGGCCATTTCCGGGTCGGCGGCGCTCGACTACGTTGTGCCGCGTCCCCCCGTACCCATGGACGGCTCGGTGTGCTCGCAGATCTCTCCCCGCTCATAGCGGCGACCACCCAGTGGCTGACGCGCGCCTTTCCGGCGGGCGGCGGTGCGCTGGACGGCGCGCTCTGCGAGGCGCAGGCCCGGCAGGCGGTCACCGTCGCCGCCTGGCTCCGCTACCCGACGCCGGTGGACGCCGCGCTCGTCGGGATGGCGGGGCCGGGCGGCACCATCCGGCTCGACTGGATCACCGGCTTCGACGAGGACCTGACACCGGACGAGTACGCCTGGCGGACCTGGGTGGACGAGGTCGTGGCCAGCTGGGCGGCCTGCCTGCTCGCCGATCCCGGGCTGGCCCGCACCGCCGTGGCCGCGCTCGACGACTCCCCGCACACGGCCGGTTCCCCCGCCGCCTTCCGCCGCCTCCTCACCCCGGACGAAGGCGACCGACGGGCCGCCGCCCTCCTGCGCCACCCCGACCTCCTCGCCCCCGTCTCCTCCCTGCACGAAGCCGGACTGCTCGACGCGCTGGGGCCGGGCCGGGCCCTCTCGGCCTGAGCCGGAAGCCGCTGCCGTGGGCGCCCGGCCCGAGTGGATCAAGGGGCGAGGCCCCGCCTACCAGCGCAGCGGAAGTGCCGCGAGATGGGTGTCGAGCAGTCCGGAGATGATCCGGTGGTCGTGCAGCGAGGGATGCCAGTCGCAGCCCAGGTGGTCGAGCCCGGGGTCGTCGTAGTACCAGTGGCTGACCCGGCCGTCGCCCCGCCCGACCCGCTCCGCCACGATCCGCCGGGTGGCCTCCTCGAACGCGGTGGTGTTCCA
This sequence comes from Streptomyces griseiscabiei, assembly GCF_020010925.1. Lineage (NCBI taxonomy): Bacteria > Bacillati > Actinomycetota > Actinomycetes > Kitasatosporales > Streptomycetaceae > Streptomyces > Streptomyces griseiscabiei. Next base: position 2,378,955 of record NZ_JAGJBZ010000001.1, on the reverse strand, counting down.
CAGGCGGGCGGCGGACACCACCAGGAACGTCCTCGGCCCGTACCGGGCGCGCAGCTTGTCGAGGAACCCGTGGTAGGCGCTCTCGTAGGCGGCGACCAGCTCGGCCGTCGTGCTCCAGGCCTCACCGGGGTTGAGGGGCGTCGAGAAGTCGTTGATGCCGAGCCCGATCACGACGACCCGCGGCCGCCAGCCGGCCGGCTGGCGCCAGACATCGCCCTCGACGTTCAGCAGGGCCCGGTCGTAGTAGGTACGGAAGTCGGTGCCGGGCTCGCCGCCGTTGTAGTTGCGGACCATGCCCCGGCCGGAGAAGGCGTTGATCTGGCAGTCGGCGTCCAGCCGCCGGGCCGTGAGCGCGCCGAAGGAGAGGTCGGCGTTGCTGTTGCGGTTGACCCCGCCGATGGCCGAGCAGTCCCGGGTGCCGGAGACATTGCCGTACCCGGCGGTGTACGAGTCGCCGATGAACTCGATCTGCCTCTCCCGCGCCCGGGGTCTCGGGAGGATCGCGCCGCCGGGCGCCGCGACGAAGCCGCCGAACCGCCCGGCCGCCCACGGGCTCTCCGTCCGCTTCACCACGCGCACACGGTGCGCGCGGTCGGCGAGGCCGTCGATCCAGGAGACGGTCCGGCCCGGGGTGACGAGGGTGGCCACGGTCGTACCGTCGACCTGGACGTCGTAGTCGTTGTCCGCGTCGTCGAGCACCACCCCGATCCCGGTCCCGTGGAACCTCCCCTCGAACGAGACACCGGGCCAGCTGTACCGGACGGTCCCGTCGGCGGCCCTCCTGACCCGGCCCACCGTGTGGAAACGGGTGGCCGGCCGTGCCTCGGCGGCCTGCGAGGGGGGTACGACGGTGGTGACGAGCCCCGCGGCAGCGGCGGCGACCACCGTGCGTCGGGATAACCGGCTGGGCGTGTGCATACGACGTCCCTTCGGTACACAGGAGTGCGGCACAGGGGGTGCGGCACAGGGGTGCGGCACAGGAGTGGTGGGAGCGCTCCCAAGAGGTGCGCGTCATCGACGGTGACCGCCGCGGGCGCCGCCGTCAACCCCTCGGGGCGTGGTGACCGAGGTCGGCCGTGGCGTGCAGACGTATGCAGGCGTCGGTCCAGACCGCAGTGGCCGTCCGATCGTGATGCCGCTCGTGGGGACGGTCGTGGGGACGGTCGTGATGACGGTCGTGATGACGGGGGTGGTGACGGTCGACGGCATGGGCATGGGCATGGGCAGAGGCGTGGTCGTGGTCGAGTGTGTCGAGGAGCCTTCTCAGCAGGTTCGCCGAGGTGGACAGACCGGTGCGGGTCAGCCGGTCGGCGGCCTCGCGGAGCCGGTCGACGGCCGAACGCGGGAGATGGCGCAGCCCGTGGTGCGCGGCGTCGGCGAGAGCGGTCAGCGCCGTGTCGACGGCCGTCGAGAGCGGATCGGGCGGGGTGCGGTCGGCGAGCGGCAGGGGCGGCGGGACCGTCGGCGGGGCGAGGTCGGGGACGAGCACGCCACCCGGGCCGAGCAGGGCGAGCGGCGTGAGGAGGACCTGGCCGCCCGAGTGGCGCACGGCCCCGCTCAGATGGGTGACCTGGCCTTCGACGAGGGCTGACGCGAGCGCGTCCAGGGCGGCCGGGCACAGCGGATTGTGCGGTGCGTGGACCAGCACGGGGTGTCCCGAGGCATCCCGGACGGTCGCCTTCAGAACCTGCTCGGCCGGGTCGTAGCCCACCTTCAGGACCTCCGACACCTCGACGACCCGTACCGACTCCGCCTCGACCCGGGCCCGGATCAGACGCGGCGGGCGTGCGTCGGCCGCCTCGGCGAGTGTCGTGACGTCGCGGACGAGCAGCGGCTCGGGAAGGCCTGACCAGGAGCGGCCGACCGGTGACACGGTGGTGGCCGCCAGCCGCCCACGGGCCAGGACCAGCCGTCGGCTGGGGGTGCGGCGGGCGCTTTCGCTGACCAAATTACCCGTGGCCAGCGCGGACAGGGTGGTGCCCGCCAGGCGTCCGGCCCCCAGGGTGTGGCCGGTGGGAGGCGGGGCCGTGGGGCCGGCCGACCCCGGGGCCGGGGGCCCGCCCCCTCGCCCGGCCACCGGCCGGTCCTTGCGGAGGACGAGGACGACTCCCGCCGCCGCGTGCGCGAAGTACACCTCGGTCACCGGGCGTTCGGCGCTGCCGGAGACCCGGCAGCCGAGCGCCGTGAGCCGCACCCGGCGCAGCGGTGTCTCCGCCGACTCCCCGGTGCCGAGCACCTCGGGGTGACCGGCGGCCCGGTGCCGGGCGTGCAGTTCGGCGAGGAGCGACGCGGCCGTCTCCGGCCGGTGCAGCGCGCTGCGGTCCGCGTAGGCGTCGAGCTGGTCCGCCAGTTCGACCGCCGCCGCGGCCGGCCAGTGCGACGAGGCCGCGGTGAGCCGCCGGCCCGCCGTACGCAACGCGGCCGTCTGCATCGCGTCGGCGTGGGCCACTCCCTCCCGGAGCAACTCGTCGGCCAACTCGACCACTTGTCGCAGTGGGGCGGGTGACACGGGGCGGCGGCGGGGCGTCCCGGCGCTTCGGTCCTCGGGCCGGCCGGGGGTGGGGGAGGTGTCCGGTGCGGGGGACGCGCCGGGTGAGGGATGGGCGACGAGTGAGGGGCGGACGGCCGGTGCGGGACGGGCGCCGCCCCCGGCGGCCGGGGCCCGGAGGGACACCAGGACGAGGTCCGCCCGGGGGTCCGTCGCGTCGGCCGCGCGGAACGCCCACACCGCGAGGGCCAGCATCTCCCCGCGCAAGGCGTCGGCCGCGTCCGTCAGCGCGTGGGCGGCCTGCCCCGGCACGGGGAAACGCAGGGTGCAGGTGGGCAGTTCGACCCACGGATACGGTTGCCGCGGTGTGGGGCGATGGACGCGGACCGCGGCGCCGCGCTCCGCGATACGCCGCGCGGCGGTCAGTGCCCGGGGGCCCACGGCGGCCCCGAGCGCCTCGTCGTCCATGTCCCCCGGCGACCAGTCGGGCGCATCGGTGCCGAGCGCGCTCGCGTCGGACGCGGCCAGGTCGGACGCGCCGACGTCGGACGTGGCCACGTGGGACACGCCGGCCTCGGACGCGGTCACCGTGGGTGGACCCTCTTCGGCCGGACCGACCGCGGAGGTCTTCGCCTCGGCCCGTGCCACGGCCGCCGCCCGCTGGTGGGCGAGGACCAGTCCGACCAGGTGGCGGCAGACCCCGGGCGCGTCGCAACCGCAGACCCCGCCGTCCAGGGACGCCCCCGGGGGCATCACGGCCTCGGCACCGTCCGCGAAACGGGCCACCACACCGCCGTCCGGCGTGACGGACAGTTCCGGGAACGCCCCGGCGTCGAGTTCCCTGGCCGCCCGTCGCACCAGCCCCCGGTTGGCGATCGCCGCGAGAACGTCGGGGGTGAGCGCCAGGAGATCGGCACGCGCTGGTGTCGTCACGTCAGCCTCCCAGCTTCTCCGCCACGAACGCCGCCAGCTCGCCCGGTGTCATCGCGCCCACCTGCGCCCCGGCTCGCGCGAGCCGGCCGGCGACCTCGCGGTCGTAGCTCGGGTTCGCCTCCTCGTCGAGCGCGGCCAGCCCCAGCACGGTGGCGCCCTGCTCCACCAGCGCCCGTACCGTTCGTACGAGCCGGTACGGGTCGCCGCCCTCGAAGAAGTCGGAGATCACCACGAACACGCACCGCCGGGGGTTCTCGATCAGGGTCGCGCCGTGGTCCACGGCCCGCGCGATGTCCGTGCCGCCGCCGAGCTGGACCCGCATCAGCAGCTCCACCGGATCGGTCACGTCGGACGTCAGGTCGACGACCGAGGTGTCGAAGGCCAGCAGATGGGTCTTCAGCCCGGGCAGCCCCCACAGACACGCCGCCGTCACGGCGGAGTGGATGACCGACCCGGCCATCGAGCCGGACTGGTCGACCAGCAGCACCAGTTGCCATTGCTCGATGTGACGCCGGGTGCGGGAGTGGAAGTGCGGCCGTTCGATGAGCAGGCGGCGCTCGGCGGGCTGGTAGTGCGCGAGGTTGGCGCGCACGGTGGTCCGGAAGTCGAAGTTCCGGGCCACCGGCCGCTGGCTGGGCCGACGCGAGCGGGTGCCGGAGAAGGCCGTACGGATCTCCGGGTTCAGCCGTTCCATCAGCTGCCGCACCACGCTCTCCACGATGCGCCGGGCCTGCCGCAGCACCTCGGGGTTCATCAGATGCCTGGTGCGCAGCACGGCACGCAGCAGGGCCGCGCTGGGCTCGACCCGCTCCAGCACGGCGGGGTCCGTCACGATCTCCTGGATGCCGTACTGCTCCACCGCGTCCCGTTCCAGGCGCTCGATCGTCTCCTTGGGGAACAGCCGGTGGATGTCGTCCAGCCAGTCGACGGCCGTCACGACGGACGGGCCCAGTCCGGCCGTACGCTCCTGGTGCTCCGTGCCGCGCACGCCGCGTGCGGCGAGGTCCGGGTCCCGGCCGTAGAGCCAGTCCAGCGCGGCGTCGCGGGCCGCTGCCTCCCCGTCCAACGGGCCCGTGCGGTGCTCGGCCGGGGCACCGAGGACGAGCCGCCAGCGTTCCAGCACGGGGTCCGGAGCAGGGACTGCGGCGGTGGTCCGCCGGTCGGCGGAGCCGCCGTCGCCGCCCGGCGCGCGGCTGTTCCGGTCCGTGGCGCGGTTGTTGTCGTCGGTCATGGGGCGGTTCCGAGTCCGTAGCGGTCGAGCTGTCGGCTGACGTCGTCCTCCAGGGCCGCGGCCCTGGCCAGGAGCACGGGGTCCGCGGTGGTGCGGAGCAGGGAGCGGGCCGATCCCCGGACGCCGCGCCGCTCCAGCAGCCGCTCGGCGATCCGTTCGCGCTCACGGGGCGGGAAGAAGGCGAAGGCCTGGCGCAGGGCGGGCAGGCCGATCAGGAACTCCTCGTCGGACATCGCCCCGATCATGCCGTCCACCACCCCGATCAGGGGTTTCGGCCCGTCGCCCCCGGACCCCTGGTCCGTCGTCAACTCGTCGCGCGCCACGGCGAACAGCCCCGCCAGCCAGTCGCCCAGCACCGAGACCCCGGGCAGCGCCCGTACCGTGGCGCCCACGGCGGCGGGGTCGTGCGTCCCGGTCAGACAGCGGTGGAGGCCGAAGGCCGCGCCGCGCAGGTCGGGCGGGGCCGCGTCGTCGCCGCTGACGCGGCAGGCGACCGCGGTGACCGTCTCGCGGGTCACGGACAGCACGCCGGACGCGTGCCACAGCGTGTCGCGCACCGCCGCCACGGCGGCCAGCCGCGCGAGATCCACGCCCGGCCCGCCCGGCGCACCCGGCCGGGGCGCCGATGCCGGGCGGGGGGCCGTGGTCCCGGGCGTGTGTGCTCCCTCGAACAGCCACAGCAGCCGCTCGACCGCCCCGTCCAGCACCGATACGAGCAAGGGGCTCCGTGCCGTCCCGAAGACCCGGTCGTGCCGCCACAGCCCGAGCGCCGTGGCCAGCACGTCCCCCAACGGACCCGCCTCCCGCAACCGCCGCACCCGCCCTGCCAGCGCGCCCAGCAGCGGTTCGGACAGCCGCTCCACACCGCACAGGACGACGTCGAACAGTGTGCGCGCGAGCCCGTCCGCGTCCGGACCGTGGTCCACCCCGGCAGGGGACGCAGGGGCAGACCCCGGACCTCCGGGGCGCGCGGTGGCCCCGCCGGGCACGCCCGTCAGACCCCGCGCCCGCTCGGTGAGCACCGCCTCCGCCGCCTCGTCCAGGCTCGCCCCGTACGCCCCCGCCTCGATCAGGGCCGCGTCGCGCGCGGGCGCCGGGCGGGTCTCCCAGCGTTCGTCGAACCGTGGGTCGGCGCCGCCCCGTGGGCCCTCGGTGCGTTCGTGTCCCGGAACGCCGAGCACCCTCAGCCGGTGCAGCACCCGGCTGCGCTCCAGGTCGCCGGGGCGGGTCAGGTCGAGCGTGAACGGGCCGTCGCCGGTCAGCCCGAGGGCCGCGAGCCGCCCGGCGACATCCGCGACGAGCGGTGGCCGTGGTGTGTCGGGGTGCAGGGTGCCCACCCGGTCGCCGCCGCTCGCCGCGATCATCTCCTCCACCACCGGATGGGCTCCGGCGGTGAGCGTTCCCCGCGTCGTCCACGGCAGGGGCTGGTCCAGATCCTCGCCGATCAGGGCGCCCGCCATCCCGTCGAGGACATCGGTCCTGGCCGGGCGCGGGTGGTCGCGCAGCGCGGTCAGGCCCTGGGTGAGCGCGCGGGCCGCGATCAGATCGGCCGTGGACACGGGGTGGTTGCGGGCCCGCAGCCGCGAGACCACCGCACGGACCAGCCCGTCCGCCGCCGCCCTCACCCCTTCGTCCCAGACCCGCTGGTAGTACCCGGGCGACGGCATCCCCGACTCGTACCCGGCGAACGAGTCCAACTGCCGGAAGGAGTACGGCACAAGAAAACTGCCCTTGAGCGCCCCCTCGACCGCATCGGGCACCCCGGGCCACACCGGCGTCCCGTCCGCGCCGAGCACCGGCCCGTCCGCGCCGACGGCCCGGTCGTCCCGCCCCTCGTCGTCCGCCGTGCTCCCGCCGGGAGTCGGCCCGTCCGGCGTCGTGTCGTCCGGTGTCGGGCCGCCGGGTGCCGAGTTGCCGGGTGTCGGGTTGTCCGGCGTGCTGTCGCCCGGCCGCGACGGTCCTGTCGTCACCCTCCCGCCGGGAGTCGGCCCGTCCGGCGTCGCGTCGTCCGGTGTCGGGCCGCCGGACGTCGGGTCGTCCGGTGTGGTTCCGCCCGGAGTCCGGTCGCCCGGCGCCGAGTTGCCGGGTGTCGGGTCGTCCGGCGGGCTGCCGCCTGGCCGCGACGGTTCTGTCGTCACACTCCCGCCACGCGGCGGTGAACCGTCCGCCGTGCCCTCGTCCGGCGTCCGGTCCCGCGCCGCGCCCACGCTTCCCGCCCGGTTGCCCACCACCCCCTCGCCGGGCCCCCGAACGTCCGTCACCTCGACGTCCGTCCCCCCGATGCCCGCCGCCCCCACCAGCCCCCGCAGGGCCGGCTGGTGGAAGCCCCCGGTGACCACCAGGACCGTGGGATCGCCGGGCGCGGACAGTGCCGCCCGGACCCAGGAGGCCATGTACGCCTCACGCGCGCGGTCGCCGTCGTCGGCTCGGGTGTCGCCGCGGACCAGGGCGAAGTAGGTGTCGAGGCGCTCGCGCAGGTCAGCGTCGTCGGCCACCTCGAAGAGCCGGTCCCACAGTGCGTCCACACCGTCGACGTCGAAGCGGGCGCACAGCCGGGCCGTCGCCTCGGCATAGCGGGCCTCGGCGTCGGCGTACCGGTTGACGCGTTCCGCGAACGCCGGGTGCCAGGCCGGCAGGTCGATGAACCGGACCTCCGCGCCCGCCGCCCGCCCCGCCCGCAGGGCCACCCACTCCGGGGAGTAGTCGCACAGCGGCGTCCAGGACGTGGCGGCGCGCTCGCCGTCCCGGTAGTGGCTGAACACCGCGACCGGCAGCTCGTGTCCGAGGAGCAGTTCGTCCAGCCGGTCGTTCATGTCGCACGGGCCCTCGACCAGGACGTACGACGGCCGCAGCCGCTCGATCGTCGAGGCGACCAGCCGGGCGCAGGCGGGGGAGTGGTGGCGCACCCCCAGGAACACGGCGGGCATCTCAGCCGTCCAGCAGATGGCGCGCGTCGTACAGGGCCTGCCACTGCGCACCCCGGCGGCGCGAAACTCGCTGCTCCAGATGGCGGCGCAGCCGGGCCAGGTCCTCGGGGCTGTCCTTGGCCACCGTGCCCGCGAGACAGGCCACCACGTCGGCCGCGCTGCCCGGTTCCCCGCGCAGGAACCAGCCGCGCACCCCCACCGCGTGGGCCACCGACACGGCCTCGGCGGTGCTCATCACCGCCGAGGGCCGGTCCACCCCGTCGCCCTCGCGCGTCCGGCCGGAGCGCAGCTCACGGAAGGTGGTGACCAGCACCTCCAGCACCTCGCGGTCGGGCGCGGCCGTCACCCCGGACTGCCGCAGCAGCTCGGCCGCCTCCGCCTCGACCAGGGCCAGTTCGGTGTCCAGGTCGGGCACCGGGAACACCGTCTCGAAGTTGAAGCGGCGTTTGAGGGCCGCGCTCATCTCGTTGACGCCCCGGTCGCGGGTGTTGGCCGTCGCGATGACGTTGAAACCCTTGCGGGCGAAGACCATGGCGTCGGGGCCGTCCAGCTCCGGGACGGCCAGCACGCGTTCGGAGAGCAGCGACAGCAGCGAGTCCTGCACTTCGAGCGGGCAGCGGGTGATCTCCTCGAAGCGTACGATCCGGCCCTCCGCCATGCCCCGGAGCATCGGCGCCGGCACCAGGGAGCGACGGGAGGGGCCCTCGGCGACGAGCAGCGCGTAGTTCCAGCCGTACTTGATCTGGTCCTCGGTGGTGGCGGCGCCGCCCTGCACGGTCAGCGTCGACGTACCGCTGACCGCGGCGGCGATCAGCTCCGACAGCAGGGACTTGGCGGTGCCCGGCTCCCCGACGAGCATCAGCCCGCGATTGGTCGCCAGTGTCACCAGGGCCCGCTCGACCAGCGAGGGGTTCCCCACGAACTTCCGGCTGATGCCCGCCCCTTCGTCGCCGACCACGAAACGGCGCGCCGCCCGCAGGCTCAGCTCCCAGCCGGGCGGCCTCGGACCGCTGTCCCCGTCCCGCAGCACGGCCAGCTCCCCGGCGTACCGCACCTCGGCGGGCGGCCGCTGCAGCTCGTCCGCCTCCCCGGTCCACGCCCGCTGTTCGTCCGCGCCGCCCGTGCCCGCCCGCTGCCCGCCCGCGCCACCCATGCCCACCCCCGGCCCGTCCGCTCCCCGGGCGCCCTCCCGCGGTGTGCCCGTCGTCGTCACGGTGCCGTCAACTCCGTCAGATCCGCGAGCAGTTCCGACACCGCCACCGGGTCGATCTCCTCGAAACTGACGCTGTGGGGGTCGCTCGGCCAGTAGTCACCGGGCCGGGTGGCGAGCCAGAGGTGCTCCACCTCCTGCCGCTCGGCGGGATCGAAGTAGCCGACGGCGATGCCGTCGTCGGGGATCAGCACCGCGTAGCGGTTCGGGGCGAGCAGCTTGGAGATCCAGCGCTCGATGCCGTTGTCCAGCGGCTGCCCGCGCCGCCATCCGCGCCGCTCCAGACCGACGAGCCGGCCCGTCGTCACCGTCAGCCCCTCGAAGCGCTCCAGCCGCCACCCCGCGGCCTCCTCCGCCGTCAGCTCGAACACCTGCCGTCCCAGCTGCGGGAACGGCTGGAGGATCTCGTAGTCCGCGAACAGCTCCGCCCAGGTGTCGAGTTCACCCGGCAGCCGCAGCGGGTGCGCGATCCGTACGATCGCCTTGTCGGGCAGTGTGAACAGGCTGTCCTCGGCATCCGCGAACGTACGGTCCTCCGCCACCCGGAAGGCCGTCGTCGTGCCGTCCGCGTCGCTCAGCCACACCAGCCGCCGGACGAGATGCCACAGCAGCGGATGCCCGACGAACAGCTCGCGGAACTCGGCCGCCGACCACGAACGGCCCTCGACCATGGCCGACTCCAGCCGTCGCACCTGGTCGGCGGCGATGGTCCGGACATCCTTCTTCAGGGCCATGAACCGCTTGCGCTCGGCGGGCGCCAGCTCGGCGTCGTCCCGAGCGCCCGGCTGGGGCAGGTCCTTGCGGCGGTGGCCGTCGGGGTCCTGGACGAACGGGCGCAGCTGTTCGTCGAAGCCGACCGTGAACGTACGGCTGCCGTAGTCGATGACCGTGGTGCCCCGTGCGTCCAGACCGAAGTCGGGCACCAGCCGGTCGGCGAGCTGCTCACCGGTCAGCCCCAGATCCTGCGCCAGCTCGGCGATCTTCTCCTGGGCGCGGGCCTTGAGCGCCTTGAACTTCACCCGCTGCGCCACACCGTGCAGATGCATCAGCGCCACATCGGTGCCGATCGCGGCCAGCACCCCGAGCCCGTCCACCGCGCGCTGGTGGCCGCCCTCGCCGGGCCAGGCCCGCACCAGCGGGGTGAGCCGGCGTACCGTCCCGTCGTCGCCCAGCAGCCCCAGCGCGGTCAGCGCCCAGCCCGCCTCGCTCGGCATCCCGGCGAGCCGCCACTGCTCGAACAGCGCCCAGGCGAACTCGGCGAGCGACTCCGCGGCGCACACCTCCCGGACCACGGCCAGCCCCGGATACGGCTCGCCCGGCCGGGACATCGCGAGCATCGTCACGACATGCCGGGTGGCTTCGGCGGGCAGCGCGCCACCGGAGCGCACCAGGATCTGCGGCAGCAGCAACGGCTCCGCCCACTCGACGGGCTCGGGCAGCTTCGCCGGCAGGGCCGTCACCAGCGGATCGGCCGACAGCAGCTCCCGGATCGCCGCCACCGCCTCGGCGCCGTACCGCTCGGCGGCCGACCGCACGACCTGCTCCCCGTGCAGGGCCACGATGGTGTGCAGCGCCTGCTCGGCGTACCGGCGGGCGGTGCCCGACCGGCCCAGGGCGTCCGGCACCAGCAGCGGCGCGGCGGCCTCGCCGTGCCGCCGGAACCAGGAACGGGCCGTGTCCCGCACCGACTTCAGCCGCACCGCCCACTCGGCGGCCAGCCGGGCCGTCCCCACGCTCGCATACGGCAGGATCAGGGGCGCGAGCGAAGCCGGCCACTTCGGGACGGTCCGCAGCACCACCCCGAGGGCGTCCGTGCCGAACCGGGCGACGACCGGCTTGAGCGCGGAGTCGTCGTCCAGGCTCTTCGGATTCCACTCGTCCAGCAGCGGCCGGGCCAGCTCCTCGGGTTTGCCGAGGAAGATCCCCAGTACCCCGGCCCTGTCGGCGCGGACCGCGACCGGCAGGGCGTCCGGATCGTCGGGCCACTCGGTCCGCGCGGCCCAGTCCCGCTCCCACGACTGCGCGTCCGCCCACTCCTGCCGCTCACCGGGCAGCCAGACGATCCCGGGCGCGTCCTCGGCGACCAGCCCGGCGACGGTGCGGACCTTGACGGGCTCGCGCGGCCGGAGCCACGGCGGAGCGGTCAGCACCTCGGGCAGCGAGGCGGCCGGGGCGTCCGGCACCCGGTCCTTCGGGCTCAGCAGTGGTGCGACGGCATCCGCCGCCTCAGGCGAGAGGGAGCCGAGGACCTCCTCGGCCAGGTCCGGGTGGCCCGAGACATGGACCCGCAGCGCGTACCGCAGGGCGTCCGCGTCCGGTCCGCCCGCCGCCACCGCCTCGGCGAGCATGCGCAGGCCACGCCGCGGAAAGCGACGGGCGGCCTTCGCCACGTAGGGCTGCGCCCGCTTGTCGTCGAGCTGCCCCAGCAGCAGGGCGAACGCCTCGTCGGACGGCAGCTCGACCAGGATCGTGTTGACCTTCTTGAAGAGGTCCGCCGTGACGTAGAACCCCTTGAGCGTCTCCGCCACCAGGGGTGCCACCGCCGTGCCGACGCCCTCGGCGACGGTGGCGACCGTCGACATCGGCCAGCCGTTGTACCCCAGCGAGGCGGTGGCGCCCAACCGCCGGACCTGTTCCGGGTCGTTCAGCGAACACAACAGCATCGAGCGCAGCACCTGGTCACGGGGGTGGTCGGCCTCGGGGGCGTCCACGCACTCGTCGACCCATTCCGTCTCACCGGGGACGAGGTACGAGACGACGATGCGTTCGCGCACACCGCCCCGTACCTCCGCGAGCGCCGCGACCACGGCGCGGTACGTCTCCTCGTCGGTGTCGGCGAGCAGTGCCCGCAGCCGGTCCATCACACCGCGCACCCGGGCCACATGGCCCGCGTAGTGGTTCTGCGGGCGCTCGACGCGCGCGTTCGAGCGGTGGGTCCCGCTCTGTGTGAAGTACACCTGGACGCCGCAGAGTTCGATGGCCGCGCGGGCGGCGAAGACCGCTCCGTGGGCCTCGACCCAGGCATCGGTACAGGCCGCGCCCGACCAGGCGATGTCGGAGGTGACGGCCAGCACCGCCGCACCCGACGGAGTCGTCGTACCCGCGAGTTGGTCCTCGGCGGCCCGCACCAGGTCCGGGTCGCTGCGGGGGTCGTCCAGGTACTGCCGCACCCAGGTCTCGGCGCCGCGCAGCCGCCGCTCGGCCTGCTCCGCCGCTCCCTTGCGCAGGGGCGTCGGCCTGCGGTGGACACCGCCCCGCCTCGGGTGGAGATGACGGTGCCAGGCGGCGGGCAGGACGAAGGCGTCCTCGTCCAGTGGTACGGCGGTGTCCTCGTCCGGTGGTACGGCGGTGTCCTCGTCGGCGGCCGGGACGTCCGGAACGGAGGTGCCGGGACCTGCGTCGTCCGGAACGGCGGCGTCCGGGACGGTGCCGCAGTCCCGCGGACCGTCCCCCACGCCGTCGCCCGTCCCGCCGACCTCCCGATACCCCTTGCGCTCCTTGGCCGCGGCGGTCTTCCGCAGATACTCGGCGGCCTCCTGGGGGGAAGCGCACTCCTTGACCTGGGTGCGCCCGTCCGTGCCGCAGCGCCCGTACCGGACGGTGACCGCGCTCCCGTCCGCCTCGGCCTCCCAGAACTTCGAGGAGGTCCCTTCGGCATACTCCCAGCGGCGCACGCGCCCACCCCTTCCGACCCTGCCGGCTCCCCGGCCCACCCCACGCGGATTCAGCCACCGACCGGCGCGAAAACGCCAGGCCCAGCGACGATCACCACAGTAGAGGGGGCCACTGACAACGCGTCGGGCGGCCGGGGTCGGGGGCTTCCCCGGCCGGTTCAGCGCCCTCTGCGCCGGGCTCCCGCCCGCAGTTCGTCACGCAGCCGCTCCGGGGTCCACTCCTCGCCGACGGCCCGCCAGAGCAGATCGGCCTGGGAGGGCGGGGCGAGACCGTCGACCGGCGGGTCGAGGTCCAGATTCGTGGGGAAGGGGTAGCCCTCGGCGGTGGCGGCGACGACACGGCGCAGCCACTCCTCCGCGGCGCCCTCGGACCGGCGGCGCGACAGGACGGGGAACAGCGCGTTCGCCATGGCCTCGCGGTCCACCGTCTCCATGGCGCGGCCGAACGCGGAGGAGATCTGCAGCAGGTTGGCCATGCGCCGGATGTCCGAGGAGCGGTTGTGCCCGGCCGCGTGGAAGAGCGCGGGGTTGAAGAAGACCGCGTCGCCCTTGTCCAGGGGGAGTTGGACGTGGTGGGCGTCGAAGTACGCGACGAACCCGGGGAGCCGCCAGGCGAGGTAGCCGGGCTCGTACTTCTGCGAGTGCGGCAGATAGAGGGTCGGGCCGGACTCGACGGGCATGTCGCAGTGGGCGACCGCGCCCTGCAGGGTGAGCACGGGGGAGAGACGGTGCACGTGCGCGGGGTAGGCGGCGGCCTGCTCCCGGGACAGGAAACCCAGGTGGTAGTCCCGGTGCGGACTCTGCGCCGCGCCACCGGGGTTGACCACGTTGACCTGGGAGGTCATCTGGTACGCGGGGCCCAGCCAGGCCTCGGCGATCAGCGCCAGCAGGTCGTTGGCGTAGTAGTCGGCGAACACGTCCGGAGCCCGTACGGCCATCTTGTCCAGGGCGTTCCAGACACGGTCGTTGGCGCCGGGCTTCGCGAAGTGGTCGCCCCGGGCCGTACCGGCGGCACGCTCCTCCTCGATCAGCTCACGGAACGCGGCGGACGCGCGGTCCACGACCGCCGGTTCGGTGAACGCGCCCTTGAGCACCACGATGCCGGGGCCGTCCGACAGGGTCCGGACCAGCTCGGTCCGCACGGCCCGGCGGCCCTCGGGGGTGGCAGCCAGGGAGCGGAGCCGCTCGCTGTCGTAGAGGGGCACGTTCTGTTCGACCCGCTCGGCCGAGGGATGGTCGGCGGGGTCGGTGCGCACCTCGACGAGCGCGCGGAAGGTGTCGAGATCGCAGTCCGCCTCGGTCAGCCAGGTTCGTGTCATCGCAGCGACGCGGGTCATCGCGGCTCCTTTCGCAGGCCTCGTGTCTCTGTCAGTCTGAGGACCGGAAACCCCTCATTCAATGCGCGACAACACATCAAAAACGCATCACGACGACCCCTCGCCCACGACACCTCGTCCACGACACCTCACCGAAGGACCCGGCACCACTGTGACGCGACACCGGCACCCGTACACGATCAGGGAGATCGCCCGTCAGTCGGGGCTGAGCACGGCCACCGTCGACCGCGTCCTCAACCACCGGGGCAATGTGCGGGAGAGCACGGTCCGTGAGGTGCGGCAGGCGGTCGAGGACCTCGACCGCCAGCGCGGCCAGGTCCGCATCGGCGGCCGCACCTTCATGATCGACATCGTGATGCAGGCCCCGGAACGCTTCACGACCGCCGTGCGCGCCGCCCTCGAAGCCGAACTTCCCTCCCTGCACCCCGCCGTCGTACGTTCCCGCTTCCACTTCCGCGAGACCGGACCCGCGGCCGAACTGGTCGCCGGCCTCGACCGGATCGCCAGGCGGGGGTCGCAGGGCGTGCTCCTCAAGGCGCCGGACCTGCCGGAGATCTCCGCCGCCGTCGGACGGCTGGCCGCGGCCGGGATCCCCGTCGTCACCCTCGTCACCGACCTGCCCGGCAGCGCGCGCGTGGCGTACGTCGGGATCGACAACCGGGCGGCCGGGTGCACGGCCGCGTACCTCGTCGGCCAGTGGCTCGGTGACCGGCCGGGCCATGTGCTGACGACCATCAGCCGCGCCTCCTTCCGGGGCGAGGAGGAGCGCGAGATGGGCTTCCGCAGCGCCATGCGGCTCGCCCACCCGGCCCGCTCCCTGGTGGAGGTCACCGACAGCGACGGCCTCGACGCCACCCAGCGCGACCTCGTCCTCGCGGCGCTCCGGCGCGACGAGGACATCGTCGCCGTCTACTCCATGGGCGGCGGCAACCTCGCCACGCTGGACGCCTTCGACGAACTGGGCCGGAACTGCGCGGTGTTCGTCGCGCACGACCTCGACCACGACAACACCGGGCTGCTGCGCGAGCGCCGGCTCTCCGCCGTCCTCCACCACGACCTCCGCCAGGACGTACGCCGTGCCTGCCAGACCGTGATGCGCGCGCACGGGGCCCTGCCGGACGACGGCCCGCCCCCGCCGTCGACGATCCAGGTCGTCACACCCTGCAACATGCCCCCCGACGCACCGGGACCGGCACCCAAGGCCTGAGCCGGGCACGCCGGCCGCCCTGGTCGCGCGGCCCGTCCGGGCGCGGCGCACACCCGCTCCGCCGAAGCGGCCCCAGGCGCCGACGGCCCCGTGTCGCCCCGCGAAGGGGCGCCGGGCGCGACATAGCGTGGCCCGCGCAGACGACGGCCGATCCCGGGGTGGTGCGATGTGCTGGAGTGCGACGGCCGATCTCGTGGCGGGTGCCGGTGTCGCGGCCGTCGGGGTGGCCTGTGTGGCGCTGGTGCGCGACCGGCGTGATCTGCCGCTCGCCGCGCTGCCGTTGCTGCTTGGCGCGCATCAGATCGTGGAGGCGGCGGTCTGGTCCTCGCACGGCGGCAGCGGGCCCGCGACCGTCACCTGGGCCGTCATCGCCCTGCCGCTGCTGGCCGTGTGGGTGCCGGCGGGCGTGTGGTGCGCGGCTCCGCGATCCGCCCGGACCCGGCTCGCCGTGCTCCTCGCGGTCGGCGCCGTGACCGCCGCCGCGCTCGCCCACGGTCTGGTCACCGGCCCGGTGACGGCCGAGATCCGCGGCCGTACCGTCGGCTACACGGTCGACCTCTCCCACCCGGCCCTCCTCGTCGCCGGCTATCTCCTCGCCACCGTCGGCTCCCTGCTCCTCTCCGGCGACCGGCGGCTCCTGGTGCTCGGCGTCCTGGCCGGCGTGGGCGCCGCGATCTGCTGGACCCTGTGGCGACTGGAGTTCATCTCGACCTGGTGCGCCTTCGCCGCCGTCTGCTCGGTGGTGCTGCTCGGCTGGGTGCGCGCACGACGGCGGGCGCGCACCCGGGGCCCCACCGATCCTTGGTGAATCAATCATCCACCGAGCTGTTGACTTTCGGCTTGGCCAGCCAGAGGATTTCGGAGGTGACACACTCCGCCGCCGGGCCGCTCGGCCCGGTCCTCCCCGCGGCCCTCGACGAGGCAGCCCACCGCTGCCTCGTCGCGGGCTTCGACGGTACGACGACCGTCCCCGACACCCTGAAACGGCTGATCGACCGCGGTCTGGGCGGGGTCATCCTGTTCACCCGCAACATCCGCGACGCCGACCAGGTCCGTGAACTCACCGGCACCCTGCGGACACTGCGCCCCGACCTGCTGGTCGCCATCGACAACGAGGGCGGCGGCATCGGCCACCTGGTCGCCGCGGGCGCCCCCGAGGTGCCCGGCTCCTGGGCACTCGGCGCCGCCGACGACCTGGGCCTCACCGCCGCGTGTGCCGACGCCCTCGCCGCACATCTGCTCACGCTCGGCATCACCGTCTCCTACGCCCCCGTCGCCGACGTCCAGAGCCGCCCCGAGAACCCGATCGTGCGCACCCGCGCCTTCGGCGGCGACCCCGAACTGGTCTCCCGGCATCTGCGGGCCTGGATCGGGGCCACCGACGCGCGCGGCGTCGCCTCCTGCGCCAAGCACTTCCCCGGCCACGGCGGCACCGTCACCGACAGCCACCACGAACTGGCGGTCGATCCACGGCCGTACGACGAACTCGACCTCGCGCCCTTCCGGGCGGCCGTCGATGCGGGCGTGCCCATGCTGATGAGCGCCCATGTCGTCTTCCCGGCCCTCGACCCCGGCCTGCCCGCCACCCTCAGCCCACGCGTCCTGTCCGGCCTGCTGCGCGGCGAACTCGGCTTCGACGGCGTCCTCGTCAGCGACGCGCTGGAGATGAGGGCCATCGCCGACCGCTACGGCGAGGCGGCGGGCGCCCGGCTCGCGCTCGCCGCCGGGGCGGACCAGGTCGTCGTCGCCGTACCGGACCTGGAGGTCACCCTCGCCTGCCGGGACGCCGTGCTCGACGCGCTGCTCGCGGGCGACCTCGCCGAGGAGCGGGTGGCCGAGGCCGCCGAGCGGGTACGGCGGCTCGCGCTGCGGTACGCGGTGCCGTACCGGCCGGGTGCCGTGGCCGCGTGGGACGCCGGCGCCGGGCTGACGGCGGCGCGCCGGGCCGTACGGAGCGGGGGGCCGCTGCCGGGGCCGGTGCCCGGCGCCCATGTCGTCGACTGCTTCCCGCCCCCGCACCCCGCCCTCAACTGGGGCGGCGAGGACCTCCTGACCGAGATCCGCGCCCTCGACCCCACCGCCACGGGGACGGCCGTCGCCGGGGAGCCGGACGACATCGGGGCGGTCGTGGCGGAGGTGCTGCGGGCCGCGGAGGGGCGCCCGCTGGTCCTCGCCCTGTGCGACGCGGAGCTGTACGCCTGGCAGGGGCGCCTCCGGGACGCCCTGTTGGTCGTACGGCCGGACACGCTGGTCGTCTCGACCGGGCTGCCGGAAGCGGGGGATGCGCTTGCCGCGCACGGGAGGGGGCGGGTGAACTTGCGGGCCCTCGCCGAGGTCTTGGCGGGGCGGAGGCTCTGAGCGGGGCCGGTCCCCGGTGGGGTGGTCTCCGCTGTGGGTGGGCCTCCGGCCGGTGGGGCTTCTCGCGCAGTTCCCCGCGCCCCTGAGACGCAGGGGCTGCGCCCCCTGCGTCTCAGGGGCGCGCGGGCCCATCGCTGTCCGGCGCCCCTGCCCCGCCCGCTCACTTCGCTTCGATCACCTCGGTGATTCCCCGTGCCGCCAAGTGCGCCGCGTCCTGCGCGCGCTCCGCCAGGACCACCGCCGGGCGGGCGCCCTCCTGGCGCAGCGCCATCCAGGTGTCGAAGAAGGTGCCTCCCGGGCCCGACACCGACCGCGTGGCCGGGGTGCAGTCCAGGACCAGCGCCGTCGTACGGGGAGCGGGCGGGGCGGCGGCGCCACGGATCTCGGTGACTGTCGTGGAGAGGGCCTCCGCGATGGGCTTGGCGCGGCCCGCGGAGTCGAACAGGCCGAGCGTGTACTCCAGTTCGGGGAAGTCGGCCAGGGAGCGGTCGACGTCGTGGGAGCACCACCAGGTGACGCCCCACAGCCGGGCACAGCCGGCCGCGTTCAGCAGGGTCGCGCGGGCGAAGTCGGGGGCGTCGGCGGCCGGGATGTGGGGCTCGGGGGCACCGGTCTCCTGGACCCAGACCGGGCGGGCCGGGTCGGTGGCGTAGGCGGTGGCCAGTTCGGTGCCGTACTCCGCGAGGTGGTGCACCTGGGGGGAGCGCGGGCCGTAGCGCCCGGCGCAGTTCGCCGAGAAGACCCAGGGGTGGACGGTGGTCAGGTCGCCCTTGCGCGCCGAGGCCTCGGGGGTGAAGGGGTGGTCGTCGCCGTACCAGGCGGCGTCGTACGCCGAGTGCGTGACCAGGCCCCGCCCCTCGCCGAGCCTGGCCCGCGCGGCGGCCAGCAGGGTGTCGAGGTAGTGGTCGACCTCGGCCACGGCGACCGGGTTGTGCTCGACCAGGTTGTTCAGCTCGTTGCCGAGCTGGAGGCCGATGAGGGCGGGATGGCCGGAGAGGGCGCGGCCGAGCGTGCGCAGCAGCAGTGCCTGGGCCTCGATCGCCTCGGGGTCGGTGAAGACGTTGCGGTGGTGCCAGCTGCGGGTCCACTCCGGGTAGAAGTCGAAGCTCGACAGATGGCCCTGGACGCCGTCCACCAGCACGTCGAGCCCGCACTCGGCGGCCAGGTCGACCAGCCGGACCAGCTGGTCCACGGCCGACGCCCGGACCAGTGTGCGGTTGGGCTGGAGCAGCGGCCAGAGGTGGAAGACCCGGACGTGGTCCAGGCCCAGTCCGGCGATCTGTGCCAGGTCCTCCCGCGCGAGCCCGGGATCGAAGTCGTGCCAGGCGTGGAACCAGCCCCGGCGTGGGGTGTAGTTGACGCCGAAGCGGAGTGCGGGTGCGGGCGAGGGCGGCGTGCTGATGGCGTCCTCCTCAAGAGACGGACCTTGTCTCCGGCGAATGTATCAACCACCATGGACGGCAATGAATAGTGATTTGAACCAAGCTTCGTCCCGGATTTCCCCACCGGCCCCCGCATATGTCGTCGGCATCGACGCGGGTGGCACCCGCACCCGTGCCGTTCTCGCCGACCTGGCCGGCGGCGGCACCCGGGGCGAGGGGACGGCCGGGCCCGGCAACGCGCTCACCGTCCCCGGTCCGGCCCTCGCCGACCACCTGGCCGAAGCCGTCGCGCGGGCCGTGCCCGAGGGACTGCGCGGACGGGTGGTCGCGGTGGCGGGCGGCTTCGCGGGGGCCGGGCACCAGGCCCAGGGCGCCGACGAGCCCGGCCGGCTGCGGGCGCGGGCCGCCCTGACCGCCGCGCTCGACCGGCTCGGCATCGAGGCGTCCACGGTCGGGGTGCACAGCGACATCGAGACCACGTTCGCCGCGGCCCCCGGCCATCCCTCCGACGGGCTGGTCCTGGTGGCCGGGACCGGCGCCGTCGCGGCCCGGATCGCCGGCCGGGTGCCGACCGCGACCTCCGGCGGTGACGGCTGGCTCCTCGGGGACGACGGCGGCGGCTTCTGGATCGGCCGCGCGGCCGTACGGGCGGCCCTGCGCGCGGCGGACGGCCGCGGCGTACCCACCGCGCTCGTCCGCTCCGTCGCCCGCGACCTCGGCCTGCCCGAGGAGATCCTGCCCCCGGAGGGATACGGCCTCACCGGCACCGGCACGAGCACGGGGTCCGGCACGAGCAGGGGGCCCGGCTTCGGCGCGGTCGCGTGGAGTGCCGAGCGGCGGACCGCCTACCGTGCCCGGCTGCTGCCCGCCGTCATGGACCGGGCGCCCGTGCGGCTGGCGGACCACGCGCCCGCTGTGGTGCGGACCGCCGAGGAGAAGGACCCCGTGGCCGTGCAGATCCTCCAGGAAGCGGCCCGTCGCCTGGCCGAGACCGTCGCCGCCCTCGCCCCCCGCACCGGTGAACCCCTCGTCGCCACCGGCGGCCTGCTCGCCCCGCACGGCCCCCTGCTGCCCCCGCTGTCCGAACGCCTGGCCCCGCACCACCTGGCCCTCACCCCGGTCTCGGACGGCTCCCCGGGAGCCGTCGCCCTGGCCCGCCTCGCCCACACCACCACCGCCTGACCCGACCGGAGCCCCTGCCCCGGTAAAGCCCTGCCTCCCGCTCAGCACCACTCCGGCCGACAAGGACGACCCATGCCCCCGCAGGACCAGCCGGTCGCTCCGGCCACCACACCCGCCGCACCCGCCGCACCCGCGCAGCCCCCGTACCTCGACCCGGCCGCCCCCCTCGGCACCCGCGTCGCCGACCTCCTCTCCCGGATGACCCTCCGGGAGAAGGCGGGCCAGCTCAACCAGCGGATGTACGGCTGGGACGCCTACCGCCGCACCCCGGACGGGGAGTTCGAACTCACCGAGGCCCTGTACGCCGAGACCGAGCGCTTCGCGGGCCTCGGCGCCCTCTACGGCCTGATGCGCGCCGACGCCTGGTCCGGCGTCGACCACGGCCACGGACCCGGTGCCGCCGACAGCGCGGACCTCGCCGACCTGGTCCAGTGCCATGTCCTGGAGCGCAGCCGTCTGCGCATCCCCGCCCTGTTCGTCGAGGAGGTGCCGCACGGCCACATGGCCCTCGACGGCACGGTCCTCCCCGTCAACCTGGCCGTCGGCGCCGGCTGGGACCCCGCCCTGTACGAGCGGGCCGCCGGGCACGCCGCCGCCGAACTCCGCGCCCGGGGCGGCCACCTGGCCCTGGTCTCCGCGCTGGACATCGCCCGGGACCCGCGCTGGGGCCGTACCGAGGAGTGCTTCGGCGAGGACCCCTACCTCGCGGCCCGCCTGACGGAGGCGCTGGTGCGGGGCATGCAGGGAACCCCGGACGCGGAGGCGGCCTTCGCCCCCGACCGCGCCCCCGTCGTCCTCAAGCACTTCGCCGGCCAGGGCGCCACGGTCGGCGGCCGCAACTCCGCCGAGTCCGAACTCGGCCTCCGCGAACTCCACGAGATCCACCTCCCGGCCGCCCTCGCCGGAGTCCGCGCGGGCGCCGCCGCCGTGATGGCCGCCTACAACGAGGTCGACGGCGTCCCCTGTTCCGGCAACCGCGCCCTGCTCACCGAACTGCTGCGCGACACCTGGGGCTTCCAGGGCCTGGTCATGGCCGACGGCCTCGCCGTGGACCGCCTCGCCCGTATCACCGGCGACAAGGTCTCCGCGGGCGCCCTCGCCCTGGACGCCGGGATCGACCTCAGCCTCTGGGACGAGGGCTTCACGCATCTGGAGGCGGCCGTCGAACGCGGTCTCGTGAGCGAAGCCGCCCTGGACGCGGCCGTCGCCCGCGTCCTGCGTCTGAAGTTCCGCCTCGGCCTGTTCGAACACCCCCGCACACGCCGCGCGCAGCCCCCCGGACCCACCGGCCGCGCCCTCAGCACCGACCTGGCCCGCGCCTGCGTCACCCTCCTGCGCAACCGGGCCGGCACCCTGCCCATCGCCCCCTCGGTACGCCGGATCGCCGTGCTCGGCCCGCATGCCGCGACCACCGCCCACCAACTCGGCGACTACACCGCCCCGCAGCGCCCCGGCACCGGAGTGAGTGTCCTCGACGCCCTGCGCGAGCTGGCACCGCCCGGCACGGACGTCCGCCACGCCGGGGGCGCGGCCCTCACCGGCGCCGACCGTACCGGCGTCCCGGCCGCGACCGCCGAGGCGGCGGCGGCCGACCTGGCCGTGCTCGTGCTGGGCGGCAGCAGCGCCCGCACCCCCGACACGGAGTTCGACGCCAACGGCGCGGCGCGGACCGTCGTGTCGGAGATGACCTGCGGCGAGGGCGTCGACCTGGCGGGGCTGCGGCTGGGGGAGGCCCAGCACGCGCTGCTGGACGCGGTCGTCGCGACGGGGACGCCCACGGCGGTCGTCCTGATCCAGGGCCGCCCGCACACGGTCCCCGACACGGCGGACGCCCTGCTCACCGCTTGGTACCCGGGCCCGTGGGGCGGCACCGCGATCGCCGAGGTCCTGCTCGGACTCACGGAACCCACAGGCCGACTGCCCGTCTCGATCCCGCGCTCGGCGGCCCAACTCCCGGTCTACTACAACCACAAGGACACCGAGTACGGCGCCTACGCGGACGAGAGCGCCGAACCGGCGTACTCCTTCGGGCACGGCCTGTCGTACACGAGCTTCGCGTACGGCACACCGCGCCTCGCGGGGACCGCCGTCGAGGTCGACGTCACCAACACCGGGGAACGGCACGCTCGTACGGTCGTCCAGGTCTATCTGCGACGGCTGATCACGCCGGTATGGCCGCGCACCCTCGAACTGTGCGCGTTCGAGGGTGTCGGCCTGGCGCCCGGTGAACGCCGTATGGTCTCCCTGTCCTTCGAGGTGCCCCCCGGCGTCGGCGCCGTCGAGCTCCGTGTCGCCGAGTCGGCGCGGGAGGCGCTCGACGCCGTACCCGTCGTACGGGACCTCAGGGCATGACGGCTGGACCTGAGGGGATGACGGCTGACCTCAGAGCTTGACGGCTCCGGACGAGACGCCCTTGTAGAACCACCGCTGAGTGATCACGAACAGCACCAGTACCGGGATCACGGAGATCACCGAGCCCGCCATCACCATCCGCTGGTCGTAGCCGAAGGAGGAGGACTGGAGGCGGGCGAGGCCCAGCGTCAGGGTGAAGTGGTCCTCGGTGCGCAGCACGATCAGGGGCCAGAGGAAGTCGTCCCAGGCGCTGATGAAGGTGTTGATGGTGACGACGAGGATGGCACCCCACGCGGACGGCAGATACAGATACCGGAACCGCTTCCACTCGCCCGCCCCGTCCAGCATCGCCGCGTCCTCGATCTCGCGCGGCACGGCGAGGAACGCGGCCCGCATGATGAGGATGTTGATGGCGGCGACGAAGCCGGGCAGCCAGACCCCGGCCAGGTTGTCGACCAGACCGAGGTCACGGACGCTGAGGAACAGCGAGACCATGATCGATTCGAAGGGGAACATCATGGACGCCATCAGCAGCACCCACACCAGCTTCTTCCCCTTCCAGCCGGGCTTGGAGAGCATGTAGCCGGCGAGCGTGGAGAAGACGAGCTGACTGGTGACCGACAGGGCGACGACCACCATGCTGTTGCGGATGTACGACCACACCGGGACCTGGGCGAACACCTCGCGGTAGGCGCGCAGCGTCGGATCGCGCGGGAAGAGCGAGGCGTTCGAGCCGAACACGTCCT
Source organism: Streptomyces griseiscabiei (assembly GCF_020010925.1). Classification (NCBI taxonomy): domain Bacteria; kingdom Bacillati; phylum Actinomycetota; class Actinomycetes; order Kitasatosporales; family Streptomycetaceae; genus Streptomyces; species Streptomyces griseiscabiei. The sequence continues at coordinate 2,355,928 of NZ_JAGJBZ010000001.1, read as the reverse complement.
CGCCGACGCCCTTCAGCGACGACAGCAGCTGCCACAGCAGCGGGCCGACGGTGATCCCGAGCACGAACAGCAACAGCAGGTAGCGGACGATCAGTTCGCGCGGCCGGCCGTAGTCCCGCCAGCGCGGCATCAGCCGCCGCCGCTTCTCCACGGTGCCCGGGGACGTCACGGCCGCGGTCATGACTCGTCCTCCTTCGTCAGTCGCTGTGCGAGCAGCGTGAGGCCCAGGGTGAGTACGAAGAGGGCGACGCTGACCGCGGAGCCGTAACCGGCGTTGCCGGTGAGGGGGTCGAGGGCGATGTCCCGGATGTAGAAGGGGAGCGTGCGGTCGGCGCCGCCGGGGCCGCCGGTCGCGCCGCCGAGCATGTAGATCTCGGTGAACACCCGCAGCGAGCCGATGCCGGTGAGGGTGCCGACCAGCATCATCGAGGTGCGCACACCCGGCATGGTGACGTGCCAGAAGCGGCGGATCGCGCCCGCGCCGTCCACGGCGGCGGCCTCGTGCAGTTCCTTGGGCACGTTCCCCAGCGCGGCCAGATAGAAGATCATGTACCAGCCGAGGCCCTTCCACAGGGTGAGCCCCATCGCGCACAGCAGGATCAGCCAGGAGTCGGAGAGGAACGGGATCGCCGACCGGATGATGTGGGCCTTCTCCAGCCAGGTGTTGACCAGTCCCTGATCGCTGAGCAGCCACTGCCAGCTGAGCCCCACGACCACGCTGGAGGCGAGGACCGGGGTGTAGAAGGCGGAGCGGAAGAAGCCGATGCCCGGCAGGTTCTTCTCCACCAGCACGGCCAGCATCAGCGGCAGCAGCACCATCAGCGGGACCACGATCACCGCGTACAGCACGCTGTTGCGGGTGGCGAGCCAGAAGTCGGAGTCGCCCAGCATCCGGGTGTAGTTGTCCAGGCCCACGAACGAGGCGGCGCCGCCGAGCGGTTTGGCGTCGGTGAAGGACAACAGGAGCGTGTTCAGGAACGGGTACAGGCCGAAGACGCTGATACCGATGATCGCCGGCGACATCCACAGCCACGGCAGCCACCAGCGGCGGTACAGCGCGGCGCCACCCGCGTCGGCGCTGGGGCCCGGCTTGAGGGCCCGCAGCAGGCGGCGCCCGCCGCCCGGTTCCCCGGGGCGGGGGTCGCGGGAGGAGACCGCGACCCCCGATCCCTTGGTGGGGGGAGAGAGGGTGGTCATACTCAGCTGCCCTGCTCGATCAGCGCGTCGGCCTTCTTCTGGGCCTCGTCCAGCGCGTCCTGGGCGCTCTTCTTGCCCTGCATGGCCAGCTGTATCTGGGCCGTGATGGCGTTCAGCTCGCCGGGCGTGAGGGCGATCTCGTCGGCGGTCGAGGTCTTGCGGTCGCTCGCGACGATCTTGCGGGCCTCGGCGAACGGGTCGTCGCCCTTGACCGACTGGAAGAACGGGTCGTCCAGGGAGGCCGTGGTGGAGGGGAAGATGACGACGTTCGGGTCCTTCGCCCACTCCAGCTGGTTCTTCGCGTCGGTCAGGAACCGCGCGAACGACAGCGCGGTCGCCGCGTTCTTGCTGGTGGACGCGACACCGATGTACTGCGGGGCGCCGACGGTGTGGCCGAGGTCGTCCAGCATGAAGCGGGCGACGCCGGTCTCCTTGTAGACGCTGGGGTTGTTCTGCTGGATGAAGCGCAGGAAGTTGGGGTTGGTCGGGCCGTAGACCAGCTTGCCCTGGCCGTAGACGTTGGCCGGGTCCTGGGTGGAGGAGAGCGAGTCCCTCGGCATGCCGCCGGCCTTGTAGAGCTTGGTCATGGCCTCGACCCACCGCGCGGTCTTCGGGTCGTCGGCGAAGGTGAACTTCTTGCCGTCGGAGGAGAGCACCTCGATGCCCATCTGCTGCCAGTCGGCGGGGATGCGCAGCTGCGGGTTGGCGAGGAAGGCGTAGTACTTGCCGTCCGAGACCTCGGCGATCTTCTGCGCGTCCTCGAACAGACCGAGCACGGTCGTCGGAGGTCTGGCCGGATCGAGACCCGCCTTCTCCATCAGCTCGGTGTTGAAGGTCTGCACGATGCCGCCCGAGTACCAGGGCAGGACGCTGTGCACCTTGGCGCCGGACGCGTCCGCGTACATGCTCGACTTCCACAGGTTCGGCACGAACGGCCCGCCCGCGTCCGGGGCTTTCTTGTCCAGGTCGAGGAGGTAGCCGTTCTTGGTGAGCGCGATCGCCGTGTTGACGTTGATGTTCACCACGTCCGGCAGCGTGCAGCCCTGCGCGTCCGCGACCAGGCGCTGGGTGAAGGTGGCGTCGCCCGGGTCGTCGACCCACTTCACGGTGGTGTCCGGGTGGGCCTTCTCGAAGGCCTTGATGACGCCGTTGAAGTAGTTCCCGAAGTCCTTCTTCAGGTTGGTCGTCTGGAAGGTGATCGTGCCGTTGACGTCGCCGGTGAGCTTCCCGGAGCCGACGTTGCCCTTGTCGACCTCGCAGCCGCCGGCGGTGGCGTCCCCGCTGTCGGAGCCCCCGCCCGACAGGCCGCAGCCCGCGGCGGTCAGGGTGAGGGCGATGACGCCCACCACACATCCGGTCAGTCGTCTCGCGCGCATGTCGCCTCCTGCGATCAGTCAGCTGCTGGATCGAGTCGCTGGTTCAAATCACCAACTTGGACTTCGATTGATGAAAAGGTGGACCAGAATTCATCGGAGGTCAATGCCTGGCCGCGTTGCTTTTCGGTTCCGAGAGGTTTGCCGGACACTCAGTGCCGGTGCTCGTGGTCGGGGTGCGAGGGGTCGCCCGGGTGCTCGTGCCCCGGTGTGTACTCCACGTCGGCACGGGCCCGGTCCAGCCAGTCGAAGAAGGCCTGCCGGCCCATCGCCCGCCGCAGCTCCCGCACGACGTCCTCGTGGGCCTCGTCGTACGGCACGAAGTCACCCGGCGCCGCCCCGCCGTAGGGGTCGACGCCGCGCCGCAGCGCCTCCGGGGTGAGGAAGCGGTCCGGATTGCGGTCGTAGTAGCCGCGTACGGCCTTCTCCGGCACCCGCTGCTCGGCCTCCAGCGCCGCCAGCAGAGTGCGCGCGGCGGGAGAGTGGGCGAGCGCCACGGCGATGATGCTGCCCAGGTCGGCGACCTCCGTCCCGGACACCGCGAGCGCCCGCGCCGGCGCCGCCCCGGCCTGTGGCGCCAGCCCGCGCGCGGCGCAGGCCCGTCGCGCCAGCTCGTCGGCGACCACCACCTGGGTCGCCCACCGCCGCCGCTGCCGCTCGGCCCGCGCCTGCCCCTCGGGCCGCGCCTCCCGGTCCCGGGCCGGCACGGCGTCCAGCACGGCGTCCACCCGCCCACGGGGCACGGGTTCACCGCCGACGAGCGCGGCGGGGTCGGCGGGACCGGTGGGGGGCGCGTGCGGGTGCGGCGCGCCGTGGTCGTGCGGCAATCCGTGGTCGTCGTGCGGCACCCCGTGGCTGTCGTGGGCCGGGTGCGCGTACCCGGTCTCCGGGGCCTCGCTCATGGCCTCACCTCCAGGACGACCGCCTCCGTGTACGCCACACAGCCGTGCCAGCCGGCCTTCGCCATCAGCCAGTACGACCCCGGCGGCACCGCCGAGCCGTCCACCTCGACCGAGCACTCCGCGCTCTCCCCGGCGGCCAGCGCGAACCCCTGGAGACCGGGCCCGACGCCCGCCCAGGTCCCCCAGGACGACAGCGCCCAGAGCTGCCCGGTCACCGGCCCCCGCGTCGTGTTCCGCACACGTACCGGCACCCGGACCCGTTCGCCCCGGCACACCTCGACCCGGTCGACACCCAGTTCCGTCACGAGGCTCGGCCCGGTCCGCCCGTCGGGCCCGCCCTCCGCCGCCTCGCCGGGCACGTCGAGGGCGACCACGTCCTCGAACGTCTGCCCGCCGTACGTCAGCCGCGCGGCCAGCGCGTAGCGGCCGGGCACCGGGTCCGGCGGTGGCGTCACCGTGACCTCGCCGAGCGAGAAGCCGGCGGGGCCGAGCGCGTACGGCAGTTCGGCGGGCTCGGCGCGCCAGCCGGGCGGCACCTCCAGGGCCACCGTGCCCGACACGGGCGCGTCGGTCAGCTCGGAGGAGACCCGGACCGTCGCGCTGACCGGGCCGTCGGCGGTCAGCGCGGTCGGCGAGAGATACACGGCCAGGGGCATGTTCCCCCGGGGCGCCGGACCGGAGTTGTGGAGCCAGTACCGGGTGTGCACGGGCTGGGCGGGTTCGTGCGCGGCGACACCGGGGTCCGTGATGTCCCCCGGAGCCGTGGGGTCTCCGGGGCAGGCGCCCGGCGCCGGGGTGTCGGCGGCGAGCCCTCCGGTGCGCACGACCGGTGAGGCGGCGGTCACCGGCGAGGCCAGCACGGTGGCCACCTCGAACCCCGTCAGCTCCAGCTCCAGCGCCCCGTCCGCGCCGGGCGTCAGCGCCTCACCGGGCCGCTCCAGGACGTCCGCCCGACCGCCCTTTGCCCACGCCGAGGGGCCCGTCACCCGCGCCCGTACCGGCCGTCCGTCCACCTCGTGCGCCCGGACGACGACTCCGCGCGCCGGATCCGCCGCCGCCGTGCCACCTCTGGCCAGCGGCGACCCGGCCGGCTTCAGCGCGTCCAGCAGCACCCGGCCCTCGGGTTCGAGGCCCAGCAGCGTCACGGTCCTCGGCAGCCCGGCCGGTGTCCCGGCGGGCTCCCGCAGCCGCGCCGTGAGCGGATGGTCGGGCTCCCGGAGCCGCCCCGTCAGCGGATGGTTGAACGCGTGCCCGGCGCGCGGCCACCCCAGGTCGCGCCAGTCGCCCTCGCCCGCGACGACCGCGTACGCGAAGGTGTGCGACCAGCGCTGCAGCTGGAAGCCGGAGCCGTCGGGGGCGGTGCGCCGGGGCGGGTCGACCCAGACACCGGAGGGCCAGCCGGTGCAGGACCGCATCAACGACATGTACAGGTCGCCAAAGGAGGTCACGACACAGCCCGGCGTGCCCCGGTTGAGGATCGCGAAGCCCCGCCCGTCCCAGGCGTCCCCCGGCGGCAGCGCCTCGCCGCCCCCGGCCGCGGTGGCCCGTACGGTCGCGTCGTCCAGGTCGGCGATCAGCGTGTCCACGGCCTTCGCGTCGTCCTCGGGGCGGGCCCCCGCCACCACGAGCAGCGGCAGCCGCTCCAGGTCGCGCAGATCGGCGCCGGGCACCCACTCCTCGCGCAGCGAGGCACGCGGCGCCACCCACACCGCCGCGAGACCGTCCTCGGCGAGCCGGCGGCGCAGTTCGCGGGCGGCCGCCGGGTCCCAGCCGAGGGCCTCGGCGACCAGGGAGTTGCGCTCCGGGCCGCCGACCGCGATCCGGATGTCCGGCAGATTGGAGTCGACCTCCAGATCGCCGTAGCGGGGACCGCCCGCGATCGTCGAGGTGGCCGTGACGCCCGTGCGCACCAGGGCCGCCGCGAGCGGGGTGCCCAGCTCCCCGGCGGTGTCCCAGTCGCTGAAGATCAGCTCGGCGACACCGATCGAGCGGTGGCCGAGCAGCGTCCCGGTGCCGTCGTGGACGGCGACCCGGGCCGTGGAGCCGAGCCCGAACCAGGTGTTGGCCGGGTTGTCCAGCGTCCACGGGAAGCGCTCGCTGTCCACCTCGACGAACCCGAAGCCGCGCCCGATCACCGCGTCCGCGACCTCGTGCACCGGCAGCCCGCCGCGCACGTCCGAGGGCCAGCGCACCCGGATCAGCCGGTCGGCGCCGTCGTACCCGTCGATCGTCGTCGTCACGTCCAGCCGGTCGACGCCCGTCCAGAGCGTGAGCCGCTGGGTGTAGCGGAACAGGCCCAGATCGCCGCGGACGGTGATACGGGAACCGGCGGGCGAGTGCTCGACATCGATGTCGGCCGCGACATCACGGCTGCGCGCGGCGGTGACACCGGTCGGCGTGAGGTGCCAGGGCCCTTCGCCGAAGCGCGGGTGCCTCGGGTACTCCTCCTGCACCACCAGTTCGTTGCCGATGTCCCCGGCGCGCAGCAGCTCCCGGCCGCCCTCGGGCCCGGTGAGGGCCCGCAGACCACGGACGCCGCCTCCTCGCGCGGGGTCGACGGTCACCTCGTAGAACTCGTTGCGGATCGTCGTCCCCTCGCCGGCCGTCCAGCCGGGCACCGAACCCTCGGCCAGCGAGAGCGCCTTGAGGCCCATGCCGGGCACCTCGGGCACGACGACCGTCAGTTCGCCGTCCTCGGACACGGCCGGCAGCGGCAGCCCGGTGTGGTCCAGCGGGACCCGGCCGGGGTCGGCGACGGTGAGCACGTCCTCGCGCTGCCAGGTCGCGGAGTTGAAGACGACCAGGTCGGCGCCGTCGCCCGGCAGCGGGACGACCCGGTCGGCGAGCGCCTGGGTGGCGTCGGCGTGCACGGCCCCTGCCAGGTCGTGCAACTCCCGCCAGCCGGTGAGCAGGTCGATGTACACCTGGTCCGACTCGGAGCCGGTGATGGCGTCGTGGTGGGCGCCGTAGATCAGCTGCCGCCAGGCCTTGTCGAGGGCCGCGTCCGGATAGGGCTGCCCGGTGGTGAGCGAGGCCAGGGTCGCCCAGGCCTCGGCGTCGGCGAGCAGTGCCTCCCCGTACCGCTGGGCCTGCTTGGTGTCGATGTAGGAGACGTCCTTGCCGGTGTACACCGGGTTCATGTCCCGGGTCTGCGGGGACGCCGTGCGCCCCTCCCGCTCCAGCTCGGCCCGTACGGCGGCGAAGAAGTCCCGGGGGACACCGCTGATGAACCGGGGCCAGACGTACCGCTCGTTCCAGTCCCGGTGGATGCCCATCACCCAGCGGCACGGCGGGGCGTAGTCGCCGCCGACCGGCAGCAGCACGTTCCGGGTGAGCGCGACCTTGCTCAGCCCCCGGAACAGCTTGAGCGCGGCGGCCTCCGCCTCGGGGAGCGTGGGCGCGTTGTCGATGGCCCAGCCCGCGCCGTAGTGGTTGACCATGTACGCGGTCAGCAGTCCGCGTCCGCTCGGCGCGATCCAGCTGAACTCGGCCGGGAACTGCATCCGCTCCGGGTCGCGCGGCTCCTCGCCGAACACCGACAGGGTCGGCCCCCACTGGTGGAAGGGCCCGCGCGCCCACGAGCTGGACGTCACCCCCGCGTCCGCCATCAGCCCGGGGAACTGCGGGTCGTGCCCGAACGCGTCCAGTTGCCAGGCCGTCTCCGGCGACGCCCCGATGATGCCGCGCTGGAAGCCGTCGCCGTACAGCGCGTTGCGGATGGTCGCCTCGGCGCCGGTGAGGTTGGTGTTGGGCTCGTTGTAGGTGCCGCCCATGATCTCGACACGGCCGGTGCGGATCAGCTGCCGCAGGAAGGACCGTTCCTCCGGGAAGGCGTCCCAGTACGGCTTGAGGTAGTCGACCTCGGCGAGCACGAAGGTGTACGCCGGGTCGCGCCGGGCGAGGTCGCAGTGGGCCCGCACCAGGCTCATCCCGCTCTGGCCGCGCGAGTCGAAGGTCCGCGCGGGCAGTCCGGTGCGGCCGGGGTCGTCGGCGACGTCCCAGGTCTCGGTGTAGGCGGCCTGGGTGTTCCACCAGACGGGGTCGTAGTGGAAGTGGCTGACCATGAACATGGTCCAGCCCGGCTCGGCGACCGTGAACCCGGCGGTGTCCCGCGCCACCCGGTCCCCGTCGGCGGCGGTCACGGTGATCTCGCGGCGGTCGCCGGGGGAGAGGCCGTCCACGGCCACGGGTATCTCGGCGCGTACGGTGCCGTCCTCGCCGGTGGTGACCACGGTCTCCCCGACGGCGCGGACGTCCGGGCCCGTCAGGGTCAGCCGGACCGGCCGGCCCGCGTCGTGCGCGAGGGTCACGGCGACCACCTGGTGCGGCTGGTCCTCCGTCCCGGCGAAGAGCTCGGTCGACTCGACAGAGATGAGGCGCATGGGGCTCCTACGAGTGCTCGGCGGAGCCCCATCCTGGCAGTGTGGGGTGGTTCAATCAACCATGCATCGGAATATTGGTTGATTCATCCATGCACAGCCGAGAGGTTCGGCGTGTGCCGCCCGCCCTCGTCAGCGCGGGCGCCGCGACTTCACCGCGTGTGCCCCCGCGATGTGGTCGGTCAGCGCCAGCGAGGCGCTCGCCCGCTGGTAGGAGAGCTGGCCGACCCGGACGTAGAGGCAGTCGATGAGCATCAGCACGGAGTGCCGGGCGCCGATGCTGCCGGTGCGGAAGCTGGTCTCCGAGGAGGAGGAGATCAGCCGGATGTCGGCGGCGCGGGCCAGCGGCGAACGGGGGTCGGCGGTCAGCGCGACGGTCGTGGCACCGCGCTCCTTGGCCAGCTCGAACGGCTCGATCACCTCCCGGGTGGCGCCCGAGTGGGAGATGCCGATCGCCACGTCCGCCGGGGTGAGCAGCGCGGCCGAGGTGGTCGCCGCGTGCACCTCGGTCCAGCCGCGCACCGCGCAGCCGATGCGGAACAGCCGGGTCTCCGTCTCCTGCGCGACCGCGCCGCTGCCGCCGACCCCGTACACGTCCACGCGCCGCGCGCGGGCCACGGCCTGCGCCGCGCGCTCGACCGAGTCCAGGTCGATCCGGTCGATCGTCTGCTGGATGGCCCGCAGATCGGCGGTGCCCACCACCTGTACGACCCGCTCCAGGCTGTCGTCGGGGGAGATGTCCGGCCCGATCTCGGTGTTGCCCCACTCGGAGGACTCGCCCCGGCCCCGCTCCTGGGCCAGCTCGATCAGCAGATGCTGGTACGAGTCGAGGCCGATGGCCCGGCAGAACCGGGTGACCGTGGCCTGCGAGGTGCCGGTGCGACGGCCCAGCTCGGCGGCCGAGCAGTGGGTGACGGCGGCCGGATCCTCCAGGATCAGCTCGCCGACCTTCCGCAGGGAGCCGGCCAGCCGGGGCAGCTCGGTGCGGATCAGGGTGGTGACATCGGTCGAGGGCATGCAGAGAAGGTATCAGCCACCCGATGACACGGCGGCTGAATACCAGGACCGGGCTTTGCTCCCGCACTCGGGGCGGTCCCACGGATGAACTGCGCCATTGCCCTCCATGCGCCGCCTGTGATTCAGTGATTCACTGATAGGTGTGTACGGGGTGGTTCAATCCACCAGTGGGGAGTCTCAGGTGTCCGTCGAGTCCGCCAGCGAGTCCGTGACCGAGCCCGTGAGCGCCGACCTTTTCGCGCGCGAGGGCCTGGCCGTCCTGCACCGCCTCACCGAGTCCGCGCGCGCCGACGTGGACGCCGCCGCCGCGCTGATCGCCGACTGCGTCCGGCGGGACGGCGTCGTCCAGGCCTTCGGCACCGGTCACTCCCAGGCCATGGTCCTGGAACTCGCCGGGCGCGCCGGCGGTTTCGTGCCCACCAACCGGATCCAGATGGCCGACCTCGTCCTCTTCGGCGGCGACCACCCCAGCGGCCTCGACGATCCGCTGCTGGAGCGCGAGCCCGGCATAGCAGTCCGCCTCTACGAGCTGGCCGGCCCCCGTCCCCAGGACCTCTTCGTCGTGATCTCCAACTCCGGCGTCAACAACGTCATCGTCGAGATGGCCCTGCACGCCAAGGAACGCGGCCACCGCCTCCTCGCGATCACCTCCCTCGCCCACACCCGCTCCGTGCCCGCCACCCACCCCAGCGGCAAGAAGCTCGCCGACCTCGCCGACGTCGTCCTCGACAACGCGGCCCCGCGCGGCGACGCCCTGCTGGAACTGCCGGGCGGCGGCGCGGTCTGCGCCCTGTCCACCCTGACCGGCGTCATGCTCGTCCAGATGACGATCGCCGAGGCCAGCGCCCAGCTCCTCGCCACCGGCGACCGCCCTCCGGTCTATGTCTCCGCCAACGTCCCCGGCGGCTTCGAGGGCAACCTGGAACTGGAGAAGCGGTACGCCGGACGCATCCGGCGCACCGCCAGCTGATCATCCCCGGACGTCTAGGGAATCGGTACGGGCGTCAGCGCCACCGCCAGCGGATAGGCGCCGGTCGCCAGCGGCGCCCCGGCGGCCCCGGACGCGGTGTCGACCGGCACCAGCCCGTTCCCGTCGGCCGTGGTCACGTACGCCGTGCCGCCGTCCCAGTCGAGGCCCACGTCGAACGCGGACCTGCCGACGGTGATCCGCTCACCGGGCGCACCGGTCACCGTGTCGACCGGTGTGACGTAGTCCCCGGTGCTCGGGCTCACCCACAGCGTCCGCCCGTCCGGTGACAGCCCGAGCCCGTACGCCTGACCGGAGACGAGCAGCGTCGGCTCGGTGTCGTTGCTCGCGGTGTCGATCGGAGTGACCGTCGACCCGCCGGAGTTGGACACGTACACCGTCCTCCCGTCCGGCGCGGCGACGACATTGAACGGACGGGGGCCGACCGGAATCGCCGCCCCGGCCTTCCCGGTGCCCAGATCGACGGGCGAGACGGTGTTGTCGTGGATGTTCGCCACGTACAGCGTCCGGCCGTCCGGGGTGACCGCCATGTTCTCCGGCCCCGCCCCCACCGTGACGGCCGCGCCCGCCTTCAGGGTGCCGGTGTCCACCGGCTGCACCGTGCCGTCCGTGTAGTTGGCGACCCACAGCGTGCCCCCGTCCGGCGTCAGCGCGAGCCCGGCGGGCACCCGGCCCACGCCCACCGTGCCGGTGACCTCGCCGCTCGACACGTCGATGACACTGACCGAGTCGGAACCCTGGTTCGCGGCGTAGGCGGTCCGGCCGTCCGCGCTCACGACCACTTCACCGGGGTTGGCGCCCACGGCGACGTCCGTGCTCTTCCCGGACGAGAGGTCGATCGAACTGACCGACGCGCCACTGAAGTTGGCCGTCAGCGCCCTCGACGCCCCCTTCCCCTCGGTGACCTGGACCGGGATCGCCCGGTCGAGGACACCCGAGCCGGACACCACCACAGAGTGCACGCCCTCGGTGACCCCGGTCAGGGTGACCTCGGCCGAGACATCGCCCCCGGCCGGAACGGTCACGCTGCCCTCGCCCGGCGAGGCGGTGACCCCGTCCGGCACATCCAGCTTCCAGGTGACCGTCCGTGCCTCGGAGGCCGAGGAGAAACGCAGGGTCACCGCCCTGGAGGCCCCGGGCTTCAGGGAGAGCGAGCCGGGCGCGAAGGAGGCGTCGACCCCGGGATCGGGGGCGTGCCGGAGCATCGCCGTGTAGAGGAACTGGTCCATCACCCCGGGCGACACCTGCTGCGGAATCGCGTCCAGCGCCTTCCGTTCGCCCCGCAGCCGGTTCCAGTACGTCGACACGGCCTCGGCGTCACCCCGCTTGCCCGCCAGCAGCAGATCCACGGCGGTCAGTCCGGCGGTGCCGTACGCGCCGGTCTTGTCCAGCCAGGGCGAAGTCTCCTTCAGGAACCCGGGGTTGGCGAGACGCGCCCGCAGCTCGGCGGGCGTGGCGGCCATGTCGGTGAAGTACGACCGCAGCGCGGTGGCCGCCCGGTCGAGTCCGTTGTCCTCGTCGTACGCCCTCTGGAACGCGGCGACGAGTTTGCCGAGCGTAGGGGACTCGGTGGTGTCGAGCTGGGAGGAGTAGCTGTTCTCGGCGAAGATCCGCAGCCATTTCGCGGCGCCCGGCCCCGCCGCCAGATCCCGGACGGAGGCGAGGAAGGCGGCACGGGGGTCATAGGCGTCCGCGTTCCACAGATAGGCCGCCGACGTGAACAGCGCCAGCTTGCTCGCCTCCGCCTGGACCATCGGGTTGGCGGTGACACCGACCGACTCACGCGCCACACCGGCCTCGCGGCCCGTGTACGGGCCGAGCAGCAGACGGCTGGTGACGTAGTCGTTGACCGGGTAGTTGTCCCACACCAGGATCGGATGCCCGTACACCTCACGCGCCTGCCGCAGCTGCGCGGCGGTGATGGTCGGCGCGATCACCCCGACCCCGGTCCACTCCACCACCGTGTCCGGGTCCAGCTTCTCGCGCAGCGCCTTCTTGTACGGGGTGTCCGCGAGGTCGGAGTACTCGGTGGGGACCATCTCCAGCGGGTCGAGCCCGGTGCGCCCGGCGGAGAACTCCTCCCACGCCCTGTTCAGCAGCCGCGCCTGAGCGGCGCCGGCGGCCCCGCCCCCGGTGCCGAACTCCTCCTCGTCCGCCGCGCAGTTCCACTTCGTGTAGCTGATGTCGTCCAGCGGGATCGCGAAGGAACGCACCCCGATGTCGTACAGCGAGGCGAACTTGCGGACCAGCGCGGTGATGTCGTCGCCGGAGGAGTAGCAGACCGAGAGGCCGGGGGAGAGGGCGTAGGTGAAGCGGACGTGGTTGGCGGCGGCCCGGTCGACCAGTTCGCGCAACGGGTCCAGCTGGGCGGCCGGGTACTCGTCGCGCCACCGCTCCCGCAGATAGGGGTCGTCCTTGGGGGAGTAGACGTACACGTTCTGCTTGGTGCGGCCGTAGAAGTCGAGCTGGCTCAGCCGCTCGGCGTGGGTCCACGGGGTGCCGTAGAAGCCCTCGATGGTGCCGCGCAGCTTCGCCGTGGGCCAGTCGCGGACGGTCACCTCGGGCAGGCGCCTGCCGGTGAGGAGCTGGCGGAGGGTCTGGGCGGCGTAGAAGGTGCCGGTGGTGTCGGTGCCGGAGAGGGCGAGCAGGGCGCGTCCGGGGTGTCCCGGCTGTCGTCCGGAAGCCAGGACGTACCCCTCCGGGGGCAGCCCGGACGGCGACTTGGCGCCCAGCCGCCTCAAAGCGCCCGCGGTGGCCGGGTTCTCACCGGGCCCGCCGACGTACACGGTGAGCCCGGCGGCGGGCGGGCGCTTCCCGGCCGGCACGGTGACGATCCGGTCGGCCCCGGCCGACCGCAGCGCGGCCTCGACGACCCGGCGGGCGGCGGGGTCGGTCTTCTCCCCGACCACCTCCACCACCCGGTCGGGAACGGTGAGTTGATGGCGCCCGCCCTCGATGTGCCGCGGTGTGGGCCACACCTCGGGGACGGCGGGTGCGGTGGGGACGGCCGGTGCGGCGGCGGCCGACGGGAGAGAGGGAAGGCTCAGGGCCAGGGCCAGCAGCAGGGCCCGGCGCAGTCGGCGGCGTCTGGGGCCCCGGGGAAGGGGGGTGATTGAAGCCATCGGATGAGGCTAGAGCTGCTGAATCAAGCATTCAAGAGTCCGGTGCGGGGCGGGGTGCGAGGCAAGCGAATGCGGTAAGCGTTTACTGTCCACCTCCTCAAGCCCTCTCCGGACCGCCCCGGACCGTATGCCGCGGGCGACTCTGCCGGTGGAAGGGCACGCGCTGCCGGTCGGCTTCGACGCTCCGCCCGGGCGTTCGGTCATGGGTAAGGAAAATCTGTACGGATCCGCTGCTGGTCGGGAGGAGGCGGCGGGATAGAAAGGGACCATGACTGAACGCGATGGTCTGGCAAGTGACGTGGACGACGTCGATGAGGTGACGCGCGCGGTGCTCACCGCGTCGCGGCTGTTGGTCGCGATCTCCGCACGGTCACTCGCCGCCGTCGGGGAGCGGGTGACGCTGCCGCAGTTCCGGATGCTGGTGGTGCTGTCCATGCGGGGTGCCACGAAGCTCGTCGTGCTCGCCGACCAGCTCCAGGTGGCCCCGTCCACCGCGATGCGCATGGTCGACCGGCTGATCGCCGCCGGGCTCGCCGACCGGCAGACCAATCCCGACAACCGCCGCGAGACCCTGCTGCGGCTCACCGACGAGGGCCTGCGTGCCGTCGAGGAGGTCATGGCCCGCCGGCGCACCGAACTCGCCACGGTCGTCGAACGCCTCGCGCCGCGTCAACGGGCGGCGCTCATCGACGCGTTGACCGCGTTCAACGCGGCGGGCGGGGAGCCCGTGGCCCCGGCGCCGGACGACACGGAGACCTACCCCCTCGGCTGGGTCGACACCTGGGTGGGCCGGGGCGCCTGAGGCGCACCGCCGACGCACACCGCACGAGGCGCATCACCCGAGGCGTATCGCGGCGCGTTGCCCGGCCGGGTCCGAGCCCGTCACGTCCCGCCGGCCGGGCCCCGGCCCCTCACTCCGTCGTGCCGCCCGGCGGGGTGGGTGACGGGGCGCTGGTCTTGATGTTCAGATCCGGGCGGGGGGTCAGGACGACCATCGGCGCCCCCGGCTGGGGCACGGGCGGGGTGGCCTGTTCCGAGGGCAGCTTCGGCGGGTTGGTCTGCTGGTAGTTGACCTGGTCGTGGTTGACCAGGCCGGTCTTCTCCAGCACGGTGATGTGGTCGAGCACGGTGTCGTTGGCCAGGTCCGCCAGCTGACGCACCATCGTGTTCCGGGTGCTGGCACGGATCTTGGCGATGGTCGGGAAGATCTGGCCGTGGGTGACCCGCATGATGGTGACCGCGGTCGAGTCGAACTCCTTCCCGGTGGCGGCATCGGCCGTCGCCACGAACTGCTGCTGTTGCGGGCTGGCCTGGTTGTTGAGGGTGATGCCCAGTTCGGGCGCGATCTTGCGGCACAGCTCGTCGAGGCCCGCGTGCCCGACGACGAGGTGCTTGCCGGCCTCCTTCATCTCCGTCGTCGTACCGCGCTCCATGGCCATCTCGCCGAGCGGGTACTCCCACAGGCCGGCGGCACGCACCTTGACGACGAAGTCCCGGTCCGCCTCCGTGAGGGGGCCGTACTGGGTGTTGGCGATGATCCGGTCCGGTCCGGCGACGGTCTTCTCGACGCCGACCATGGCGGGGTAGGCGAGCGCGGCGACGGTCATCAGCAGACCACCGCTCACGAAGATCGTTCCGATGCTCCATGTGCGACGCATGAAAGGGAACCTCCTGGCAGGGGAGTCGGTCGCCAGGGGGTACGGACGGGATCGCCGAATGAATCATTGCGCTGGGTAAAATTTGCAGTGTGCTCGAATTCCCCGGCGGAAGTGCCGATGTCGCGGGCGGCATAAGGTGCTTTTCGGGCAGTTCCCCTGCCTGATGCGGCACCGAACGCGAACGGTGAGGGTGAGCACGGATGAACGCGAATCCCGCAGATGTCCCGCCCCCCGGCCCGCCTCCGGGTGTCGACAACGGCCCCGCCGTCTCCCGGGCCGAGTTCGACGCGCTCTTCGAGGCGGTCCGTGCGTGGGGGCGCTGGGACCGGGCGGTGGCCGATCGCGGGGCCTGGAACCGGGTCACCGCCGAGCATGTGCGGCGGGCCGCGGGGAGCGTGCGGTCGGGGACGGTCGTACCGATGGCGCTGCCGTGGAACACCCGGCCGGGCCCGGACAACCGCAAGCCCGCCCTGCACCACATGACCGACCTCGGGGACGTGGAGAGCCCGGAGCCCACGACCCACAAGGACTTCATCGCCGCCGACTACCACGGCAAGGGCGTCACCCATCTCGACGCCCTGAGCCACATCGCCTACCGGGGGCTGCTCTACGACGGCCGCCCGGCCCGCGATGCCGTGGGCGCCGCCGGGGCCCGCTTCGGCGCGGTCTCCGCACTCGGCCCCCTCGTCACCAGGGGTGTGCTCCTCGACCTGCCCGCCGTCCTCGGCGTCCCCTGGCTGGAGCCGGGGCGCGCGGTGCGGGCCGGGGACCTCCTCGCCGCCGAGGAGGCGCTCGGGGTGACGATCGGCGAGGGCGACGCGGTGCTGCTGCGCTCCGGGCACGTCCGCCGCCGCCGGGAACTCGGCGCCTGGGACCCCGACACGGCGAGCGCGGGCCTCCATGTGGACGCCGTACCCCTGCTGGCCGAACGGGGCATCGCGCTGCTCGGCGGCGACGGCGACAGCGATGTGCGGCCCTCGCCCGTGGAGGGCGTGCACTCCCCGGTGCACGCCCTCGCGGTGACCGCGATGGGTGTGCCGCTGCTCGACAACCTCGACCTGGAGGCGCTCGCCGACGCGACCGCCGAGGCGGGACGTCACACGTTCCTGCTCGTCGTGGCCCCCCTGAACGTCCCGGGCGGGACGGGCTCGCCCGTCAACCCGGTCGCGGTGCTGTGAGGCCCGGGTTCCCCGTCCGCGGGTCGTCGCGCAGCCGCCCGCCCCGGGCTCCCGGGCGTCCGCCCCGACGTGGTTACCGCGCGTGACGAAACCCCCGAACCGTGACTCGTGTTGCTGATGCCCGTATCCTCGTCAATGCCAGATATTTCCGATAAGCGGATTGTCCAGGGCGCGAGTGAGGCCAGCGTGGTGCGGTCCGACGACGAGCCGATACTCACGGGACGTGCGACAGACGGCACGGGCCCCACGCTTTTCCGTGAGCGGTTTCTGCAGGGTGAGCCGTTGGAGACGGGCGTGCGCACGTCCATCCTCAGCTCCTGGCGGCGATGCCGGTCCCTGGGGCTGTCGCCGGACCGGTCCGACCTCCCTTTCCGGGACGACTTCGACCGGGACGACCGGATCGCCCGCGCCGCCGTACCGGTGCTCGACCGGCTGCAGTCCAGGTTCGCGGGCAGCGCGATGAACATCTCCGTCGCCGACGCGGCCGGCACCGTGCTGCTACGCCGCTTCGGTGACGCGTCCCTGGCCGGCGGGCTCCCGGACATCCAGACCGTCCCCGGCTTCGTCTTCGCCGAGCGGTTCGCCGGCACCAACGGCATCGGTCTCGCCCTCGCGGAACGCCGGCCGATCCGGGTCTACGGCGCCGAGCACTTCGCCGAACGCTCCCAGGCCAGCGCCTGCCGCGCGCTTCCCGTGCGCGACCCGCTCAGCGGCCGGATCGAAGGGGTCCTGTGCTTCGGCTATCCGCGCGGCTTCGAGAACCCGGCCCTCGACGCGGTGATCCGTAAGGCGGGCGCGGCCATCGAGCGGCGGCTGCTGGGCCAGAGCTCCGTGCGCGAGCGTTCCCTGCTGCGGGCGTACCTGGACGCCGGGGCCGAGGCCGGCGCGGGCCCGCAGCACGGCGTCGGCGTCGACGAACTGGCCCTCGGACTGCGCCCGGTGGACCGGGCCACCCTCCTGGAGAAGGCCGCCGAGCTGATCTCCCGCGCCCAGCGGGCCGCCGTCGACGTCCCCCTGACGGACGGCCGCCGGGTCACCCTCGTGAGCCGCCCGATGACCAGTGCCTCCGGAGTGGAGGGGATCGCCGTCGAAGCCGTGCTGCCCGGCCTGTCCCGGCACGAGCCCCTGGCCGCCCCCCAGCCCGCCGGACAGCTGCTGAGCGTCCCCGCCGGGCCCGCGCTTCCCCTCGCGCCCACCGACACCCGGGCCGCCCGGCACTTCCGAGGAAGCCCCCTCGCCGTGGCCACCGGCCCGCTCCCGGCCGTCCCGGCCCCCGGTCATCTGCGCGAGGCCGAGTCCCCCGGCAGGATCATCGCGGGCGTCGACGGCGTCGGGGCCGGTGCCCGCACCCCCGACGGCGTCCCGCCGCACGCTCAAGGCCCACGGCCGGTCGCCCCGCACGCCGAAGGCCCACGGCCGGTCGCCCCCGGCGGCCCGCCGGACGGCCCTCCCGACTCCGCGCCCCCCGAGAGAGGCCTCCTGATGGTGGGGGAGCCCCATGTCGGCTCCTACGCCCTGGCGGCGCGCCGCCGGCTGGAGCTGCTGTCCGAGGCCAGCGCCAGGATCGGCACCACCCTGGACGTGCGCCGCACCGCCCAGGAACTCGCCGAGACCGCCGTGCCGCGCCTCGCCGACTACGTCACCATCGACCTCGCCGAGCCCGTGCTGCGCGGCGAGGAGGCCGCCGACCCGCGCAGCGATCTGCGCCGCACCGTCGTCCACGGCATCCGCGACGACCTCCCCTTCAGCCCGGTCGGCAAACAGGTCGACTACGGCCCGAACGTCCCCCAGCTGCGCTCGCTGACCAGCGGGGAGGCGGTGCTGGAGCCCGACCTGAAGACGGCGGCGGGCTGGCTCGCCCAGGACCCCGAGCACACCGACCGGCTGCTCAGCCACGTCCACTCCCTCATCGCGGTCCCCCTGGTCGCCCGCGGCGTCGTCCTCGGCGTGGCGGCCTTCTACCGCGCCCAGGACCCCGCCCCCTTCGGCGACGACGACCGCTCGCTGGCCCGTGAACTCGCCAGCCGGGCCGCCCTGTCCATCGACAACGCCCGCCGCTACACCCGTGAACGCACCATGGTCCTCGCCCTCCAGCGCAGCCTGCTCCCGCAAGGGCTCCCCGACCAGGACTCCGTCGAGGTCGCCCACCGCTATCTGCCCGCCGAGTCCGACGTCGGCGGCGACTGGTACGACGTCATCCCGCTCTCCGGCACCCGCGTCGGCCTCTTCGTCGGCGACGTCGTCGGCCACGGCATGCTCTCCGCCGCCACCATGGGCCGTGTCCGCACCGCCGCCCGCAGCTTCGCCGAGCTCGACTTTCCGCCGGACGAGGTCCTCACCCACCTCGACAACCTCGTGGGACGGCTGGACCGGGAGGACCCCGTCTCCGACGGCGGCGGCATCATCGGCGCGACCTGTCTGTACGCCGTCTACGACCCGACCTCCCAGCAGTGCACCCTGGCCCGCGCCGGCCATCCGCCGCCCGCACTGGTCCACCCCGACGGCACCGTGTCGTTCCCCGAACTGCCCGCGGGACCCCCGCTCGGGCTCGGCGGCCTGCCCTTCGAATCCGTCGACATCCACATGCCCGAGGGCAGCCGGCTGGTCCTCTACACCGACGGACTCATCGAGGACCGCGAACGGGACGTCGACGTGGTCCTCGACCAGCTGCGCACGGCCCTCGCCCACCCCGAGCACACCCCGGAGGAGACCTGCCGCGTCGTCCTGGACACCGTGGCGTCCGCCCACCCCTGCGACGACATCGCCCTGCTCGTCGCCCGCACCCACGCCCTCGACCCGGGACGCGTCGCCAGCTGGGAGCTGCCCGCCGACCCGGCCCGGGTCAGCGAGGTCCGCGCCGCCGCCATGCGGCAACTGGCCGACTGGGGGCTCGACGAGGCCGCGTTCGCCGCCGAGCTGATGCTCAGCGAACTGGTCACCAACGCCGTCCGGCACGGCACCGGTCCCATCCGGGTACGGCTGCTCCGCGACCGCTCCCTGATCTGCGAGGTCGCCGACACCAGCAGCACCGCCCCGCATCTGCGGCGGGCGGCCACCACCGACGAGGGCGGCCGAGGTCTGTTCCTAGTCGCCCAGCTCTCCCAGAGCTGGGGCACCCGCTACACCCCGGAGGGCAAGGTCATCTGGGCCGAGTGCGGGCTCGACGGCGGCTGACGGGACCGGTACCGCGTGCCGGGCACTGACCCGTTGGGGTCACAGTGGGTGGCTAAATGCCGTAAATGAAGTGATATGGGCGGTTAGCATCGCTGGCGCAAGCCGAACTCGGGAAGTACTCGCCAGGCCGACCCCCGGAGCCGTCCGTGCACGACGCTCACGACACCTCGGCGCGGCCGGACCCGCTCAGCGGGCCGGAACCGCTGGTCCGTGTCCGCGGCCTCACCAAACGATTCGGCGGCACCCTCGCCCTGGCCGGTGTCGACCTCGACGTCCACGCGGGCAGCGTGCTGGCGCTCCTCGGCCCCAACGGCGCCGGAAAGTCCACCCTCATCAAGATCCTCGCCGGTGTCCACCACGCCGACGCGGGCCTGATCACCGTGGCCGGACAGCCGCTCGGGAGCCGCCCCACCACCCACCTCATGTCCTTCATCCACCAGGACCTCGGGCTCGTGGAGTGGATGACGGTCGCCGAGAACATCGCCCTGAGCACCGGGTACGCGCGCCGCGCCGGACTCATCTCCTGGGGGCGCACCCGGGACCGCTGCACCGAGGCCCTGGCGCTCGTCGGCGGCCGGATCGATCCCGACGCCCCGATGGCCCGGCTCGCCCCCGCCGAACGGTCCCTCGTCGCGATCGCCCGCGCCCTGGCCACCCGGGCGCGGCTCATCGTCCTCGACGAACCGACCGCCCGCCTCCCCGCCGCCGACTGCGCCCGCCTCTTCCGCGTCCTGCACACCCTGCGCGACCGCGGCCACGGCATCCTCTACGTCAGTCACCGCCTCGACGAGGTGTACGAGGTCGCCGACGCCTTCGCCGTCCTGCGCGACGGCCGTCTCGTCAGCCACGGCTCCACGGCCGGGCACCACCCCCTCCGCCTGGTGCGCGACATCACCGGTGAGGAACCGGCCGGCCCGGCCGGTCCCCCCACCGCACCTGCCGGCCTAGGTCCCCCCACCGCGGGACCAGCGGCCCGCCGCCTCGCCGTCGCCCGGTCCGGCGGCCCGGTGGTCCTCGCCCTCGACGGCGTACGGACCTCCGGCGCGGGACCGGTCGGACTGGAACTGAGAGCCGGGGAGGCCGTCGGCCTGGTCGGACTCTCCGGTGCCGGACACACGGAGCTGGGCCGGGCCCTCGCCGGCGCCCGGCCCCTCCTCGGCGGACGGGCCCTCCTCGACGGCGTCCCCTACCGCCCCCGTACCGTCGCCGACGCCGTCGCCCACGGGGTCGCCCTCGTCCCCGGCGACCGGCAGCGGGAGAGCTGCCTCGCCGACCTGACCGTCCGGGAGAACCTGCTGGCCAACCCGCGCGCCGGGGACGGTCCGGCACCGCGCTGGATCGCGCCCCGCCGGGAACGCGCCGAGGCGACCGCCCTGATCGAACGGTTCTCGGTGCGGCCCCCCGACAGCGAGGCCCCCCTCGCCACCCTGTCCGGCGGCAACCAGCAGAAGGTCGTCATCGGCCGCTGGCTGCGGACCGGACTGCGGCTGCTGGTCCTTGAGGAACCGACGGCGAGCGTGGACATCGGCGCCAAGGCGGCCCTCCACCGCCTGCTCGACGAGGCGCGGGCCCGGGGCCTCGCGATCCTCCTCGTCTCCACCGACTTCGAAGAGGTCGCGGGGGTGTGCGGGCGGGCCCTGGTCTTCGTCCGGGGAGCGGTGGCGGCCGAGCTGAGCGGTCCGGCCCTCACGGTCGCGGGACTGACCCGGGCGGCCTCGGCCATGCCCCCCGCCGGCACCGCGACGACCCCGTGACGGCCCCGCCCGCCCGGCCACCGCACCGCCGGCGCACCCGGAGCCCCGGCCTGCGTGCCCGGTCCGGCGGACACTTCATCGGCGCCTACGGCCTCCTCGTCCTCACCGCCCTGCTCGTCCTGGTCTTCTCCCTGGCCCTGCCGCGCACCTTCCCCACCCTGGACACCCTCGACTCGATCCTCTCCACCCAGTCGATCCCGGCCGTCCTCGCGCTCGCCGCCATGGTCCCCATCGTGACCGGCGCGTTCGACCTCTCCATCGGCTACGGCCTCGGGCTGGCCCACGTCATGGTGCTGTACCTCATCGTCGAGGAGGGCTGGCCCTGGCCGCTCGCCTGTCTTGCCGTGACCGCCGGGGGTCTGGTCGTCGGCGTCCTCAACGGCGTCGTCGTCGAGTTCGGCAGGATCGACTCCTTCATCGCCACCCTCGGCACCGGCAGCATGATGTTCGCCATGACCGGCTGGATCACCGACGGCGGCCGGATCGTCCCCGGCCCGCAGGGTCTCCCGCCGGCCTTCACCGACCTCTACACCTCCACGTTCCTCGGCCTCCCGGTCCCCGCCTTCTACGTGCTGGCGCTCGCCGTCGTCCTCTGGCTGGTGCTGGAGCGGCTGCCGATCGGCCGCTACCTGTACGTCGTCGGGTCGAACCCGCGCGCCGCCGACCTGGTGGGCATCCCCGTCCGCAGGTACACGGTCTGCGCGTTCGCCGCGTCGGGCCTGATCGTCGGCCTCGCCGGGGTGCTGCTCGCGGCCCAGCAGCAGATCGGCAATCCGAGCGTCGGCCTCGACTATCTGCTGCCCGCCTTCGTGGGCGCCCTCCTCGGCTCCACCGCGATCAAACCCGGCCGCCCCAACGCCCTGGGCACCCTCGTCGCCGTCGCCGTCCTCGCCGTCGGCCTCACCGGCATCGCCCAGCTGGGCGCCGACTTCTGGACCGTGCCCCTGTTCCACGGCGGCACCCTGCTCCTCGCCGTCGGGCTGGCCGGCTGGGCCGCCCGTCGCCGTATGCGCACCGGTGCCTTCTCGGCCCGTGACGCGCCCGCCGTGCCGTCGGAGCCACCGCCCGACCCGCCTCCACCGGCCGGAGCCACCGCATGACCCGCCTCGGCGGCGGGAGACGGCGCAAGAGCCCGACATGACCTCGACGTGACCTCGACCGCGCGCACCGCCGCCGCGTCCCGGCCGCCTTCTCCCGCTCGTCCCTCCGCGAGGAGCCATCCGTGCACCACACCCGCAAGACCCACTCCGGCGCGTCCCCGGCCCGGTGCGCGGCGACCGCCCTGCTGACGCTGACCGTGACCACCGCCCTCCTCGCCGGCTGCGAACGCGGGTCGTCGAGCGGGCCGGACCCCACCGGCACGGGCACGGGCGGCTGCCCCGAGGCGTACACCGAGGCCAGGGCCGCCGTCGGCCGGGCCGAGCGGACCGACGTCCCCTGGAACGGCCCCAGCACCGGCCCCGAGGCCGTGACCGGCCGGACCATCGTCTACGTCGCCCAGACCATGACCAACCCCGGAGTCGCGGGCGCCGCCCAGGGCGTTCGGGAGGCCGCGCGGGTCATCGGATGGAACGTCCGGGTGATCGACGGCGGCGGCACCCCCGCCGGAATCCAGGCGGCGATGAGCGAGGCCGTGACCCTCCGCCCCTCCGGCATCGTCATCGGGGGTTTCGACCCCAACTCGGTCTCGCAGCAGCTCGCCCGCGCCGAGCGGGCGGGCATCCCCCTCATCGGCTGGCACGCGGTCGCCACCCCCGGCCCCAGCAGGCGCCCCGCCCTCTTCACCAACGTCACCACCCAGGTCGAGGACGTGGCCAGGATCAGCGCCCAATGGGTCATCTCGACCTCGGGCGGCGACGCCGGCGTCGTGATCTTCACCGACGCCTCGATCCCCTTCGCCAAGAACAAGTCCGACCTGATCAGAGAGGAACTCGCCGGCTGCGCGGGCGTGGACCTCCTGTCGTACGAGAACATCCCGATCTCCGACGCCGCCAGCCGCACCCCCCGCGAGGTCTCCTCGCTGCTCTCCCGCTTCCAGAGCCGCTGGACGCACTCCGTCGCCATCAACGACCTGTACTTCGCCGACGCCGCGCCCGCCTTCCGCGCGGCCGGGAAGGACGGCTCCGGACCGCCCTTCAACATCGGCGCGGGGGACGGCGACCCCTCGGCCTTCCAGCGTGTCAACAGCGGTCAGTACCAGGCGGCCACGGTCCCCGAACCGCTCTCCCTGCAGGGCTGGCAGATCGTCGACGAGTTCAACCGCGCCTTCTCCGACCGCCCGGCCAGCGGCTATGTGGCCCCCGTCCACATCAGCACGGCCGACAACAGCGAAGGCGCGACGAGCTGGGACCCCTCGGGCTACGAGGAGGGGTACCGGAAGATCTGGGGCAAGTGAGTCCCTGCGGGCCCGCAGCGGTTCGGCCGGCCCCGCCGGTCACAGCCGCAGGACGATCAGCGCGGTGTCGTCGGTGTTGCCGGAGGGCGGCAGCAGATCGGCGAGGAGGGCGTCGGCCAGGGTCTCGGGGTCCTGCTTGCGGTGGTGGGCCAGGGAGTCCGCGAGGCGCCCCAGACCGGTGTCGATGCCCTCGGTACGGCGCTCGATCAACCCGTCCGTGTACAGCACCAGCGTGGAGTCCTCGACGAAGGGCGTCCGGATCTGGGGACGGACCGCCTCGACGGGGCGGGCGGCGAGCGGCGGGTCGGTGGCGCCGTCGAGGAAGGTGACGGTGCCGTCGGGGTGCACCAGCGCGGGCGGCGGATGGCCCGCGCAGCTGTAGGTGATGGTGTGGCTGTCCCAGTCGATGAAGGTCGTCACACAGGTGGTCGACTCGGCGCCCTCCACGGAGCGGGCGTAGCGGTCGAGGGCCTCCAGGGCCTGGGCCGGACCCTCCGCGACCCGGGTGGCGCCGCTCAGCGCACTGCGCAGCTGCCCCATGACACAGGCCGCCGCCAGACCGTGGCCCACGACGTCGCCCACGGCCACCGCGAGGCCCTGGCCGGGCAGCCCGACCAGGTCGTACCAGTCGCCGCACACGTTCAGCGCGCCGATGGCCGGGCGGTATCTGACCGCCGCGTCGTGCGGTGCGGTCGGGCCGGGCGGGGGCAGCATCGCCGCCTGGAGCGCCAGCGCCACCTCGCGCTCATGGGCGTGGGCGGTCCGCAGCCGTTCGTTGACCTCCTGCAGCTCCCGGGCTCGGGTGTACAGCTCGGCCTCCAGCACCCGGGCCCGGCTGTCGCCCCCGGGGGCGCCCCCGGTGTCCCCGCCGGGGCCGCCCCGGGCGCGGATGAGCTCGGTGACCTCCTCCACCCGGTGGATGATCAGGGCGACCTTGCCGTCCGGGCCGAGGACGGGGGCGTTGACCGGGCTCCAGTAGTGCTCCTGCCAGAGGCCGGGGCGCTGGGGGTCCTCGATGTCGTACCGGAGCAGCGCCATCGTGTCGCGCTCGCCGGTGGCCACCGCGCGCAGCATCGACTCCCGGGTCTCCCGCATACCGGCCGCGGCCGGTTCGTTCGGGTTCTCGGGGAAGACGTCGAAGATGTACCGGCCCAGCAGCTGCTCCCGGCTGCGCCCGGCCAGCCGAGCGAAGTCGTCGTTGGCGTCGACGTACACCAGTTCGGGCGTGAGCAGCGCCACCATGCCGGGCAGGGCCCGGAACACCTCCGCATAGTCGATATGCGGTTCCCTCATGTCCAGCCTGCCTTGGCGCCGAGCGTCGGTGTGCCGTTCCACGATAGGCGCGAACCGGCCGCGGGACCCGGTGGATCCGCAGCATCGGGGCGCGGGTTCCGGCGAACCGTCACGGGGGACGACTCCTGTCCCTCCCGCCCCACCTGACATCGGCCGCGTTGCGGCCCTCTCTCCGGCCGGGCGCACCCGGCCGGAGAGAGGGACCGAAAGAGTGAAGCCGTGCGGTCCCCGGGCCGCGTGATCTGCGGCGCGGCCCGGGGACCGGCGGCTCAGAAGATCCCCGGCCCGGGCGTCAGGATGCCGCACGGGTCGTACTGGGTCTTCCACGAGGCGAACTGCGTCCACATCGAGCCGTAGTGCGCCTGCCAGTCGGCTGCCGTGAAGGGGCACGGGCCGTGCGGGTAGCGGACGCCGCCGACCGCGGCGGCGTCCTGGTAGTAGCGGTAGTTGCGGGCGGTCATCCGTGCCGCGAAGTCGGGGTCGGGGCCGGACGCCGCCGAGTCGGTCAGCACGCTGACGAGCCAGACCCAGGGGCCGCTGCCGTCGTCGGGGAGCCTGAGCAGCGGCCGGCCGTAGCTCGACCGCAGCATCGGGAAGACCAGGCCGAAGCCGGTCGGCCCGAGGTCCTCGGGGGTCAGTGACGAGAACACCGACTCGACGTACTCCTCGACGGCGCCGTCCGGCAGGAACAGGTCCGACCAGGGCTTGACCTTCGCGTCCCAGTCCAGGTTGGCCGTGAAGGAGTCGTACATGTTCGTGACGAGGGAGATGTAGTCGAGGTAGGGGGCGTCTTCGAAGGCCGCCGAGTCCGCCGCCGGGCTGAGCCCGCGCAGCAGGTGCGATCCGTCGGGTGTCTCGCCCGGGTTGTGGAAGACGGTCGCCCACAGCGTCAGGGGCTGTGCGGTGCCCGGCTGGGGGATGCTGCCGAGCGAGTCGAACTCGCCCCGGTTCGCCAGGACACGGATGTCCCGGAAGAACGTCGGGATGTCGGTGTACCCGATCCGGTACGTACGGGCCAACTGCTTGGCCGGGACCAGGTCGACGGTCGCCCGGGTGATCACCCCGCACTGCCCGAGTCCGGCGAGCGCCGCCTCGAACAGGTCGCTGTTCTGGCTGTCGGAGCACCACTTCATCCGGCCCTCGCCGGTGACCACCTGGAGCCGCCGGGCATGGTCGACCTGGGCCCCGGCCCGGTAGGCGGACATCATCCCGATGCCGCCGATGGACAGGGTCCCGCCGACCGTCGTGCCGAGGTAGCTGGTGATGGACGCCGGGGTGAGGCCCTGCGCGTACGCGGCGACGATCAGGTCCTTCCACAGCACTCCGGCGTCGACGTCGGCGCCGTCCGTGCCGATCGAGTGGATGGTGTCCAGCGACCGCATCTCGATGACGAGGCCCCGGCTGACGAGCGGCTGCCCGTACATCGCGTGGTGCGCGCCGGCCGGTGCGACCTCGATGCCGTGGTCGGCGCAGAAGCCGACCATCTTTCTGATGTCCTGGACCGAACCGGGCCGGAGCACCGCGCTGGGTCTTCTGAACACGATGTTGCCCTGGTCGTGCCCGTTCGCCGTGAGGGACGCAGCGTCGAAGACGAGGCTGCCGTCGAGGGACGGCGACGCGGCGAAGGACGTGCTGTCCGCCGCCGCGGCCTCGGTCACCCACTGCCGGGTGACGAGGTCGAAACCGGCCACGAGGGCGATGGTCCCGGCCGCGAACCGGGTGAGGAACTGACGCCTGTTGACGGCTCCGTGCGCTTGGTGTGACATGCCAGTCTCCGTGATGTGGACGCGGCGGAGCGTCGGCGCGCCGCCGCTGGTTCGTCGTGCTCCTGGGGCGGGATCAGCTGGGCGAGCCGTGCGGGCCGATGCCGACCGTCAGTGGTGCGTGCGCGCACGAATACCCTGCCCCGAGTCCGGAGCAGGGTCGGTGGTCCCCTCCCACAGCGTTCTCCCCCCGAAGTTCCGCTTACGGCCCATCATGGCTCGCGGAACGCCGTCGCGCGACGGTCGGGACCGCCAACTGTGGCTGGAATCAGGGCCGATGAGCGCTGACGCACCGCCCCGGAGCGGATACCTGTCGGTCGGTCGGATTCGGCCATGGCGCGGGGTCGTGTACGGGATGTTCCGGTTCGGCTCAACTGTCGCGAGGACCGCCTCTGTTGACGACCTGTCATGCGCTTGAGTGATGATACGATCACCGCACTTACCGAGTGGACGGATGGGTGCAAAAGAGGCATCCATCGTCTTTGGTGAATTCCTCGTGGCAACCCTGGAATGGCTGACCTTCGGTATGTGTGAATTGACAGGAATTCAGTAGCTGGCTCTCAGCCGCCTGAAGAGGGTCTCATGACGCAATACATACAAAATCCGGCGCTCTGGGCACTTCTTGTCGTAACCCTTGTCGCCGTCGCCCTCATTGTTCGTCAGCGACGGGCGGCGCGCAGATTACGGCAGGAGATCGCAGGGCTTCGAAACCACTACGGTGAGTTGGAGAGCCAATACTCGGAATCCGTTCGCTCGGCCCAGCAGGAGGCCGAGGGGGAGACGAGGACCGCCCTGAAGTCCGCCATGCGGACCCTCCAGGGTCTCGCCGCGGAGCAGCAGCGCATCATCTCGGGGCTGCAGCGCAAGTACGGCGATTCCGTCATGCTCCAGGACCTCCTGGAGATCGACCACATGAACGCGCAGTTCGGCCGGCGCGCGCAGTCCATCGCCGTGCTGTGCGAGGGCTGGCTCGGCCGGCACCGTGACGTGGCCTCGGTCTACGACGTGGTCCGCAGCGCCCAGGGCAGGATCCGCCACTTCCAGCGGGCACACATCCTGTCCAAGGTCGACTTCGGCGTCACCAGCCGGGCCGTCGAACCGGTGGCGCTGGCCCTCGCGGAACTGCTCGACAACGCGACCAGCTACTCCAGCCCGGACACCGTGGTCGAGATCAACGTCCGCTCCGTGCCCAAGGGCGTCTGCATCATCGTCGACGACGCCGGCGTCGGTATGAACGAGGAGGAGAAGGCCAGGGCCGAGAAGCTGCTCACCAGCGAGCGGGCCACGGGCGTCTCCGGCCTCGGCAACCCGCCGCAGTTCGGCTTCGCGGTGATCGGTGTCCTCTGCGAGCGGTTCGGCTTCACGGTGTCGGTGGACTCCACCTCCCCCTACGGAGGTGTGCGGGCGGTCGTGCTGCTCCCCGACGAGCTGCTCACCAGCATGCCGGAGCCCCGGCAGCCCGAGGCGTCGATGGAACCCATCGCGTCCCGGCAGGAGCCGGTGGCCGTGGAGACGGGCCTGTCGGCGTTCACGGCCGACCCCGAGCCCTCGCTGCCCGTCGGCACCACCGAGGACGGTCTGCCCAAGCGGCGCCGCAAGCGCCCGATGGCCCTGGTCTCGACCGGCCCCTCCGCCTCGCCCGCACCCAAGCGGCGCAGCGAGGACACGGCCGCGATCATGGCCGCCTTCAAGCAGGGCACGGACGCGGGCCGCGCCACCCATCCCGAGGCGGGGGAGCGTCCGGGCGGTACCCGTGACGCAAGCAGCGAAGGACACGACGTCCCATGAACAACGATCTTTCCTGGATGCTCGACAGCGCCCTGGAGATCCCCGGAGCGCTCCACGCCGTCCTCGTCTCCTCCGACGGGCTCCTGAGGGCCCGTTCGAAGGACGTGGACAAGGACGACGCGGACAAGGCCGCCGCCGCGATGAGCGGTATGCAGTCCCTCAGCCGGTCGCTGGCGTTCTTCTGCTCCCGGTCGGACCTGCGCTGGCAGCAGACCCTGGTCGAGTTCGACGGCGGCTGGATCTTCCTCATCTCGGCCGGTGACGGCGCCTACCTCGCGGTGTCGGCCTCCTCCGACGTCGACATGGCGGACATCACCTTCCGGATGCAGCAGCTCGTCGGCCAGCTGGGCAAGGTCATGACCGCTCCACCCAGGGAGAGCAGCGTGGTAGGGCCATGACCGATTCCGACAAGCAGGAGCACGAAGCCGCCGAATTAGTGCGGCCGTACGTCATCACCGGTGGCCGCAGCCTGCCCGGCGAGAGCCAGTTCTCCCTGATCACGCTGGTCACGGCGGTCGCCGATCAGCAGCAGCGGCCTGCCCGCCTCTCGCCCGAGGAGCAGAACCTGCTGCGGATGTGCGTCGGCGGCTATCTCTCCGTCGCCGAGATCTCGGGGCACCTCCGCCTGCCGGTGGGTGTGGTGAAGATCCTGCTGGCCGCCCTCTCCGAGGCCGGCTATCTCGTCACCCGCCCGCCGGAGACCCGTGCTCCCGTCGCCAACCTGAAGATTCTCGAGGAGGTGCTCAATGGTCTCCAGTCCAAGTTTGGATGAGCGGGCGTACGTCCCCGGCGGAGAGACACAGACCGCCGTGAAGATCCTGGTGGTCGGGCACTTCGCGGTGGGCAAGACCACGTTCATCGGGTCGATCTCCGAGATCTCGCCGCTCTCCACCGAGGAGACGATGACCCAGGCCGGCGAGGCGATCGACGACCTCAAGGGCGTCCAGGGCAAGACCACCACCACGGTCGCCATGGACTTCGGCCGCCTCACCGTCAGCGACCGCGTCGTCCTGTACCTCTTCGGCACCCCCGGCCAGCAGCGCTTCGTACAGATGTGGGAGGACATGGCACGCGGCGCCCTCGGGGCGCTCGTGCTGGTCGACCCCGAGCGCCTGGCCGACTCGTTCGCCGTGATCGACCTGATCGAGCAGTACGGACTCGACTACGCGATCGCGGTCAACCATTTCGACGGTACGTCGATACGTGACGCCAGGGCGCTGCGCGAAGCGCTTGATCTGCTGGACGACACCCCCATCGTGACCTGCGACGCGCGGGACGAACGGTCGTCGGCCGAAGCACTGATCACGCTCGTGCGCTACTTGATGGACCGCGCCCGTTAGGAGCAGAGCAGACATGACATCGGATTCCGCCTTTCCCGCCCCACCACCCGGCTGCCCGGCCCACGACAGCGGACTGCGGGTCCCGCTGTACGGCTCGGAGTTCGCGGCCGATCCGCAGGCGTACTACGCGCACATGCGGCACTACGGTCCCACCGCCCCGGTCGAGATCGCGCCCGGCGTGGACGCGACCCTCGTCACCGACCACGCCACCGCCCTGAAGCTGCTCCAGGACTCCGGCAACTTCCGCAAGGACGCCCGTCGTTGGCGCGACGTCGCCGAGGGCAAGGTCGGCCCGGACAGCCCGGTCGTCCCGATGCTGGGCTACCGGCCCAACGCCATGTTCACCGACGGCGCCGAGCACGCGCGGCTGCGCCAGGCCATCACCGAGAGCCTCGCCAAGGTCGACTCCCGCCGGCTGAGCGACATGACCAAGCGGGCCTCCGACTACCTCATCGCCCAGGTCGCGGCCCGTGGTTCGGTCGACCTGATGAACGACTACGTCAAGCAGCTGCCGCTGCTCGTCTTCAACGAGCTGTTCGGCTGCCCGGCGGACGTCGGCGACCGGGTCGTCTTCGGCATCTCCGGAGTCTTCGAGGGCGTCAACGCCGAGAAGGCCAACGCGGTGCTGGGCCAGGCCGTGTTCGAGCTGGTGGCGCTGAAGCGGGCCAGGCCCGCCGACGACGTCACCTCCTATCTGATGCGGCACGAGGCACGGCTGACGGACGAGGAGCTCGTCCACCAGCTGATCCTGCTCCTCGGCGCGGGCGCCGAACCGCTGCGCAACCTCATCGGCAACACCCTGCACCGGCTGCTCCTGGAGGACCGGTACGCCGACGGCGGTCTGATCGAGGAGGCCATCGACGACACGCTGTGGGACAACCCGCCCATGGCGAACTACGCGCCGCACTACCCCGCGGCCGACATGGAGTTCGGCGGCACCAAGCTGCGGGCCGGTGACCTGGTCCTCGTCAGCATGACGGCCGCGAACACCGACCCGGCACTGGCGGCCGCCCGTCGGGCCGGCGGCGGTCGCGCCCATCTGTCCTGGAGCGCCGGCCCGCACGCCTGCCCCTCCAAGGAACTCGCCCGGCTCGTCACGATGGTGGCCATCGAGAACCTGCTCAACCGGCTGCACGACATCGAACTCGCGGTGCCCGAGGACAGCCTGACGTGGCGTCCGGGCCCCTTCCACCGCGCGCTGGCCGCGCTGCCCTGCCGCTTCACCCCGCAGGTCGTCCAGCGGCCGAACGCGCCCCGTATGA
The DNA here is from genome assembly GCF_020010925.1 of Streptomyces griseiscabiei. Lineage (NCBI taxonomy): Bacteria > Bacillati > Actinomycetota > Actinomycetes > Kitasatosporales > Streptomycetaceae > Streptomyces > Streptomyces griseiscabiei. The sequence continues at coordinate 2,325,345 of NZ_JAGJBZ010000001.1, read as the reverse complement.
CGGAGCCTTCGGCGCGAGGCGAGAGCGCTCCGGCGGGCCGCAAGGCGGAGCGAGGTGTGTGGGGCTCCTTCCTGTCCTGGTTGAAGGGGTGACGCACGCAACACTCTGTAACAGAACGCACTGCATGAGTATTCAACCAAAGGGGTAGTAACGCGGCGGCATTCGTGGTGACCAACGAACAAAGGGAGGTGTCGTGGACCACATATCCACCGGCGCCGCTTCTGCTCGACATCCGGACATTTCCCGCCGCTCCCGACGAGACGCCGCCTTACCCCACGCGGTGGCCACCAGGGGCGTGACCCGCCATCAGTCGCCGCGAGACGAGATACCCGCCGAGGTCGGCGGGTATCTTTCTGTGTCCTCTCGCACGCTCGGCACCCCCGGGGCGGGATCCTCGCCCCCGGCCCCGCCCCCCGTCCCGCCCTCGCACGGCGAGCAGCGGCGGGAGCACCGGTGAGCGCCACCGGGTCCGGCACCGGGAGGACCCGGGAGGACCGGACGCTCGGCGACCTCGTCAGCGGCCAACTGCTGCGGCTCTGCCAGGAGTCGGGTCTCACCCGCTCCGACGCCGAGACCTACGCGCGTCTACTGACCGACTCCCTGGGCGCGGTGGCCGAGCGGCCCCTCGAACTCCCGCCCCCCTCGCGGACGTTCCTGTCGGACGACTCCACCCCGGTGGAGTTCTCGCTCTCCTTCACACCGGACGCGCCACCGGCGGTACGTGTGCTGCTGGAACCGGGATACGGGGCCGACGACCTTCGGGAGAACGGCCGCGTCGGCCTGGACGCCGTCCGGTCGATGGCCCGGCGCTGGGGCTTCGCCACCGATCGGCTCGACGCACTGGAGGACCTGTTCTTCCCCGCGGACCCCCAGGGGCCCCTGGCCCTCTGGGTCGCGCTGGAGTTGCGCCCCGGCGGTGTGCCCAAGGTCAAGGTGTATCTCAACCCGGCCGCGGCCGGCGCTTCGAGAGCCGCCGAAACGATACGGGAGGCACTGGACCGACTGGGCCACCGGCACGCCTTCGACGCGCTGCCGCCGGCCGACGCCTATCCGTTCTTCGCACTCGACCTGGGCGACTGGGCGGCGCCCCGGGTGAAGATCTACGCCACGCATCACGGGCTCCCGGTGACGGCCGCCGGTGAACTGTGCCGGACGGAGAACCGCCCCGACGGCGCGCTGCTGGAGGAGTTCCTCCGTACCGTGGGCGGTTTCGACGGCACGGCGGGGCACCCGCCCGACCCGGTGGCCCGCTTCGACCGGCGGCCCGTCCTCACCTGCCACTCCTTCACCAGGACCACCGGTGGCCCCACCGGGTTCACCGTCCACGTCCCCGTCAGGGACTACGCCCGGGACGACGAGGAGGCGCTCCGGCGGGCCCGGACCGTCCTCGGCCGCCAGGGGCTGCCCACCGGTTCCCTCGGCCGGTCGCTGGAGACCGTCACCTCACGGCCGCCGCGGGACGGTGTCGGGCTCATCGCGTACGTGGCACTGGTCCACGAACACGAGCGACCGCCCCGGGTGACCACGTACATCTCGTCGGAGGCCTACGAGGTCCGGCCCCCGAACATCCCGCACGAGCCAGATCGCCGGCCCATCGGCGGCGAAGCAATCCGCAGTACGTCAGGAGCAAGGATCTGTATGGAGCCCTACCGCATCAAGGTCGTCGAGCCCATCGCGCTCACCACCCGGGAACAGCGCGAGGCGGCGCTGGAGCGGGTGCACTACAACCTCTTCGACCTGCGCGCCGAGGAGGTGACCATCGATCTGCTCAGCGACTCGGGCACCGGCGCCATCTCCGCCGCGCAACTCGCGGCGGGCATGGAGGGGGACGAGTCCTACGCGGGCTCGCGCTCGTTCTACCGCTTCCACGAGACCGTGACCGAACTGACCGGCTACCGGCACATCCTGCCGGCGCATCAGGGACGCGCCGCCGAGCGCATCCTGTTCAACACGCTGCTCGAACCGGGCGGCATCGTCCTGGCCAACACCCACTTCGACACCACGCGTGCCAACGTGGAACTTTCCGGGTGTCAGGCCCATGACATCCCATGCGCCGAGGCGCGCGACCTCGACAGCGAGCTGCCCTTCAAGGGCAACATCGACCTGGACAGGCTCCGCGCCACGCTCGAAGGCCCGGACGGCTCCCGTGTCCGCGTGGTGATCATGACGATCACCAACAACGGCGGCGGTGGCCAGCCCGTCTCCATGGAGAACCTGAAACAGACCGCCGAGATCTGCCGCCGCCACGGCGTCCCGATGATCCTGGACGCCGCCCGGTTCGCCGAGAACGCCTGGCTCGTGACCCGCCACGAGGAGGGCTACCGCGACCGCACCCCGCGCCAGGTCGCCGAAGAAGCGTTCCGGCTGGCCGACGGCTGTGTCATGAGCGCCAAGAAGGACGGCATCGTCCACATCGGCGGCTTCATCGGCCTCAACGACCCCGAACTCGCCGAGAAGTGCGAACGGCTCCTCATCGCCACCGAGGGCTTCGCCACCTACGGCGGACTCGCGGGCCGCGACCTCGACATGATGGCCACCGGTCTGCTGGAGGTGACCGAGCCCGCGTACCTCGCGGAACGGGCCGACGTCGCCTCCCACCTCGCCGACCGGGTCCGCTCGGCGGGCGTCGACATCCTCGAACCCCCGGGCCTGCACGCCCTCTACCTCAACGCGGGCCGTCTGCTCCCGCACATACCGCCCCACCACTACCCGGGTCACGCCCTCGCCTGCCGCCTCTACCTCGAAGGCGGCATCCGCTCGGCCGAGCTCGGTTCCCTGTACCTCGGCGAGGAGGACGAGGACGGCAACCCCACCAAGAGCGCTCCCTACGAGCTGGTCCGGCTCGCACTGCCGCGCCGCGTCTACACCCGCAGCCACTACGACCACGTCGGCAGGACCCTGGAGCGCATCGCCAAGGACGCCGACTCCGTCCACGGCTACCGCATCTTCGAGCAGTCGCCGATCCTGAGGCACTTCCGCGCCAAGCTCGAGCCCGTGACCGGCTGATCCTCACCGGTAGGCATCTAGGCATCTAGGCATCTAGGCATCGAAGGGCGCCTGGCCCGGGTATCCACCCGGGCCAGGCGCCCTTTCGCGTGGGGACGACCGGATGTCACCGAAGGTGGCCGGCTGTCACGGGCGGTCACGCTGCGAGGTGCCGATGCCGCTCGCGCAGGGCGCTCCCGCAGGGCAAGTGATCTGCGACATATCACCATGTCACCCGTTATGGGTAGCTTGAGGTGCTCGCCCCGCCCGTGGCGCCGCGTCGTCGAACGCACCGCCCACCGATCCCCGGCCCGGGAGACCCATGCGCCCTCGAATAGCCTCCGTGCGACCCCTCGCCCTGACGGGCGGTGCGCTGACCGTCGGCCTCGGCGGCCTCTATCTGACGGGGCTGCTCGTCACGGGCGGTGAGATCGAATCCGGTACGACCGTGGACGGGGTGGACATCGGGGGCCTCAGCCGCACCGAAGCCATCCGCAAGCTGGACGAACACCTGACGGTGGCCGCCTCGCGGGAGCTGGCCGTGAAGGTCGGCGACCGCGCCGGGACCGTCGACCCGCGGCAGGCCGGACTCAGCTTCGACGCCGAGCGGACCGTCGACCGGGCGACGCGCACGGCCTCCGATCCGGCCGGCGTGCTCGGCGCGTTCTTCCGCTCGGGGGGCGCCGTCGAGCCGGTCGTACACGTCGACGAGGACAAGGCCCGCACCGTCCTCGGAAAACTGGCGCGCGACCTCGACCAGAAGGTCCGCGACGGAGCCGTGACCTTCGAGCACGGCCATGTCGAACAGGTCGCTCCGCGCCGGGGCTACGCACTGGACGTGGACGCCGCCGTCGACACCCTCCGGACCTCCTTCCTGCACACCACGGCGGACACGGTCACGGCCCTGCCCACCCGCGACGCCGAGCCGAAGGTGGCGGCCGAGGAGGTACGACGGGCGGTGCGCGAGTTCGCCCGGCCGGCCATGTCGGCGCCCGTCACCCTCACCGCCGACGGCAGACGGTTCACGCTCGGCCCGGACGTGCTGGGCGAACACCTGACGATGCGGCCGGACGCCTCCGGCCGACTGACCCCGAAGCTGGACGGCAAGGGACTGCGCTCCGCCCCCGAGGCCGCCCGCCCCCTGGCCGGTGTCACCGCCACGGCCGAGAACGCCGGACTGGATGTGGACGGCGACCGGGCCGTGGTGACCCACGACGCCCGGACCGGCGTCGAGGTCACCGACACGGCGCTGAGCGAGGCCGTACTCCCGCTGCTCACCGGGGCGGACGCGGCGGCCCGTACCGGGGACGTGGCCGTGCGACGGATCCAGCCGGAGGTGACCCGTGAGAACGCTGCGGGCCTGGGCCTGACGGAGAAGATGTCCTCCTTCACCGTCAACTTCGAACCGGCCGCGTACCGCACGAAGAACATCGGCCGGGCCGCGCAGCTCATCAACGGCTCCGTCGTCATGCCCGACAAGACCTGGAGCTTCAACCGGACCGTGGGGCAGCGCACCGAGGCCAACGGCTTCGTCGAAGGCATCATGATCCTCGACGACCAGTTCACCAAGGCGTCCGGCGGCGGGGTCTCCGCCCTGGCCACGACCGTGTACAACGCGATGTTCTTCGCCGGGGTCGAGCCGGTGGAGCACGGCGCCCACTCCTTCTACATCGAGCGCTACCCCGAGGGCCGTGAGGCGACGGTCGCCTGGGGCAGCCTCGACCTCAGGTTCGCCAACGACTCGGGCCACGCCATGTACATCAAGGCCGAGTCCACCGACACATCGGTGACCGTCACCTTCATCGGCACCAAGCGCTACGACGAGATCAAGTCGGTGAAGGGCCCCCGGACCCACGTCGAACCCCCGGCGAAGAAGGTGAGCACCGACGAGAAGTGCGTACCCCAGACCCCGCTGGAGGGCTTCGACGTCACCGTGGAACGGGTCTTCTACGACGGCGGCAGGGAAGTGCGGCGGGAGCCGTTCCACACCCACTACACCCCTCGCGACGAAATCACCTGCGAGATCCCCGAGAAGCCCAAGAACTCCGAGAAGCCCAAGGAGTCCTAGAAGCCCAAGGAGTCCTAGAAGTCCTAGAACCGGGATCATGCGCGCGATCGCGCAACGTCGTTGCAACATTCCGGTTCCTAGCCTGCCTGCGAGAGCCGCCCAACGGCGGGTGGCGCTTCTCGGGAGGCAGGTACTCATGACCCGTTTCGCAGCGCCCGGCACGGACGGCGCGGTCGTCTCCTACGAGGCGCGTTACGACCACTTCATCGGCGGCGAGTACGTGCCGCCGGCGCGCGGGCTGTACTTCGAGAACCCGAGTCCGGTGAACGGGCTGCCGTTCACCGAGATCGCGCGCGGTACCAGCGAGGACGTGGAGCGCGCCCTGGACGCGGCGCACGCGGCCGCGCCCGGCTGGGGGCGTACGTCCGTGACCGAGCGCTCGGACGTCCTGCGGAAGATCGCCGACCGGATGGAGGCGAATCTGGAGAGGCTGGCGGTCGCGGAGAGCTGGGAGAACGGCAAACCGGTACGGGAGACCCTGGCCGCCGACATCCCGCTCGCCATCGACCACTTCCGGTACTTCGCGGGGGCGATCCGCGCGCAGGAGGGTTCGCTGGCGGAGCTGGACGACGACACGGTCGCGTACCACTTCCACGAGCCGTTGGGTGTGGTCGCCCAGATCATCCCGTGGAACTTCCCGATCCTGATGGCGACCTGGAAGCTCGCACCCGCGCTGGCGGCGGGCAACGCGGTCGTGCTCAAGCCGGCCGAGCAGACCCCGGCGTCCATCCATGTCTGGATGAGCCTGGTGGCCGACCTGCTGCCGCCGGGCGTGGTGAACATCGTCAACGGCTTCGGGGTGGAGGCCGGCAAGCCGCTGGCGTCGAGTCCGCGGGTGGCGAAGGTGGCGTTCACGGGCGAGACGACGACCGGGCGGCTGATCATGCAGTACGCCTCGGAGAACATCACCCCGGTGACCCTCGAACTCGGCGGCAAGTCGCCCAACATCTTCTTCGACGACGTGTGGTCCGCGAACGACGACTTCCGCGACAAGGCCCTCGAGGGCTTCACCATGTTCGCCCTCAACCAGGGCGAGGTGTGCACCTGCCCGTCGCGGGCGCTGGTGCAGCGCGGCAACTACGCCGAGTTCATGGAGGCGGCCGTCGCCCGCACCGAGCAGATCAAGACCGGGCACCCGCTGGACACCGACACCATGATCGGCGCCCAAGCCTCCAACGACCAGCTGGAGAAGATCCTCTCCTACCTGGACATCGGCCGACAGGAGGGAGCCAAGATCCTCACCGGTGGTGAACGCATCGAACACGACGGCGAGTTGAAGGGCGGCTACTACGTCCAGCCGACGATCTTCGAGGGCGACAACCGCATGCGGATCTTCCAGGAGGAGATCTTCGGCCCCGTGGTCTCCGTGACCTCCTTCGACGACTTCGACGACGCCATCAAGATCGCCAACGACACGCTGTACGGTCTGGGCGCCGGCGTCTGGACGCGGGACACCAACACCGCCTACCGCGCGGGCCGTTCCATCCAGGCGGGCCGCGTCTGGACCAACTGCTACCACGCCTACCCGGCCCACGCCGCGTTCGGCGGCTACAAGGGCTCGGGCATCGGCCGCGAGACCCACAAGATGATGCTGGACCACTACCAGCAGACCAAGAACCTCCTCGTGTCGTACTCGCCGAAGAAGCTCGGCTTCTTCTAGACGCGGGAAAGGGCGCCCGAGGCATCCCTCACGGACTCCGAAGGCGCCCCCACCCCGGTGGTGCCGACAGCTCCGCCTCCAACTCGCGCAGCCGGGCCCGTACGGCCGGTGCGGGCCGTACGGTCGCGAGCGCCCGCCACACCTCCAGGTCGTCCTCGCCCCAGGGGGAGTGCGCCCAGTCCGCCAGGAGATCGGGGTCGCGGCGGGCTGTCAGGGCGCTGCGCAGCCCGTCGGCGAGCCGGTGCCGCAGCCGTACGACCGCCGGCGCCCGGGAACCCGGCAGCAGCGGACCCGCGTAGGCCGACGCGGCAGCCGTCACCGCACCCGTCTCCAGCCACCGCTCCACGGCCGCCGCGTCGGACTCGACCGGAACCGTCAGCCGGTACGGCCGCGACCCCAGCAGCCCCGGCCCGAGCAGCCGGCGCAGCCGGGCCAGCTCGGCCCGCAGCGTCACCGGCGTCACCGACTCGTCCTCGTACAGCGCGCAGAGCAGTTCGTCACCGGAGAGTCCCTCCGGGTGCCGGGCGAGCAGCACCAGGATCTCGCTGTGCCGCCGACTGAGCCGGATCTTCCGTCCCCCGACGACGAGTTGGGCCTCGTCGCGGCCCAGAGCCGCCAGGTCGAGCGCGTCGGCCGCGGCCCCGGGCGGGGCGAGCAGGGCGAGTTGGGACTCGGCGGCCCTGGCCACCGCCCGGACGAAGCCGAGGCTGTGCGGATGCGCCAGGCCGTCGCCGCCGGTGATGTCGATCGCGCCGAGCACCCGTCCGGTGCGCGGATCGTGCACCGGCGCCGCCGCGCACGTCCACGGCTGTACCCGCCGGATGAAGTGCTCGGCCGCGAACACCTGCACCGGCCGGTCCACGGCGACCGCCGTACCCGGAGCGTTCGTCCCCACCGCGGACTCCGCCCAGCGCGCCCCCGGTACGAAGTTCATCCGGTCCGCCCGCCGCCTGGTCGCCGCGTCCCCCTCCACCCACAGCAGTCTGCCCTGCGCGTCGCACACCGCCAGCAGATGCTCGCCGTCCGACGCGAACGTGCCCAGCAACTCCCGGACCAGCGGCATCACCCGGGCCAGCGGATGCTCCGCACGGTAGGAACCGAGGTCGCCGTCCGTCAGCTCCACCCGCGCGGTGCCCTCCGGCCCGACGCCCGCCCTCGCCGAACGCCGCCACGAGTCCGCGACCACCGAACGCACCGGCCGTACCACCGTGCCCTGCTGCGTGAACGTCTCATGGGCGCGGCGCAGCACCCGCACCCGCTCGACGGGGTCGGCTCCCGGCTCCAGAGCCACCCATGGATCGGTCAACTCGGCCTCCCGGAAAAGCGCTCACGGCTGCACCCATCGTCACCGCAGGACCCACGCCCCGACAAGCCGCGCGCCCGCCGCAACCTCAGCCGGCGTCCACCAGGCGTATGTAGTGGTCCCAGTCCCAGTGCGGCCCCGGATCGGTGTGGTCGGTGCCCGGCACCTCGTGGTGGCCGATGATGTGGGCGCGGTCCTTCGGTATGCCGTACCGGTCGCAGACCGCCGAGGTGAGGGCCGCCGACTGCTCGTACATGGCGGCGGTGAAGTACTCGGGCCGGTCCACCCAGCCCTCGTGCTCGATGCCTATGCTCCGCGCGTTGTAGTCCCAATTGCCCGCGTGCCAGGCGATGTCCCGCTCACGGACGCACTGGGTGACCCGCCCGTCGGCCGACCTGAGCACATAGTGCGCGGAGACCTGCTTCGCCGGGTTCCAGAAGACCGGCAGGGTGTTCTTGTACGTCGTCTGTGTCACATGGATGATCACCAGGTCGATCGGCCGGCCGGCCGGGCGGTCGGCCGCGGTGTAGTTGGCCGGGCTCGCCGGGTCCCAGCGGGCGGGTGTGTGGTCGAGGGCCGGTGACCGGGCGTCGGCCCGGGGGGTCGGGAGCAACGCGTAGGGGATCGCGGCGAGGGCGGTGCCCTGCAGCAGCCGCCGCCTGCTGGGCGACGGCCTGGCTCGCTCCATCTGGTTCCGCCTCTCAGGGGTCGTGGTCGAAGACGCGTCCACGGGTCGAATGACTGCGCCTCACGTGGATCACGGTACGGCGATTGGGGGTCGGGGTGATCGAGCATGTGGAAAACGGTGGAAAAGCGGCGAGTTGTGGATAACTTCGTCACTCACACGAGGGGTCACGAGGGGTGTGGCCAGGGGAAGTGGTCAGGGGGGAAGTGGCCAGGGGTGCGGGTGGCCGACACGACAGGCCCGTGCACGGCGAGGCAGGCCGACCGCGTTACGGCCTTACCCCGGCCGTCGCCGGATCGTCCAGCACACTCCGCACCACCGAGTGGGCCGCACCCAGCAACGGTCCCTCGGAGCCCAGGCGGGACACGGTCACGGCACAGGCCGGACCGGCCGTCCGCCGTGCCAACTCCCGCTCCAGCGAGGGCAGCAGCCAGGGCGCGAGCGCGGCCAGGGCGCCGCCCAGCACCACGGTCTCCGGGTCCAGCAGATTGACGGCGCCGGTCAGCGCGATGCCGAGCGCCGTGCCGGCGCCGCGCAGGGCCCGGTGCACGTCCTTGTCACCGGCGGCGGCCCGCTCGGCGAGGAACTCGACGCGGTGTTCTCCCGGTTCCAGTCCGGCCGCCCGCAGCACAGCCTCCTCACCGGCGTACTGCTCCAGACAGCCGCGTCCGCCGCACGCGCAGTCGGGGCCCTCGGGGCGCACGGGGACATGCCCCAGCTCGCCCGCGAATCCCTGGGTGCCGCGGAGCAGCCGGCCGTCCACGACGACCGCGCCGCCGATACCGATCTCCGCGGAGACGTGCAGGAAGTCGGACGGTGTGCCCTCGCCGAGCCAGAGTTCGGCGAGACCGCCGAAGTTGGCCTCGTTGTCCACGGTCACCGGCAGTCCGCCCGGCAGGAGGGCGCCCAGGTCCGTGTCGTGCCAGTCGAGGTTCGGGGCGCGGACCACGGTCCGGGCGTCACCGGCCACCAGGCCGGGCACGGCGACCGCCAGCCCCGCGGGCCACAGGCCCTCGCCCTCCGCCTCCGCGACCACCCGACGGACCAGCTCGGTCAGCTCGTCGATGACCGGCTCCGCCGCCCGGCCGCGATTGGTGCCGTGCCGCACCGCCCTGGCCCGCACCTCACCGCGCAGGTCCACGGCGCAGACCGCGAGATGGTCGACGCCGATCTCCGCGCCGATCCCGGCGGGCCCGCGACCGCTGAGGGCGAGCGCCGAGCCGGGCCGCCCGACCCGGCCGGGTCGCTCGGGGCCCAGTTCCTCCAGGAGCCCGGAGCGGATCAGCTCGTCCACCAACGTCGACACGGCGGCCCGGGTCAGGCCGATGCGCGAGGCGACGGCGGCCCGGGACAGCGGCCCCTCGGCGTTGACGCTGTGCAGGACCCGGGAGAGGTTGCGGCGGCGCATGCCCTGCTGGTTGTCGGGCACACGACGGCCGGAGCCGCCCGTGTGGGTCTCGTGCGGTGCTGCGGTCATGCCTCCCTCGACTCCCGTCGGTGTGGCCTGGCGGATTTCCTGGTGGGTGTCTCCTGCGACCTGTGCAGATCATGACCCATGTAGATCATGCCGGAATCGGATTTTCCCACGTCGGGCACCCCGGTCCTGTCCCCGGTCCGGTACCCGCTCCGGTCCCGGGTCCGGTCCCCGGTCCTGATCGGCGGCCCCGACCGGCGGCCCCGGGTTCAGCCGGCGTCCGGTCCGCGCTCGAGGAGCGGTGCCGCGTCGGCCAGCACCCCGGAGATCCTGCCGAGCGTCTCCTCGTCCCGCTCCACGGCCTCCAGCACCGGCCCCCGGGTGGTGTCCCAGCGGCGGGCGACCGCGGCCGGGTCCTCGCCGGTGAGCAGCCCGGCGGCCTGCGCGGCGGCGCCCAGCGCGACCAGCTCCTTGGCCTCGGGGACCTGTACGGCCCGCCCGGACAGCCGCCGTACGGTCTCCTGCCAGGCCGTGCCCCGTGCGCCCCCGCCGATGAGCAGCAGCGGAGCGGAGGTGTCCGCGTCCGCGTCGAGCACCAGATCCAGGGCGCCGAGCAGCGAGTGGACGGCGCCGTCGTACGCGGCCTGGAGCAGCTGACCGCCGGTCGTGTCGTGACGCAGTCCGTGCAGCAGGCCCGAGGCGTGCGGCAGGGCCGGGGTGCGCTCGCCGTCCAGGTAGGGCAGGAGGGTGACGCCCGTGCCGGGCTCCACGGCCTCACGGTCCAGGCCCAGCAGCGCGGCGACCCGGTCGACGGCCTGGGTGCAGTTCAGCGTGCAGGCCAGCGGCAGCCAGTCCCCGTGCGCGTCGGCGAAGCCGGCCACCGTGCCGGTCGGGTCCGCGGGCCGGTGCCGGGAGACCGCGTACACCGTGCCGGAGGTGCCGAGGCTCAGCACCGGGGTCCCGGGGCGCAGACCGAGCCCCATGGCGGCGGCCGCGTTGTCCCCCGTACCGGCGGCGACCAGGGTGCCCTTGGCGAACGGCAGCTCATGGGCGTCCCGTACGGTTCCGGCGACCTCGCCCGGCCGGACCACACGGGGCAGCAGCGCCGGGTCCAGCCCCACATGGGCGAGGACCTCCGCGTCGTACGCCTCGGTGGCCGACGCCCACCATCCGGTGCCGGAGGCGTCGCCGCGGTCGGTCGTGCCCTGACCGGTGAGGCGTTCGGTGAGGTAGTCGTGCGGCAGGCGTACGGCGGCGGTCGCGCGGACGGCCTCGGGCTCGTGCTCGGCCAGCCAGGCCCATTTCGTGACGGTGAAGGACGGGCCCGGCACACTGCCGGCGCGCTCCGCCCAGGCCTTCGCGCCGCCCAGCTCCTCCACCAGACGGGCGGCCTGCGGCGCCGAACGCACGTCGTTCCACAGCAGCGCCGGACGGACCGGCTCGCCCCGGGCGTCGAGGGTGACGAGGCCGTGCTGCTGGCCGCCGATCGAGACCGCCGAGGCCTCGCGTGCCGCCTCCCCGCACTGCCGCAGGGCCTCGCACAGCGCGTCCCACCACTGGCGGGGATCGCTCTCCCGCCCGGCACCGGAGGACACGGTGTGCGGCGCCTGCCCGCTCGCCACCACCCGTCCCGTCGACGCGTCGACGACCAGGGCCTTGGTGGACTGTGTGGACGAGTCCACACCGACGACGAGCGGACCCTCGGCTGCTGACATCGGGCTCTCCCTCTCACACGGCTGGTGGCTGCCGCTGACGCGGCCGACGTCTCGTCGGGCGACATCTTGTCTTCCCAGAGACGCGTCCGCATACTAATTTGTAAATCGCCATGACGAAATAGTCGGAGCGCAAGGAGCCGCGGCATGAACTACCAGCCCACCCCCGACGACAGGTTCACCTTCGGCCTGTGGACCGTCGGCTGGCAGGGACGGGACCCGTTCGGCGACGCCACCCGGCGCGCCCTCGACCCGGTCGAGTCGGTGCAGCGTCTGGCGGAGCTCGGCGCCTACGGCGTGACGTTCCACGACGACGACCTGATCCCCTTCGGGTCCTCGGACGGCGAGCGCGAGGAGCACGTCAAGCGGTTCCGCGCCGCCCTGGACGCCACCGGCATGACCGTGCCGATGGCCACCACCAACCTCTTCACGCACCCCGTCTTCAAGGACGGCGCGTTCACCGCCAACGACCGCGACGTCCGCCGCTACGCGCTGCGCAAGACGATCCGCAACATCGACCTGGCGGTCGAGCTGGGCGCCAAGATCTACGTCGCCTGGGGCGGCCGCGAGGGCGCCGAGTCCGGCGCCGCCAAGGACGTCCGGGACGCGCTCGACCGGATGAAGGAGGCCTTCGACCTCCTCGGCGAGTACGTGACCTCACAGGGCTACGACCTGAGGTTCGCGATCGAGCCCAAGCCGAACGAGCCGCGCGGCGACATCCTGCTCCCCACAGTCGGCCACGCCCTGGCCTTCATCGAGCGCCTGGAGCGCCCGGAGCTGTACGGCGTCAACCCCGAGGTCGGCCACGAGCAGATGGCCGGGCTCAACTTCCCGCACGGCATCGCCCAGGCCCTGTGGGCGGGCAAGCTCTTCCACATCGACCTCAACGGCCAGTCCGGCATCAAGTACGACCAGGACCTCCGCTTCGGCGCGGGCGATCTGCGCTCGGCGTTCTGGCTGGTCGACCTGCTGGAGAGCGCCGGTTACGCGGGCCCGAAGCACTTCGACTTCAAGCCGCCGCGCACCGAGGACTTCGACGGCGTGTGGGCGTCGGCCGCGGGCTGCATGCGCAACTACCTCATCCTCAAGGAGCGCGCGGCCGCCTTCCGCGCGGACCCGGCGGTCCAGGAGGCGCTGCGCGCGGCCCGACTGGACCAGCTGGCCCGGGCCACGGCCGCCGACGGTCTGCAGGCCCTGCTCGCGGACCGTACGGCCTTCGAGGAGTTCGACGCCGAGGCCGCCGCCGCTCGCGGCATGGCCTTCGAGCAGCTCGACCAGCTGGCGATGGACCACCTGCTGGGCGCGCGCGGCTGACGCACGCGCGCGGGGGAGGCCCTTTCCGCCCGGCGCGGTGGAGGGGCTCCCCGTCCGGCCGATGTCCGTCTCGGCCGGCTCCTTCGCCTCTCCCGATCGATCCCTGCGCGGAGTTCTCCGGAATCGTGCGATCCATGGCATGAGTCCGTATCAACTCCCGCGCAGGGCTCGCGCCCTGGCCGTTTCGCGGCGACTCTGGACGGTATGGGCATGCCGCCGCCACCGTCCCAGCCGCCTCGGATCCCGGGCGGCACACCGCCGTCGAACGGCTCGGGGTTCGGCCCCCCTCCAGGGGGTCACGGCCCTCCACCGGGCGATCCGACCGGGGGAGGTGGTGGCTACCAGCCCCCGGGTCAGGGCGGGGGCTGGCAGTCACCCGATCCGCCCGGTGGACCACCTCCGGGCGGGCGCCGCAAGGTTCTGCTCATCGCGCTCGCGGTGCTCGTCGTCGGGGCCGTCCTCGCCGTGGTGCTGGTGACCACCGGGGATGAGGGATCGCCGGACGAGGCGCCGCCGGGCGGCAGCACGAGCCCCTCGCCCACCCCGTCGCTGAGCCTCCCGTCCCGGCTGCCCAGCGGCCTTCCGACGCTTCCCTCGGGGTTCCCGAGCGACCTGCCCAGCGGCTTCCCGAGCGAACTCCCCAGTGGCTTTCCCAGCGGCCTCGACTCGCTCTTCCCGGCCCCGGCCGACGACACCGGGTGACGAGGACCACCCGACCGCACCACAGGGGTGGGACCCGGAGCCCCACGCGCGCGTACCGGCGTGCGGCGCGCGCACCCGCCACGGGTGGGCCGCCGCACCCGGCACCGGTGGGCCGCAAGCCTCAGACGCCGGGCTCGGCGTCTACCGAAGCCAGGGCCGTCGCCGGGTCGTGGGCCGCTGGCCCTGCGGGCGCCCAGCGGCCCCGCTCCTTGCGATAGGGCCACCAGCGGCCGTCCCGCCCCAGCCGCAGCTGGGCCGAGCCGCCGACCACCGTCCAACGGTTGTGCGCGGCCCGCAGGGCGGGCCGCTCGCCGTCGTCCCAGGCCGTCTCCAGGGCGGCACGCGCGCGGGCGAGCGATTCCGCCTGGACGTGCCATTCCTCGTCGAGCACGGCGAGAGCGGCCGGCCCGCCGTAGCGCCACGCGCGGACGGCGAGCGCCAGCCCTTCCCGGCCCCGCTCGGAACCCCGCGCCAGCCGTGCCCCGACGCCCGGCTCCGGATCACCCGACGCCAGCCGCACCGCGTCCTGGTCGAGCGTCGGCTCCTGCTCCAGCGGCTGCCGCTCGTGTCCGGGACGGAGGGCGTCGGCCAGCATCCGGCGCGCCTCCCGTGCCGTCTGCGCCGCCAGGAACTCCAGGGCGCTCGGGTCCACCCCGGGCGCGGGCGGGACCTCGGTGTCCAGGGAGGCCGGCAGACCGGGCTCCACGGGCGGTGGGGGCGGCTCGGGGAGCGGGGGAAGGATCCCGCCCGCCGCGAACGCCTCGGCGGCCTCCAGACCGCCCTGGCGGCCGTCCTGGAGGCATGCCGGCGCCGCCTCCGCTGCGGGCGCGACGCTGCGGACCTGGAGTTCGTCCAGGAGCGCGCGCTCGGCGCGGCCCCGCATCAGCAGCAGCACGAAGGGGTCCTCGTCCAGGAGCCTGGCCACCTGGTAGCACAGGGCCGCGGTGTGCCCGCAGTGGTCCCAGGCGCCGCAGTCGCAGCGCGCCTCCAGATCGCCGAGCCCGGGCAGCAGTTCCACTCCGTGGGTCGCGGCGTCCTCGACCAGATGCGTGGGCATCTCACGGTCCAGCAGGGCGGCGATGTGCCCGGCCCGCTCGACCGTCATGTCCAGGAAGCGGTCCCAGTGGTCGGCGGACAGCTCCTGCAGCAGCACGTCGGCGCGGTGGGCGGTGCCGTCGCGGTCCTGGACGACGGCGGTGACACGTCCGGGGCGCACCGACACCGCGCCGACGGCTCCCGCGCGCGCGAGCCTGCGCCCCGCCTTCACCTGCTGTCCGTCGAGCGCCGCGTCCTCGAGTGCCTTCAGCCAGGCCCGGCCCCACCACGTCCGCGCGAAACCCCGCCCGTGCGCGGGTGCCGACGCCGCGAACGTCCGTTCCTCGTCATGTCCCGTGCGCCCCGTCATCGCGCCTCCCCCCGAAGTTCCACCAGGTCCGCCAGATCGGCGTCGGACAACTCGGTCAGTGCCGTGTCGCCCGCGCCCAGCACCGCGTCGGCCAGCTCCCGCTTGCGCAGCAGCATGTCCGCGATGCGGTCCTCGATCGTTCCCTCCGCGATCAGCCGGTGCACCTGCACCGGCCGTGTCTGACCGATGCGGTACGCCCGGTCCGTGGCCTGCGCCTCGACGGCCGGGTTCCACCAGCGGTCGTAGTGCACGACATGCTCGGCACGGGTCAGGTTCAGCCCCGTGCCGGCGGCCTTCAACGACAGCAGGAAGACGGGCACTTCCCCCTCCTGGAAGCGTTCGACCATCGCCTCCCGCTCGGGGACCGGTGTCCCGCCGTGCAGAAAGCGCGTGGGCACGCCGCGTGCCGCGAGGTGGCGTTCCAGGAGTCGTGCCATCCGGACGTACTGGGTGAACACCAGAACGCTCGCGTCCTCGGCGAGGATGGTGTCCAGCAATTCGTCCAGCAGCTCCAACTTCCCCGACCTGCCCGCGATCCTGGGCCGTTCCTCCTTGAGGAACTGCGCGGGGTGGTTGCAGATCTGCTTGAGCCCGGTCAGCAGCTTCACGATCAGTCCGCGCCGTTCCATGCCGTCGGCCGCGGCGATCTCCGCCATGGTCTCGCGGACCAACGCCTCGTACAGCCCCGCCTGTTCCCTGGTGAGGGACACGGCGCGATCGGTCTCGGTCTTCGGCGGCAGCTCCGGCGCGATGCCCGGGTCGGACTTGCGACGGCGCAGCAGGAACGGCCGGACGAGACGGGACAGCCGCTCCGCCGCGGCCGGATCCCGGCTGCCCTCGACCAACTGCGCGTACCGGCTGCGGAAGGCGCCGAGCGTGCCGAGGAGACCCGGTGTGGTCCAGTCGAGGATCGCCCACAGTTCGGAGAGGTTGTTCTCCACCGGAGTGCCGGTGAGCGCCACACGCGCGCGTGCCCCGATCGTCCGGAGTTCCTTCGCCGTGGCCGAGTAGGGGTTCTTCACATGCTGTGCCTCGTCCGCCACGACCATGCCCCACGGCACCTCCGCGAGCCGCGGCGCGTCGAGCCGCATCGTGCCGTACGTGGTCAGGACGAACTCTCCGCCGGCGAGATCGTCCAGGCCGCGTCGGGACCCGTGGAAGCGGCGCACCGGCACACCCGGCGCGAACTTCTCGATCTCCCGCTGCCAGTTGCCCATCAGGGAGGCAGGACAGACCACGAGGGTGGGGCCCGCCGACGCGGCGTCGGTCTGCCGGTGCAGATGCAGGGCGATCAGGGTGATCGTCTTGCCGAGGCCCATGTCGTCGGCGAGGCAGCCGCCGAGCCCCAGGGAGGTCATCCGGGCCAGCCAGGTGAGGCCACGCAGCTGATAGTCCCGCAGGGTCGCGGCGAGTCCGGCCGGTTGCCCCACCGGCTCCTGCCCCTCGGGGTCCGACAGACGCTCCCGCAACGTCGCCAGCCACCCCGTCGGCCGCACCTCGACGGTCCGGCCGTCGACCTCCGTCGAGCCCGTCAGAGCGGCACCGAGCGCGTCGACCGGCGACACCTTGCGGTCGCGCTGGGCACGCGCGCGGTGGATCTCCTCCGGATCCACCAGCACCCACTGGTCGCGCAGCCGCACCATGGGACGGTTCGCCTCCGCGAGCAGGTCCAGCTCCTGCCGGGTGAGCCGCCGGTCGCCCAGGGCGAACCACCAGTCGAAGGCGAGCAGGGCGTCCGAGGAGAGGTACGAGGGTGTGTCCGACGCGGCTCTGCCGGGGCCCTGCTCGTCGTCGGGCGGGCCGATCACCGCGCGGGCCGTCAGCTTGCGGGCCAGCTCCCTGGGCCAGTGCACGTCGACGCCGGCCGCAGCCAGCAGCCGGGCGCCCTCGCCGAGCAGTTCGGTGACCTCCTCGTCCGCGAGTTCCACCGCGTCGGGCACCGCCGCGGAGAGCAGTGGGGTGAGCGGGGCCCAGGCGCGGGCCGCGCGGCGCAGCGCCACCAGGGCGTCCATCCGCGCGCGCGGGCCGAACGCCTCGGCACCGGCCCACACGGCGGACGCGTCCGCGACGAGCGCGGGGTCGCTCACACTGTGCACCTGCGGGACGGCACGGAACCGCGGCTCCGCCCCGTCCCCCTCGTCGGCCGCGACGGAGGCGAGTCCGGGGATCTCGATCCGCAGCGACACCCGGACCCCCGCGTCGTGTCCGGCCGCGACGTCGGCGGCCCAGGCGCGCTGCTCGGGCACCTGGTGCGGTTCCCGCACGGCGAAGGCGGGGCCGCCCGCCGCGACGCCCGCGGCGGGCGAGCGGGGCAACGCGTCCAGGACGGCGTCGAGGAAGTCGCGCAGCAGCCGCTCCGGATCGGGCAGCCGCAACGGCTCGTCGTGATCCACCGGTACCGCGTGTGCCTCGGGTGGCATCGCGGCGGCCAGTTCCCTCACCAGGTCCACGTCCTCCGCCCGCAGTGGGCCGGCCCGCCAGGCGTCGTGGCCGGTCGCTGTCACGCCGGGCAACAGCAGCCCGCGTGCGGCGAACTGGAGCGCCAGTACGGCGGCCGCCCCCCAGAACGCCGTCGACCGGTGGGCGCCCGTGGCGGCACGCGCGCGTGTGAGCACCGGCAGCGCGGCGCGCACCGGCAGCGAGACGGCGGGCACCGTCACCAGCCGGACGCCTTCCTCCCCGGGCAGCACGACCGTCAGCTCCCCGGGCGATCCGTGGGTGACCTCGGGCGGTGAGGCGCCGTCCTCCCGCCAGAAGGCGACACGGCCGGTGCGGGCGGGGTCCGCGGCCACGAAGACGGCACGGCAGCCGGCGAGCGCGGAGACTTCGGAGGGGGTCGCCACCGGGGTGGAGGGGGTTGGCACGGGGTTCGTCGGCACAGGGATACTGAACTCCTCAAATTTGACTACCGTAGCCAGAATCGCCGAGAGTACCTCATCCCAAACCTCCGAGGGGCATGCTGTGAGGTGACGCGGGTCACTTTTCCCGCTCGGCGGCGGGGGCATCTCAGGGTTGTACGGGGGTTCGACTCAGGGACGTGTCAGGGTCGTGGTCCGGAACTGCGGGCGGTCCGCTCCCGTTTTCAGGACAGAGAGCGGCAGTGGCCGCGAAGGAGGCGACGGAGATGTCGAAGAGCACGAAGATCGTCGCGGGGGGTGCGGCCATCGGGATCGTCCTGCTGATCCTGCTGCCGTTCCCCTTCTGGGCCAATCTCCTGATAGTCCTGGGGATCCCCACGGCCGCGTACCTCGCGCTGGACCCCTCGCAGCGCCGCAGGCTGCGCGGGGTCGGCCGCAAGGAGCTCGGCCGCTGAGCCGTCACCGGCCCGCGGGCGCGGGCCGGTGCGGCGCATGAGGCTCGGGCCGAGGGATCAGTTCGGGCGTACGGCGATCTTGTCGAGGGATTCCAGGAGGCCGGGCAGTTCCGGTCCCCGGCCCACGGGCAGCACCTCGCCGGGTTCCTCGTCGAGAAGCACGAACGCGATGTCGTCGGTCCTGGCCACCATCGACCAGCCGGGACCGTCGGCACGCAGGGTCCGGGCACCTCCCGGCGCGAACGAGGAGCGGACCCGGCCAAGGGGCGGTGGGGAGTCGACATAGGCGCGTGCCTCCGCGAGCACACGGCGGATGCCCGTGCGAGGCGTGCCCTCGTTCTGACCGGAGCCGGAGGCCCCTGTGGCCTGCCCGGCGTCACCGGCCGCCGGCCGGCCGGAGCCGTCCTGTCCGGCGAAGGCGTCGTCGTCGATCTGCTCCCGCCACATCGCCCACTGCAGCGCGATCTCGTCGGCACCCAGGCGCCGCTGCGCGGGGCCCCAGACGCCGGTGTCCGGCGGGCTCAGCGGGGGCAGGTCCGAAACCTCCGGATCGGGGTCGTGCGGGGCCGGCACCCCCGGGGCCGCCACGGCGACCGCGAGAGGCCAGCCCGGCAGCGCGGCCACGACCGAGTCCTCGTCGGGCGACAGGTCGTACTCCATACCGCAGTCCCACGACGCGATGGCCACCGCGACCAGCGACACGTCGTCCACCGCCACCGTCCACCGGGCACCCTCACCGTCCTGGCCCAGGACGATGCCGTACCCGTCGGCGAGCGGGGCGAGGCCGAGGGCCGCGCAGGCCTCCGGGTAGTCGTCGCCCAGCACGCTCGGGAAGTTCGCGGGCGTGAGCAGTACCGCCGTCAGCACATACAGCGCGTCGTCGTCCCCGGCGGTGACGGCATCGTCGTCCGTCCCGGCCATGCCGGCCTCCCATTGCTCTCGCTCGTCCGTCGGCGCACCCTAATGCGCCCGACGGGCCCTTGTCACGAGCGTGAACCCCGTGCGGAGCTGCGGATGTCCGGGCGGACAGGGCGAATCGACCGGAGACCCTCACCCCTTCAGGCGGCGGGTAGCCCCAGGAGCGACCGGGCGACCGTCTGCGGAGACTCGTCCCGCTCCCGTGCGAGTGCGATCACCGCCCGGCACGCCAGCTCGCTGACCCCGAACGACAGGGCCTCGGGCGACACCCAGGTGACCGCCTCGTCGATCTGCTCCTGGTCGTCGTCGGCGCACGCCGAGATGTAGACGGCGGCCGCCTCGAACAGGTTGTGGGTGCGCTTGGCCTCCCGCGAGGTGGTCTCCGTGCGCAACGAGTCGAGAAATCTGCCGAAGGACTTGCGAACGCTGCCGAACATATGGGCTACCTACCCCCGTGTCGGTGTCACAGCTCGTCCTCTCAACCTAGAGACCGAGGTGCGGCCACAGAAGGGGGAGTGCGGGGTGAAGCGCTGCGAACGGCACATTCAGGACTCGGGACGGCATGTCCCGGCCGGTGCCGGGGGTCAGCCGACGCGCGCGGCGAGCGCGAGGAAGCGGGTCTCCTCGTCGGCGTACGACGTCATGTGCCAGCCCGCGCCGGCCAGCAGCGGCCCGAGGTTCACCTCTGCTCGCAGGTCCCCGGGGGTGAGCCGCCGTCCCTGCCGCGCGGCGAGCGCGGCCCGGCCGATGGGGTGGAAGAGCGCCAGTGTGCCGCCCGGCCGGACCACTCGTGCCAGCTCCCGCAGGTTCTCGGTGGGGTTCGGGAGATGCGCCACGAGTCCCGCGGCGAACACCGCGTCGAGGGACTCCGTCCGCACCGGCAGCGCGGCCACGTCGGCGACCAGCAACTGCCCGTCGCCGTCCCGTCCGGCCCTTGCGGCCGCCTCCAGCATGGCGGGTGTCAGATCGGCCCCGAGCACCACCCCGGCAGGCCCCACGGCCGCGCGCAACGGTGTCAGGGCCCGTCCCGTGCCGCATCCCGCGTCGAGCACCCGGTCACCCGCGCCCAGACCGAGTTCGGCGACCGCGGCGGCGTAGGCGGGCCCGTCGTCGGGGAACCGGGCGTCCCAGTGCGCGGCCCGCGCCGTGAAGAACTCCTGGACGTGTGTGTGGTCGTCGCTCATGCTCCGCATGATCCCTCACCGGAACGGCGCATGGACTGACGCGCATGTTCGGGCGGCAGGCGATCGTTCCAGTGCATATATGCGCCACATTCCAGAACCTTTCGAAATGCGCCCCCTGTGTGCTCCTGTGCTCCCACTAGCGTCCCTGAGCCATGGGACACCTGGACCACGCCACCTTCGGCTGGCTGACCCCCGTGCTGTCGTACGTCATGGCCTCCATCGGTGCCGCGCTCGGACTGCGCTGCACGGTCCGCGCGCTCGGCGCCACCGGGAGGTCCCGCCGCAACTGGCTCGTCACCGCGGCCTCGGCCATCGGTACCGGCATCTGGACCATGCACTTCGTGGCGATGCTCGGCTTCGGTGTCAGCGGCACCGAGATCCGCTACGACGTGCCGCTGACCGTCCTGAGCCTGCTCGTCGCCATGATCGTGGTCTGCGCCGGGGTCTTCGCCGTCGGCTACAGCCCGAACCGCGCCCGCGCGCTGCTGCTCGGCGGGCTCACCACCGGCCTGGGCGTCGCCAGCATGCACTACCTGGGCATGGCGGCCGTACGCCTGCACGGCGACGTGACCTACGACCCGGCGCTGGTCGCGCTCTCCGTCGTGATCGCCGTGGTCGCCGCGACCGCCGCCCTCTGGGCGGCGCTCAACATCGAGTCGCCCGTCGCGGTCACCGCCGCCTCCCTGGTCATGGGAGGAGCGGTGAGCAGCATGCACTACACCGCGATGTGGGCGGTGCGGGTGGAGGTCGCCCCGTCGGGGGCGGTGCTGCCCGGGGCCACGGCGATGCAGTTCATCTTCCCCCTCGCCGTCGGCCTCGGGTCCTACCTCTTCCTCACCTCGGCGTTCGTCGCGCTGTCACCCACGGCCGGGGAACGTGAGGCATCCGCGTCGGCCCAGCGGCCGGTCGGGAACGCCGCCGCCCACTAGTCGCGCGGTCCTCTCCGAGCTCCGTCCGTCAGCCGTGCGCGGCTGCCTGCGAGACCGCTCCGAACCACTCCGATCGAGGAGGCCATGCGTACACCCCGCAGGACCCCGACAGCCGGCGCCGAGGCGCCGTCCCAGCCCGCGATACGCGGCCGCCGAGCCCACGCGGGCCCTCCGGCCGACGAACGCCTCGACCCCGACGAGGCGGAGGCCGTGACCCTCGGGCCGCCCACGCGCGCGGGGCGATGGCATCTGCGCCCCCGCACCGTCCGGGCCAAGATCGTCTGCCTGCTGATGGTGCCCGTCGTCTCCCTGCTCGCCCTGTGGGCGTACGCCACCGTCACCACCGCCCAGGACGTGGCCGGCTTCCGGCAGACACAGCGCGTCGACGCCTCCGTGCGCGGCCCGGTCGCCGACGCCGTCGAAGCGCTCCAGGAAGAGCGCGTGGCCGCCGTACGGTACGCCACCGCGCCCTCGGCGGAACGGGAGAGCGCGCTGCGGAGGCTGTCCCAGCGCACCGAACGGGCGGTCGACGCGCTGCGCCTCGGCGACCGGCACACCATCGCCGACGGCACCGACCTGCCCCCGGCGGTGGCCGAACGCCTCGCCGCCTTCGTGACCGGAGCCGAACAACTGCGCGCGCTGCGGACCTCGGTGCTCGACCACCGCAGCGGCTGGGCCGAGACCTACGAGCGGTACACCAGGACCGTTTCCACCGCCTTCGGCGTGGGAGGCGCGCTCACCGGCGTCCAGGACCCCGGCCTCGGCTCCGACGCGCGCGTGCTGCTGGAGTTCTCCCGCGCGGGCGAGGCCCTGGCCCAGGAGGACTCACTCCTGGCCGGCGCCCGCCTGGCCGGAACCCTCGACCGTGAGCGGCTGCGCCTGTTCACCGGAGCCGTCGACACCCGCCGCACCCTGGCCGAGGCCGCCGGTGCGGATCTGCGCGGCCCCGAACGCGCCGCCTGGCAGGAACTCGCCCACGAGAGCGCCTATGCCGACCTGCGCGCCGTCGAGGACAAGGTGCTCACGAGCCACCCGGGCGTCCGCGCGCTCCGCGCCGCTCCCGAAGCGGCCTGGACGTCCGCCCACGCGCGCGTGCGCGACGACATGCGCGGCATCGAGGCCGCCGCCGGACACGAAGCCGCCGACCGGGCCGACCCGTTCACCCGCGCCCTGCTCACCCCGGCGGGCGCCGCGGTCCTCCTCGGTCTCGCCGCCGTCGTCGCCTCGCTCGTCATCTCCGTGCGCATCGGACGAGGGCTCGTCGTCGAGCTGGTCGGCCTGCGCAACGGCGCCCTGGAGATCGCCCGCCGCAAACTGCCCCACGCCATGCGGAGACTGCGGGCCGGTGAGGAGATCGACGTCGACGCCGAGGCCCCGCCCGGACCTCCCGCCGAGGACGAGACCGGCCAGGTCGCCGAGGCCCTCGGCACCGTGCACCGGGCGGCCCTCCGCGCCGCGGTCGAGCGCGCCGAACTCGCCGGCGGCATCTCCGGCGTCTTCGTGAACCTCGCCCGCCGCAGCCAGATCCTCGTACACCGCCAACTGAGCCTGCTCGACAGCATGGAACGCCGCTCCGACGACCCCGACGAACTCAGCGACCTCTTCCGCCTCGACCACCTCACCACCCGGATGCGGCGCCACGCGGAGAGCCTGATCATCCTCTCCGGAGCCGCGCCGGGCAGGGCGTGGCGCATGCCCGTCTCCCTGACGAACGTGGTCCGCGCGGCCGTCTCCGAGATCGAGGACTACGCGCGCGTGGAGGTACGGCAGCTCCCCGAGGCGAAGATCGTCGGTACGGCGGTCGCCGACCTCACCCACCTCCTGGCGGAACTGGTGGAGAACGCGGCCCAGTTCTCCCCGCCCCACACACGCGTGCGGATCACCGGGGAGCCGGTGGGCAACGGATACGTCGTGGAGGTCGAGGACCGCGGGCTCGGCATGGGCAAGGAGACCCGCACCGAGGCCAACCGCCGCATCGAACAGTCCGAGGCCCTCGACCTGTTCGACAGCGACCGCCTCGGCCTGTTCGTGGTGAGCAGGCTCTCCGCCCGCCACGGCGTCAAGGTCCATCTGCGGACCTCGCCCTACGGCGGCACCACCGCGGTGGTCCTCCTGCCCACCGCCCTGCTGAACAGCGGCGTGCCGGAACGTTCCCCCCGCGCCGCCGCCGAGGCCTCTCCACGGAGCGAGGAACGCGCGTACGCGCGCGTGGCCGCCGGGCACCAGGAACCCGTCGAGCGGGCCGCCGACCGGCGCGCCCTCATGGCCCCCGTCGCCTCCACCACACCCGGTCGGACTACGGCGGACGGCCCGCCCGAGCCACCTCCCGGCGTCACCGCCCTGCGACCCCACCGACACCAGCCCGAACCGGAACACCCCGACGAACTGCCGCGCCGTGTACGCCAGGCGCACCTCGCCCCGCAGCTGCGCGAACAGCACACCGGGCAACCCGCCCAGGCCGCCACCGCCCCGGCGGACGACGTACGCACCCCGGAACTCGTACGCGACCGTATGACGGCCTACCGCGACGGCTGGGCCCGAGGCGGCGGCAGGGCACCCGGCAAAGGCGTCACCCCCGGCCCCGTGACGGGCAGCGACAGCAGCGAAGGAGACCCCGCATGATCCAGGACCCGAGCACCAGGGCCACCGAACGGTCCGGTGAACTCGACTGGCTGCTGGACGACTTGGTACTGCGCGTGCGCGAGGTACGGCACGCCGTGGTGCTGTCCAACGACGGGCTCGCGGTCGGTGCCTCCAGCGACCTCAAGCGCGAGGACGCCGAGCACCTCGCCGCTGTCGCCTCCGGTTTCCACAGCCTCGCCAAGGGCACGGGCCGTCACTTCGGTGCCGGCGGCGTACGCCAGACCATGGTGGAGATGGACGACGGCTTCCTCTTCGTGGCCGCCGCGGGAGACGGCTCCTGCCTGGCCGTCCTCACCTCCGTCACGGCCGACATCGGCCTGGTGGCCTACGAGATGGCACGGCTGGTGAAGCGCGTCGGGGAGCACCTGTTCACACCGACCCGCACCGGCGCCCGCCCGCCTGCGGCCGGATGAACCAGGGACGGGTCGCACTCATGACCGAGGGCAGCGCAGGCGCCTCGCACGAGCCGTCGGGCAGCCGGTGGTACGACAGCGAGGCCGGGCCCCTCGTCCGCCCCTACGCCATGACGGGCGGACGCACCAGGCCCGGGCCGAGCGGTGCCCGCTTCGACCTGATCGCCCTGGTCTCCCTCGACACTGGCGCGCCCGGGGCCGGCGACGACACCCCGCTCGGCCCGGAACACCGTTCGCTCGTGGAACTGTGCCGGACCGAGACCCAGTCGGTCGCCGAACTCGCCGCCGGCGCGGACCTGCCCGTCGGCGTGGTGCGGGTGCTCCTCGGCGACCTCCTGGAACTGGGCCGCGTCACCGTCAGCCGCCCCGTCCCGCCCGCGCAACTGCCGGACGAACGGATCCTGCGCGAGGTGATCGAGGGGCTGAGAGCGCTGTAGATGAACAAGCCCATGGGGCCGACCCGTATCGACTTGCGCATCCAACCCGGCACCGAATATGCGCGAAGCGGTCAGCGACAGGAAAAACCGGTCCAACGCCACACGGACGAGTGGCAGTTGCCATGATGCTGACTTCCCACCGCCGAACCCATGTCGACCGCGGCCGACACTCCCGAGAGAAGTGATCGATGGTCTCCGAGCACTCCGATGAGACAGACGGCGACACGGGCGCCCTGGCACTGAAGATCCTCGTCGCCGGCGGATTCGGCGTGGGCAAGACCACGCTGGTCGGCGCCGTCAGCGAGATCAGGCCGCTGCGCACCGAGGAACTGCTGAGCGAGGTGGGCCAGTCCGTGGACGACACCGACGGGGTGGACCAGAAGGTCACCACCACCGTCGCCATGGACTTCGGACGCATCACCATCAGGTCCGGGCTCTCGCTGTATCTGTTCGGCACCCCGGGCCAGGACCGGTTCTGGTTCCTGTGGGACGAGTTGGCGCAGGGGGCGTTGGGCGCCGTCGTCCTCGCGGACACGAGGCGACTCCAGGACTGCTTCCCGGCCGTCGACTACTTCGAGCACCGCCACATCCCGTTCGTGGTCGCCGTCAACTGTTTCACCGGCGCCCGCGCCTACGGCGTTCCCGACGTCACCCGTGCCCTCGACCTCGACCAGGGCACTCCCGTGGTCCTCTGCGACGCCCGGGACCGCGACTCCGGGAAGGAAGTGCTGATACGGCTCGTCGAATACGCCGGACGGATGCACACCGCCCGACTGCTCGACTCCGTGGGCTGAAGCGGCGTCAACCTGCCTCTGCCTGGCCGGTTTCCGTCCCTTGACAGTGCTGTTTCGGGTGGGGAAGCCCCCGTTGTCGCCCTTCGCGAAGAAGGCCCGCCATTCCTTGTCGGTCATCTTCCCTGCCATGTCCCCCTGCTGCTTGCTCCGGCGGCGGCAGTGGGGAAGGCTGAATCGTCGGATCCTCCTTGCCAGGGAGAACGACACAACGGGGAGTACGAGCGATGGCTCAGAACGCGGGACTCGGTTGGCTGCTGGACGACCTGACCGAGCGCGTGGAACCCGTACGGCACGCCGTGGTGCTGTCCAACGACGGACTCGTCACCGCGGCGAGCACCGGTCTGCGGCGCGAGGACTCCGAACACCTCGCCGCGGTCTCCTCGGGGCTGCACAGCCTGGCCAAGGGCTCGGGCCGCCACTTCGGCGCCGGTGACGTCCGGCAGACGATGATCGAGTTCGACGACGCGGTGCTCTTCGTCACCGCGGCGGGACCGGGCAGCTGTCTGTGCGTGCTCAGCGCCGCCGAGGCGGACATCGGTCAGATCGCCTACGAGATGACTCTGCTGGTGAACCGCGTCGGAGAACATCTCGGGGTCGACGCCCGCCGGCCCGAACGTTCCGCGGTGATGGATCGCTGACCTGCGGGTTCATCGGTTGCGGGTGGAGTTATCCACAGGCCCGCCCCGACTTTCGGCGAACGGGCTACGGTTTTTCCCGAGGCGAGCGCGAGTCCGGCGCGAGCACCGCACCGCACGGGGGAGACCACCATGTCCGACCACACCGTCACACCACCCGCCACCCATGCCACGGCCACCCGGCCCGACCCGCGCACCCCGTCGAGCGGCCTCCGGGCGAGCACCGGAGCGGCCCGCCGTACGCTCGCGCTCGGCCGCGCCGCCCGGGAGCTGGGCCTGAAACGAAGCCAACTCGACCTCGCCGTACAACTGGGCTGCCTGCGGACTGTGATCGACGACGGAGGGGGAGCCCGTCGGGTCGCCCAGGCGGAGATCGACCGGCTCCGCGCCGAGCAGGGCTTCCCCGAGACACTGCGCGCACGCGTCGACGCCCTGGGCTCCGCCGACAGCGCCGAGATCCTGGGCGTACCGGTCTCACGGTTCATGCGGCTCGCACGCCTGGGGGTGGTCACACCCGTCAAGTTCTACCTGAACCGCTACCGCGCCGTGGTCTGGCTCTATCTGGCGGCCGATCTACGGGAGTTCGCGGCCGACGAGCAGAACGCACCCTGGCTGACCGGCCGTGTCCCGGAAGAGCTGAGGCGTCAGCTGGACGCCGGGCTGGACCTGCGCCCCCGGAACTGGCGTGGCCGCCGACTCGGAATCCTCCTGCGACAGGCCGACGACCCCTGGCAGCGGGCCGCCGCCCCGGCCGCCCTGCTCGATCCGGTCCAGGTCGCCGAGATCGTCCAGGATCCCTACGAGCGCGCCCACTTGAACCGCCACCTGCCCGCGCGGGCCGACCACGGCCCGCCCGACGCCCCCGCCGCACAGATCACCGCGCGGATCATGACGGCGGACGACCCCGATGAGATCGCATGGCTGACGGCGAACCTCCGGCAGCTCCTCGCCGAGGCCCGTGCCCACCGGCTCGCCCCGAGGCCCCGGCGCACCGTGCCCCCTCAAGGAGGGCGGCGTCCCGGGAAGGCCCGGCCGACGGCCGGCACGGCGCCCGAGGGGCGACGCGGCCTGCTGGGCTGGCTCCGGCGCGGAAACCGCTGACCGCCGGTCAGGCGCCGAGCTTGCGGAACAGCCCTTCCTGGACGACCGATACGAGCAGACGCCCTTCCAGGTCGTAGATACGCCCGCGGGCCAGTCCGCGACCGCCCACCGCGATCGGGGACTCCTGGTCGTACAGGAACCACTCGTCCGCGCGGAACGGCCGGTGGAACCACATGGCGTGGTCCAGCGACGCCATGTCGAAGCCACGCGGACCCCACAGGGGCTCGACCGGGATACGGACGGCGTCCAGCAGAGTCATGTCGCTGGCGTACGTCAACGCGCAGGTGTGCACGAGCGGGTCGTCCCCCAGGGTGCCCACGGCCCGCATCCACACCGCGCTGCGCGGCTCGGCGTGCTCGACCTCCTCGGGGGTCCAGCGCAACCGGTCGACATACCGGATGTCGAAGGGCTGCCGCCGGGCCATGCGCTCCAACTGCTCCGGGAGCGCGCCGAGATGCTCGGTGATCTCCTGCGACACCGTCGGCAGCGACTCCGGGTCCGGCACCTTCCGGGCCGGCGGCAGCTGGTGCTCGAAGCTCCCCTCTTCAGGCTTGTGAAAGGAGGCGGTCAGATTGAAGATCGTGCGGCCCTGCTGCACGGCGGTGACCCGGCGCGTGGTGAACGACCGCCCGTCGCGGACCCGTTCGACCTGGTACACGATCGGCACGCCCGGACGGCCCGGACGCAGGAAGTACGCGTGCAGTGAGTGCACCGGCCGGTCGCCCTCGGTGGTGCGCCCGGCGGCCACCAGCGCCTGGCCGGCGACCTGGCCGCCGAAGACCCGCTGCAGGGACTCCTGCGGGCTGCGGCCGCGGAAGATGTTGACCTCGATCTGCTCCAGGTCGAGCAGGTCGACGAGCCGCTCGGCGGGGTTGGTCGTCATGTGCTGGCCTCTCCTGTGCTCACAGCTGACCGACGTCGGTGACCTTGACCACGGCACGGCCCTCGGTGTCGGAGGCCGCCAGGTCGATCTCCGCGCTGATGCCCCAGTCATGATCGCCGTTGGGGTCGGCGAAGGTCTGCCGGACGCGCCACAGCCCGTTCTGCGGCTCCTCCTCGATCATCAGCAGCCGCGGACCGCGGGCGTCGGGACCGGTACCCAGGTCCTCGTACTCGTCCCAGTACTTGTCCATCGCCTCGCCCCACCGCTCGGCGTCCCAGCCGGACTCGGCGTCCATCTCGCCCAGCTCCCCGACCTGATCGAGGGCGGCGAGTTCGACCCGGCGGAACAGGGCGTTGCGGACGAGGACCCGGAAGGCGCGTGCGTTGGCGGTGACCGGCTTGACCTGGTCGGCCCGCTCCTGTGCCTCCTCGGCCGTCATCTCCTCGGGATTGGCCAGCTGCTCCCACTCGTCGAGGAGGCTGGAGTCCACCTGGCGCACCATCTCGCCGAGCCAGGCGATCAGATCCTCCAGATCGTCCGACTTCAGGTCGTCGGGGACGGTGTGATCGAGGGCCTTGAAGGCGCCGGCCAGGTAGCGCAGCACGATGCCCTCGGTGCGCGCGAGCTCGTAGTACGAGGTCAACTCCGTGAAGGACATGGCCCGTTCGTACATGTCCCGGATCACCGACTTCGGCGACAGCGGATGGTCACCGACCCACGGGTGGCTCTTGCGGTACGTGTTGTACGCGTGGAAGAGCAACTCCTCCAGCGGTTTGGGGTAGCTGACGTCCTGGAGCCGCTCCATGCGCTCCTCGTACTCGACGCCGTCCGCCTTCATCGCGGCCACGGCCTCACCGCGCGCCTTGTTCTGCTGGGCGGCGAGGATCTGCCGCGGATCGTCGAGCGTCGACTCGACCACGGACACCATGTCGAGGGCGTACGACGGGGACTCCGGGTCCAGCAGTTCGAACGCGGCCAGCGCGAAGGTGGACAGCGGCTGGTTGAGCGCGAAGTCCTGCTGGAGGTCGACCGTCAGCCGGACGATACGGCCCTCGGCGTCCGGCTCGTCGAGCTTCTCCACGATGCCGCCGTCGAGGAGCGAACGGTAGATCGCGATGGCACGGCGGATGTGCCGCAGCTGCTGCTTGCGCGGCTCGTGGTTGTCCTCCAGCAGATGGCGCATCGCCTCGAAGGCGTTGCCCGGCCGGGCGATCACCGACAGCAGCATCGTGTGGGTGACGCGGAAGCGGGAGGTGAGCGGTTCCGGGTCGGAGGCGATGAGCTTTTCGAACGTGCCGTCGCTCCAGCCGACGAACCCCTCAGGAGCCTTCTTGCGGACCACCTTGCGGCGCTTCTTCGGGTCGTCACCGGCCTTGGCGAGCGCCTTCTCGTTCTCGATGACGTGCTCGGGCGCCTGCCCCACCACGTAGCCCGCCGTGTCGAATCCGGCCCGCCCCGCGCGGCCCGCGATCTGGTGGAACTCACGGGCCCGCAGCGTCCGTACCCGGTTGCCGTCGTACTTGGTGAGCGCGGTGAACAGCACGGTACGGATGGGGACGTTGACACCGACACCGAGGGTGTCCGTACCGCAGATGACCTTCAGCAGACCGGCCTGGGCCAGCTTCTCCACCAGCCGCCGGTACTTGGGCAGCATGCCGGCGTGGTGCACCCCGATGCCGTGCCGCACGTAACGGGAGAGGTTGCGGCCGAACTTGGTGGTGAAGCGGAAGTTGCCGATCAGCTCGGCGATCTGGTCCTTCTCCTCCCGCGTGCACATGTTGATGCTCATCAGCGCCTGCGCCCGCTCCACGGCCTGCGCCTGGGTGAAGTGCACGATGTAGACGGGAGCCTGCTTGGTGGCGAGCAGCTCCGTGAGCGTCTCCGTCAGCGGGGTCAGCACGTACTCGTAGGAGAGCGGCACCGGGCGGGTCGCCGAGCGGACCACCGAAGTGGGGCGGCCGGTGCGCCTCGTGAGGTCCTGCTCGAACATCGAGACGTCGCCGAGCGTGGCCGACATCAGGATGAACTGCGCCTGCGGCAGCTCCAGGATCGGGATCTGCCACGCCCAGCCGCGGTCGGCCTCCGCGTAGAAGTGGAACTCGTCCATCACGACCTGGCCGACATCGGCGTGCTTGCCGTCGCGCAGCGCGATGGAGGCCAGGACCTCGGCGGTGCAGCAGATGACGGGGGCGTCGGCGTTCACCGAGGCGTCGCCGGTGAGCATGCCGACGTTCTCGGTGCCGAAGATCTTGCACAGCTCGAAGAACTTCTCCGAGACCAGCGCCTTGATCGGGGCGGTGTAGAAGGTGACCTCGTCACGGGCGAGGGCCGCGAAGTGGGCGCCCGCCGCGATCATGCTCTTGCCGGAGCCGGTGGGAGTCGACACGATCACGTTCGCGCCGGAGACCACCTCGATGAGCGCCTCCTCCTGGTGGGGATAGAGGGTGAGACCGCGTTCCCGGGCCCACGACTCGAAGGCTTCGTAGAGGGCGTCGGGGTCGGCGGTCCGCGGCAGCTGATCGATGAGGGTCACGCCCCCATCTTGCCTGCCCGCGCACCCGATGGGGGAATCGGCTGCCGGACCGAAGATCGCGAACGCTACGCTGTGGCGCCGACGGAACGTCAGCGCACCTGGACAACTGGACAGCGGCACAAGGCACCTGGACAGCGGCACGAACGGAATGGGACGGGGCACGGCCATGATGGGACCAGCACACTCACTGTCGGGAGCCGCGGCCTGGCTCGGAGTAGGGGCGGCGGCGGCCGCCGCCGGGCACACGATGCCCTGGCCGGTCCTCCTGGTCGGCGCGCTGATCTGCGCGGGCGCGGCGCTCGCCCCCGACCTGGACCACAAGGCGGCCACGATCTCGCGCTCCTTCGGTCCGCTGTCGCGCTGGGTCTGCGAGATCGTCGACAAGCTCTCGTACGCCGTCTACAAGGCGACGAAGAAGCAGGGCGACCCGCGCCGCTCGGGCGGGCATCGCACGCTCACCCACACCTGGCTGTGGGCGGCCCTGCTCGGGGCCGGCGCCTCCGCCATCGCCATCACGGGGGGCCGCTGGGCGGTGCTCGCCATCCTCTTCGTGCACCTGGTGCTGGCCATCGAAGGACTGCTGTGGCGGGCGGCCCGGGGCTCCAGCAGCGATGTACTGGTGTGGCTGCTGGCGGCGACCAGTGCCTGGATCCTCGCGGGGGTGCTGGACAAGCCGGGCAACGGCGCGGACTGGCTGTTCACCCAGCCGGGCCAGGAGTATCTGTGGCTCGGTCTGCCGATCGTGCTCGGCGCGCTGGTGCACGACATCGGGGACTCGCTGACCGTGTCGGGCTGCCCGATCCTGTGGCCGATACCGATCGGGCGCAAGCGCTGGTACCCGCTGGGCCCGCCGAAGGTGATGCGGTTCCGGGCCGGCAGCTGGGTGGAGCTGCGGGTGCTGATGCCGGTGTTCATGGTGCTCGGGGGAGTGGGCGCGGCGGCGGCGCTGAACGTCATCTGACGCGCCGCGGGCACCGCCGCCTCGGTGGCGGTCGTCCGGCCCTGGCCCGGCTCGCGGCCCCGGTACCGGCTGAGGCCCTCAGGACGGGGCCTGCCCTACGGGGAGCCCTCGTCCACGATGTGCATGGCCGCCTCCTCGGCGGAGGCGGCGGCCCCGTCGATGCCCACGTCGGTGGCGATGAGCCCGCTCTCCTCGTCCTCGTGCGCACCCTCGTCGGGGGCGACGAGACGGCCGGAGCGGAGATCGCCCACCTCGTTGTCCAGGGGTTCTCCGTCGCTGTCCGGGGAGTCGCCGATGCCGTCCCCGTCGGGGTAGGCGATGTCCGGAAGCTCCTCGGCGAGGCGCTGATCCAGGGTCTCGCCGCGCAACCGCTCGGCGGCGGTCACCCCGGAGTGCTCCACCGCCCAGGGACGCTCCGGCGGGGACCAGCCCCGGTCGAGGGGGTCGGCCACGCCGTCGGTGATCAGGGTGTCCTCGGCGTCCAGCAGCCCCGCGTCGTCCTGGATCTCGGATCCGTCTGGCTGGTAGACGTCGTCTCCCCAGCCGCCGACTGTGTCCACGGGTACCTCCAGTGGTGGGACGGGCCCGGTGCCACCGCTCGGCGACGGTGGACGCGCGGGCCGCTGGGCGACGGCCCGAACCCCGTGAACCGGGCGGTTCACGGGCGTCCCCCGAATCAGTGCCCACCACCAGCCTTCCACTCGCGTTCGGCACCGCGCAACGGCAGAGGTCCAAGGGCCGCCGGGCGCGGGCCGGAGGGCGCCCCTTCACGGTCAGCCGTGCCAGGACCTCCACAGGGCCGCGTACGCCCCGTCCGCCTCGACGAGATCGTCGTGGCTGCCCAGTTCGCTGATGCGGCCTTTCTCGACGACGGCGATGACGTCGGCGTCGTGGGCGGTGTGCAGCCGGTGGGCGATGGCGACGACGGTGCGGCCGTCGAGGACACGGGCGAGGGAGCGTTCCAGATGGCGGGCCGCGCGCGGGTCGAGGAGGGAGGTCGCCTCGTCCAGGACCAGCGTGTGCGGGTCGGCGAGGACCAGCCGGGCCAGCGCGATCTGCTGGGCCTGCGCCGGGGTGAGCGCGAGGCCGCCGGAGCCGACCTCGGTGTCCAGCCCCTCGTCCAGCGCCCGCGCCCAGACATCGGCGTCGACCGCGCCCAGCGCCGCCCACAGCTCGGCGTCCTGGGCACTCGTGCGGGCGAGGAGCAGGTTGTCGCGCAGGGAGCCGACGAACACATGGTGTTCCTGGTTGACCAGCGCCACATGGGAGCGGACGTCCTCGGCGGGCATCCGGGACAGTTCGGCGCCACCGAGGGTGATCCGGCCGTCGCGGGGCGCGTAGATCCCGGCGAGGAGCCGGCCCAGGGTCGACTTGCCGGCGCCGGACGGGCCGACCAGTGCGAGCCGGGTGCCGGGCGCGACCTCCAGGGACACCTTGCGCAGCACGTCGACGCCCTCGCGGTACCCGAAGCGCACCTCATCGGCGTGGACATGGCGACCCTCGGGGGTCACCTCCGGGTCGCCGGCGTCCGGCTCGATGTCCCGGACGCCGACGAGGCGGGCCAGCGACACCTCGGCGACCTGCAGCTCGTCGTACCAGCGCAGGATCAGGTTGATCGGGTCGACGAGCATCTGGGCGATGAGCGCGCCCGTGGTCAGCTGGCCGAGCCCGAGCCGGCCCTGGAGGACGAACACCCCGCCGATGACCAGGACCGAGCCGAGGACCGTGGCGTGGGTGAAGTTGAGGACCGGGAAGAGCACCGACCGCAGCCACAGGGTGTACCGCTCCCATGCGGTCCACTCGCGGATCCGCTGGTCGGACAGCTCGATGCGGCGGGTGCCCAGGCGGTGGGCCTCGACGGTGCGGCCGGCGTCCACGGTCTCCGCGAGCACGGCGGCGACGGCGGCGTATCCGGCGGACTCCGAGCGGTAGGCGGAGGGGGCGCGCTTGAAGTACCAGCGGCAGCCGGCCACCAGCAGCGGCAGGGCCAGCAGCACGGCGAGGGCGAGCGGGGGCGCGGTCACGGCGAGGCCGCCGAGGAGCAGGGCCACCCACACCACGCCGATGGCGAGCTGGGGCACCGCCTCGCGCATGGCGTTGGCGAGCCGGTCGATGTCCGTGGTGATGCGGGACAGCAGGTCACCCGTGCCGGCGCGTTCCAGCACGCCCGGTGGCAGGCCGACGGACCGGACGAGGAAGTCCTCCCGGAGGTCGGCCAGCATCCGCTCACCGAGCATGGCCCCGCGCAGCCGCACCTCCCGGACGAAGACCGCCTGGACGACGAGGGCGACGACGAACACGGTCGCGGTGAGCTCCAGATGGAGGTCGCGGGCCCCGTCGGAGAGGCGTTCGACGAGGGCGCCGAGCAGGTAGGGGCCCGCCATCGAGGCCACCACGGCGATGGTGTTGACGGTGATGAGCAGGACGAAGGCCCGCCGGTGCCGGCGGAACAACTCGGCCACATAGGCGCGGACGGTCGCCGGGGCGCCGACGGGCAGGGTGTTCGCCGTCGTCGGTGCGGCCGGGTCGTAGGCCGGTGGCGCCACGCCGATCATGCGGTCTCCTCGATCTCTTCCAGTTCGTCCAGCACATCGCTGAGGGTGGGTTTTCGGAGTGACAGCCCGCCGGTCGCGGCGGCTGCGTGCGGCCTTCCGGCCGGGTCGGTCTCCTCGTCGGTCTCGCGGGTGACGACGGCCCGGTACCGGGGGTCCTTGTGCACCAGGTCGCGGTGCAGGCCGACCGCCGCGACCTCGCCGTCGTGCACCAGAACGACGCGTTCGGCGAGGTCGAGGAGGAGGGGCGAGGAGGTGAGGACGACCGTCGAACGGCCCGCGCGGAGCGACCGGATGCCGGCGGCGACCCGGGCCTCGGTGTGGGAGTCGACGGCGGAGGTCGGCTCGTCCAGGACCAGGACGCCCGGGTCCGTGACGAGGGAGCGGGCCAGTGCGAGCCGCTGGCGCTGGCCGCCGGACAGGGACCGGCCGCGTTCGGTGATCCGTGCCTCCATCGCGTCCTCGGCCTCCAGCGACCCCTGGACCAGGGCTTCCAGCACGTCACCGCACTGGGCGGCGGTCAGTGCCTCCTCGGCGGTGACCGCGCCCGAGGCGGGGACGTCGAGGAGTTCGCGCAGGGTGCCGGAGAGCAGCACCGGGTCCTTGTCCTGGACGAGGACGGCGGCGCGTGCGGAGCCGAGGGGCAGTTCGTCGAGCGGTACGCCGTCGAGGAGCACGGAGGTGCCCTCCTCCGGGGCGTGGCCGCCCAGCCGTTCCGCCAGCCGTCCGGCCGCGTCCGGGTCGCCGCACACCACGGCGGTGAGACAGCCGGCGGGCGCGAGCAGCCCGGTCGCGGGGTCGTACAGGTCTCCGGTGGGCACGGCGGCCTCGCGGGAGCCGCCGATGTCCGTGGCCCGCTCCAGCGACAGCACCCGGGCGGCCCGCTTGGCGGACGGACGGGAGAAGGAGTACGCCATCGCGATCTCCTCGAAGTGCCTGAGCGGATACGCCAGCAGCATGACCGCGCTGTACACGGTCACCAGTTCACCGACCGTGATCCGGCCCTCGCGGGCGAGACCCACGCCGTGCCAGACGACCGTGATCATCAGCAGTCCGGGCAGCAGGACCTGGATGCCGGAGATCAGGGCCCACATACGGGCGCTGCGGACGGCGGCGTGGCGGACCTCCTGGGACGCCCGGCGGTAGCGGTCCAGGAAGAGGTCCTCGCCGCCGATGCCGCGCAGGACGCGCAGACCCGCGACGGTGTCGGAGGCCAGTTCGGTGGCGCGGCCCGCCTTCTCACGCTGGTGGTCGGCCCGGCGGGTGGCGCGGGGCAGCAGCGGCAGGACGGCCAGGGCGAGGACCGGGACGCCGACGGCGACGACGATGCCGAGCGCGGGCTGGTAGACGACCAGGCCGACACAGACCAGCACCACGGTCAGGGCGGCGGCGGTGAAGCGGGAGACGGCCTCGACGAACCAGCCGATCTTCTCGACGTCGCCCGTGGAGACCGCGACGACCTCACCGGCCGCGACCCGGCGGGTCAGCGCCGAGCCCAGTTGGGCCGTCCTGCGGGCCAGCAGTTGCTGGACGCGCGCGGCGGCCGTGATCCAGTTGGTGACCGCGGTGCGGTGCAGGAAGGTGTCGCCGAGCGCGATGGTGAACCCGCACAGCACCAGCAGCACGCCCGCGAGGGCGAGCCGTGAGCCGGAGCGGTCCACCACGGCCTGGATGGCGAAACCGACGCAGAACGGCAGCCCGGCCACGGAGGTGAAGTGCAGCAACCCCCAGGCCAGCGCCTTGAACTGTCCGCCGAGCTGATTCCGGCCGAGCCACCACAGGAATCGTGGGCCCGAGCGTGCGTCCGGCACACCCGGGTCTTGATACGGAAGGTCTTGAATCTGCATGACGTCCCAGAGGCTCGTGTCAGGGTGGGGGAGAAGTGGGGAGAAATGGGGCGGCCAAGGCCGACGGCCAGCCGTGAAAGGTTCGCGTCGCGGCGTGGTCGGAGGCAAACGGTTTTCCGGCGCCGGGCAAAGTTTCGGCCTGGACCACCGGTGGGTGGCCCGGTGGGCGGGACGGCGGGCGCCCGCCTCCGGTGCGCGGTGCGACGATGGACGGCATGCGAATAGGCGGGACGATGCGGGGACGAACCAGTGGCATGAGCGGCATGAGCGGCACGCGCCGGACGAGAGGCGAGGTGCGTGTCGGACTCGCGGCGATGGTCTGCGGTGCGCTGGTGATGTCCCTGGCGGCGTGCGGCGGTTCGGGCGACGCGAGCGGCGGCGAGGCCGCCACGAAGGCCACGAAGGCCGGGGGGAAAGCCGACCGCGCCGGGGCGGGGAGCGTGGATCCGACCCGCATCCCGGATGTCGGCGATCGTCTTCAGAAGCGGATCCCCGCCGCGTCGCGCCAGGTGGTGGCCGTCTACGGCGAGGGGAAGGACGACGCCGACGCCACGGTGGTCCTCTACACGAAGAGCGGTTCGGCCTGGAAGAAGACCCGCAGCTGGGAGGGGCACAACGGCAAGAAGGGCTGGACCACCGACCACCGGGAGGGCGACAAGCGCAGCCCCGTCGGTGTGTTCACGCTCAGCGACGCGGGCGGTGTCCTCGCCGATCCGGGGTCCAAGCTGCCGTACAGCAGCTCGGCGTCATTCCAGGCGCCGCACTACTGGGCCAAGTCGCACTGGCACGACTTCGACTACGTGATCGCCATCGACTACAACCGCGTCAAGGGCACCTCGCCGATCGACCCGACGCGTCCCGAAGGGCAGTCGAAGGGCGGCAGCATCTGGCTGCACATGGACCACGGCAGCGGCACCTCGGCCTGTGTCAGCCTGTCCAAGTCCGGTATGGAGTACCTGCTGCGCACCCTCGACCCGGCGAAGCAGCCGGTGATCGTGATGGGGGACAAGGCGGAGTTGAAGGCCTGAGGCGTCCGGTCCTGAGGCGTCCGGTGCTGGGGCGCCCGATCCTGAGACATCCGATCCTGAGACATCCGATCCTGAGACATCCGATCCTGAGACGTCCGGTACGGATGTGCCTGGTTGTGGCCGGAGATCTCATTGCGGCGGGGCGCCGACTCCCCGTAGAACTCCGGCCATGAGAAGCCGGATCATCATGTCCATGCTCACCGGAGCGGCCCTCCTGGCGAGCACCCTCCTCGGAGCCACCCCCGCCCAGAGCGAGACCACCGCTCAGAGCAAGACCACCACCCAGAGCAATGCGCCCAGCCAGCGCGACACTCCCGCCGAGTTCGGCACCGACTGGCACGACCCCATCACCGCCGCCCCGCCCGTCAGCAGACCCGAGAACACCAGGTCGTGCGAAGTGACGGTCGCCGAGGCGCAGTTCAGGGACTTCACGCCGTACCGGGGGACCTACGCGCCACCGGCGGAGTGCGGGCGGAAAGGGGAGTGGAGCAAGGTCGTCCTGCGGCTCGACGGCAAGGTGAAGGGCCGTCAGTTCGACCGGCTCGGTTATCTCCACATCGGGGGCGTGGAGGTGTTCCGGACGTCCACCCCGCAGCCGTCGCCCGACGGCATCGAGTGGTCCGTGGAGAAGGACGTCACGCAGTACAGCGACACCCTGCGCACCGCGCAGCCGGTCGAGATGCTCATCGGCAACGTCGTCGACGACACCTACACCGGTGTCCTCGACGTCGAGGTCACGCTCACCTTCTACGCGGGCGGGTCCGACGTGCGGAGGGGGAAGACCGCCCCCGACCGGGTCCCCGACCGCGTCCTCACCCTCCAGGACGGCACCACCCTCACCACCCCGCGCAACAGCGAACGCGTCATCGCCGAGGTGTACGCGACCGGGTCCGGCGGCGGCTGCGAGGAGTACTGGTATCTGACGGTGCCCGAGGAGGCGCCGTACTCCTGCAAGGCGGACGAGGGGCCGTACCGCGAGGTGCAGATCTCGGTGGACGGCCGACTGGCCGGAATCGCCGCGCCGTTCCCCAACGTCTGGACCGGCGGCTGGTCCAACCCCTTCCTCTGGTACGTGGTGCCCGGGCCCCGGGCCTTCGACATCCCGCCCCTGCGCTACGACCTCACCCCCTTCGCGGGCCTCCTCAACGACGGCCGCCCGCACCGCGTCGAGGTCTCCGTGGTCGGGGTGCCCGAGGGGCAGTCGGGCTGGAGCGCCCCGGTCAACGTCCTCGTCTGGCAGGACGCGAAGAGCACGCACGTCACCGGCGCGCTCACGAAGGCCGCGGCGGGCGACCTCGCCAACGCGTCGACGTACACGCCCGGTACGGAACACCGGCTCGACACCGAGGGCGGCCATGCGCTGACCGTCGCCGGGTACGTGGACACCTCGCACGGCCGCGTCACCACGACCGTCCGCCGGAGCCTCGCCCACACCTCCACGCACACCTGGTCGGACGGTGAGAACCCCGACGCGCTGGACGCGCGGTGGAGCGACGACGAGACGGTCAGTGTCCGGGCCGGGCGCGGTCCGACCCGGACGGCGCGTGTCCAGCGGTCGTACACGATGGACGGGACGACGACCCTGGGGGCGGGCGACCGGCTGCGGACCGTGCTCACGCTCGGCGACCGGGCGACGGTCAGCGAGACCCGTGGTGGACGGCGCACGGCCTGGTCCCGGCTCGACGACACCTACACGGGCGACGCCACGTACACGGCGAACGTGCCGCGTGACCAGCGGCACGCGGTCGGCACGACGAGCGAGCGCTACCGAACCCGCGGATCGGGCGGCTGCTACGACCGCTCCCTGGTCTCCGTACAGGGAGTGCTGACGGAGGACCGCTTGGGCTGTTGACGTCGAATGCGTGTGATGTGACGTCTGTTCGATGATTTACCGCGACGAAACACGACGGTCTTCCCTGCGAGCGACTGCTCCCCGATAGTGATCGACGCGGAAGTGCTTTTCCGCATGACAGAAAGTTCCTTCGGAGGAGTGCCCCGTGCCGCAGTCCGTACCGTCCCTGCCGCGACGCGTCGCACGCATGCTGCGTACCTCACTGTTCGCACAAGTCGGAGTCGCGCTTGTGCTCGGAATCGTCGTCGGAAGGTTGTGGCCGGACACGGCCACGACCTTCCAGCCGCTCGGCGACGGTTTCATCCGCCTCATCAAGACCGTCATCTCACCGCTGGTGTTCTGTGTGGTCGTCGTCGGCATCGCCAAGGCCGGCAATCTCAAGGCCTTCGGGCGGATCGGGCTCAAGGCCCTGATCTGGTTCGAGATCGCCTCGACGGCCGCACTGCTCATCGGTCTGGTCGCCGCCAACGTCTTCGGCCCCGGCTCGGGCATGAACGTCGACCCCTCGAAGCTCGACACCTCGGCGGTCGACGCGAAGACCGCCGGCGGCGAGCTGCCGACGACGAGTGAGTTCATCCTGAACGCGCTCCCGCAGAGCGCGGTCGGCGCGTTCGCCGAGAACGCGCTCCTGCAGGTGCTCGTGCTCGCCTGCCTCACCGGCGCCGCGCTGCTGCACCTCGGTCACACCAAGGTGCCGAAGATCCTGCCCGCCATCGAGCAGGCCCAGGAGGTCATCTTCGCGATCGTCGGGTTCGTCATGAAGCTGGCCCCGCTCGCCGTGTTCGGCGCGATGGTCCACCTGGTCGGCGAGTACGGCCTCGGCGTGATGAAGACCTACGCCAAGCTGATCATCCTCTGTTACGCCGTCGCCGCCGCGTTCCTCGTGCTGCTGGGCGTCGCGCTGAAGCTGATGACGGGCCTGAGTCTGTGGAAGTTCGTCCGCTACACCCGGGCGGAGATGCTGCTCGCCCTGGGCACCGCCTCCAGCGAGAGCGTCATGCCGCGCATGATGCAGAAGCTGCGGCAGGCCGGCGCCCGAGACGACGCGGTCGGTCTGGTGCTGCCCACCGGGTACTCCTTCAACCTCGACGGCGCGTCCATCTACCTCTCGATCGGCACGCTGTTCATCGCGCAGGCCGTGGGTGTGGACCTGAGCCTCGGTCAGCAGGTCACGGTCGTCCTGGTCCTCATGCTGACCAGCAAGGGCATGGCGGGTATTCCCGGTTCGGCGTTCCTGGCCCTGTCGGCGACCGCCGC
Organism: Streptomyces griseiscabiei; assembly: GCF_020010925.1. NCBI lineage: Bacteria > Bacillati > Actinomycetota > Actinomycetes > Kitasatosporales > Streptomycetaceae > Streptomyces > Streptomyces griseiscabiei. The sequence goes on along the minus strand of NZ_JAGJBZ010000001.1, from coordinate 2,284,817 downwards.
CTCGCTCGGCGCCATCCCGGCCGGCGCGGTCGCCCTCCTCCTCGGCGTCGACCGCATCATGGACTCGATGCGCGTCGCCACCAATCTGCTCGGCAACTGCGTCGCCGTCTTCGTGGTGTCGAAGTGGGAGGGCGCGCTGGACACCGGACGGGCGAAGAAGATGCTCGACGGGGAGATCCAGTTCGTGGAGGAAGAGGGAGAGGGCGAGAGGGAGGGCGAGCCCACTGTGGCTCCTGCGGAGGCGGAGGCGGAGGCGCCCGTGCTCTCCAAGCGCGAGTCGAAGGAGCCTGTGCCCGAGGTAAGTTGACCGCTCCGGGAGAAGGAGCAGGGGCCCCGCGCAGCGATCTGCGCAGGGCCCCTTTCGTGTGGCCGTCGGCAGGGCCCTACGGGCGTGCGCCCATGGCCCTACGGGCGTCAGCCCACCGGTGCGCCCCACCGCTCGGCGGTGCTGCTCAGCAGCCCTGCCCCGCCACCGGCGCCCCGTCGATCAACGTGTCCAGCAACCCCCCGAGCACCCCTCGCTGATCGTCCGACAGCGGTGCCAGGATCTCCTCCGCCGCCGACCGGCGAGCGTGGTGCAGTGCGCGCAGGACCTTGCGGCCCTCGTCCGTGACCTCTATCCGGATCACCCGCCGGTTGGTGGGGTCGGGCACCCGGCGCACCCGTCCGCTCTCCTCCAGCGCGTCGACCAGGGTCGTCACGGCCCGTGGCACGACCTCCAGCCGCTCCGCCAGATCGGCCATGCGCGGTGGCGCGTCGTAGTGCGCCACCGCGCGCAGCAGCCGTGACTGCGCCGGAGTGATCTGCAGCCCGCTCTGCTGGAGGTGGCGCTTCTGGATGCGGTGCACACGGCGGGTGAGGCGCAGCAACTGCTCGGCGAGCGGTCCGTCGGCGTCGGGGGTGGTCATACCGGGAACAATATCAGGACCATGTTCATTGTGAGTATAGGTAACAATGAGCTAGGCTCCGTAAGCCTCGTCGAGTCCGCCCAGGACGTGGCCCGGGGCGCGCCGTCCCATCCGTCTCACCTCCCGTAGGAGCCCATGCGTCCCGACAACGAACCCACCCGGGGGCCGTCCGGCGTCTCGCAGGAACAGCCCCGCCAGGTCCGCCGCATCCTCAGACTCTTCCGTCCCTATCGGGGCCGGCTCGCGATCGTCGGCCTGCTCGTCGGCGCCGCGTCGCTCGCGTCGGTCGCCACCCCCTTCCTCCTCAAGGAGATCCTCGACACCGCGATCCCCGAGGGCCGCACCGGCCTGCTGAGCCTGCTGGCCCTCGGCATGATCGTGAGCGCGGTGCTCACCAGCATCTTCGGCGTTCTGCAGACCCTGATCTCCACGACCGTCGGCCAGCGCGTCATGCACGACCTGCGCACCGCCGTCTACGGCCGGCTGCAGCGCATGTCGCTCGCCTTCTTCACCCGGACCCGCACCGGCGAGGTCCAGTCCCGCATCGCCAACGACATCGGCGGCATGCAGGCGACCGTCACCTCGACGGCCACCTCGCTGGTCTCCAACACCACCAGTGTGGTCGCCACCGTCGTCGCCATGGTCGCCCTCGACTGGCGGCTCACCGTGGTCACCCTGCTTCTGCTGCCGTTGTTCGTGTGGATAAGCCGCCGGGTCGGCGACGAGCGCAAGAAGATCACCACCCAGCGCCAGAACCAGATGGCGGCCATGGCCGCGACGGTCACCGAGTCGCTCTCCGTCAGCGGCATCCTGCTCGGCCGGACGATGGGCCGCGCAGACTCCCTCACCAAGTCCTTCGCCGAGGAGTCCGAGGGACTCGTCGACCTGGAGGTCCGGTCCAACATGGCCGGGCGCTGGCGGATGGCCATCATCACCGTCGTCATGGCCGCGATGCCCGCCGTCATCTACTGGACCGCAGGCGTCGCGCTCCAGCTCGGCGGCCCGTCCGTCTCCGTCGGGACACTGGTCGCCTTCGTCTCGCTCCAGCAGAACCTGTTCCGGCCGACCGTGAGCCTGCTCTCCACCGGCGTGCAGATCCAGGCCTCGCTCGCCCTGTTCCAGCGCATCTTCGAGTACCTCGACCTGCCGATCGACATCACCGAGCCCGAGCACCCGGTCCACCTCGACCGGATCAAGGGTGAAGTCCGCTTCGAGAACGTCGAGTTCCGCTACGACGGCGATCCGGGCACCCCCGACGGCCAGGGCACCCCCGACGGCCAGGGCACCTCCGACACCGACGCGAAGGCGAGCCCGATCCTCACCGGCATCGACCTCACCGTCCCGGCCGGCGGCAGCCTCGCCGTCGTCGGTCCGACCGGCGCGGGCAAGTCCACGCTCGGCAGCCTGGTGCCGAGGCTGTACGACGTCACGGGCGGCCGGGTCACCCTCGACGGCGTCGACGTGCGCGACCTGGACTTCGACACCCTGGCCCGGGGCATCGGCGTCGTCTCCCAGGAGACGTACCTCTTCCACGCCTCGGTCGCCGACAACCTGCGCTTCGCCAAGCCGGACGCCACCGACGAGGAACTGCACGAGGCGGCACGGGCGGCCCAGATCCACGACCACATCGCGGCGCTGCCGGACGGCTACGACACGGTCGTCGGCGAACGCGGCCACCGCTTCTCCGGCGGGGAGAAGCAGCGGCTCGCCATCGCCCGCACCATCCTGCGCGACCCGCCGGTCCTCATCCTCGACGAGGCGACCAGCGCCCTCGACACCCGCACCGAGCACGCGGTGCAGCGGGCCATCGACGCGCTCTCCGCCAACCGCACCACCGTCACCATCGCCCACCGGCTCTCCACCGTCCGGGAGGCCGACCAGATCGTCGTCCTCGACTCCGGCCGTGCCGTGGAACGCGGTACGCACGAGGAACTGCTGGAGAGCGGCGGCCGCTACGCGGCACTGGTGCGACGGGACGCCCGGCTGAAGCCGGACCGCGAGGTGGTGAAGGCGCCGGCATCGGAGCCGAAACTGGAACCGACAAGATGAAGATATGCCGGGTTTGAGGTGATATGCGGGTTACCGTGCCCGCATGCAGATGAACACTCCGCCACGGAGCACGATTCGACTGACGCGTCGGGGCCGGGCCGCCCTCATCGCGGCCGGGGCCGTCGTGGCGGCCACCGCCGTGGCGGTGCCGCTGCTGAGCGTGGAGGGCGGTGGCGGCGCGGCCGAGCACCCGACGTCCCTGGTGATCCCGGAGGGCTGGCGCGCCCGCCAGGTCTACGAAGCCGTCGACAAGGCCCTCGCCCTGCCCGCCGGATCCACCAAGAAGTCCCTGGCCAAGGCCGAGCTGATGCTGCCGGACGACGCCGAGGGCAACCCCGAGGGCTATCTCTTCCCGGCGACGTATCCGCTGCGGGAGAAATCGACCCCCGAGTCTCTGCTGGCGTTCATGGTGGAGACCGCGAACAAGAAGTTCAACGGCGGTCAGGTCACGGCCGGGGCCCAGCGCAACGCGATGAACGTCTATCAGGCGGTCACCATCGCCAGCATCATCCAGGCCGAGGCGGCCACCGAGGCGGACATGGGCAAGGTGTCCCGGGTCATCTTCAACCGTCTGGAGCGCGGGATGCCGCTGCAGATGGACTCCACCATCAACTACGCGCTGAACCGCTCGACGCTGGACACCACCGTCGACGACACGAAGCTCGACAGCCCCTACAACTCGTACCGGCGCATGGGCCTGCCGCCCACGCCGATCGCCAACCCGGGGTCGGCGGCTATGCGGTTCGCCGTCAATCCGGCGGAGGGCGACTGGCTGTACTTCGTCACCGTCAAGCCGGGCGACACCCGCTTCACGGCGAACTACCAGGAACACCTGAGCAATGTCGCCGAGTTCAACGAGAACCGGAAGAAGGCGTCGGCGAGTGCGGCGCCCCCCTCCACGGCCGGTTGAGGCGACGGCCGACCGCACCCGGCCCCTCGGGGCGGGCCGGGCCGGGCCGGTCGACCCGGGACGTCAGGCGGCAGCGGCAGGCTCGCTCGCCAGCAGCCGCCGGATGTCCCGTACCGCCGCGCGACCGGCGCGGTTGGCGCCGATGGTGCTCGCCGAGGGGCCGTAGCCGATCAGGTGGATCCGCGGGTCGGCGACCGCGCGGGTGCCGTCGATCCGGATGCCGCCACCGGGCTCCCGCAGCCGCAGCGGGGCGAGATGGTCGACGGCGGCCCGGAAGCCGGTCGCCCAGAGGATGACATCGGCGTCCACGCGGCGGCCGTCGTCCCACTCCACACCGCCGGGCGTGATCCGGTCGAACATCGGCAGCCGGTCCAGAACACCATCCGCGAGACCCCGCCGGATCGCGTCGTTGAGCGGCAGCCCGGTCACCGACACCACACTTCTCGGCGGCAGCCCCTGCCGCACCCGCTCCTCCACCATGGCCACGGCCGCCCGTCCGGCGCCCTCGTCGAAGGGCCCCTCACGGAACACGGGCGGCCGCCGCGTCACCCATGTCGTCGCGGCGGCGTACGGCGCGATCTCCAGCAGATGCTGCGTCCCGGACGCGCCCCCGCCCACCACGACCACCCGCAGCCCCGCGAACTCCTCGGGCCCGGGGTACTGGGCGGTGTGCAACTGCCGCCCCCGGAACGTCTCCTGGCCGGGATAACGCGGCCAGAACGGCCGGTCCCAGGTACCCGTCGCGTTGATCAGCGCGCGCGTCGACCACGTACCGTCCGAGGTCTCCACCAGCAGCCGCCCGCCCTCGCCCGCACGCACGGCGCGCACATCCACCGGGCGTCGCACCCGCAGGTCGAAAGCGCGCTCGTACGCGTCGAAGTACTCCCTGACGACCTCGGAGGACGGCCGCTGCGGATCGGCCCCCGTCAGCTCCATGCCCGGCAGCGCATGCATCCCGTGCACCTTGCCGTACGTCAGCGAAGGCCAGCGGAACTGCCAGGCGCCGCCCGGGCCCGGGGAGTGGTCCAGCACCACGAAGTCGCGCTCCGGCTCGAAACCGCTGCGGCGCAGGTGGTAGGCACCGGCAAGGCCCGCCTGACCGGCGCCTATGACGACCACGTCGACCTGACGTACCTCGACCTCACGCGTGTTGTTCACGCTTCCACCAACGGTGGAGGGGGCGCGGATCTTCCCGACGTCCGCCTATCCGCCCGCCCGCCCGCCCGCACCGGGCCGTCCTGTCAGGAAGGCGAAGACCGGTGGGGTGTTGCCGACGCCGACTTCGCCGCTGTCCACGGCCGGTGCTCGCGGCGTAGCCCTTGGTGAGCCGCGCGGGGTGCGGAGTGCGCGAGGATGAGGGTATGTCCGATGCCTTCACCACCCGAGTCCTGAACATCGCCTCCGGCTCCCGTGAGCGGGTCGTCGACCTCACCCGTGACTGCGAGAGCTTTCTCCGCGAGGCGGCGGCCGGCCGGGACGGTCTCCTCAACGTCTTCGTCCCGCACGCCACGGCCGGCATCGCGGTCATCGAAACGGGTGCCGGCAGCGACGACGACCTCCTCGCCGCCCTCCACACCCTCCTCCCCGCCGACGACCGCTGGCACCACCGCCACGGCAGCCCCGGCCACGGCCGCGACCACGTCCTCCCCGCTTTCGTCCCACCCCACGCCACCCTCCCGGTCGTCGCCGGCCGACTGGAGCTGGGGACCTGGCAGTCGGTGTGCCTGGTGGACACGAACAAGGACAACCCCGACCGTCAGGTGCGGCTGAGCTTCCTGGGCTGAGAAGAAATGCCCTGGGCGGGGCTGCCGAATCTCCATGCCTTGCGCGTTCGAAACGGAGAAGTGCGGAGAAGCCTCGTGGTCTGGCGCGGGCAGCATTTCGATTGATGTGGGAATCGACCTCTATGGGCTCTTCGGGAGCGACATGGTCGAGACGGACCTCCATGGAGCGATCGTGGATACTGTGCCAAAGTGTCAAGGAGTGCGGGGTGATGAGGATTGGGACTAAGAAATAGTTCCGTGAAGAAGATTCCCGGTCGCGCGCTGGCCGCCTTGCTGGCGCTCTCGTCGCTCTCCATTCTCGTCGGGTGTGCCGACGTGGGGCCCATCCCCGCTCCCGATTTACGGCTGGAGCCGATGGTTCTGGCCGTTGGAGCGATGTCCAATGGTGACTGCGGTGGCGCGTACGTGGTCGAGGCCGACGCGCTGGGCTCCGGCGAGGGCTCGCGGGTGTTGCACGGGACGGAGTGGTGGAACTCGCGTCTGGGGAAGACGCCTTCGGGGTGCACTCTGTATCACTTCATCGGGTGGTACGGGGGAGCGGGACGTGCAAAATACGCATTCGAGGACAACTCGCCCGAGGATAAACACGGAAAGACCTGGCCATGGAAACCGGTGCATCTCGATTCCCCTGAGGGTCTGCACGCCGATGATTCCAGCCTCATCTGTTTGGACGGGAATCAGGAGGCCGGATGTATTGAGTGGTACTTCTGGGCGCGATACGGATCGGTTCTGAGCCTGATATCCATGTCTCATCTGGACGGGGATGCGCCGAAGATCCAGGGTAAGGATTTCCAGCGGATCCTCGAAGACGTGGACGGGCTGATTCAGAAGGTTCTCGCGGACTCCTGAACGTGCGTGTTCCGAGGCGCAGGATCTCGTTGCAGGCCAGCGTGCTCATGTCGTCGGGTGTGGGGCGGTGTTCGTGTTCGTCGGCGCGGACGACGGCGAGGTAGGCATGGGCCGGCATCGCGAGGGTGATGACCCGGCGGGCCAGGAGGAGCGGCGGCGGACTTGGTGCTCGTCCCCGACTTTGACCAGGGTGGCCAGGGGTGCCGGTGCGGTGGAGTGGTAGCGGTAGCAGACGAGTTGGCCAGTGGTGCGGTTGCGTCGGATCAGTAGCCGCTGGCAGCCCGGTGCCACTTCGGCGAGGTTGATGACGGCCCAGTCGTAGAACCCCTGTTCCTTTCGCGCCGGGCCCGGCCGAGAGTTTCTGCCAGGCGCGCTTGGGCACCTTGTGCACGAGGGCATCGGAGCGGAACGTACCTGCTCCGGTGGGTAGTTCGGCCGAGCCGGCCATCGTGAGGACGTAGTCGGTGCCGCGTTTCGACGACCAGCACTGCGGCATCGTCGTCTGTCTCCACACACCGCTGGTCACCGGTGGCCGTACCCATTGCCGGATCTGTCCAACAGGCACGCCCACGAAACGCTGTTGGGCACTACTCAACTTGAACTCGTGATGTCGGTCGGGATCAAGAGGGAGGCTGCAGCCAGTGACGTGAGGCAGACAGTGTCACCTTGGTGTCGTCGCTCCATGAGCAGACTTCCAGCCACGACAGGTAGCCGCCCTGCGTGAAGACCAGGACCTCACCGGGGCACTCGCCGGTCTCGGTGACCAGCTGCGCTTCGGCCGCCACGAGGGTGCCGGGGCCGACGGGCGCGGGCTCCACCTCGCTGGTGTCGAGTGCGAAGTAGGCAGTACCGCACCCGCATGTGCAGCGCGCCCGCACGCTGAGGTACGGAACCTGCCTTCGGAGCGCGACATGAATCGGATCCTGCGCGTTCAGAACCAGCGCAAGCACGTCGGCGACGTCGGCAGGCAGGCTCTCGGTCATCCCGTCACCGTATCTGACCTGTGGCTTTGGATGATGACCGTGCCCGGCCCAGCACCGTTCGGTCTGCCAGCTCACGTGCCCAGGACGAGGGTGGTGTCTGCGAGGCAGCCGTCGAAGACCTCCGGTCGGTACTGAAGCATCCTGAGTTTGCGCTTCACGGCGCGGGTGATCTGGCTGAGGTCAGCGGCGGCGAGGTTGCCGATGTCGCGCTTGACCAGAGACCAGGACGACCGTGAGCCAGTCCGCGTTGGTTTCGATGAACTCCCGCAGGGGCTTGGTCAGGTGCAAGCGGACGTTGTCCCGGACAAGGACGATCGGGCCGCCGAGCTGGTTGCGGGCGCGGATCAGCAGGTCGCGGGAGTCGCGCCAACCGAAGCCCGTGGGCTGGTCCTTGCGTCCGGTGTGCTCGCGGACGGAGTAGACGAGCCGGGACCGCTCGCCAGGCTTGTAGCAGGTCATGCCCACCATCGATACCCGGCCCGAGCCCCGTCCGCGAACGCGGGCCACGGGAGTTGCAAGTCCTGGCTCATCGACCTGACGGAGTCGGGCTCACACCTCATCGACGGCCTACACGAGACGGACGCGGGCATGCACGGATCGGCAAGCAACCTGTTGCTCGCCCCGCACCGCCGCCTCCCCTTGGGCAACCTGCGAAGCAAGGCTCATCGTCCCAGGTCAGGAAGGTACTTGCGCGTTTCGGCCCCGCCGCCCGCAACCACGTGAATCGGCGGGGGCGGGAGCCTCGTCAGTATGGTGCGCAATTTCCGTGGACGGAGGCGTCGGTGGTCAAGTAGCGTCTGGACCCGGACCACGCCGTGTGAGACGGACGGAAGGAGTCGAGTGCCGTGCAGTTCTCGACCATTCAGCGCTCCCTCCCCGCTACCCCGGTGTGGCACCTCTGATCCGACCGGGAGCGCTTCTGCCGTACGTATCCCGGAGGAATCCATGACCGATACGGTCATTCGCGCGCTCGACGAGAGTGACGCGCATCTGTTCGACGCACACCCCGACCCGCTGAACGCCCGTGCCGCGCACGAGCGGACCACACATCGTCCTCACTGGAAGCGGGTGGCCCTGCGGGACGGCGCTGTTGTCGCCCGTGGCGCCTGGTGGGGTGGTTCCGATGATGAGGAGCCCGTCAACCTCAACTGGTTCGACGTCGCCGAGGGCGAGGTCGAGGCGGGGGCCGAACTTCTGCGCTCCGCCCCGTGGCAGGTGGAACTCGAGCTCAACCTGCCCGGTGACTGGCGTGAGCACCCCGCTCTGGCCGCGGCCGCCGAGACGCGCTTCGCCGCCGCCCGGGCCGCCGGCTATGAGCTCCTGGTGGAACGCTTCCTGTACCGCTGGACCCCGGAGCGCGGGCTGCCCGAGCGGCCCGGGCGTCTCGTCTTCGGTCCCGAGCCCGACGACGCGGTCTTCTTCGACGCGCTGCGCCGCATCCACGCGGCCACGCTGGACGCCCATGCGCTGAAGGCCATCGAGGAGGGCGGCCTCGACCAGGCCGCGCGGGAAGAACTGGAATTCTTCCACTGGTGCCCGTCCCCGCGGGAATGGTGGCAGCTGGCCCGCACCCCGGAAGGTGAACTGGCCGGCATCCACATCCCGGCGCACAACCCCTCCGGACCGACCATCGGTTTCATCGGCGTCCTGCCGGAACACCGCGGCCACGGTTACGCCTACGACCTCCTCGCCGAGTGCACCCACTTCCTGGTGGAACAGGGCGCGGAGGCCGTCACCGGAGCCACGGACCGGGGCAACTTCCCCATGGCCGCGAACTTCGCCAAGGCCGGTTTCCCTGTGGAGCGCGAACGCGTCAACTTCCACCCCGTCGCCCGGACGCCCCCAGTGCCCGCTGACAGCACCGGCTGACACCAGAACGTCGAACTGGGTGCCTGGTCTGGTGATCGCGGCCGACTTGTCCGTCCCGGCGGTCCTGTCCGGAGAGCCGTGTTCAGAGGCCGGTGACCTTGGCGTTCGCCGACAGCTCGTAGACCAGGGTGACCGTGCGGTGGCCGTCGGGTGGGAGTGGGACGTCCCAGCGGACGATGCCCTCGGCGTCGACCGTGTCGGGAGCGGGGGAGCAGGCGTCCTTGCGGAGGCGGACCTCGACCGCCGAGACCTCGGAGACCGGGATCCGTTCCCGCAGGGCGACGAGCCGCTCGTCGTGCTCACCGGGGGCGGAGAACCGGGACAGATGCAGCCGGACCGTGCGGGTGACCACGGTCCGCTGGGTGAGGCCCGCCGAGTCGCGGGACTCCTCGGTGCGGCGGGCCACCCGGAAGTCGTCGCGGCTGCCGAAAGCCAGCTCGACGGGGGCGCCGGGGGCGGTGAAGGCAAGCGTGCCGCGACCGCTGAACCCGCTGCCGCGGACCAGGTCCACGGGCCCGGCGAGCAGCGCGTGGCCGGACCGGTTGTCGAACCGCACCACCTGGGTGACCAGCGGCGACACCTCGGGGGAGCAGGCGTACTCGCTGCTCGCGGCCGTGGTGGACACCGAGAGCGGCACCCGGTGGGCGCGGCCGTCCCCGGGCACGGAGACCGGCGCGGGGGACCTCAGCACCCGGGCCTCGCCGCCGTCGTCCACGCCGGGCAGACCGAGCACCGGGGCGGGCCCGAGGTCGCCGATCTCCTCCTCGCGCAGTTCGACGTCGACCGTGCGGCGCTCCGCCGGCGAGCGGTCCTCCAGGGTCAGCCGGTCCTCGCGCAGCCGCGGCGGATCACCGGCCAGTGCCGAGCGCGCCGTGGACAGCGTCAGCCGTACGTCCGACCAGTCCTCGCCGGTGCGCTGCCAGACCATCGCGTCCGTCTCCAGCGTCAGGGAGTCCCCGTCGAGCACGGCACGGTAGGCGGGCCGCCACAGCGCGCACGGGGTGAGGTGGCTCAGGCGTAGCCCGACCTGCCCGGCGATCGCGGTCTCCACGGTCAGCTCGACATGGCCGACCAGTTCGGCGGGCTCCTCCTCGGCGAGGTGCAGGGCCCGCTCGGCTTCGGCGAGTTCGGCGGCCAGGGCGGTCGACCGGGCCTCCACGGCGCGCAGTCGCTCGGCGTGTGTGTCGCGCTCCTCGTCCACCCGGTCCAGTTCGCGGGCCCAGCGGGGCCGTTCGCTCTCCCCGGAGCCGGTGCCTTCGCCGATCTCCCGCAGCAGATCGGTGGCGAGCCGACCGAGCAGGTCGAGGCGGGCCCGCAGCCGGTCGCCCTGCTGTTCCAGGGCCTGCCGCTCCTCTTCGAGTGCGTGGACGCGGTGCCGCAGGGCGGAGTCGTCGTCGGTGGGCGGCAGCGGTGCGCGGGGCGTCCAGGTGCGGACGATCCGCGCGTCGAGCACGGTCGCGGGGTGATCGCCGGTCAGTTCGGCGTGGAGGGTGCGGTCGACGGCCAGCGCGCCGACCGGACCGAGGCGCAGCCGCTGGACCCCGGCCGTCAGGTCGAGCACGGCGGTGCGTTCGACGTGGGCGCGGTCTTCCAGGCAGGTGACGGCGGTGACGGGGAGGGGGATCGGCTTCGGGGCCGTGGCCATGGGTGTGTCAGCTCCTGCGGTTGCCGCCGGTGAGGGTCTTGCCGGTGGGGATGCGGATCTCGTAGCCGCCGTCGAGGGCGGTGGTGGCGCCCGCGGGCAGGTCCAGTCGCCAGACGCGGGTGCCGGGCTCATGCCGGTCGGGCCCGGTGCCTTCCTCGGGTGCCGTCCAGCCGGCTTCGGGTCGTTCGTCGATCCGTACGCCGGGCTCGGAGGTGACCGGCACCCGCTCGCGGACCTCGACGGTGACGGGCCGCGCGAGCCGGTTGGCCAGCTCCACATGGACGCGGTGGTCGAGCACGGTGGTGTTGCCGCGCAGACCGGCGGTCGACTCGTGCAGGTTGGTGCGCCGGGTGACCCGGATGCCCTCGGCGGGTCCGAGGCCCACCCGGCGTACACCGCCGGGCGCGAGCGTGGGCAGTGCGGCGGTCAGCAGGAAGTCGTCGTCGACGGTGACCTCCACCGGACCGGCCAGCAGCGCCTGGTCGGTGGCGTTGGAGAGCACCAGCGTGGCGTAGACGGTCTGCTCCACGGACGGCACACAGAGGTACTCGGTGCGCAGGCCGACCGGGATCTCGCCGACGGTGACGGTGTGCCAGGTGCCGTCCGACGGAATGTCGGCGCGGGCGGCGGCGTCGAAGCGGTGGTCGAAGGAGCCCGCCGACTCACGGGGTCGCACGGCCTGCCCGGGCAACGGCAGTTCGGCCACGGCTTCGGCTCGGCGACGGTACTCGGTCGCCACGGGGTCGTAGGAGGAGCCGGGGAACAGCCGGCCCCTGCGGCCGGCCGGCTCGTCGGGGCCGCTCAGGACGAGGGAGGCGTAGTCGAGTTCGGTGCCGCTCGGCCGCGGCGGGCCGGACACCGGTGTCGGAGGGGGCGGTGGTGCCGCCCGCCCGGGTGCCGCGGGCCTCTTGGGCGCCGGGGCGGCGGCGAAGGACCTGGCGGCGGCAGGCGGTCCGCCGCCGGGGCCGGCCCCGGCGACGGGTCGCGCGAACGTGGGCATCGCGCCTTCGAAGGCTTCCGGCAGAGTGCCCTCCGCGCCGCCGCCGGGCGCCGGGGCCATCACCGGTGGTGGGCCGCCGTACCCCGGCGGCGGCGGCGCCGGGGGAGGCGGCGGTGGGGGAACGGGACCTCTCGCGGCAACGGGACCGCCCGCGGCAACGGGACCGCCCGCGGCAACGCGACCGCCCGTGGGCGCGGCACCGACCGCGACGGCCGTCGACGCGGTGAGCGCGGCAGGACGGGGGCCGGCCGTCTCGTACCCGGTGAACAGGTCGGCGAGCCCGGACGGAGGCTCGCGCCAGCCGGAGGGCGCGGCGGCGGGCTGACGGCGTCCGACGCGGATCGAGCGGAGCACCGGCAGATCGGTGCGGCGGCGGAGATCGGCGGTGGCCAGGGAGATCCGCACCCCGGTCCAGTCCTCGCCGGTCCGCTGGGCGACCGAGGCACGCAGCACCAGCCTGCCGGTGCCGTCGCCCTGACGGTGCGTGAGACGGTAGGTCGGGACCCAGACCGCACCCGGCACCCCGTACTCCACCTCCAGCTCCACCTCCGTGTCCCCGGCGCCGTCGAGGGTCAGGAGCGCGCAGACCGTGGTCTCCACATGCGCGGACGGCGCGTCGGTGGAGGCACGGGCGAGTCGGTCGGCGGCGACGTCGAGCGCGTGCTCGACGTCGTGCAGCGCCTTCTCCAGCTCGACGAGACGCAGGTGCAGTCCCGTCAGCCGCTCGTCGACGAAGTCGGCGAGTTCCAGCCACGCGTCGACCGGGGTACGGCGGTGCGGGTCCTCCCGCCTGCGGGCCGGCGGGACCGGGTGGAGCGCCCTGATCTCCTCGATCAGGCCCAGCTGCCGGTCCCGGCGGGCCCGTGCCGCCGCGCACTCGTCCCGCAGGCGCTCGACCTCGCCCCGCAGGGCGTCGGACGTGCCCGTGGCGAACGGCTCGGCCTCGACGTCCACCCGGGCTTCGGTGACACGCGCACCGTGGGCGCCCAGGACCCGGGCCCGCAGGGAGTCCGGGTCCAGGGAACGGGGCAGTCCCGTCACCCGTACCCGGCCGTCGGGCGGCACGATGCCACGCGCCAGGCGGCGGCAGAGCGCGCCCCGCGCGTACACCGCGACCGCGTCGAGCGTCGAACCCCACCGCTGTGCCGACTCAGTCGTCATGTGCTCCGCCCCCGCCGTGTCCATGCTGAGCGAAGCCTACGCGGGGGTGCTCGCGCCGACGGCGACGGTCGGTACATCTCCCGGGCGGTGGTCCCGGAGCGTGAAGCGACTCCTCCTTGGGTAGCCCTTCCAGCGCGCGTTTTCGGCCGTGCGTCCTCAGCCGTCGTTCCGGTCTCGATCGTGCGTTCCGGTCTCGATCCGTGAGGGGGAGCGATGGGGGCGACAGTCTCATCGGGCGTGCGGCGGAGCAGCGTGCCGCCGGTGGTCGTGGCGCGCCGGGCACTGTGGACGTTCGTCCTCGTCAACCTGGCGATCGTCGAGTTCCTCTTCGTCACCGCCGGAGCCGGCAAGAACGACGTGCTCACGGTCGCCAAGTTCTTCGGGCTGCACGCCGCCGTGCTGATGATGTTCCAACTGCTGCTGGTGGCCCGGCTGCCGTGGCTGGACCGCCGGATCGGCATGGACCGGCTGACGGTGTGGCACCGGTGGGTCGGCTTCGGTCTGATGTGGACGATCCTCACCCATGCCGTCCTGGTGGTACTCGGGTACGCGAGGCTCGACGACGCGTCGATGGGGAGCACGTTCCTCGCGCTGGGCGGCGTGCCGGCCTCGCTGCTGGGGATGTGGGCCGCGGCCTTCCTGGTCGTGGCCGTCGTGGTCTCCCTGCGCCGGATACGACGCCGGTTGCGGTACGAGACCTGGCACGGGCTGCATCTGCTGGTGTACGTGGCGCTGGGGATGGCGTTCGTGCACCAGTTGCTGGAGACCACGACGTTCCGTTCGTCCGTGGCGGCCACGGTCTACTGGTGGGCCCTGTGGCTGTTCGCGTTCGGCGCCCTGGTGGCGGGGCGCGCCGTCGTGCCCGTGTGGCGGAACCTGTACCACCGGTTCCGGGTCGTGGCGGTCGTGCCGGAGTCGCACGACGTGGTGTCGGTGCACGTCGCGGGCCGTCACCTCGACAGACTTCCCGCCCGGGCGGGGCAGTTCTGCATCTGGCGGTTCCCCGGACACGGCCACTGGTGGTCGGCGAACCCGTTCTCGCTGTCGGCGGCCCCCGACGGCCGTACGCTGCGTCTGACGGCCAAGGCGGTCGGCGACACCAGTGCCGGACTGCGTCATGTCCCGGTCGGCACCCGCGCGTTCGTCGAGGGGCCGTACGGGGCGTTCACCTCGCTGCACCGCACCCGGCCCGGCGCTCTGCTGATCGCCGGCGGGGTCGGGATCACGCCCGTCCGGGCCCTGCTGGAGGAGGAACCGGCGGGCGATGTCGTCGTGCTCTACCGGGTGCGCGGTGAGCGGGAGGCGGTACTGGTCCACGAGGTGCGCGCGCTGGTCGCGGCGCGCGGCGGGCGGCTGCATCTGCTCACCGGCCGCAGGGGGGAGGGGCCGCCGCCGTTCGAGCCGGCGAACCTCCATGCCCTCGTCCCCGACATCACCGAGCGTGATGTCTATGTCTGCGGCCCGCCCGCGATGACCTCGGCCGTGCTCGCTGCCCTGCGCGGGCTGCGCGTCCCCCGTGGACAGATCCACGCCGAGAGGTTCGGGCTGGCCTGAGCGGGGGCGGCGCGCGGGAGCGCGGTCCCCGCGGGGGCGGAGACCCCGTGGCGGGCGCGCCCGGCCCCCGTAGTACCGTCGCCCCGTGAACACCTACTGGCACGTCGTTCTGCCGCCGCTCGGCGCCTGACCGGGCGCCGACACCGACGGTTTGATTCCCGGCCCCGTCCGTCCGTCCCGTGGGCGGTCAGGGGCTGTTGTCGTGCGCCCGTTTTCGAATCCAGTCCCCGACGTATTCGACGACGGAAGTTCACGACTGTGCCGAACCGTACGACCCCTCTGACTCCCGCGCGCCCGGCCGCCGACGGCCCGCGCTCCTCCCGCCCCGTCCTCCTCGACGGCCCCGCCCCCATCCTCGTCGCGGCCCTGCTGTGGGGCACGACCGGGACCGCCGCCACGCTGGCACCCGCCGGGGCCCCGGCGGCGGCCATCGGCTGTGCCGGGCTCGCCCTCGGCGGCATCCTGATGTTCCTCACCGCCCGGGGCGCCCGCTCGCTGCCCGCCGTGTGCACCCGCGCCGAGCGGTGGCTGCTGGTGCTCGGCGCGTCGGCGGTCGCCGTGTATCCGGCCACCTACTACCCGGCGGTCGCCCGCACCGGCGTGGCCGTCGCCACGGTGATCGCGCTGGGCAGCGCGCCGGTCTTCGCCGGGCTGCTGTCCTGGATCACCGGGCGGGCCCGGCCCACCGCGCGCTGGACCGCGGCCACCGCGTCCGCCGTGCTGGGCTGCGCCCTGCTCGTGCTGGGCCCCCGGCTCACCGGGACCGGCGGGACGACCGACCTGGCCGGAGTGGCGCTCGCCGCGTGCGGTGGGCTGCCGTACGCCGTCTACTCGTCGATCGGCGGGAGGCTCATCACACGCGGGCATGCCTCCGGCGCGGTGATGGGCGTGCTGTTCGGCGCGGCCGGGCTGCTCGTCGTGCCGGTCGTGGTGTTCACCGGCGCGCACTGGCTCACCACCACCCGTGGGGCGGCCGTCGCGGTGTATCTCGCCCTGTTCACCGTCTACCTGGCCTACCGGCTCTTCGGGCACGGACTGCGCCGTACGCCCGCGTCGACGGCCACCGCGCTGACCCTCGCGGAGCCGGCCGTGGCGGCGGTCCTCGGGGTGGCCGTCCTCGGCGAGCGGCTGCCGGCCGCCTCGTGGTGCGGGCTGGGGGTCCTCGCGCTCGGCCTTGTGCTGCTGGCGGTGCCGATCGGCGCGGGCCGAGGGATCCGCTAGGGCGTGTCCGTAAAGTCCCGTCGTCCGTCCGGAGGGCGGGTCTCGCGGCGTCTGGTGCGTGCGCTCGGCGTGCCGGGCGCAAGCCCTCGTACTGGAACGTACTTGGGTTTTCGCCCGGTGCGGTGGTGGGGGCCCCTCCCGCTCGGGCGCAGCCGGGAGTGGGAGCGTGCCAGGCGTCGCGGGGCAGGCGGGACTATGCGGACACGACCTAGGGCCGCCGCGGGTGTAGGGGCGGGGTTTCGCAACACCCCTGGCCAGCGGGCACCGTTCGGGTCCGGGCCCACGCCGCGCGAGGCCGGGGCCCACGCCGCCTGGGGCCGAGCCCTCCTCCGTCCCGGTCCGGGCCCCCGCCCGCCCAGGCCCGGCCTCCCGCCCACCGGGCCCCGCCCCGATTGCCTGGACCCTGCACGGATCATGTGGTTAGGCTGACCTAACTTCGCCTCGGGTCCGAGGCGCAGTCACCGCTGGACGCGTACACCTTGGGGGTCGGCCTTGCCGCGCACGATCGAGACCACTGCCGGGGGCGGACCGGAGGCGGCGACCGGGGACGGGTGGGTCGAGCTGGGGTCGCGTGAGGAGTTGCGTGAACTGCTGGGTGAGCCCTGGCCCGTGGTGATCGAGAAGGTCCACGACCGGCTCACCGAGCAGGACCGGGGCATCCTGGCCCGCTCGCCGCTCTGTCTGCTGGCCACCTCCGACGCCCATGGCAACTGCGACGTCTCGCCGCGCGGGGACGCGCCGGGGTTCACCCATGTCGTCGACTCCGGGGTGATAGCCCTGCCCGACCGGCCGGGGAACCGGCGGGGCGACAGCTTCCACAACATCCTCGACAACCCGCACGCCGGGCTGCTCCATCTGATCCCGGGGAGCAAGGAGGTCCTGCGGATCAACGGGCGGGCCCGCGTCCTCACCGACGCCCCGTTCTTCGACGCGATGACCCTGGACGACCGGCGGCCCACGCTGGCCCTGGTCGTGGAGATCGACGAGATCTATCTGCACTGCCCGGCGTCGCTGCGCCGCTCCGGGGTGTGGGATCCGGCGTCGTGGCGGACCGGCTGAATCCAGCCGAAATCAAGCCGAAGGGGCCCTCTGTCGGCCATTATTTAGGTTAGGCTAACCTTCGCTTGTGAGATCTGGTGAGGAAGCAGCCGACACCCAAAGGCTCCGCGGTCACGCGCTGTCGGCCACGGACGTGACCGTGTCGTACGACGGCGTGGACGTCGTGCACGGCGTCACGGTCGGACTGCGGCCCGGCGAGGTGACCGCGCTGGTCGGTCCCAACGGCAGCGGCAAGTCGACGCTCCTGCGGACGATCGCCCGGCTCCAGCGGGCCCGGCACGCCACGCTCAGGATCGACGCCGACACCGACGGCCTCGCCCTGACCTCCCGTGAGTTCGCGCGGCACGTCGCCCTGCTGACGCAGGGACGGCCCACGCCCGGCGGGCTGACCGTCCGGGACGTCGTCGAGTTCGGCCGCTACCCGCACCGGGGCCGCTTCGGCCGCCGGGACCCGGACGCGACGGCCGCCGTCGACCGGGCGCTCGCGCTCACCGGGGTCACGGACCTCGCCGAGCGCGGCGCCGACCACCTCTCCGGCGGGCAGTTGCAGCGGGTGTGGCTCGCCAGCTGCCTCGCCCAGGAGACCGGCGTGCTCCTGCTGGACGAACCGACGACCTATCTCGACCTGCGCTACCAGGTCGAACTCCTCGACCTCGTCCGCGATCTGGCGGACGACCACGGGATCGCCGTCGGCGTCGTCCTGCACGACCTCGACCAGGCGGCGGCCGTCGCCGACCGGATCACGCTCCTCGAAGCGGGCCGGATCGTCGCCGAGGGACCGCCCGAGGACGTCCTGACACCGCAACGGCTCACCTCCGTCTACGGCATCCGCATCGATGTCGACACCGACCCCCTCACCGGCCGGCTGCGCACCCGCCCGATCGGCCGTCACCACACCCGCACCACCCCAAGCGAAAGGCTCGGCTCCACCTCATGAGACGTCACCTGCTCACCGCTGCCGCCACCACCGCCGCGGCGCTCGCCCTCGCCGCCTGCGGCACCACCGAGCCGGCCGCCGAGAGCTCCGCGAAGCCGTCGAAGGGCATCACCCTCACCGACTCCACCGGCAAGAAGGTCGAACTCGACGGCCCCGCCACCAAGGTCGTCGCCACCGAGTGGAACGAGGTCGAGTTCCTCCTCACGCTCGGCGTCGACCCCGTCGGCGTCGCCGACGTCAAGGGCTACAGGACCTGGGACCAGGCCGTCCCGCTGAAGAACGAGCCCAAGGACATCGGCACCCGCGGCGAGCCGAGCATGGACACCATCGCCGCCCTCAAGCCCGACCTCATCGTGGCCTCCTCCGACCTGCCGGCCGCCGCCGTGAAGCAGCTGCGCGAGATCGCCCCCGTCCTGGGCATCCAGTCCGCGGACGCCTCCGACCAGGTCGGGCAGATGTTCGAGAACCTCGATCTCGTCGCCGAGGCCACCGGCACCACCGACCGGGCCGAGACGGTCAGGGAGAGCTTCGAGGCCAAGGTCGCCGAGGGCAAGAAGGCCCTCACCGACGCCGGACTCGACGGCACGGACATCGCCTTCGCCGACGGCTACGTCGCCTCCAACCAGGTCTCCCTGCGCCCCTACACCAGCGGCTCGCTCATCGGCGCCGTCAACGAGCAACTCGGTCTGAAGAACGCCTGGAAGGTGAAGGGCGACGCCGACTACGGCCTCGGCACCACCGACGTCGAGGGCCTCACCGACCTGCCGAAGGACGTCCGGTTCGCCTACATAGGCAACGACGAGGACGAGACCAGCAACCCCTTCACCAACGAGCTGGCCGAGAACGCCGTCTGGAAGTCCCTCGCCTTCGTCAAGTCCGGTGACGTGCACCGACTGCCCGACGGCATCTGGATGTTCGGCGGCCCCGAGTCGATGGAGGCGTACATCGACGCCGTCGTGGACGCGCTGACGAAGAAGTAGCCCGCAGAGCGGCAGCACCAGGACCACGAGCACAGAGCAGCAGAAGCAACGGAGCCATGGCCGTCACCGCAACGCCCCCCGCCACCCGTCCGCCGACGGCCGCGACCCGGACGGGCGCGGCCGCGGTGACGGCCGGCCTCGTCCTGCTGGTCGCGGCCCTCGCCGTCGTGGACATCACCCAGGGCACCGCCGCCGTCGGCCCCGCCGAGGTGCTCAAGGCCCTCACCGGACGGGCCGACCCGGGCGACGCGTCGGTCGTGATCGCCTCCCGGCTGCCGCGGATGACCGCCGGCGTCGTCGTCGGCGTCGTCCTCGGCGTGGCGGGCGCCGTGCTGCAGGCCGTCAGCCGCAATGTGCTCGCCGCGCCCGACACCCTCGCCGTCAACGCGGGCGCGTACTTCGCGCTGGGCGTCGTCGGGGTCACCGGAGTCTCGCTGCCCCTGCTCGCCTCCTCCGGCATCGCCTTCGCCGGCGGGCTGCTGGCGGCGTCGGTCGTCCTCGCCCTCTCCGGCCTCGGCACCGGCACCGTACGCCTGGTCCTCGCCGGCACCGCGCTGGCCCTCGGCCTCAACTCCATGACGGAGGGCCTGCTCCTGCTGTTCCCGCAGGAGACCGAGGGCCTCTACCAGTGGAACCAGGGCAGCATCGGCCAGAACGGCTTCGACGGAGTCCTGCAGATGCTGCCCGTGGTGGCCGTCGGGCTCGTCGGCCTGGCACTGACGGCCCGCCGGGTCGACGCGCTCGCCCTCGGTGACGACGCCGCGCGCGGGCTCGGTGTCCCCGTCCGCGCCACCCGCGTCACCGTCGTCGTCCTGGCGACCCTGCTCTCCGCGGCGGCCGTCACCCTCGCCGGACCGATCGGCTTCGTCGGCCTGTGCGCACCGGCCCTGGTCCGCCCCCTCGCCCGCCGCTTCCGGGGCTTCGTCCGCGCCCGGGGGTCCCTGCCCGCCGCCGGCCTGGCCGGTGCCGGGCTCGTCCTCGGCTCGGACGTGCTGCTGCGCGCCCTCGTCCCCGCCGACACCGCGGTCGCCGTGCCCACCGGCGTCGTCACCAGCCTGGTCGGCGCCGTGTTCCTGGTGGTGATGGCGCTCCGGCTGCGGGACACGGCCGGGGCCGAGCCACCGGACCGGCTGCGCATCCCCAGCCGTACGGCGTTCCTGGTCACGGTCGCCGTGCTCGTCGCCGTCACCGTCGGGGTCGTCATCGCCGGAGTCCTGCTCGGCGACAGCAAGCTGCTGCTCGGGGACGTCGCCAACTGGGCGCAGGGACGGGCCGGACAGACCGTGTCCTTCGTCCTCGACACCCGGGTGCCCCGCGTCCTCGCCGCGCTGTGCGCGGGCGCGGCGCTCGCCCTCGCGGGCACGCTGGTGCAGGCCGTGACCCGCAACCCGCTCGCGGAACCGGCGATCCTGGGCGTCTCCGGCGGAGCCGCGCTGGGCGCCGTCCTGCTCGTCACCACCGTGCCCGTCGCCGGAACCTGGGGCATCGCGGGGGCCGCCTTCGCGGGCGCCGCCCTCGCCTCCGTGGTCGTCTTCGGACTGGCGGCCCGGGGCGGCTACCGGCAGAACCGGCTGGTCCTCGTCGGCATCGGCGTGGCCGCCGGGACCACGGCGCTGATCAGCCTGCTCATCGTGCTCACCGACCCGTTCAACGCCACCATGGCCCTGACCTGGCTGTCCGGTTCGACGTACGGGCGGACCATGCCGGACGTCCTGCCCGTCGCTGCCGTGCTGGCGCTGGGCCTGGTCGTCGCGGTCGCCCGCCGCACCGAGCTGGACCTCGTCTCCCTGGACGAGCACACGCCCCGGCTGCTGGGCCTGCGGCCGGCCCGGGTCCGGCTGGGGTTCCTGGTGGTGGCCGTGCTGCTCAGCGCGACCGCCGTCGCCTCGGCCGGCACCATCGGCTTCGTGGGCCTCGTCGCACCGCACGCGGCCCGCGCCCTCGTGGGCCGGCGGCATGTGCGGGTGGTCCCGGTCGCCGTCCTCCTCGGCGCCGCGCTCGTCTGCACGGCCGACCTGCTCGGCCGTACGGTGATCGCCCCCGCGCAGCTCGGCGCCGGCCTGATGACAGCGGTGATCGGCACGCCGTACTTCCTCTACCTGCTGGTGCGCGGCCGACGGTAGCCGCCGGAGTGCGGGCGCTTCAGGCTTTCCCGCGAGGCTCCCCCGAGACCCCGCAGCAACGGCCCCGCGGGCATTATTCGATCGCCTGATCGGATCGCGCCGGGCACAATCGCCGCATGCCGACCACCGCGGAGCAGTTGCTCTCCGCCCTCGAACCGCTGCCGTTCCCCGCACGCCTCGCGCTGACGGCTCGCACCGCCCGCGGACTCGCGGAGGAGGGCACGCTCGCCCCGCTGCTGACCGAACTGGACGGACGCGAACCGTACGAGCGGCGGCTGGCGGCGTTCGCGGCCCTCGTCGGACGGGACGCGGGGTTCCTCGCGGAGCGGCTGGCCGACCCGGACCCGGTGGTCGCCGGGTACGCGTGGCGCGCGGCACGCGACCTGCCCGTACCGGACCGGGCCGTGGAGGCGGCGTACGACGACGCACCGGCCGCCCTGCGGGGCCGGCTGGCCCGGCTGCTCGCCGCCGGGGACCGTGCCGCGCTCGCCGAGCGGCTGGTGGCGCGGCTGCGCGCGGAGTGGGGCGACGCCGAGGCCGCGCGGCTGCTGCCGGCCTGCTCGACGCCGTTCGTGGCACGGGAGTTGCCGGGGCTCGCGCACGCCGTCGACCACTGGACACGCCTCGCCTCCCGGCATCCCGACCCGGTGCTGGACCACGCCGAACGGACCCTGGCCGACCGGGCGGGCGGACAGCCGCGCGAGGAGTGGTGGTGGCTGCACGCCACCACGGTCGCGGCCCTCGCGCGGCTGCGCCCCGAGCGGGTGACCACCCTGCTGGAGCGGCACGGACCCGGCAGTCTGCCGCCCGCGCTGAACGCCGGACTCGGCCCCCTCGTCACCGCCGACGCCGACCGGGTCATCCGCTGGATCACCTCCGCCGACCGCAACGAACAGCGCCACGAGCCGCTGCCGCCGACGGGAGTGCTGCGTCGGCTCGTGCGGGCCGAGCCCGCGTCGCTGACCGCGCTGGGCCGGCACTGGCTGAACCGCGGTGCCCACTTCGCCGCACTGGTGAAGGCCATGGCCCCCGGGCGGCGCCCCGCGTTCGTGGACACGGTCGCCGAAGGGGGAACCCACTGGAGTCCGGCGCTGAGCGTCCTCGAACTGCTGCCCCGCGAGCGCCGCTGGGCGGAAGTCCGGCGGGCTGCCGCCGAGTTCGACGGCACGGGCTCCTGGTGGGACGACCTGGACACCCTCGCCCACGGCTCCCTCGACGAGGCGCGCGCCGAACTGCTCGCCGCGATCGCACGGCCCGACGCCGACGACCGGGCCATCGCCTGGCCGCTGTTCGTGGCCTGCGCCGCCCGCGACGGAGGCCGGGCCGCGATCACCGAACTGCTCACCACGGCGGGCCGCCGTCTGCGCAACGACCGGGACCCGGTGCGCGTCGCCGCGCTCGGCGCGCTCGCCGGGACCCACCCGCGGCTCTTCGCCGCCGACCACGCCCCGCTGCTGGACGCGCTCGCCACCGACGCCCTGGAGGCACGGGACGCCTCGGCCGCCACCACGGTGGTGCTGCGCACCCTCGCGGTACGGCTGCTGGTCGAACACGCCACGGGCGGGGAGGCGGCCCTGCGGGAGTGGGCGCTGCGCACCCTGGAGCGGCTCACGAACCGGGTCGGCGTGCCCGACCTCGGCCCGCTCCACCGCGAACTGCGACGGGGTCAGGAGCACCAGGTCGTGGAGGCCCTGCGGCCGTGGCTCGACGCCGGTGCCGGGCGGGCCGACTTCCGGCTGCTGCTGGGCCTGGCCGCCGCCCTCGGCCCGCGCGCCCGGCGCCTGCCCGAACTGCAGGACAGGCTGGCCACGGCCCTGGAACGCGGCGACGACGACACGTTCCGGGAGGCGGTCGCCCTGTGGCTGGACGCCCCCGCGACCCGCGACGAACGGGCCGCCGCCGTCGTCGACCTCGAACCGTCGGCGGTCGTCCTCACGCCTGTACGACGGGTGCTGACCCGGCGGCGCACGGACCTGCTGGACACGCTCCTCGGCGAGACCCCGCCGTACGGCCGCTTCCTGGTGGACGGCGCCCGGCGCCCGCTGCCGGACCTCCGCGACAGCGACCGCTGGCTGCCCCGGCAGCAGCGGTCGGCGATCCGGCTGGCCGCGCGGGCGGTCGCGGACCGCTCGCTCCCGCTCGACGAACGGGCCGCCCTGATCCGGGCCGCCGCCCCGGTGCCCGTCTTCGGCCGGACCCTGGCCTTCGCGCACCAGGACGACCCCGAGGTGCTCGTCGCCGAGGCCGCGCTCGGCGCGCTGCCCTGGACCGACCGGCCCCACGCCGCCCTGCCCGCGCTGCTCGAACACGCGGGCGGCGACCGGGCCAGGGTCGCCGTGTACGCGGCGGCCCGCGCCGCCCGCTTCACCGCCCCGTCCGAACTCGCCCTCGCCCTAGGCCCGTTGCTCAGCGGGGAACGGCCCACGAAGGTCACCGCCCGCAAGGAGGCCGTCCGGCTCGCCGCCCGCTTCCTGCCGCCCCGGCGGGCGGTCGCCCTGCTGGTGGGCACCTTCGACGCACCCGACCGCCACCCGGACGTACGGGCGGCCGTCGTCCGTGCCCTGCCGCCGCTGCTCGACGAGCCGGAGGCCCGGCGGCTGCTGGCGGGCGCCGCGCACGACGACAGCCAGGCCGTCCACGAAGCCCTTCTGGCCGTCACCCCCTGGGAGGTGGCCGAGGCGCACCGCCGCGACTACGCCGCCGTGATCGTCACGGCGTACGACATCACCCTCGCGCTCACCGACTGCTTCGGCGGCGGATACGCCCTGCTGCGCGCCATGGGGACGTGGTGCCGCTACTCGCCCGCACTTGCCGTCCGGATCGCCCGGACCGCCTGCGATCTCGGCAACCGCAAGGACTGGCGGCACGCGGAGTGGGTGGTGCGCGATCTGGCCGCCTCCGGGCTGCCGCATCCGGTGGGCGGTGCCGCACCGGGCAGCGTGTTCCACGGCGCGGTGGCCGGGCTGCTGGCCGCGATGCGCACGGCGGAGGGCGGCGCGGACGCCCTGGAGGGCAGGGACCTGCCGGCGCTCCAACGGCTGCGGCACCTGACGTCGCTCGGGTACGTCGACGGGGTGGGCTCCGAACTGCTGGAGGCGGTCGCCGCACAGCTGGCGCCCGAACCCCTGCTCGCGGCGGAACGCGCCCAGCTGCTGGGGCAGTTGGTCGACCGTACGGTGGAGCCCGGGGCACTGCTCGGACGGCTGCGGGAGCTGGCCGAGGCCCTGGAGAGCGTCGGCACACAGGCGGCGGTCCACGCGTCCGGCCGTCTGCGGTCGGCCTCGGAGTACCGCGCTCATCCGGGGCGCGCCGAAGCCCTGCTGGCCGCGGCCGATGGGTTCGCCCGCGACGGCGGTACCGCCACCGGCCTGCTCGCGGTCGGCCTGGTGAACGCGACGGGCGTCGCCCTCGGCTGGCCCGAGGAGTGGCGGTCGCTGCTGCGTCTGCTGCGCCGGCACACCAGCGCCGACGTACGCCACGCGGCGTACCTGACCCTGACCGAGAACGAATGACTCCCCGGCGCCGGGGAGGGGAGCGCACCCACGGGACGGGGCAGTCATCGGACATGCGCCCGGACGAAGGGCACTGGCATCTCACCGACGACCTCGACGGCTTCCTCGCCCGAGCCGGAGCCTTCCTGCGCTCACGCCCGGTCCCGCACACCGTGCAGCTGACGGTCACCGAGACACTGCGCACCCGGGGAATCGACGCGTACGGCGCCGAGGCGCCGGTCCTCGGCGTGCTGGAGCGGTCGGGCGAGGTGCACGCCACCTTCTTCCGCACCCCGCCCCACCGTCTGAACCTCACCCCGCTCACCGCCGGACAGGCCGACACCCTCGCCGCGCTGCTGGCCGGCCTCGGCCACCCCCTCCCGGGCGTCGGCGCGGACCACGCCACCGCCACCGCCTTCGCGCGGGCCTGGCGGCGGCACACCGGGGCGACGCCCGCCCTGCGCGAACGGCAGCGCCTGTACCGCCTCGGCACCCTCACCCCACCGAGACCGCTCCCGCCGGGCCGGGCCCGGGTCGCGGGGGAGCGGGACCACGAGCGGCTGGTCCGCTGGCACCACGAGTTCGCCGCCGCCGTCGGGCAGGCACCCGCGCCGGAGGCCGCCTCCCGGGCCGCCGCCGTCTTCGCCGCACGGCACGTCACCCTCTGGGAGAGGCCGGACGGCACCCCCGTCTCCATGGCGGGCCTCAGCCCGATGACCGCCGGCCAGATCCGGGTCGCCCCCGTCTACACCCCGGCCCCGCTGCGCGGCCGTGGCTACGCGGGCGCCGCGACGGCCGAGGCGAGCCGGGCGGCACGGGACGCGGGCGCGACCCAGGTCCTGCTCTTCACGGACCTGGCCAACCCCACCAGCAACGCGCTCTACCGGCGCATCGGCTACGTCCCGGTCACCGACTTCGCGGTGTACGACTTTCCGGGACCGACGACCATGAGGTCCGGTGCCGTCGAGCAGACAAGCAGGCAGGCCGGCGAGTGGGGGAGGGAGTCGTGATGCGGGTAGCCGTGGTCACCTTCGACGGGTTCAACGAACTGGACAGCTTCATCGCCGCCGCGCTGATCAACCGGTGCCGGAAGGACGGCCTGGAGGCGTTCATCACGACACCGGCGCCGGTCGTCACCTCGATGAACGGCGTCGAGGTGACCGGGCAGCGCCCGATGGAGTTCGTGACCGAGGCCGACGTCGTGCTCGTCGGCAGCGGGGTGAAGGCACGCGAGGTGATCGCCGACGACCGGCTGATCGCCCGGCTGCCGCTCGACCCCTCGCGGCAGCTGATCGGCGCGCAGTGCTCCGGCGCGCTGGTCCTCGCCCGGCTCGGTCTGCTGGAGTCCATGCCGGCGTGCACGGACCGCACGAGCCGTCCCTTCGTCGAGGCCCGCGGGGTCACCGTGCTGGACGCGCCGTTCCACGCCGAGGGGAACATCGCCACGGCGGGTGGCTGTCTGGCCTCCCAGTACCTCGCCACCTGGGTGATCACCCGCACGCTCGGGGAGGACGCCGCGCGGGCCGTCCTGGACTACGTCGCCCCGGTCGGTGAGAACCGGCGGACCGTCGACCGCGCGCTGCGGGCCGTCCGCACGGGCGAGACCGCACCGCGCTGACGGCCCTGGGCCGGCGGTGTACGCCTGCCCGGGGTCAGGACCGGGACCGGGCGCCGCACTCGACCACGGCCGGCGCGGGAGCGGTCGGCCTGCGCAGCAGGAGCAGGGCCGCGTCGTCGTGCAGCCGGCCGCCGACATGGGCGAGCAGTTCGTCGTGCAGGGCCGTCAGGGTGTGCGCGGGCTCGTCGCACAGATGGCGCGCCAGCCGCTCGGCGAGCGGGTAGAACGCGCGGTCGCGGTCCCGGGCCTCCGTGACACCGTCCGTGTAGAGCAGCAGCTGGTCCTCGTCGCCGAACGGCAGGGTCTGCAGGGCGGGGACCTCCCCGGTGAGGGCGCGCAGCCCCAGCGGCGGGGCCGGACAGGCGGGCTCCACCGGTACGACCGCCGAGCCGCGCACCAGCAGCGGAGGCGCGTGCCCGCAGTTGACCAGCTCCAGCTCGCCCGGCCGGGGGTGCCCGGCGACCACGGCGGTCACGAAGTCGTCGCAGCGGAGATTGCGCGCGAGACTCCGCTCGATCCGGTCCACGACGGCGAGGAGATCGGGCTCCTCGTACGCCGCCTCGCGGAACACCCCGAGCACCAGCGCGGCGATCCCGACCGCGGGCAGCCCCTTGCCGCGCACATCGCCGACGATCATGCGCACCCCGTACGGCGTGGGCACCAGGGCGTACAGATCCCCGCCGATCCGGGCCTCCGCGGCGGCGGCGCTGTAGCGGACGGCCACCTGGAACGGGCCGACCGTCGCCGGTACGGGCTGCAGCAGCGCGTGCTGGGCGGCCTCGGCGACCGAGCGGACGGCGGCGAGCACCCGTTCGCGCCGCCCGCGCAACGCGCTGGCCAGGCCGCTCGCCAGGGTCACGGCCACCAGCGCGGAGAGCACGGAGGCCAGCTCGTGGCCCGGCGCGTCGTCCCGCACGCCCAGCATCGCACCCAGCACCCCGGCGAGGAGCCCGACACAGAGCACCCCGCGCGGCCCGCTGGTGGTGGCGGCCAGCGCCGGCCCGGCGGCGAGCAGCGGCAGCCAGGTCAGCCCCGCTCCGCCGAGGAGGCCGACGACCACGATCGCGGAGACGATCAGGACGGGGAGCACGGGAGTACCCGAGGCCAGCTGCGCGGCGACCCGGCCGCGGGCCGTCCTCTCCGGGGCGGACGCCCGTCTCCCGGTGGACCGGATCGGCCCGTGGTCGCCGCCGAGCTCTCGGGTATGACTCATGTATCGCCCGCCAGTCCTCACCTGTGCGCGGAGCATTGCGCTCCGGAAATGTCGTTTATTGACCGCTTCATCCAGGAAAGAGGATCGGCTCGGGCGCCACAAGGAGCCGGTTTTCAGATAGTGAGCGACAGCCCCCTGGTCACCCGGTTCGCGGTGGGCAGCAGCCGTGCCCGGACCTCCTCCAGCCGGGAGAGCCGGTCCGCGCGCAGCGAGACACCGAGCGAGCCGAGCGTGTCCCCGCTGTACACGGGCACCGCGATGCAGACCGTGCCGAGGGCGTACTCCTCCAGGTCCGTGACGGCCGGTGCGACGGGGGAGGAGTCCAGGCGCCGCAGCAGCTCAGGGGCGTCGGTGATGGTCCGCGGGGTCAGGTCGGCCAGGTGGTGCCGGGAGAGATAGTCCTTGCGGGACTCCGCGTCCAGCTCGCGCAGCACCGACTTGCCGAGCGCGGTGGCGTGCCCGGCGTCCTCGAACCCCACCCAGAGGTCGACCCGGGGCGCCCGGGCGCTGTCCACGATCTCGGCGACCCGGATCTCGCCGTCCTCGTAGAAGGTGAGATAGGCGGCGCTGGTCAGCTCGTCGCGCAGCGCGGCGAGCGTCGGCCGGACCCGGCTGAGCAGTGCCTGCCCCCGGCCGGTGGAGTGCAGCGCCTGCACCTTGTCCCCGA
The DNA here is from genome assembly GCF_020010925.1 of Streptomyces griseiscabiei. Taxonomy (NCBI): domain Bacteria; kingdom Bacillati; phylum Actinomycetota; class Actinomycetes; order Kitasatosporales; family Streptomycetaceae; genus Streptomyces; species Streptomyces griseiscabiei. The sequence goes on along the minus strand of NZ_JAGJBZ010000001.1, from coordinate 2,256,796 downwards.
GGACGAAGCCGCCGTCGGCCAGTTTGCGCAGGTAGCCGTCGTGGACCAGGGTCCGCAGCAGGTGGTAGGCGGTGGCCAGCGGCAGCCCCGTCTCGCGGGCCAGCTGCTTCGCGGGCGCGCCGTTCTCGTGCGCGCCGACCGCCTCCAGCAGGCGGAAGGCCCGCTGCACGGACGTGATGAGCGTGGGGCCGGGCCCGTCGTGCGCAGCCATACGACCAGCGTGCGCCGGGTGCGCGGCACGGGCAAGCCCCGCCGTTCCCGCCCGCCCGTTCCCGTCCGCCCGTCCGCCCGGCCCGGCTGTTCCCGCCCGGCCGGGCCGTCCGGTCCGCCGTCCCGTCCGCCGGTCACTTCCACCCGTACGCGTACGCGGCGACCCAGGTGATGTCCAGCTGGGCGCTGCTGCCCGGCGCGGCGCCCGGTCCCGCCAGGGCGCTCTCGTTCTGCAGCACCCAGGACAGCGGCCGGTCCGGCACGTCCCGGGTGTCGTGGCCCACCTGGCGGCCGTCCACGAAGAAGCGCACATGGCCGGGCGTCCACTCCGTCGAGACGGTGTGCCACCGCGTCCAGTCGTCGTCACCGGGGAAGTAGCCCTGCTCGCCGCCGCCGCAGGGATGGTGGAAGGCGGTCAGGTCACCGGTCCACTCGCCCTCGGGATGGTCCATCTCGCAGCCCCCGCCGTAGTGCAGCCAGGCGGACTTGTAGCCCGGGGCAAGCTTGGTCACCTTGATACGGGCGCTGTACTTGCCGTACTTCATCTGCATGACGGCACGCGGTACCACCGCGGCGGCGTGCACGGGGCCCCCGTCGGCGGGCCGCCACATGCGGATGAACATCCGGCCGTCGCCGTTCTCCGCAGGGCCCACGCTCACGGTGTCCTCGGGGTGGTAGACGCCCACGACGTCCCGGCCCCGGTCGTTCGCGGTGTCGCGCCAACCCGTGGGGTACGCCCACCAGTTGTCGCGGTACGTCCCGCGCAGGCCCCCGCAGTACGCGGCGGACGTGTCGACCTCGTGCGCGCAGTCGCGGAACGCGCCCAGCGGCACCCGGTCGCCGTCGAAGTCCTCCGCGAGGACCTGCCAGAAGGGCCCGCAGTCGCCCCGGGGCAGCTCGGTGCCCGCGGTACGGCAGGCGTCGGCCGAGACGGGCGCTCCCTCGGCCCGCGGCACCCCGACGAGCGCCACCAGGAGCATCAGGCTCACGGAGGGCCACAGTGCCCGTCCGCGACGTTTCGGTGCGGCGTGCGAACCCATCGGAGACGCCCCCTTCGACCCACTGCGGTATGCGTGGTGCGAGGGAGCATCCTCACCGCGGGCCCGCCCCGGCGCCATCCCCGGAACGGGCCGCCCGGCGGAGCGCGGCCCTCCGTTGGTGAGGGAGCCGGAGGTGTCGCCTCCGCGGAACTCGGTACTCCGCACGGTGGCAGGAACCGGTCGACCGTCCCCGGAGGCGATCATGAGCGACGAGAACAGGGCGGACGACGCCTACCGGCCCACCCGCGGCGACGAGGAGCAGGAGGACGCCGCCCCGCTCGATCTGCAGAACGCGCTCGACGAACGTACGTACGACGATCTGCTGGACGAGGGCTACTCCCCGCCGGAGAAGCCCCTGGGAGTGACCAGGAGCGGCACCACGGCGGCCGAGCAGCGCGCGGGGGAGTCCCTGGACGACAGGCTGCGCCAGGAGACCCCCGACGTGACCGCGCCGGCCGGGGACGGCATCGGCGACCTGCCGGACGGAGAGGGCGAACCCCTCGACCCGGAGGCGGGCTCCGGCCGCGCGGGCCGCCTGGTCGCGCCGGACGAGCGCGCACGCGCACACCACCAAGGGGCTCGTCGCCGAGGACGCGGGCGTCGACGGCGGAGCCGCCGGCGCGGAGGAGGCGGCGATGCATGTCGTCCCCGACGACCGGCTGCCGTGACCGGCCGCGGGGGACATGGGCGCCACTTGTGACGGGGATCACATCCGAGGGAAAACCCGTCGCGTGAGCCCCGCGTCTAGTCGGTGTGAGATCGATCAGGAAGGCACCGGCGGAGCCTGACGAGGAGCGTCTCGTCCGGCTCGTGGCCAGGGGCGACCGGGCGGCGTTCGAGGAGCTGTACCGGCGTACCGCGCCGTGGCTGGCGGTGCGGCTGCGGCGCCGCTGCGCCGACGAGCAGATCGTCGCCGAGGTCATGCAGGAGACGTATCTGGCGGTCTGGCGCGCGGCCGGCGCGTTCGCCGGGGCCGCGGTCGGCGGGACCGCCGTCGGCTGGCTGTGGACCATCGCGGCCCGCCGCCTCGTCGACGCGTTCCGCCGCCGGGCCCATCACGCGGAGCCGCCGCCCGCGGCCGCCGCACAGCCCGTGGCACCCGCCGCCGAGGACGAGGCCCTCGCGGCGACCGTCGGCGGTGACGTCGGGGACGCGCTGCGCCGGCTCGCGCCCGAACTCAGGGAAGTACTGCAGGCCATGGTGCTCGACGGACTGACCGTCCGGGAGACCTCGGTCCTGCTCGGCGTGCCCGAGGGCACGGTCAAGACCCGCGCCCGCAGGGCCCGGACCGAGATGCGGAAGGCCCTGGCATGAGCGTGGAACACGCGTCGGCGCGGCTCCTCGACGGGTACGCGCGCGGCGACACGGACATCGCCGCCGACGAGATGTGGGCCCTGGAGGCCCATCTGGAGGCCTGCCGCACCTGCCGGGACCGCCTGTCGGCCGCCGCCGCGACGGGCGCGCCCGCTGTGACGGCACTGGTCGGCACGGTCTGGTCCGACCTCGCGCCGCAGCTGGCCGCCGTCCCGCCCATGCCCCGCCGCCGGCGCTGGTCGGCCCGGCTGTCGCGATGGCTGACCCCGACCATGGCGCCCTGGCTGGCCATGGTCATGAGCGTGACCCTGCTCGCGCTGCTGTTCGACCTCGGTGACCCCGGCACCGGCCTCGGCTCCGGCCAGGGCTCCGGCGGCGTGTCGCCGGTGCTGCTGCTCGCCCCCGTCCTGCCCGTGCTCGGCGTCGCGGCGTCGTGGTCGCGCGGCCTGGACCCGGCGTACGAGCTGACGGCCTCCGTGCCCCGGGCCGGGCTCCCCCTGGTGCTGCGGCGCACCACGGCCGTGCTCGCCGTGGTCGTCCCCGCGCTGCTGGCGGGCGGCTGGCTGACCGGGGTGACGGCCGCCCAGTGGCTGCTGCCCTGTCTGGCGTTCACGACGACGACCCTGGCGCTCGGCGGAGTCGTCGGCGTCACCCGCGCCGCCGTCGCGCTGATCGCGGTGTGGGCCGCCGTGGTGCTCGCGCCGACCCTGGCCACCAGCCGCACGCCCTACGCCCTGCGGACGGACGGCCTGCCCGTGTGGGGCCTGATCCTCACCCTCGGCGTCGGTGTCGTCATCGCCCGCAGGGGCGCGTACGCCCGGCTGGGGGCCCATCGATGACCGAAGTGACGACCAGGTTCATGACCGAACGGAAGGAACATCACGTGATGTCCGCGGTGAGCGCGGCCGATCTCGCGCCGACGCCCTACGCCTGGGAGATCCGGGCCACGGGGCTGAAGGTGCGGGTCGGCCGGAAACGGATGGCCGTCGACGGCCTCGACCTGTCGCTGGGCACCGGAGTGCACGGCCTGCTCGGACCCAACGGGGCCGGCAAGACCACCCTCATCCGGGCGCTGGCCACCGTGCTGCGCCCCGCCGAGGGCACCCTGGAACTGCTCGGCGAGTCCACGGGAGGCCTCGGCGAACACCGGGCGCTGCGCCGCCGGATCGGCTATCTGCCCCAGGAGTTCGGCTACTACAAGCGGTTCACGGTGCGCGAGTTCGTCGAGTACATGGCGTGGCTGAAGGAGGTCCCCAAGGCGGACATCCCGGCGGCCGTGCAGCGCGCCGTGGAACGCGTCGGCCTCGCGGACCGCGCCGACGACCGGATGAAGTCGCTGTCGGGCGGCATGGTGCGGCGCGTCGGGATCGCCCAGGCCATCGTCAACGACCCCACGATCCTCCTCCTCGACGAGCCCACGGCCGGCCTCGACCCGGCCCAACGACTGCGGTTCCGCGAGCTGTTGCAGGAACTGGGCACCGACACCTGCGTCGTCGTGTCGACCCATCTGGTGGAGGACGTCGCGGCCGCCTGCACCGACGTGGTGCTGTTCGCCGAGGGCCGGCTGGTCTTCCAGGGCACCCCGGACGAACTGGCCGCCGCCGGCGGACCCGAGCACGTGGGCGACAGCCCCCTGGAGCGCGGCTACTCGGCGCTGCTCGACCCCCGGCAGGGAAGGGGCACCTGGTGAACGGCCGTGTCCTGCGCATCGAGCTGAGACGCTCCGTAGCCCCCTGGGCCGGCGCCGCGACCCTCGTCCTCGCCCTGGCGTTCCTGTACCTGCTGAGCGACCCGTGGTGGAAGGGCGCCGCGCCGTGGACGAGCCAGTGGACCTCCATGGCCCTGTGGACCCGCTTTCTGCTGGCCTTCGTCTGGCCGCTCGCCCTGGCGCTCGGCGCCCTCCAGGGGCTGCGCGACCACCGGTCGGGCATCTCCGAGCTGCTGACGACCACACCCCGCCCCGCCCGGCACCGCGCGGCCACCTCCGCCGGCGCGACGGCGATCACCCTGACCTCGGCCTTCGCGCTCGTCGTCCTCACGGGCGCGGTCCAGGTGACCGGCGCCGAGTACACGCACCTCGGCTGGCTGCCGATCTCGCTGGTCGGCGCGCTGGCGCTCCCCGCGGGCGCCCTGCTGGGCATGGGCATCGCCCGGCACCTGCCCTCCCCGCTGACCCCGCCCGCGCTGGCCGTGGCCGCGTTCGTCTTCGTCAACCTGCTGCGGATGTCCACGGACTCCGGACTGCCGACGGCGGTCGCCGCACCGACCCGGGTTGCTCTGCTGTCACCGATGACGGCCGAGGTGCGGAACGTGTTCCTCACCCTCTCCGCCCCCGTGCACCTGGGGCAGACGGTCTGGCTGCTCGGCATGGCCGTGACCGGCCTCGCGCTGCTGGCCGCCGCGACGCCGCGCGCCCGGCTGCTCGCCCTCGCCCCCGTCCTCGCGGGCGCGGTGCTCGCCCTGTTCCTCCTGCCCGCCGACCCGCGCCGGGCGTACGTCGTCGACGAGGCCGCCGCGGCCCAGGTGTGCGACGGCCCGGTGTGCGTGTCGGCGGCGCACCGGGAACGGCTGGCCGACCTCACGGGCCCGGGGAAGAAGACGCTCGGCCTCCTGCGGAACGCCCTCGGCGCCGAGGCGCCGACGACCGTCCGGGAGAACACCGCCCTGCGAGCGGTCCTCGCTCCGCCGAAGCGGTCCCGCACGGCCGTGCTCGTCGACTTCGACGACGACGTGTTCGCCGACGCCCGGGGCGAGCGGCTGACACGGGCCCTCCTCGGACAGGGCCTGGTGCCGGTCTGCTCCGCCCGCAGTGCCCAGGAGAGCGGCACGCTCGGCGAACTGGCCGCGCAGGGCGTCGTGGCGGGCTGGGTCCTCGGGGACCTCCGGCCGATCGAGGGCTCCCTGCACGCGACGGGCGACCAACTCGACATGGCCCGGCCGGTATTGGAGGAGCTCAAGGCACTGCCGTGGTCCGAACAGGTCGCGCGCGTCCGGAAGGCGCACACCGCCTCCGTGGCCTGCTCGGGAGACCCGCTGGACATCCTGGACGGCGGTACGGCCCGATGAGATGGCTGACGCTGTACGCACGCTCCCGGCGGATACCCGCCTCGCTCGCCGTGGTGGTGGCGGGCACGGTGGCGGTCTGGACCCTGGCCGCCCCGGACGGCGGGGGGTCGGTCGATCCGCGGATGTCCGTGCTGGTCCTCGTCGCGGCGGTGACAGCCGCCTCGGTCGGGCTCGGCGGGCAGGATCTCGCGCTGGACCGCACCGCCGGGATCGGCTGGCGGCCCCGCAGAGCGGCACACGTCCTGCTCATCGGCACGGTCGCCGGTGCCGTGCTCCTCGCGGTGCAGACGCTGGGCGGGGCGGAACTGGCCGACACCGCGTTCGTCGTCCGCGACAGCGCGGGGCTGACGGGCCTCGCCGCCCTGGGCGCGGTGCTCTGCGGGGCCCACCACGCGTGGACCCTGCCCGTCGCCTGGCTGTCGCTCACGGCCTTCACCCCGGCCCCGACGAGCCTCCCGTCCCGGGTGGCGAGCTGGATGCTGCTGCCGTCAGGCACGGCCACGCCCACCTGGACGGCGCTCGCCCTCGCGCTCACCGGCACGACGGCGTACGCCTTCGCGGGCCCGCGACGGTAGCCGGGCCGGGAGCGACCGCGCGGCCCCGGGGGCGCGTCGGCCGTCCGGCGCGGTCAGGCCCAGACGATCTCGAAGTATCTGACGCGTGCGTCCGCCCCGGTCGGCCGCATCCCGGCCGCCGTCATGACGTGCTGGGACGCGAGGTTGTCGTGATCGGCGTCGCCCCTCACCCGGGTGGCGCCGTGCGCCCGCGCGAACGCCAGCAGCGCACGGAGCGCCTCGGCGGCGTAACCCTTGCCCCGCGCCGCCGGGACGAGGCCGTACCCGATCGTGACGCCGCCGTCCGCGTCCATGGGGCCGTGGAAGCCGAGGCCGCCGATCGCCCGCCCGTCCTCGCGCAGGCGGAGTTCGAACACACCGAACGGCCTGGGATCACCGGCGTGCGCGCAGAGGTCCAGGAAGCGCCCGGCGGCGAACACGTCCCCGTCGGCCGGATAGCCGGGTGCCCACCGGGCACCCTCCGGCGGCTCGCCCGTCACCAGACGGGCGGCTTCGGCGGCGGTCAGCGGATGGAGCACCAGCCGCTCGGTCGGAAGATCGTCCATGGCGGTCAGATCCAGGTGGGGAGCCACATGCGGACCTGCCAGTCGGGATACGGGATCGTGAGCCCCGTGTAGATCGGGAAGAAGTAGATGAAGTTCCAGGCGATGAGCAGGACCAGCGCCCCCGCCACCATCGCCCCCCGCGCCCGACGGTCGGCGTCCGCGCCCGGCGGTCCCAGCAGCGCGCCCAGGGTCATCGCGACGGCCAGACACAGATACGGCACGAAGACGACGGCGTAGAAGGAGAAGATCGTGCGGTCCTGGTACAGGAACCAGGGCAGATAGCCCGCGGCCACCGCGCAGAGCACGGCGCCCGCGCGCCAGTCGCGGCGCAGCGCCCACCGGAACAGCAGATACACGAGGGCACAGCACGCCGACCACCACAGCACCGGCGTGCCCAGCGCGACGATCGCCTGCGAGCAGCCGGTGATCGCGTGGCAGCCGGCCTCGCCCGGCTCGGGCGACCGGTAGGAGAACAGCACGGGACGGCCGAGGACGAGCCAGCTCCACGGGTTGGACTCGTACTTGTGGAAGGCGTCCAGGTTCACGTTGAACCGGTAGACGGCGGACTCGTAGTGCCACAGGCCGCGCAGCGGTGCCGGGATCCAGGACCAGACACCGCCGCGGCCGTCCGCCCAGTGCCTGCCGTAGCCGTCGTCGGACAGGAACCAGCCGGTCCATGCCGCCACGTACGTCACCACGGCGACCGGGGCGAGCGACAGCGCCGAGAGGCCGAGATCCTTGCGCAGCACGGCCCGGTACGGCCGGCGGGCCCCCGCGACCCGGCGGGCGCCGACGTCCCACAGCACGGTCAGGACCATGAGGAAGGCCAGGAAGTACAGACCGTTCCACTTGGTGGAGGCGGCCAGGCCCAGACAGACACCGGCCGCGAGCCGCCAGGGCCGCCACCCCGTCCCGGCACGGTCGCCGGTGTCCGCGTCCGGGCGCACGCGCCCCTCCCCGTCCACCGGCAGCGCCGCCGCCAGCCGGGCCCGCGCCCGGTCCCGGTCGATCAGCAGACAGCCGAAGGCCGCCAGGACGAAGAACATGACGATCAGGTCGAGCAGCGCGGTACGGCTCATCACGAAGTGCAGGCCGTCCACCGCCAGCAGCGCACCGGCCAGACAGCCCAGGAACGTCGAACGGAACAGCCGGCGGCCGATACGGCACAGCATCAGCACCGACAGCGTGCCCAGCACCGCCGGCATGAAGCGCCAGCCGAGCGGCTCCAGACCGAACATCCACTCACCGAGGGCGATCACCCACTTCCCCGTCGGGGGGTGCGCGACGAAGCTCCCGGTGTCGGAGAGCGGGATCACCTGGGGGTCGGCCAGCACCTGGGGGTCGGCGATCTTCCGGTCCGGCCAGGTGCCCTCGTAACCGAGCCGCAGCAGCGACCAGGCGTCCTTGGCGTAGTAGGTCTCGTCGAAGGCGAGTTCGTGCGGCCGGTCCAGGCGCCAGAAGCGAATCGTTCCGGCCAGCAGGGCTATGAGCAGCGGCCCCACCCAGTCCATCGCCCGCGCGATCCGGTACGCCGGCTCCGGGCCGAGTCCCACGCGCTCCCACAGCCGGGTCGCCGGCTTCGGGAAGGGCGGCACCAGCCGTTCGCGGATGTCGCTCGGAGGGCGTCCGGCGTACCCGAACCGGCGCAGACGGTCGGTCCGGTCGAGGGGCGCCGTCGTCGAACGGGTGCCGTGGAGCATCGCGGTGGGGGAGTCCTTCGAGAGTGCGGGCCGGGTGCGCCGCCGGAGGTCGGCACTCCGGAGATCGTAATGCGCACCCGCCCGTTGAGCGGATCGACACCGAACGGGACCGGCCCACCGCCGAGTTCACGACGGCGTGCGTCACGGGCCCGCACGACGGGCCCGTACGACGGGCGCCGCGCGCGCCGTCCGGCCGACGGCGGTCGCCCGCCGCCGGTCGCCCCGAATCCCGGATGCGGCGCGGTCCGGCGGCGTGCTGGGATGCCTCGCATGAGCGAGACGCTGCACACCCGGATCGAGCGGTACTACGCCACCGTGCCGTCGCTGTTCGCCGACGTCGAGGACTTCGGCCCGCTGCGCCTGTTCGTACGGAGGGAACCGGGCGCCCCTTACTACGGCGGGCCCGGCCACGCACAGCCCGTCGCGGGGCGGGAGCCGGCGGTCACCGCCGCCGACATCGCCCGGGTACGGGCCCGGCAGCGCGCGCTCGGTGTACCGGAGGCGTTCGAGTGGCTGGCCGAGTCGGCGCCGGCCCTGCGCGCCGTGATCACGGCGGCCGGCCGGACGGTGCTGGAACGCCCGCTGCTGGCTCTGGACCCCGGCCGGGTGATCGCCCCGCCCCCGCTGCCGCACGGCGTGACTCTCCGCGCCCTGACCGCCGCCGACCCCGCGCTGCCCGCCGCCCTGGCCCTGCCACGGCTGGCCTTCGCCGAGCCGGGCACCACGGTGGGTGCGGCGGGCCCGGCGGAGTTGTCGGCGGTGGCCGAGGAACTGATCGCGGACGGCACGGTGGCGACCGTCCGCCCCGCGCTGCGCGCCGGGCACAAGGTGCTCGTCGCCGCCGTAGCCCCGGACGGTACGCCGCTGGCCGTCGGCCACTACCACCCGGCGGACGGCACCACCGAGATCGGCGGCATCGGCACCCTGCCCTCGGCCCGCCGCCAGGGCCTGGCCGCCGCCGTCACGGCCGCCCTGGTGGACCACGCCCGGGACCACGGCGTACGCACCGTCTTCCTCGCGTACGCGGAGGACGCCGTGGCCCGCGTGTACCTCCGCCTCGGCTTCCGCCCCGCCGGTCGCACCCTGCTGATCGCCGACCAGCCCGCGCGCTCGTAGGTCCGGCCCGTGCGCTCCTGGGTGATCCGTGCCACCAGGCCGCCCGCCGCGTGGCTGGGCCGTTCGCGGGTACTCGGGACCGCGCCGCGAGGTCCATGGGGCCGACGGGTACGGATGGCGGCAGCGTTGCATCCAGGAGAGGAGCGAGGGACATGGGACACGGTGGAGACGTCATCGCCGAACTGACCACGGACCACGGGGAAGTGGAGGAGATGTTCCGGCAGATCGAGGCGCTGCCCTCCGGCGACGCCCAGCGCAAGCACTACGCGGACAAGGTCACCATCGAACTGGTGCGTCACTCGGTCGCCGAGGAGGCGTACCTCTACCCGGCGGTCCGCGAACACGTCCCGGACGGTGACGCGATCGCCGACCGGGAGCTGGCGGACCACGCGGAGGCCGAGCGCACCCTGAAGGCGCTGGAGCGGTGCGAGGCCGACGACCCGGACTTCGACCTGCTGATCGCCCAGCTGACGACCGAGATCAGGGCGCACATCCAGGACGAGGAGAGCAACCTCTTCCCCCGGCTGCGCGCGTCGTGCCCGGCGGAGGCCCTGAACACCCTCGGCGACAAGGTCCGCACCGCCAAGAAGACGGCGCCGACCCGGCCCCACCCGGCGGCCCCGGACACCCCTCCGGCCAACAAACTCCTCGCCCCGGGCATGGGCCTCGTCGACCGTATGCGCGACGCGCTGACCGGCCGGGGCAAGGACGGCTGAGCGACCCCGACGACGGTCGGCTCCGCGCCGGTGACGGTGACCCGGACACAGGTGTGGGAAGCCGAGGCGGGGGGACTTGATGGGCAGGCCGGGTCCGACGGCATTCCCCTGGGGGTCGTCCCGGCCCAGGCTTCTCTGGTTCTGACCACGTGCCGGAGGAGCCGTCCCCCGGCCGGGGCCCCGCACCTTCACCCGGGACCTGCACTCAGGACCTTCACCCGGGATCTTCACCCGGGATCTTCAGAGGCCGCCCTGTTCGCAGACCCGGCGGGCGACGTCGCGGAGCTTGATGTTCTTCTCCTGCGAGAAGCGGCGCAGCACGTCGAAGGCCTCCTCCTCGGTGAGGCGGTGGGCGCCCATGAGGATGCCCATGGCCTCGCCGATGACGTGGCGGGTGGCGACGGCCCGCTCCAGCTGGGCGTGGGTGCGGGCGCTGGCGAAGGCGACCGCCGCGTGGGAGGCCAGCAGCCAGCCCGCCGTCTCGCTGACCTCGGTGAACGCGCCCGGCCGACGGGAGTAGAGGTTCAGGGCGCCGAGATCCTCGTCCTCGGTGAAGAGCAGGAAACCCATCATGCTGCCCACCCCGAGGCGGCGGGCCCGGGGGGCGTAGGCGGGCCAGCGCGGTTCCTCGCCGGAGAAGTCGGGGATGCGGAAGACCCGGTCGCCCTCGGAGCTGCGGGCGGCGTCGAAGCAGGGCCCTTCGCGAAGCCGTTCCTGCAGTGCGTCGCTGTCGATCACCAGCTGGTCGGTGGGGGCCAGTGTCTCCACCGACGAGCCGTGCAGCACCAGGATGCCCGCCGCGTCACAGCCCTCCACCAGCTCGATGGCCGAGGCGGTGATCCGCTCCAGAGTGGCGGCCACGGAGGGCTGCGCCAGCAGATCCCGCGCCATCGACGCCATCTGCTGTGCGAACCGGTCCCAGTCCACACCCGTCCTCCGCTCCACCCTCGTCCCGACAGTCCTCGTATCCAGCCTCGCACGCGAGCCCCGTACGGAGGCGGCAACGACAGCCGCCTTCCCGCGCGGCGGCGGCCCATGCCTCCGACCGGCACCGGCCAGGATCACCATTGATGAATTCCTCAGTCGTGTGGAGTGCGCCGACTGAGTGATCGCCGGCACGGCAGCCGGAATGACCGCTCGCCTGATCGCTCGCCTGACCGCTCTCCTTGCCGGGGCGGCGTCCGGTTGTTATCCGGTACTTATCCGGGTAGTAAACGGTCATTGTCGATTGATATCGCTCAACTTAGGCGCTGTTGATGGGGCGTCAATACCCTTCGGATACCGCGCGTCACCGACGAGACGCATGTCGGGCCATGTTCAGCAGGGGGGACTCATGGGATCCGTTGAGCGGCCGCGCCGCATCGTCGTGCCACCGGGCACCTCCGTCGGGCCGCACGCCCCGCGCGTCGCCGCGCCCCCGGCGACCGGACCCGCCGCCACCCGGGAGTTGTTCGCCACCCGGACACCGGAACTCCTCGGCCGGGTGCGCCGGTTGGACGCCGCCGTCGACGACGCCGCGGTCCAGGACATCGCCGCCTGGCTCCGTGAGGAGTACGTCGGCCGCGGCGCGCCCGTCCCCGTGGGATACGTCGCGCCGTGTCTGCTCGGCTCCCCCTACGTGGACCACCGGCTCGGCCTCGACGGACGCATTCTGGGCCACTGCGCGGCCCACGACGTGATGCCCCCGCCCTTCGACGCCGCCCGCATGCTGGCCCGCTCGGGCGCGTACGCGTTCGTCGAGGTGTACACGGACGGGCTGGTCCTGCCCGTGCTGCCCGACGGCGGTGTCGTCAGGCCCTGAGCCGGCGGACCGGCGGACCGCGCTCCACGAGAACGGCACGGCACGGCATGGCACGGAACGGCCCGGAACGGAGACCCGCGTGAGCGAGATCAACCTCAACCCCATCCTCCACAGCATCGACAACCTCGAACGCCAGCTGAAGAACTCCGTCCGCTCGCTCGGCGGCCAGATCGAGCAGGTGGACGGTGAGGTCCGGGAGGTCAGAGCCGTGTCGGCGAAGACCCGGGACCGGCTGGAAGTGCTCTACGAGAAATTCCTGGAACACGTCGGCAGAACCGAACGCATCGCCGCCGCCCAGCGCGCGGAGACGCGGATCGTCGGGATCAACGACGAGATCGAGCACAAGTACGGGCATCACAAGGTGGTCCGCCGGACCGCGATCGGCATCCTCCAGACCTTCGACGCCGGGCTCGCCCAGGAGAAGACGGTCCGGCAGCTCAGCGAAGAGCTGATGCTGCAGACGTCGCGTTACTGGCTGGCACCCGCCCTGGTCGGCCTGGCGGCGTGGGCGGGCGACGACGAGGAGCTGTGCGCGCGGGCGGTGGAGGAGGCGTTCAGACGCTCGACGTCGAAGACGTCCCTGTTCTTCGCGCTGACCCTCCGCCGCCAGGGCCGGCAGGAGGCCTCCGTACGCTGGCTGCGGCACTATCTGGAGGGACAGGACCCCCGGGTCCTCGGCCGGGAGATCCAGGTCGTCCTGGAGTGTGTCGCCCAGGGCGCCTTCGGCCCCGAGGGGCGTCAGTTGCTCAGCCGCACCCTGGACGAATGGCGTCGGCGGCTGCTGGACGACGAGGCCGTGCGCGCGGCCCAGGTGGGACGCTGGCGGCAGGAGATCGACTCCATGAAGGCCCCGTCGGCCGAGGACGACTTCCCGAGGCTGGCCGCCGTCTGCCCCCAGTGGCCGGTGCTCGACGACCTCCTCGCCCGCGCCCGCGCGCACGAGGCGCTGCTGAGCCGCTTCCGTTCCCTCATGGAGAGCGAGATCCTCCCGGCGCCCAACCTGGAGGACACGGTCGACGACATCCTCGACGCCCTGGTCAGCAACTCGGACGAGGAGGAACTCCCCCTCCAGCGGAAGCTGTTGCTGAACGAGGCCATCGTGCGCCACGAGGGCGACGAGGAGGCCGCGCGGCAGGAGGCGGACATGCGGTCCGAGGCGCTGGACGAGACCCGCAACTACCTGAGCGTGCAGTCGGTCGCGGCCCTCGACCCCACGGCCGTGGGCGCCTCGCCCGCCGCGCAGCGACTGGCCGTCGCCTCGTGCCAGGAATGGTTCGCGCAGGCGCACGCCGGGTTCAGCCGCGACTACCGGGCCGCCATGCCCCCCAAGATCGAGATCTCCCTGCGCAACACCTACGGCGTCGGCCACGGCACCCAGCGCTTCAAGCTCACCACCTGGACCAAGCCGCTCACCGACGATCTGCCGGAGCTGGAGGCGTCACTGACCCGGCACTGGACCGCCTATGTGGAGATGTACATCAAGTCGCTGGCCTACAACTACACCAATCAGCTCGCCCTCCTCGGCGCCGCCGTCGCCGCGATCCTGATCGTCTTCCTCGGGGTCCACGTCGGGTTCGCCGTGCTCGCGGCGATCGCCGTCGGAGGCATCTGGGGCATCGTCCTCCACAACCGCACCGAGGCCGGGCGCACCGCACAGGAACAGGCCCGTGAACTGCTCGGCCGGCACATGCAGGACGCCCTCGGCCGGCTCAGGGGCGCCCACGCCGAACTCACCGACTGGCAACAGCGTTACTGGGCGGCCGACTTCGTGGAGGCCGAGGCCCGCAACTTCATCGCGTCCCTGAACACCGCCGCCCACGCGCCCGCCACCTTCGAGGGCCGCGTCGTGGGCGCCGGCGACTGAGCCGACCGGGACCGCCGAGAGGAACCCATCATGAGCGACGACCTCCCCTTCTCGCCGGACTCCACGCCCCCGTGGCTGAGGCCCGAGATCCCGGAACATCTGCGGCCCTTCGCGGCGCCGCCCCGGCCCACCCGGGCCCCGGCCGTGCCCGACCAGCGGGACGCCGATGCCGCCCCCGGGCCCGTACCGCCGCCTCCGGCGCCGGCGCCGCCGTCCGAACCCGCTCCCTGGGCCTCGGCCACGTCACCGGCGCCGGGGCCGCCCGCGCCCGATCCCGTCACCCGGCGGCTGCGGCGGACCGTCACCGACCTGCCCGCCTGGGACCCCCTGCCGCCCGGCGAACAGCTCGTGCGCCGCCCGTCGAGGGACCTGTGAACCGCGCCCGGTGGGGAGGCGGGAGCGACTACCAGATCTGGGCCAGGACCCTGGACCGGTGGGCCGACGGCGACCGCACCGACCCCCTCCACCTGCCACCGCTGGCCGCCGACGACCTGCCCGCCGACACCTGGCAGCGGCTGCTGACCCGGATCGCCTCCGCCGTCGACCGGCGGCTGCAGAGCGGACTCGACGTGATGGTCCGTGAGGTGAACGACGCCTCCGACGAGTTCTCCGTCGGACGTGCCCTCACCCGCGGCCGTGACGTACTGCGCTCCGTCCGCTCCGTCATCACCCACACCAGCCTGCCCGCCGACTTCCGCCGCCGGATGGCGAGCCTCATGGACGAGCACACACGGCGGCTCCAGGAGGACCTCGAACGGGGTGTGCAGTCCCTGCTCGCGGACGGCGCGGACCCGCACGCCGTCGAGGCCCGCCGCCGCACCCTGCGCGACAACCCCCTCACCGCCGTGCTGTCCGAGCCCTCCGCCCCGCCGCCCGCCGGCTGGTACGAGCCGACCGGGAGACGACGCATCGTCACCCCCGACTGACGGCACCCCCGACCGACGTCACCCCTGCCCGACGGCATCACGAAAGAGCGAGCCCACCATGGCGAACTACGCCGACAGCAAGCGTGACCTGGACAACTACCTCACCGCGCGGGTGCCCGTCGTCGGACTGCGGACCATCGAACAGGCCCGCGCCCTGCGCATGCTGAAGGAGGTCGCCACCCAGCCGAGACGCGCCAACCAGCAGTTCTGGATCCATACCAGGGCCACCGGCCTGCGCGATCTGCGGTCGGGGGCGGCCGTCCTCGACGACCGCTCGCTGACCGGCGCCATGGACTTCGCCGCCGCCCAGTTCAGTGCCCGTCCGCACGCCACCCTCGTCCTCGTCGACCCGGGGGAACTGGAGTCGGACACCCCCTTCACCCGCAACGTCGCCGAACTCGCCCGGATCGCCGACACCCACGCCGGATGCGTCGTCCTCATCACCGACAACCCCATCTGGAGCGGACTGCAACGCCTCGGCATGAGCCTGCAGTTGGACCTGCCGAACGCCGACGAGATGTATGCGACCATCAGCGGCTTCCTCGGCGACCACCGGGGCGTCGTCTCCATCGCCTGGACCGAGCACGACGCCCGCCGGGCCGCCGAGTTCCTCCAGGGGGTCACCGAGGGCGAGGCGGTGAACCTCCTGGCCACCCTCATCGCCAAGGGCTCGGTGGAGGCCGCCGACGTCCTGACCCTCGCCGGTTCCAAGGACCGCATCTTCAGCAATCTCGCCGGTCTCGAACGCCTCGCCCGCAAGGACGTCGACTACTCCGTCGGCGGACTCACCAGCCTGCGCGGCTGGCTGGAGCGCAAGCACCGTCTCATCCACACCGACCTGCGCGGCACCCAACTGCGCCCGCCCCGCGGTGTCCTGCTCGTCGGCGTCCCCGGCTGCGGGAAGTCCCTGTCGGCGAAGGCCATCGCCCAGCAGTGGCAACTGCCCCTGTACCGACTGGACATGGCCAGCATCCACGGCCGCTATCTGGGCGAGTCGGAGGGCCGGATGCGGGAGGCGCTGGACGCCGCCGACCGGGTCGCCCCGTGCATCCTGTGGATCGACGAGATCGAGAAGGGACTCGCCGGCGCCCACGACAGCTCCGGCGTGCAGCAGCGCATCATCGGCCAGTTCCTGTTCTGGCTCCAGGAGTCCGACTCCCGTGTCTTCGTCGTCGCCACCGCAAACGACGTCCGCAGTCTGCCGCCCGAACTGCTGCGCAAGGGACGCTTCGACGAACTGTTCTTCGTGGACCTGCCGGACGACCAGGACCGCAGGGAGATCATCACCCTCTACTACCGGCGTTACGTCAAGGCCGAACCCCACCCGGACCAGCTCGACCGCCTAGTGGACCTCTCGGAGGGCTTCGCGGGCTCCGACATCGAGTCGGCGCTCCACGACGTCGGCGCCGAGGTCCTGCTCGGCGGCGGCGCCGACCGGCTCGACCCCTCGTTCGTCGAGGACACCTTCGCCAACACGGCCCCGCTCAGCCGCAGCAACCCCGAACAGATCGAGGAGATCCGCGCCTGGGGCCGCGAACGCGCGGTCCCCGCCGGCCGGTCCGCCGTCTCCACCGCCACCCCCGGCGCGGGCACACCCCGCAGGGTCGTGGTCCTCGGCGACACCTGAACAGCCCGAACAGCCCGAGCAGCCAGGGGGGACGATGGGGGACGCCTGGGTGGCCCTGGCGGTCGCCGCGGTCGGTGTCGTCGGCACGCTGGGCGCCGCGCTGCTGACCCAGAGCCGGGCCGACCGTGCCAAGCGACTCGAACTCGACGCGCTGGACCGGCAGCGGCGCGAGGAACGCGAGCACGCCGAGCGGGTGCGCCGGGCCGAACTGTCGGAGGCCCGGCACGGCCAGCTGCTCGACCTCCGCCGCGCCTGCTGCACCGCGCTCAACACCGCCGCCCGCCAGTACCAGACCGCCCAGGTCAGCCTGTTGCACGCGCTCAGGGACGGCACCGGCGTCGATGCCTGTCTGCAGCAGCTGGAGGAGCGCCGCACCGCCCACCGGGAGTGCCACGCCGAGGCCCAGATGGTGGTGCCGACGACTGTGCTCGTCTCCGCCGGCGCCGTCAGCCGCCGGCTCAACCACGGCTACGGCGTTCTCAAGAAGGCCCTCGCCGGAACGACGGTGGACGGCCCGGCCCTGGACGCGTTCGAGCCGGAGCTCCGGGCGGCGTGGACGTCCCTCGCCGACATGCGGCAGGTGATGCGCCGCGATCTGGGCGTCGACGACCTCGCCCCCTGAACCGCGGCCTCACTGTCCGTGGTGGGCGAAGGAGGCCCAGACCTCCAACTCGTCCAGCGGGCCGCTCGTGCCGTCCCCGACCAGCGCCTCGAACTCCGCCAGCTCCGGCGGCAGGACCCGGCCGGGGTCCAGCATCCACAACTGGGCGGCGCGCAGGGCGTCCCGGGGCGGTGTGCCCCGCTTCATGTGATGGTGCACGAGCAGCACCAGCAGGGTGGTCCGGGGGTCGTCGGCGACCGCCCAGCGGGAACCGACGACCGCCGTCGCCCCCACTCCCAGGAAGGCCGTCGCCAGTGTCAGCGCCTCGTCGTGGTCGCTGAGTGTCAGATCGCTGGTGCAGTTGGCGAGCAGGACCGTACCGCCGGGCATGCCGGGATCACGGCCGGCCGCACCGGTCAGCAGGTCCTGCACCGACACCGTGTGCGTGGCGTCCAGTCTGAGGACGGAGTCGTTGGACGTCGGACCGGTGTCCGCATGGCAGTTGACGTGCAGCAGCGCGGTCGGTGCCGCCCCGCGGCCCGGCAGGAAGGGTTCCAGCGACCCGGGTTCGGACGGCAGCGTCACCGCCCCCGCCCCACGGGCGTCCCCCGCCCCGCCCAGGCCGCCGATCACGGTGACCTCCGGATGCAGGGCCGTCACGAGCGCCGCCTCACGGTGCATCGTCGGCGACCCGCCGGGGTCCACCACGACGGCCACGCCGCCCCGGCCCAGGACGGCCGCGGGCCGGGCGGCCACCTCGATGAGCTGACGGGCGCTGGCACAGTACGAGATGACGGCCCGCTCGCACGCGTACCCCGTCCCGGGTGCCGAAGGGGCGGCGGACCCCGGGCCGCCCGCCGCGTGCCAGGGGACGATGCCGAGGGAGCCCACGGGAGCGAGGACGATCCGGGGGACACGGCCCGGCCACCAGGCCTCGGCGGCGGCCAGCAGCGGCGTCATCGCGGCCTCGCCCGCCCACACGCACAGCCGCTGGAGCGCCTGCCGCCACTCCTTCTCCCGCAGCAGCAGCCGCTTCCGGTGCAACTCGTGCATGACCAGCGGGTGGTGCGGTTCCGGCGCCTTCAGCCGGCCCGCCTCCTGGAACTCCACGAGCGCCCGGTCGTACGCGCCGACGGGCCCCGCGGACACCGAGGTCAGCCGCGGCAGCCGCAGCGAGCGGACCGCCCCGGTCGCCGTGACGATCACCGCGTGGCCGGGGGCGCCGTCCTCGCCGGGGACGAGGTAGGCCAGCGCGTCGGTGCCCAGCCGGCGCAGGGTGCGGCCGAGCAGACCCGGCGCGGGCGCAGAGACGAGGCGCTTCTCGGCGGCGCTGCCCGCCAGCGCGTCCAGCACCCGGCGCCGCAGGTCGTCCGGCACCTCGCCCGGGCCGCCCCCGCGCCCGTCGGCGGCGGCCCGGGCCCATTCCTCGGCGAGAGCGGTCAGGCCGTCGCCCCGGAGCAGATCGGGGACGGTGACGTTCGTCGTCGCGGCGTTCAGTACGAGTCCGCGGCCGAGTTCGAGCGCCTCGAAGGCCGCCTCGGGCAGTCCGTCGGCGAGGCACCAGCGGACCAGCCGCAGCATGTCGGGTGCGATGGCCCGCGCGGCTTCGAGGCCGTGGTCGGCGCCCGACTGGAGGAGGACGGCACGACCGTGGGCGGTCAGCGCCGACCGGCCCGCCTCCCGCGACTCGCGCCGGTGTTCGCCGTCGTGCGGGCCGAACGCGCGATGGGCGAGGGCGAGCGTCCGGATCAGCGCCACGGCGAAGGGGTCGCCCGCGCTCGCGTTCAGCACCTCCCGCGCCTCCCGCAGCACCGCGAGGGCCTCCTCCAGATCCTCCCGCCGTCCCGTGTCCGGATGCCGGGCCAGCAGCAGACTCCCCAGCCCGTACAGACACCGCGCCCGCGACCCGTGGAACTCGTGCGGCCCCCGCTCCACGACGTCCCGCAGCAGCGCGACCCCCCGATCGAGGACCGCGGCGCCGCCGGACACGGCCGCCGCGCCCGGCTCGGCCAGGGCCGCCGCAGCGCGCAGATGGAGCGCGGGGCGGTGGGGGCTGCGGGGCGGGCAGGCCGTCGCGGCTTCGACGAGGGCGTCTACCGCCGCCCGTACGGCCTCGGTGTCACCCGCCTCGCGGGCCGTCCGCAGCGCCTGCGCGGCCAGTTCGGTCCGGACGGCCGGGACCGCGGGATGGTCCTCGGGCAGCAGGCGTTTGGCCTCCGCCCAGGCCCGTACGGCGTTGTCGGCCAGGGCCGAGGAGTGGCGCCGACGGGAGCGCGCGAGCAGCAGCCACGCCGACCCGGCGGCCGCCAACAGCTCGGCGCGGAAGGGCGCGTGCGCGGTGCGCTCCGGGGCGTGGAAGAGATGCGGCGGCACCCGTGGGTCGCCCGCCTCCGCCAGCACGGCGGGCAGCGGCGGCCGGGTCAGCCGCTCCGGCGTGCGGTCGAGCAGCAGGTCGTACTCGTGTACGGCCGCGTCGAGGTCGGCGTGGTCCCCGAGCAGCACATGCCGGTCGAGGAGCAGATGGGCCAGGAACTCTCCACACCGGTCGGCGAGGGCCGGGTCGGCGGCCCCCGCCCTCGGTGCGCCGTCCGGTGCCGTGCCGTCGGCGAGGGCGGTCAGTGCCTGCCGTACGAGGGCGATGGCCCGGGTCAGGTCCTGGCCGTCCCGTTGCCGCAGCCAGCGCCGGTAGTGGGCGAGGGAGCGGGCGGCGGCCTCGGCCGGGCCCGCCGTCCCCGGGTCACCGTCCAGGATCTCGGCGACCCTGCCCAGCGGGAGCGCGAACGGATCGGGCGAACCGTCGCCGAGCAGCACGGTGGCGGAGGGGTCGATGGCGGGCGGCGTGGGCGCGCCCTCGTCGTCCGCCGGATCGGACGGGGCGGGCTGCTCCGCCCGACGTCCCGGGGGCGGGGGCGCCGTCGTCCGCCCCATGCCCGGGAAGAGGGTGCGCAGCAGTGCCTGGAGGTCGGTCATGGCGCCGTGCCGCAGCGCGTCGTCGATCATCCCGCGCATCGAGGACCCCGGCGGGAGCAGGGCGCGGGCCTGCCGCAGGGTCGCCGTCGTGGTGGCCCGGTCGGTGAGGGTGGCCTCGCCCGTCCTGTCGAGGACGAGCCCCAGGGTGCCGGCGATGGCCAGCATGACCGCCTTCAGCCCCCAGGCCTCCGGCTCCAGTCGGGGGACGGCCCGCCGCAATCTCTCGGACCATGTACGGCAGTTCGCCGCCGAGGGCATCGCCTCGGGTGACCGGATCAGCCCCACCATGACGGAGATGAGGACCAGATACGGTTCCCGGTCGAGGGTGTCGGGGTCCAACAGCCCCGTGAGCAGTTGCAGATCGTCCTCGACCGAGGGGAACCCCGTGACATCCGGCACGAGCGGTTCACCGGGGTTCTGCGCGGCGGCGGTGAACGGCTCGGTGTACCAGACGCGGTACAGCATCGCGGTGCGGAAGGCCCCGTGGAGGTCGTCGTCCCGCAGGTCGCTGTCGACCGGCAGCCCTTCGAGGACCACCCGCAGGATCCGCAGGGCGTCCCGGAGCGAGGCGTGGCGGACCTCGGGCAGGGCGCAGGCGAAGTCCAGCAGCAGCGCGATGCCCAGGATGCACTGGGCTCCCAGATGAAGTTCGTCCTCGTGGTGGTAGAGCCCGCTCGCCGTGCGCAACAGGTCGATGGCGTCCCGGAGATCGGCCACCATACGCGGTCCGGTGCGGGCCAGTGCCCGGTCCGGATCGACGGTGCCGGTCATCAGCACGCTGTTGGTCATGTCGTACATGTAGGGCATGCCGCGGTCGATCGCCCGCCGGTTCAGGGCGATCGCGGCCTTGAGCACGAGGAGCGCCCGGTCGGTGTCGTCCGGGCCGATGAGAGCGGCGAGTTCACGGGCGCGGGCGGCGAGCCTGCCGGTGCCGTCCTCGTCCAGCAGCCCGTCCGTATGCTCGATCCAGAGCAGGTCGACGATGCCCGCCAGACACGCCACCCTGCCCTCGTGCTCCTCGGACCCGGCCTCGGCCGTGGCGGGCAGCCGGGTGAGCGCCGCCTCCCACAGGCCGTCCGCCTCGGCGCGGTCGACGGCCGGTGCGGGGTCACCGGGGTGCTGTGCCTCCCGGTTGCGTTCGGAGCGTTCCGCCAGCGCCAGCCCCAGATTCGTCGCGACGCGATGGGCGGCCTCGGCGGGCAGCCCGGGGTGGGCGAGGGCGGCCCGGTACCAGCCGATCGCGGTGGCCTGGGCCCGTTGACCGCTGTCGTACTGGGTGAGCGCGTCGCACATGTCCGCGCCCAGCTCGGCCGCGTCGGCGCCGTCCTGACCGGGGTCGGCCGTGAGCGGGCGCAGCAGGTCGAGGAGCGCGCCGAACTCCGAGGCGGCGTCCCCGGCGCCGGGCGGGCGCTCCGACCTGTCGTACCGGTCGGCCAGTCGGAGGTAGGAGAGCAGCGCGAGGTCGAAGGCGACCACGGGGCGCAGCTCCGGGTCGAGGTCGTCGGCGTCGTACGCCGTCCGCAGATGCCGGATCGCGGCGTCGCGGTCCGCGAGCCGCTCGGGGGTGTCGTGCTCGGCGCAGCGGCAGCGGTTCGAGAGCACCAGACCGAGCACCAGATGGCACTGGGCGGGGTCCGGCAGATGCTGCGCGTCCGGGCCGTCGAGGGTCGGGCCGAGCAGCTCGGCGACCCGGTCGGCGTCGGCGGACCGGCGCGGCCCCGGCTCGCTCGTGCGCCAGCGCTCGGCGATGTCGAGGGCGAGTTGGGAGCGGATCAGGATCAGTTCACCGAGTTCGGGCGGCTCCTCGGGCCCCGGGGAGGTGTACGCCTCGGCGGTCAGGGTGTGGACGGCGTCCCGGCGGGCGATCGCGTCGTCGAGGTCCTCGGGGCGCTGTCCGTGCGCGTGGCGCAGCTGGGCCGCGTCGGCCGACATCCCGAGCAGCAGCCGCCGTTCGCCCTCGCCGGCCGGGGAGCCGGGCAGTCCCGCCAGGGTCCGCTCCAGTTCGTCGAGGAGCTCCACGACCCGCTCCCGCTCGTCCCGCTCCATGGCTTCCTCGGCCGCTTCGAGAAGTCGTAGGGCGGTGTCGATCCGGGTAAAACGATCCATGCCGCCGGATTCCCCGGAGTGATCGTCCGGACCCTGATTATCCGTGTACACGAAAGCCCCCTGTCCGCCTCGGGGGAATGAACCCCCGCCCCCGGCTCGCGAATTGCCAATCGGATCGTAGCTCACTAGCGTACTTCCGCATCCGGATTCCGGATTCGAGGAGGGGAACGAATGGACGAGTACGAGCAGCAACTAATCGCCGCGCTCGTGTCGGAACCGCAGTCGATCCGGGAAAAGCTCTCCCCGGAGGACCGGGCACAGCTCGACGTCCTGCTGGACCTCGTCGCCGAGGGCGGGAGCGAGGAGCGGCTGCGGGGGATCACGCGTGCCGTCGCCGCCCATCTGCGCGTGGCCCTGCCGGGTGACGAGGGCAGGGCGGTGGGCCGCCGTTACACCTCCTCGTCCCTCGTGCGGCGACCGCCGCACGAGGTGCTCCTGGAGCGCTTCACGCCGGACGGCACCCACGGCCGCCCGACCGGCGCCCGGCCCGCCGCCCGGACCTCCGCGGGCGACGGCGGAGCTGGTGGGACGGGCGGGGAGACGGGCGGGGGGACGGCCGGGACGCGCTGGGCCTCGGCCCGGGACCGGCTGCTGGCCGAGCCCGCCCTGACGGCCGGGGAGCTGGCGGAGCACTTCGGGAGCCGGCCGGACCAGCCCGACCTGATCAGGCTCCCGGCCGCCGGGGGACCGGCACGGCTGCCCGCCTTCCAGTTCGACGCGGACGGACATCCGCGTCCGGTGGTGCTCACCGTCAACGCGCTGCTCGGCGCGGCGGCCGACCCCTGGGGTGTGGCCGACTGGTGGCTGGGGCCCAATCCATGGCTGGACGCCGCGCCGGCGACGCTGCTCGGCGCGGGGCTGGACGATCAACTGCTCGCCGCCGCGCGCGTGGTGGGGGAGGACTACTGACATGGCCCGTGGAGCGAACCTGCCCGCGAAGGGCACGGCGAACCCCCGCAGGACGGTCCGCAAGGCCGGTGACCTGCTGTACCGGGTGCACTCGGTGCGCCGCCCGGCGGACGGCTTCAACCCGGAGCCGCAGGACCACCACTTCGGCGGCGGTCGCTTCGACAGCACCCCGAACGATTCCTACGCGTACCTGTACGCGGCCCCCAGGCCCGAGACGGCGGTCGTCGAGCGGTTCGTCCGCGCCCTGCGGTTCGACAGCGCGGGCAATCCCCGCATCCTGCCGTCGAAGGAGCTCGAAGGCAGGGTGCTGTCCCAGGTGCGGCTCGCCCGGGACGTCGAACTGGTCTCCCTGTGCAGCATCGTCCAGCTCAACGCCGTACGGCAGAGCGACTGGTGGCTCGTCGGGTCCGAGCCCACGGAGTACGCGTTCACCCGCCGCTGGGGGCACTGGCTGCGGGAGGAGGCCCCGTGGGCGGACGGCTTCGTCTGGCAGTCGCGCCTGGACGGTCCCCATGAGTCCCTGGTGCTGTTCGGCGCCGCCGCGCGGACCGATCTGCTGACGGTGACCGCCGAGCCGCCGAGGGCCCTCGACGACGAGGACGGGCAGCGCTGGCTGGCCGCGACCCTGGCGGAGTACGGCATCGAGCTGGGGGCGGTGGACCCGGCGCCGGGCATCGGTTCCTGAACTCCGTCCCGGGCGCCGTCCGGGCGGGAACCGGTTGTTTTCCGGTTTCTCCCCGGGGGATCGGTGAAACGGGTTCTGGCACCCGCCGTGGCCCGTGCATAATTCCGGGTGAAAGGCCACGGGGGATGCGGGAGGAATGCAGCACGGTATTCGAGTGCCACGGGGCGAGTGAACTCGAATACCGTGCTCTTTCCTGTCGTCGTGCTCTTTCCTGTCGTAGCGCCTTACCGCCGTCCGTAATTTCAGGGGCGCCGGTCGGTCACCACATCGATCACCGCGCGGGCGCTGAGCGG
Organism: Streptomyces griseiscabiei; assembly: GCF_020010925.1. NCBI lineage: Bacteria > Bacillati > Actinomycetota > Actinomycetes > Kitasatosporales > Streptomycetaceae > Streptomyces > Streptomyces griseiscabiei. The sequence continues at coordinate 2,232,732 of NZ_JAGJBZ010000001.1, read as the reverse complement.
ATTGCGGGTCACCAGATGCACCGACCAGTCGGGGTCGGCCTTGAGCACCTGCTCCAGCGTTTCCACGACGGTCTCGGCGCTGGTCCGCGCGTCGAGACCGCCCCGGCCCGCACCCAGCAGGGGAAGCGCGATGGACTTCAGGGCGACCCGGCCCGTACGCCGTTCCGCCGCCGCCAGCTGGAAGACGCGCCGCACGGCCGCCGCGACGGCCGCGGGCGCCGTCTCGTATCCGTCGCCCCGGGCCGAGGGCGTGGCGACCGCCGCGTGCAGGATGCGCCGCACCCCCTGCGCCGACAGGGCGCCCGGTGAGGTGACGGCGACCGTGCCCGCCGTCACGGGCAGGCCCGGCACCCCGAACGTCCTTACCCAGTCGGCGAGTTGCCGCGCTATCACGTCGTCCGTGATGCGGCCGACGGCGTCCTTCGTGGCGCCGGCCCGCCGCAGGCTCCCGGAGACGGTGCGGCGGAACGTCTTCGACATCTCGAAGTAGATGTTCTCCGAGGAGACCAGCACATCCACGCCCGTGACCAGCTCGATGGGCGCCACGTGGAGCGTGAGGAGCACGTCCCCGTGGGCGAAGGCCGTCCGTAACACATGCCGCCCGGCACGGACGGGGACGACCGGCGCCTGGGCCTGGGCCGGGCTCGGCGTTTGCACCGGCACGTGCGTCGGCCCCGGCTCCGGCCCCAGAACCTGTCCCTCGAAGTTCAGTACGGCACGCGCCACTTGATGGAGCATCAGCTTCTCCTGATGCTTGCGGAACCGCTCCGCCCCGACACCGTAGACATGGGCCGCCCGTGCCCGGCGCTCCTTGCCCGGCAGATCACGGGTGCCGGGGGCGAAGCCGAACGAGTGGAGGGCCGCGTCGCGCAGCAGCTCCCCGTCGAGACCCAGCACGACGGTGTGCAGCAGGCGCTCCACGGCCTCCGGCTCCCCGCGCTCCCTGCGCTCGCCCGCGACGCACGAGCGCAGGGTCTCCAGCTCCGCCTCGTGCAGCCGGGGCAGTCCGAGCGCCCGGACCCGGCCCAGTTCGTCGACGAGCCTCGGCAGCGCCGTCGTGAGGTCGGGTCCGGCATGCTCCAGCTCATCGCTCACCGCTCAAGGATGGGCAGGGCGCCCGCCCCCGGCAAGCGGTTTGGGACGATCCGGAGAAAACGGTCCGGCTACTCGCCCGACGGCGCGGTCAGGGTGACCCCGGCGGCGACCGGCGTCCCGAAGTTCGGGGTGCCGTCCGCGTTCCAGGTGAACTTCTGCGCCCTGGTGGACCTGTTCATGTCGCAGCCTCCCGAGGCGGAGCTGTTGGCGTGGTAGACCATCCAGTCCTCGGTCCCGTCCGGCGACTTGAAGAAGCCGTTGTGGCCGGGGCCGTACACGCCGTTGGCGTTGGACCGCTGGAACACCGGGTTCGGGGACTTCACCCACGAGGAGGAGCTGAGCGGATCGCCGCCGTTGTAGGTGAGCATGCCGAGCTTGTAGTCGGGCGTCGAGCAGTGGCTGGCCGAGTAGACGATGAAGGTCTTCCCGCCCCGTTGCAGCACCTCGGCGCCCTCGTTGACCGCGCCGCCCACCGTCTCCCAGCTGTACGTCGGCGTGGACAGCACCCGGCGGGTGCCGCTCGCGGTCCACGGGTTCGACAGCGGCCGGATGAACATGGGCTGCGAGCCGTTGTAGTAGGTCCCCAACAGATAGAGCTGACCGTTGAGTTGCAGGATGCCGGGGTCCAGCTCCCAGGTGTTGTCCTGGGTCGGGTCGAGCAGGTCCGCCTTGAAGGAGTAGGGGCCCATCGGGTCCAGGCCCGCGCTCTCCAGGACATGGATCCGCTGGGTGCCCAGGTCGAACGGCTCCCGCCCGGCCGTGTAGTAGAAGTACCAGCGCTTCCCGTTGGGCCCGTCGAGAAGGTGGAACTCCGGTGCCCACATGGTGCCCGCCCCATTGGGCCGGGTCAGATTGAAGATGACCTGCTCCGTCGCGCTGGAGAGCCCCGCGAGCGTGCTCGACTTACGCATGGTGACCGTCGAGTTCCAGGTCGTGGTGGCGAGGTAGTAGAAGCCGTCGTGGTACGTCAGCCACGGGTCGGGACCCCGCTGGACGAGGGGGTTGGTGAACGTCCTCGGGGCTGTGCCGCCGCCGGTGAAGCCGGGGAGCCGCCACACCCTGCCGTTCGCCGTGGCGCACGGCAGCTGCACCAGGTTGGTGTTGGACGCCGACGAACCGCCGCTCGGCGCCACGCACTTGCCCGAGCCGACGGAGACGAGGTTGAAGGTCTTGTCGGTGCCCGCGACCGACACCGGGCTGAGCCGCCACTGCTGGTTCGCCGCGCCGTGGCACGGCCACTGGATGATCGCGGCGTTGTCCGCCGTGGAGGCGCCGTACACGTCGACGCAACTCCCGGACTGGGTGGTGATCGTGTAGACGTCGGCCGTCCCCGCGACCGGGGTGAAGGAGAGGCTCTGGTTGCCCGCCCCACTGGCACAGGCGAACGCCCGCAGCTGAGTCCCGTTGGACGTCGAACCGCCGGGCAGATCGAGGCAGTTGCCGCCGTTCTGGTTCACCCCCGTCGAGGTGAAGGAGACCGCGGCGGCAGCGGGCTGCGGCACCACCAGGAAGGCGACCGCCAGCGCGACCGACGCGATCAGCGCGAAGAGAGACCTGGAACGAGTCACGGTCCGTACACCTTTGCTTCGAGGAGTCCGACGGAGTTGGTGCCGTTGCCGGTGAGCAGCACCCGGAGCCGGGTGGTGCTCGTGGCGTCGAAGGTGACGGTGTTGTACTGGTTCTTCGCCAGCCCGTACGCCCCGGCTCCCGGCACGTCCACGTACGCGCTGCCGTTCCAGTACTGGAGCTTCCACGAGGCGGGCATGTCGATGCCCTGGTCGTCGTCGAAGAAGTACACCTCCGCCTTGTTGAGCGTCTTCGCGGACGGCCAGGTCAGCTCGGCCCACTGCTGCCCGGTCTCCGGCCAGGTCCCCCAGCGCGGGTTCACGGTGTCGTTGGACGACGGCGGGTCGACCCCGTCGTTGACGGCGGTGACGCTCTCCCAGGAGGAGGTGTACGACGCCGAAGCCGTGGCCGACGTCGCCAGGTTGCCCGGCGGCTGGACCCCGCCCCGGTTGAACACCTTCACCTCGGTGAGCCCCGTCTTCGCGCCGGAGGCGTTGGTGGCCAGCACCCGCACCCGCTGGGCGTTGACCGACGGGAACTGCACCCGGTTGTAGTTGGCGCGCGGTGCCGTCGGACTCTTCGTCTGGTCGGGGACGTTCACCCACGAACTGCCGTTGTGGTACTGGACGGTGTACGCCGACGGCGCCCGGTACGTCGTGCTCGCCGGGCGGCTGTCCTTGAAGTGCAGCCGGACCTCGTTGAAGGTGCGCGTCGTCCCGAGGTTCAGCTCGTACCAGTCCTGGCTGTTGGCCGAGCCGCCCGCGCCCCAGAAGGGCTCGTTGGTCGGGTAGCCGTCGACCGCGCCCGAGACATTGCTGCCGGACCCGGTGTGGGAGGCGGACACGGTCGCCCCTGCGGCCAGGTTGGTGAGGTCGGCTGTGAGGTCGACGCCCGCCTTGGCGAGCATGTCGACCATCTGCGGGCTGTCCTGGACGACCTGGTTCGGCGCCTTCAGCCCGGACTTGGCGACGTGGTGGGTGACCGTGCCGCTCGTGGTGACGTCACCGGTGGCCGGGTCCCAGGTCAGCGGCACCAGCGAGTTGACCGTGGCGACCCGGTCGCCGTTGATGTAGACCGAGTAGCCCTCCGGGATGCCCGGGTAGCGCACCACACCGTCGGCCGGGTCGTCCCAGACCACGGACAGGTCGGCGCCCCGGTAGCGGAGGTTGTTGACGGTGAAGTGGCTCCAGCCGATGTTGATCGGCGACAGCTCCACCTTGGCGTCGCTGCGCGCGCGCAGCCCGGCCACGTCCTCGATGACGGTCCAGTTGCTGCTGCCGAGGATGTTGTGGTGGATCCAGGAGCGGTAGTTGATGGAGCTGCCGTTCCAGTCCGCCCAGAACTCGTTGGCGTCGGGCCACTGGGTGTTGCCGCCGACGTACTGCGCCCAGGTGTTCCAGTAGAGGAGCTTCTTGTAGTCGGTCGCGTTCATCCAGGAGTTGGGGTAGTTCCGCAGCACCGAGGAGTACAGCCGGAACTGCACGGTCGAGTTGATGGTGGAGAAGTTGTTGGAGCCCGGCTCCCCGGCGTCGGCCGCGGCCTTCTTGTCGACCTGGTTGGCGGTGTAGAAGGGGAAGATCGGGTACTGCGCCGGGTCGTCGTAGAGCCGCAGCGCCTGCCGGTACGTGGCGGTGTTCGGGACGGCTCCCACGGAGAACGGGTAGTAGTTGTTGATCTCCTTCCAGGGCACCCACTCGTTCGTCGACTTGAGCCGGTGCTCGAACAGCTGTCTGTTCGGGTTCCACAGGACGTTGACGATCGCGTCCTTGATCTGGTTCGCGAGCGTACGCATCTCGGTGGCCTTGGCGGTGTTGCCGGTCGACTCGTAGGCCTGGGCGGCGGCGAGCGCGCCGCTGTACTGGTAGGCGGACTCGGCGCGGTCCATGTTCCCGGGCTTCCAGTGGAAGGACACGGCGTCGGCGTCGTTGCCGGTCAGGGCGCCCCAGTCGTACTCGATGAGCTTGTTGTTGTCGTGGTCGTAGTGCGCGAGCTGTCCCTTGACGTCGCCCTCGGCGTAGCGGGCCAGGTTCCCCGCGATGCCCGGCTGGCCGCCGTGGATCTGGTAGCTCTTCCAGGCCGCCTCGGCGATGTACTGCGTGTAGCTGTTGGACCAGTTCTCCGGATCACCGGGGTTGTCGAGGAAACGGCCGCCCTTGGAGGTCTGGCCCACGCTCAGCCAGTCCCCGTACGCGTAGGCGGGGTTGCGCAGGTACTTGAGGTCGTCGATGTGCATCGGCTGGGTCAGCGCGATCGCGTTGTTGTAGCCGAGGACGCCCTCGGTGGAGGTCGGGAACTGGAAGGTCTGCCCGGGGATGTCCGCGTCGAGGCTGTTGAAGCGCATCAGCCACCAGCGGTAGTAGATGTTCTTCTTGATCGCGGGCTCGGGCACGTCGATGTAGGGCACGTTCTGCGCCCACCACAGGTTGTACGCCTTGACATGGGTGGCGAACGCGGTCGCGGGCGAGTACCCGGCGTAGGCGTTGTACTCGGTCAGCGACTGCGGGATCTCGTCGGTGACGAAGCCCATCACCACCTTGGCGGTCACCGTGGCCCCGGCGGCGATCGTCACCGACCGGTTGAGGCCGCCGCCGGAGACGCTGAAACCGTCGCCGGTGAGGCGGGGGCGCAGGGTGGTCAGGTTGTTGTACGCGTTGACCTGGCCGGTGAGTTCGCTTCCGGTGCCGGAGGTGGCGTACGGCGAGGTCGCCCGGAGCTGGAGCGTCGTGGACGCGGAACCGTTGTTCTTGATGGACAGGTTGGTCACGGCCACGTTGTTGTCGGTGATGAACTTGGTCTGGTCGACGGTGACCGAGCCGCTGGTGTGGACGCTCTTCCAGTGGCTGGGCGTCTGCCGGCGCTGGGCGACCTGTTCGGTGAAGGTGCCGGGGGTGAGCGCCACGGTGTAGGCGTTGTTGTCGCTGATGCTCTCCCAGTAGGCGGCCTTGCCGCCGAACCCGAGCTGGGCCGGGTTGTGCTCCTTCATGAACAGGGCCCGGCCGCGGCTCATCAGCCAGGGCCCGGCGGGGTCGTTGCCGGAGCGGGCGAGCAGCCGGTCCATCCAGAAGTCGGTGCCCGAACTCTCCGCGTCGTAGATCGACTTCATCATGTCGCCCGGGGTGTGGGCGACGGGCGGTGCCGGGATCGCGGGTCCGCCGAAGGTGGGGAACCCGATGGTCTGCGCCGCCGCGGCCGGCGGCGCGGCGACGACGGAACATGCGCTGAGCGCCAGGGCGACGAGGACACACCTCGTGCGCCGGCGCCGTACCAGGGGGACGTGCGGTCTTCTCATCGGCTGCTCCCTGTCCCGTTGACTACACATGTGCGTGAACCGGGGGGTACGGAAAAGCGACCTGAAAGGTTTTCGCAACGTAGGAGCGGGCTGTTGAAGTGTCAAGAGAGCCGGGAGAGAGGCGAGTTCACGCGGTGATCGCTTCAGGACGCCCAGGCGCCCCTCCACGCCCGTCCCGCGTCGCGGAAACCCTTTTCGGTGCTGGTTCGACGCTGGTTCGGTGGTGGTTCGACGCGGTGCGGTGTGGGTTCGGGCCGGTTCAGCGACGCGGTGAGCGGCGGACCGTCAGCACGGCGACGTCGTCGTGGACACCGCCGCCGCCCGCGTACGCGCGGGCGTCCTCGTACAGGGCGCGGGGCAGTTCGGTGGGGGAGAGGCCGAGGTGTTCGGCGAGGCGTTCGTCGACCGGGTAGAACGTGCCGTCGGCGGCGCGGGTCTCGGTGAGGCCGTCGGTGCTCAGCAGCAGCGTCGCGCCCTCCGGGAACGCGAACCAGCCCACGGTCGTGGGCTCCACCGCCAGCTCGGCGAGCCCCAGCGGGACACCGGAGTCCAGTTCGGCCGAGGTGACCGTGCCGTCGTGCAGCACATGCGGCGGGATGTGCCCGCAGTTGACGGCCTGCGCCTCCTCCGTCAGCGCGTCGACACCGATCACCAGGGCGGTGACGAAACGCTCGTCGTCGCCGGTGTTCTCGGCGTAGGAGTTGTGGCGGACGACGGCAGCGTCCAGGGCGTCGGCGAGCGCGGTGAGGGTGGGCTCGCGATGGGCGGCCTCACGGAAGGCGCCGATGACGGCGAACGCGGCGCCCACGGCGGCCAGCCCCTTGCCCTGGACGTCGCCGATCAGTACCCGGGTCCCCCAGGGCGAGGCGACGACGTCGTAGATGTCACCGCCGACGAGCCGGTCCTCCTGCAAGGGCTCATAGATCCCGTTGACCAGGACGTCGTCGGTGAGCAGGGGCAGCGGGTGCAGGATGTGCCGCTGCATGGCCGCCGCCGTGGAGCGCAGCCGGAACATCTCGTGCTCGCGCCCGATCCGCCGGTGGCAGGCGTACACGGAGGCCACGCCCAGGGCGAGGGTGAGCAGGACCAGCAGCAGCCGGTCGAGCCACCGGCTCGCGTCGAGGTCGCGCGCCACCGCCGTGGTGGTGACGACGAGCGTGGTCCAGGCGGCGACGAACGCGGTCTGCCGGACGGTGCACAGCGCCGACGCCGCTCCCGGCAGGAACACCAGCAGCCCGAGCAGCCACACCTCCGATCCGGACAGCACCCCGAGCGCCTCCACCAGCGCCGTCACCGCGAGCACGGAGAGGATCAGTTCGGCGTTGCGGGGCGGCTCGATGGCCCCGAAGGCGTTGTCGCCCTCGGTGGGCCTCTTCAGGCGGCTGGCGGCCATGCGAACTCCCGTGCAACTCGTGATCTCCCCGTACGGTAAGCCGGTCCTGGTCATGGGCGGGAACCGCCCCGCCGCAGAGCCTCGCGAGCCGGGGTGGTGGCGCCGGGTCGTGGCGGGCGCGCGGGGGTCGCTGAACACCTGCCACGGGGCGTGGTGCCGGACGCGGGTGCGGTGAGGGCCGGCCCGGGTCGGCTCAGTCGCCCCGGCGCAGGACCCGCGACAGGCCCAGGGCCGCCGTCCGTACCGCCGGAGCCAGCTGGGCGGGGCTGAAGCGGGAGCGGGGGACGGCCACCGAGAGGGCGGCGACCGCGGTGCCGCCCGCGAAGACCGGCGCCGCGATACAGCTCACGCCGAGAGCGGCCTCCTGCTCCTCGTACGCCAGACCCGAGACCTGGATCTTCTCCAGGGTCATCCGCAGCCGCGCCGGGTCGGTGATCGAGTACGGCGTGAGGCTCGGCAGCGGTTGCGAGAGGACCTCCTCGGTCAGCTCGGCACCGGAGAAGGCGAGCAGCGCCTTGCCCACACCGGTGCAGCTCAGCGGAAGGCTGCCGCCGATCCGGGAGGGCAGCCGCAGGGCCTCGTGGCCGTGGATGCGTTCGAGATAGACCACGTCCAGGCCCTCACGGACCCCGAGATGGACGGTCTCCCGGGTCGCCTCGAACAGATCCTGGAGGAACGGCAGCGCCGTCTCCCGCAGATCGAGCCGGTGCGGCACCAGCGACCCCAGTTCGAACAGCTTCGCGCCGAGCCGGTACCGCGGGCCCGTGCGCTCCAGCCAGCCCAGCCGGACGAGGTCCGCGCCCAGCCGGTGCACGGTGGGCTTGGGCAGACCGGTCAGCTCCGACAGTTCCGACAGACGGAACGGGCCACCGCTCGGGCTGAAGCATTCAAGGATGATCGCCGCCTTGTCCAGCATGCTGCCGGTGTCGCCGTTCCGTACCACGGAACAAAGTTTGTGCTCTTCCGGAGCCGATGTCTATACCGGAGTTGCCACCACCGCATCGGTGTCCCCGACACCGCATCGGTGCTCCACCACCGCTTCGCCCCGGAGGCAACCGTGACGCCCGCTCTCGACCCACCGGCCGTGGTCAAGGCCGCCGACCAACTGGCCGAGGCCACCCGCACCGGGGTGCCCTGCCCGCCCGTGCGCGACCTCTTCGACGACGGCGGCGACCTCGCGACCGCGTACGCCGTGCAGCAGCTGAACGTACGCCGCGCTCAGGCCGCGGGCCGCCGGATCGTCGGCCGCAAGATCGGTCTGACCTCCGTGGCCGTACAGCGCCAACTCGGCGTGGACCGGCCCGACTTCGGCGCGCTCTTCGCGGACATGGCCGTGCCGGACGGCGGCGAGGTGCCCGTCGGACGGCTGCTGCAGCCCAAGGTGGAGGCCGAGGTCGCGCTCGTCCTCGGCCGCGACCTGCCGCACCGCGAGTGCACCGTCGTCGACGTCCTGCGGGCCGTCGACTTCGCGCTGCCCGCGCTGGAGATCGTCGACAGCCGGGTGCGCGGCTGGGACATCTCCCTCGTCGACACCGTCGCCGACAACGCCTCCTGCGGTCTGTACGTCCTCGGCGCCACCCCCGTCCCCCTCACCGCCGTGGACCTCCGCGCGGTGACGATGACCATGAGCCGCGACGGCGGGACCGTCTCCGAGGGCACCGGCGCCGCCTGTCTCGGCAGCCCCCTGAACGCGGCCGTCTGGCTGGCCTCGGCCCTCGCCGAGCGGGGCGACCCGCTGCGCGCCGGCGACCTGGTGCTCACCGGCGCCCTGGGCCCGATGGCGCCCGCCGCTCCGGGGGACGCCTTCGAGGCCCACATCCTGGACCTGGGCTCCGTGCGGGTCCGGTTCGCCCCGGAACCGGAAGGAGAGCGGCGGTGAGCGGGACGAGCGGGAGGACGAAGGTCGCCGTCATCGGCTCCGGCAACATCGGCACCGACCTCATGATCAAGATCCTGCGGCTGTCGGAGAGCCTGGAGATCGCCGCGCTGGCCGGCATCGACCCGGCCTCCGACGGTCTGGCCCGCGCCCGCCGCCTCAAGGTCGCCACCACCCACGAGGGCGTCGAGGGCCTCGTCGGGCTGGACGAGTTCGCCGACGTCGAGATCGTCTTCGACGCCACCTCGGCGGGCGCCCACCGCCACCACGACCAGGTGCTGCGCCCCCTCGGCCGCACCCTGGTCGACCTCACCCCGGCCGCCCTCGGCCCGTACGTCGTCCCGCCCGTCAACGGCGACGCCCATCCCGGCGCCCCGAACGTCAACATGGTCACCTGCGGCGGCCAGGCCACCATCCCGATCGTCGCCGCCGTGGGCGCGGTCACCCCCGTCCACTACGGCGAGATCATCGCCTCCATCGCCTCCCGCTCGGCCGGCCCCGGCACCCGGGCGAACATCGACGAGTTCACGGAGACCACCTCCTCCGCCGTCGAACAGGTCGGCGGCGCCGCCCGCGGCAAGGCGATCATCGTCCTCAACCCGGCCGAGCCCCCGCTGATCATGCGGGACACCGTGCACTGCCTGGTCTCCGACTGCGCCACCGAGGACGTCGCCGCGTCCGTCGAGGAGATGGTCGGCCGTGTCCGGGCGTATGTCCCCGGCTACCGCCTCAAGCAGAAGGTCCAGTTCGACCGCGTCCCCGCCGACGACCCGCTGCGCGCCCTCGCCCCCGGCACCGGCGACGCCCTGAAGGTGTCCGTCTTCCTGGAGGTCGAGGGCGCGGCCCACTACCTCCCGGCGTACGCGGGGAACCTCGACATCATGACCTCGGCCGCGCTGCGCACCGCCGAGCGCATGGCCGCCCGCCGCCTGACCGAGAGGGCCGCGCGATGACCCGGCTGTACGTCCAGGACGTGACCCTGCGGGACGGTATGCACGCCGTCCGGCACCGCTACACCACCGACCAGGCCCGCGCCGTCGCCGAGGCCCTGGACACGGCCGGAGTCGCCGCGATCGAGATCGCCCACGGCGACGGCCTGGCCGGCTCCAGCATCACCTACGGCGTCGGCGCCCACACCGACTGGGAGTGGATCGAGGCCGTCGTGGGCGCCACCCGGCGGGCGGTGCCCACCACGCTGCTGCTCCCCGGCATCGGCACCCTGCGCGACCTGCGGCAGGCCCACACCCTCGGCATCCGCAGCGTCCGCGTCGCCACCCACTGCACCGAGGCCGACATCTCCGCCCAGCACATCTCCGCCGCCCGCGAACTGGGCATGGACGTCGCCGGGTTCCTGATGATGTCCCACCTGGCCGAGCCCGCCGAACTCGCCCGCCAGGCCAAGCTGATGGAGTCCTACGGCGCTACGTGCGTGTACGTCACCGACTCCGGCGGCCGGCTCACCATGGACGGCGTACGCGACCGGTTCCGTGCCTACCGCGACGTCCTCGACCCGGCCACCGAACTGGGCATCCACGCCCACCACAATCTGGCGCTGGGGGTGGCCAACACGGTCGTCGCCGTCGAGAGCGGCGCCGTACGCGTCGACGCCTCCCTCGCCGGGCAGGGCGCCGGGGCCGGGAACTGCCCGCTGGAGGCGTTCGTCGCGGTCGCCGACCTGATGGGCTGGAAGCACGGCTGCGACCTGTTCCCGCTGATGGACGCCGCCGACGATCTCGTACGCCCCCTCCAGGACCGCGAGGTGCGCGTCGACCGCGAGACGCTCAGCCTCGGCTACGCGGGCGTGTACTCCAGCTTCCTCCGGCACGCGGAGACGGCCGCCGCCCGCTACGGCCTCGACACCCGCGCGATCCTCGTCGAGGTCGGCCGGCGCGGGATGGTCGGCGGCCAGGAGGACATGATCACGGATGTCGCGCTGGACCTGACGGCCCGCGCGGAGCGCGCGGGCTGACCGGCCCAGGCGGTCTCAGTCGCCGCCCGGCTGGACCAGCTTGAACAGCAGGCGGGCCGCCCGGCGCCGGGCGGCCCGCCGCAGGCGCGCCGGGACCGGCTCGCTCCGCCGGGCCACGGGGGCGCCGGCCAGACGGGGGAAGAGCGCCTCGGCGTTGCCGCGGTTGACCGCCGCCAGCGTCGTCGCGTCGACACCCGTGTCGAGGCCGGTCGCGAAGTACTGGCCGGCGGTGCTCGGGGCGAAGGGCCAGTCGCTGCCGAACAGGATGTGCCCGGGGCGGGCGAACGCGAGCAGGCTCGGCAGGGCGGCGGGGCCGGCGGACAGGGCCGTGTCGAAGTAGAAGGAACGGAAGTCGTCCAGGACGTCCAGGGAGCTGCGGCCGGTCGTGGCGGAGATCGCGGCGGCCATCCGGTGGGAGGCGTACGGCAGGAAACCGCCGCCGTGGCTGAGGACGAACCGGATGCGGGGGTGGTCGCGGACGACCTTGTTGCGGACCAGCAGGAACGCCGCCCGGGACGTGTCGAGCAAGAAGTCCGCGGCGAAGGGCGGGATGCCCGGCACCGACGGGCCCGGGAGCTCGGCGGGGTGGACGAGGACGACGGCGGCGCGGTCGTCGAGGACGCGCCAGAGCGGGTCCTGCCCCGGGGCGCCCAGATAGGTGCCCTGGTTGTTGGCCAGCAGGGTGACCCCGTCGGCGCCCAGCCCGTCCAGCGCGCGGGCGGCCTCGGTGGCGGAGGCGGCCGGGTCGGGCATCGGGAGCGTGGCGAAGAGGCCGAAGCGGTCCGGACGGTCGGCGGCCAGGGACGCGCCGTGGTCGTTGAGCCGCCGGGCCAGGGCGACCGCCTCCCGCGGGTCGGCGAGGAAGCCCGTACCCGGTGTGGAGACGGACAGGATCGCCGTGTCGGTGCCGAGCAGGGCCATCTGTTCCAGCGCGGCCTCGGGACTCCAGTCCGGCAGCGCGCGCCCGCCCGCCTCGGCGATCCCCGCCTTGGCGAGGAGATCGCGGTAGAAGGGCGGCACGGCGTGCTGATGGACGTCGATCCGGCCGGGGGTGTTCGTCATGGCATGGCCTCCTGTGCGGTCCCGTGCCCAGATTTTACCGTAGCGTTCACTCCAATTGTAGTAATCGCTACAGCAATGCCGGGGTGGCGTCTCGTGAGGGGCCCCGCGCCTCCCCCGAGCAGGCGCGGGGGAACACTGGGATGCTGAACGGGGAGCGCTGCCCAAGTCCTGTCGATCAGTGGTGGTGAGCGCCGTGGCAGGGTCCGAGGAGAGCCGTCCGGGGCCGGTCGTGCCGAGTGCCGATCCCCAGGGGGACCCGTTCCTGCGTACCCGGTTCGCCGTTCCGGCCCGGCCCGTCACGTTCTTCCGCCGGACCCGCCTGGTCGACCATCTCGACCACGCCCTGCGCACCCCGCTGACCGTGGTCAACGGCTCCGCGGGTGCCGGCAAGACCCTGCTGGTCGCCGACTGGGCGACCGGTCTGGACCGGCCCGTGGCCTGGCTCACCACCGAGGCCGGCGACCAGGGCCCCGGCATGTTCTGGGCCTACTTCCTGCAGGCGCTGCGCACCGCCGGTGTGCCCCTGCCACCGGAGACCGGCTGCCCCGCCGACGCCGGCCGCGTGGACCGTACGCTGCTGACCCGGCTCGCCGCGGAACTGGGCGCCCGGGACCGGCCCGTGATCGTGGTCCTCGACGAGTACGACCGGGTGACCCACCCCGAGATCGCCGACCAGCTGGAGTTCGTCCTGCACCACGCGGCCCGGGGGCTGCGCCTGGTCCTCGTCACCCGCACCGAACCGCTGCTGCCCCTGCACCGCCACCGGACGGCCGGGGACATGACGGAGATCCGCAACGCCGAGCTGGCCTTCACCGCCGAGGAGGCCGCCGTCCTGCTGGACCTGCACGGTCTGCGGCTGCCGGTGCCCCTCGCGCGGACGCTCGTGGAACGCACCCGGGGGTGGGCGGCCGGTCTGCGGCTGTGCGCGCTGGCGGCGCGGGAGAACCCCGACCCGGAGACCTATCTGAAGCGGTTCGAGGCCGAGCGCACCGCCGTCGCCGACTTCCTGCTCGCGGAGGTCCTCGACCGGCAGCCGCCCGAGACCCAGGACCTGCTGCTGCGGGTCAGCGTCCTGGACCGGTTCTCCCCCGAGCTGGCGGACGCCCTGACGGAACGCGCCGACGCCGCCGGCATCCTGGCCGCGCTGCACCGCTCGAACGCGTTCGTCGAGGACCTCGGACACGCCCGGTACCGCCTCCACCCGCTCTTCGGGGAGATCCTCCGCGCCCATCTGCGGCTGCGCCACCCCGGCCTGGAGCCCGAACTCCACCGCCGGGCCGCCCGCTGGCTGCGCCGCTCGGGCACCCTCACGGAGGCGCTCGGCCACGGGGCCGCCGCCGGGGACTGGGAGTTCACCGCAGGCGCCCTCGTCGACGACCTCGCCATCGGCCGGCTCTTCACGGGCCTGCGCTCCGACGACCTCACCGAGCTGTTCTCCGCCATGGGGCCCGAGGTCACGAGCCCCGCCGCGAACCTCGTACGGGCCGCCCGTGAGCTGTCCCGGTGCGAACTCGACCGGGGCCTGACCCATCTGCGGCACGCGGAACGGAGTCTGGCGGGGGAGGAGGACCGGACCGAGGCCGACGGCGCGCCCGGTCCGGCGGCGGCCCGGCTGAGCTGTCTCCTGCTGGAGGCGCTGGCGGCGCGGCTGGCCGGCTCGCCGGGGCGGGCGGAGCTGGTGGCGGGGACGGCCGAGCGGCTGCGGGAGCGGGTCCCCGCCGACCTCCTGGACAGGCACCCCGAGCTGACCGCGCTCCTCCTCGCCCATCTGGGGTCGACCCGGCTGTGGGCCGGCCGCTTCGACGAGGCGCGGGCCGCCCTGTCGCTGGTCGCCGACGCCGCCGGGGACGCCTCGACGGCGCTGCCCCGCGAGGACTGCCTAGGCCGGCTGGCCCTCATCGACTATCTGAACGGCTGGCCCGGCCGCGCGGAACGCAAGGCCCTGGCGGCCCGCACCGTCTCCGAGCGGTACGGCCTGCCGCAGCCCTCCGGCTTCGGCGTCGCACCGCTGGTCCTGGCCGCCGTCGCCGTCGACCGGGACGAACTGCGCCTCGCCCGCGCCCATCTCGACGCGGCGGCGCACGCCGATCCCGCCATGCGGGACCCGGTGACGGAGGCCGGCCGGGCCCTCGCCACCGCCCGCCTGCTGCTGGCCCACGGCGACACCCGCGCGGCCCTGGCGGCGACCGAGCCCGCCGTGACCGCCGACGTGGCCTCCCCCTGGGCCGAGGGGCACGCGGCGCTCGTCGCCTCCGCCGTCCGGCTGGCCCGGGGCCGGCCCGAGGAGGCCGCCGCCCTGCTGCGCGCCGTGCCCGGTCATCAGCCGGTGTGCGCGGTGGGGGAGGCGCGGGCCCGGCTGGCCGCGGGCACGCCCCGCGACGCCCTCGCCCTCCTGGACGGCGTCCTGTCCGAGAGCCGCGCCGGGCCCGCGGTGACCGTGCGGGCCCTGCTGGTCCGCGCCGAGGCCGCGCACGCCCTCGGGGACCGGGCCGCCGTCCGACGGCTGGTCGCCCAGGCCCTCCACGAGGCCCGCCGCGAACGGCTGCGCCGCCCCTTCGCCGAGGCCGGCGGCTGGCTCCGCCCCGTCCTCGACACCCCGTCCCTGAGAGGGCTCGCGACCGGGTGGCTCACCCCCGGACCGGACCGGCCCGAGGACCGGCCGCCGGTCGTGGAGGAACTGAGCGGCCGCGAACGCGATGTGCTGCGCCGTCTGGACCGCATGATGTCCACCGAGGAGATCGCCGCCGACCTCTGCGTCTCCGTCAACACCGTCAAGACCCATCTCAAGAGCGTCTTCCGGAAACTGGCCGTCAACCGACGCAACGACGCGGTCCGCCGCGCCCGCGAACTCCGCCTCCTCTGACGTCCGGAAGCCGCCCGCGAGGCGTGTGGACCTCGGATCCCGGGGCACTCGACCGAGGCGCAAAAGCGGGCATAGCGGAACGGAGGTGCCCGATGGCGCCGGGAACATCGGTGCGGGCCGCGCCGCTCCTGCTGACCCCGCCGGGTGTGTACGCCCCGCAGGGGGACACGGAGTTGCTGACGCGCGCCCTGTGCCGGGAGGACATCGGCCCCTCGACCGACGTGCTCGACCTCGGGACCGGCAGCGGCGCGGTGGCCGTCCAGGCGGCGCGGCTGGGGGCCCGGGTCACGGCGGTCGACATCTCGTGGCTCTCCGTGTTCACCGCCCGGATCAACGCGCTGCTGGCCCGTCGGCGGATCCGGGTCCGGCACGGCGACCTCACCTCCGCGTCGGAACGCGTGTACGACCTGGTGATCAGCAATCCGCCCTACATGCCCTCGCCCGAGGGCCGGTTGCCGCGCGGCGGCCGGGCCAGGGCGTGGGAGGCGGGCCGCGACGGACGGCTCTTCGTCGACCGTCTCTGCGAGGCGGCACCCGGGATGCTGCGCCCGCGCGGAGTGCTGCTGATCGTCCACTCGGGCCTGTGCGGCACCGGCGACACCTTGCGGTGCCTGGCGGACGGCGGACTGCGCGCCTCGGTCGTCGACCGCGCCGACGTCCCGTACGGCCCGGTGCTGCGGTCCCGCCGGGGCTGGCTCGTGCGGCAGGGGCTGATCGGCGAGGGCGACAGCCGGGAAGAGCTGGTCGTCATCCGCGCGGAACAGCCCTGACCCCGCTGTCCGACCGCGAAGTCCCGCCGAGCCTTGCTGATTTTCGATCACAAGGCGCCCAAAGTCGGTCCTAGAATGCCCTCTTGCAGTCGCACGCCATCGACGCCGCGTCGCGTTCCGGTCCGTGCGGTTGGAAAACGGGGGGATTCGGTGGGGGGACGGTCGGTGCCTGCGGGCGTGTTGCGATTCATCGTGCTGCGGGCGTGGACGTATCGCGCGCTCGTCGGTGCCGTGCTGCTGACGGTGCTGCTGACCACAGCCGTGCTGGCCGCGCTCACCGCCTACGCGGGCGCGATGGGCGACGCCGCGCTGCGGCGCTCCCTCGCGGACCGGCGCACCGCCGCCGAGACCGCCCTGGTGCTCAAGGCCAATGTGCCGGGCGACGAGCGGCAGGCCGCCGACGACGCCGTACGGGCGGGGGCCCGCACCGTCTTCGAGGGGCTGCCCGTGCGCGTGCGCACCCTGCTGCGGTCCGGGCCCTACGCCCTGCCGGCGGAGCTCCGGCCGCCCTCCGAGCGGAAGGGGAACCCGAACCTCACGTACTTCGCGGCCCTGGACCGCACCCAGGTGCGGGCCGTCGCCGGACGGCTCCCCCGTGAGGAGGTGACCGCCGGGCCCGTCGAGGCCGCGCTGCCGCAGAGCGCCGCCCGGCGGCTCGGGGTGGCGCCCGGCGACCGGCTGACCGTCACCGACCAGTTGAACGGCCCGGCGGTGCGCGTGCTGATCACCGGCGTGTACCGGCCGGTGGACGTCCGGGCCCCCTACTGGCAGTTGGACGACCTGGGCGGCCGCGGCACCGAGGCGTCGAGCTTCACGACCTACGGCCCCCTGCTCACCGCCCCGGGTCTGCCGACATCGGGCCGGGTGAGCGTCGGCGCGTCGGGCTGGATGGTCTCGGCCGACTACTCCTCGCTGACGACGGAGCGGATCGGCCCGCTGCGCGAGGCCGCCCGCTCGGGCACCGCTGCGCTGCGCGAGCGTCCCGCGCTGCGCAGCGCGACCACCGCGGAGACCGCGTTGCCGGAGGTGCTGGACCGCGTCGAACGCTCCCTGCTGGTCGCGCGCTCCGGCATGCTGATCGTCGCCGGCCAGCTCGGACTGCTCGCGGCCTGCGCCCTGTTGCTCGTCGCACGGTTGCTCGACTCCGACCGCACGGGCGAGACCCGGCTGCTGCGGGCGCGCGGTGCCACCCGGGCCCGGCTGGCGGGCCTGGCCGCGCTGGAGGCCCTGCTGATCGCCGTACCGGCGGTGGTCGTCGCGCCACCGCTGTCGGGGCCGCTGACACGGCTGCTGGCCGGGCAGGGCCGGACCGGGCTGCCCGTCGACGTGCCGGCCGGGGGGCGCCCCGAGGTGTGGGCGGTCGCCGCGGCCGTGGCCGCGCTGTGCGCGCTCGCCGTCGCCGTCCCGGCGTGGCGGGCGTCCCTCGCGGGCACCGTCGTGGCGCGGGCCGGGGCACTGCCCGCGTCACTGCGGGCCGGGGCGGACGTCGGGCTGCTCGCGGTGGCCGGGGTCGCCCTCTGGATGCTCGGCAGCCAGCGCTCCGGCGCGGTCACCGCCGACCGCGAGGGGGTGCTCGGCGTCGACCCGCTCCTGGTGGTGGCGCCCGCCCTGGTGCTGCTCGCCGGAACGGTCCTGGTCCTGCGGCTGCTGCCCCTGCTGGCGCGCGTCGCCGAACGGCTCCTGGCGCGCGGCCCCGGACTGACCGCGGCCATGGTCGGCTGGCAGTTCGGCCGCCGGCCGATGCGGGGAGCGGGCCCGGTGATGCTCCTGGTCATCTCCGTCGCGCTCGGAGTCGTCGCGATCGGGCAGAACGCGTCCTGGCACCGGTCCCAGGCCGACCAGGCCGACTTCCGCGCGGGCGCCGACCTGCGCGTCCTGGCCTCCGGGGGCGGCGGCGTGGGCCGTACCGACGTCTACGGGGACCTCCCGCACGTGGACGCGGTCGCCCCCGCGGTCCGTGCCGCGGTGCCGCTCTCCGGCGGCCGCGAGGCGACCGTGGTGGCCCTGAACACGACGGAGGCCGCCGCGGTGGTGTCGGCGCGCCGCGATCTGACGGACGGTCCGCTGCTCGCCGGGCTCGCGCCGCGCGGCACGCCCGCGGGCGTCGGGATACCGGCGGGCACGGCCACGCTCACGCTGACCGCCACCCTGCACAGCACCACGCCCGGGACGGAGGCGGACGTCACGCTCACCGTGCGGGACAGCCACGGTGCCTCCTACGACCTCCCGTCCGGCAGCCTCGCCGCCGACGGCCGCCCGCACCGGCTGACCCCCGAACTGAACGGCGCCCGGGGCCCGCTGACGGTGATCGGGCTCCGGCTGAGCATGCCGCAGCCGATCGACCGCCCCGACCGGCACCGCCTGGTCCTCGACGCGCTCACGGCGACCGCGGACGACGGCGAAGCGCGGCGGCTGACCCTGCCGACGAAGTGGACGACCGGGGTCGAGGCCGACACGGCCGCCGCCCCGCCCGACGACGACGCCCGGCCGACCCGCCCCCGGCTCACCTCGACGGCACCCGTCACCCTCACCTACAGCACCGGGTACCAGCTGCCCGACTTCGCGCAGACCACCCTGCCGCTGGAGGTCCGGCTCGCAGTCGCCCAGCCCCCGGCGCCCGAGATCGTCGCGGTCGCCACCGACCGGTTCCTCGCCGCCTCCGGTGCCCGCGAAGGGCAGCGCGTGCAGGTGGCGTTCGACCGCCGGCCCGTGCCCGTACGCATCGTCCGCACCGCGCGCGCCCTGCCCACGACCGAGGCCACCACACAGGACGGCGGGGCCCTGCTGGTCGATCTCCGGGCCGTCGACCGGGTGCTCCAGGCCCGCTACGGAACCGGCCTGCAACCCACCGAGTGGTGGCTGAGCAGCACCGCGCCCGCCGCCACCGCGACGGCCGTACGCGCCCTGCCCGACATCGACCCGGAGCGCGTGACGGTGCGCGACGAGATGGCGGCCGAACTGCGCGACGACCCGTTCGGGGCGGCCCCGGAAGCGGCGCTGACCGCGGCGGCCGCGGTGACGGTGCTCTTCGCCTCGCTCGGCTTCGCGATGAGCGCGGCGGGGGCGATGCGCACCCGGGACGCCGAGTTCGCCGTGCTGCGCGCCCTCGGGACACCACGCCGACGGCTGGCCCGGCTGGTCGCCGTGGAGCACGGCGTCCTGGTGGCCCTGGCGCTGCTGGTCGGCACGGCCCTCGGCACGGTGCTGACCCACGCGCTGGTCCCCCTCGTCGTCCTGACCGGGGAGGCCACCCGGCCGCTCCCACCCGTACTGGTCGAACTCCCGCTGCCACGGCTGGCCGTCCTGCTGGCGGCCCTCGCGGCGGGCCCCGCGCTCGTGACCGCCGCCCTCGCCCTGCGGCGGGCGAAACCCGTGACGGCTCTCAGGGACGAGGTGACGCGGTGACCACGCGACCGGTGCCCCCTCAGGACGGGGCGACGAAGAAGGACGACACGGCCGGGACGGCGAAGCCGGCCGGGGAGGCACGGACGGCGCCGCCGCGCGTACGGGCCGGACTGCGCACCCGGCTGCGGGCCTTCGCCGGTACGTCCGCGGCCCTCGCGCTCCTGGTGGCCGTGACCGCGGCCCTGGCCGCCGCGTACCCGCGTGCCGTCGACCGGTACGGGGACGCGGGGCTGCGCCGGGCCGTCGAACAGGCCCTGCCCGACCGGACGACCGTGCAGATGCGGATCCCCCTGCCGTGGATGGACGGGGTCGAGGAGACCGAGGCGGCCCTGCGCGCCGGCCCGCTGGCCGAGGCGCGCGCCGAGATCCTCACCGCCGCCGGGGCACCGCTGGTCCCCGACCCCGCGCAGTCGTCGTACGGCGTCCGCACGACCGTCCCCCTGGAGGCGTCCGACGCCTGGCTGCCCCAACCCGCCGGCCGGCCCGCCGAACTGGTGCTCGCCGCCCAGCAGGACCTGGCCGCCCACACCCGGCTCAGCGCGGGCCGGCTGCCGCGCACCACGGGCGCGCCGGTGACCGCGGCGACCGAGCAGGTCGAGGCCGCCGTCACCGCGGAGACCGCCCGCACACTCCGCATCCGGGTGGGCTCGGTGATCCACGTACCGGGCTCGGGCCGCGGCGGGCTCGCCGTCCGGGTCACCGGAATCGTCGTCCCGCGTGCCCCCGAGGGCGCCTACTGGTCGGCCCTGCCGGTGCTGCGCACCCCGGCGCTGAGCCGCCGGCCCGACCTCATGCCGTGGGAGGTCCACTGGCTCGGCGGTCTGCTGCTCGCCCCGGACGCCGGCCCGGTGCTCCTCGGCACCCCCGGCCGCCCGGACCGGTACTGGAACGTCGCCCCCGACGTCGACACCCTGCGCGGCCACGAACTCGACCGGCTGACGTCCGCCGTGGCCGCCCTGGAATCGGGGCCGGCAGTGGAACGACTGCGGGAGACCGTGGACCAGGGCCTGGAGGCTGAGACGGATCTCGACGAGGTCCTCGCGCACCATGCCCGGCTCCGGGCGGGGATCGAGCCGCTGCTGCTCCTCGCCGCCGTCGGGACCGGCAGCCTCGCCGTGATCGTCCTGGCCATGGCCGGCGGCGTGGCGGCCGACCGCCGGCGCGCCGAGCTGGACCTGCTGCGGGCCCGCGGTGCCTCCCTGCCCGGCCTGGCCCTTCGGCTGCTGGCGGAGACGGCGGTGGTGGCCGTCCCGGCAGGCGCCCTCGGACTCACCGCCGCGACGCTCGCCCTGCCCGGTGCCCGCACCGCGCCCGCCCTCGCCGCCGCCCTCACGGTCACCCTGCTCGCCTGCCTCGCGCTCCCGGTGCGCGCCGTCGTGGCACACCGCACCGTACGGCTGCACGACGGGCGGGAGGACCTCACCACGGCCCGGCCGTCGCGGCGCCGCACGGTGGCGGAACTGACCGTGCTGGTGATCGCCGCGGGCGCGGTCGTCGCCCTGCGCCGACAGGGCTCCGGCAGCACCGCTCTGGTGGCCGCCGCCCCGCTGCTGACGGGCGTGGTCGCGGCCCTGCTTCTCGCCCGCCTGCACCCCCTGCCGCTGCGCGCGCTGAGCGGGGCGGCCACCCGGCTGCGCGGCCTGGTGATCCCGCTGTCGCTGGCCCAGGTGGCGCGCGCCCCCGGCTTCGCCGTACTGCCCCTGCTCGCCCTGCTCAGCGCCCTGACCACGGCCGCGTTCGGCGGCTCGGTCCTGGCCGGGGTCACCGCGGCCCGCGACCGGGCCGCCCTCCACGAGGTGGGCGCCGACGGCCGCGTCGAGACCCTCACCGGCGAACTCCCGCGCACCCTGCCCGACCGCGTACGCCGTCTGCCCGGCGTACAGGACATGGCGCGGGCGAGCGTCACCTACGACGCGAAGCCCGAACAGGGCAGCCAGCCGCTCCCGCTGGCCGGCGTGGACCTCGACGCCTACGCGCGCCTGTCGCACCGCACGGGCCTCGGCCCCTTCGACGCGGCACGCCTCCGGCAGCCGGACGCCGGCCCGAAGGCCGGCACCGACGACCGGCCGCTGCCCGCGCTCGCCTCACCTCGCGTGGCCGACGAGTACGGCACCGGCCCCCAGTCCGTCCTGCTCCCGGACGGCACCTCCGTCACCGTCAAGATCACCCTGGTCCGGGACCGCACCCCGGCCGTCTCCGGCGACGAGTTCCTGATCGTGGACCGTGCCGGACTTCCCCGCGACGCCGCGCGGACGACGACCCTGCTGCTCACCGGTGACGCCCTGAACGGCCGGGCGCTGCGCTCGGCGGCGGACGGAACGTCGGCGACCGTCCGGCTGCGCACCGAGCAACGCGCGACGCACGTCGACTCACCGCTGCAGTCCGGCGCCGAGCGCCTGTACGGTGTCGCGGTCGCCGCGGGCGCCGGGTACGCGATCCTCGCGCTCGTGCTGACCGTGCTGCGCACCGCGCCCGAACGCGGCGCCCTGCTCGCCCGGTTGCGCACGATGGGCATGACCCGGTCCCAGGGCCGCCGACTGCTGATCCTCACGGCCTTCCCCCAGGCGTTCCTGGCCGCGGCCGGCGGCATGCTGACCGGCTGGGCCGGCATCCGTCTGCTGGCGCCCGGCGTCGACCTCACGACCATCGCCGTGGCCTCCCCGTCCGCCGTCGAGGAGGCCGTGCTGCGCACCGACCCGCTCTCGCTGGCGGTTCCGGCCCTCGCCGTGCTGCTCCTGGCCGTCGGGGTGCCCGCGGTCCAGGCCTGGTGGACCGGCCGACGTGGCTCGGTGCGCGAACTGAGGCTCGGTGACAACTAGTGCCGCGACAGGCAACGTTCGCCCCGTCGCGACGCCCGGCACGCTCCCCCACTCTCGGCTTCGCTCGAGCGGGAGGGGCCCCCACCGCCGCACCGGGCACAAGCCCAAGTACATCCAGTACGAGGGCTCGCACCCGGCACGCCGAGAGCACGCACCGGACGCCGCTCCTTGACGGGCAAACGTTGCCTGCCGCGGCACTAGATGGAATGGAGCAGCCGATGACCAGCAGTCCCACCCTCGACGAACTCACCGACCGCGCCCGCGCCGCCCGTGAGGACGCCGCCTCCTACGGCCAGGACGCCCTGATCACCTGCGACCGGCTGGTACGGATCTTCTCCGCCGACGGAGTGGAGGTCCAGGCACTGCAGGGCCTCGATCTCCTCGTCCGCAAGGGGGAACTCATGGCCCTCGTCGGCGCCTCCGGCAGCGGCAAGTCCACCCTCATGAACATCCTGGCAGGCCTGGACCGGCCCACCGCCGGCGCGACCCGCGTCGACGGCCACGACCTGGCCACGATGTCCGCCAAGGAACGGCTCGCCTACCGTCGCGGGACCGTCGGCTTCGTCCGGCAGCAGACCTCCCAGAATCTGCTGCCCTATCTCACCGCCGCGCAGAACGTCGCCCTGCCCCTGCAGTTGGCCCGTGCCGGAGGCCGCCGCCGGAACCGGGCCGACCGTGCCATGGAACTCCTCGGCCTGCTGGACGTCGCCGCCTGCCGCGACCGCCGGCCGCACGAGATGTCCGGCGGCCAGCAGCAGCGCGTCGCCCTGGCCGTCGCCCTCGCCAACGATCCCGCGGTGCTGCTCGCCGACGAACCCACCGGCGAACTCGACTCCCACACCGGCGAACAGGTCTTCGCCGCGTTCCGCACCGCCAACGAGGAGCTGGGCACCACCATCGTGATCGTCACCCACGACCAGTCGGTCGCCGGTGAGGTCCGCCGTACGGTCGCCATCCGGGACGGCCGCACGGCGACGGAGGTCCTGCGCCACAGCGAGGTCGACTCCGCCACCGGCCAGGAGAACCTGGTCGCCCGCGAATACGCCATGCTCGACCGGGCCGGGCGTCTCCAGCTCCCCGCCGAGTACACCCGGGCCCTCGGGATGCGCGACCGCGTCGCCCTGGAACTGGAGCCCGACCACATCACCGTACGCCCGGACGACGCCCGCGACGCCCGTCAGGGGGACGAGGGAGCCTGAGCCCCGCCGATCGCCGTGACCTCGGTGATCTCGCCGTCCTTCAGCTCCAGCACACGGTCGGCGAGGTCGAGAAGCGTCGCGTCATGGGTGGCGACGAGAGCCGTGATCCGCTCGCTGCGGACGACCGCGCGCAGCAGCTCCATCACGGAGTGCCCGGTCTCCGCGTCCAGCTGGCCGGTCGGCTCGTCGGCGATGAGGATCGAGGGACTGTTGGCCAACGCGCGGGCGATGGCGACCCGTTGACGCTGCCCGCCCGACAGTTCGCCGGGGCGCTGCGCGGCGTGGTCCGAGAGCCCCACGAGGGACAGCAGCAGCTCGACCCGCTCCCGCCGCTCGCGCGGGTCCGCCCTGCGCAGCCGTAGGGGCACGCCCACGTTCTCCGCCGCCGTGAGGATGGGGATGAGCCCGAACGACTGGAAGACGAAGCCGACCCGCTCCCGGCGCAGCGCGAGCAGGGCGTCCTCGCTCTGGCTCCCGAGGTCCAGCCCGTCGACGGTGACGTGTCCGCTGTCCGGCTCGTCCAGACCGCCGACGATATTGAGCAGCGTGGTCTTGCCGGAGCCCGAGCGTCCCTTGAGCGCGACGAGTTCCCCTTGCGGAACCTCGAAGGAGACGCCCCGCAGGGCGTGCACGGCGCCCGCGCCCCGGCCGTACGACTTGTGCACATCCGCCACCCGCAGCATGGCCGCGGTCACCGCCTGCCCCATCACGCCCCCGTATGCTCCGCCGAATCCGCGGCGCGCCAGTATCTCACCCGCCCCGGACTCCCTGTCCATGCCGCCCGCTCCCTCATGTCCCGCTTCAGGCCGGGGAGTTCCGTGCCGTCGCCGCCCGCGGCGGTCGCCCCGGCAGGGGCCGCGGGGGGACGGCCTGCTTCATCACGATGGTCGAGTTGAGGCCCCGGACCCCCGGCAGCCGGACGAGCACGGACTCGTAGAGCTGCTGGTAGGACGGCAGGTCGGCGCTGACCACCCGGATCAGGTAGTCCGGTTCGCCGAACAGCCGCTGCGCCTCGACGACCTCGGGGACGTCGGCGAGCGCCGCGTCGAACTCGGTCACCGCGTCGGGCCGGGTGAGCGTGGCGAAGACCAGGACCTCGAACCCGTACCCCAGGGCCGCGGCGTCGACGGCGGCCCGGTAGCCGCGGATGACCCCGGACGTCTCGAGTTCACGGACGCGCCGCTGGCACCGGGAGACGCTGAGACGGACCCTCTCGGCCAGATCGGTGAACGTGATCCGCCCCTCGGACTGAAGGATGGCAATAATTTTTCGATCAGTGAGATCCATGAGCAAGAATTTAGCCGCAAGGTCGCGGGATCGGGCAAAACGCACAAACATTTTGCCGCCCGTCGTCGCTAGCATCCAGCCATGGCAGTCGACACCACCCCGGGTGACCCGGGGCGACAGGACACCACCGGCGCGACCACGCAATCCCTCTTCGACACCGTCGTGGACCGCAGGCACAGCAACTCCATGAAGTGGGCCCGCGCCCATGAGTTCCTGACGGCCGACGAGGCCGCGGCCGACCCGCTGCCGATGTGGGTGGCCGACACCGACTTCAGGGCACCCCGGGCCGTGATCGACGCGCTGCACCAGGCCGTGGAGTACGGCGTCTTCGGTTACCCGGGCGGCGCCACCCGCGGCTACCTCGACGCCGTCACCGGCTGGCAGGCCCGGCGGTTCGGCTGGGAGGTGCCGCAGGAGTGGGTGCTGCCGACCGCGGGCATCATCACCACGCTCAAGACCGCTGTACAGGCGTTCTCCGCGCCGGGCGACTCGGTCCTGATCCAGCCGCCCGTGTACGCCCACTTCCACGACGACGTCCTGCTCAACGGCCGCCACCTCGCGCCGGCCCCCCTGCTGCGGACCGACGACGGCTACCGGTTCGACGCCCGGACGTTCGAGGCCGCGATACGCCCGGACACCAAGCTGTTCATTCTCAGCCACCCCCACAACCCCACCGGGAACGTCTGGACCGAGGACGAGCTGAGGACCATGGGCGAGTTGTGCGCCCGGCGCGGCGTCCTGGTCGTCTCCGACGAGATCCACCAGGACCTCGTCGTCAACCCGGACAGGAGACACATCCCCTTCGCCTCCCTCGGCGAGGCGTTCGCACGGAACAGCATCACCTGCACGGCACCCAGCAAGACCTTCAACCTCCCCGGTCTGCAGAGCGCCAACGTCTTCGTCCCCGACCGCCGGGTGCGCGAGGAACTGGCCCGCCAGTACGAGCGCAATCTGTTCCCCCTGGTCAACCTGCTGGGCATGACCGCCACCGAGGCCGCCTACACGCACGGTGAGCCATGGCTGGAGGACCTGCTCACCTATCTGCGCGGCAACCACGCGCACTTCGCGCGGGCGGTCAACAGCGCCACCTCCAAGGTCAGGGTCCTCCCGGCCGACTCCCTCTACCTGGCCTGGATGGACTGCCGCGGCCTCGGGATGAACGCCGAGACCCTGGACACCTTCATGCTCACCGAGGCACGCCTGTGGCTGGACAGGGGACAGAAGTTCGGCATCGAGGGCCACGGCTACATGCGGGTCAATCTGGGCTGCCCCCGCTCCACGGTCGACGAGGCGGTACGCCGGCTGATCACCGCCGTCCAGGGCTTGTGACGCATGACCGGTTGCCCATTCCCCATCCGGGGAACCTGGTTCGACGGCTGATCGTCTGCTTGGGCGGTGCCCGGTACGGACGGAGACGCCCTTCGGGCGGCCCTCGATCAGGAGCCGGCCCGGTTCGGCGATCGTTGCGGCACTGTCCGAGCACAGCTGGGACGTCGTCGTCATCGGGGGTGGGCTCCGCAAGCCGGAACCGCTTCTGCCCCTCTTCGAGCAGGTGGTGAATCCTGTCCGCCGTCACGCGCCGCAGGCGGCGATCGCGTTCAACACGAGCGGCGGTGACAGCGTCGAGGCGGCCGAGCGCTGGTTGTGACGCGCCGGGCCTGCGGCAATGGCGCGACCCGGCCATGTCTTCGGGCTGGAACGCCTGATGACCGGCGTTCAGGGATCAGGGGCCGAAAGCTCGGAGAGTCGCGTCGACGAGTGAGTCGGCGTAGGCGGCGGTCAGTGGACCGCTGCGGTGCAGCCACCGCTGGAAGAGGGGGGCGTAGAGCACTTCGAGGACCAGGTCGAGGTCGGCGTCGGCGTCGAGCTGGCCGGCTTCCTGGGCGCTGCGCAAGCGTGCCCTCTTCGCTTCTTCCAGCGGCTGGGCCAGCTTCTCCCGGTACTCGGCCGCGAGCACGGCATCGTTGGAGATCTCGGTGTTGAGGGCCCGGATCAGCCTGTCGAAGGACGGGTCGGCGAACTCCTCCGCCGTGGCACGCATGACGAGCTTGAGGTCGGCCTCGAGGTCGCCCGTGTCCGGCAGCGCGACCGACTGCCCGTCCGCATCCTCACTCAGAGCCAGAAGGGCGGCGAAGACGACCGCGCTCTTCGACGGCCACCGCCGATAGATCGTCTGCTTGCCGACGCCGGCACGGGCGGCGATGGCTTCGACCGTGACCTTCTCGTACGCCTCCTCTGCGACCAGGGCGCGGGTGGCGGCGAGGATGGCCTGCCGAGACCGTTCCTTGCGGCGGGAGTGGTCCGGCCCCTTCTCGTTGGACATGCGGCCAGCCTAGCCCAGAAATGAAACGAGACGGGCCGTATTGATAACTCCCAGGGTATGCCCTAGGCTGAAAACGAATCGATACGCACCGTTTCGTTTGCTGGGAGTGAGAAAGCGTGACGAACGCAAGAGTCTGGCTCATCACCGGCGCCTCCCGTGGCCTGGGCAGGGCTTTCGCCGAGGCCGCCCTGGCGGGCGGCGACCGCGTGGTGGCTGCCGCCCGCAATGTCGAGCCTCTGGAGGAACTGACCGAGAAGTACCCCGACCACCTGGTCCCGCTTGCGTTGGACGTCACCGACCGCCGGGCCGTGTTCGACGGGGTCGAGCGGGCGGCAGCCGCGTTCGGCAGGCTGGACGTCGTCGTCAACAACGCCGGCGGATTCCTCTACGGGATGGTGGAGGAAGCCACGGAGGAGCAGATCCGGGCACACTTGGATGTGAACTTCTTCGGCGCCGTGTGGGTGGCCCAGGCGGTCCTTCCTCACCTGCGCGCCCAGGGCGGGGGCCGGCTCCTCCAGGTCACCTCGATGGGCAGCGGCGGTGGAATGGCCACCGTCGGCTTCTACGGCGCGGGCAAGGCCGCGCTGGACTCGGTCAGCGAGGCGCTGGCGATGGAGGTCGAGGGGTTCGGCATCAAGGTCACCATCGTGCAGATGGGCGGCTACGACACCGGCCTGTTCACCATCGGCACCACGACCACCGCACCCCTGACGCAGTATCAGTCCCTGCGCACCGAGATGGAGGCGATGTGGGGCGACGCCGTCGCCCCGGAGCCCGGCACGGCTGCTCCGGTCATCATGAAGCTGGCCGCACTGCCGGACCCGCCGCGACGGCTGATCGTCGGCAGCCAGTCCTTCGATCATGTCTTGGAGATGGACCGGGCCCAAGCGGATCTGTACCGGTCCTGGGAGCACCTCAGCCGTATCGCCCCGGGCTGACCATGCCCCGCGCCACGGCATTCCCGTCCCCGCCGCCCGGTCCGCGCCCACCGGCGGGACCGGGTTCCATCCTGGTCGGCGTGCAGGATGTCGCCGGTGGTGAAGGTGACCCCGCCGAACGACAGGGGTACGTCGACGGCGCCCGCGCCGGCTTTCCCGCTCTTGCGGGGGTTGGTGCCCAGGGCCTGGACGCCGATGTCGATGCCGACGAGGACGGCACTGTCGCGGATGGCCCCGTACACCCCGTGTGCAGGGAGGCTCCGCCGTCGACCACCACGACACATCCCTGCCCGGGAGTGCGGAGCTGTTCGTGGTGCAGGGCGTTGTCGCCGGGACAGGAGACCGTGCGGACGGGTCCGGCGAAGGAGTGCGCGGCCCCGTAGGAAGGGAACTGCATGTCTCAGACGCGCAGTTGGTCGCCGTACCGGTCGGCGAGGTCGGCGGTGGCGATGGGGGACGTCGTCTGCACGGCACACTCCAAGGTGTCGTGTCCGGGGGTGTTGTGTCCGTGTCCACCGCGACACGCGCCGGACCGGTTCGGTGAGGGCACGCTCGCCAGGGCCGGGTCAGGACCCGTCGATGGGCTCGGAGTGGCCGAGTCGCCACGCCGCGGTCGCCCCGAGGCTGGTGTCGATGTGCCTGCGCATGATCTCCGCCGCGCCGGCGCCGTCACCGAGGGCGACGCATTCGACGAGCGCCGCATGCTCCTTGGCCTTCCGATCCCGGGCGTCCTGGCCCGGGTCCGTGCGCAGCGCGAGGAGGCGGTAGCGGTCGGCCTTGTCCCACAGGCCCTCCAGGGCCGCGATCAGCAGGTCGTTGTGGGACGCCCGGTAGATCGCGGCATGAAAGCGGCGGTGTGCCACCAACTGCTCCACGCTCGGGTGCGGGTGGAGCGGGGCGAGCCCGTCGGCCGCGGCGCGGATGGCCCGCATGTCGGCGCTGGTGCGCCGTTCCGCTGCCAGCGAGGCGGCCAGCGGATCGAGGGACCGCCGGATCTCCAGCAGGTCCCGCGCCTCCTCGGCCCGCAGGGGCGCGATCCGGGCGTCCCGGTGGGCGTCCAGCTCGACCAGCCCCTCGCTCGCGAGCCGCCGCAACGCCTCACGCAGCGGCGTGGTGCTGATGCCGATGAAGCCGGCGAGTTCGCGCTGCTGGATCACCGAACCGGGTCCCAACTCCCCGGAGAGGATCCGGTCGCGGACCTGGCGGTAGGCGAAGTCGCCCTTCGTCTCGAAAGCCTCGACCGGCTGCGACATACGGCCCCCTCTGGCGTCCATGGTTATAACCTACCGAGTCGGCGCCGACTCGGCTACGGGGCATCCTACGGGGCGGGGTATCCGGTAGTGGCTTGCGTGGACTTCACGGCCCGATTCCTGGCGGCGATCGATGCGGAGCGACCATCGGCTCTCACCGGAAGGGTTGACGTCACAGGTTATAACCATCACTGTTTGCGACATACGAGGCGACCCCACCGGTCCCGTCACCCTCGCCCTCGACCCCGCGGCCTGCCTGGTCCGCACCGACACGGTCGTGCTCTCGGAGGACGCCCAGGCCCTCCTGACCGTCTCCGGCTGACATCCACCCCCGTGAACGACATGAGGAGTCCCGTGGCCACCAGCGGCATCCCCCACCGTTACACCCTCGGCGTCCTGCACGGCGACGGCATCGGTCCCGAGATCGTGCCGGCCGCCGTTCTGGTCGCCGACACCGCTCTGGTGGCCGCCGGTGCCCCGCCCGTCGCCTGGCGGGAGCTGCCCCTGGGCCGCCGAGCCATCGAGGAGTTGGGGGAGGCTACGCCCGAGGCCACACTCGCGGCCCTCGCCGAGACCGACGGATGGCTGCTCGGCCCCCACGACAGCGCGTCCTATCCCGAGCCGTTCCGTTCCGAACTCAACCCAAGCGGCACCATCCGCAAACACTTCGACCTGTACGCCAACGTCCGCCCCGCCAAGGCGTTCGGGGGCGGTGAGGTCATCGCCCCCGGCACCGACCTGGTCATCATGCGGGAGAACACCGAGGGCTTCTACGCCGACCGCAACACCCACCTGGGCACGGGCGAGTTCATGCCCACCCCGGACATCGCCATCGCGATGGGCATCATCACGCGTCCCGCGTGCGAGCGCATCGCCCGGGAGGCGTTCGAGCTGGCCTCGCGGCGGCGCGGGAAGGTCACCATCGTCCACAAGGCGAACGTCCTGAAGCTGACCACGGGGCTGTTCCGGGACGTGTGCCGAGAGGTCGCGCGGGACTACCCCGATGTCACCGTCGACGACTTCCACATCGACGCCATGACCGTGCACCTGGTGCGGCGGGCCCGCGAGTTCGACGTCGTGGTCACCGAGAACATGTTCGGTGACATCCTCTCGGACCTGGCCGGCGAACTGGCCGGATCGCTGGGGACCGCCCCCTCCCTGAACGCCTCGCGGGACCGCGCGATGGCGCAGGCGGCCCACGGTTCCGCGCCGGACATCGCGGGACAGGACCGGGCCAACCCCGTGGCGATGATCCTTTCCACCGCGATGCTGCTGGAGTGGCTGGGCAACCGGCACCAGGACGAGACACTTCCGCGTGCGGCACGGATCGTGGAGCAGGGCGTGGCCTCCACCCTCGAAAAGGGGACCCGCACCAGGGACATGGGCGGGTCGGCCGGATGCCGTGCATTCGCCGAGGCGGTCGCGGCCTCGATCGGGCAGCTGTGAGCGGGAGTTCGGTCCGGGCAGCTGTGAGCGGGAGTTCGGTCGTCCGATCGCCCACCGTGGCCGTCATCCACGCCACCCCGGCGTCGATCGAGCCCGCCCGGACAGCTCTCGTGGAGGGCTTTCCCGAGGCCTCGGTGTGGCATGTGCTGGACGACCGCCTCATCAGCGACGCCGAGGCGGCGGGCGGGCTCACCCCTGCCCTGTCCGACCGGATGCTGTCGCTGATCGGCCATGCCGTCCACGGCGGTGCCGACGCCGTCCTGCTGTCCTGCTCCCTGTACGGGCCGGTGCTGGAACAGGCCCGACGGGAACACGGGCTGCTGCCCATGCTGAGCTCCGACGAGGGACTCTTCGCCGAGGTCGCGCGTCTGCGGTTCGGCCGTGTCCTGCTCCTGGGCCCCCTCGCCCCGGCGGTCCAGGACTCGGCGAAGCGGCTGAAGCACGTGCTCTCCGCCACGGCGGGCGCGGAGCGGACGGATGTCATCGCACTGACCGTTCCCGGGGCGGCCACGGCTGCTGCGCACGGAGATCTCGACACCCTTGAGAGGGCTCTCACCGAGGTCGCCACGCCGTATCTGAAGGAAGCCGACGCGGTGATCCTCGGCATGTTCTCGCTCGCTCCGGCCCGCGGGGGAGTGGAGCGGGCCCTCGGACTGCCGGTGCTCAGCGCCCCGCTCCTCGCCGCCCGCTCGCTGCGCGAGAAGCTCGCGGCGCGGACCGACACCCTCTTCTCCGCACCGCTCTTTCCCGGGGACCGACCCGAATCGTCCGCCACGGAGGCATGGTGATGAGCCGTAACCACCTGGCGGGCCGCCACCTGGCCGGGTCCGGGCTCGACACGCTGGGCACCAAGGCGCGTCTCGACGTCGCCGGCCGACAGATGTCGTACCACCGCATCGACCGGCTCGCCCCCGCCGACCTGCCGGTCGGCCTGCGGATCCTGCTGGAGAACGTGCTCCGCTTCCATGACGGCACGAGCCGCAGCGACGACCAGGTGCAAGCGATCCTGGCGCGGGGCGGCCCGGGAACACCGGTGGACCTGTACGCCTCCCGGGTGTTCCTGCACGACACCAACGGTGTCCCCACGGTCGTCGACCTGGCGTCCATGCGGGACGCCATGGCCGCCCTGGGTGGCGATCCGGCTCTGGTCAATCCGGTCATCGCGTCCGAACTCGTCATCGACCACTCGGTCATCGCCGACGTCTTCGGCCGCCCCGACGCACTGGCGCGCAATGTCGAACTGGAGTACGCGCGCAACGGCGAGCGCTACCGCTTCCTCCGGTGGGGACAGCAGTCGCTCAGGAATTTCGCCGTGGTGCCCCCCGGCACCGGGATCATGCACCAGGTCAACGTGGAGCACCTCGCCCGCGTGGTCATGGTCGAGGACGGCCTCGCGTTCCCGGACGTGTGCCTGGGCACCGACTCGCACACCACCATGGTCAACGGGCTCGGCGTACTGGCCTGGGGCATCGGAGGCATCGAGGCCGAGGCCGCGATGCTCGGCCAGTCCATGTCCGCCCTCGTCCCGCCCGTCGTCGGCGTCCACCTCACCGGCGGACTCCCCGCCGGAACCACGGCCACCGACCTGGCACTCACCCTCACCGAACTCCTGCGGTCCCACGGAGTCATCGGCAAGTTCGTCGAGTTCCACGGCCCCGGCGTCACGGCCCTGCCGGTGACCGACCGCGTCACCATCGCGAACATGAGCCCCGAATTCGGCTCGACCTGCGCGCTCTTCCCCATCGACGACGAGACCCTGCGCTACCTGCGGTTCACCGGGCGGCCCGAGAGCCAGGTCGCGTTGGTCGAGGCGTACGCCAAAGAGCAGGGCCTGTGGCACCGGCCCGCGAACCCACCCCGGTTCTCGGAGACCGTCGCACTCGACCTGTCCACCGTCGTCCCCTCCCTGGCCGGTCCCTCCCGGCCCGAGGACAGGGTCCCTCTGGACCACGCGAAGTCCCGCTTCCGTACGGCCCTCGAAGTCATCCGCCGACAGAACACGACTGCCGGCCCGAACATCACGACGACCGCCACCGCCACCGCCATCACCGCCACCGTCGCCGCCACTGCCACCGTCGCCACCGTCGTCATCGACGGAACCGCGCACGAACTGTCCGACGGAGCGGTCGCGGTCGCGGCCATCACCTCCTGCACCAACACCTCCAACCCGGCCGTCATGGTGGGCGCGGGACTGCTCGCCCGCAACGCCGTCCGGGCGGGGCTGCGCAGCAAGCCCTGGGTCAAGACCACCCTCAGCCCCGGCTCACGGGTCGTCATGGACTACTACCGACGGGCCGGCCTCCTCCCGGATCTGGAGACCCTGGGCTTCCACCTCGCCGGATTCGGGTGCATGACCTGCATCGGAGCCTCCGGCCCGCTCATCGGTGCCGTTTCGGAGGCGGTGGCCGACACCGGCCTGACCGTGACATCGGTCCTCTCCGGAAACCGCAACTTCGAGGGCCGTATCCAGCCCGACGTCGCCATGAACTACCTCGCCTCACCGCCCCTCGTCATCGCCTACGCCCTCGCCGGCACGATGGACATCGACCTGCGCACCGAGCCCCTCGGCCACACCGCGCAGGGAGAACCCGTCCACCTGCACGACATCTGGCCGGACCCGGCGGAGATCGAGGCGGTGACGGCCGGGAGCATGGACGCCGCGATGTTCACCGACGCCTACGGACACGTCTTCGCCGGCGACCGGCGGTGGCGGGACGTCAGCGCGCCGGCCTCCGAACGCTTCGCGTGGGACGAGGCCTCCACCTACATCCGGCGCCCGCCCTACCTCGACGGCATGACCAGGGAACCGGAGGCGGTCAAGGACATCACCGGGGCGCGCGTGCTGGTCAAACTCGGCGACAAGGTCACCACCGACCACATCTCCCCGGCCGGCGCCATCACGGCAGCCACGGCGGCGGCCCGCTATCTCGCCGAACTCGGCGTACCCGCCGGGGACTTCAACACCTACGCCTCCAGGCGCGGCAACCACCTGGTGATGATGCGGGGCGCGTTCGCCAACATCAGGCTGCGCAACCAGGTGGCCCCCGGCACCCGGGGCGGCAGGACCCGCGACTTCCTCGACGACGGGCGCGAGAGCTCGATCCACGACACGGCGGCGGCCTACCGCGCGGCCGGCGTGCCCATGGTCGTCGTCGCCGGTGAGGACTACGGCGGCGGATCCTCCCGCGACTGGGCCGCCAAGGGGCCCGCGCTGCTGGGCGTCCGCGCGGTGATCGCACGGTCCTTCGAACGCATCCACCGCTCGAACCTCGTCGCCATGGGCGTCCTGCCCCTGGAACTCGTCGACGGCGGCCCCGAGGACCTGGCCCCCACCGGCGCCGAGACCATCACCGTCTCCGGACTGGAGACCCTCGACTCCGGACACATCCCGACGACGGTGCCCGTCCTGTCCGACGACCGCGAGTTCACAGCACGAGTCCGCCTGGACACCCCCCGCGAGGCCGACTACTTCCGCCACGGCGGGGTCATGCCGTACGTCCTGCGAGGCTTGCTCGCCCACCCGGCCGAAGCCGACCAGTGAGGTGCACCCCCCTGCACCGACCGCCGTCGCGCAGCGCCGGCACCACCGTGCGGCAGGTACCGCAGTGATGTGTCCGACGCCCGCTGGGCCTTGATGGAACCGGTCTTCACCGCTTGGCGGGCGAGACGGGCCGCCCCCTCCCCGCCTTCGGAGCCCGCTCCGCGCCTCTCACGACGACCGGGAAGCAGTGGGGGAGCAGCTGCGTGATGCGGCGGCCGAGGGGCGAATCGATCTCGATGAGCTGGATTCACGCCTGGAGCAGGCTCTGAAGTCCAAGACTCACGCTGTCCCCTGAGAGCCAGGCGCCACTGGTGCTCAAGGGCGGCACGACCGGGACGTCGCGAGGCCCCGGGCGCCGAGCATGCAGTAGGTCGGCTGCGGTGTCGTCGAGGCGGACCACGTGACGGCCGCGGGGGCGGCGGATCAGAAGGTGCCGTCGGGTGAGCGGCACGTCAGAGCGGATGAGGTTGCGCAGGTCGGTGCCGCTGTTCGCGTGGAGGGCGACCAAGGCGAGAACCAGACGGATAGCCGGGTTGGAGCTCGTCTCCAAGAGCCCGGCCAGCCGGTCGGGGCCAGAGTTGTGGGCAACAGTTCCTGACGGGGTGTGCGAACGCCGCGGGTGGGGTCGGCGAGGACGAACTTGGTGTGTTTCAGGGCTCGAAAGAGCGACCGGATGGCCCGAGCGCGCTCGTGGGGGCGTGGGCCTGTGACTGCCGTGACAGCGGCCAGGACGTCAGCATCCGTCACCTGACCTGACGCAAAGTGGTGTAGACGGTGGTCCAGTCAGCGAGTGGCGCGGTCAGGCAGATGAGGGAGCCGACGTGGGGCGTGCCGGCGCTACGCAAGACCCCGACCCCCGTGCCGAGTTCGCCGCTGGTTCGTGGAGGGAGG
This sequence comes from Streptomyces griseiscabiei, assembly GCF_020010925.1. Taxonomy (NCBI): domain Bacteria; kingdom Bacillati; phylum Actinomycetota; class Actinomycetes; order Kitasatosporales; family Streptomycetaceae; genus Streptomyces; species Streptomyces griseiscabiei. Next base: position 2,197,750 of record NZ_JAGJBZ010000001.1, on the reverse strand, counting down.
GCGGCGATGGTGCGTTGGACGAAAGCCTCGTGGCGCTTGCGTCGCGGCGGCGAGGTGACGAGCTGTTTGCGTTGGTCCAAAAGGCAGGAAGGCAGGAAGGCAGGAAGCCCGCGAAGGCGCCCCGTACCACTGAACACGCGGTGCGTTGCCCGGAGTTCATCCGCCTCCATCACCCCCAGGTGCCGTCGAGCGGCTGCACTACAGTTGGCCCACCATGCCCGATCTCTTCGGAATCAACCATCTGACTCTGTCCACGACGGACCTCGACCGGCTCGTGACGTACTACACGGAGTTGCTCGGAGCGGCACTCGCGTTCGAGCGCGCTGCAACCCCTTCCGATCCTCGGATCGCAGTGATCGATGTCGGCGGCAACGACCACCTCATGATCGTCGAAACGTCGACCGCCCCCACCACTGATCTCGATCCCCTCAGCAAGGCGGGCTGGGGACTGCGCGTCGGTACATACGCGCAGCTGTGTGAGGTTCGCGAACAGATCCTCGGCGCCGGGTGGCCGGTCGGACAGATCGAGACACTGCCCACGCAGTGGACGATGACAGCTCGCGATCCCGATGGACGCCCTTTGGACGTTCGAGCTCATCGCCCACGCACCGCATCGCCGACACAGACCACTGGCTGACGACTACCCCAGGTACACCGCGCGCTCGACAGACCCGTGAGCATCATCGCCTCACCGCGGCGCTGGGGGAGTTCGACTACGACGGCACGCGGCTGGCCTGCGTGGCGGGCATCGACGCGGCCGAGGCAGTGCGCCGTCTTGAGGCGGCGCCGGTGGTGGACGGCGACCGCCTCGAAGTGCTGCATGAGCCGCTGGGTGATCCCTACGCCTACGACATGGACAAGAGTCTGCACATCGTCGGCGTGACGTCCGTGCCGGGCGGCTGCGTAGTCACGCAGCCTTGGGGATACGCACCGCAGATGACGGGCGTGCTGACCCGGCTGTCCGCCGGCACCCTCCGCTACGGCCTCTACGCCAATCCCAAGAGCGGCCAACAGGGCAGCATCGCCCGCAACGGAAGCATCGAGACCTCGGACCTGCACTCCGGCGGAGAACCGGACGAGGACGACACTCCCGCACAGGTGCTGGCCGCCTACCTCTGCCAGCACAGCGCCGTCGCCTACGCCTGCGCCTTCACTGGGCTGCGCCCGGCCGACCGGCGCGCGGTGACCGGGCCGCCCGATGTGTGGGCCGAACTGCCCCGGCGCGACTACTGGAGTCACTGACTCGGCAAGGTGCATTCATGACGGTGGTTGAACTGCCGCGCCCCGGGCGTGCGCGGCTCTTTCCCGACCAGGTGGAGGCCGTTACCCGGCTGGCACGGCATCCGCGGCGGGCAGGGACGCGGGGTCTGTTCGTGTCGGCGACGGGGACCGGCAAGACACTGGTGCGGAAGCTGGGCCTGCCTCGCCCCGAGCGAAGGAATGAGCCGCACCGGAGACCCGGTGAAGGCGATCAAGAAGTCGGCGCAGGCGTTCCTCCAGCAGTTCGAACCGCCCCGGCCCTGAGGTCTTGCTGCATCCCGGTCACCGAGGTTGGGGCTCAACTGAGCCGCCACTCGCTGGCCGCAGGCGGCTGTGTACCAGCATCGGCTTCCTGACGTTCTGTAACACGGTGGCCCCGCATGACTGCGCCCCGGTCACAGCAAGACCCCAGGGCGCCGGGCTCGACGGGCTCGTCCCATCCGTCTCGGACAGTATCTGGGGGTTCTCTCCCCATGTGCGGCTCTCTTTCCCCGTCGATGCTTGATCGCAGGAACCGTACTGACTGGAGGAACAGTGGGAACCTCGATGCGCAAGGGTTTACAGGCCGTGGTGATGGCAGGCGCGATGGGCGCGGCGCTGGCTTTGTCGGCCGGGCAGGCCCACGCCGCCACCGGTGTGACCGCGAATTCGGCCTTCATCACTATCAACGCCGCGGCCGACAAGGCGAACCAGATCATCATCAACCCGTCCGGCAGCAACATCACCGTCATCGACAACGGTGACACCGTCACCGCGGGGGCGGGTTGTACCCAGCTCAGCGCCAACTCGGTGTCCTGCCCGGCGGGCACACGGACGATCCTCCTCAGCGCGGGCGACCGCAATGACACGGTCATCCTGCGGGCCAGCCTGCGGGCCACGCTCAACGGCGACGCGGGCGGCGACACTCTCCAGACGATCGACAGCACGCAACGCGCTGTCCTGGTCGGGGGCGACGGCAACGACACCCTGATCGGCGGTGCGGGCGACGACGAGATCGTCGGTGGGGCCGGCCGGGACATCATGGACGGCAACGCCGGAAACGACCGGCTGGGCGCCATCGACGGCGTGGGAGGCAACGACTCCTCCAACGGCGACACCGGCACGGACATCTGCCCGGGGGACGCGGGCGACCAGGTGTTCGGCTGCGAGAGCTGAGCCGCTCATCCGCAGAGGGCCGGGACCCGGTATCGGGTGCCGGCCCTCTGCCGGTTCGGTTCTGCACCGAGCGCCGCCTCTTGCACCAGGACGGCCACAGGATGGCCGGCGCGTCCGTTAACGCATCATCAGGAGTACTGCCCACCCGCGTGATGACGCAGGCCGTCGCGGCCATAGCCCCGGTACGGCTCCTCCGGCAAGGCCTCGTGGCCCTCGTCCAGGGCACAGCCCTCACCCCCAACCGCCGTGCCTTCCCATGCAGATCCGGGTGAGCGCATCAGCATCGCCATCGCGCGCGGCCTGGCTGGTTTCGTAAGCGAGAGCGAGCAACGTTTGTCGACGGTCGGGCCGGCAGGGGGAAGGTGACCGAGGACTTCGTCCTGCGCATTTTGGGTGCACCGGCTCAGCGGGCCATCCAGCGGTCCATCTCCCGCGCCCGGGTGTCCAGCGCGGTGGCGATGGTGGCTGACGCGGGCCGGGGAGCGCTGGGAACCTGCACGTTGCGCTGGACGCCACCACACATGCGATCGGACGGCGATTCGGGCATCTCCACCTCGATTCCCGCGCGCCGCGCGAGCGCGACCGCTGTCGCCACGAATCCTTCGGAGAGCGCGAGGATCATGGAGTGCCCCGTCCGGCAGTGCCAGGCGACCAGGCCGCGCGCGAACTCCGCGTACACGGCCGGATCGACCTCAAGTGTGTCCGGGTCGCCCCAATACTTACCCTGGCCGATTCCCGAGGCCAGCTTGAGTTCGGCCTCGAAGACCTCGACCTGCCGCAGGAAGAGGCGGCCGACACTGTTGGACGGGTTCCACAGCGTCTCGTCACCTATGTCGAAGTACATACTCATCGCCAATCCCCCTGCTCAGGAGCCCCGGCACAGGGTAGAAGATCGTGCGGGTTGTAGGCACCTGGGTAAGACGGTGCCCTGGAGGAGCCAAGGTCGTTGCTCTGACATGGGCATGGTTGAGCAGTTGGCGCCGGACGGACTGTGGGAGATCTTCCAGGGCGTGGCACCCGAGCCGCCGGCGCGGGCCCAGGGCGGCTGCCAGCGACGGTGTGACGACCGTGCTGTCCAGGCCGCGAACATCTTCGACGCCACATCGGGCTGCACCTGGCGGCACCGCGTCATGCTGGCTCGGCTCGGCTCGGCTCGGCGCGAACAGCGAGTTGGACTGGTCCCGGTGCGCGATCGGCTCGGTCAGTGTCCGGGCGGTCAAAGGGGGCCTTTGGCCCGCCGCGACGACGCTGCCGCGTGACCGACGGCGAGGTAAGTGGCAGGAATGGGGCACACTCAAGGTAGCGGTCGGCGCTGGCGGCCCGACAACCCTGGATTCCGGTCTCGAAGGAGTGCGGAACCCACGGTCGATCGTCGTGCGGCTCAGGCCAGCGTGGACGTATCCACCACGAACCGGTAGCGCACGTCGGAGGCGATGACCCGCTCGAACGCCTCGGGGGTGGCGGCATGACCGGATTCCCCGGGTTCTCCTGACACCCTCCAGCTCACGGTCGGCACCCTCTCCAGGGCCACACCGTCACGTCTGCGCGCAGCCATCTGATCTCGCGAGCTGGGCTGGTGCGGACAGGGCCAGAGAACGGGTCCGGCCCGCGCCGGTTTTCGTCTGCTCAGGCGGCGGGGCCACCGGGTTGCTGATGTCGGCAGACCGGTAGGCGGGGTCGGCCTCGGTGAAACCCGTGTGCCCGCCGTCGGTGGGAGACGGCTACAGCGGACGCTGCGGACCGGCCGCAGGCTGCTCTACCGGTACGGGTTCTCTGTTCCGCGGTCCGCCTCGGCGGCTGCGTCGAGGAGTTCGAGGAGGTCGGTGCCTGCGGTGTCGCGCTGGTCGATCCACCATCCGGCGCGGGTGACGGCACGGGCCTTCTCCTCCAGCTCCGCCCAGTCCCCGTCGTCCCAACCGCCCTCCACGACCCGTGCGGTGTGCGCGGCCGTCATCAGCTGACGACGCGAGCGCTCGCCCCAGTCCAGGGCCCTCTCCGGGCCTTCCAACTGGGGCATGTCGAACTGGGTGGCCCAGGCGAGGGCTGCTTCCTGTTCGGCGGCGCGCTTGGCGGCCAGCCCTTCTTCTCCGAACTGCTTGGCATGCTGGCCGCGGTCCCCATCGCGGCCGATGGGGCGCCGGTGGAGTGGGGACCTGCATCGGTGCGGCGTGTCGCGGTTTCCCACGAAATCCGGTGGAGTCTCAGCGGCCGGAAGTGGTGGGGTCCTGCTCGATGCTTCGCAGACACGGCCCGGCACGGTGCGAGGCGCAAGGTCCGAATCGCAGGGCGGTCCAGCCCGCGCGTCGTCGAGTGATGGAGGTTATTGCGGTGGCCGGTTATGGGGCGCTTGCCGACGTATACGAGTGGCTGATCGGGGACGACAGGTTGACCCCCGCCAAGGCAGCCGCGGTTTACTACAGCGATGTCGTGGGCCCTCTGCCGCCCAGCGCACGCGTCCTCGACTGCGCGTGTGGAACCGGCCAGCTCGCCGTCGGTCTCGCGAGTCTTGGCCTTGACGTGGTCGCCGCAGACGCCAGTGACGGGATGGTTCGCCGGACCGAGAAGGCCGCCGACGAGCAGGGTGTCTCGCTTCGATCCCTCCGCGCGAGTTGGGACGAGCTGCCCGACCACCTGGAGGACTCCACGTTCGATCTGGTGTTCTGCGTCGGCAATTCGCTCGGGCACGCCAAGGGCGCAGCCGGGCGCTTGACCGCACTGGAAGCGATGTCGCGGCTGCTGAATCCGGGCGGACGCCTTGTGCTCCACTCACGCAACTGGGAGCTCGTGCGCTCCGTCGGCTCCCGGGTGGACGTCCGCGATCGACTCGTCCGCCGCAACGACCGCGATGCGGTCGTCAGCTACTACTGGCAGATCGAGCAGCACTGGGAGCAGGAACACTTCCTCGAGATCGTGGTCGCCCAGATCGAGCCGGATGGGGCAGTGCGAGCCTGCTCGGAGCGGTTGTCCATCTGGCCCTACCGATACGAGGACCTCGTGGCGCAGTTGCGGAGCGTGGGGCTCACGGTGCAGTCCACCACCTTCGACCCCGAGAGCGATGGATACCTGGTGGTCGCCAGCCGCGACTGACGAGCTCGTGCATGGTTGTGGGTGAGACGTCGAGGCTTGATCGTTGATCATGGTCGTGTGGTGGGACATGGCACGCGCCAAGCGATCATCTAGTCGAGCAAGACGCAAGAACCGAGACGATCGGGAACGTCTGGGAGCGCGGACAGGAACCCACCGGAGCAGGTCGCGTCCAACGTCGTCTTCTTCGACGGCGTCCTCGGCAACCCTCCCTTCTACAAGGAGGTCTACAAGGAGGCGGAGAAGACCCCCACTGACTTCGAGGGCCGGAGCCGTGAGGCAGGGCGGTCGAGGCGAAGGAGCGCGACAAGCGGAAGGGTGGGTTCTACGGCAAGGAGTCCGTCACCGGATACGGCACGAATGTGCTGGCGTTCTGGTCGATGCGCAGTGCGCGGCCCAGAGGTGGCGCGGCGCGCTGGGGGCATTCGAGGCGTTCGCAGAGGCGGCAGCCCATGCCGATGGGGGTGGCTGCGGAGGAGCTGGTCAGGTCGAGGCCGTCGGAGTAGACGAGGCGGTGGGCGTGACGGGTCTCGCAGCCGAGGCCGATGGCGAAGGTCTTGCCGGGTTCGCCCCAGCCGCCGCGGTGGCGGGTGAGCGCGCGGGCGGTCCACAGGTAGCGCTGTCCGTCGGGCATCTCGGCGATCTGGACGTGGATGCGGCCGGGCGCGGCGAACGCCTCGTAGACGTTCCACAGTGGGCAGGTGCCACCTGCCCGGGAGAAGTGGAAGCCGGTCGCGGACTGGCGTTTGGACAGGTTGCCGGCCCGGTCGACGCGGACAAAGGAGAACGGGACTCCGCGCAGGCGCGGGCGCTGAAGGGTGGAGAGGCGATGGCAGATGGTTTCGTAGCCCAGTCCGTGGCGGTCGGTGAGGAGTTCGATGTCGTATCGGACCTCTTCAGCGGCCGTGTGGAAGGCGGTGTACGGCAGGATCAGTGCCGCTGCGAAGTAGTTGGCGATGCCGATGCGGGCCAGGGCGTAGGCGGGGGCCCTGGGAGGGAAGTCCTCGCCGGCCTGGCGGTCGAGTTCGTCGCCGTATTCGAGCAGGGCTAGCTGGGTGGCCATCCGGAACGCGCGCTGGCCGGGACGCAGACGGGCGGACAGGTACAGGGTGCGGGACGCCTCGTCGTAGTGGTGCAGGTGCTCGCCGTTCTCGGCGGACAGCCGCACGCCGTGGCGGTCGGCGAGCCGCGCGGTGAGGACCCGCAGGACGTCACCGGGCCTGATGCGGATCTCCTCGGCCAGTTGCTCGGCGGCGATGTCGGTGTCGTGGAGGTAGTTCTGGCGACGGTAGAAGAAGTCCCGGATCTCCTCGTGGGGCGAACGCGGCAGGTCGGGTGTGGCGTCGCGGCCGTCCGCGGTGCCGGCGAGGCGTTCGGCCAGCACTTGGTTGCGGCGGCCGAGGTCCACAAGGACCTCGGCGATAGCCGGTGTGCGGGAGGCGAGATCGGCGAGATCGGACGGGGACACCCGGGCTGCGGTGATCTCGGCGGCGAGGGCCTCTCTGAGGTCCGCGACGAGGCGGCTGGTGTCGCGTTCGGAGAAGAACCCCGCGTCGACGCCGAAGGCTTCCGTCAGCCGCAGCAGCACCGGAACGGTGAGCGGGCGGGAGTCGTGCTCCATCTGGTTCAGATAGCTCGGCGAGATCCCGAGGACGCGGGCCATCTCGGCCTGACTCATCCGGCGGTCCTCGCGCAGCCGCCGCAGCCGCGTCCCCGCATACGTCTTACTCACCGACCGCTCCTCCGCCCCGGGGCCCGACCTGGTCAGCGTACGGGAAATACGACCGCTCGATGCCTTCGCAAGATTGGCAAAGGGCGGCGGGAAGATTCGCAAAGATTGGCACGAAGCCAACCTTGATGGCACTAAGTGCCACTGTCAGAGTCATGGTGCGGCCCGCCGGAACCGGCAGACACAGCCCGCAACCGGGGCGCGATTCATGCCCTGACGTCGGAGATCCCGGCAGCGGTAGTGGCTGCGTCGGCAGCATTGCTCACCTTCACCCTTTCAGGGTGGCGGCGGGCCGCATCCCACCCAAAGACACGCAGTGCCATCCGGCGTCGGAGCGGCTCGGGATTGGCAGAGGCAACAGACCGAGGAGACGGTGACAGTCATGGCAGAAGCGAGGACCAGCACGCAGGCGGCCGGGGAACTCGCGCGGCGCTGGGCCACCGACCCGCGCTGGCAGGGGATCGAGCGCACCTACAGTGCCGAGGACGTCGTACGGCTCTCCGGCAGTGTCCGTGAGGAGCACACCCTGGCCCGGCGCGGCGCCGAGCGGCTGTGGCGTCAGCTGCACGAGCTGGACTACGTCCACGCGCTCGGCGCGCTCACCGGCGGCCAGGCCGTGCAGCAGGTGAAGGCCGGGCTGCAGGCGATCTACCTGTCGGGCTGGCAGGTCGCCGCCGACGCCAACCAGGCCGGGCACACCTACCCCGACCAGTCCTTGTACCCGGTCAACTCGGTGCCGCAGGTGGTGCGTCGGATCAACAACGCGCTGCTGCGCGCCGACCAGATCGCCACCGCCGAGGGCGGCGAGGACCGTACGGACTGGCTGGCGCCCATCGTCGCCGACGCCGAGGCCGGATTCGGCGGACCTCTCAACGCCTTCGAGCTGACCAAGGCGATGATCGCCGCCGGTGCGGCGGGCATCCACTACGAGGACCAGCTCGCCTCGGAGAAGAAGTGCGGCCATCTCGGCGGCAAGGTCCTCGTGCCCACCGCCCAGCACATCCGCACCCTCAACGCGGCCCGCCTCGCCGCCGACATCGCCGACGTGCCGACCGTCATCGTCGCCCGCACCGACGCCCTCGCCGCGAACCTGCTGACCAGCGACGTCGACGAGCGCGACGCCCGGTTCGTCACCGGCGAGCGCACCGCCGAGGGCTTCTACCGGGTACAGAACGGCATGGCGCCCGTGATCGCCCGCGGACTGGCCTACGCGCCGTACGCGGACCTGATCTGGGTGGAGACCGGCACCCCGGACCTGGCGCAGGCCCGGGAGTTCGCCGAGGCGATCCATGCCGAGCACCCGGACCAGATGCTCGCCTACAACTGCTCGCCGTCCTTCAACTGGAAGGCCGCGCTGGACGACGACCAGATCGCCAAGTTCCAGCGGGAACTGGGCGCGATGGGCTACCGCTTCCAGTTCATCACCCTGGCCGGGTTCCACTCCCTCAACCACGGCATGTTCGACCTCGCCCGCGGCTACGCCGAGCACGGTATGACCGCGTACGTCGACCTGCAGGAGCGGGAGTTCGCCGCCCAGCAGCACGGCTTCACCGCCGTCAAGCACCAGCGGGAGGTGGGCACCGGCTACTTCGACCTCGTCTCCACCGCCGTCAACCCGGCCTCCTCCACCACCGCCCTGGCCGGGTCCACGGAGGAAGAGCAGTTCCACTAGGCCCCTTCTGGTGGATCTCCGTGGGAGAAGGAGCGGCGTTCGGTGCGTGCGCTCGGCGTGCGGCGTGGAGGGTCTTGTGGCGGAGCCACTTGGCCCTTCGCGCCGCACGGCGAGGGTGCGTGTCGGGCGTCGCGACGCCGCGGAGATCCGTCAGAAGGGCCCTAGGCCGCCGGACCGGGCGCCACACGGCCCGGCCGGCCCTTGGCCGAGCGGAGGGCGGACGACCGTCCCCGGCCCCCTCCGCTCCCGACCACTGACGGAGAACCCGATGTCCATGATCGCCCCGCCCCGCCACGTCCGTGTCCTCGCCGCCGAAGGCCACCGGCACGACGAGATCCTCACGCCCGCAGCGCTGGACTTCGTCGGCCGGCTCGCCGGCGCCTTCGGGGAGCGCCGCCGGGAGCTGCTGAAGGAGCGCCGCCGACAGGTGCTGCGGCTGGCGTCGGGCTCCCCGCTCGACTTCCCGATGGTCACCTCCGCCGTGCGCGCCGACGCTGCCTGGCGGGTCGCGCCGCCCGCGCCCGGTCTGACCGACCGGCGCGTAGAGATCACCGGCCCGCCCGAGCGCCGGATGGCCGTCAACGCGCTGAACTCCGGCGCCCAGGTGTGGATGGCGGACTTTGAGGACGCCACCGCCCCCACGTGGGACAACATCGTCGGCGGCCAGCTCACCCTCCTCGACGCCATCGAGCGCCGGATCGACTTCACCACGGAGGGCAAGGAGTACCGGCTCGCGGAGGGGGACCAGCTCGCCACGATCATGGTCCGTCCGCGCGGCTGGCACCTCGACGAGGAACACCTGGAGTACGACGGCGCCCCCGTACCCGCCGCTCTGGTGGACTTCGGCCTGTACTTCTTCCACTGCGCCCAGCGGCAGATCGACGCCGGTCACGGCCCGTACTTCTACCTGCCCAAGCTGGAGAACCGCTACGAGGCGCGGCTGTGGAACGACATCTTCCTTCTGGCCCAGGAACTGCTGGGCATCCCGCGTGGCACGATCCGGGCCACGGTCCTCATCGAGACGATCACCGCCGCCTTCGAAATGGAGGAGATCCTCCACGAGCTGCGCGAGCACAGTGCCGGCCTCAACGCGGGCCGCTGGGACTACCTGTTCAGCATCGTCAAGACCTTCGGCCACCGCACCGACTTCCTCGTCCCCGATAGATCCAAGGTCACGATGACCGCCCCCTTCATGCGGGCCTACACCGAACTCCTTGTTGCCACGTGCCACCGGCGCGGCGCGCACGCGATCGGCGGCATGGCCGCCCAGGTGCCGGGCAAGGACCCGGCCGCAGGCGAGGCCGCGCTGGCCAAGGTCCGTCTGGACAAGGAGCGCGAGGCGGAGGACGGCTTCGACGGCTCCTGGGTCGCTCACCCCGCTCTGGTGCCGGTGTGCCGCGAGGTCTTCGACGGTGTTCTCGGTGACCGGCCGCATCAGCTCGACCGCACCCGCGATGACGTCGAGGTGACCCCTGCGGACCTGTTGTCAGTGCGCCGGATCAGCGGCCCGCCGACGCCCGAGGGGGTGCGCACCAATATCGCGGTCGCGCTGCGCTACTTCGCCGCCTGGCTGGACGGCCGGGGCGCCGTCGCCCTGGACGGCCTCATGGAGGACGCGGCCACCGCCGAGATCGCCCGGGTGCAGATCTGGCAGTGGCTGCGGCACCGGGTGATCGAGCGGGAGACGGTGCTGCGGCTGCTGGACGACGAAGTCGTCGCCCTTGGCGCCGAGTACCCGTGGGCGCCCGTCGGCGAGATCCGCGCACTCTTCGAACGGACCGCCATGGCAGGCGAGTTGCCGCTGTTCTTCACCCCGGACGCCTACTCCCGTCATCTCGTGCGGCGGACGGAGGCCGGGACATGAGCGCGGGCATCCGGCGCGTCGGCGTGGTCGGCGGTGGGCAGATGGGCGCGGGCATCGCCGAAGTGTGCGCGCGGGCCGGCCTGGACACCGTCGTGTGCGAGGTGGACGCGATCGCGGCCCGCACCGCGCGGGAGAGGGTGGCGGCGTCCCTGGACCGCGCGGTCAAGCGCGGCAAGCTGGAGGCAGGGGAGGCTGCCGACACGCTGGCCCGGATGGTCTTCACCGGCAGCCTGGACGACCTGGCCGACCGGCAGCTCGTCGTCGAGGCCGTCGTGGAGAACCCGGACGCCAAGACGGAGGTCTTCGCCGCCCTCGACAAGATCGTCGAGGACCCGGCGGCGGTGCTGGCCACCAACACCTCCTCCCTCCCGGTCATGCGGCTCGGGATGGCGACCACACGTGCGGACCGGGTCGTGGGGCTGCACTTCTTCAACCCGGTCCCGGTGCTGCCGCTGGTCGAGGTGGTGACCTCCCTGCACACATCACCGCAGACGGTGACCGCCATCCAGGAACTCGCCACCGTCACGCTCGGCAAGACGGTGATCCACTCCCGGGACCGGGCGGGCTTCGTCGTCAACGCCCTGCTCATCCCGTATCTGCTCTCCGCAGTCCGGATGGCCGAGTCCGGCTTCGCCACCGCGGTGGACATCGACGCGGGCATGGAACTGGGCTGCGCCCACCCCATGGGCCCACTGAAGCTCGCCGATCTGATCGGCCTGGACACCGTGGCCTCGATCGCGGAGTCCCTGTACGACGAGTTCCGTGAACCGCTCTACGCACCTCCGCCGCTGCTGCAGCGGATGGTGCAGGCGGGGCTGCTCGGCCGGAAGGCCGGACGGGGGTTCCACACCTACGACCAGGGCTGAGGGCCTGGTACGGCGCGGGCTGAGGGGCCCGCACGGCCGCCGGGATGAGGGTCCCGGAGGGCGTTTGGGGGAAGGGAGGGAAGCGCTTGTGCGGCGCTTTTCTCCCCGTGGTTCCTCGATCCCGAAGTGTTCCGTGTCGTCTTCCGGATGTTGGACGGTCTCCTGCCCTGCAGAGCTGCAGCCCGTACGCTGGCCGGTGCAGCTGGTTCGCCCCGTCCGCCAGACGGGATGCGTCGCAAGAGGGAACCCGGTGGGAATCCGGGACTGCCCCGCAGCGGTGAACGGGAACGACCGCCGTCATACGCACTGGACCCGACGAACGGGTTTGGGAAGCGACGGCCAGTAGGTGTCCTCCGTTTGGAGGATGCGCCCGTGAGTCCGAAGACCTGCCCGTTGCCCGTGCACGACCCACTCGTGCGCGGATATCCCGGTGACCTCGTGGGCGGGTCGGCGTACATACCAGTCGGAGGACCGCGCTGTGCCGCGCGAAGTCGTTTCCGTCCGGTTCGTCAACCCTTCGCGCTCGCGTCCCGTCACCGGCCACAGTTCCTGGACGCCCGTGGACGGGTGCCGGATCCGGCGTGTTCGCTTGCGCGTCGGCGGTGCTGCGGATCATCGATCCTGGGTTCTGGGCGGGTATCCGTGCGGAGCGGGGACGGCGATCGACCAAGACCGCCGCCCCTTGGTGTCACCGGCGGTTCAGTGGATCTTGATCTTTTCGATGCGGACACCGCCGGGGTGGTTGTCCCACACGAAGTAGGTCCACTTGTTAATCGGGGTGCTGGGCTGCCACTTTCCGTCGCCGTACCACTGGACCCGGTTGTTGCCGGTGCTGATGTAGTCCACCCAGCCGTTCCCCGTGAGGTTGCCGAGTGCCGCTTCTCCGGCGTTGGCGTAGCAGTACACCCACTTGCTGCTGACGGTGTCGGTGTGCCCGCCGACCTTGAGGTAGTCGCTCCTGTCGCAAGCCACCTCGTTGATCGCGGATGCCTGCGTCGTGGTGACGACGGTGAGTGAGGCTGCCGCCATGACGGTGGTCAGCGCGGCCAGAACCACGCGTTTGGCTTTTTGGTTCATATGAGTTGTCCTTAGCTCTTCTCTTGGTGGGGTGGCCGGACGATGGCAACGTCTGACGTGGTGCCATCGGGAGACGAGGGTCGAGGAAGCTCAAGCGGGCGATGTCGTCGGACATGGTGCGGATGCTGGTGCTGCACTGTCGACGGCTGCGGCTCCGCTCGCCCGCCCACCGGCGACAAGGCTTGCCGAGGCCATCGAGGACCTGCTGGCCGCTCGGTCACCGGTGGTTCAGTGGATCTTGAGCTTGTCGATGTGAACACCGCCGGGATGGTTCGGAAATTCGAAGCGGGTCCACTTCTCGACGGGGGCGTTGGGCTGCCACCTTCCGTCCCCGTGCCACTGGACCCGGTTGTTGCCGGTGTTGAATGCCTGGAGGTAGTCCTTTCCTGAAGCCGGGTTGACCTCCGTTTCTCCGGCGTTGGCGTAGCACACCTTCCAATCCGGATTGGGGTCGAGACTGTCGGTCGTGCCCCACAGTGTGGTGAAATCGGGCCGGGTGCAGGGCACTTCATTGATTGCGGACGCCTGCGACGCGGTGCCCACGGTGAGCGAGGCCGCCGCCAGGACGGTGGTCAGCGCGGCCAGGACCACTCGTTTGGTTCGTCGATTCACGCACGTTCTCCTTTTCTTGCTGTTTCTTGTCGTGCGGGAGGGCCGGACGGCGGTGCGGTCAGGCGCGGCGCCACCGTCCGGAGTCAGGGGGTGAGGGTGTGCTTCAGGCGGCGTCGGATGCGGCCAGAAGACGTGCAGCCCGGTCGACCTGAGCCCGGACCTGCTTCTTGTAGCCGGTCAGGACTTCGGTGTTGGCGGAGATGAGCTGCTCCTGGTATCCGGTGAGGACCGCGAAATAGACACCGGCCAGATTGGACGACCGGGTGCAGGACTCGGCGGCTGTGGCCGCGGCGATCTCCTTCGCGGTCGCCTTCTTGGCCTCCAGGAAGCCGTTTGCCAGTTTCTCGGGATCGCCGGCCGGGTGTCCCGCCTCGCTCATGCAGGACGTCCAGCTTGCCCGCGCGTCGCCGACCCGGCTGTCCGCGGCTGCCTGCTGGAACGACCGGCCGAACAGATCCTGGGTGAGCTTCCAGCCCTTGCTGCCGGAGAGGGACGGCACTTGCTTCTCCGCCTTGTCCCAGCAGACGTTGTAGTCCCTCAGCTCCTTGCCGGTCGGTCCTTTGGAGGCGGGTACCGGCACTGCGACGTGAAACCCCTTCTGCTTCGCGGTCGCGCCGCCGATATAGCCCCAGGCGCCGGCCGGGCGGATGGCTTCTCTCTTCGCTTTCGTCTTCCTGGTCTTCTTCACGGCTGTCTTGGACTTCGCCTGGTCCGAATAGCCCGCGTATCCGCGGCTCTTCATGCAGCGCGCGACCAGCGCCTCGTTCGTCTCGTACAGCAGGACGTCGTCCTGCTCGGAGGTGCCGTAGGCGGACAGCGGCAGTTCGATCAGCCCGTCGTAGCCGGTGACGGGCGCGGTCGGCTTGCCCGCGATGGCCGGCGGGGTCGCGGCCACGTCCGCCGTGCCGTCGGCGAGGCTCGCGGAGCAGCCCGTGGTCAGTAGGCCGACCGTGACCGCCAGGGCACAGGCCGCGCCGCCGCCCAGCCGCTTGCCCCGCTTCGTGGCGGGTGAAAATCGGGCTGTTGCCATGCTCGGATTGCCTTTCCTGAACCAGGCAGGGCGCCATGGATCGCACGAGGGGACAGAACTGGCCGTATCGGCTCGGAACGTGGTGATGGTGGTGGTGTGGGGCGGACTCCGACGCAACGCCGGGCCAGGCTTCCGCGGGCGATGCTTCGTCCTGTGTCAGGTCGTGTGCCGTAGCCCGGTGACGGCGGCGGCGGGGAGCCTCCGGCCGAGCCGTTACGACGAGCTCATGGCCGAACCTGCGGAGATGGTGGGGAGGTAGGCCCGCTGCCGGTTCCGGCTCGGGATGCAGCTCTGGGGCTGAAGTCGCTTCGCGGCTACGGCGGTCAGCTGAGCCGAGGGTTCTTGATCAAGGCGAACCCGGCGGTGTCTCATCTGACAGCCGTAGGACGTCGTCGATCACGTCTTCTGGCACAGCTTCATGGTTCCTCTGCCTTCCTGGGTCTTGCAGGTCCCGTGCCGTTGGCGGGTATGTCTCCCGCCGCCCGCAGACCCGCACAGCGTCAGCAACTGCCCTTCAGGACACTGGTGTTGCTTGTGCAACTCAGTCTGTGTGTTGCTTGTGGAGATCGTGTCAGGTGCGGGCGGCCGTTTCGGCCCTTGAGGCCCGCGAGCGGCTAAGTGCAGGGAAACCTGACACGAACCGTGGGGTGCTTTAGGGGACTTATCCGTTGTGTCCGGTGTCTGTTGAGGGTCGGGGGTGAGGGAAGGAGAGGCGGCGTGTCAGAGGGTGCCGGTGAGTAGGGCGGTGACGAGTTCGGCGCGGGATCGTTTGCCGGTGCGGGTGAACAGGCGTGACAGGCGTTGGGCGGCGGCGTCCTCGCTCAGGTGCAGGACGGCGGCGATCTGGCGGGTGGTGAGCTGTTCGGTGAGGAGGGTGGCGAGCAGGTGGTCGTTCTCGGCGGTGGCCTGCTTGCGGCCGGGGACGGTCAGTCCTGCCTCGCGCAAGGCGGTCCTGGTGTGGTGGCGCCAGAGGGTGGCGCCGGTCTGTCCGAACAGTTCGTACGCTTCGTGCAGCAGCGTGGCCGGGGCCGCGCCCGTGGTGGCGGCGGTCACCAGGGTGGTCGCCGTCTCGAACGGCAGGCCCCGCCGGCGGGCGAGGTCCACGGCCTCGTGCAGGTTGCGGCGGGCGGTGTCGGGGGCTTCGTGCCGCAGGACGCGGGCCGAGGCCAGCAGGTGCAGCAGGCGGGAGCGGTCGGTGCCCGTCCGGTCGGAGATCCGTGTCAGGTGGTCCAGACAGGCCGCCGCCTCTCGGTTGTTCCCCGTCCGGGCGGTCACCTCGGTGAGCTGGGCCCACAGTTCGTCCGTGCCATGGATCTGGTCGTGCGCGTGTGCGCTGTCCAGTGCGCTGCGCAGGGTCAGTTCGGCCCGGTCCGTGTCGCCGAGGACCATGAGTGCGTCTGCTTCCGAGGCGTGCAGGGCGCACTGCGGCGGGCTGCTGTCCGGGCCGCGCATGTCCTCAACCAGCTGAAGGGCGCTGGTGGGCCGGCCTTGTGCGAGGAGGATGGCCGCTGTTCGTGCGGGGAGCAGCGAGCTGTCCGACACGGGTGTGGACTGGTTCTCGCGGCCGGCCAGGAGCCGGCGGGCCGATTCCAGTGCCTGGTCCCAGCTGCCCGTGAGGTGATGGTGGAGGAACTGGCCGAGCGGTGGCAGCATCTGCACGGTCAGCCCGGCGGTCTTGAGCAGCGCGGTGGCCGCCTTCAGGTCGTAGCCGGCGAGCAGATCGTCGAACATGCCGCTCGCCAGCGAGTACACCTTGCCCGGAGGGAGCTGAGGGGCGTCGTCCAGGGCAAGGGCGCGCCGGTAGCGTCGCGGCCGGCCCAGCGCGAGTTCGGCCATGGCGTGGAAGACGGCCGGCGCCGCACGGGCACGGAGGCTGGTGCTCCACAGCAGCTCGGTCTGCTGGAGCAGGTTGGCTGCCTCCTGCCATCGCGAGAGATGGCACAGGGCCAGGGCCTGTCCGGTGACCCTGGCCAGGTCGGGTATCGGCAGTGCGTTCCACCAGTGGGCGGTGGCGAGCCGGGCCATGGCGGGCCAGTCGCGCTGGTTGGCCGTGACCGCCACGACCAGGCAGGCGGTCTCCTGGAGGTCGAGGTCGCTCAGAGCTGGTCCGGGGTCGCGCAGCAGGGATTCGGCGGCGGTTCGTGCGGTGGGGTAGTCGCAGGCCAGGTAGGCGGTGGTGGCGTACTGCCGGAGGACCAGGTCGCGGGCGTCGGCGTGTTCGGTCAGGTTACGGGCGGCCCGCAGCCAGCGCAGGACCCGGTCGTCATCGGTGCCGGGCCGCATCTGCCGGGCGGTGGCGGTCAGTTCGGCCACCGCGCGTTCCCGGTCGACCAGGCTGCGCGCGTCCGCGATCCGGTCCACGCGGTAGGCCAGGGCATCCGTGCCGTCGAGGAGGACCGGTGTCGGTCCGGCGTGCTGCGCGTCGGCGTGCCCCCATAGGGCCTTGACGGCGGTGGCGGAGAGCCGGCTGCGCCGGAACGGGCTCATCCGTTCCCGGAGGGTGTGCGCGGTCAGCGGGAGGCGGAAGGTCCAGCCCCGCACGGTGGTCGCGTCGGGTCCGGGCACCTCGTCGATGATGCCCGCCTCGGTCAGGCGGCGGGCTCCGTCGTGGACGGCATCCGTGGACAGGCCGGTGCACTGGGCGGTCAGCCGAAGGGCCGGCCCGCCGAGCGGTCCCAGAATGCTCAGCGCGGCAGCCACCGTGCCGGCGGGCTCGCCGAGCCGGTCCAGGGCCGTGACGAAGCGGTCGTCGTCGGGCAGGACCGGTATCGGGGCTCGCGATCCCAGGAAGGCGTGGCCGTCGGCGATCCGGATCACGTCCTGAGCCGTCCAGGCGGTGAGCAGGGACTCCACCGCTCCAGGGACGCCACGCGTCAACTCGCGCACCTGCCGGACGAAATCGGTGTCCGCCTTCGCCTGCAACCACCGCGCCACCAGAGCGGCGGTGTCGAGGGCGCCCAGCGGGAGAAGGACCACGGCGGAGGCTCCCGCGACGTCGGCCTGCCCGTCCATGATCCAGGCGAGACCTTCACGGCCTGAGGTCCCGGGACCTTCGCCGCCGGGACCCGGGCGTGGCACGTCCTCGCCGGTGAGCAGAGGGGTGTCCGTCGTCGTGGCGTCGGCGCCCGGTGCCCTGTCCTGGACGATCGACATCACCAGCCGGGCGCCGGGGGCGTCGATCCGGCCGAGCGCGGCCAGGGAGCCGGGATCGGCGTGCTGGGCATCATCGATCAGGATCGTCATCGGTGCGTGACGGGTGACAGCGGTGTGCAGCAGTGTCTCCATCGCCGCCTGGTCATGCCGGTCGACGGCCGCCCGCGCCTGGGGGACCATCCGGTCGTCTTCGGGGCCGGACCGGCGTTCCTGGAGTGCCATCACCAGTCGCAGTGCCAGCAGCAGCGGCCGTTCACCGTCGCCCGGAATGCAGTCCACAGCGTGCACGGCGGCCCCGTGTGCCCGCAGCCGTTCTGCGGTCGCGTGCAGGAACGCGCTACGGCCCACACCCTGTTCGCCTCGCACGACCACGAGACGCGGGCCGCCGGGGTCGCTCAGCAGGCCATCGATCTGCTCCGACTCACGCTCGCGGCCGAGCAGACCGTCACTGGTGCGGTCCATGCGAGCGGGCCGGCCCCAGCGGACCAGTTCATTGGCTTGAGATCCCACACTCACCATCCGGTTTCCGAGATGTTGCCTGGCGGGTGACGAACACGTCCATGTCCGGCCGCGCCCCCGTGCCCCGGCCCCGCGTCGGTGCGCCGACCATACGGGCCGCCCTGTCACGGCCCCGAACCGCCTGCCACAGCGCCCTCGGGCCATCTCCCGGACGGCGGAAGGCCGTTCATCTCCGTCCGGCGTGGAGGGGAACGGAACATGGCGGAACGTCATCTTCCCCCCGGGGGGTGGTTGAGGACGGACGAGGTGGCACGTGCGGGGACAGCGTGGAACAGTCGTCGGCAGGGACAGCGACGTCCGCGCCCTGGTCGACACCCTTCGCGCCACCGGTCGAACGGCGCGTGCCGTGCTGGTCACCGCCGGGGCAGGGATGGGCAAGACAACCGTCCTGGAGCAGGCACAGCGTACGGCTGCCCAGCACGGCTCCGCGGTGGTACGGCTCTCCTGGGACGGCGACGACGGCGGCGGCCATGCCCGGGACACAGCCGGCGCGATCTCTCTCGCCGAAGGAGGCAACCTGTTCCTGGCCGACCCGGCCACCGGAACGGCGTCTGTGCCCGCCGCTGAGATGGCGCAGTTGCGCGCCGCGGTGCGGGTGGGCGGGGTGGAGGGGCTGTCCGCGTTCTCCCAGGTACTGGCAACGGCAGCCCGCCGGATGCCGCTCGCCCTGGTCGTCGACGGCGTCGAGCGCATGCCGCCGCCTGCCACAGATGCGTTGGGGCTGTTGCTGCGGGTTTTCCGTCCGCACGGCGTACCCGTGGTGATGACCAGCCGGCCCTGGCCCGCCCGGGAGTCCCACCGGGCACAGCTGGCCGCTGCGACCGACGAGGTCCTCGAACTTCCCCCGCTTCGCCCGGCCGACGTAGCCGCGCTCGTCGACCGCCACGCCACCCGGCGGTTCGGCCGCCCGGCCGAACCCGCCCTGGCGGATGCCGTGTCACGGGCGTTGGGGACTCTGGCCGGCAACCCGCAAGCCGTGCTGTCGGTCCTGAACACCCTGGACGAACGAGACCTGATCGAACTCGACGGCCTGATGTGCCTCACCCGCGCCGAGAAAGACCTGGCGTTGGACGCCGAGGACGCCTTCCTCCTCGGCCTCGGCCGGTCCCACACACTCCCGTACTCCGGGACCGTCGCGGCGGCCATCGTCACCGCCCGTGTGCTGGACCACGCCGACGTGGACATCGACGACGCGTTCACGATGACGCCCTCGGCCGGAGCCCGGGCCGTGGAACACCGACTGGACCGCCTGATCACCGACCGGGTCCTGGCCGCGGACCCGCAGGGCCGTCTGTCGTTCACCGTCCCCGCCCTCGCGGCAGCCTTACGGACCCTCCCCCTGCAACACGACGTGCAGGCCAACTCCGCCCGGTACGTCACCGCGTTGACGGACAAGATCGGTGCCGAGGCCACCGGCCGCAGTTACCCCAGACTGGCCGACCGCGTCGCAGCCTCCGGCCCGCTCGTCGACGACGGTCTCGCGGTACCGCTGCTGCTGGCCGCGGCCCGCGAGGAGGCCCGCGCCAACTGGCCCCGTGCCACCCGTGCCTACGCCGCCGCGCTCAACCGCCTCACACCACAGGATCCGCGCACCCTTGGCGTACTCCGCGAGGCAAGCACCCTGAGCCTGCGCCACGGCGACCACGCCGGGCTCCTCTCCCTCGGCGCACCACTGCGAACCCTCCTGGACCCACCGCACACCGGACACACCGAACACACCGAACACACCGAAGACGCGGGAGACGCGGGAGAACCGGCCGGCCTGGAGAGCGTTGCCGTCGCAGGGGCGTGGGCGGCGCTCCACGAACACCGCGCTCCCTGCGCAGAGTTGGCCGACCGGTTTCCCGCCGCGGCCGAACTGACGGAACTCGGCGGCCTCTACGGCATCGGCCCGCTCACACCCCGGCAGAAAACGGCTGCCCCTCACCCCGCGGGCACCGATCGCGGGCATCACGGCATGCCGTTGCCCTCACCGGCCGAACTGCGGCTGGTGGCCGCCGCGGTGGGCAGCCACACCGAGCTGATCCGTGCACGGGCCGACCTGCCCCCCGACGCCCTCGACGACCAGGCCATGGACCGGCTGGGGCAGGCCGCCGCCTACGGGGACCTGGCCGGCGCGTTCTCGGCCGTCCTCGGCGACCGGTACGTCGCAGCCCCCGACGGCATCGCAGTCCAGTACCAGGGCATGGTCCGCGACTACCTGACGGGGGACTGGGACGCGGCACTGACAGCGGCCCGCCGCATCGAAGTACGCAGCCGGACCGGCCCTGCGGCGGGCATCCCGCACCTGGCGCGGGCGCTGGCCGCGGAGATCCACTGGGCCCGCGGGGACATCGCACACGCCCACGCACGGCTCGGCCTCGTCCCCCACACCCTCACCCACCCCCTGGCCGCACGCGCCCGCCTGGCCCTGCGGTTCCAGTCGGGCCAACGGGAACAGGCACTGGAGGGAGCCTGGCACGACATGCGGCGGGCACGAGCGCGCGGCCTGCTCGCCGGGGTCGAGCGGCTGCTGCTGGGCATCCTGTCGCTCGCCACCCACGACGGCCGGCCGCACACGGTCCAGCGGGCCATGGAGGAACTGGAAACCCTGCACGAACAGGCCGCCACACCGCTGACTCACGAGGCCCTCCTCCTCGCGCGCGGCATCGCCCACCAGGACGCGGACAGCGCGCTGGCCGCCCACCGGCTGGTCAAGCGCCGGGGCGATACCCACCTGGGCGCGCTGTGCTGCATGTGGCTGACACACATCGCAGACGACCCACGGCCCTGGCTGGCCGAGCCCGTACGCGACGCCCGCCGCCTCGGCCTCGGACACTCCTTCCGCACCGCCGTCAGCCGCGCCGCACAGCAGCGCAGCATTCCCCTCCCGAGGTTCCGTCAGGTCAGGGACGAGCTGACCGAAGCCGACATCAGGCTGATACGCATGGTCAGCGAGGGTGCCCCCAACCGGCAGATCGCGACAGAACTCTCCTGTAGTCCCAAGACCGTGGAACAGCGCCTGACACGCCTGTTCCGGCGCACAGGCTGCCGCACCCGCACAGAACTCGCCGCCTTCTGGCTGAACAAAACCCCCACGAACCCACGGACCGCCTCCGCTCTCCAGCCCTGACAGGCCGGACGGCCACCCGAGGCGATCGGGTATCGCTCGGCGAACCGTCCTATGACGGTCTGCCGGCTGGCCGGGCTGAACCTGGCGGTCGGCCACCGGATGGCCGCCCGGGGCACGGCTTCGCGTCTACCGGAAGCCGAGATGCGGAGCGGTGCCGGTCAGCTCACTGCTCGCGGCCCACAGGTGAGCGGCGACGGCCGGGTCGGTGATGTGCGAGGGGACGGGCTCACGCCGTGGTGTGCCGCGCAGGCCGAAGACCCTCGGCCCCCACAGCTCTCCTCCTCGCACCTGCGGGTCCAGGACGGCACGGACGACGGGCCATGCTCCGGCGTCCTTGCCCCGCACCAGGAGCCCGGCGGGCAAGGCGCGAAACCGCGCGCCGGGGGTGGTCACGCTGACCGGCGGGCGGGACGGGGTGAGGGAGTCCAGTGCGCCGCCGGGGTGGGCCACCACACTGAGCACCGTGCTGCCGACGGTGCGCAGGCGGCGGTCGAGTTCGAAGCCGAAGCACATCTGCGCCAGCTTCGATCGGCCGTAGGCGCGCCCGGGCCGGTAGTCCCGGGTCGACTGCAGATCACCGAGGTCCAGTCGCTCGGAGCGGGCCGCGAAGCTTCCCGTCGTCACGATGCGGCCCGCCGGCGCCGCGGACAGCAGGGGGCCAGCTGCTGGGTCGGCACGAAGTGCCCGAGGTGGTTGGTGCCGAACATCAACTCGTGGCCGTCCTCGGTCTCCCGGCGTGGCGGGGCGTCGAGCGTGACCCCTGCGTTGTGGACCACGGCGTCGAGATGACCGACGTCCAGCCTGTCCACAGCCGACTTCAGGGACGACAGGTCGGCAAGGTCCAGCTGAAGATGCCGCACGCGAGCACCGGGGACGCGTGAGCGTGATCCACGTCCGCCGCCAAGTCCAGTCCATCAAGGGCAGGCTGTACTTCACTCTGCCGAAGGGAGGCAAGACCCGCATCGTCGATATGCCCTCCTCGGTGTCACAGGAGCTGAAGCGGTATGCAGAAGCGTTTTCTCCGGTGCGGGTGGAGCTGCCATGGGACAAGCCGGAGGGGCGGCCGAGGAAGTACTCCCTGATGCTCACCACGCGATTCGGAAACGCCATCGCGGTGGTCGGGTGGAACACCAACACCTGGAAGCCCGCGCCGGCCAAGGCCGGCGTCATCCCGCCGCGACCCGCGGGGGCACAGCCGTGGCAGTGGCAGGCGGCGCCGAGGGACGGCTTTCATGTGCCGCGACACACCTATGCCTCGATCTTGCTGGAAGCGGGCGAGTCCGTGGTGACGGTGGCTCGCTCGCTCGGGCACTCCTCGCCGACCATCACGCTCCGTTACTACGCTCACTTCCTTCCGGAGGCCGGAAGGAAGGGGCGCAGCGTCATCGACGGACTGCTGCTGGGGAGCCGGGGAAATCGGTCTGCCGGTCGAAACTCCCCAGATTCTCCCCAGGGCTGATCGCGGGCGTTTTTGAGGCGGTCTCCGGGAGGGGGAGGGGCCGGGGTGGTGACCGGCTCGGTGCTCCCGTGGGCGTGGGTTCCCCGGCCGGGCGGTGGCTGCCTCGCCCGTGGCGGGTGAGGCAGCCACAAGGGTTCTGAGCTGCGATGGAGGTGGCGAACGGGTCGCCGCCGGGCATCCCCTGCCGGGGTTCCGGGTCGAGTCGGTGAGGTGGACGCCGTGAAGCACTGGCGGGCTCTGATCGTGCTGGGGACGGCGCAGTTTCTGATGGTGCTGGACACGTCGGTCATGAATGTCTCGATCAGTCAGCTGGTGGAGGACTTCGACACCGAGGTGACCGCCATCCAGGCCGTCATCACGCTGTACGCGCTGGTCATGGCCGCCTTCATGATCATCGGGGGGCGGCTGGGAGACATCTTCGGCCGTCGGCGGCTCTTCTTTCTCGGGCTCGTGGTCTACGGCACCGGCTCGGCCCTGACCGCCGCGGCGCCCACGCTGTGGGTGCTCGCGCTGGGCTGGTCGGTCATCGAGGGGCTCGGTGCCGCGATGGTGCTGCCGGCCATGGCTGCCCTCGTCGCCGAGTCCTACCGGGGCCGGGACCGGGCCGTCGCCTACGGCGTCATCGGTGGACTGGCCGGTGCGGGGATCGCCGTCGGCCCGTTGCTGGGCGGCTGGGTGACCACGTATCTCACCTGGCGGCTGGTCTTCGTCGGCGAGGTGGTCGTGGTTCTCGCCGTGCTCTGCTTCCGCCGGGTGATCAGCGAGGTTCCCCGGACCGGGCCCCGCCCCGCCATGGACGGCGTCGGCGCCACGCTGTCCGCCGCGGGCCTCGGGCTGGGCGTGCTCGGCGTCCTGCAGAGCAGCACCTGGGGCTGGGTGCAGCCCCGCAACCCGCCCTTCACCGTGATGGGCTTCGCCCCCACCCTGTTCGTCGTCGGCGCCGGAGCAGTCGTCCTCGCCTGCTTCGCGCACTGGGAGCACCGGCGGGCCGCCCACGGCACCGACCCCCTCGTCCACCTGCCCCTGCTGCGCCGGCCCGCCCTGCGCTCGGGCCTGTCGGCACTGCTCTGCCAGAACCTCATCCTGCTCGGGCTGTTCTTCACCATTCCGCTCTATCTGCAGGTCGTACAGGGCTTCGACGCCTTCGAGACCGGACTGCGGCTGCTCCCCGTCTCCATCACCATGCTCGCCGCCTCCCTGGTCGCCTCCCGGCTCGGCCGCCTGGCGGGACCGCGCCGGGTCGTGCGGCTCGCCCTGGCGACGCTGGCCGTGGCCATCGCGTGGCTGCTGGCCACCATCGACCCCGTCATCGACGACACCCAGTTCGCCCTCTCCATGGGCCTGCTCGGCGTCGGCATGGGGCTGCTCGCCTCGCAGCTCGGCAACGTCGTGCAGTCCAGCGTGGGCGAGGAGGAGCGCAGTGAGGTCGGCGGGCTGCAGTTCACGGCCCAGAACCTCGGCTCCGCCCTCGGTACCGCGCTCATCGGATCGCTGCTCATCGGCTCCCTCGCCCACGCCTTCACCGCGCAGGTGGAGGACGACCCGCGGCTCTCGCAGGAGGCCAGGCAGCAGACGAGCGTCGCGCTGCAGGCGGGGATCAGCTTCGTCCCCACCGACCAGGTCCGTACGGCGGCCGAACGCGCCGGGCTTCCACCGTCCGAGGTCGACGCCCTCACCGACTCCTACGCCTCGGCCCAGCTGGACGGCCTGAAGGCGGCGATCCTCGCCACCGGCGGCATCACCCTCGCGGCCTTCCTGGTCACCCCACGCCTGCCGGGCGGACGGGCGGACCGTACGCCGCCGGACGGGCCCGGGACGGACGCCGCCCCGGCCGCCCCGGCCGCCCCGAGCGCCGCGCACGGCCCCCGGCGCTGATGCCCTCACATGTCGAATGTCGAAGAAGACAGTCGAGAAGACAGCCCAGGAGACAGCCGACGGGACGGCCGACGGGACAGCCGCCCACCGAGAGGAGGCCGTGACGATGCCCAGCCCCGGGCCTGCCACGCCCGCCACACCCCCCACCTCTCCCGCCTCCCCGGCCGAGCGCGGCGGCCGTGCGCGCCGGGCCCGTGCCGACTACACCGGTGGTGTCTACGGGTCCATGCTCGCCTCCTCCGTGATCATCGGCGCCGGTGCGCCCGGGGCCCATCCCCGGGTGGAGGTCGTCCTTCTGCTGTTGCTCACGGGTCTGGTGTTCTGGATCGCCCATGTGCACGCCCAGCTGTTCGGGGCCCGGCTGGCGCAGCGGGGGCTGGACCGCCGGGTCGTGGCGGAGGTCTGCCGTGACGAGTGGCCGATCGTCAACGCCGCCGTTCCGCCGGCCGTCGCCGTAGCGGTGAGTCCGCTCCTCGGCCTCGACCTGGCGGGCGCCCTCTGGCTGGCGCTCTCGGTGGCCGTGGCGGGACAGGTGGGCTGGTCGGCCGCGGCGGCCCGCCGCGCCGACGCCTCGTGGGGGCTGGTCGCCCTGACCGCCTCGGTGAACCTGCTGCTCGGTCTCCTGATCATCGGGTTCAAGCTCTACCTGACCCACTGAACCGTTGAACCACTGACGTGCCTGCCCACCGGCCCACTGGTCCACCGGCCCATCGCCGACTCACCTGCCCGGGGTGAGGACCGGCCGGTGCTCCGGGGCGGAGGATCCCAGGGAGGGATCGCAGAGAAATCGCAGAGAAGGGGCGCAGCGCGCCCGTACCCAGGCCATGGGGGAACACCGCTCATGCGCTACGAGATCCGCGTCGAGGGACAGCTGTCGAAGGCGCTCACCGGCGCCTTCCCCGAACTGGAGCATGTGCTGATCTCGGGCCACACGGTCCTGTTCGGGCATGTGGTCGACGAGGCGCATCTGTACGGGCTGCTGGCCCGTTGCCAGTCCCTGGGCCTGCGGGTACTGGAGATGCGCCAACTGCCGGAGTGACCGCAGTAGTCACAGCGACTGGAGTGAGCCAGCGGGTCCCCGGAGGTTCAGGTTCAGGTTCAGAGGATCTCGGTCCGGACCCTGCCCGTGTGCGCGGCCACGCCCAGCGCCTCGAAGTCGCGCTCGTTCCGGTCGGCGTAGGCCTGTGCGAACTCGGTGAGGGCACGGTCGAAGCGGTCGCTACCGCCGAGGTAGGCGGCGATGGCGACGGGGTCGCCGGACCGGGCGTGGGCCCGCGCCAGGCTGGCACCGCACACCCGCGCGAAGAGCCGCAGCAGCCCCGGGTCCCAGGTCTCCGGCCGGGCGATGCCCTTCCAGTCGCGCAACTGCCGTACGTAGAAGTCCCGTTCACGGCCGTCCAGCCCGACGACATGGGTGTAGCCCAGGAAGATGTCACTCGTCGTCTGGATCAGCCGCTGCCCCGACACCACCCGGCGGCCCTGGTTCTCCCAGCGGTCGCCGCCGAGTTGGGCGGAGAGGACGGACTCCTGTGCCTCCTTGGCCTGGAGCAGCAGCGGGTCGTGGTCGTCGCGGCCGAGCAGGAGCACGATCCAGCAGCGCGTGCCCACGCTGCCGACGCCCACCACCTTCCGGGCCATGTCGGCGGCGTGGTAGTGGCGCAGCAGATGGCGGCGCTCGGACGACAGGGTGCGTGCGTACTGCTCCAGGACACCGTGCAGTTCCTTCTCCTGGCCCGCGGCGGAGGGGTCCGCCAGCAGGTCGCGGAGGGGGGTGATCAGGGGTGGGTCGGGGGCGATCAGCCGGCCCTCGGCCGTGATGCGGGTGAGCTTCTCGAAGGCCTGGAGGTGGGTGCGCGTACGGGCCTTCGCGGTCGCCTTGGCGGTGCGGCGCCGGCTCTCCTTGTCCATCGAGGAGGCCATCAGCTCCCGCAGCCGGTCGACGTCGTCCTGCGCGTACCAGATGTCCAGGGTGGGCATGCCGGCGAACTCGCGCATCCGCCGCCGGTACGCCTTCACGCAGGTCCGGACGGCGCCGTTCTGCTCGGCCGTCGAGAAGCCGTTGGCGCGGGCCGCGATCACGAAGCTGGCGGCGAGGCGTTTCACATCCCACTCGAACGGGCCGGCCAGCGTCTCGTCGAAGTCGTTGATGTCGAAGACGAGATGACGTTCGGGCGAGGCCAGCAGACGGAAGTTGAGCAGGTGGGCGTCGCCGCAGAGCTGCACGGTCAGTCCGGTGTTGGGCAGCGGCCCGAGATCGGACGCCATGATCGCCGCCGCGCCGCGGTAGAAGCGGAACGGGGATTCGAGCATGCGGCCGTAGCGGATCGGCACCAGGTCCTGGAGCCGGGTGGCCGACTGCCGCTCGATCACCTCGATCGGGTCGGTGCGTCCGTCGTCCGCGTCCGCCTCGAACCAGCCGTGGCAGGACCGCGAGGCGCGCTTGCGCGCGTCGCGGCCGTGGGCCGCCCTCTCGGACACGGACAGCGACACCGTCGATGCGCTCGATACGGTCATGACATACCTCCTCAACCGCCCGCCGGGCGTACCCCCCACCTCATCGTGGACCGGGCGCGCGGGGATCACCCGCCGAGGGTGATCCGGCGGGTGCCGGGGCGGCGGGACGCTGGCCCGGTCAGGTGAGCGTGACCGCGTGCCGGCACACCGCCCCGCGTCGGCGGTGCGGTGCGGAAGCGGTCCCGCCCGGCCGCGCGAGGAGGAGCCATGACCGAGTCCGGCGGCCCGCAACCACGAAGCGGCCCCTACGAAGGCTCCGGCGTCACGGACGCCGGACATGGCGGGACGGGAGCCGTCCCGGGCGGTCCGGGCGGCGCCCCCGACACAGCCGGCGCGTCCCCCGGTGGTACGGGTGCCGCTCCCGGTGGGCACGGCGCCGACCCCGGGTGGGACAGTGCGTCTCGTGGCACGGCGTCCGGAGCCACGGGTGATCCGGCGGAGGCGCTTGGGCGCGTGGGGCGGTCCTGGAAGTGGATCCTCGGCTCGGCCGCGGCCACGCTGGTGCCGGGCATCGTCGTCCTGGTCTGGCCGGACGGGACCCTGCACGTGCTCGCGGTCCTCCTCGGCCTGTATCTGCTCGCGATGGGCGTCTTCCGGTTCGTCGACGTCTTCGCCCGCCGGGAGCCGGGCGAGCGGCTGTCCGGGCTGCTCCTCGCGCTGCTGTACGTCCTGGCCGGTGTGCTCTGTCTGCGGAACCCGCTGCAGACCATCGCCGCGCTCTCGCTGATCGTCGGGATCGTCTGGCTGGCGACCGGCATCCTCACCCTGTACACCGCCCTGGCCGCCAAGGACCTGCCCCACCGCGGCTTCGTGCTGGGCGCCGCGGTGCTCGGGATCGTCGCGGGGATCGTGGTGCTGGCGCTGCCCACCGAGTCCGCCACGGCGCTGACGCGGCTGCTCGGCCTGTGGCTGGTCCTGCTCGGCCTGGGCGAGGCGGCGGTGGCCCTCGCCTGGCGTGCCGCCCTGCACCGGGCGGGCCTCACGGGTTCCCGGGAGCCGACCGCCGGGACCTTCTGAGCTCCTGTCCGACAGCCCCCTGTCCGACCGAGGAGGAGCCATGGCCCCGGACAAGGACTCCGTACCACCCGACCCGGACGACCCGGACCCGGGCCCACCGAACCACGATGCCCGTGCCGCCGCGCATCCGCTCAGTGCCGAGGAGCGGGCCGAGTACGAGCGGCTGCGGCGGCACGCGGGGGTGCGGCATCGGCGGCTGCGCAAGGCGGGGGCCGCGGTGCTGCTGGTGGTGACGCTGGTGCTCGCGCCGCTCGCGGTCGTCGCGGCCTGGGTGCAGGAGACGGTCGCCGACACCGACCGGTACGTGGAGACGGTCGCCCCGCTGGCCTCCGACCCGGCCGTCCAGCAGGTCGTGATCAACCGGCTGACGGACGAGGTGGTCAAGAAGGTGGACGTCGAGGCGGTGACGGACGCCCTGACCAAGGTGCTCGCGGACAACGGCGCCCCGTCGGCCGTCGTGACGGGCGCCGCGGCCCTGGACGGCCCGCTGCGTTCCGTGGTCCGGACCGTCGTGGACCGCAATGTGACCCGGGTCGTCACCAGCGAGGTGTTCCGCCAGACCTGGGAGGGCTCGAACCGGCAGGCACACGCCGCGGTGGTGCACATGCTCACCGGTGAGCGGGACGGCGCCCTGCAAGCCACCGGCGACACGATCCAGCTGGACCTCGGCACCGTCGTCGACCAGGTACGGGAACGCCTCGTCGACGCGGGCTTCGACAAGGCCGCCGCCATCCCCGACACCGACCGGAAGGTCACCCTCTTCCACACCGACGAACTGGGCAAGGCCCAGGACGCCATGCGGCTGCTGGACATCCTCGGCACCTGGCTGCCCGTGATCACCGTCGCCCTCGCCGCCCTGGCCGTGTGGACCGCGCCCGGACACCGGGTGATGCTGCTGATCACGGCCCTGGGGCTCGGCCTGATGATGGTGGTGCTGCTCGTCGCACTGGCCGTCGTCCGCCGTGTCTACCTGGACGCCGTACCGGCCGCGACCCTGCCGCCGGACGCCGCCGGGGCGATCTTCGACACCTTCCTGCGCTTCCTGCGCGACAGCACCCGTACCCTCCTCGTCGTCTTCCTGGCCACGGCCCTCGCCGCCTACATGTACGGCCCCGGGCGGGCGGCCCGGTGGGTGCGGGCCCTGGCCCGGCGCGGCACCACGGCGGCCGGGCGGGCGCTGCGGAGCGCCGGGGTGTCCACCGGGCGCACCGGCCGGCTGCTGGCGGCGCACCCCCGGTGGACCAGCGGCGTCGTCCTCGGGGCGGGAGCCCTGGCCCTCATCCTGTGGAACCACCCCACGGTCGGTGTGGTCGTCCTCGTCGCCGTCCTGGTCGTCGTCGTCCTCGCGCTCGTGGCCGTGACCGCCGCCGCGGCGGAACCCGCCCCGGAGGAGCCCGCTCTCACCCGCCCGGGGTGAGGCACCCGGACCTTGCCGTGCGCACGCTGGGAACGGCGCCGATCACGGTGCCGTGGGCGCGCCGAGGACGGCAGGACACCTGTCGGGCGAACGTCCGGAACGGAGGAGAGACATGAGTGGTCAGACGTACCTCGCGTACGACTACCCGCTGCTGAGCGTCTTCTGGTCGATGCTCTGGCTGTTCCTGTGGATCATGTGGTTCGTGCTGCTCTTCCGGGTCGTGGTCGACATCTTCCGCGACGACGAGATGAGCGGCTGGGCCAAGGCGGGCTGGCTGGTCTTCACGATCCTGCTGCCGTTCCTGGGCGTGTTCGTCTACGTGATCGCCCGTGGCAAGAACATGGGCCGTCGCGAGGTGGCGCAGGCACGGGCCCAGCAGAACGCCTTCGACGACTACATCCGGCAGACGGCCAAGGGCGGTGGGGGACAGCCCAGCAGTGTCGACGAACTGGCCAGACTGTCCGAGATCCGCTCCCGCGGCGACATCTCCGACGACGAGTTCCGCCGCGCCAAGGAACTGGTCCTGAGCGGCCACGGAAGCGGCCACGGAACGCACCACAGCGAATCGAGGTAGCGGTATGACAGCCACACACTCCGGGCATGTGCGTTCGACCAAGCACGCACGGCCCGTCGCCGAGGGGCTGACGGTCTTCGCGGCCATCATGCTCATGATCGCGGGCATCCTCGCGGTGTGCCGGGGCATCATGGCGATCGCCGAGGACGAGGTCTTCGTCAGCACCCGCAACTACGTCTTCGAGTTCGACCTCACCGGCTGGGGCTGGGTCCATCTCATCCTCGGTGCCGTGGCCGTCCTCGTCAGTCTGGGCCTGTTCCAGGCGTCGATGTGGGCGCGGGTGGCCGGCGTCGCCATCGCCGGCCTCATCATCATCGCCAACTTCCTGTCCCTGCCGTACTACCCCGTCTGGTCCATCGTGATGATCGCCTTCTCGGCCTTCATCATCTGGGCCCTGTGCGTGGTCAAGCGGGACGGTTCCGGGGACTCGGTCCGCTGAGGGACGGATCCTCGTGGAGGCAGCGGCGCAGATGGGGGAGCATGCCCCGGTACAACAGCGCCTGCCGCCAGACGAGCCGGGCCTGCTCCGGTCCGCCGGGACGCTCCCGGTCGCCGTGTCCGCGCAGCGCCGTACGGAACAGCGCGGCGAACGCCAGCAGGGCGCTCACGGCCGCGAAGAGGGTGAGCGTCCAGCCGGCGGCGATCAGCGAACCGGGCAATGTGCCCCGCACCCCGGTCAGTCGCAGGAGATACCCGAGGACGAGCACGACGGCGGCGGAGGAGGCGGCCAGGGACGGTGTGAGCACCGCCACGAGCGGCAGCAACTCGGCGTCGGCGGCCCGGCGCCACGCCCGTCCCTCCGCATCCTCGACCATCGGCGCGTCCCCCTTCCCGCCCGGGGCGTCGACCGCCGGCGCGCCCCACTCCCCGCCGGTGGCCGACGCCCCGGCGGCGGACGCGAGCGCGGCGAGGTACGCCTCGTGCTCGGCGTGCGCCACCGCCATGATCGCGTCCGCGTCCGCCTCCGCCCGGAACCGCAGCCGCCGTTCGGCCAGACCGCTCGCGTCGGCGCGCAGGGCGTCCCGGATGTCCGGGGTGTCCAGCGCCAGCCGCAGTACGGCCTCGAAGTCGGCCCGGTCCTCGGAGCGCGGGCCGGCCGGGCGATACCGCCCCTTCACCCCGCCTCCTCAGACGTTGACGCCGAAGTCGGCGGCGATCCCGGCCAGCCCGGAGGCGTAACCCTGCCCGACGGCACGGAACTTCCAGTCGGCGCCGTTGCGGTACAGCTCGCCGAAGACCATCGCCGTCTCGGTGGAGGCGTCCTCGGACAGGTCGTAGCGGGCGATCTCGGTGCCGCCGGCCTGGTTGACCACGCGGATGAAGGCGTTGCGGACCTGGCCGAAGCTCTGGCCCCGGTTCGCGGCGTCGTGGATCGAGACCGGGAAGACGATCCGGTCGACCTCGGCGGGCACGGCCGCCAGGTTCACCTTGACCGACTCGTCGTCGCCCTCGCCCTCACCGGTGAGGTTGTCACCGGTGTGCTCGACCGAACCGTCCGGGCTGGTCAGGTTGTTGTAGAAGACGAAGTGCCGGTCGGAGAGGACCTTCCCGGCGGTGTCGAGCAGCAGTGCCGAGGCGTCGAGGTCGTAGTCGGTGCCGGTGGTCGTCCGCACGTCCCAGCCCAGTCCGATCAGGACGGCCGTCAGACCCGGTGCCTCCTTGTTGAGCGAGACGTTGCCGCCTTTGGACAGGGAAACTCCCACGGCGTACTCCTTCTTGACGTTGTCGGTGTCGTCGGCGTCATGGATTCCTCAGAAATCTACAGCACTGTAGAAGATGGGGAGAGTCCTTCGGCAACTCTCCTTCTACAATTCTGTAGATCACGAGACGGACCGCGAGAGGGACCGCGAGACGGATCACGAGACGGTTGACGGAAAGGGGACGGGGTGTGACGGACCGACAGCGCTCCCGGCGGCGGGGCCAGGGCGAGTTGGAGGCGCTCGTCCTGTCCGCGCTGCGCGAGGCGGACGGCCCCGAGAGCGCGGGGTGGGTCCAGGAACGCCTCGGCGGCGACCTCGCCTATACGACGGTGATCACCATCCTGACCCGGCTGCTGGCCAAGGGCGCGGTGAGCCGGGAGCGTTCCGGCCGCTCCTTCGTGTGGACCCCCGCCTCGGACCAGGCGGGCCTGGCCGCGCACCGGATGCGCCGGGTCCTCGACGGCGAGAGCGACCGCGAGGCGGTGCTGGCCAGCTTCGTCACCTCCCTGGCGCCGGACGACGAACGGCTGCTGCGCGAGTTGCTGGGGCGGGCGAGGGGCGAAGGGGACGACTAGGCCTCATGGGGGTGTTCGTCTTTCTGCCGCTCGTCCTGCCGCTCACCGCGTGGCCCATCGCACGACTGGCCGAGCAGCGGCTGCATCCACGCACCGCCACTCGGCTGCTGACCGGTGTGGCCGTGGTGATGGCGGTGTGCAGCACCGTCTGCCTGGGCCTGCTGATGGTGGTCGGCACGGCCCAACTGCCCGGCAATCCCCTGCCCGACGGCTGGTCCGACCCCGAGGTGCGCGCGGCCGTCCCGTACGACGAGGTCGCCGGGCGCCTCGCCATCCCCGCGCTGCTCGCCGTACTGCTGGCCTGCGGCCGGGCCCTCGGGCGGCACGGCCGGGTCCGCCGCCGCGCCCACCGGGCCCTGGCCGGGCTGCCCGGCACGGAGGTGGCCGTCCTGCCCGACGAGGCGCCGTACGCGTACGCGCTGCCCGGCGGCAGGCGCGACCGGGTCGTGGTGAGCACGGCCCTGCTGGCGTGTCTGGAACCGGCCGAGCGGCGGGCGCTGTTCGCCCATGAGCGGGCCCATCTCGCCGCCCGGCACCACCGGTTGCTGCTCGCCGTCCGGCTGGCCGCGCGTGCCAACCCGTTCCTGCGGCCCCTGGGCACGGCCGTGGCGTACACGGCGGAGCGGTGGGCGGACGAGGACGCGGCGCACACGGTCGGCAGCCGCCGGGTGGTGGCGCGCGCGATCGGCAAGGCGGCGCTGGTGTCCGCCGGTTCACCGGTGGCGACACTCGCCGGCTTCGCCGCCTCGGGACCCGTGCCGCGCCGGGTCGCGGCGCTCCTCGGTCCGCCGCCCGCGGTGCGCAGCCTGCCCTCGGTGTTCACCTCGGTGGGGCTGGCCGCGTGGGGAGCGGCCGTCGGCGCGGCGCTGTCGGCCATGTCCTCGGCGAACTCGGCCGTGACGATGGTCCTCATTCTGTACGCTGCGACGCCACTGTGACGTTCGTCCGCGACGTTCGCGCACGCCGTCGTGAACACGGGGCGTGGTGAGACGTGTACGGCACCGATCCGTATATCTACATGCATGTAGAGTCCTGCGGGTTCGGTGATCACGACCACCGGACGACCAGGGGGCAGTCGACCGGCCGGGTGCGGCCGAGGCGGGGGCAGGGCCGGTGAGCGGTACGGGAAGGCGGCGCGCGGGCGCCGGAGGCGGGGGGACACGGCTGACACGACGCGGCCGTACGGTGAGCTGGCTCGCGGGGACCGCGGCCGTGCTCGTCCTCGGTGCCGGCGGTGTCGGTGCCTGGGTCTACAAGGACCTGGACAACAACATCACGGGCGCCGACGTCGACGGCAAGCTCGGCGGGGACCGGCCGGTCAATCTCAGCCCGGGGTCGAAGAACATCATGGTCGTCGGCTCGGACAGCCGCGACGGGGCCAACGCCAAGTACGGCAAGGACCTGACCACCATGCAGTCGGACACGCTGATGGTGCTGCACATCCCCGCGAACCGGGAGTGGGCCACCGTGGTGTCGTTCCCGCGCGACTCCTGGGTCGAGATATCGGCCTGCGAGAAGGGCGACGGCACCACGTCCGGCCCGCATCTGGCGAAGATCAACGAGGCGTTCGCGATCGGCGGTTCGAGCGGCGAGGTCGCCGGGGCCGCCGCCTGCTCGATCCGTACGGTCGAGGCCAACACCGGACTGCGCATCGACAACTTCATGTCCGTCGACTTCCAGGGCTTCAAGGGGATGGTCGACGCCCTGGAGGGCATCGAGGTCTGCCCCGAGCAGGCCATCAAGGACGAGAACGCCCGCCTCGACATCGAAGCCGGCTGCCAGACCGTCCGGGGCGAGCAGGCCCTCGGCTATGTACGGACCCGCTACGCGGTGGGCGACGGCTCCGACATCGGACGCATCGGCCGGCAGCAGGAGTTCATGGAGGCGCTGGCGTCCAAGGCCAAGTCCAAGCTGACCAGCCCGCCTTCGCTCTACGACTTCCTGCAGTCCGCAACCAAGTCCCTGACCACGGACGAGGATCTCGCCGGCATCGACCCGCTCTACGACCTCGCCTCCGAGCTGAAGGGCATCCCGAGCGACCGGCTGACCTTCCTCACCGTCCCCAACTACCCCCGTGAGGCCGACGTCCCCGCCGACAAGGCCAACATCGTCTGGCAGTACCCGCAGGCCGCCGACCTGTTCACCTCGCTGGCCGGCGACAAGGAGGTGGACAAGAAGAAGCTCCAGGCGCGGGCCAAGAAGGATCTGATCTACGCGTCCGCCGTGCGGGTCCAGGTCCTCAACGGCACCGGGGTCACCGGGCGCGCCGCCGCCGTCGCCGAGAAGCTGCGCGAGGCCGGCTTCACGGTCGTCGGCACGGGCAACGCGCCCGAGACCACCGACACCACCACGGTCTCCTACCCGGACGACCTCACCAAGTACGCGAAGGTCCTCGCCTCACGGCTGCCCGACGCCAAGGCCGCACGGTCCGCGGACGCCGCGGCGGGAGTGGTAACCCTGGTCGTCGGATCGGACCTCGATCTGGAGAAGCTGCGCTGACCCGGCGGGCCGCTCCCCGGGCCCGCCGGACCGTATGTCAGTCCTCCTCCGCCTGCTCTCCGTCCTGCTCCTACTCCTCGTCCTCCTCCTCTTCTTCCTCCTCGCCCTCGAAGAAGTCCCCGACCTCGTCCACGACTTCGGCGGCCACCATGCCGCCGACCACACCGACGGCGAGCCCGGCGGCGCCCGCGGCGACGGCGGTACCGATGCCCGGGCCGGAGCGGTGGCCGTCGTCGCCGTGTGCACCCTGGTGGCCGTGGAGGGAGGTGGGGGCGTAGGCGGCGCGGTGCTCGGCCAGCTGCCGGATCCAGCCGTCGACCAGGGTGTTCCAGTCCTGCTGGGCGACCTCGGCGTGGGAGACGGTGAAGCGGGTGAGGGTGTCGTGGCTCCCGGAGTACGCCCCGCCGCGCTTGTCGGCCTCCAGGACGACCTCCAGGCCGCCGGGACCGGCGAGGAAGGTCAGCTCGATCTCGTTGATCCGGTCGGCGTACTCCGGCGCGGGGATCAGCTCGATCTCCTGGTAGAAGGGGAGCTGCTGGCCGGTGCCGTGGATCCGCCCGTGTTCGAGGTCGGCGGAGCGGAAGCCGAAGCCGAGCCGGCCGAGGGCTTCGAGGATCGCCTCCTGCGCGGGCAGCGGGGTGACGTTCAACTGGTCGAGGTCGCCCTTGTCCCGGGCGTCGGCGACGGCCAGTTCGGTGCGGACGCCGAGCACGATGCCGAGGGCCTGGCCGTAGAGCTCGGTGATCGGGGTCTCCCACGGCAGGGCGAGGGTGAACGGGACCTCGCGCAGTTCGCCCGCGGCCAGCCGGAAGCCGCCGCCGACGGTGGTCCGGTCGAAGACGGCGACGCCCTCGCTCTCGCCCTCCTCGTGCTCGGCCTCGACCCGCGCCACCAGCTCCAGGGTGATGTGCTCGATCTCGAAGTCGGCGTCACCGCCCTTGAGATGGACCCGGCCGCTCAGTGTGGCGCCGGGGCGGACCGCGCCGGGGTCGAGAACCGTGTCGACCGTGGGGCCGCCCACACCGAGCGAACCGAGCAGTCGTTTGAACACCATCGTGGCGTCCACTCCTTAACTTGCGTACGTACGGGGGCTGTTGAGGGCAGCCATTCCCTCTACAGACGTGTAGAAGCATAGAGGAGATGCGTACGCCGACTCGCCGCGGTCCGGTGATGTCCGGGCCGCGGCGAGGGTGAGGAGGTGCGACGGGTCAGCTGCCGGTGAGGGAGACGGCGACGTCCGTGATGTTCAGGGGGAACTTGGACTTGGCGGCGTCGTTGACGAGGGTGGCCTGCCCGGTGAAGACGTTGACGGTGTAGAGGGAGGGCGTGCTCGCGCCGGAGGCGGTGAGGGAGGCGAAGGCGAGGTTGTCGACCGTCTTGCCGCCGCTCAGCGTGGAGTAGATGTCCATGCCGGCGTTGATCTGGGCGTCGAGGCCGAGGTTGCCGGTCGGGGCGAGCGTGCCGTTGTTGGCCGGGGACTGGATGACGACCTGGTCCGTGGTCGTGTTGATGTCGA
This sequence comes from Streptomyces griseiscabiei, assembly GCF_020010925.1. Classification (NCBI taxonomy): domain Bacteria; kingdom Bacillati; phylum Actinomycetota; class Actinomycetes; order Kitasatosporales; family Streptomycetaceae; genus Streptomyces; species Streptomyces griseiscabiei. The sequence continues at coordinate 2,161,471 of NZ_JAGJBZ010000001.1, read as the reverse complement.
ACAGGGTGGTCGCGGTGGACCCGTCGAGGTCGTTGTTCGTGTAGGCGGCGGCGGAGACGCCCTTGGTGGTGCCCTCGATCGGCGGGGTGGTGAGGTTCAGGTCCTGGATCGTCGTGTGGTCGTTCAGGTTGTGCCGCAGGTTCTGGCCGTTGTCGCTGATCACACGCAGCCGGTCGGCCGCCGGGTTGAAGTCGACGCCGAAGTTCGCGCCGACCAGCGCGTACTGGAGCTGGGACACCTTGGTGACCACGACGTCCTGCGTGCCCGTCGGGATCTTGATCGTGTAGATGCCGCCCTTGTTGCCCACGCCGTACAGCACGCCGTTCTGCACCCGGAAGTCGATGCCGACCAGACCCGTGTCGCCGCTGAGACCGGTGACGGCCCTGACCCAGTTGAGCACGTCCGCCCGGTCGGTCCAGAACGCGGCCATCAGCGTGCCGTCACCGCTGATCCCGTAGGCACGCAGGCTGGGGGTGGCGGCGGGGGCGGCCGAGGAGATGCCCGGGGTGCCGAGCATGAGTGCCGTCGAGGTGACGACGACCGCCGTCGCCGCCATGATTCTCTTTCGTATGCCTGCATTCATCGGAGATTCCCTCCCGTTTCGGGCGTGCGCCCTCGCATGGCGCCTGGCTGAGGAATTTCGTACCCGTGCCCGTACTGATTGCTGAATTTCGCGGTGTTCCCCCACGGGCGTGTACGCGGTTCTCATTAAGGCCGCTTTACGACTCCTCCACAAGCGGAAAAGGTGACGGGAACGCCCCGATCCGGGAATTTTGCGCAGAGTGACAAAAACCCTGTCGGCCCGCTTGCCGCCGGTTTATGCGAAGTGATGAACGCCGTCCGGATCTCGTCTGTCGGCCCGTTCGTCCGGAATGACATGCTCGCGTCCATGGGGAGCCTCTTCGCCGAACTGGCCCGTCAGGCGTCGGCCAACGCCCACCGGGAGGTCGAGACCTACGCGCGCGAGATCCCGGAGTTCGGGTTCCTGGACAAGGATGTCCGGGCCCGTGCCGAGACGCTGGAGCACGCGGTGTGGCTCCGGCACCGGACCGTCGAACTCTCGCCGGAGAACAGCGAGTTGACGGTTGATGATCTTGACTACATCGCGTCCATGGGGGAGCTGCGGGCCGCTGCCGGAATGCCGCTCGACGCACGGCAGCGGGTGCTGCGCGTGCACACCGCGCTCATGCTGCGTGAGATCAACGAGGCGACCGACGCCCAGCGCGGCGGTGGTGTCGACGAACTGATGCGGATGATGACCTGGTTCGCCCCCCAGGGCGAGCGGGGCATCGGCGCCTACCGGCAGGGATTCGTCCGCGTACTGCGCCGCCGAATGCCGTACACCGAACAGGTCGCCCTGCTGGCCCGGTCATTGCTGAACGGAGATCCGATATCCGCGGAACTCGCGGCCGTCGTCGACATGGAACTGCCGGAGCACTGCGCGGTGACGGTGTTCCGGCTGCCGGACCCGCCCGCCGTCGACCGATTCCTGGAAAACGAGATCGAGACACTCGTGAAGGCCCACCAGACGCCGGTCATGTGGGGTCCGGGGGACGGTGACGGGGGCGCGGAACTGATCGCCCTGGTGCCGCTGGCCTCCGGCGGCGCCAGGGCCGGTGACGCGCCCCCGCACCCTGTTCCCGACCTCTTACCCGACCTCGTCCCCGGCCGGCTGCCGGATCTCGTCCGGGACTTCGCCCGCGCCCTCGGCCGCCCCTGCGCCGTCGGCACCGCCAACGCGCCGCTGCCCGAGCTGGCCGGGGCGCTGAACCGGGCCCGGCGGATCGGCCGGGCCGCCCCGCTGCGCCGGGCCTCCGGCCGGCTGCGGCCGCACGCCCTGGCCGACGTCTTCGTGGAACTCGCCGTGGCGGACGTGCCGTTCGTCGACGACTGGCTGCGCTCGCTGGCCCGCGCCCTGGACTCCGGCCCGGACCTGCTGCTCACCCTCGACGCCTACTACCGCCACGACATGCGCCGCGGCTCGACGGCCACCGCCCTCAACGTCCACACCCGCACCCTCGACTACCGGCTGCGCCGGGTACGCGAACTCACCGGCATCGACCCCGGCTCGACCCGAGGCGTGCGCACCCTCTCCGCGGTGGTCACCCGGCATCTGTCGCAGACGTGGGATTGACGGCGCGGGATGGCGGGGTGCTGACGTGGTCATTGCCGCGGGGGCCGTGCTCCGGGGCGCCGGGCCGGTACGTGTCGTCGTGCGGGGCGCCGACACGGGTCATCGCCACGCGCGCCGGGCCGGTACCGCGTCTCCGTGCGGGGCGCCGGGCGGGTGAAGGCCGCACCGGCGGCGGGAGGGCCGGGTCGGACGGTCGCCGAACCGGCGGTGGGGGAGAGCCGGGTCGGACGGTCGCCACTCGGGCGGTGAGGGAGAGCCGGGTCGGGTGGCTCCTCGCGCTGCGGAAGGTAGGGGGCGTGGCGTGGCGCGCCGGCCCCTGGTCGCCGCCTCAAGTCGAGCGGCGCCCGGATCGCCTGGCGCCCCCAGGCCTGGCACCCCGCTAGCCCGGCACCCCCTACCTGGCGCCACCCGCCTGGCACCCCCCACCCGGCGTCTACCCGGCACCACCCGCCCGACGACGCCCACCCGGCGCCGTCAGCTCGGCGCCCCCGACCCGGCGCCCCCCTAGCCCGGCACCCCCACCCAGCGCCCCCCGGAGGGCCCCCGCCCCGCGGCAGCAGGCCCCGGTCAGGTGGTCCCCGTGCCTCCGGCTCAGGCGATGCGGCAGGCTGGGGGCGTGAGCAACTCCAGTGATGCCCTCTTCATCAAGATCTGCGGTCTGAAGACCGAACAGGACGTCGACACGGCCGTCGAGGCGGGCGCCGACGCCATCGGCTTCGTCTTCTCCGCCAGTCCGCGCCGGATCGACGCCGCCCTCGCCGCCCGGCTGGGCCGTCGCGTGCCGGAGCACGTCCTGACGGTCGGGGTCTTCCGCAAGGAGCCCCTGGACGACGTACGGGCCGCGGCCGACGAGTCGGGGATCCGGGCGATCCAGCTGCACGGCCCGGACGACCGCGCCTACTACGACGAACTGGCCGCCGACGGCCGGACCCTGATCCGCGCCGCCGCTTTCGGCGACTCGGTGCCCCGCTGCGGCGAGTTCGGCGAGGACATGCTGCTCCTCGACGCCCCCGTCCCCGGCTCCGGCGTCGCCTGGGACTGGGCGAGCAGGCCGCTGGCCGACTCCGGGGAGAAGTGGCTCCTCGCGGGCGGTCTCACCCCGGAGAACGTGCGGGACGCCGTCGCCGCCACCCACCCCTGGGGTGTGGACGTCTCCAGCGGTGTGGAACAGCGCCGGGGCGTCAAGGACCCCGGTCTGATCAGGGAGTTCGTCAAGGCGGCCCGCGCCGGGAGGTGACGGCGGGCCGTCCGGCCGCCAGGGCGCGCGGCTGTGTGTCACCTGATCGCAGCTGTGAGTGGTGATGCCCGGCGTTCCCACGGAAGTGACCCTGGGGTAGGGTCCCCACGGTTCCGGCTACCGGCTGAAGGTGCGCCGGTACGGGGAGTGTCGGAGGGGCGGGGCGGCATGGTGAGAAGAACCCAGTCGGGCGAGGGTGTGTCCGTGGAGCTGGACGGCGCGGGGTTGGAGGAGTTGTCTCCCGAACCGCTGCTGACCCGGGACTACGAGACACGCCCCTCGCTGGTGTACGAGCGGCTGCGGCAGCGGCACGGCGCGGTGGCCCCGGTGGACCTGCTGGGCGTCCCCGCCTGGCTGGTGCTGGGCTACCGGGAGTCACTGCAGGTGCTCCAGGACGACGCGGGCTGGCCCAAGGGCCTGGAGAACTGGCGGGCCCGCACCGAGGGCAGGGTCCCGGCCGACTGGCCGCTCGGACCCTCCCTGGAGGTCAACCACGTACTGATCCAGGGCGGCCCGGGCTACCGCACCCTGCGGACGGCGTGGGACCAGGCGCTCAAGCCGTTCCAGGACCCGCGCAACCCCCAGGCCAAGCGGCTCAAGACGGCCGTCACCGCCTACGCCGACGAACTGATCACCCTGATGGGAGAGGCGGGCGGCACGGGGCTGGCGGACCTGTCCGCGCAGTTCTCCCGGCCGCTGCCGCTGATGGTGGCCAGCCATCTGCTCGGTTTCCCCGGCTCCCAGGGCGACGACGCCCTGATGGACATGTGGCGGGTCCTGGACGCGGGACCCGACGCGGGGCCCGCCCTCGACCGGCTGCTCGGCGCGCTCACGGAACTGGGCGAGCTGAAGCTGAAGTCACCGGGCGAGGACTTCCCCTCCCATCTGCTGGCCGCCCACCCCGGCCTGTCGCTCGACGAGCTGGCCCGCGAGCTGTTCATGCTGCTCGGCATGACCTCCGACCACGTCGGCATCCTCATCTCCAACACGGTCGTCGAGGTCCTCTCGGGCGAGGACAGCGTGCGGGCCAGCCTCTCCGCAGGCATGGTCCGGGAGGCCATGAACCGGGTCGTCATGCGCAAGCCGCCGCTGGTGAACTTCGTGCCGAGGTTCGCCGCGAAGGACAGCCGCCTCGGCGACTACACGATCCGCGCGGGCGACCCGGTCTGGGTCTCCTCCGCCGCGGCGCACGCCGACCCGCTCTTCGCCGACCACGTGGCCCCCAGCACCACGGTCAGCACCCGGGCCCACCTGTCCTGGGGCGCGGGCCCGCGCCAGTGCCCGGCCCGGGAACTCGCCTCGACGGTGGCGGCCGTCGGAGTGGGCCGCCTCTTCGAGCGCTTCGCCCACCTCGATCTCGCCCTCCCCGTCGACCAACTGCCCTGGCGCTCCTCGCCGTTCATGCGGGGCCTGCGCTCGCTGCCCGTCCGGTACGAACTCGCGCCGGGCGCCGAGCCGTCGGCGCCGGACGGCCCGGTGGGTGCGGGGGACCTGGACGCGGGGCAGGCGGTGACACCGGATGTGTCCGCCCGGCAGCGCTCCTCGCTGTGGCGCTATCTCACGGGGCTGATCCGCTCCGGCCGCTGATCGCCACCGGCTGCCGCCGACCGCCGCCGACGACCTCTCACAGGCGTTCTGGCGGCCGCGCGGTTACCGTTGGTACGTTGCATGGGCACGACAAACCTCGCCTGTGGAACGCCACCGGTCGCGAAGGCCCGCGTTCCGTCCCCACCAGGAGGAACGCTTGCCGCGCCCCCGACGTGCGGCGGGTTGCCTCGTCCTGCTCACGCTCACCCTGAGCGTGCTGCCGGGACAGGCCCCGTCCGCAGCGACACCCCTGCCCGCGTCCTTGCCCGCGTCCACGTCGCCCGCCTCCGCCGCCCCCTGGCAGCCCGGGAGCGGGGCGGCCCCGGCCCAGGCCGTCCGTACCGTCACCCTGCTGACCGGCGATCAGGTCGCCCTCGCGGAGACCGGGGCGGGCGACACCGTCACCGTCACCCCCGGCGAGGGCCGCGAGCGGCTGGCCTTCACCCGCTACGAGGACTCCGGCCACCAGTACGTGGTCCCGGACGACGCCCTCGCCCTCGTCGCCTCCGGCGCCCTCGACCGCCGCCTCTTCGACACGACCCGTCTGGCGGACGCCGGGTACGACAGCGCGCACGGCGTCCCACTGATCGTCAAATACCGTACGGGGGAGGGGAGTTCCGCCCGGCTGCGGGCCGGTGTCCGCGAGGCGGGCGCCCGGGTCGCCCGTACCCTTCCCGGGCTGCGCCTGACCGCCGTACGGGCCGCGGGGGACGCCGTGACCCCGCTGTGGGAGGAACTGACCGAGCGGGACGCGCGGAGCGGTGAGCGGGAACTCGCCGCCGACGTCGCCCGGATCTGGCTGGACGCCGAGCTGACGGTGAGCGACGACGTCAGCGTGCGGCAGATCGGCGCGCCCGCCGCCTGGGAGGCGGGTTACACCGGCACCGGCGTGAAGGTCGCCGTCCTGGACACCGGTGTCGACGACACCCACCCCGACATCGCCGCGCGTGTCGTGGAGAAGGAGAACTTCACCACCGCGCCCGACACCACCGACCTCGTCGGCCACGGCACCCATGTGGCGTCGATCGTCGCGGGCGACGGCGCCGCGTCCGACGGCCGGTACACCGGGGTCGCCCCCGGGGCCGATCTGCTCGTGGGCAAGGTCTGTGTCGACCGGGGCTGCGAGGAGTCGGCGATCCTGGCCGGGATGGAGTGGGCCGCACCGCGGGCGCGGGTGGTCAACATGAGCCTGAGCGGGCCCGATTCACCGGGCACCGACCCGCTGGAGGAGGCCGTCGGCACGCTCAGCGCCAAGTTCGGCACGCTCTTCGCGGTCGCGGCGGGCAACACCGGCCGGGACCAGGACGTCCGCAGCCCCGCCAGCGCCGACGCGGCGCTCGCGGTCGGCGCGGTCGACGCCGAGGACGCGCTCACCGACTTCTCCAGCCGGGGCCCGCGCGTGGGCGACGGCGCGATCAAGCCCGACATCACCGCGCCGGGCGCGGCGATCGTGGCCGCCCGCTCCAAGGACAGCGACCTCGAACCCGTCGACGGCGACCCGGCGTACGCACCGCTGTCCGGCACCTCCATGGCCACCCCGCACGTCGCGGGCGCCGCCGCGCTCCTCGCTCAGCGGCACCCCGACTGGACCGGCGAGCGGCTCAAGGACGCGCTGATGGGCTCCGCGAAACCGACCCCCGGCCTGAGCGTCCACGCCCAGGGAGCGGGCCGTGTCGATGTCGCCCGCGCCGTCGGCCAGGACGTCACCGTCTCCCCGCCCAGCCTGTCGCTGGGCACCAGCTCCTGGCCGCACGACGACGACCCGCCGCTCACCCGGACCGTCACCTACCGCAACTCCGGCCCCGCGGACCTCACCCTCGACCTCACCACGACCGCCACCGGCCCGGACGGCAAGGCGGCACCCGAGGGCCTGTTCACCGTCGCCCCGGCCCGGCTGACCGTCCCCGCCGGGGGCAGCGCCGAGGCCGTGCTCACCGCCGACACCCGCGTCGACAGCGTCACCGGCCTCTTCACCGGCGCCGTCCTCGCCCGTGCCGGGGACACCACGGTCCGCAGCGTCCTCGCCGCCACCAAGGCGCACGAGACCCACCCGCTGACCGTCAAGGTCCTGGACCGCCACGGCGAACCGGCCGCCGGAAGCTTCGTCAACGTCCTCGACATCGACCGGGGCGAGGGACGGTACGTCTACGGCCCCCAGGGCACCGGCACGGTCGAGGTCCGCCCCGGCCGCCACCACCTGGACGTCCACGTCGCGACGGCCGCGCCCGACGGCAGCTACGACCACACCGTGGTCGCCCTGCCGCTGAAGCGGATCACCGGCCCGGAGACCGTCGTGCTCGACGCCCGCGAGGGCCGGCCCGTCACCGTGGACCCGCCCCGCAAGGGCGCCACCAGCGCGCTCGCCGCCGTCAGCCTCCTGCGGACCACCCCGTCCGGCGCGGGCGTCTCGTCCCTGGTGTCGGCGGGCTCCTTCGCCCGGCTCCAGACCGCCGACCTGAGCGCGGGGAAGGGGAGGCTGCCCGCCGACGCGGGCGCCCTCACCACCGTCGTACGCAGCTCCTGGGCGAAACAGGGCGCGGACGGCACCTTCACCGACACCCCGTACGACTACGAGCTGGCCTGGGTGGTGCGGGGCCGGATGCCCACCGACTTCCACGGCCGGGCGAGACGCGGCGATCTGACGAAGGTCACCCACACCTTCTACGCCGACCGCCCCGACGAACCCACCGCCGCACTGCGGACCTACGCCTTCCCGCCCGAGGGCGGCAGCGCGGTCGGCCCGAACATCAAGTTCCGGGCCACCGGGAAACGCACCGTCCACTACTCGGCCCGCGGCCTCGCCTGGACCCTGGTCTACAACCGGCTCAACGCCCTCGGCCAGGGCGAGTTCCAGCAGTGGGGCGCGCCCGTGACCTTCCGGGCGGGCGGCAAGGACGACTTGCGCTGGGGCCACGGGCCGCTCGGCCCGAGCTTCGCCGACCGGCGGGGGCTGACGTACGGCAGTGTCCGGCGGCAGGGGGACACCCTGATGTTCCACACACCGCCGTTCGCCGACCAGGACCCCGGCCACACCGGGTTCTCCCTCGGCGACTCGGGCCGCACCCGCCTCTGGCGCGAGGGCAAGCTGCTCGCCGACGTGCCGTACCCGTTCTACGACGCGCAGGGCCCGGTGCCGGCGGCGGAGGCCTCGTACCGGCTGGAGACGGCCGTGGACCGGGGCGGGCAGGGGTATCTCACCTCGACGTCCGTGAAGGCGGCGTGGACGTTCCGGTCGGGGCACACCGAGGGCGGCCGCTGGACCGCGCTGCCGGTGACCGCGATCCGGTTCACGCCCGACCTCCGTCTGGACAACTCGGCCCGCGCCGGGCACCGGATGACCCTGCCCGTCGTGCTGCGGCGGCAGCCCGGGGCACCGGAGTCGGCCGTACGAGAGCTGAGCGTGGAGGTGTCGTACGACGACGGGGCCACCTGGACCGCCGTGGACGTCCGCCGGACCGGGAACCCGGAGCGCTGGCGGGCGGAGCTGAGGAACCCCCGGAGCGGCTTCGCCTCGCTGCGGGCGAAGTCCGTCGACGCCGACGGCGGCACCGCCGCGTACACGGTGATCCGCGCCTACCGGCTGCGCTGAGCGGCACGGGCGGGCCGGAGCACGGGACGGCCCACCGGAGGCGGAGGCGGCAGGGGGCAGGGGCTCGTGGAGCCCGTGCCCCCTCCGGCCTCAGCTTTCCGTGCCGGTGAGCAGTCGCCGCGGGTTGGCGATGCGGAAGGCGTACGCCGCCGCCCCGCCCAGGCCGAAGCCGGGCTGTTGCGGGGGTTCGGCGTAGGGGCGGTCGGTGCCCTGGACGACGGCGTCCACGCCGAGGGCGCGGACCACGGCCTCGACGGCGGTCGGGCCGTAGGAGGACGTCTCCACGAAGACGCCCGGGTCCGCCGGGACGTGGTCGTCGCCGCCGCGCGCGGCGAACCGCTCCCCGTGCAGCGGGGCGAGCCCGGCGAGCAGGGCGAAGCAGACCCGCAGCCGGGGGTGGCGGGGGCGGCCGAAGGCACGGAAGGCGAACCAGGCGGAGTGCATCTGCTGGACGTAGGGGACCATCGCGGGCCACCAGCCGGGCCCCCCGGCGCCGCCGGGTGCCGGTCCGGGGTGCACGAACAGCGGCAGGTCGCGCTCTTCGAGGAGGTCGAGGAGCGGCGCGCAGCGGGCGTAACCGGCCGCGTCGGTGAGGGCGTTCGCGGGGAGCTGGAGGCCGACGAAGCCTCCGTCGAGGTCTTCGGAGGCCGCCTTCGCGTCCACGTCCCGGACACAGGCGGCGGCCCAGGCGCCGAACGGTTCGGGGAGTGCGGACGCCCCCTCGTGGTAGGCGTCGAGCAGGGGGCGGGCCTCGGTCGCGGGCAGCCACTCCACCCCGATCGGGGAGGAGAGCGAGACGAGGGCCCGGCCCAGGCCGTCGGTGGCGGCGAGTTCCGTCCGGAGGGCGATGTCGTGATCGGCGGGCGGCAGCTCGAACGGCGCCTCGCCGTCCAGATACAGCGTCCAGCCGTCCAGGAACGGCGGTTCGCGGCGTGCACGCAATGCCGTCACCAGCGAGGGGGTCCACAGATGCTGGTGCACGTCGCAGTTGGTCATGACGCTCCTCCCACGAAGGCCGACGCTTCCCCGGTCAGGGCGCGCGAAGTGCTCCGGACGCCGTCCGGGCGGGGAACCACTTCCCTGATCACACACCGCGGGAACCCCGGCCCGCGCCCCGATGCGTGCTTCCGCGTCCCGAGCCGCTCCATTATGAAAGAGGACATCGAGTAGCGAATGGGACAATGCGAGCATATCCGGCGCGCCTTGGTGTGAACGTAACGCACCGTTCACGGAATTCCATTGACTCTAATTCACTCACCGACGACCCTGAATGGCCATATGCAGTCGGGTAAGGGGCAGTCTTGATCAGGTTCGATGCGGTGAGAAAAAGTTATCCCAACGGCACGACAGCGGTGGACAACCTGTCGCTGGAGCTGGCCGAGGGTGGCATCACGGTTCTGGTCGGTCCTTCCGGCTGCGGCAAGACCACCACCCTGCGCATGATCAACCGCATGGTCGAGCCGACCTCCGGCACGGTGAGCCTGCGCGGCCGGGACATCCGGGATGTCAACGCGCCCGAGCTGCGCCGGGGCATCGGCTATGTCATCCAGCACGCGGGACTCTTCCCGCACCGCACCATCCTGGACAACATAGCCACCGTTCCGCTGCTGCTGGGCTGGGGCAAGAAGAAGGCGCGGACGCGGGCGGCGGAACTCCTCGAACTGGTGGGCCTGCCCGCCGAGATGGCGCGGCGCTACCCGAACCAGCTCTCCGGCGGACAGCAGCAGCGCGTCGGCGTGGCCAGGGCGCTGGGCGCCGACCCGCCGGTGCTCCTGATGGACGAGCCGTTCAGCGCGGTCGACCCGATCGTGCGCGCGGAGCTGCAGGACGAGTTCATCCGGCTGCAGAAGGAACTGCACAAGACGATCGTGTTCGTCACCCATGACATCGACGAGGCGATCAAACTCGGCGACAACATCGCCGTGTTCCGGACCGGCGGCAGACTCGCCCAGTTCGACACCCCCGAGCGGCTGCTCGCCGCTCCCGCCGACGACTTCGTGGCCGACTTCGTGGGCCACGACCGGGGCATCCGCCGGCTCTCCTTCGTCGACGCGGCCGAACTCCCGCTGCGCGACGGCCCCGTGCTGCCGGCCACGGCAGCCGTCGCCGAGGCTCGGGCGGCCGACGCGCCCTGGGTGCTGGTCGTCGACGGGGCCCGCCGGCCCCTCGGCTGGGCCGCCACCGCCGCACTGCCGGCCGACGGCACCCTCGAAGACGCGCCGCTGACCCCGCTCGGCCACACCTTCAGCCTGGTCGGCGACTCCGCCCGCGCCGCCCTCGACTCGGCCCTGCTGTCCCCGGCCCGGCTCGCCGTCGCCGTCGACGCCGAGGGCGCGGTCGCCGGGGTCGCCGACGCGCACGAACTGTCCACGGCCGTGAACGAGCCGGCCCCCGCCACCACCCGGGCGGCGGTGGACGATGAGTGACGGCGAACCGCTGATCCGGTGGCAGTGGATAGCCGACCACACCGCCGAACTCGCCGAGTACACCGGCATCCATCTCCGACTCGGCCTGCTGCCGGTGCTGTTCGGCCTGATCATCTCCGTACCGCTCGGCATCCTCTGCCACCGCTGGCGCTGGCTCTACCCGCCCGTGCTGACCGTGTCGAACATCCTGTACTCGATCCCGTCGCTCGCGCTGTTCATGATCTTCGTCCGCTACACCGGACTGACCGAACAGACCGTGATGATCCCGCTGACGCTCTACACCCTGTCGGTGCTGGTGCCCAACGTGGTCGACGGACTCGCCTCGGTCCCCGAACCGGTCCGGCTCGCGGCCACCGCGATGGGCTTCGGCACCGTACGCCGGGTCGTCCAGGTCGAGTTGCCGATCGCCGTCCCCGTCGTCATCGCCGGTGTACGCGTCGCCGCCGTGTCGTCCATCAGCCTCGTCGCCGTGGGACAGCTGATCGGACAGGGCGGCCTCGGCTACTACATCACCCGCGGCCTCCAGCTCGACTTCCCCACCCCCATCGTCACCGCGATCGTCCTGATCATGCTGCTCGCGCTGGCCACCGACGCGCTGCTGGTCCTGGCGCAGCGGCTGCTCACCCCGTGGTCCCGGAACAAGGTGAGGTCGGCGTGAACGACTTCCTGAACCAGATGGAACTGGTGGGGGACTGGCTGACGTCCTCCGCGCAGTGGCACGGCGACGAGGGCATCCCGCAACGGCTGGTGGAGCACCTCACCTACAGCGGACTGTCGTTGCTGTTCGCGGCCCTCATCGGGCTGGTGTTCGGCCTGCTCGTCGGGCACACCGGCCGGGGCGCCTTCGCCGTGGCCACCGTGGCGAACCTGGCCCGCGCGATCCCCACCTTCGGCCTGGTCGTCCTCGTCGTCACCCTCGCCGGGCTCAGCACCGCTCCCGTCCTGGTCGCCCTGGTCGCGCTCGCGGTACCGCCGATCCTCATCAACACCTTCGAGGGCGTACGGGGTGTGGACCCCGCCACCCGGGACGCGGCCCGCGGGGTCGGCATGACCGAGTGGGAGGTCCTGATCCGGGTCGAGGTGCCGATGGCGCTGCCGCTGATCCTGCTGGGGCTGCGGGTCGCCGCGATCCAGGTCGTGGCCACCGCGACCGTCGCCGCCTACCCCGGACTCGGCGGCCTCGGCCGCTACATCGTCGACGGGCTCTCCCGCAACGACTACGAGCTGGTCATCGGCGGCTCCGCGGTCGTCGTCGCCCTCGCGCTCGTCGTCCAGATCGTGTTCACCGCGCTGCGCCGCGTCGTCGTCTCGCCGGGCCTGCGGGTCTCGGCGTCGAAGTCCTGAGTTCGAGAATGTCCAGAGAGGAAACACCCATGCGAGGTATGTACCGAGGCGCCGCGTTCGGCCTGATCACCGCGCTCACGCTGACCGCCTGCGGCGGTGGCGGCGGTGACAGCGACGACAACCCGCTGGCCGGCGGCGGTGACAGCGGCGGCGGCAAGTCCATCGTCGTCGGTTCCGCGAACTTCCCCGAGAACCAGCTGCTCGCCGAGATCTACTCGCAGGCACTGGAGAGCAAGGGCCTGGACGTGACGCGGAAATTCGACATCGGGGCCCGCGAGGTCTATTACGACCAGGTCGTCAAGGGCGGTATCAACGTCTTCCCCGAGTACAACGGCGCCCTGCTGACGGTGGCGGTCGACAAGAACAGCACCGCGACCAGCACCGCCGACATCAACGCCGAACTGAAGGAGAAACTCCCCTCGTCGGTGGAGATCCTCGACTCCGCCGCCGCCGAGGACAAGGACTCGGTGACGGTCACCGCGGAGGTCGCGGCCAAGTACAACCTGAAGACCCTCGCCGACCTCAAGCCGGTCGCGGGCAAGCTCACGCTCGGCGCCGGGTCGGAGTTCAAGACCCGCACCCAGGGCGGCGTCGGCCTGGAGAAGGTCTACGGCATCAAGTTCGGGAAGTTCCAGCCGCTCGACGCGGGCGCCCAGACGACCCTGGTGAAGCTGCTCAAGGACGACAAGGTGCAGGCCGCCAACCTGTACACCACCGACCCCGCCATCGTCGCCGACAAGCTGGTGGTCCTTCAGGACCCGAAGAACCTCTTCGCCTCGCAGAACGTCACGCCCCTCGTCTACAAGGACGCGGTGAACGACAAGGCGAAGGAGGCGCTCAACGCCGTCTCCGCGAAGCTCACCACCGAGGACCTGCTGGAGATGATGAAGAAGCTCGTCAACGACAAGGAGGACGCCGACACCGTCGCCAAGGACTGGCTGTCGTCCGCCGGTCTCGTGAGCTGACCCGCCGGGGCCCGCGGGCCACGCCATCACCGTCCGCCCCCGCTCCTGCCCGGCACCGCGCACCGACCACGCGCACCGCCGGGCAGGGGGAGGGGACCGAGCACGACGACCGGCTGGGGGACACCAGATGACGGACGCTGTCGGCAGCGAAGGACCCGGCACGGCCGGCACCGCCGCACGGCTGCAGCAGCTCTTCGAGGGGCGCCGGCTCACCCCGACCCAGCGCCGTATCGCACACTGCCTGGTACGGCAGGCCGCGGACGCGCCCTATCTGTCGAGTGTGGAACTGGCCCGGCTGGCCGGGGTCAGCCAGCCCTCGGTGACCCGCTTCGCGGTCGCCCTCGGCTTCGACGGCTATCCGGCCCTGCGCGACCGGTTGCGGGCGGTCGCACCCACCGGGCACGAGCACGACAACGGCGGGCGGCCGGCCAACCCGTACCAGCGGGCCGTGCGGGCCGAGATCGACCATCTGACACAGCTGGCGTCCCTGCTCACCGACCCGGGACCCGTCGAACGCGCGGGCCGGCTGCTCGCCGCCTCCCGGCCGCTGCCGGTGCTCGGGCTGCGCGCCTCCGGCGCCCCGGCGCGCGGCTTCGCCTACTTCGCGGCGAAGGTCCACACCGACGTACGGCTGCTCGACGAGGGCGGCTCCCTGCTCGCCGACCGCATCGACGCGGCCCGGCGGGCCGGTGCGAGCGCGCTGCTGTGCTTCGCGCTGCCCCGCCATCCGCGCGAACTCCTCGACGCCCTCGCCCACGCCCGCGCCGCCGGGCTCACGGTGGTGACGGTCGCCGACGGCACCTTCGCCCCGGTCGCCGCCCACAGCGATCTGCTGCTGCCCGCCGCCGTCGGCACCGGCCTGGTCTTCGACACCGTCAGCGCCCCCATGCTGCTGGGGCAGGTCCTGCTGGAGGCGATGTGCGACGCCCTCCCGGACGCCCAGGCCCGTCTGGAGGAGTTCGACGCGCGGGCCGCCGCGCGCGGGCTGTTCGTCGACTGACGGCCCGGAGCGACTGACGGTCCGGAGCCGGGACCCGGCCCCGCAGGGGACGCCCCCTCACTCCGCCGAGCGCAACACCCTCCAGACCCGCGGCCGTACGACGCCGTCCGTGACCAGCAGCCCCTTGTCCTGCTGGAAGCTGCGCACCGCGGCCTCCGTCCCGGAGTCGAACTCGCCGTCCACACCGCCGCCCCCGAGGCCGTAGCCGCGCTTGGAGAGCATGCACTGCACCTGGAGGACGCGTTTGCCGGTGTCGCCCAGACGGGTGCGGCCGTTGCCGTAGTAGTACCCGCAGTCCGTGAGCCAGGCCGGGGTGGCGGGTTCGCCGGGTGTCTCGGTGGGGGTCGGCTCGGTCTCCGGGGGCGCGCTGGTCCGGGGGGCGGGCGCGGAGGAGTCGGTGTGCGGGTCGTCGTCGGTGTCGCCGGTGCCGGGGGCGGACGCGTCCGGCCGGGGGGTGTCGTCGGCGGCGACGGCGGTGGGCCGGTCGTCCTCGCCGGAGACCTCCGAGACCCCCGATCCGCCGTCCGGGTCGGCGTCCGCGCCGTTCGACCGGGTGGACGCCGAGGCCCGGGGGACACCGTCGTCCGGCAGCGCTTCGGTGGACGCCGTCGCACCCCGCTGCGGCGAGGCCGTGGTGGTGGCGGGGCTCAGCAGGGTGAGCACGACGGCACCCGCGGCCGTCGCGCAGAGAGCCGCGCCGGCGGCACCGATCAGTACCCGCCGTCTGCGTCTGCTCCCGGCGGGCGACGCAACCGGCCGCGCCGGCCGGGCCGAGGCGTCGGCGGAGGGGTCCGGCGCCGCGCCGGCCGGGTCCGGGGCCTTCACCGGCGGGACGGGGCGAGGCTGTTCGAGCGGCAGACGGGACAGCGTCTCGTACGCTCGCTGCCGGGCCAGCACCCGGCCGCCCAGCGGCTCGGGCCAGTCCGCAGCCTCGCCCGCCGCGCCGGCCGGGACGCTCCCGATCAGCTGCGCGGGAGTCGGCCGCCGGCCCGGTTCCTTGGCCAGGCAGGCGGTCAGCAGCGAGGCGAGCGCGCTGTCGGTCGCCGCGATCTCGGCGAGGACCTGCTGGTTGGGCTCCTCGAAGGCCACCCGGTGCATGACGTCCACACCGGTGCCGTCGCCGAACGGGGCGCTGCCGGTCGCCGCGTAGACCAGGGTGCAGGCCAGCGAGAACACGTCCGACGCGGTGTCGCACGAGCCCGTCCGCAGGTACTCGGGCGACATGTAGGCCGGGGTGCCGACCCGGTTGCCCGTGCCGGTGATCGCGCTGGCGTCGGCGGCCTTGGCGATACCGAAGTCGATGACATGCGCGCCCCGGGCGGACAGCAGGACATTGGACGGCTTCAGGTCCCGGTGCACGATCCCTGCGGCGGACAGATCGGCCAGCGCCTGCCCGAGCTCCACCACCAGCCGCCGTACGGCGACGGCCGACAGCGGTCCGTCCTCGTGCACGGCCGCCGCCAGATCGAGCCCCGGGAGATACTCGGTGGCCATCCACAGCAGCTCGTCCCGGAAGCCCGTACCGGCCAGGCGCGGCATGCGCGCGGTACGCACCCGGCCGTGGACCGCCGCCTCCTGCTCGAACCGGCGGCGGAACCGGACGTCCTCCGCGTACTCGGGCCTGATCACCTTCACCGCGACGAGATCGGGTCCGCCGTCCGCGGGGCGCGCCAGATAGACGCGCCCCATCCCGCCGCTGCCGAGCAGCCCCAGCGACACATACGGACCGATACGGTCCGGGTCGCCGGGTCGCAGAGGCAGGCCCCCCGCCTGCCGCAGCGCCCCAGTCCTGTCCGCCGATGATGGCGGCACCGGCCGCTGGTCTGACACAACACCCCCGAAGTGACTTTTGGCGTACGTCAGTTCGCCCCCGGAGTGCTGAGGCTAGCTCAGCGTGGGCCCCGCGTTACGGGTATCGGTCACTTCCGTGTCAGGGAAGGGCTCAAGTGGTCTTGCGTCGCACCTCCGTGGTACCGGAGCCGATCTGTCCGATCCGCAGCACCGTGCCCGTGGGGTCGGTGTACGACTCGACCTTCGCGCTGCCCTCCCCGCGCGGTGTGGACGCCGTCACCCGGTACGCCTTCGGGGAGGCGTCCCCGATCTCCACCTCCAGCACGGCACGGGAGTTGGGCGGCAGGGTCACCAGGGTGGTGTGCGTGTCCGCGGAGCGGCGCACCTGCACCGACACCGGCCCCCGCAGCGAGGGCACCGTGCCGTCGACCTCGGTCAGCGACCCGGTCCTGGGCCGGATCCGGAACCCGGCGGCTCCGGGCTCGCTGACCTGGACACCGAGGATGTGCCGGGCCACCACGTTGGCCGGCGCGGAGGCCCAGGCGTGGGAGAGCGTCATGTTGGACTTCAGCGCGGGGTCCCACGCCTCGGTGACGATGGTCGCCTTGAGCGCGTCCAGCATGTGCAGCCACGAGTTGGTGGCCGTGGAGGTGAGCAGGGCGAGGGCGGCGTCGGAGCGGCCGAGCCGGAACAGCGCGTCCAGCAGGAACTGGGAGCCGTACACGCTCATCCTCATACCGCCCGCGGCCAGGGTGTCGCCCAGCCTGGCCTGCACCGCCGTGTCCAGCGTGTCCGCGAGGCCGAGCGCCACCGGGAAGGCGGTGGCGTGCTGGGCGCTGTGTGTGGTGCCGACGCCGTCGAGGAACCGCCCGCCCGCACTGTCGAGCAGAGTGGCGCGCATGGACGCGGCGAGGGTGTCCGCCCGGCCGCGCAGAGCGGTCGCGTCGGCGTCCTTGCCGAGGGCCGCCGCGCACTCGGCGAGGGCCTGGAACGCCGCGTACTGGAAGGCGTTGACGACCGTGTTGACGTTGGTGAACACGTAGCCGTCCCGGCTGGCGGCGGGCCAGTCGACCAGATCGCCGAGGTCCTGGCTGGTGTTGCCGGGCGCCTTGCGGACCAGCCCGGCGGAGTCCAGGTACGAGGTGAGGTTCTTCGCCGTCAACAGGTCGTAGTCCTTGGCGAGTTGCCGGTCGTCGCCGGTGGCGAGGTAGTCCTCCCACGCGGAGATCGCGCACATCAGCCGGTACTCGGTGGGCCAGGTGCCCTTGCGGACCAGATAGTCGTTGGAGAAGCGGGCGAGGGCGTAGGAGCGCTGGACGCCGTACTCGGAGAGCTGGTTGATCAGCGCGTCGCCCTCGTACGGGCCGCGCTCGCGGGTGGGGGTGTCCGTGTAGAGGTCGCCGCGGGTGGCCTCGATGGAGTAGCGGCACAGCTCCCAGACCCGGTCCAGGTCGGCGTCCGAGCTGCGGAACGAGGCGTCCGAGCCGTCCCAGTCGAGTTTCCAGGCGCGGCCGGTGACGACCGCCTCCGACAGGTCGAGCGTGGTGCGCAGTTCGGCCCAGCGGAAGCCCCGGTAGCCCCAGTGCTCGAAGCGCTGCTCGCCGTCGCGCAGGGTCCACACCTCGCGGTAGGTGTTGGTGGCGCGCAGCTGGTACTTGACCGTGCCGTCCGTGTTCAGCTCCTCGCCGAGCCGCACCTCGACGGTGTCGCCCGCGCTGCCCGTGATCTCCAGGGCCAGCCCGCCGACGATCTCCCGGCCGAGGTCGACCAGCCAGCGCCCGTCGGCGACCTCGGTGACGGAGGCCGGGGTGACGTCGTGCGGCCGTACCGCCTCGATCGGCGCGGGCACGAGCCCGTCGATCGCCGTACGGACCGCCGGCTTCGGCCAGTCGCCGTCGTCGAAGCCGGGCTTCGTCCAGCCCACGGGCTCGCGGCGCAGGTCCCAGTACTCCTGCGGCACGGTGAAGTAACTGCTGCCCGCACTGCCCTTGGACGGCAGCAGCCCGCCCTGGCGGCGCGCCTTCCAGTGGTCCCCGGAGGCGACCGTCGACCTGCTGCCGTCGGCGTACGTGATCTCCAGCTGGGCCAGGAACTTCTGCTGTGAGGTCGTCCAGCACAGCGCGGCCAGCGCGTTGGGCTTCCCGTCGGACCGCAGGGTGGAGGTCACGTCGAAGGCCTGGTAGGCGGTGCCGGTGCCGGAGCGGACGGAGGCGTAGCCGACGGTCGTGCCGTTGCTCCACACCTTCGCGACGTACTGCCGGGCCGGATCGGGCGAGGTGGCCGCGACGTAGAGCACCGCCGCGGCTATCTCCTTGCCGGACTTCGTGTCGTACTCGTGGCGCAGTAGCGCCCAGGTGTCGTCGGCCCCGTAGGACGAGAGCGAGGAGGCGCCGGTGGGGAAGGTGAGGACGCCGCCGGAGACCGTGCCGGTGGCGAAGGTGCCCTTGTCGGAGGCGAAGTCGTCGTCGAGGAGGACCGTGCCGTCGGCGGCCGTGAAGGTGACCCGGTCGTAGGTCTGGGACTCGGTGCCGCCGTTGCGCAGCCCGATGTTGCCGGAGGCGTAGCGGCTGTCGGTGGTGGTGTCGACGACGGTGCCGTTCACGGTGGTGGTGAAGGTCGGGCCGGTCATGGTGACGCTCAGGTCCACCCACTCCCCGGCGGTGACCGCGAACGGCAGCCGTACCTCGGCGAGCACGGTGTACGTGCCGTTCACACAGACGTGCTTGCGCAGCACCCCGGTGGTGCCCGCGCGCAGCTGCCACATGTAGTTGTTGGCGGTGTTCGTGGCCCGGAACCACACCCCGGCGGCCACGGCGGTGATCTTCACACGGACGGTGAGGGTGCCGTCGGTCATCACCGGCCCGGCCGGCGCCCAGATCGGCTTCGCCTCCCACTCGTCCTCGACCGACGTGGCCAGGAGGACGGGCGCCGACCATTCCGAGCGCTTGTTGCACCAGTTCCGGACCCGCCACCAGTAGGCCGTACGGGGCTTAAGCGCCGGTCCGCCGTACGGTACGGCCGTGGACTCGACGGAGTCCTGCTTGCCGGAGTCCCACAGCAGCAGGTCGTCGTCCTCGAAACCGCCCGGGGTGGTCGCCACCTGCAGCTGGTAGGCGCGCTGCACCGTGCCCTCGCGGAAGTCCGGCACCTGCCAGCTGAAACGGGGGTTCCGCCCGGCGGTGGTGGCGAGTGCCCGCGGAAGCAGATCCGTGAGCATCCCGGTCGGCACGAGCGCCGCCTCGGCGGCTGCGGCCGAAGCCAC
This sequence comes from Streptomyces griseiscabiei, assembly GCF_020010925.1. NCBI lineage: Bacteria > Bacillati > Actinomycetota > Actinomycetes > Kitasatosporales > Streptomycetaceae > Streptomyces > Streptomyces griseiscabiei. The sequence goes on along the minus strand of NZ_JAGJBZ010000001.1, from coordinate 2,142,136 downwards.
CGAGCCGGGGGCGGCGACGGCCCGGGGCCCGGTCAGCACGACGGAGGCGGCCACGGTGCCGCCGAGCTGGAGAAGTCTTCGCCGTGAGAAGTCCCGTGCCATGGTGCACCTTCGGTTCGATTCGATGGGAGCGGTGTGCTCGCTGGGGCCGGAGTGGTGAAAGGTTTCAATGTGATGGCCCGGAGGTTAGGGTTCCGCGTCTAATCCGGTCAATAGGTCGGATGCGATGGAGTCCAGCGGAAATGAAACGATTTAACCGACGGGAGGGTCATCGGGCTCGGCTAAAGTCTCGCCTCACCTCGGTCGGACATCCTGACCGGGGCTGTGCGCTGGGGGTACGGCAGACCGATGGGGCCCGAAAGAACGGAACTGCCCGGTTACGAGATCCAGGAAGTCCTGGGCCAGGGCGGATTCGCCACCGTGTACCGGGCGCGGCAGCTGGCCGTCGGCCGGGAGGTCGCGCTGAAGGTGGACAGCAGGGTGCTCACCACACCCCGCGACCGCCAGCGCTTCCTGCGCGAGGTCACGGCCGCCGGACAGCTCTCCGGCCATCCCCACGTGGTCCCGGTCTACGACGCCGGCGTCCTCGCCGACAACCGGCCCTACATGGTGCTGGAGCTGTGCCCCGGCGGCTCCCTCGGCGACCGGCTGAACCGGCAGGGCGCCCTCCCGGTCAAGGAGGCGCGCGACATCGGGGTGGGCCTCGCCGACGCGGTGGCCGCCGCCCACGCCGCCGGGGTGCTGCACCGCGACATCAAGCCCGGCAACGTCATGGTCAACCGGTACGGCGGCATCGCCCTCACCGACTTCGGTCTCGCCGCCATGCCCCGGCCGGGCCGCGAACTCTCCGTGACCCGGGAGGCGTTGACCCCCGCGTACGCACCGCCCGAGGCCTTCCACATGGCCGACCCCAGCCCGGCCGGCGACGTGTACTCCCTCGCCGCGACCGTCCACGCCCTGCTGTGCGGACGCCCGCCGCACTACCCGGAGGACGGCACCCAGCTCAGCCTCGCCGAGCTGATCGTCCGCCACACCTGGCCGTACGCCGACCTCCCCGCACTGCCGCCCGCCCTCAACGCGGCGCTCCGGTACGCCCTCGCCGCCGACCCCGCCCACCGGCTGTCCGACGCGGGCGCGTTCCGCGACGCGCTCGCCGCCGTCGACCTCGACACCGTGGACCTGGGAGGCGGGGGCGGCTTCGGCCCGGCGCCCGCCATGACGACGACTCCGGCGTACCGGGGCGGGCCGCCCACGACGATGCCGCCGTACGGGGTCGCGCCGCCCACGACGATGCCGCCGCCGTACCGGGACGGGCCGACGGGCGGGGGAGGGGCGACCGTGGTCCCCGGGCCGGGCGGATCGGGCGGGGCGGGGGGTACGACCGTCGTTCCCGGCCGGGGCGGCGACGGTGACGGCGGGCGGAAGGGCGGGCGGCTGCGGCGCCCCCTCGTCATCGGGCTGGCGGCGGTGGCCGTGTCCGTGAGCCTGTCGGTCTCCGTGGTGGTCTACCAGGGCGGCGGGGGCGACGACGGGGAAGGGAACTCCTCGCCCTCCACCGGGGCCACTGCCACCGCTGACGACGCCGAGGGCGGCGCGTCGGACTTCGGGGTGGCGACCACGACCGAGGACTGCGCCGCGACGGGCGTCGCCGGTGTCGGCGGTCGCTGTGTCGAGAGCCCCGAGTGCTGGAGCGGGATCGTCGACATCTCCGGCATCGTCACGGTCAGCCGCGCCGACTGCCAGGCCAAGCATGTGTGGGAGACCTTCGCCATCGCCCCGCTGCCGAAGGACGGCCAGACCAACAACGCCCGCGACCTGATCAAGCACCCCGATGTGAAGGCCCTCTGCTCCCAGATGGTCATGTCCGCGTCGATGACCCCCGAGGGGGGCCGGGTCGCCGAGGAGTGGAGCGTCGACATCATTCCGCCGAGCGCGGCCGAGTGGGCCGACGGCCTCCGGGTCTTCCGCTGCGTCGCGGCGGCCCGGACCGACGACGGTGAGAAGACGGGCAGCCAGTTCGCGGTGGGGAGTTGAGGGAGCCGGGGGCCCTCGGGGGCGCGGAGCGACGACTCGTGTGGCACTGAGGGTCACTTCGGCAGTGGATCAGTCGGGGCGCGTCCGTCCACAGGCGTGCCGACCGGGTGGAATGTCTGCAAGTCGTGCGGTCTGCCGTGAGAAGTGACGGGGCTCACATGGCACTCAGTGACACGATTCTCGTGATGCGGCGGCATCATGACCGGGACCATGGTGTCCTCATGGCAGCTCGAAGGGATCAGGGATGCTCCGCAAGGTACTGGTCGCCAACCGTGGCGAGATCGCGATCCGCGCGTTCCGCGCAGGCTATGAAGTGGGCGCGCGGACGGTCGCCGTCTTCCCCCACGAGGACCGCAACTCGCTGCACCGGCTCAAGGCCGACGAGGCCTACGAGATCGGCGAACCCGGTCACCCCGTGCGGGCGTATCTCTCCGTCGAGGAGATCATGCGCGCCGCCCGGCTGGCGGGCGCCGACGCCGTCTACCCGGGCTACGGGTTCCTGTCCGAGAACCCCGAGCTGGCCCGCGCGTGCGAGGAGGCCGGCATCACCTTCGTCGGCCCCAGCGCCCACATCCTGGAGCTGACCGGCAACAAGGCCCGCGCGGTGGCCGCCGCCCGCGCCGCCGGCGTACCCGTCCTCGGCTCCTCCGAGCCCTCCACCGACGTGGACGAGCTGGTGCGCGCCGCCGACGACATCGGCTTCCCCGTCTTCGTCAAGGCCGTCGCGGGCGGCGGCGGACGCGGGATGCGCCGCGTCGAGGACCCCGCCACGCTGCGCGAGTCCATCGAGGCCGCGTCCCGCGAGGCGGCCTCCGCCTTCGGCGACCCGACCGTCTTCCTGGAGAAGGCCGTCGTCGAGCCCCGTCACATCGAGGTGCAGATCCTCGCCGACGGCCACGGAAACGTCATCCACCTCTTCGAACGCGACTGTTCGGTGCAGCGCCGCCACCAGAAGGTCATCGAGCTGGCCCCGGCCCCGAACCTCGACCCGGCCCTGCGCGACCGCATCTGCGCCGACGCCGTCCGCTTCGCCCGCGAGATCGGCTACCGCAACGCGGGCACCGTCGAGTTCCTCCTCGACCGCGACGGCAACCACGTCTTCATCGAGATGAACCCCCGTATCCAGGTCGAGCACACGGTCACCGAGGAGGTCACCGACGTCGACCTCGTCCAGTCCCAGCTGCGGATCGCCGCCGGGGCGTCCCTCGCCGACCTCGGCCTCTCCCAGGACACCGTCACCCTGCGCGGCGCCGCCCTCCAGTGCCGGATCACCACCGAGGATCCGGCGAACGGCTTCCGCCCGGACACCGGCCGGATCAGCGCCTACCGCTCGCCCGGCGGCTCCGGCATCCGCCTCGACGGCGGCACCACCCACGCCGGTACGGAGATCAGCGCCCACTTCGACTCCATGCTGGTCAAACTGACCTGCCGGGGCCGGGACTTCACCACCGCCGTCAACCGCGCCCGGCGCGCGGTCGCCGAGTTCCGCATCCGGGGCGTCTCCACGAACATCCCGTTCCTCCAGGCCGTCCTCGACGACCCGGACTTCCAGTCGGGCAACGTCACCACGTCGTTCATCGAGCGGCGCCCGCATCTGCTGACCGCCCGCCACTCCGCCGACCGGGGCACCAAGCTCCTCACCTATCTGGCCGACGTGACGGTCAACAAGCCGCACGGGCCGCGTCCCGACCTGATCGACCCCGCGAGCAAGCTGCCGAGGCCCACCGCCGCCGAACCTCCGGCCGGCTCCAAGCAGAAGCTCGTCGAACTGGGCCCCGAGGGCTTCGCCCGCTGGCTGCGCGAGTCCCCGACCATCGGCGTCACCGACACCACCTTCCGCGACGCCCACCAGTCGCTGCTCGCCACCCGGGTCCGCACCAAGGACATGCTCGCCGTCGCCCCCGTGGTCGCCCGGACCCTGCCGCAGCTGCTCTCCCTGGAGTGCTGGGGCGGCGCCACCTACGACGTCGCCCTGCGCTTCCTCGCCGAGGACCCCTGGGAGCGGCTGGCCGCCTTCCGGGCCGCCGCCCCCAACATCTGCCTCCAGATGCTGCTGCGCGGCCGCAACACCGTCGGCTACACGCCGTACCCGACCGAGGTGACCGACGCCTTCGTCCAGGAGGCCACCGAGACCGGGATCGACATCTTCCGGATCTTCGACGCGCTCAACGACGTGGGCCAGATGCGGCCCGCCATCGACGCCGTACGCGCCACCGGGACGGCCGTCGCCGAGGTCGCCCTCTGCTACACCTCCGACCTGTCCGACCCCGCCGAGCAGCTGTACACGCTCGACTACTACCTCCGGCTGGCCGAACAGATCGTCGAGGCGGGCGCCCACGTCCTGGCCGTCAAGGACATGGCGGGCCTGCTGCGCGCCCCCGCCGCCACCAAGCTCGTCACCGCGCTGCGCCGCGAGTTCGACCTGCCGGTGCACATCCACACCCACGACACGGCGGGCGGCCAGCTCGCCACCTACCTGGCCGCGATCCAGGCCGGCGCGGACGCCGTCGACGGGGCCGTCGCCTCCATGGCGGGCACCACCTCCCAGCCGTCGCTGTCGGCCATCGTCGCCGCGACGGACTACTCCGACCGGCCCACCGGGCTCGATCTGCGGGCCGTCGGCGACCTGGAGCCCTACTGGGAGAGCGTCCGCCGTATCTACGCCCCCTTCGAGGCGGGCCTCGCCTCCCCGACCGGCCGGGTCTACGACCACGAGATCCCCGGCGGCCAGCTCTCCAACCTGCGCACCCAGGCCGTCGCGCTCGGTCTCGGCGACCGCTTCGAGGACATCGAGGCGATGTACACCGCCGCCGACCGCATCCTCGGCCACCTGGTCAAGGTCACCCCGTCCTCCAAGGTGGTCGGCGACCTCGCCCTGCACCTCGTCGGCGCCGGAGTGACCCCCGCCGACTTCGAGGCCACGCCGGACCGGTTCGACATCCCCGACTCCGTGATCGGCTTCCTGCGCGGCGAGCTGGGCACCCCGCCCGGCGGCTGGCCCGAGCCGTTCCGCAGCAAGGCCCTCCAGGGCCGCGCCGACGCCAAGCCCGTCCAGGACCTGGACGCCGAGGACCGCTCCGGACTGGAGAAGGACCGCCGGGCCACCCTCAACCGGCTCCTCTTCCCCGGCCCGACGCGCGAGTTCGAGACCCACCGCCAGACCTACGGCGACACCAGCGTCCTCGACAGCAAGGACTTCTTCTACGGCCTCGGCCCCGGCAAGGAGTACGCGGTCGACCTGGAGCCCGGTGTACGGCTCCTCATCGGGCTGGAGGCGGTCGGCGAGGCCGACGAACGCGGGATGCGCACGGTCATGTCCACCCTGAACGGGCAGCTCCGGCCCATCCAGATCCGCGACAAGGCCGCCTCCTCCGACCTTCCCGTCACCGAGAAGGCGGACCGCTCCAACTCCGGCCATGTCGCCGCCCCGTTCGCCGGGGTGGTCACCCTCGCGGTCGCCGAGGGCGACGAGGTCGCGGCCGGAGCCACCGTCGCCACCATCGAGGCCATGAAGATGGAGGCCACCATCACCGTCTCCAAGGCCGGCCGGGTCTCCCGCCTCGCCATCAACAAGATCCAGCAGGTGGAGGGCGGCGACCTGCTCGTCGAGATCGTCTGACGCCCGCCGGGATCAGCCGTGGGGATCAGCCGCGGGGCGACGGCTCCGCGGCCGGTCCGGGCGCGACACCGCGCACGAAGTCGTTCAGCGGCAGCTCGGCGGCGTCGCCCCGGGCGCCGCGCACGAGGACACGGCCGGCGGTCAGATCGGCCACCGCCGTGGACAGGGTCATCAGGGGATCACCACCGGCGGCCGTCCGGTGGACACCGTGGGGGAGCGGGGCGCCGGTGAGCGCCTCCAGGAACCAGGCGGCCGACGGCTCCCGGCCCTCGGTGCGCACGGATCCCTCGGCGCGCAGGGACTCCAGCGCACGGCCCCGGGCGACGCTCTCCTCGTACCGGCCGAGGGAGTCGGCGGACGCGCCCGAGCCCGCCGCCTCCAGGGTGTCGGGCAGATGGCGCAGATGGTTCGTGTGCCAGTGCAGCGGCTCGGCGGGAGTGGCCTCCACGACGGCCGTACGGCCGCCCGCCGCCTCCGCGACCACGACCCGGCCGGTGGCGCGCTCACCGAGGGCGTAGGAGAACCCGCCCGCGCCGGGACGGGTGCGCAGATGCTCCAGGGCCGCGTCCAGCGTCGGCGCCTGCTGCAGGGCACGGGCGACGAAGTGCCGCCCGGCGCCGTCGGCCGGCGGACGCGCCACCTGGAGGTGGTTGATGCCCCAGACCAGGCCGTGCCCGGTGGCCGTGAACGCGTTCGCGGGCACGAAGCCCGGATACCACTGGACCGTCACCGGCACGAGACCGTCCAGCGCGAGGGTCAGCAGCGTCAGCCGTCCGTCGAGCGCGGGCGCGCCGTCCTCGTTGTGGGCGACGAAGGAGTTCCCGCCCCGCCAGATCAGGTCGGAGCAGCCCGTTCCGTCGTCGGTGCCCAGGTCGCCCCGGAGATTGGCGAGGAGCAGGTCGTCGAAGGCCACCCCCGCCCCCTCGGCCAGCGCCTCCAACTCGGCGAGTTCGCGTGGATGCCGCTCGCGCGTGGCCCGCAGCACCCGCTCCAGCCGGGCGGCGCCCGCCTCGGTCCCGACCCGGCGGCGCAGCGCCTCCCGCTCCGGCATCGACTCCTGTACGGCCCTGATGTCAGCCCGCGCACTCTCGCCGAGCGCCCGGAACGCGTCGAGCCGGGGCCCGGACACCACGAGCCAGCGCAGCCCGGCCAGCCGCTGCTCCCGTACGACCACGCCCATCCGCATGCCTCCCGCGCACTCGGCACCCGGGCACTCAGGCGCGGGGGAAGAACTCCAGCACCGCCGTGCCGCCTTCGAGGGACTTTACGCGGAAGCCGAGGCCGTTCAGGCCGCCGGTGCCGCCCTCGCCGATCGAGGAGCTGAGGAACGTTCCGGCACCCGAGGACTGGAGCACCACGGTGTCGTCGGTGACCTTCGTGACACGCAGCTCCCCGACGCCGAACTTGCCGTCGACCTCGATGGACCGGGGCTTGGACACGGAGATCGTGCAGCGCCCGTCGAAGCAGGCCTTGGTGTCCGTATCGGTGTCCGTGTCGGTGGTGGAAGGCGTGGGCGAGGTCCCGGGTGAGGTCGGTCGCTCCGTCTCCGCCGGGTGCGGAGTCCTGCCGGCGCTTCCGCCCTCGTCCGTTCCCCCTTCGCCCTTGCCCCCTGTCCCGGACGCGGTAGGGGTCGTGGACGACGGCCGCGTTCCCTCTCCGCCGGAGCCGTCGCTCCGGTCACCGCCTCCGCCGCAGCCGGTGAGCATCACCGTCAGGGCCGCCGCCATCACGACACCGAACCGGCCCGCGCCCGTACGTGCACGTGCACGTGTACCCATGGGACCCCCCTCACCTTCAACTCGTCGGTCCACATGTCCCGTTGCTCCCGTGCGCGAGACATGTCCTCTTAACCTACGAGCGGTGGGTGAAGTTACTGCGTGTGGCGACGAGCGAGGCGGTGAAGGTGTGCCTCGGGGTGGTGAGGAGCCGCCGGGCAGGCCCCTGTTCGACGATCTCGCCCCCGTCCATGACCGCGATGCGATGGGCGACGGCGGCGGTCTCCAGGTCGTGGGTGATCAGCAGGAGCGCCGGTCCGGGGTGCGGGCCGCCGCTCACCAGGCCCGTGAGGACGTCGAGGATGCCGCGCCGGGTGACCGTGTCCAGACCCGAGGTGATCTCGTCGCAGATCAGCACGCGGGGGTGGGCGAGGAGGGCGCGGGCCAGGGCGGCGCGTTGGAGTTCGCCGCCGGAGAGCCGGGCCGGGACGCGGCGCACCACGTCCGGGGGAAGGCCCAGGCGGGTCAGGGTGGTCAGGGCCTCGTTCTCGGCGGTGTCCGCGCCCGTCCCGCGCAGCCGGACCGCCGTGCGGGCGACCTGGTCCAGCACCGGGCGGTGCTCGTCGAAGGAGGCGTGGGCGTCCTGGAAGACGTACTGCACCGCCGCCAACTGTCGCCGGTCACGGGCCCGCAGGCTGCGCGGCAGGGGAGTGCCGTCGAGGAGGATCTCGCCGTCGTGGTCGCGGTGGAGACCGGCGAGACAGCGGGCGAGGGTGGTCTTGCCGCTGCCCGAGCGGCCGACGAGGGCGAGCAACTCACCTGCGTGAAGGGCGAGTTCGGGTACCCGGACGACAGCGGTCGATCCGCTCGGCCCGTCGCGGTGGCGGGCGGTGAGGTCGCGTACGCGCAGCACCGGTCGTACGGCGGGCTCGGTCGCGGTGCCGTGCGGGCCGCCCGGGTCGGTCGTGGAGGCGGCGAGGAGCCGGCGGGTCCACGCGTGTTGGGGCGCCGACCACACCCGTTCCACCGGCCCCGACTCCACGATCCGTCCCGCCCGCATGACATGGACCTCGTCGGCGAGCGCGCGGACCACGTCGAGATCGTGGCTGAGCAGGACCACCGCGATACCGCGCGCGGCGAGCGCCGCCAACTGCTCGACGACGCGGCTCTTGGTCAACGCGTCCTGGCCCGTGGTGGGTTCGTCGGCGACCACGATCCGGGCGCCGAGCAGCAGGGCCTGGGCGAGGACGACGCGCTGCTGCTGGCCTCCGGAGAGCTGGTGCGGGTAGCGGCGCAACAGTGGCTCAGCGTCGGGGAGTTGGGCATCGGCTAGTGCCCGGAGGACGTGTGCGCGCGTGGCCGCCCGGCGTTCGCCGCGCGGCAGTCGGCGTACCCGCGAACGGGCGATGTCCGTCAGCAGGGCGCTGATCCGGCGGGCCGGGTTGAGGACGGCCGCCGGATGCTGCGGCACATAGCCGACGAGGCCGTCCACCGGCATCCGCACCTCACCGGTGACGTGCGCGCCCGCCGGGAACTCGCCGAGCAGGGCGAGCCCGGTGGTCGTCTTCCCACTGCCCGAGGCGCCGACCAGCGCGGTGACCCTGCCGGGCGGCACCCGCAGACTCACCCCTTCGACGATCGCCCGGCCGCCCGCCTCGACCCGCAGACCGGTGATCTCGGCAAGGGGCGCCGGCGCCGGGGCGGACCGGCCTGGCTGGTGGTCGTACCGCTTCACGCGTGTCGTTCCTTCCGTCCCCGGCGGCGGCCGGGCCGCTCCAGCGCGGCGTCGAAGAGCAGATTGGTCCCCGTGGTCAGCGCCACGATCAGCAGGGCGGGCACCACCACGGCCCACGGCTGGACGAACAGACCCGTGCGGTTGCGGTCGACCATCACCGCCCAGTCGGCGGCGTCCGGGGCCGCCCCGACACCGAGGAACGCGGCCGTGGCGACCAGATACAGCACTCCGGTCAGCCGGGTGCCGGCGTCGGCGCCGAGGGTGCGCAGGATGGCGCGGCCGACACAGCCGACGGCCGTGCGCCACCAGCTCTCGCCCTGGAGCCGCAGTGCCTCGACGACCGGCCGGGCGGCGGCCTCCGTGGCGGCGGCACGGACGAGGCGGGCCGCGTCCGGCACATTGACCAGCGCCACGAGGAGGGCGAGACCGACGGTGCCGGGCGTGAACACGGACGCGACCAGCAGGATCAGCAGCAGCGACGGGATCGCGATCAGGATGTCCAGGGGCCGCATCAGCAGTTCCTCCAGCCACCGCCGCCGGGTCAGCGCGGCGGCCAGACCGACCGGCAGCGCGACGAGATAGGCCAGCGCGCCGGCGCCGAGCGCGGTCAGCACCACCGGCCGGCCGCCGTGCAGCACCTGCCGCCACACGTCCCGGCCCACGAAGTCCGTACCGAGCCAGTGCCCGTCACCGAGCGCGAACGACGCGGTCCGCGTCCCGGGCTCCCCGGCGAACACCGGTCCCAGGAGGGCGAGAAGGAGGGGTACGGCGATGATCGCGGCGCCGAGCGCGAAGCGGCCCGTACGCCGTCGGGTCCTCGGAACGGTCGCGGGGGCCGTCGCCGGGGCGGACGTCGGCGGGGTGGCCGGAGAGGTGCCCGTCCCCGCCGTCATGCCGCGACCCCCGCCCGGGGTGCCAGCCGCCGGGCGACGACGTCGGCGCCCAGGTTGAGGACGACGGTCAGGACGCCGAAGACGACGGCGAGACCCTGGACGACCGGGACATCGCGTTCGGCGACGGCGTTGAGGAGGACCGTGCCGAGTCCGGGGATCACGAAGAGGGCCTCCACGACGATGACACCGCACAGCAACCAGTCGACGGTGCGAGCGAGTTGCTGGGCGGCCGGGGCGAGGGCGTTGGGCAGGGCGTGGGCGTAGCGGACGCGGGCGCCCGGGACGCCGTACCGGCGGGCGTGGGCGGCGTACGGGGAGGCGAGGGCGTCGACCATGCCGGCGCGGACCAGCCGGACCAGGGAGCACACCGGCCGGGAGAGCAGCACGAGGACGGGCAGCACGAGCACGGACGGGTCGGCGAGCAGGTCGGTGCCATGACCGAGGGCGGTCGGCGGCAGCCAGGCCAGTTTCAGCGCGAACACGGTCACCAGCAGCACCCCGAGGGCGAACTCGGGGACCGCGTACACGGCCAGCGTGACCGAGCTGATCAGCCGGTCGACGGGTCCGCCCTCGTGCCGGGCGGCCAGCACGCCCAGGCCGAGACCGAGGGGCACGAGCAGGGCCACGGTGAGCGCGGCGAGCAGCAGGGTCGGCCCGAAGCCGTCCGCGAGGTATCCGGCGACCGGGCGGCCGGAGGTCAGCGAGGTGCCGAAGTCCCCCTGGACCAGGCCCAGCGCCCAGTCGGCCAGCCGCTCGTGCACCGGCCGGTCGAGGTGCATCGCCTCGCGGATGGCGGCGATCCGTGCCGGGTCGGGCTGGTCCCCGGCCAGGGCCACCGCCGCGTCGCCCGGCAGCGCCTCGGTGAGCGCGAAGACCAGCAGCACGACCGCCACGGTCTGCGCGGCGCCGAGGAACAGCCGCCGGACGACGAAGGAGCGCAGACCGTCTCCGCTCACCCGAGCCACACCTTGTCGAAGCGCGCCCAGCCGAGCGTGTTGGCGGGGGCCTTGGTCTCGACTCCCTTCACGTTCTTGGCCGTTCCGATGATCCAGTCGGCGAACCCCCAGATCAGGAAGCCGCCCTCGGCGTACAGCCGGCGCTGCATCCGCTCGTAGACGGCGGCCCGCTCCGCCTTGTCCCGGGTGGACTGCGCCTGCTGGTACAGCGCGTCGAAGTCCTTGTGCCGCCAGTGGGTGGCGTTGGTGGTGGAGTCGGTGAGCAGCCGCTGCGAGAGGTGCGCCTCGATGGGCATGGCACCGGAGCGGTAGCAGGCGAGGGTGCCGGAGTCGAGGATGTCGCTCCAGTACGAGTCCTTGCTGCCCATCCGCACGTCGATCGTGACGCCCGCCTTCGCGGCCTGGTCCTTGAAGATGCTGGCGGCCTCGGTGAACCCGGCGGCCACGGCGGAGGTGTCCAGCGTGACCTTCAGCTTCCCGGCACCGGCCCGCTTCAGCAGGGACCGGGCCCGGTCGAGGTCCTGCTCGCGCTGCGGGAGGTCGGCCGCGTAGTACTCGTAGCCCTTGCCGAACAGGTCGTTGCCGACCACGCCCGCCCCGGAGAGCGCCCCGTCGACGAGTTCCTGCCGGTCGGCGATGAGGAAGAACGCCTCCCGGACCCGCTTGTCGTCGAAGGGCGCCCGGTCGGTCTTCATGCAGAACGCCTGCATGGCGCTGTTGCGCAGCCGGACGATCTCGATCTGTCCCTTGCCCTCGTGGGCGCGGGCGGTGGTGGGGTTCAGCTCGTGCGCGTACTCGACCTGACCGCCGAGCAGGGCGTTGACGCGGGCCGACTCCTCGTTGGCGACGACGAGTTCGAGTTCGTCGAGGTGGGCGGCGCCCTCCCAGTAGGCGTCGAAGCGGCGGAAGACGGCGGAGCGGCCGGGGGAGAAGGAGACGAACCGGAAGGGTCCGGAGCCGATCGGCTTCGTGTCGAAGTCGCCGGCGCTGCTGCCCGCGTTCTCCGGGACGATGTACGCGCCGAACGCGGCCAGCACATTGGGGAACTCGGCGGTGGGCCGCTTCAGGACGAACTCGATGCCCCGCTCGCCGGTGGCCCGGCTGGCGTCGAGGTCGATGGGTTCCAGGGACGCCTTCGCCCGGAACGCCTTCGCGGGGTCGGCGATCCGGCGGTAGCTGTACAGCACGTCCTCGGCGGTGACCGGCCTGCCGTCGTGGAAGGTGGCCTCGCGCAGGGTGACCTGCCAGCGGTCCAGGGTCTTGTTCGACTCCCACTTCGCGGCCAGCCGCGGCTCGGCGGACAGGTCGGCGCCGTAGTCGGCGAGCTTGTCGTAGAGCGCCTTGGCTCTGGCGACGTCGGCGAACAGGGCGGCCAGATGCGGGTCGAGGGTCTCACTGGCGCCGCCGCCCGCGAACGCGGCCCGCAGCCGCCCGCCCCGCTTCGGTGTGCCGTCGTCGTCGCCGCTCGCCGGGGAATCGGTGCCGCCGCCGCACGCCGTGAGGGCGAGTGCGCCGAGCGAGACGGCGCCCGTGGCGGCGAGGAAGCCGCGTCGGTGCAGACCGGGGAAGAGTTCTTCGTGCATGAGGGTTCCTTGGGTGTGTGGCGATGAGGGGTCAGCGGGCCGAGGTGAGCCGCGCGACGAGGTGCAGCCGGTCCGCGTCCGTCGTGGCGCCGGGCAACCGGCCCTCCTGCCACGCCGGTTCGGTGCGCGGGCCGGGCCCGTCGTGCAGCTCCAGGACCTCGAAACCGTGCGCGGTGAGGACGTGCCGCAGCTCCTGCGGGAACAACAGCCGCCAGGCCGACCGCTGTTCGACCGCCGGTGAGCCGTCGTCCGAGGTCCAGACCCGCCTGCGGCGCAGGAGTTGGGCGGTGCGGTCCACGGTGAGGGTGGTGGTGGACCGGTGGGCGGTGCCCCGCCAGGTGAAGGAGTGGACGGCCGGGGTGTCGAGCAGGTCCGTACGCCCCAGGAAATAGGCGCCGTTGCGCATCTCTGCGACCAACAGCCCACCGGGTGCGAGACCTTGGCGGCAGGAGGCGAGGAAGGCGTCGAGCTGGGCGTTGGTGTGGCAGTACAGCAGGGAGCTGTCCAGGCAGACGACCGCGTCGAACGCCGCCCGGCCCAGGTCGAAGCCGTGCAGGTCGGCCTGTACGTACGACGGGCCGGGATGCCGGACCCGGGCGTGGGCGAGCATCGCCTCGGAGAGGTCGGCCCCGGTCACCGTACGGCCGGCGCCGTGCAGATGGGCGGCGTCCCGTCCGGTGCCGCAGCCCATGTCCAGGACCCGGGGGCCGGCCCCGTGGCGCCGCAGACAGTCCTCGGCCCAGCGTCCGGCCAGCCGCTCGGTGTCGGGGAAGCGGGCCTCGTACAGCTCGGGGTGGTCGGTGAGGAGGTTGGCGTGCGTCATGCGTCGCTCTTCTCACCGGCCGGGTCGGGGACGGCGGCCGGTGGGTCCGAGGGCAGCGCCCCCAGCCGGCGCAGCCGGGTGACGCCCGCCGCCGAGAGCAGACCGGCCACGGCGCAGCACACCCAGGGCAGCCAGGTGTGGCCGCCGCGCTCCCCGGCGTCCATGGCCCAGCCCACGAGGGTGTTGCCGAGGGCGGCGGCGATGCCCGAGACGACGTAGAAGATCCCGAAGTAGGTGCCGGTCAGCTCGGGGCGGCCGAAGCGGGGGATCAGCTCCATCACGAACGGCGAGGCGATCATGAGGCCCAGGTAGAGGAGCAGCACGCCGAGCAGGACGGGTACCGCGGCGAGCGGGCCGGAGGCGCCGAACCCCGCCCCCAGGGCCGGTGGCAGGAACGCCAGAGCCGTCACGGTGAGCCCCAGACCGATCCAACGGGCCCTGTCTCCGCGCGACTTGAGCGCCTTGGTGATGCGGAGCTGGAGCGCCAGGTTGGCGAGGGTGCCGACGAGGAAGACGAGACCGGCGGCGCCGTCCCAGCCGGTGGCCTCCCGGGCTCCGGCCGGCAGCAGCAGATAGAGCTGGTTCTCCAGCGTGAACATGCCGACCATGGCGAGGGCGAACGCCAGGAAGGCCCGGTTCCCGAGCACCTCCCGCCAGTCCCCGAGGACGTTGCCGCCGCTCGGCTCGACCGGCCGCGCGGGCAGGACGAGGGCCTGGGCGACGGTGAGGACCGCGAAGATCCCGGCGGCGGCGAGCGCGGAGGTCCGGAAGTCCACGAGCAGCAGCGCACTGCCCAGCAGCGGACCGATCAGCGCGCCCGTCGTCGCGAACACGTTGAACAGCGCGAACGCCTCCGCCTTGCGCTCCCCGGCCTCCTGCGCCAGATACGCCCGCACCGCCGGGTTGAACAGCGCCCCGGCGAGCCCGCTGAGCACCGACGCCGCCAGCAGCACCGGCAGCCCGTCGCCGAGCGCGAACAGCGCGAACCCGAGGGTCCGCAGCGCACACCCGGCGATGATCACACCCCGTGCGCCGAGCCGGTCCGAGGCGGAGCCGCCGATGATGAACAGGCCCTGCTGGCTGAGGTTGCGCACGCCCAGGACGATGCCGACGACGGCCGCCGACATGCCCAGGTTCTCGGTGAGATGGGTCGCGAGATAGGGGATCAGGAGGTAGAAGCCGATGTTGACGCCGAGCTGGTTGACCAGCAGGAGACGGACGGCGAAGGGGAAGCGGCGTATCTCATGCCATGTCTGCACGGTGTGTCTCCCCCGGTGCGTCCTCGGCCGCGTCGGCGGTCCCGTCGCCCGCCCGGTGACCCGGTCGGGGCCGAACTCCCAGTCCCGGCAGGCCGGTTGTCCGTACGTACCCGTCGGCGCCGCCGATCCCGGTCCACGGGTCGTCGGCGAGCAGGAGGTGTCCGTCGAGGTCGACCCAGCGGGCCCGGTCGGCGAGATGGACGGCCGGGGCGAGACCGAGAGAGCTGGCGGTGAGACAGCCGAGCATCAGGTCGGTGCCGCTGCCCTCGATCGTCTCGGCGATACGGAGGGCCGCGTGGACGCCCCCGCACTTGGCGAGCTTGACATTGACCCCGTGCACCCGCCCCGCCAGGCGCCGTACGTCCTCCAGGTCCACCGCGTCCTCGTCGGCGATGACCGGCAGCGGCGATCGTGCGGCGAGCACGGCCAGCGCCTCGGGATCACCCGGCGCGAGCGGCTGTTCCACGGCCTCCACACCCAGCTCCGCGAAGCGCGGCAGCAGGCCCTGTGCCTGTGCCGGGGCCCAGGCGCCGTTCGGGTCGAGAAGCAGCCGGACCCCGGGCGCGGCGTCCCGGACGACCCGTACGCGCTCCACGTCGTCCTCCGGGTCGGGCGCCCCGGCCTTGACCTTGACGATCTCGAAGCCGCTAGCGGCGAGACGGCGGGCCTCCGCCGCCGCCCGCGTCGGCGAGGTGATGCCGATGGTCCGCGCGGTCGCCGCCACCGGAGCCGCCGGAGCGCCCAGCAGCCGGTGGACGGGGCTGCCCGCCCGCTTGCCGACGAGATCGAGCAGCGCGGCACCGACGGCGGCCGTCACGGCCGGTGGCGTCTCGGGACCACCGAGCGGATCGCCCTCCCGCAGCGCCTCCGCGGCGCTCTCCGGATCACGGAAGCGGCCGAGGTCCGGGGCCACGTCCGCGAACAGCCGTCCGAGGGTGTCGGTGTCGAGTCCGTAGTAGTCGCTGGTGACGGCCTCGCCGTGGCCGGTGAGCCCGTCGTGCTCGACGGTCAGCCAGACCGCGTCGCGCGCGGACATGGTGGAGCGGGAGATGCGCAACGGCTCGGCGAGTTCGAGGCGTACGGTGCGCAGGGTGACCTTCACAGGCTCTCTTCCGAAGCGGGAATCCGGTGGGGGGTGGGGCGGGGGACCGTGAGCGGGTCGGCGACCCTGCCGCAGCGCACCCAGCCGACGGCCTCGGCCGCGCCGGGATGCGGGATCTCCACGGGCCGGGCGGCGGCGGAGGCCGGGTCGAGGCCGTGGGCGGCGGCGAAGTCGTCGTCGTAGACGCTGCCGAGGTAGCGGTGCGGGCCGTCCGGGAAGACCGTGGCGACGACGGCGCCCGGATGGACGCGGGCAGCCCAGGCGGCGACCAGCGCGACCGCGCCGGTGCTCCAGCCGCCGCTGACGAAGCTGCCCCGGGCCAGCCGCCGGCAGCTGTCGACGGCCTCCGCCGGGCCCACCCAGTGCACCTCGTCGAACGCGTCGTAGGCCACGTTGCGCGGATGGATGCTGCTGCCGAGACCGCGCATCAGCCGCGGCCGGGCCGGCTGGCCGAAGATCGTCGAGCCGGTGGAGTCGACGCCGATCAGCCGCAGGCCGGGCCAGTGCCGCCGCAGCGGACCGATGACGCCCGCGCTGTGACCGCCGGTGCCCACGCTGCACACCAGGATGTCCAAGTGGTCCAGCTGGACGGCGAGTTCGGCGGCCAGCGAGGCGTAACCGGCGGTGTTGTCGGGGTTGTTGTACTGGTCGGGCCAGTACGCGCCCGGCAGCACGGCCAGCAGCTCCCGCAGCCGTGCGAGCCGTGCCGCCTGCCAGCCGCCGAGGGGCGCCGGACGGTCCACCAGCTCCAGTCGTACGCCGTGGGAGCGGAGCAACTGCCGCATGGACGGCTCCAGTTCACTGTCACCGACCAGCACGACGGGATGGCCGAGGGCCTGTCCCGCGAACGCCAGGCCGATGCCCAGCGTGCCGGAGGTCGACTCCACCACCGGTGCTCCGGGCCGCAGTTCACCGCGTTCCCGGGCGCCCAGCAGCATGGACACGGCGGCCCGCGCCTTCATCCCGCCCGCCGCGAGGCCCTCCAGCTTGGCCCAGAACCCCGGCTGCGGACCGGGCAGTTCGGCGGTGATGCGCGCGAGCGGCGTCCGTCCGACGAGGGCCAGCAGCTCCGGCCGGGCGACGGGCCGCAGGACGGTCGGCGAGGTCATCGGCCACCGCCCGACGCACGGCCGTCCAGGTGGTAGCGGTGCAGTGTGCCCGCCCCCGCGTCCAGCCAGAAGAAGGGGTACGGCTCCGCGCACACCGCGCTCACCCCGTGCCCGAGGAACCGGGGCAGGACCGCGCTGCCCGTCTGCGCGAACATCACCAACTGCTTGCCGTGCGCCAGCGCGTGCCGCCGCAACGGTTCGAAGCTGCCGTTGCCCAGCGTCATCCCGGAGACCAGCAGTGCGTCACAGCGGTCGGCCGCCGCGAGCGCGTCGGTGACGATGTCCTCGCCCCACTCGGTGACCCCGCCCTTGAGATCGCAGGGCGCGTAGCGAAGCTCCCGTGAACGCAGCGCCTCCAGAAGGGAGTTGACGACCCCGACGACGAGCACGGTCGCGCCCGCCGGCAGTCCGAGCAGCTCGACGACGGCGTGCGCCCGCGCCCGGGACTTCTCCAGCGACGTACCGGCCGGCAGCGGGAAGGGCCGTGCCCCGTTCTCCGGGACGTGCGGGGCGACATGCATCAGATAGGCGTCCAGCGCGGCCACCCGCACCGGGAGCAGTGGATGTGCCAGGAGCCGGGCGACATCGGCGCCCACGCAGTCGTCGATCGCCGCGTCCGGGAGGGCGCCCGGCTCCACCGCGCAGGACCCCACGGCACCGGCGAGACGCAGACTCAGCACCTCGTTTCGATAGCCGGTGCCCCGCCCGTCGTGCCGTACGGCCTGGCGCGTCACGAACGCCACCGCGATCCGCAGCGCCGCCGGGTCCGGGCCGAGTTCACCCGCGCGGACGTGCTCCACCAGTTCCTCGTGCGAGAGGTGTCCGTGCGCGGGGCGCTCGTACGGGGCGGCCGCCGCCGGGGCCACCCGCGTCACGGCGGTCACCGGATCACCAGCCCGGAGCGCAGCTCGGCCACCAGTGTCTCGACCCGCTCACGCGCGCCCGGTCCGGCCGGGTCGCCGGCCATGACATGGCCGAGGTACTCGTTGTTGCTGCCCGCCGATCTGACCGGCCGCCCGGGTTCGGCGAGCTGGAGCTCCAACACGCCTTCCTCATCGGCGAGGTGACCGCCGTCCAGCGCTTCGAGCGTCCCCGACGTCTCCGGTACCAGGAAGCCGACGGCGGCGCTGCGCAGCCCGGTCTCCCGGCGCCGCAGATCGGGTTGCCGGCCGAGGGCGACCTCGACGGCCGCCGCCGCGAGATCGATACCGGTGACATGGCGGACCAGCTCGGTGATCCGGTTGCCGGCGGGCCGGGGGTTCACCTCGACCACGCGCGGACCGTCCGGGGTCAGCTTGATCTCGGTGTGCGCCACGACGCCGTCGGTCAGCCCGAGCGCCTTGAGCGCGCCCCGCGCGGTCTGCTCGGCGGCCTCCGTGTCGGCGGCCGACAGCGCGGCGGGGAACATGTGCCCGGTCTCGACGAACGCGGGCGCCCCGCCGACGCTCTTGTCGGTCACGCCCACGACATGCACGGCTCCGGCGTACGACACCGTCTCGACGCTCACCTCGGGTCCGGTCAGCAGCTCTTCGAGGAGCACGGCGGGCACCCGTCGCTGCCCGCGCGCGTTCAGCGGGAAGTCGGCCAACGCCCGTACGGCGGCGGTGAGTTCGGTCTCGTTGTCCACGCGGCGGACGTACATGCCCGCACACAGGTCGACGGGTTTCACGACCAGCGGATAGCCGATCTCCCGGGCGGCCCGGGCGAGGTCGGCCCACTCCTCGTGCAGGGCGAAGCGGGGGCCGGGCACATCGGCGTCGGCGAGGACCCGACGGGTGGCGTCCTTGCGGCAGGCGTCCGCCACGGCCTGCGGGCCCGGCCCGGGGAGCCCGAGGTGTCCGGCGATCCGGGCCACCGTCGGCAGGTAGTAGTCGCAGGACGAGACGACCCCGTCGAAGCCGAACACCGTGTGCAGGCGGTCCACCTCCGGCAGGAGGGTGTCGACGTCGTTGGTGTCGGCCGTGACGACGTTCCGCGCGCCGAGCAGCGGGTGGGCCGTGCCCTCGGGGGCGGAGCGCAGATAGTGGTGCAGGTCGCGGGTGAGGAACGTGAACTCGTGACCGCCCTCCCGGATGGCCCGTGGGAGCAGCCTGCTCATCGATCCGACCCAGCTCTCGACCACCAACAGATGAGCCACGGCTCCCCTTTTCGTGCGGTGCGTTCAGGCGTCAGGGCAGCCCGACGACACCTCGACAAGGAGGTGCCCGGGTTGACATGTGCACCTTATCGATAATCGTTTTCATTGTCATGTTGGGGGGAGTGTGGGAGGCAGGTGCCTACCCGATCTGCACCACGCGGGCCCAGTCGGGCGGGTAGTCCGGTACGTAGTCGGGGTCGTCCTCGTCATAGGTGCTGTGCTGGTGGTGCCGGGGGAACAGCCCCACCACGGTCCGGCACGGCGGCCGGCTGCTCGGCCAGGGGGTCTGGCCGTCGGTGAGGGCGACGATGACATCGGGCCGGGGGTGGCTGCGCAGCGCCTTGGCGAAGCCGGCGCGGAGGTTCGTACCGCCGCCGCCCATCAGCGGGATGCCCTCGGCCCGGCACAGCGGGTGGGCGATGCGGGCCGCCGCGTCGCACGGGACGACGGTGACGAGATCACGCCGGCCGCCCACGGCACGCGAGATCGCCGCGACCTCCAGCAGCGCGCTGCCCAGTTCCGCGTCGCTCACCGACCCGGAGGTGTCGATGATCACGGAGACATGCGGGGGCCGGCGCCGCAGACTCGGCAGCACCGCGCCCGGCACACCGGCCGAGCGCCGCGACGGCCGGCCGTAGCTGTAGTCCTCCCCCGCGCCGGGCGCGGAGGCCGCCGACCGGACCGCCGCGCCCAGCAACGCCCGCCACGGCTGCGGCGGATGGAACGCCTCCTCCGCCCAGCGCCGCCAGCCCTCGGGCGCGGACCCCGGGCGGCCGGTGATCCCCTGCGCCACCCGGAACCGCACCGCGTCCCGTTCCTGCTCGCTCAGGCCGTGCGCCCCGTCCGGCCCCAACTCCCAGTCACGCTCCAGACCGTCGGCGCCACTGCCGCAGTCCAGCCACGCCAACTCCACGGTCCGGGAACCGAGTTGGAACTGCCGCAGATAGTCCTCCATCAACTGCCCCGTGGGCAGGTTCAGGAACGCCGGCTCCACGACCCCCTCGGGCTTGACCAGCCCGTCGCCGAACACGTCGTCGTTGATCTCGCAGTCGGCGGCGATGTTCATCCGCAGCCGCTCACCGGGCCCGGTCAGCCCTCGCTCCTCGGCGACCCGGTCGCTGCGCCCGTGATGGTCGCGCAGCAGATGGGACACCTCGTGCACCCACACCCCGGCCAGCTCCTCCACCGGCGTACGGTCCACGAAGCGGGGGGAGACATAGCACCGCCAGTACCGGTCCACCCCCATCGTGGGCACCTGCCGGGACTCGACGGTGTGCAGCGCGAACAACGCCGTCGCGAGATAGGGGCGGGCCCGCGCGGCCTGCAGCCGGGCGGCGAAGAGCTTGTCGTAGTCGAGCGTCGGGGTGCCAGGTGCGCGAGGTGCGGCCGGTGCACCCACTGCGCCCGGTGCACCCGCCGTGTCCGGTGGGCCTGGTGTGCCGGCGCTCACCGTCGCGTTCGGGCTCGTGGGGGCGCTCATCGGCGAGGCCTCGTCGCCGCCTTGGCGCGGGCCGCCGCCTCGTCCGCGCGTCGGGACAGGGTGACGACTCCGGCGAGGTTCTCGATCGCCGCCGGAACGTCCCAGTCGTCGCGGCGCAGCGAGGCGAGCGTCGTCGCGGGGACGACCACCAGGTCAGGGGCGCCGGTCTCCAGCGCCCGGACCAGCAGTGCCCAGGCCGCGTCCCAGCGCTCCCTCTCCGGGCGGGCCCGGACCGCCGCCACCACGCCGTCGAGCACCGCCTGCCGCAGATCTCCGCGCTGCGGCAGTTCCGCCGCCGTCGGGTCGGCGAGCAGCACCTCGGGATCAGGGAGGTCCAGCCGGTCCAGACTCGCCAGCAGCTCAAGGCCCGGACCGTCCCCCACGGTGCCCCTGACCAACAGGGACAGCACATCGCGCGAGACCCCGGAGGCGGTCGCGAAGGCGATGAGGTGCAGCGACATCTCCCAGCTCCGGGGCGACGGCCACGGCCCGCCCCGCCGGGTCTCGCTGCCGGGCAGCTGATGCACGAGCTTGGGGCGCGCGGCCAGCAGTGTGCAGACCGCCCGCCGGGCGAACTCCACCGCCTCCGACAGCCGCTCCGGCGCGAGCCGCGGCAGGGTGGCGCGCGGCCAGGTCCCGCCGAGACCCCGTACGACCACCTCGTGGTCGTGGGCCCACTGCAGGTGCACGAACCGGTTGGCCAGCGGCGGGCTCAGTTCCCAGCCGTCGGCCGCCGAGGACCGTGGGTTGGCGGCGGCCACGATCCGTACGCCGGGCGGCAGTCGGAGCGCGCCGATCCTGCGCTCCAGCACGAGCCGCAGCAGCGCGGCCTGGACGGCGGGCGGCGCCGTCGACAGCTCGTCCAGGAACAGCAGCCCCCGGCCCGCCCGCACCAGCCGCACCGCCCAGTCCGGCGGAGCCATCGGCACGCCCTGCTCGGCCGGGTCGTCCCCGACGATCGGCAGCCCCGAGAAGTCGGACGGCTCGTGCACGCTGGCGATCACGGTCGTCAGCGGAAGGTCCAGGGCGGTGGCGAGCTGGGTCAGTGCCGCGGTCTTGCCGATGCCCGGCTCGCCCCACAGCAGTACGGGCAGATCCGCGGCCACGGCGAGGGTCAGCGCCTCCAGCTGGGTGTCGGGGCGGGGTTCGGTGGTCGTGGTGCGCAGCAGGCTCAACAGGGCGCCCGCTGTGTCGAGTTGGGAGACGGGGGAGGGGTCGGTTCCCTCGGCGCCACCGGTGTCAGTGGTGTCGGCTTCGGTGAGGACGGTGGGCAGGGCGAACGGCGTACATGTGGGCATATTCGATCACCTTGGGGTGTGTGGTGGAGTGCGCTGAGACGAGTGAGGGCGCGATCAGAAGAAGGTCGCGACGCGGGGGCGGCGCTGCCGGGAAGGGCGGCGTCCCCCGTTGGAACGGACCCGGTCACGGGTGAGGTCGGTGAGGCCGGCCCGGTAGAGGCCGTAGGCGATCCGCCGCTGGGCCGCCGACTCCAGCTCGTCCCGCAGCGCGCCGTCCCGCAGGACCGCCTCGGGGCCGAGGAGCCCTTCGACGACGGCCAGCGCACCGGCGATGTCCCCGTGGTCCAGTCGTTCGCGGACGCCGGAGAGACAGTCCGGGCGGCGGTGTGCCTCGTCGATGGCCCGCAGACAGGGCAGGGGGGTGCCGGTCAGCTCGACCAGCAGTTCCTCCCGCCGGAGTTGGGCCGGGTCATGGTCCAGGGCGACCAGTACGCCGTCGACCAGGCCGATCCGGTGCCGCTCTCCCCGGCACTCCACGATCCGCGGCTGTCCCGCCCGGTCCGGCGGCTCGGCCGGGCCCGCCCGCACCTGGTCCGGCACCAACGCCGACGCGACCAGCGGATGCAGCCGGTCGGCATCGACCGCCCCGGCCCGGATCAGCTCCAGATCGGGCGCCAGCCAGGTCGCGGCGTCGGGCAGCACCGGCAGCGACCCGACGGCACCGTCGTCACCGGAGAGGGGTGTGATCCGCAAGGAGGTCGGGGCGGTGCCGAGGTCCAGCAGGAGCCGGCGCCGGGCGCCGTACCGTACGAGCACGGTCCCGGAGGACCGCCCCTCGGCGCGCAGCACGATCGCGGCCTCGTCCGCCCACCGTTCGACGGCGCAGCCACGCCCGGAGGCCACGAGCGCCGGATCGTCAGGCCCAAGCCGGCCCGCCCCGGCCTCGTACGACCGTGGCGGGACCGGTCCCGGGCGGTCCGCCCCGGAGCGGAGCCGTAGTTCGGCCGCCCTGCGCGCGTCCCACAGATGGCGATGCAGGTCGAGCCGGTACCGGCGGCTCGGGCGGGGGTGGGGATGCCCGCGGGCACCGTTGCCGGTCAGGGACCCGTCGCGGGACCCGTCCCACAGGGCGAGGCCGATCCGCTGGCCGGCGTCGGCCCAGGCGGGCGGGGTCCGGGCCACGAGGTGCACGGGATGCGGTCCGGCACGCCCCGCCGCCCGATAGCGGGCCAGTGTGACGGTGAGCCCCGGACGCAGCAGCCCGTCGGGAGCGATCCTCGGCATGTGCCAGCGCAGCAGATCCGGGGCCAAGTGCCGCAGATCGTCGCGGACTTGGGATGTCAGCTCACGGCCGTGACGGCTCGTCACGGCACGCAGGCCGAGATCGAGGTCGATACCCGCGGCGGCGCATGCCCCGGCCCAGTCGCCGACGGCACGGCGCGCGGTCGCGGTCTCGATCATGGAGGGTGGCACGGCGAACTCGCGCACACGTGCCCAGAAGGAAAGCCGGGAGTCCTCGTTCGCGTGATCGGTGAGCATCAGCACTCACCTTGCGCGGACGGGACCCCCGATCTGTCGAGGGAGGAAGTAGTCATCGCGGTGAGCGTAACGGCGCCCGCGCCGATCCCGCATCCGGTTTTCGATCTGGTGCGTGTGCGCCCCCGGTGACACCCTGGGCGGGCCCGCAGACCGGACGGGCCCGCGGACGCGCGTCCGCGTCGATCGTCCCCGGAGGCCCGCCATGACCCAGCCGTCCGTCCTCGCCGCCCTGGTGTCCGGGATGCGCGGTGGCGCGATCGAGGTCGTGGACCTCACCTCGCCGCTGTCGTCATCGACGCCGGTGATCCAACTGCCGCCGGAGTTCGGCCAGACCCAGGTGTTCGAGCTGGCGGAGATCAGCCGCTACGACGACCGGGGTCCGGCCTGGTACTGGAACAACTTCCGCAGCGGCGAGCACACCGGTACCCACTTCGACGCCCCCGTCCACTGGGTCACCGGAAAGGACCTCGACGACGTGGCGTCCGTACCGGCGCGACGGCTGATCGCGCCGGTGGCCGTGCTCGACTTCGCCGAACAGGCGGCGGCCGACCCGGACTTCCTTGTGGAGGTCGGCCACATCAAGGCCTGGGAGGCGGACAACGGCCCCCTGCCCGACGGCGGTTGGCTGTTCCTGCGCACCGGCTGGGACGCCCGCGGCCACTCCCAGGAGACGTTCCTCAACGCGGACGGCGGTGGCCCGCACACGCCCGGCCTGGCACCGGAGTGCGCGCGCTGGGTGGCCGAGGAGACCCCGGTGATCGGACTCGGTGTGGAGACCGTCGGCACCGACGCCGGACGCGCGCACTCCTTCGACCCGCCGTTCCCCTGCCACTCCTACTTCCTCGGCAACGGCAAGTACGGCCTGACCCAGCTCCGCAATCTGGACGCGCTGCCGCCGACCGGCGCCGTCGTCATCGCCGGGCCCCTGCCCATCGTCGCCGGATCCGGGGCGCCCGCGCGCGTGCTCGCCCTGGTGGAGCGCTCATGAAGGTCGCCGAGGCCGTCGGCCGGGCTCTCCACGCGTCCGGCGTCGACCATGTCTTCGGCGTGGTCGGGTCCGGCAACTTCCATCTCACCAACGCGCTGGTCGCGGCCGGCGCCCGCTTCGTCGCCGCGCGCCACGAGGGTGGCGCGGCGACGATGGCCGACGCCTACGCCCGCACGACCGGAGGCATCGCCGGTCTCAGCGTCCACCAGGGCCCCGGCCTGACGAACGCCGTCACGGGTGTCGCCGAGGCCGCCAAGAGCCGCACCCCGCTGCTCGTCCTGGCGGCCGAGGTCACCCGGCCGCACTCCAACTTCCACATCGACCAGGACGCGCTGGCCCGGGCGGTGGGCGCGGAGACGGCCCGGGTGACCTCGGCGGCGACGGCGGTGGAGGAGGCCTGCGAGGCCGTCCGCCGCGCGCTGCACGACCGGCGGACGGTCCTCCTCAACCTGCCCCTGGAGGTGCAGGCCCTGGAGGTCCCCGAAGCCGGTACGCCGTCCGTCGTCGCCCCGCCGCCCCCGCGCGTGCCCGTCGCACCCGACCCGGCCGAAGTAGCCGCCCTGGCAAGCGAGTTGCGCAGGTCCCGGCGCCCCGTGTTCGTGGCCGGCCGGGGCGCCCGCACCCCCGGCGCCCGCGACGCGCTCACCGCCCTCGCCGACCGTCACGGCGCCCTCCTCGCCACCTCGGCGGTCGCGCACGGCCTCTTCCACCACAGCCCCTGGTCCCTCGGCATCTCCGGCGGCTTCGCCTCCCCCCTCACCGCCGAACTCATCCGGGGCGCCGACCTGATCGTCGGCTGGGGCTGCGCCCTGAACATGTGGACGACGCGCCACGGCACCCTCATCGCCCCCGGCACCACCGTCGTCCAGATCGACGACGACCCCACCGCACCGGGCCGCCACCGCCCGATCCACGCGTCCGTGACCGGAGACGTGGAACTCACGGCCCGGCACGCCCTCGCGGAAGCCGACAGGGACGGGGAAGCCGGGGACGGGAACGCCGCTGCCGGGGGCACCGCCGGCACCCGGACGTCCCCGGAGGGCTACCGCACCCCCGCCACCGAAGCCGCCCTCGCCGCCCGCGTCCGGTGGCGGGACGTGCCGTACGAGGACGAGGGGGACGAGGAGCGCATCGACCCGCGCACGCTGACCATCGCCCTCGACGACATCCTCCCCGCGGAGCGGGTGGTCGGCGTGGACTCCGGCAACTTCATGGGGCACCCCAGCGCCTATCTCTCGGTCCCGGACCACCAGGGCTTCTGCTTCACCCAGGCCTTCCAGTCCATCGGCCTCGGCCTCGCCACCACCATCGGCGCGGCCCTCGCCCGACCCGACCGCCTCCCCGTGGCCGCCCTCGGTGACGGCGGCTTCCTGATGAGCGCCGTCGAACTGGACACCGTAGGGCGCCTCGGTCTGCCCATGGTGGTCGTCGTCTACGACGACGAGTCCTACGGCGCCGAGGTCCACCACTTCGGCCCCGCCGGCCACCCCCTGGACACGGTCACCTTCCCCCCGGCCGACCTCGCCGCCCTGGCCCGCGGCTACGGCTTCGACGCCACCACCGTCCGCACCCCCGCCGACCTCGCCCCCCTCCGCCACTGGCTCACCGGCCCCCGCACGACCCCCTTCCTCCTCGACGCCAAGGTCACCCGCGGCCACGGCGCCTGGTGGCTGGAGGAGGCGTTCCGGGGGCACTGAGCGCGCCGGGGGCACCGGCATTCGAGTGGTGACGCCCAGGGCACCGGCGTACGGTCGAACAGTGAACGCGGCGGTGGACGGAACCGTTCACCGGAATCTGCCTTTGCGATACGCCATGAGCAACCCTCAGCCGAGCTCCCCAGCGCACACCACCACCTCGGAATCAGGTGGTGGTGGAAGTGCGATGGCGCTGTTCGTCATCGCGTCCTGTCAGTTGATGGTGGTCCTGGACATCACCATCGTGAACATCGCGCTGCCGGACATCCAGCGGTCGCTGGACTTCTCGACGACGAGCCTGGCGTGGGTGGTCAACGCGTACACGCTGACCTTCGGCGGACTGCTGCTGCTGGGCGGTCGGGCCGGTGACATCCTCGGCCGGCGGCGGGTGTTCGTCTTCGGTGTGCTGCTGTTCGTGCTGGCCTCGCTGCTCGGCGGTCTCGCCCAGAACGCGGGCCAACTCCTCGCCGCGCGCGCCCTCCAGGGCGTCGGCGGCGCCATCGCGTCCCCGACGTCCCTCGCGCTGATCAGTACGACGTTCCGTGAAGGCCCGGAACGCAACCGGGCGTTCGGGGTGTTCGCGGCGGTCTCGGCGGGCGGCGGCGCGATCGGACTGCTCGCGGGCGGCATCCTCGTGGAGTGGCTGAACTGGCGGTGGGTGCTGTTCGTCAACGTGCCGATCGGACTGCTGATCGTGCTGGCGACCCCCCGCTGGATCAAGGAGTCCCAGCGCCACCCCGGTCACTTCGACATCACCGGCGCCCTGACCTCCACCCTCGGCATGGTGCTCCTGGTGTACGGGTTCATCCGGGCCGCGCAGGAGGGCTGGCGGGACGGGCTGACCCTGGCGTCGTTCGCCGGGGCCGTGGTACTGCTCGTGGCGTTCGTCCTGGTCGAGCGGAGATCCCGACAGCCGATCACCCCGCTGCACATGTTCGCCGACCGCAACCGCGCGGGCACCTACGGGATCATGCTGTGCCTGGCCGCGGCGATCTTCGGCATGTTCTTCTTCCTGACGCTCTACACCCAGGACGTCCTCGACTTCAGCCCGCTGGCCACCGGGTTCGCGTTCCTGCCGGTCAGCGCGGTCATCGCGGTCGGTGCCGGACTGACCTCACGGTTCCTGCCCGTGTACGGGCCCAAACCGTTCATGGTGGTGGGCGCGATCCTCGCGGCGGCCGGCCTGAGCTGGCTGACACTCACCGACGTCCACTCCACCTACGCCGGCAGCGTCCTCGGCCCGATGCTCGTCTTCAGCCTCGGCATGGGCATGGAGTTCGTGGCCCTGACCCTGATGGCGCTCTCCGACGTCCCCGCCCCCGAGACCGGCGCGGCCTCCGGGCTCCTCAACGCCACACAGCAGGTGGGCGGTTCACTGGGCCTGTCCATCCTCGTGACCATGTACGGCACGGCCAGCACCAACGAGGCCGAGAAGCAGATCCCGGCCTTCCTGTCCCAGGCGACGCCCGCCGAGCGCCTGGAATTCCGGCGGACCGGGCAGCTTCCGTCGCCCTGGTCCGACGAGGTGCTCACCGCGGGCGTCTCGGCCGCCTTCGTCATGGCCGCCATCTTCACCGTCGTCGCCGCCCTGATCGCCGTACTGGCCATCCAGGTGAGGCCGTCCGACCTGGAGCGGCTGAAGGGCGGGGCGGGCCCCGGCGCGCCACCCGGCTGAGACCCGCCCCGCCGGGCGGGCAGCCGGGCCGCCCGCCCGTCACGCCGGGCCGCCCGTCCGTCACCCGGTCGTCATGAGGAGGCCGCCGCCCGAGCCGCGCACCCGACCGTCGCCGACGGCGTGCCGGCCGACGCGGGCGTCGTGGCGACGAACCCGAACGTGGTGCTCGCGCCGGGGGCGAGCGTGCCGTTCCAGGAGGCGGCGGTGACGGTGACGGTGCCGTCGGCCGCCGTGGTCGAGGTCCCGTTCCAGACCTGGGTGAGACGCGCCCCGGCAGCCGGTACGACGGTCACGGTCCACCCCGAGACGGCGGACGCGGACGTGTTGGTGACCGTCACCTCGCCCTGGTAGCCGCCCTGCCAGACATTGGTGGCCCGGAAGACCGCGCCGCACACGGGCTGACCGCCACCGGGGTCGCCCGGATCCCCGGGGTCACCGGGATCCCCCGGCACCCCCGCGTCCAGCACCGCGCTCAGCGCCGGATACCAGCGGGCGGCGATCTTGTCGTCCCCGGCGGCGTTCGGATGGACCCCGTCGTAGGTGTCGGTCGCCGTGCTGAACCCCGTCCACTGGTCGACGACGGTCACCGGTGAGGCGGCGGTGCTCGTGGCCCGCGCCCAGTCGGGGATGCGGGCGTTGAAGTCGACGACGCGCTGCGCGCAGCCCGTACAACTGCCGGGGTTCATGGGGATGAGTTGCGCGACGAGGATCCGCATGCCCGGGTCGGAGGCCCGCATCTGCCCGACCAGCTTGGTGTAGGCGGCGAGGATGCGGTCGGGGGCGATGCCGCTCCACACGTCGTTCGTGCCGAAGTGCATGACGACGACGTCCGGGCGCGTCGCGGCGAGCCGGGCGGGCAGCAGGTTCTGGTCGGCGGCATTGGTCACCAACTCGCCGCCGTGGCCCTCGTTGTCGCCGTCGTGCGCCTGCCCGCAGCCCTGTGGGCCGAGCGTGCCGACGAAGTCGATGTCCGTGTGGCCGGCGCTCTGGAGCCGGTTCCACAGCACCGCCCGCCAGCAGCCGGGCGAGCCGGTGATCGAGTCGCCGAGCGGCATGATGCGCACGGGCGCCGCGGCCCTCGCCCCGGCGGCCGGGGCCGTCGTCGCCGTGGCGGAGGCGGCCGGCGCGAAGGTGAGCCCGAAGGGCAGCAGCAGGGCGAGCAGGAGGCCGAGCAGCGGCAGGCGCCGCAGGCGCGGGTGAGGAGGTCTGCGCACGATGGTCCCTTCCCCAGGGTGAGATGGGAGCGCTCCCATCTCCTGAACGTGCCATCGTTGTCATTCACACGTCAAGAGCGGGCGCGTATCTTTGCGCACGTCACTTCTTTCGCACCCACACCCCCCTCAACTCCCTCCACTTTGAACGGAGTTCGCGTGAGAAGACCTCGTGTGCGGACCTGGACGGGCAGCGCGGTGACCGCCGTTCTGCTCGTCACCACGCAGAGCGGCTTATCCCTCGCCGCCGACCCCCCACCCGCCCCGGTGGCGAAGGCGGGCTCTCCCTCCACCGCCTCCCTCGACGCCCTCCGGGGCAAGCGGTTCACCCTCGTCACCGGTGATGTGGTGACCGTCGGCACGGAGAAGGGCGAGCCCGGCGTCGACGTCGAACCGGGCCCGGGCCGCGAAGCCATCGGCTTCGTGCAGCGGGCCGGCGGCGGCGACCTCCGGGTGATCCCCATGGACGTGGCCCCGCTGGTCGCCACCGGCAGGGTCGACGACCAGCTCTTCAACCTGAGCGCCCTGCAACGCTTCGGCCACGCCGAGGACGATCCCGATCCCGGCGCCGATCCCGGCGCCGACGCCGACGCCGACGCCGACGACCGGGGCCTTCCGCTGATCGTCCGGCACAGCGGTGCCCGTCTGCCCGCCGCGACCCGCGCCGAGGCCGCCCCCGGGCGGACCGTGGCCCTGGAGTCGATCGACGCCACCGCCGTCACCCTGCCGAAGGACGACGGCGGCGCCCTGTGGCGGACGCTCACCACCTCCGACGAGGGCGCCGACGCCGAACTCCGGCCGTCCGTCGAGACGGTGTGGCTGGACACCCCGGTCGAACTGACGGACGCGGCCGGGACCACACGATCGGCGACCGTGTCGGACGAACCCGAGACCACCCCGGAGGGCGATGTCGCGGTCTCCGACCTCGTCGGGCAGATCAACGCCAGGGGCGTCAAGGAGCGCGGCCTCGACGGCTCCGGGGTCCGGGTCGCCGTGATCGACACCGGCGTGCGCGCCACCCACCCCGATCTGAAGGACCGGGTGGCGAAGTCCGAGAACTTCATCACCTGGGACGACGAGAAGGGTGACATCGACGGCCACGGCACCCATGTCGCCGGGATCATCGCCGGTACGGGCGCCGCGTCCGACGGGACGTACGAGGGTGTCGCCCCCGGCGCCGAGATCCTCAGCGCCCGGGTGCTGTCCGGCCCGCTCGGCTCCCTCTCGCACATCATCGACGGCATGGAGTGGGCGGCCGACGAGGGCGTCGACATCGTCAACATGTCCCTCGGGTCACGTGCGTTGAGCGACGGCACCGACCCGTGGTCGCTGGCCACCGACGCCCTGCTGGAGCGCGGGGTGCTGCCGGTGGTGTCGGCCGGCAACGACGGCCCCGACCCGTTCACGGTCTCCCCGCCCTCCGCCGCCGAGGGCGCGCTCGCGGTCGGCGCCGCCGGTGGCGACGACGCGGTCGCGAGCTTCTCCAGCCGGGGCCCGCTCTTCGGCGACTACCGCGTCAAGCCCCACATCAAGGGCCCCGGCGTCGCCGTGACGGCGGCCCGGGCCAAGGACACCCCCATCGGCGACGTCGACCCGGAGGGACCCGTCGGCCCGGTCGACGACGACTACACCCGGCTGTCGGGCACGTCGATGGCGTCGCCCGCCGTCGCCGGCGCCGCCGCCCTGGTGATGCAGGCCCACCCGGACTGGACACCCCGTCAGGTCGCCCGGGCGCTCGTGTCCAGTGCCGCCCCGAGCGCCGGTGAGACCGTGTACGACCAGGGCTCGGGTCTGGTGGACGTGGAGCGGGCGGTGGACCAGCCGGTCACGGCCACGGTGTCCTCCCTGGACTTCGGCCGTCTCACCTGGCCCCGCGCCGCCGAGGACACCCGCCGCAAGGTGGCCTTCGCCAACGACTCGGACGAGGACCTCACCCTGGACCTCGCCCTCGACGTCACCTCCACCCGCGGCGACCTGCCCGCCGCCCTGCTCGGCCTGTCCGAGAACCGGTTGACCGTCCCCGCGCACGGCACCGCTTCGGTGGCAGTCGAGTTCCGCGACACCGGAATCCGTACCGGCGGCACTCTCTCCGCCCTGCTCACCGCCCGGAGCGACGACGGCGGTTCCACCGCGGTCCGTGTCCCGGTCGGACTCAGCCTCGAACCCGAGAGCTACGACCTCACGCTCCACCTCCGCGACCAGCTGGGCGAGGGCGCCGACGGCATCTCGGTCATCGACGTACTGCCGCTGGACCGGACCCTGGAACCCTTCGAGACCCCGCACCACGCCACCGTCGCCTCCAGGCTCGAGGTGCGGGTGCCCGCGGGCAGTTACGGCATCTCGGCGTTCATCGGCCGGCACGAGGAGGACTCGTACTGGTACGACAGCGACATCGTCCTCGCCGGGGAGCCCTTCGTCCGGGTGGACGGGCCCACCGAGCTGACGCTCGGCGGTACGGCGGCCCGCAGGCTCGCACACGAGGTGGACAGCGACGACGTGGAGAACGTCTACCGTCAGGTCGGCGTCGCACAGCGGCAGAAGAAGGCCCCTGCCGGGGCCGACGGCCCGCTGAGCGCGCACACCGATGTGCAGTTCAAGCACCTGGCGCCGGACTACTGGTCGGTGCCCTCCACGACCCGCGCCAAGGGGGCCCGGTACACGGCGTACTTCCGCGAGGACCTCGCCGAGGGCTACGAGTTCGACAAGGTCCCCGACGGCGCCCCCGGCGACGGCGGCTACTCGTACCCCACCGCGACCGGGGCGGTCTACTACCTCGCCGCCCTCCACGAGGGCCGTATCCCGGCCGGGTTCACCGGACGGGTCCGGGACTCCGAACTCGCCCGCACCGAGGCGCACTACGTCTCCTCCCAGCAGACCGGCACCTTCGACCGGTCCTTCCCGCTGAAGTCGAAGCTGGCCACCGCGTCCCTGAAGGGCATCCCGGTCGCCGGTCGCCGGATCAACGTGCCCTCGCCCAGCACCCGAAGCGAGTTCTACACCGCGTCCCGGGATGTCGCCTGGGCCCAGGAGCTGCGCTGGAGCTGGCAGAACGCGGACGTCCTGGACCCGCTGCCGCACCGGGCGCTGTACACCGAGCCCCAGGTCTTCCGGCCCGGCCCCCGCACCGAGTACTGGAACCGTCCGGTGGGCGCCCCCGCCCTGGCCCCGGACGGCCGCCAGTTCACCCGCGCCGGTGACACCGTCACCGTCGACCTGCCGCTGGGCGGCGACTCGGACCCACGGCACCTGTTCACCAGCGACGACCTCTACGCCTCGTACGACTACACGCTCAGCCGGGACGGGGAGCGGCTCGCCAAGAGCCGGAACGGCGCGGCGGAGTTCCCGCGCAACACCGCGCTCGCCGCCTGGGAGGTGCCGGCGGACAGCGGCACGTACACCCTCAGGGCACACGCGGACCGGGGGCAGTGGAACAACCTCGGCACCGAGGTCGAGGGGGTGTGGACCTTCCGGTCCGGTCCGGCCGCCGAGGGGGAGACGGCCGCGCTGCCGCTGACCACCGTCCGGTTCGCGCCGCCGGTCGACGAGTGGTCACGGGCGGCGGACGACCGTACGCTCGCCGTCCCGTTCACCGTCCGGCGGACCGGTGACCAGGCCCGGGGGCGACTGCGTGACCTGACCGTCGAGGCGTCGTTCGACGGCGGTGCGACCTGGCGGCCGGTGCCGGTGGCGAAGAACCGCGCCCTGGTCCCGCATCCGGCCCTCGCGACGCTGCCGGCCGCGCACCTCGACCGCAACGGTCACGGGTACGTCAGCCTGCGGGTCAAGGGCTCGGACCGGGCGTCGGCGTTCGAGGTGACGGTGAAGAAGGCGTACAAGCTCATGAAGGGGTGACCGTGGGAGTGTGGGCCCCGGGTGAACCGCCCGGGGCCCAACTCGTCGCCACACAAGGTGAGTTGTTCCGACTCGGCGGTGCCCGCCCCTGTGCGCCCGGAGACCCGCGCCCGTGCACACGCAGGCACGTGCGGTGCGCCGAACCTTCATACGCTCGGGCCGAGTTCGGAACCGGACGCCACGCACGGCGTCGCGGTCACCCCCCTACAGCCGAGGAAACCACAGATGCGTACCTCGCCCAGCCCCAAACCGAACCGCCCCGGCACCCGCCGCCACAGGCTGCGCACCGCCCTGGTCGCCGCCCTCGGGAGCGGCGCCCTGGTCCTGATGACGCCGGCCGTCGCCTCCGCCGAGGTCATCCCCAAGCTCCCGCAGAACGCGACCGGTTTCGAGCAGGCGTTCTCCCCCGCGTACGACTACGACAAGGACGGCTGCTACGCCACCGCCGCCATCAGCGGCGACGGCCGGCTCAACCCGGGGCTGGCCCCCGGTGGCGCGGTCAACGGACACTGCCGTGACATGGCGCAGCTCGACAACGCGAACACCTACGCGCGCGGCAAGTGCGACAACGGCTGGTGCGCGGTGATGTACGCCAGCTACTTCGAGAAGGACCAGTCGGCCGCCGGGGTCGCCGGGCACCGGCACGACTTCGAGCACGTGGTGGTCTGGGTCAAGGACAACCAGGTCCAGTACGTCTCCACCTCCCAGCACAGTGGCTGGAAGTGGTACCCGCGTTCCCAGGTCCGTTTCGACGGCACACACCCCAAGGTCGTGTACCACAAGGACGGAGCCTCGACCCACTTCTTCCGCCTCGCGAACAGCGGTGACGACCGCGTCGAGAACCACACCGGCAACTGGTTCTTCCCCCGCCTCGTCGGCTGGGGCGGCTATCCGGGCGGTTACCGCGACCGCCTCATGAACGCCAACTTCGGCGCCGCCTCCATCAAGATCACCGACGGGCGGCTCGGCGACGCGCTCAACGCGGCCAAGCCGCCCATCCAGTTCAACGCCTACGCCTGACAGAGCGCCACCCGTGTTCCGCCCGCCGCCCGGCCCGCTTCCCGAGGGGTCGGACGGCGGACCGGCGAAGGACCCCGTCGAATCCGGCGGGGTCCTTCGCCCCGTCCCGACCGGCGGCGCTCACCTCACCGGTGCGCGGGCCCGGCCCGCAGGCCGTCCATCACGAGGTCGAGGAGGCGGGTGGCGCGGGGCTGCCAGCCGTCGGGGGCGAGCTGCCAGAGGCCGGCGATCGCGAGGAAGAAGTCGTCGGCGGTGACGCCGGGGCGGATGGTTCCGGCCTTCTCGCCCGCGCGGAGCAGCAGTTCGGCGGCGTCGGTCACCGGGGCGTGGCCCGGCTTTTCGGGGCTGCCGGGGCCGCAGGTGGCCTGGCGGATCGCGTCCGCGAGGCCCGCCTTGGTCATGGCGAACCGGGCGAGGTCGTCCATCCACGCGCGCAGCGCCCGGTCCGGCTCATGGCCGGCGAGCAACTCGCCTGCGGAGTCGGCGACCTGCCGCATCTCGTGCCGGTAGATCTCCAGGACGAGGGCCTCCCGGGTGGGGAAGTGACGGTAGAAGGTGCCCTGTCCGACGCACGCCTTCCTGGCGATCCGGCTCAGGGGGACGTCCGCGCGGCGGGTCAGCTCGACCAGGGCGACCTCCAGGATGCGCTCGCGGTTCCGCTGCGCGTCGGAGCGCAGCGCGGCGCTCCTCTTCTGCCGCGACACACGGCCTCCTCCCGGGTCCTGGCCGAAACCCGTACTTGTTAAGCGGACAGCTGTCCGTTACGTTCACCCGGAGAGGACAGTTGTCCGGTTGCTTCATCGTAGCCTCGGCACGCGTCCTTTCGACATGCCCCGGAATACGCGAAAGAAGGCTGATCATGTCCCCAGCCACCTCCTCGACGTACAGCGCCATCACCCTGAACATCAACGGCGAGAAGCACACGCTCTCCGTCGACCACCGCACCACCCTGCTCGACGCCCTGCGCGAGCGGCTCGACATGACCGGCACCAAGAAGGGCTGCGACCAGGGGCAGTGCGGTGCCTGCACCGTCCTCGTCGACGGCCGCCGGGGCGTCTCCTGCCTCCAGCTGGCCGTGGCCGCCGAGGGGCGGGAGATCACCACCATCGAGGGCGTCGCCGACGGGGACGAACTCCACCCGGTGCAGCAGGCGTTCCTCGACCTCGACGGCTTCCAGTGCGGCTACTGCACGCCGGGGCAGATCTGTTCGGCGATCGCGGTGATCGAGGAGCACGCGGCGGGCTGGCCCAGCGCCGTCACCGGCGACGTCCGCCCCGGTGCGGCACCGTCACCGCTGAGTGCCGAGGAGATCCGGGAGCGGATGAGCGGCAACCTGTGCCGCTGCGGCGCCTATGTGTCGATCGGCGAGGCCGTCGCCCGCGCCGCCGCCCACAGCGCGGCGAAGGCCAAGGAGGCCGTGGCGTGAGGGAGTTCGACTACCAGCGGGCCTACGACGTCTCCGGCGCGGTCGCCCTGCTCGGCGCCGACCCCGAGGCCCGCTTCCTCGGCGGCGGCACCAACCTCGTCGACCTGATGAAGACCGGTGTCGAACGGCCCGCCCGGCTCGTGGACGTCCGTGAACTCCCGCTCGACCGGATCGAGGCGACCGGGGACGGCGGACTGCGGATCGGCGCCACCGTCACCAACAGCGACCTCGCCGCCCATCCCGAAGTCCGGCGCCGCTACCCGGCGTTGACGCAGGCGGTGCTGGCCGGCGCCTCCGGGCAGCTGCGCAACATGGCCACCGTCGGCGGCAACCTCCTGCAGCGCACCCGCTGCGGCTACTTCGCCGATGTCACCAAGCCCTGCAACAAGCGGGTCCCCGGCAGCGGCTGCCCCGCGATCGAGGGCGAGCACCACAACCACGCGATCCTGGGCGCCTCCGGGCACTGTGTGGCCACCCACCCCTCCGACATGGGCGTGGCGCTGGCGGCCTTCGACGCCGTCGTCACCTACGAGACGGCCGACGGGCCCGGCGAACTGCCGTACGCCGACTTCCACCTCCCCGTAGGCGACACCCCGCACATCGAGACGGCCCTGCCGCCGGGCGCCCTGATCACCGGGGTCACCCTGCCGCCCGCGCCGGTCGCCGCGCGCTCCCGCTACCGCAAGGTCCGCGAGCGCGCCTCGTACGCCTTCGCCATCGGCTCGATCGCCGCCGCGCTCGATGTGCGCGACGGCGTCGTCCACGAGGCGCGGCTCGCCTTCGGGGCGGTCGCCTCCCGGCCGTGGCGCGCCCACGCGGCCGAACGCGTGCTGACCGGCGCGCCGGCCGACGCCGCGACCTTCGCGGCCGCCGCCGACGCCGAGCTCGCGGCGGCGAACCCGCTGCCGCACAACGGATACAAGGTGACACTCCTGCGCAACCTCGTGGTGGCCGTCCTGTCCGAACTCGCCTCGGACCTCACCGCCGAATCCACCTCCGAACCCACCTCCGGACCCACCGAGGAGGCCGGCCGATGACCATCACCCCCACCGCGCGCCAGAGTGCCGTCGGCACCGCGCACACCCGTGTCGAGGGCCGTGACAAGGTCACCGGAGCCGCCCGCTACGCCGGCGAGATCCCCTTCACGGGTCTCGTGCACGGCTGGCTGGCGCTCTCCACCGTGGCGCGCGGCCGGATCCGCGCGATCGAGTCGGCCGACGCGCTCGGGATGCCGGGCGTGCTCGCCGTCCTGACCCATGAGAACGCCCCGCGCGTCGAGACCGACTACGCCGGTCTCATGGGCACGAAACCCGACCCCACCGCCGCCGTCTTCCAGCACGACCGGGTCCCGCACCTGGGCTGGCCGGTCGCCCTGGTCGTCGCCGAGACCCCCGAACAGGCCCGCGAGGCCGCCGAGGCCCTGGTCGTGCACTACGAACAGGAGCCCCACGACGTCGAGTTCACCGCCGGCCACCCGGACGCGTACCCGCTGGACGCCTTCGGCCCGGCGGTCGTCGAGCAGGGCGACCTGGAGGCCCGGCTCGCCGAGTCCGCGGCCGTCGTGGACGCCGAGTACAGCACCCCGGAGGAACACCACAACCCGATGGAGCCGCACGCCGTGACGGTCCGCTGGGACGGGGGCCGGCTCGACGTCTTCGACTCCAACCAGAGCACCATGTGGGTCGCCGGTGAACTCGCGAACCTGTTCTCGCTCGACCCCGCGTCGATTCGGGTGCGCTCCGAGCACGTCGGCGGCGGCTTCGGCTCCAAGGGTGTCCGCGCCCACCAGGTCGCCGCCGTCATGGCCGCGACCGTCCTCCAGCGCCCCGTCCGGCTGGTCATGACCCGGCGTCAGATGTTCTCCCTGGCCGGTTACCGCAGCCCCACCGCCCAGCGGGTCCGGCTCGGCGCCGACGCCGACGGACGGCTCCGCGCCCTGGAGCACACCTCCCAGAGCCTCACCTCCACCGTCCACGAGTTCATCGAGTCCGGCGCCGGACCGGCCCGGGTGATGTACGGTGCCGACGCCCACCACACCGCCAATCGGGTCGTACGGCTCGACGTACCGACCCCGACCTGGATGCGGGCGCCGGGCGAGGCACCGGGCTCGTTCGCGCTGGAGTCGGCGGTCGACGAACTCGCCGTGGAACTGGGCATCGACCCGATCGAGCTACGGGCCCGCAACGAACCCGAACGGGGACCCGTCTCCGGGCTGCCGTTCGCCGGCCGCAATCTGCTCGCCTGCTTCCGCGAGGGCGCCCGCCGCTTCGGCTGGGCCGACCGCGACCCGCGCCCCGGCGTGCGCCGCGACGGCCGCTGGCTGCTCGGCACCGGCACCGCGGCGGCCTCCTTCGGCGCCGGCGCCGGACCGTCCACGGCCGCCGTCACCGCAGAGGCCGACGGCACCTTCACGGTGGGGATCAACGCCGCCGACATCGGGACCGGCGCCCGTACCGCGCTCACCCTGATCGCCGCCGACGCCCTGGAGACCGCACCCGACCGGATCCGGGTACGGCTCGGGGACAGCGACCTCGGCCCGGCCATGATCGCCGGTGGCTCCATGGGCACCCGCTCCTGGGCCTGGGCGGTCAACCTCGCGGCCGGCGAGGTGCGGCAGCGCCTCGCCCTCGGCGAGACCGTCCCGCCCGAGGGCCTCACCGCCCGCTCGGACACCACCGCCGCCCTCGGCGCCCTCGCACAGAAGGAACGCCACTCCTACGGCGCCCAGTTCGCCGAGGTCGCCGTGGACCCCGCCACCGGCGAGGTACGCGTACGCCGCATGCTCGGTGTCTTCGCGGCGGGCCGGATCGTCAACCCCCTCACCGCCCGCGGCCAGCTCGTCGGCGGCATGATCTGGGGCATCTCCATGGCCCTGCACGAGGAGGCGGTGCGCGACCGGGCGTCCGGCGGCCACTACGGCGCCGACCTCGCCGGCTACCACGTGGCCGCGCACGCCGATGTGCCCGTCGTCGAGGCGGACTGGGTGGACGACCTCGACCCCGACGACCCCGTGGGCATCAAGGGCATCGGCGAGATCGGCATCGTGGGCGCGGCGGCGGCCGTCGCCAACGCGGTCTGGCACGCCACCGGCGTCCGCCACCGCCATCTGCCGATCCGGCCCGACCGCGTCCTGACGGCGGGCCGGGATGCTTGACCTGGCCCGTGAACTGACCGCGTGGGTGCGGGAGGGACGGGACTTCGCCGTCGCCACCGTCGTCGCGGTGAGCGGCAGCGCCCCGCGCGGCCCCGGCGCGGCCCTCGCCGTCGACGGCGAGGGCACGGTGATCGGCTCGGTCTCCGGCGGATGCGTCGAGGGCGCGGTGTACGAGCTGTGCCGGCAGGCGCTGGAGGACGGCGACACCGTCCTCGAGCGCTTCGGCTACAGCGACGAGGACGCCTTCGCCGTCGGCCTGACCTGCGGCGGTGTCATCGACATCCTGGTCACGCCCGTCACCGCCGGATCACCGGCCAGGACGGTCCTGGGCGCCGCGCTCGCGACGGCCGCCCGGGGCGAGCCGACAGCCGTGGCCCGGGTCGTCCGGGGCCCGGCCGAACTCCTCGGGCGGGCCCTGCTCGTAGGCCCCGACGGCTCCCGCGACGGTGGCCTCGGCGGGCGCCCCGAGCTGGACCGTACGGCCGCCGCAGAGGCGCGGGCCCTGCTGGACGGCGGACGCACCGGCACGGTCGAACTGTCGGCGGACGGTGCGCACTGTCCCGGCGGGCTCACCCTCCTGGTGGAGACGAGAGTGCCGCCGCCCCGCATGATCGTGTTCGGGGCGATCGACTTCGCGGCGGCCCTGGTGCGCGCGGGCAGGTTCCTCGGCTACCACGTCACCGTGTGCGACGCCCGCCCGGTCTTCGCCACCCGGGCCCGCTTCCCGGACGCCGACGAGCTGGTGGTGGACTGGCCGCACCGCTATCTCCGCCGGACGGAGACCGACACCCGCACGGTGCTGTGCGTGCTCACCCACGACGCCAGGTTCGACCTCCCGCTGCTGACGGCGGCGCTGCGGACGCCGGTCGCGTTCGTGGGGGCGATGGGCTCCCGCCGCACCCACGCCGACCGCGACCGGCGGCTGCGCGAAGCGGGCCTCACCGACCGGGAACTGGCCCGCCTCAGGTCCCCGATCGGGCTCGACCTGGGCGCCCGTACGCCCGAGGAGACCGCCCTGTCGATCGCGGCGGAGATCGTCGCGGCCCGGCGCGGCGGCACGGGCGTACCGCTGACCGGATCGGGGACACCGATCCACCGGGACGCGGGGGAGCCGGAGCCGGGCGAACGCGAGGCGGGTGGGCGGGGAGCCGTGGTGGCGGCCTGAGTACGCCGGCCGGGGCGGCTGAGTACTTGGCCGGATGCCGGGCCCCGCGCGCCGCTGGTGCACTGTCGTCATGGACACGCACCCCTCGCGCCCGCGCCCCCTCCGGAACGTCACCGCCACGGCCACCGCCACCGGTTCGGCCCTCGCGGTGGTGCTCCTGCCGCTGGTGGTCGGCGCGTTGGTGGCACGGTCGGCCGGCGCCGACCCGATGGCGTCGGTCAACGCGCTGATCGCGGGCGGCGGCGAACGCGCGAAGCTCTCCCGCAACCACCTGCCCGCCCTGCGGCGCCTGCGTACGGCACCCCGCAGGGCGGGGCGGCGGCTACTGGCCGGGCGTGAGGACGTACGTGTTGAGGTTGCCCACGGTCGTCAGCGGTGACGGCGAGCCCAGCTCGTAGCGGTCCACGGCGAGGTAGTTGGGCTTCTTGCGGGCGGCCGGGGTGCAGAAGTTCTGCGCGCGGTTGCCCAGCTTGGCGTTGTCCGTCTCGGCCGTGCCGCCGATCGTGTAGTCACGGAAGTGGTTCATCACGAACAGCGGGTGGAAGGCGGCCGAGTCCGTGGTCAGCGGCCGGCTCGTGCCCCAACGGCTGTAGCAGGACCAGTCGGAGCCGCCGAGCCCGCCGCCCATCGACCAGTAGTTCTCCACCGTCCACTCGCGCTGGTACATCACCCCGAAGGTGTTCCGGGCGGCCTGGCCGGCGGAGGTGTCGCTCGCGCGGGTGCGGTCGCTGAAGACCAGCAACTGCTTGCCCCGGGCGGCGAGATCGGCCATCGTCGGCCAGCCGCTCGTCGCCACGCCCTCCTGGTCCGGCCGGTACAGCACGTCCGACAGCCCGCTCACCGGCGCCAGCGACGACTTCAGGACGTCGGAGGCGGTGTAGTCCTCCAGGAAGACGGTCACGAACTGACCCGGGTTGGCCTTGAGGAAGTCGACCATGCGCTTGAGGTCGGTGGCGAGCGGAACCGGGCTGCTCACCCCGTCGCAGCTGTTGTGACAGAGCACCGCCTGCCCCGACACGGTGTAGGTGTCCAGCATGAACCCCCGTACGCCGTCCGTGAGTTGCTGACTCACTCCGCGTGCCTGGTTGGGGAAGAGGCTGACCGGGAACGAGGCGAAGTTGCCGTCGACACCGTTGGCGTAGGCGTTGTGCGAGGTGAGGAAGGCGACCTGGTCGAGGGTGCGGGTGTCGGCGGGCGGCATGGCCGATGTGGCGTGGGCGACCGGGGTGAGGTACCAGCGGGCGAGGTTCCCGCCCGATCCGACCTGTACGAGCGCGGAGTCGGCGGAGGAGCCGGTCAGATAGTGCGAGGTCCCGGGCACCCCGATGGTGTAGGTGCTGTCCGCGGCCTCGGTGACCGTCCAGGTGGTGCCGTCCGCGCCGCAGGTGGTGGTCACCGCCGAGGTGCCGTTGCGCCCCAGACAGATCCCCGCCTTGTCGAGGTTCCGCAGTTGGTGGCCGCCGCCGACGGCGACCGGCGTCCACTGCTGGTGGTCCTCGTTGCCCTTGGGGTTGTGCGCGGCGACCGTGCCGCCGCTGTCCGCCGCGTTGAGGCCGGTGACGGAGTTCTGCAGATAGACCGAGTACGTCGGGACCGCCGCGGCGGCGGGGCCGGACAGCGCGACGGGCGCGCCCAGGGCGAGCGCGGCGACCGTGCACAGGGCGCGGGCACGTCTGCGGGCAGGGGGTCGGGGGCGGGTCAGTCTCACGGGGGTCCTTCCACTCCGGCGCGCCGGGGCACGGCGGCGGTTGATGTCAGAGGCATGACACACCGTGCACCGGGTCGTGCACCAGTCCCGTCACATGAAGACATCTGAGTCGAACTCGTCCTCGCCGAGCGGGACTTGGCCGGGAATATTTTGAGATTCAATCAAGTCTTGGGGATTCTGTGGAGAAGATCTGATTAAACTCTGGAATCCGCTCGAAGAGAGACCACGCGTGAGTGAACCGACAGCCCCCGTCTGCCCGCAGTGCGGTACGCCCCGGGCGGCGGACGGCACTCCCGCCTGCGCCTGCGGGCGCCTCGCGTCGGACGCCCACCGGGACGACCGCACGGCCCAGGCCGAGGCCGCGGAGGACTTCGACCCGGTCCGTATCCGCCCCTTCGTGCAGGTCGGTGACGAGACCGGCCGGGCCGGCACCCCGGAGGAGCCCGAGGACGAGCGGCACCCCACGACGGCGGCCGCACCCGACGAGGAACCCGGCCCCGACGCGGACCCTCCCGTCCAGGGGGAGCCCTCGGCCGACGAACACATGGCGGCCGGTCGCGCCGCCGACGGCCGGCGGCGCCGGGTGATGGTGGCCGCCGGTGCCGGGGCCGTCGCGGCGGCCGTGCTGGTGACCGGGGGGATCATCGGCGGGCTGTTCTCGTACGAGGCCCCCTCACGCGAGGGCTCGGGCCCCGGCGACGTCCGGGCGGACATCCCGGAGGCCGCGGCCGGCGCCGAGGCGTCGGCCGCGACGGTGTCCCCCTCCGCCACCGCCTCCTCCTCGCCCTCCCCGTCGCGGACCGCGTCCGCTTCGCCGGAGGCCACCCCGACCGGGACCCGGGCCACCCCCACCCCCTCCGGCCCGCCCGGCAGAACCCCGTCCGGCGGCGACGGCAAGGTCACGCCGTCCCCCACACCCACCCGGACCACCGGCCGGCCCCCCGTCCTGAGCCTCGGCGACCAGGGCGCGGAGGTCACCGAACTCCAGCTCCGCCTGGCCCAGACCGGCGTCTACACCGGCGACGCCGACGGCGACTACGACCGCGAGGTGCAGAGCGCCGTCCGCGGCTACCAGCTCACCCGCGTCCTCCTGGCGGACGAGTCGGGCGTCTACGGCGAGGCCACCCGCGCCTCCCTGGAGTCCGAGACGTCGGAACCCTGACGCCCGCCCGGGGCCCGGTGCGGTGGCCGTGGGGTGCCGGCCGTGCCCGGTGTCACCAGTAGTCGGGCAGGCTGTAGCGCTCGGTGTGGGTGGCGTGCCACTCGTGGTTGCCGGCCAGCCAGGCGGCGAGCCCGGAGGCGTAGCGCCCGGTCGGCGGGCAGGCGGCGGACAGGGCCGCGGACTCCTCCTCGAACGCGTCCATGATCCGGTTGTGGATCTCCACGGCCTCCAGATAGGCGGCCCGCAGCCCGCACCGCTCGTTGGCGGCGATCACCTTGGGCAGGTTGAGGTGGTCGGGGTCGTTCGCCATCTCCTTGGCGAACGAGTACAGGTCGTTGACGAGCGTGGCCGCGTTCCCGGCCAGCGCGGTGATCCGCTGCACCTCGGGCCGGGCGTAGAGGGCCTCCGGCAGCTCCCATCCGTCCACGGCGTCGACGACCGCGAGACAGGGCCGGAAGTTGTTGAACTGCCGCATCACCAGGTACTCCCACACCTGCGGCATGTGACCGGCCTCGGCCCACGCCGCCTCGCCGAGATACCCCAGATGCAGCCGGGCCAGATCGTGCACGAGCCGGTCGGCCTGGCTGGGGGTGGCGAGCGCGGCGTAGTCGCGCAGCGCGTGGTGGTACGCCCGCAGCGGCCCGTCGGCGCGTACCCCGTGGCCCCAGCGCTCCTGCGCCGCCGGGGTGCTGTGCAGCGGGTCGAGCGCCGACTGGGCCATCAGCAGCCGGGCCCCGAGGCCGCGCGGCGAGCCGCCCTTGCCCTCGTCGACCTCGCAGTAGACGTTGTCGACCAGATGCTCGGCGAGCAGCAGCTTCCCGGCGGCGGCCAGCTGTTCGAGGCCGACGCCACCGGGATGAGCGAGGACGATCGCCCGGCCCAGCCCGAAGCGTGTGAACTGCCCGCTCCACTCCCGGGGGAACAGTTCCAGCCGTTCCGCCCACTCCTCCAGCCTCCGGTCGACCTCCGCGACCTTCGCCGGGTCGGCGGGCACGGCGGGCCGGTGCCGCAGCCCGGGGACCGCGCCGCCCTGGCCCGCCCGCCGCGGACGGGCGAGACTCGGCGGCCCCGGCAGCCGTGTGCGCCGCGGCGCGTCGGCCACTGACGGCTCGCTCATTCCGGCATCCAGCCGATCTGCACGTTCTCCAGGATCCCGGCCGCGTCGGGCACCAGCACGGCCATCGAGTAGTAGGCGGTGACCAGATAGCTCATGATCGCGGTGGCGTCGATGCCCATGAACCGTACGTTCAGCGACGGCTCGAACTCCTCGGGCAGACCCGTCTGGCGCAGCCCGACGACCCCCTGGTCCTTCTCCCCGGTGCGCAGCGCGATGATGCTGGTGGTG
Source organism: Streptomyces griseiscabiei (assembly GCF_020010925.1). Taxonomy (NCBI): domain Bacteria; kingdom Bacillati; phylum Actinomycetota; class Actinomycetes; order Kitasatosporales; family Streptomycetaceae; genus Streptomyces; species Streptomyces griseiscabiei. The sequence goes on along the minus strand of NZ_JAGJBZ010000001.1, from coordinate 2,098,514 downwards.
TGCTGCGGGGTGACCGGGATCTTGCCGCACGGGAAGAGCGGCACCCCACGCCACGCGGGCACCTCGTGCCCGTCGACGTTCACCGTGCCGGGCACCAGACCGCGCCGGTTGCACTGCCGGAAGAACGCGGCGATCGCCTTCGGGTGGGCCAGGAAGAGGCGGGTCCTGCGGCGCATGGAGAGCAGTTCGTCCATGTCGTCCGGGGTCGGCGGCCCGGAGAAGGTGCTGATGCGCTGCCCGTAGTCGATGTTGTGCAGCAGCCCGAACTCGCGGTTGTTGACCAGCTCCCACTCCTGGCGTTCCCGGATCTCCTCGATGGTCAGCCGGAGTTGCTGCTCCGTCTGGTTCATCGGGTTGTTGTAGAGGTCCGCGACCCGGGTGTGGACGCGCAACACCGTCTGGGTGAGGGAGAGTTCGTACTCGCGCGGCGCGAGGTCGTAGTCGACGAAGCCGCCGGGCAGGGTCAGCTCGCCGACATGCCCGGCCTCCAGGGGCACATCGGCCTCGCCCTTGCGGTTCATCGGCTTGCGCTGCCGCTCGACGAACGCCTCGAACTGCGCCGCCAGCGAGGGCGTGCGTTCCACGAACGCCATCAGCAGGTCCCAGTTGAGCGCCAGCACCACCCCGGCCGTGTCGGCCCGCACGGAGCTGAGCCACAGCGGGTCGGCGTGCCCGATCGCCTCGTCGCCCAGCCCGTCACCGTCGCTGATGACGCCGAGGACCTCCTCCTCGCCGTACTTGCCGGTGGTGTACCGCGTGAACCGGCCGTGGACCACGAGATACGCCTCGCTCACCGGCTGCCCGGCGTCCACCAGCACCTGGCCGGCGCGCACCTCCCGCACCCGGAACTTCGCGGAGATCTCCCTGAGGGCCGCGAGATCGTCGTAGCCGCGCAGCGCCGGCAGTTCGGTGAGCGTCTGCGGGATGACCCTGACGTCGTCGGCGCCGTTCTGCTCGAACTGCACCCGGCCCCGGCCGATCCGCAGCTGCAGACGGCGGTTGACCCGGTAGGTGCCGCCCGCGACGTCCACCCACGGCAGTGCCTTGAGCAGCCAGCGCGAGGTGATGGCCTGCATCTGCGGTTCGGACTTGGTGGTCGTCGCGAGCTGCCGCGCGGCCTGGGTGCTGAGGCTGGTGAACTGCGGTTCGTCGGCGGGTTCCGGTGCGCTTTCGGCGGAGTTGACGGGGGCGGTCACATTCCCTCCCGATGGGTGGGCGCGGATGCGCGGACATACGGGGACGCGTCCGGATACGGACGTCGTGCGCTGCGGGGCACGGGACTCGGGTGGCGCGCTTACGACGTGGTCGTGGGCGGATTCCGAGGCGACGGCCGCCGGAAGGCGGCCGTGGGGCGACACACGCGGATGGGCGGAACGTGTCGCAGACACAGCCAAACAGGCGGGACGGCCGGTCGGGCACCGCGTGAAAGGGGCGACTTCGTGTGCTCGGGATGCGGAAACCACCGACTGAGGCAGCCCGTCCGTGGCCGTGTGCCCGCGCGCCCCTCGCTCGCCTCCCGAGACCGGCGCGGGAGGCGGGCGAGGGCGCGGACGGCGCACGGGGGACCGCCCACGCGGAAGGGGCCGCCCGGAGGCGGCCCCTGACCGGCGGTGACCCACCGGCCGGTGGTCACCCGTCGCTCACCAGCGCGGCAGCCGCAGCTCGTACCCCGGCTGGACGCGGCGCATGTACCCGGTGTCGTCCCGGGTACGCATCCCCGAGTCGAGGTACAGCCTGTGCAGCCGTTCGAGGGCGTCGTGGTCCAGCTCCACCCCCAGCCCGGGTCCGGTCGGCACCGCGACCGCCCCGTCCCGGATCTCCAGCGCGCCCGGCACGATCACGTCGTCCGCCGAGTTCCACGGGTAGTGCGTGTCGCAGGAGTGGTCGAGGTGGGGGATGGCCGACGCCACCTGGGTCATCGCGGCCAGACTGATGCCGAGGTGCGAGTTGGAGTGCATGGACAGCGCGAGCCCGAACGCCTCGCAGACGGCGGCCAGTTCACGCGTGCGGCGCAGTCCGCCCCAGTAGTGGTGGTCGGTGAGCAGCACCTGGATCGCGTCCTGCTCGACCGCCGGCCTCAGATGCTCCCAGGCGACCACGCACATGTTGGTGGCGAGCGGCATCGGCGACTCCTTCGCCACCTCCGCCATACCGGGGATGGTCGCGGTCGGGTCCTCCAGGTACTCCAGTACGCCGTCGAGCCGGCGCGCGACATACGCCGAGGTCTCCACCGTCCAGGCCGTGTTGGGGTCCAGCCGCAGCGGCTGTCCGGGGAAGGCCTCCGCCAGCGCCTCGATCGCGGCGATCTCCTCGTCCGGCGGGAAGACACCTCCCTTCAGCTTGAACGACCGGAAGCCGTACCGCTGTTGCATCAGCCGTGCCTGTTCGACGATCCCGGCCGGGTCCAGGGCCTCGCCCCAGTCGTCCGGGACCGCCGGGCGGCCGTCGAGCGCGGGGTGCTCGGCCCACTTGTAGAAGAGGTACGCGGCGAAGGGCACGGAGTCACGGACCCGGCCGCCGAGCAGATCACCGACCGGGCGGCCGAGCAGCTTGCCCTGCGCGTCGAGACAGGCGACCTCGACCGCCGAGGTGGTCCAGCCGCGCTCGTGGGAGCTTGGCACGGTCGGCAGCAGCACGGTGTCGATCGCGGCGGCGACGGCGGTGGTGTCGAAGACGTCCAGCCCGACCACGGCCTTCGCGGCGGCGTCGAGCCGCTCCAGGCGGACGGTGCCGCCCGTCGACTCGCCGAGCCCCACCGTGCCGTCCTCCAGGACGAGTTGGAGGATCGTCCGCAGGGCGAGCGGCTCGTGGACGCCGTTGGAGTTGAGGAGCGGCGGGTCGCGGAAGGCGATCGGGGTGACGATCAGCTCCCTGATCCTGGTGGAGGTCACGCGCCCACCACCTCCAGCCCCTGGGCGATCAGTTCCGCCAGCCGGGCCACGTGCTCCGGCGTCGGATCGACCAACGGCGCCCGTACTCCGCCGACGGCCGGCCCACGCAGGGTCACCCCGGCCTTGACCAGCGCCACGGCGTAACCGGGCACCTCGTCGCGCAGTTCAACGAGCGGGCCGTAGAACTCGTCGAGGAGCGTGGCGACCAGCGCCTCGTCGCCCTCGGCGAGGGCCCGGTGGAAGGCGAGGGCGATCTCCGGGGCGAAGGCGAACACGGCCGAGGAGTACAGGCCGACGCCGATGCCCTGGTAGGCGGGCGCGGTCATCTCGGCGGTGGGCAGCCCGTTGAAGAACTGGAACCCCTCCGTGCCCGGCACGGCCCGAACCGCGCGGACGAGGCGGTGCATCCGCTCGATGTCCCCGATGCCGTCCTTGAGGCCGACGACCCCGGGCAGCGCCGCGATCTCGGCGGCGGTCTCCGCGGTGAGCCGGGCGGTGCCGCGCTGGTAGAAGACGACCGGCAGCGCGGTGGCCCCGGTGACCTCCCGGACGTAGCGCACCAGGCCCTGCTGCGGCGCGCTCACCAGATACGGCGGCAGCAGCAGGATGCCGTCGGCGCCCGCGCGTTCGACCCGGGCGGCCTGGTCGCGGGCGACCGGGGTCGGACCTCCGGCGGCGGCCAGCACGGGCACGCGCCCGGCCGTCACCGTCACGGCGACCCGGGTGGCCCGCTCGATCTCCTCGGACGTCAGCGCGTGGAACTCACCGGTGCCGCAGGCGACGAACACGCCCCCGGCACCCGCCGCGACCCCGGCCTCGATGTGCTGTGCGAGCCGTTCCTCGTCCAGCGACCCGTTCGTGGCGAACGGCGTGACCGGAAAGAACAGCACTCCTTGGAACTTCATGTCTCCCTCGAATGTGGGGGGTTGTGGTCCGTCTCCGCCCGACCGGCCCTGATGGCCGGGCCCCGGTGGGTCAGCCCTTGGTGGCCCCGGCGGCGATGCCGGCGACCAGCGAGCGCTGGAGGAGCAGATAGACGACGAGGCTGGGCACGAGCGCGATGACCGCGCCCGCGAGGACGACGCCCGAGCCCACCTCGGGGTCGGTGCGCAGGATGGACAGGGCCACGGTGACCGTGTAGTCGGTCGGGTCCTTGGCGGCGATCAGCGGCAGCAGATACTGGTCCCAGATCATGATGAAGCCGAGCACCCCGGCCACCCCGAGCGCGGGCTTGCACAGCGGCAGCACGACCTGCCACAGCATCCGCAGCTCACCGACACCGTCGAGCCGCGCGGCCTCCTCGATCTCGCTCGGTATGTCCTTCATGAACTCGGTCAGCAGCATCACCGAGAAACCCCAGGCGCCCAGCGGCAGGATGACGCCCCACACGGTGCCCTTCAGATCGACGCCGACCACCGGGACATGGCCGAGGACCAGGGACAGCGGGATGGCGATGACCTCCTCGGGCAGCATCATCGTCAGCATGAACAGGGTCATGATCAGCGCCTGGCCGCGGAACCTGTGCCGGGCCAGCGCGTACGCGGCGAGCACGCACACCGTGAGCTGGAGCAGCAGTCCGCCGCCCGCGATGACGAGCGAGTTGGTGAAGTAGTCCCAGATCCCGCGCTCCCCGGCCACCCGGAAGTTGAGCAGGGTGCTGTCGTGCGGGAGGAAGGTCAGCGACGAGCCGCTGGGGTGGGTGCTCAGGGCGCCCGAGACGATCGTCAGGAAGGGCACGGCGAAGACGCCGAGCGCGATCGCGCAGAGCACGATCCGCAGGACCCGGGAGACGCCGGGCCGGTCGTTCCAGCCGAGCGCGGTGTCGAAGCGGGCGGGAGTCGTCCGGGCCTGCTTGCCGGATCTCCCGGACGATGTGACGGCCTCGTCGGACGACGGCGTCCGGACGGGGTCGAGGGCGGGTGCGCTCATCGGACGTCTCCCCTCTTGCGGAAGTGGTTGACGCAGACGGTGAGCAGCAGCGTCACCGCGAGCAGGACGACGGACGCCGCCGACGCGCCGCCGATGTCGTTGCGGGTGAAGCCGAGGGTGTAGGCGCGGGTCATCCACACCTCGGTGGACCCGGCAGGGCCGCCGCCGGTGAGGACGTACACCTCGGTGAAGACCCGCAGACCGCGGATGGCGGCCAGGGTGAGGACGATGCCGACGGCCGGGCGGATCGCCGGCAGGGTGACGTACCGCAGCCGCTGCCACAGCGAGACACCGTCCATCGCGGCGGCCTCGTACAGCGTGCGGTCCACGCCCGCGAGTCCGGCGAGGATGATCACCATGTTGTACGGGGCGGTCATCCAGATGCCCATGACCATCGTGGCCCAGAGCGCGGTGTCGGGGTTGTCGAGGAACGGGGTCGGGCCGAGGCCGAGGAAGCCGAGGGCGCTGTTCACCAGGCCGTCGGAGGTCGGGTAGTACATCAGCCGCCACAGCTCACCGACGACGGCGGTCGCGGTGACGACCGGCAGGAAGACGGCCGTGCGGATGATCTTCAGCGAGCGGGCCTGGCCCTCCAGGAGCAGTGCCAGGAGGAAGCCGACGGCGATCGCGCCGAGCGACTGGCCGATGCCGAGCAGGAGGGTGTGGCCGACCGCGTCCTGGAAGCGGTGGTCGGTCAGGACCCGGGTGTAGTTGTCGAGGCCGACCCACTTGTCCCCGAGGAACGGCCGGACGTCGAAGAAGCTGAGCCAGACGCCCTTGCCCATCGGCAGGAACTTGAAGACGAGGGCGAGCAGCAGGCCGGGGGCCAGGAACAGCCAGGGGAGCACGGCCTTCCTGGCGAGGAGCCGCCGGCCGGTCCCGCTGCGCCGCCGGGGCGCGGTGGTGGCCGCGTTCGTCGCGGTGGTGGCGGTCATTTCAACAGGTCCTGGTCCTTGAGGTCACCGGCGAGGGTGTCGTTGAGTTCCTTGAGACCGGAGCCGACGTCGCTGCCGCAGTAGGTGAAGACCGCGTTGAGGGCGTCGTCGGTGTCCTGCTTGATCGGCGCGAAGTCGGGCGCGTTGGGGAACTGCTCGGAGGCGTCCTCGTACGCCTTCTGCACGACGCTCCAGCGCGGGTCGTCCCGCACCCGGGCCGCGTCCAGCGTGGAGTTGACGGGGATGCGGACCACGGGCTGGTTCTTGCCCGTCATGGCGAGCTTCTGGCCCTCGGGGGAGATCAGGAAGGCGGCGAGGGCCTGCTCCTGCTTCGCCTTGCCGGTGCGGGCGCCGAAGTAGACGTTCTCGCCGTCGGCCAGCACGGTGGACCCGGCCGGGCCCGCCGGGAAGGGGACGACCTCGTAGGTGTCCTTGCCGGGCGTGGTGTCGAAGGTGGCGATGTTGTAGGGGCCGGTGAGGTACATCCCGGCGTTGCCGTCCTGGAAGTTGGTGGCGGTGCCGGTGATGGCGCTGATGGCGCCGGGCTGTATGACACCGTTGTCACCGCAGAAGAGGTTGTCCTTCATCCAGCCGACGGTGCGCACGGCGGCGGCCGAGTCCATGGCGGGGCGGTAGCCCGTGCCGTCCTTCTCGATGATCTTCGCGCCGCCGGACCAGAGGAAGCTGGCGCCCCACCAGGCCGCGTACCCGTTCTGGGCGCTGCCCGGGACGACCATGCCGTAGGTGTCCTTCCTGCCGTCGCCGTCCGGGTCGCGCTCGGCGAAGGCCTTGGCGACGCTCAGCATCTGCGCCCAGGTCGTCGGCGCCTTCAGCCCCAGCTTCTTCAGCCAGTCCGTGCGGATCATCAGGGTCTGGGCCTGACGGGAGTACGGGATGCCGTAGTGCCGGCCGTCGACTCCGACGGTGGAGGCCCAGGACTTGTCGGTGATCTGGTCGTGGCCCTCGATCGAGTCCGGGTCGATGGGCTTGAGCAGGCCCTGGCTCTGGTAACTGCCCATCAGCGCCGTGTCGTTGATCATCACGTCCGGGAGGTCCTTGGTGGACGCCCGGCTCTGGAGCTGCTGGTCGAAGTTGATGACCGGCTGATAGTCGATCTTGATGCCGGTCTTCTCGGTGAAGGCCGCGAACACCCGCTCGTACGTGGCGGCCGGGTCCGGATTGCTCCGGGTCCAGACCTCCAGTGTGTTCGGGTCACCGCCTCCGGCGCTGTCGGACCCCGATCCGCAGGCCGCCGTCCCGAACGCGAGTCCCGCGACGGTGATCATGGCGGCCAGGCGGCGACTTCGTCGGCGAACGCCCATGGGCACACTCCGTTGTTCTTCCGGGCCGTCCGCCCGGTTGTTCATATCCATGAATGAGCTTCACGAATCTAAATGATCGGCCAAGCTACGGAGCGTTTCGTTCGCATGTCAAGACATGCGTGGGAGATTTCACCGGTGCCACACCGGACGCGTGCGGGATCCTGTGGGGCGTCCGAGGGCATGAGACCGGGAGCCCGCGGGGCACGAGATCGGGAGGTGGTCCGCCGTGACCGACCGCACGGCACCGAGTGCCCTGGCCGCCCGCCTCACCGGCCGTACGGCCACCGGCGAACGCCGGCTGTCCGGGACGCTCACCGAGGTCACCCTCGACGACGGCAGGACGGTCCTGGTCAAGCTGGGCGACGGGCCCGGCGCCGTCCGGGCCGAGGCCGCCGGGCTGCGCTGGCTCGCCGAGACGGACACCGTGCGCCTACCGGCCCTCCACGGCCACGACGCCGGCCGGCTGGTGATCGACCTGGTCCGCCAGGGGGCACCGGGTGCCGAGGCCGCCCTCCGCCTCGGCGCGGACCTGGCCGCCCTGCACGCCACGGGCGCGCCCGCCTTCGGTGCCCCGCCGCCCGGTGGGCCGCGGGAGGCGTACATCGGACGCGCGCCCATGCGGAACGTCCCCGGCACCGACTGGCCCGCCTGGTACGCCGAGCACCGTGTGCTGCCGTATCTGCGCCGCGCGGTCGACGGCGGCACGGTCCGCCCCGCCGAGGCGGCGGTGGTCGAGGAGGTCTGCGCCCGGCTGCCCGGTCTCGCGGGCCCCGCCGAGCCGCCCGCCCGGCTGCACGGCGACCTCTGGAACGGCAACGTCCTGTGGGGCGCCGACGGCCACGTCCGGCTCATCGACCCGGCCGCGCACGGCGGGCACCGCGAGACCGACCTCGCGATGCTGGCTCTCTTCGGCTGCCCCCACCTCGACGAGGTGCTGCGGGGCTACGAGCGGACTGCCCCTCTCGCCGACGGCTGGCGGGCCCGCGTCGGCCTCCACCAGCTCTTCCCGCTGCTGGTGCACGCCGCGCTCTTCGGCCGGGGCTACGCGGAACAGGCCCTCGACACGGCTCGGGCGGCGCTCGCGCGATGAGCGCGGGCGCCGCCCGGAGCGACGTCGGCGGCGAGGAGAGCGAAGGAACTCGGTTTCATTTGGAGTGAATGAGAAGGAAGCCCCTTCATGGCCTCGCCGTCGGCAACGCTAGCACTCAGGCCGGGATCAGGTCGCGCAGATTTTCGAGGGTGATGACCCGGGAGTCCGGGTGCAGCCCCTCGGGGCGTTCGAGGCCGATGTACGTCACCGGCCCGTCCGGCACCGCGCCGCCGTCCCACAGCTCCATGACCGTGGCGTCACCGGACATCAGGTCGGCCAGGTACCCCACCGTCAGCTGCTCGCGCTCCATGACGGCACGCACCAGCTTCGACACCGACGCCTGGTTCTCCTCGACCCGGTTGCCCGCCGAGACGCCCTTCAGATACAGGTGCAGCCACTTCGCCCGCCACCTGCCGTCGTCCCCGCGCCGGAACGCCAGCGGCAGCGCCACCCGGCCCACGCCGCGCAGCTCCGACTTCATCCGCACCGTACGCGGTTCGAACGGCCGGCCCTTGTGCTCGCCGTCGCGCAGCATGAACCCGAAGAACGACTCCTCGACCTCCTCGAAACCCTCGCCCGCGTAGATGTTGACCTGCGGCACGACGAAGGTGCCGCGCACCCGGTCCAGGGTCAGCTCGATGAACTCCGAGGCTCCGTCGGGCGCCTCGGTGACATCGCCCGAGTGCCGTCCGCCGACCGCCGTGAGGGAGGTGTAGGAGAGCCAGGCGTCGGTGCTGTAGTCGGAGTGCAGGAGCAGCGCCGACAGGTCGTAGTCGGTGCGGTGCTCGGTCTGCTTCCAGTACACGAAGAAGCGCAGACGCTCGCCGTCGACCTCGGAGACCGAACCGCGCGGCAGCACACCGAGCCCGGCCGCGGTCGCCCGGCCGCTCAGCGGCAGCGCCACGTCCAGGACGTCGGGGTCGAGCAGCAGCCGGTCCGGCACCGGGAGCCGGCCCCGCAGCTCGGCGTCGAGGGCGGCGACCAGCCGGTCGCGGTCCGCGTCCGGGACCGGCGGCCGGTCGTCGGGGGCCACCCAGGCACGGCCCCGGCGGTTGACGAAGACCCGGAGTTCGCCGCTCTCCCGCGCCCGGTTGTGGAAGTGCTCGCGCACCGAGAGCAGGACCCGGCCGGACACCCGCGGTGCCGCCTCCACGGCCGCGGCCACCACCGCGTCCCGCTCCGCCCGGTCGGCGGCGATCCGCAGCAGCAGGTCCAGGGCGCGGAACAGCTTGCCGGGAGCGGACTTCAGCAGTGCCGCCGCCCCGGCGACGTCGAACGCGTCGAGCAGCTGCTCCACCCGGCTGTCGAAGGACCGTGCCTCCTTCTCGCCGCGCGCGACGGCGAACACCTCGGCGGCGTGCGGCCAGCGCGGGTACTCGTGCGGGTGCAGCCGCTCACCGAGCCGCTTGAACGGCTCCCGGTGCGCGTGCACATCGGCGAGCTTTGCCGGGTTCTCCGCGACCACGGCGTCGAGGCCCGCGAGCAGCCCCCGCCGCACCGGCCGCGACAGCTTCCGGAACCGGGTCGGCTCCTGGAGGGTCACATCGCCGCCGGACAGCGCGCAGGCCAGCCGCAGCACATCGGTGACCGTGTCGAGGAGCAGGTCCGCGCCCACGCCGAGCCGGGCCTCGTTGACGACCGCCCGGTTCTCCCGCACCGGGATCCGCTCCGGCTGCGGGCCGAGCGCGCACCGCTGCGCGAGCACCCCGAGGTCGCCCAGGTGCTCCTCGCCCAGCGGGGTCGTGCTGCCCGCCAGGGCCAGATACAGGGCGGTCAGTTCGTCGTCCAGGTCCCCGCCGAGGTGCAGCACGGTCACCCGGTCGCCCGCCGAGGCGATCAGCTCGTCCTGCGCCGCGAGCATCTCCTCGTACGTGTGCTGGTACCGGCCGTACGTGGGCAGGCTGAGCAGGTCCAGCACGCCGTTCGCCAGCTGCGTCAGCACACCCTCGCGTGCCTTCTCGTCGCCGAGGGCCTGTGCCACGCAACGGGCCCAGAACTCCTCGGTGTCCGGCACGTTCGCCGGGAAGTCGATGAAGTAGGAGTTGTGCCGGACATGGTCGCCGACCAGCTCGCGCACGATCGGCAGCGTCCGCCGGGCGGTGTGCAGGACGGCGGCCCCCGACAGCCCGGACAGCCTCTCCAGCAGCTCCGCCGACAGCTTGAAGCCCACGGCCATCAGCGCGGCGTCGAACTGCCGCGCGGCGGCGGCTCCTTCGCCCGCGGACCCCTCGGGGGCGGGAAGGCGGTGGGTGTGCCGGAGGACCAGCGATGCGAGACTCTGCGCCATTCCGGGATGATCGCAGAGGTGTACGAACCGGTGCACGGGAGTTTTCCCACCGGTGGGCCTGTGGTGCGCCGGGGGCTTCGAGGGGCATGGCGGGGCTGCCGCCGAGTCTCGGTCGCGGGTCGTCCGTGGCCGGTCGCGCGGCTCCCCGTGCTTGTCGGGGCCGCGCCGATGCCGGGCCGGAGCCGTCAGGTCTCGGTGCCGCGGAGGTCCTTGACCCGCCGCAGCTTGCCCACCGAGCGCTCCAGGGTCTCCGGGTCCACGATCGCCACCTCCACCGTGACGCCCACGGTCTCCTTGACCGCCCGGGCGATCGCCGAGGCGGCTGTCTCGCGCCCGTCCGCCGCCGACCCGGGGCGGGCCTCGACCCTGACCGTCATATGGTCCATGCGGCCCCGGCGGGTCAGCTGGATCTGGAAATGCGGCGCCACGGCGGGCGTCCGCAGGACGATCTCCTCGATCTGGCTGGGGAAGACGTTCACCCCGCGCAGGATGATCATGTCGTCGCAGCGGCCCGTGACCTTGCGCATCCGGCGGAATGCGGGGCGGGCGGTGCCGGGGAGCAGCCGGGTCAGATCGCGGGTCCGGTAGCGGACGACCGGCATGGCCTCCTTGGTGAGGGAGGTGAAGACGATCTCCCCCTCCTCGCCCTCGGGCAGGACGGCGTCCGTGAGCGGGTCGACGATCTCCGGATAGAAATGATCTTCCCAGACATGGAGGCCGTCCTTGGTCTCCACGCACTCCTGTGCCACACCCGGGCCGATCACCTCCGACAGACCGTATATGTCGACCGCGTGCAGGCCCGCCCGCTCCTCGATCTCCCGGCGCATCTCCTCCGTCCACGGCTCGGCCCCGAAGACTCCCACCTCCAAGGAGCTGGTGCGCGGATCGACGCCCTGCCGCTCGAACTCGTCGAGCAGGGTGAGCATGTAGGACGGGGTCACCATGATGATCTCGGGGCGGAAGTCCTGGATCAGCCGCACCTGGCGGGCCGTCATCCCGCCGGAGGCCGGGATCACCGTGCACCCGGCGCGCTCGGCCCCGTAGTGCGCGCCGAGGCCGCCGGTGAACAGGCCGTACCCGTAGGAGATGTGCACCTTGTGCCCGGGGCGCCCGCCGGCGGCCCGGATCGAGCGGGCGACCATGTCCGCCCACATCGAGAGGTCGTTCTCGGTGTAGCCGACGACCGTCGGGCGACCGGTGGTGCCGCTGGAGGCGTGCACCCGGCGTACGTCCGCCATGGGCACGGCGAACATGCCGAAGGGGTAGGTGTCCCGGAGATCGGCCTTGGTGGTGAAGGGGAACCGGGCCAGATCGCCGAGGGAACGGCAGTCGTCGGGCTTCACCCCGGCCGCGTCGAACTTCTCGCGGTACAGCTCCACGTGGTCGTAGGCGTGGCGCAAGGTGGCCCGCAACCGGTCGAGCTGGAGTGCGCGCAGCCGCTCCGGGGCCAGGCGCTCGCCGTCGTCCAGCAGGTCGTGGGGGAGGGGTTGGCCCAGGCTGCTCATCGCGCTCCTTCGTGCCCGCCACGCCGGGATGCCGACCGACCATTCGGTTACCGCGCGTCACCGCCATGTAATCGAGAGGGCTCGGAGCCTGTCAAGAAGGCGCTGATCGTGGGCGGGGGGCGTGCGGGTCTTGCCCGGCCGCCCGATTCACGTCACACTGGTACCGAACGAATGGTCGGTTGGTTTGGTTGGGAAGCTGGTATCGATGACGACGACAGACTCCGCCGGGGCGCCGTCGCGGGGCGGCGAGGGGGCTCCGGAGACCGAGGACGCCCTCCGGACGCATTTCGAGGCGACGATCGCGCGGGACCAGCGGATCGAGCCGCGTGACTGGATGCCCGAGGGCTACCGGAAGACGCTCGTCCGGCAGATCGCGCAGCACGCGCATTCCGAGATCATCGGCATGCAGCCCGAGGGGGAGTGGATCACGAAGGCGCCGTCGCTGCGGCGCAAGGCGATCCTCTTCGCCAAGGTGCAGGACGAGGCCGGCCATGGCCTGTATCTGTACTCGGCGGCGGAGACGCTGGGCGCGGATCGCGCGGATCTGACGGACCGGCTGATCGAGGGACGCCAGAAGTACTCGTCGATCTTCAACTATCCGACGGCGAGCTTCGCCGACGTCGGGGTGATCGGCTGGTTCGTGGACGGCGCGGCGATCTGCAACCAGGTCCCGCTGTGCCGTTCGTCGTACGGGCCGTACGCGCGCGCGATGGTGCGGATCTGCAAGGAGGAGTCCTTCCACCAACGGCAGGGCTACGAGCTGCTGTTGACGATGATGCGCGGCACCGAGGCGCAGCGGGCGATGGTGCAGGACGCGGTGGACCGCTGGTGGTGGCCGTCGCTGATGATGTTCGGCCCGCCCGACGACGCCTCGCCCAACTCCGCGCAGTCCATGGCCTGGAAGATCAAGCGGCACAGCAACGACGAGCTGCGGCAGCGGTTCGTCGACATGACCGTCCCGCAGGCCGACAAGCTCGGCGTCACCCTCCCCGACCCGGAGCTGCGGTGGAACGAGGAGCGCGGCCGGCACGACTTCGGCACCCCCGACTGGTCGGAGCTGAAGCGTGTGATCACCGGCGACGGGCCGTGCAACGAGCGGCGGATGGAACGGCGGCGCACCGCCCACGAGGAGGGCGCCTGGGTGCGTGAGGCGGCCACCGCCCACGCGGCCAAGCAGGCCGCCCGTACGGAGAAGGGAGCGGTGGCATGAGCGCCGAGAAGCGGGACTGGCCGTTGTACGAGGTGTTCGTGCGCGGCAAGCGCGGGCTGAACCACGTCCATGTGGGCTCCCTGCACGCGGCCGACGACCGGATGGCCCTCACCCACGCCCGCGACCTGTACACCCGCCGCAACGAGGGCGTCTCGATCTGGGTGGTCCGCTCCGAGCACATCGCCGCCTCCACCCGCGACGAGAAGGACCCGTTCTTCGAGCCCAGCGCCGACAAGGTGTACCGCCATCCCACCTTCTACGACATCCCCGACGACGTCCCGCACATCTGAGGAGCAGGGTATGAGTGACGACCACGTCTATCTGACCCTGGCCGAGGGACACGAGGACGACGCCCGCTGGGCGTACGGCACCGGCTTCGAGGACCCCCTGCACGGCGTCGACACGACCGTGCCGGAGGGCGTGGACGCCGGTGAACTGGCCGCCGAGTGCGTCGCGTTGGCCGACGACGCCCTGGTCTCGGCCCAGCGGCTCGCCGAGTGGACCACCCGCGCGCCCGAGCTGGAGGAGGAGGTCGCCCTCGCCAACATCGGGCTCGACCTCCTCGGCCAGGCCCGGCTGCTGTACTCCCGCGCCGGGCAGGCCGACGGCACCGGGCGGGACGAGGACACCTACGCCTACTTCCGGGACGCCGAGGACTTCCGCAACGTCCGCCTCGCCGAACTCCCCTGCGGCGACTTCGCGTTCTCGATCGTCCGGCTGCTCGTCCTGTCCAGCTGGCGCCTCGCGCACTTCGAGCGGCTCACCGGCCACCCGGACCCGGTGCTCGCCGCGATCGCCGCCAAGGGCGTCAAGGAGCTGAGCTACCACCGGCAGTACGCCGCCGAATGGGCCGTACGGCTGGGTGACGGCACGGCGGAGTCACATCGGCGGATCCGTAAGGCGATGGAGCAAGTGGCCCCGTACTTCGGCGAGTTGTTCACCGCCTATGACGTACGGGACGAGGTCGCCGCCGTGCTCCGCCAGGTCACCGAGGCGGCCGGGCTGCCCATGCCGGTGTACCGCCCGCTGGCGGGCGCGGGCCGCGCCGGCGAGCACACCGAGCATCTGGCGCCGCTGCTGGCCGAGTTGCAGAGCGTGGCCCGCGCCCATCCGGAGGCGACATGGTGACCACACCGACCGGCATCCGGTCCGACCCGTCCGCCCGGTCCGTCCGGCGCGCGCGGCACATCGCCGAGCAGGTGCCGGACCCCGAGCTGCCCATGCTGACCCTCGCCGAGCTGGGTGTCCTGCGGGACGTGGAACTGACCGACGACGGCACGGTCGTCGCGAGCCTGACCCCCACCTACTCCGGCTGCCCGGCGATGGCGGAGATGCGCGCGGACGTGGCGGCGCGACTGCGTGCCGCCGGGTACGAGCGGGTGGAGATCCGCACGGCCCTGACCCCGCCCTGGACCACGGACTGGATCACCGAGGCCGGCCGTCGCAAGCTCACGGAGCACGGCATCGCCCCGCCCGGAGCCGCCCCCCGAGGCCCGGTCCCCCTCCTCCTGTCACCCACCAGGCGCTCGGTCGCCTGCCCCCGTTGCGGCTCGGCCGACACCGAGGAGACCTCCCGCTTCGCCGCCACCTCCTGCAAGTCCCTGTGGCGCTGCCACACCTGCCGCGAGCCGTTCGAGCACGTCAAGGAGATCTGATGGAAGGCCGCAGAGCAGACGCGGACAGGGAAGAACGGACGGGAGGCGTGCGGACGGAGCCCGGGCATCCGGCGAACACCACGACGGCTCCGCCACCCTCCAGGGGCCCGGCACCCTCCGCTTCCGGCGCCGGCGTCCCGGCCGCTCCTGGCGCGTCCGGCACAGCTGCTGCCGCCGCTGCCGTTGTTGCCGCCGCTGCGGCCACCGGCTCGGGCGGGCGCCCGCGCGCCCGCCGCCGTCCGGTCTTCCACGCCCTGCGGGTGGCCTCCGTGCAGCCGCTCTGCGAGGACGCCGTGGCCGTCGGGTTCGAGATTCCGGCGGAGCTGGCGGAGGAGTTCGCGTTCGCGCCGGGACAGTCGCTGACGCTGCGGCGGGAGATCGAGGGACGCGACGAACGCCGCTCGTACTCGATCTGCTCACCGGCCGGTACGACTCCGCGCATCGGGGTGCGGGTGGTGCCGGGCGGGCTGTTCTCCTCGTGGCTCGTCGGTGACGTACGGCCCGGCGACACCGTCGAGGTGATGGGCCCCACCGGGTTCTTCACCCCGGACCTGGCCACCCCCGGCCACCATGTGCTGATCGCGGCCGGCTCCGGCATCACCCCCATGGTCTCCATCGCCGAGTCGGTGCTCGCCGCCGATCCGCGTTCGACGGTGACCCTCTTCTACGGCAACCGCCGCACCGGCACGGTGATGTTCGCCGACGAGCTGGCCGACCTGAAGGACCTGCACCCGGCCCGCTTCCAGCTCGCCCATGTGCTGTCCCGTGAACCCCGCGAGGCCGAGATGCTGTCCGGCCGCCTCGACGCCGACCGGCTCTCGGCGCTCATCGGCGCCCTGGTCGACGTCGGCACGGCGGACCACTGGTGGCTGTGCGGCCCGCACGGCATGGTCCGTGACGCCCAGTCGGTCCTGACCGGTCTCGGCGTACCGGCCGACCGTGTCCACCAGGAGCTGTTCTACGCCGACGACGAGCCCGTCCGGGAGGCCCGGCACGAGGAGGCCGCCGCCGAGGGCCCGGTCAGCGAGGTCACCGTCACCCTCGACGGCCGCACGACCACCGCCGCGCTTCCCCGCGACCGCAGCGTCCTCGACGCCGCCCAACGCACCCGCCCCGACCTGCCCTTCGCCTGCAAGGGCGGCGTCTGCGGCACCTGCCGTGCGCGGGTCACCTCCGGTGAGGTGGAGATGCGGCGCAACTTCGCGTTGGAGCCCGCGGAGGTGGACGCGGGGTACGTCCTGACGTGCCAGTCGTATCCGGTGTCGGAGACGTTGACGGTGGACTTCGATACGTGAGGGTTCGGCGGCTGGTTGTTCGGGTGCGGGTGGGTGGGGGCTGGTCGCGCAGTTCCCCGCGCCCCTGAAAAAGCGGGCTGCGCCCTGCTTTTTCGGCCCGCAGACCTTTCAGGGGCGCGGGGAACTGCGCGAGAACCCCCACCCACCCGCACCCGACAACGCACCCCCTCACCCTCACCCCGCGTGCAGCCGCTCCACCAGGATGTCGATCACCAACGGCGTACGCGGCCCGAAGCTGAGCAGCACCCCGTCCTCCAGGTCCACCACCTGCCGGTCCATCCCGGCCGGCGTCTCCGCGATCCCGGGGATCTCCACCAGCCCGTCGACCCCGCCCACGGACTCGAGTCCCTTGCTCATCATGAGGATCACATCGGGCTGAGCCTTGACGAGCGCCTCACTGGTGATCGGCGTGAACGGCTTGTCCAGCCCCGCCGCCACCCCCGCGTCCTCCGCCCCCGCCGCGTCGATGAGCGAGTCCGCCCCCGACCCCTTCCCGCCGATCAGATAGACCGCCGCCGACCCCCGCATGTACAGGAACGCCACCTTCGGCCGGCTCCCCTCGGGCACGGCCGCCCGAGCCGCCTTCAGCTCGTCGGCGAACCGCGCGTTGAGCGCCTTCCCGGCGGCGGGCACGCCCAGCGCCTGCGCCACCCGCGTCGTCCGTGTGCTCACGTCGGAGAGGTCGTTGGCCGGATCGAGGACGACCACGGGAATCCCGGCGTCCCGGATCTGGTCGACGGCCTCACCGGGCCCGGTGTCGGTGTCGGCGAGCACCACGGTCGGCTCCAGCGAGAGCACGCTCTCCGCGCTCACATCGTGCGCCTTCGTCACCTGCGGAAGGCCCTTGGCCTCCTCGAAGGTCGCGGTGATGTCCCGGCCCACCACCTTGTCACCGAGGCCGAGGGTGAACACGATCTCCGCGATGCCCCCGTTGAGCGGCAGGATGCGTGAGGCGTCCTCGACGGTGACCTTCCGGCCGTCGGAGGAGTCGACGGTGACGGGCAGTTCCGGCGTCGGAGCCGCACCGTCCAGCGGGACGAGCGAATTCGTCCTCAGCTGTTTCTGGGCCGCGGCCGCGCGGGCGCCCGCCGACGACGGCGACGGCTTCGCCCCCTTGTCTTCGCTGCCCCCGTCGCCGCCTGCGCATCCGGCCGCCAGCATCGCGAATGCAACGGCGAGTGCGGCAACTCCCCTTCGGGCAATGGTGAGTTGAGGTCTTCCGGACCTACGCATCGGACCGCCTTCCATGTCTACCGCTCCAACCGGATGTTCGTTTACTTTAGGTTAGCCTTACCTGAGTTTCCTATGGTGGGAGTGCTGACACCGATGCACAGATGTGGCCTGAGAGCCCTGCGCGCGGCCCCGGTGGCCGTCGCCGTCGCGAGTGCCCTGATCCT
The DNA here is from genome assembly GCF_020010925.1 of Streptomyces griseiscabiei. Lineage (NCBI taxonomy): Bacteria > Bacillati > Actinomycetota > Actinomycetes > Kitasatosporales > Streptomycetaceae > Streptomyces > Streptomyces griseiscabiei. The sequence goes on along the minus strand of NZ_JAGJBZ010000001.1, from coordinate 2,080,998 downwards.
CTTCCCGGCCCCCTCGGCGACGGCCGCCGGCGGCTCCGCGACCGGCCCCGAGGGCCAGAAGCTCACCGTCTCCAGATCCTCCGGACTCGACCCGGACGGCGAGACGGTCACCGTGTCCGGCACCGGCTACAACACCGAGAAGGGCATCTACGTCGCCTTCTGCGTGGACAACGGCGCCGGCAAGACCCCCACGCCCTGCATCGGCGGCGTCGACATGTCCGGCGACTCCGGTGCCTCGGTGTGGATCTCCTCCAACCCGCCCTCGTACGGGGAGGGGTTGGCCAAGCCCTACAAGGGCAGCGGGCACAAGGGCACGTTCTCCGTGTCGCTCAAGGTGCGGGCCAAGGACGCCAACACGGACTGCGGCAAGTCCGGTGTGACCTGCTCCGTGATCACCCGCAACGACCACATCCGGGGCGGCGACCAGAGCCAGACGGTCCGTATCCCGGTGACCTTCGCCGGTGCCGACGGCGGCAGCGGCGACGACTCCGGCGCCGACAGCACGGCGACGCCGTCGGCCGACGCGAGCACGGCCACGACCGGCAGCACAGGGAGCACCGGGCGCACCGGCGGCACCGGCGGCACGTCGAGCGGCACCGGCACGTCGGACGACCCGCTGGCCGACACCGGCAGTGCCGCCGTACCGCTCGGCATCACCGCGGCCGGACTGGTCGCGGCGGGCGGCGCGGCCTGGTTCTGGGCGCGCCGACGCCGTACCTCCGACGCGAGCTGACGGCATGCCGACGACAGCCGTCCACGCGACAGTCGACGCCCGCGCGGCGGAGCGTCTCGTCGGCCGAGCGGCCGACGTTCCAGGAAGGACTTCGAGGTGATGAACAGACCTGGTGCCGCCGTGGCGGCGGCGGGCGCGCTGCTCGCCCTGCTCTGTCAGGGCACGGCGACGGCACAGGACGCGGCCGGGGCGCCCCGTGCGGTGTCCGGCGGATTCGCGAGCTGGGGCCCGGCGTTCGGGGCCGTCGGCGGCGCCGATGTGACGGTGACGGCCGGGGCGCCCGCCGTGCGCGGCTCCGGCGGCCGGACCTGGTTCCCGGTCGACGGCGGCAGCACGACCCCGAAGGCCGGCGACGCCGACGTCGCCTTCGACGGCTCGATCCGGCTGGCCGGCCCCGGCACGGCCCCCCTGACCCTCGACGAGCTGCGCCTGCGGCTCGACGGCGGTACGGGCACCCTCGCCGTACGGGTCGAACAGGCGGGGGAGAGGAGCGACTTGACGCTGGCCGAGGTCGGTTCGGGGTCCTCCGCGCCGACCGTACGCGGCGGCGGCGCGACCTGGTCGGGCCTGCGGGTGTCGCTGACGGCCGAGGGCGCCGCGCTGCTCGCCGAGTGGAGCGGGCGGACGTATGCGGCGGGGGACGAACTCGCCCCGCTCGACGTGACCGTGGGCACCGGCGCCTCCGGGGCCGGGCGGCCGGAGGACGCTCCGGACGACACGTCCGGCGGTGGCGACGACGCCGCCTCCCCGGCCCCGGACGCCGGCGGCACGGAGGCACCCGGCTCAGGGGCGGACGCGGGACAGGAGTCCGCGGCGGCCGGCCCCTCCGCGGCCGTGAAGCTCGCGAGCCTCGCGCCCGGCGACGGACAACAACAGGTCACCGGCACGGGCTTCGCGCCGGGTGAGGTCGTGCTGGTCGCGATCGACGACGACACCCGCTACCAGGCCGTGGCCGACGACTCGGGCCAAGTGGCCCGCGATTTCCCGGTGTACGGCACCGCGACCGAGGGCGCGCACACCGTACGGCTGTACTCCGTGACCGGAGGCCGGGAGGCCGTCGCGGAGTTCACCGTGCTTGCCGGTGAAAGCCCGTCCTGAGCAACGCACTTGTGGCGTCCTTTGCTTTCTGTTGACAAAGAGATCAAGAGCAAGGTTAGGTAAGCCTTACCTAAGTGTTGACGGGTGTTTCCCGCCAACCGCTGACGAGAAAGGTCCTCTCCCGATGAGAGTCGTTCCTTCCGCCCGTACCGCCGCCCGCGCCGGTCTCGCCGCCGTCGCCGCCTCCGCCCTGACGCTGGGCCTCGCCACCTCGGCCTCCGCCGCCACCGCGACCCGCACCGTCGTCGACGGCGGCACCACCTACAACCTGTCCGTGACCGCGCCGAACTCGGCCGCCGCGTCCGGCCAGGTCATCACCGTCTCCGGCTCCGGCTTCAACACCGGCCAGGGCATCTACGTCGGCCTCTGCGTGGTCAACGGCGCGCAGGGCGCGAACAAGCCCACCCCGTGCCTCGGCGGCCAGGACGAGAGCGGTGCCACCGGCGCCTCGCACTGGATCAACAACACCTTCGGCGGCCTCTTCGCCAACAGCTCCAAGTTCGGCACCGGCGGCACCTTCAGCGTGAACATCTTCGTCAAGGCCACCCTCGACGACGGCAGCGTCTGCGGCGAGGACGTCACCTGTGCCGTGGTCACCCGTGCCGACCACTTCGACAGCAACGACCGCAAGTACGACGTGCACGTCCCCGTCAGCTTCTCGTAACCACCCCACCGGCCGGGCCCCTTCGACGGGGGCCCGGCCCTCGGCGTCCCCCGGGTGTGCGGCGGACGCACCCGACGAATGAGGAACCCATGAGAGACGACACGACGGAGCGGCGGGGGCCGGGCCGGGTCGCCCGGCCGCGGCTGAGACGCCCCGCAGCGCTTCTCGGAGCCGCCGTCCTGGTGGCCGCCGCGGTCACCGCCGTCACGGTGAGCACCGCCGCCCAGGCCGCCGACACCCCGAAGACCCGACTCGGCGCGAACGGCCAGAAACTGACCGTCTCCGCCTCCGCCGACCTCGACCCGGACGGCGAGAAACTGCGGGTCACCGGCTCCGGTTACGACACGGCCAAGGCCATCTACGTCGCCCTGTGCAAGGACAACGGCGACGGCAAGATTCCCTCCCCGTGCATCGGCGGCGCCGACCAGAGCGGCACCGGCAGTTCCTCCCACTGGATCGTGCCCAAGGGCGACCCGTACGAGGGCACCCTCGCCGTCGCCTGGGGCGACGGCGGCACCTTCGACGTCGAACTCGACATCAAGGCCGAGGACAACGGCGTCGACTGCACCGAGGTCGTCTGCTCCGTCGTCACCCGCGTCGACCACCGCAACTCCGGCGACCGCTCCCAGGACGTCCGTGTCCCGGTCGCCTTCGAGGGCCAGGACACCGGCGGCGGGGACGGCGGCGAGGGCGAGGACGTACCCGCCGGCACGGTCAGCTACGCCGAGTCCGCCGCGTTCACCGCGGCGGGCAAGGTCAACGACCTGATGCTGCACCCCACGACCGGGAAGCTGTACGCCGGTTCGGACAACTTCGCCGCCTCCGGCACGGTCGACGAGCGCGGTCTGCACATCCTCGACCCGGCGGACGGCAAGAGCCTCGGCCACGTCGCCCAGGCCCCGGGCACCACCGGCACCCTCGCGCCCCGCGCCGTCGTACGGATCGCCGCCCCGCTCGCCGGCGACGGCGCCGTCTTCCAGTTCGCGCTGCGCGGCATCGGCACCGCCGAGACCGGTGACGCGGCCGTCACCGGCAAATGGATCGCCGGCGCCAACATCACCGGGATCGGCCCCGGCACCAAGACCACCACCGTCCTGGTCGCCCAGGGCGCCACCCTCTCCGAGGTGGACACCGCGACGGCCGTCCCGCTGGAGAACCGCACCCTCACCCTGGAGGGCGGCTCCGCGCTCGGCGTCGACAAGGCCCACAAGGCGGCCTGGTCCGCGGGCTCCGCCGGCGGCACCCTGCGCCGGATCGACACCGACTCCTTCACCGTGACCGCCTCGGCCGAACTCCCCTCCGCGAACGTCCAGTTCATCGAGGCGGACCCGGCCACCGGCAACGTCTGGGTGGGCAGCGGCACCACGGTGCGCGTCCACGACAAGGACGCCAAGCTCCTGAAGACCATCGACGCGCCGACCGGCGCCGAGGCGGACCAGGCCGCCGACCTCGCCTTCGACACCGCCACCGGCCGGGCCTTCGTCGTCTGGCAGGACAACGGCGACTCCGGCAACGGCGGCGACCGCACCAGCCACCTCGCCGTGTACGACACCACCTCCTACGCACCGGCCGCGGTACCCACGAAGCTGGCCGACAACGAGTCCCAGAACGGCTCCGCCTCCCTCGCGGTCGCCCCGGGCGGCACCACCGTCTACGTCGGCAGCCCCTCCGAGGGCGAGATCACCAAGCTCGACCGCCGGATGTCCCCGAAGGTCACCCAGACCCCGACCTCCCGGACCGTGGCCCCGGGCGACGAGGTCTCCTTCGTCGCGGCGGCCGAGGGCACCCCCGAACCCACCGTGACCTGGGAGGTCAGCACCGACGGCGCCCAGACCTGGTCCGTGGTCAAGGGCGCGACGGCGAACACGTACACCTTCAAGGCACGGGCGGCGCAGGACGGTTACGAGTACCGCGCGGTGTTCAAGAACTCCGTCGGCACCACCCGCACCGCCCCCTTCACCCTCACCGTCACCGAGACCGACGACACCACCGGCGGCGGCGACGGGGACGGCGACGGAGAGGACGACAAGCCGTCCGGCACGAAGACCGTCACCGGGCCCGACGGCCAGAAGCTCACCGTCACCCCGGTCAACAACCTCGCCACCGAGAAGCAGACCCTGAAGGTCACCGGCTCCGGCTACGACGAGGACAAGGGCATCTACGTCGCCCTCTGCGTCGACAACGGCGCCGGCGAACTGCCCACCCCGTGCATCGGCGGCGTCGACATGACGGGCGGGTCGCACTCCTCCGCGTGGATCTCCTCCAACCCGCCCGACTACGGCGAGGAGCTGGCGATCCCGTACGAGGACGGCGGCACGTTCGAGGTCGAGCTGACCGTCGACGCCAAGGACGAGTACACCGACTGCTTCAAGGCCACCTGTGTCCTCGCCACCCGCGCCGACCACACCCTGTCCGGCGACCGCTCGCAGGACGTCAAGGTCCCCGTCGCCTTCGTCGGCCAGGACCCGGTCGACACCGACGACGGCGGCGGTGACACGACCACCACCGGTGGCGGCGACACCGACGGCGGCACGTCCACCTCCGGTGGCTCCGGCGGCGGTTCGACGTCCGCCGGAAGCTCGTCCGCCGGCACGAGCACGGGCGGCACCACGACCACCGGGGGCGGCGGCAGCCTCGCCTCCACCGGTATGACCGTGCTCGGCGTGGCCGCCTCGGCCGCCGCGCTCACCGTGACGGGCTGGCTCCTGCACCGGCGCGCCCGGAAGGCGGCGCACGGCACAGCGACCTGATCCCGACCCCACGGCACGGGCGGAGCCCGGTCCACCGACACCCTCGGCGGACCGGGCTCCGCCCGTCCCGCCGCGCGTCTCAACCCGACGCCAGGACCCAGTCGTACGCCTCCCGCGCCGTGAACTCCCCCTGCCCGCCCCGCACCAGCAGCCCCGCTGTCGCGAACGCCGGATCGTCGGCCTGCCCGGCGAGATAGGGGACCGCGACGCACCGCATGCCGGCCGCGTGCGCGGCGGCGACCCCCGGCGCCGCGTCCTCCAGGACGACACAGTCGGCCGGTCGCGCCCCCAGCCGGCGAGCGGCCTCCAGAAAGACGTCGGGCGCCGGTTTGCCGTGGTCGACCTCCTCCGCCGACACGACGGTCCTCAGATACGCGTCGAGGCCCGTGCCGCCGAGGATCACCTCGATCGCCTCCCGTGACGACCCCGAGGCCACGGCCATGGGCACCCCCTCGGCCGCGAGCAGTTCCACGAACTTCCGCATCTCGGGGTAGACCCGGGTGCCGGTGCGGGCCAGCTCCAGATAGTGGCGGTTCTTGGCGGCGACGATCGCCTCGGCGGGGGCGGCGAGACCGTACCGTTCCCGCCAGTGCGCGACCGTCTCGTGGACGCTGATGCCGACGTACCGTTCGTGATCCGCCCAGGTGAAGCCAGTGACGCCGTACTCGGCGAGGATGCGCAGACTCGCCTCGTAGTAGTTCGGCTCGCTGTCCACGAGCGTTCCGTCGAGATCGAAGATGACCGAAGTGCTGCGGATGGTGCTCATGGACTCCAGGGTGCCAGGAGGACCCGGGGGCCTTTCAGGGTCAGCTTCCCGCCGACCGGCCCGCCGCCGCGCCGATCGACCCGACCAGCGGCGACAGCCGGTACGGCACCCGCTCCCGCAGCGCCACCTCCGTCCGGGTGCGCACCACGCCCGGCAGGCTGATCAGCGCCTGGATGACGTCCTCCAGATGCGCGTTGTCGCGGGCCACGACCCGGGTCAGGAGATCGCCGCCACCCGTGATCGAGAACGCTTCGATGATCTCCGGCACGGCCGCCAGCGCGTCCCCGACGTCGTCGAGATGCCCCTGGGTCACCTCGATGTGCACGAAGGCCAGTACGGGGTGGCCGAGCGCGGCGGGGGAGAGCGACGGACCCGTGCCGGTGATCACCCCGTCGCGCTCCAGCCGGTCCAGCCGGGCCTGGAGCGTGCCCCGGGCGACGCCGAGGACACGGGCGTACTCCCGCACGCTGGTGCGCGGCCGGTCCAGCAGCAGCCGCAGGATGCGGGTGTCCAGCTCGTCCACGGCCATGGCCTGTCGCCTCCGTCTGATCCGTTGGCCTACCAGATGCCGGGATTCCGGCGCCATGACTGTACCAATGGCCCACCCGTGCGAGGCCGTGTTGAGCCATTGGGGCGCGAGGTGATACCTCTGCCGTCTACACGCAACTCACGGCGCCGCGCGGTGCCGGACGGCGACGAGGCCGGTCCGGAGCGCGGCGCCTTCGCCGTGCCCGCCGCCACCCGGAGACCCCGGACCGGCCGTGGGCGGGGCGGGCACCACGGCAAGGGGGCGGCACACCGTCATGAAGAGGATGTTCACGGCTCCCGATCCGGGGCTGCTGCGGCTGCGGAACGCGCTCCGCGCCGTCATCGGCGTGGGCGCCGCCGTGGCCGTGTCCGAACTCGGCGGCCTCTCGCTCCCCGCCTCCATCACCGCCGGGCTCGCGGCCCTCCTCGCCCTGTTCACCGTCACCGACGCGACCGTCCCCGCCCAGCGGCTCACCACCGCCCTGCTGCCGGTGGCCGGCTTCCCCGTGCTCGCCCTGGCCGCCGTCCTGCACGACGTCACCGCCGCCCGCGACCTCGCGTTCGTGGCCACCGTCCTCGGCGGGGTCTACGCCCGCCGCTGGGGGCCGCGCGGCCAGGCGCTCGGGATCTTCGCGTTCATGAGCTTCTTCGTCGCGCAGTTCCTCCACGCCGTCCCGGCGCACCTGCCCGAGCTGTACGCCGCCATGGCTCTCGCCCTGCTGGTCGCGGGCACGGTGCGGTTCGTGCTGTGGCCCATCGAGCGCTCGCTGCCGACCGTCGCGCTCCCCGTCGGGCCGCCCGGGACGGGACTGGCGCGGCCCACCACCCGGCAGGCCTGTCAGGCCGCGGTCGCCTGCGGTGTCGCGCTGCTCGTCGGCCAGGCGCTCTCCGAGGACCGCTGGTACTGGGCCGTCGGCACCGCCTGGTGGATCTTCGTCAACACCGCGTCCCGCGGTGAGACCCTGGTCCGCGGCTTCCGCCGGGTCCTGGGCACCGTGATCGGTGTCGCCGTCGGACTCTTCGTCGCCGTCCCGCTGGACGGGGCGCCCGCGTCCTCGGCCGCGCTGGTCGCGGTCTGCGTCTTCGGGATCTTCTACACGGCGGCGGTCTCGTACTCCTGGATGATGCTGGCGGTCACCGTCATGGCCAGCCTCCTCTACGGCCTGCTGGGCGTCCTGGACCCCGGCCTGCTCGCGCTGCGTCTGGTCGAGACGGGCGTGGGCGCGGTCTGCGCCATGCTCGCCGTGGTCCTCGTCCTGCCCGTCACCACCCACGCGACCAACGACGCCTGGATCCAGCGGGCGCTGCACTGCGTGCACGCCACCGCGACCGCCACGGCCGCCCGGCTGGAGGGGGTCCCCGGAGCCGACCCGACCCCGCACGCCGCCGAGCTGGAACTGCTGTTCGCCAGGGCCCGGATGGCGCTCGCCCCGCTGGTCCACCCGCTGAACCCGCACCGGGCCCGCAAGGCCCGCGCCCGCGAGGCCATCCGGCTGCTCGACCACTGTGTGAGCGAGGTGCGCGCCCTGGTCTCCGCCACCGCCGACCCGGCCGGATCGCGCGAGGCCGCCCTGATCGCCGCCTGCCGCCAGGTGAAGGCCGCCGTGGAGGCCCTGACGGAGCCCGCCGGCCGACCGTCCGCCACGGACCCGGCAGCCGCTCCCCGCACGACGGCCTCCCGGTCGACGGCCTCCCGTACGGTCATCTCCTCGGCCACGGCCTTCCGGACGCCGGCTTCCCCGACCGCGGCCTCCCCGGCGCGTCCTGCTCCGACCGCCGCCTCCCGGCCCGAGGCCGGCCCCGCCCTGACGCATCTGCGCAATCTGGAGACGGCGCTGTCCGAGCTGGCGATGCCGCTCGGTGCGGCTGCCCCGGGCTCGCGGGCCGCCGGTCCGTAGACCGACCCGCGCCGGGCGCCCCCGGTGCACGCCCTGGGCGCCGTGTGCGAGGGAGCCGGAGGCACTCGCGGGGCGCACGGGTCCCGGTCCGCGCCACCGCCGCAGACTTTGGTCTAGACCTCCTGCTACTGTTCGCGCGCACACCGGGCGAGCGGGAGGGGACGGCAATGACTGCGGAAGCGGAAGCGGGCATGGACGCGGCGGGCGGACCGCGGCGACGACGGGCGTACATCGGGTCGTTCACGTCGGCGGGAGGACCCGGCGTCCTCGTCGCCGCCGTAGACGAGAAGAGCGGCGCGCTCACCGTCCTGGGGGGCGTGGACGACGTCCCCGACCCGTCCTACCTCGCCCTCGCGCCGGACGGGGAGACCCTCTACGCGGTCAGCGAGCGCCCCGGGGGCGCCGTGGCCGCCTACCGGGTGACGGGCGACACGCCGGAGTTGACCGGCCCCCCGGTGGCGGTCGGCGACGGCCCCACCCATCTCGCCGTACACGCCGGTCATGTCCTGACCGCCGACTACGGCTCCGGCAGCGTCACCGCCGTCCCCGTGCGCCCCGACGGCACTCTCGCGGCGCCCGCGTCCGGCACGCTCCGGCACACCGGCTCCGGGCCCGACCCGAGCCGCCAGCGGGAGCCGCACGCCCATCAGGTGCTGCCCGACCCGAGCGGCCGCCGGTTCCTCGGCGTCGACCTCGGCACGGACTCGGTGCGGGTCTGCGCGCTGGAGGACGGCGTCCCGGTCGTGCACCACGAGACGGCCCTGCGGCCGGGCTCGGGACCGCGCCACCTGGCGTTCCATCCCGGCGCCCCGGACGGCGAGCCGGGCGGATCGTACGTCTATGTGCTGAACGAACTCGCCCCCACGGTCACCGTGTGCCGCTGGAACGCCTCTGACGGCCTGCTGGAGACGCTGGCGGAGACCCCGGTGCTGCCGGACGCCCCGGAGGGTGACGCGTACCCCTCGGGCGTCGTCGTGTCCCCCGACGGCCGTTTCGTGTGGACGGCCACCCGTGGCACGGACGTCCTCTCCGTGCTCGCCGTCGAGGGCGACGGGCTGCGCCTGGTCACCACCGTGCCCTGCGGCGGCCACTGGCCCCGCGCCCTCGCCTACGCGGCGGGCACCCTGTACGTGGCCAACGAGCGCTCCGGTGACGTCACCTGGTTCACGGTCGACCCGGACACGGGGATACCGGCGCACGGTGGCTCGATCGCGGCCCCGGCCGCCTCCTGCGTCGTCCTGAGCGGCTGATCCCGCCACCGCGAGAGCCGCGCGGCGCGGCGTGGCACGCGTACGGCCGAGGGTCCGCTCCTGCGAGAGGAGCGGCCCCTCGGCCGCAGGGGTCGCGGTCCGGGCGGAGTGCCGGGGCTCAGCGGACCGGCAGGCCCTGCGGCTGCTGCGGCGCGATGCCGAGCGCCGTCGTGTACTTGCCGAGGGCCAGCTTGCCGATCGCCGGGTAGGGGCCGAGCGCCTCGGCGGCGGAGCAGCCCGCCTCCGTCGCGGCCGCCTCGATGAGACCGGCGTCGATCTCCGGCCCTATCAGGTACGGCGCGAGCGCCAGCTGCTGGGAGCCGGAGGAGCGCAGCTGCTCGGCGATGGAGGTGATCGAGCCCTCCTGGTCGAGGGCGGCGGCCATCACCGGCACGGCGAGCCGCGCGGCCAGCAGCATGCCCGTGATCCCGGCGGCCTGCACGGCCTCCTCGCCGCCCACGGTGGCGAGGACGATGCCGTCCGCGGCGGTGGCGACGGTGAACAGCCGGGCCCGGTCGGCACGCGCCAGACCGGCCTCCGACAGCCGTACGTGCAGGGCCTCGGCGAGCAGCGGGTGCGGACCGAGGACATCGGTCAGCTCGGCCGCGATCCGGCTCTCCATGACGGCCTGGCGGACCTGGCGCAGCGTGGCGCTGTCCGGACCGGCCAGCAGGGGCACGACGACGGCGACGAGCCCTTCCGGCTCCTTGACGTCGAGGCCGGCGGCGACCGCCTGCTCGTAACGGGCGGTGCGCTCCTCGGCGGCGCGCGCGAGCACCGACTGCAGCGTGGGGAACTCGTCGGCGCCCCCGTCGACGTAGCCGATGCGGGCGTCGAGGCCGGGGAGCTCGGAGCGCGCGATGCTCACGACCTCCTCGGCGAGGCCGCGCGTGGCGGCGCTGGGCGTGCCGGGCACCGCGAGGACGAGCGCGGGCGCGCCCTCGGGAGCCGCCAGGGGCTCCGGACGGCGGTGCCGCCCGGGCTGGCGGGGTCGCGGCATTCGTACTGGCAGGCCGGACGCGGGCCCAGTGGGGGAGCTCATGGCGCCGCATGTTACTGGCTTCTTGGGCTCCCCTGTTCGGGGAGGGTGCAGGTGAGCGGTATCCGTCCTGTTTTGTCTGATGAGTTACGGACCGATCAGGGCCGATCGATACCGCATTTATCTGCTGAGCGGCGCACTTGGGTGACCTCGATGCCGCTTGTCCGACAGGCTGGATTTCTCCCTGTTTCAGGTACTATTTTTCGGCCACCACGTACAACATCCGTTCGTCGTACGGCAACCCGAGCCCGCCGGTCGCCAGCGCCGCCCCGATCCGTACGGCACCCGTCAGCGGATCCCCCTCCGCCGGCACCCGCCGCGCGTACGGCAGCCGGTGCGCCAACTCGGCCTCCAGGGGACCGAGCAGCGGGTCGCCCAGCCTGAACAGCCCGCCGGTCAGGGCCACTCGGGGTTCGCCCGAACCCGGGGCCGGGGCCGGGCAGACGGCCGCCGCCGCGTCGGCCAGGTGCCGGGCCGCCTCGCGCAGCACCCCCGCCGCCACCGGGTCGTCCCCGGCGCAGGCGGCCACCTCGGGCGCGAAGGACGCGAGGACCGCCGGGCGGTCGGGCCTCGGGTACAGCCGGCCGGGCAGCCCCTCCACCGGGCCGAACAGCTCCTCGGCGCGGGCCAGCAGCGGGGCCGAACCGCCGGTCCGCCCGTCGTGCGCCCGCAGGGCCGCCTCCAGCCCGGCCCGCCCGATCCACGCGCCGCCACCGCAGTCCCCGAGCAGATGACCCCAGCCGTCCGCCCGACGCCAGCCCGTCAGGTCCGTGCCGATCGCGATCAGACCCGTACCCGCGGCGATCACCACACCCGGCCGCGCACCGAGGGCGCCGGTGTACGCGGTGACCGCGTCGGCCGCCAGCGCGACCCGGCGCACTCCCAGCTCGCGCGTCAGCGCCGACGGCAGCTCGGCGCGCAGCTGTTCACCGAGCGTCGCGAACCCGGCGGCCCCGACGGCCACCGCCGCCGGACGGTCGCACCCGGCGGCGTCCAGCAGCCGCCGCGCCAGGGGCAGCAGCCGCTCCAGGAATTCCCCGGCGTCGATCCCGCGCTCGCCGGTCCGTACCGCCTCCCCGCAGAGCGCGGGCTCGCCGAGCACCTCGGTGCCCCGGGCCAGCGCCGCGCGGAGCCCTGACCCGCCGGAGTCCACGGCGAGGACGACGGGAGGCTCGCCGCCGGTCATGACAGATCGCCCCGCCGGGTCCCGGGAGTTCCGGGACGGGGGCATCGAAGACGAGGGGCCGGCGAGGCGTGATGGCGATGGCGGAGTGGCTTGACCAGTGGATGCAACGGGCTCCCCTCCTTCCCGGTGACCGGCCGCGTGATCTGCTCGACCGGGTCGAAGATCTCGGCGAAGCGCTCGACGGAGATCTCGGCGAAGCGCTCGACGAGGCAGAAGAGTAGCGCCAGGGCGGCGGTCGTGCGTGCGGGCCTGTGAGTTGTGCCGGGCGACGTGTGTCCACCAGTAGAGTGACGGGCTGTGGCACCACGACCCTTGCATGAACTTGTTGAAGCGGGCTGGGCGAAGGCTCTCGAACCCGCGGCCGAACGCATCGCGGCCATGGGGGACTTCCTCCGCGCCGAGATAGCGGCCGGCCGGACCTATCTTCCCTCCGGGGCGAATGTCCTTCGCGCCTTCCAGCAGCCCTTCGATGACGTCCGTGTCCTGATCGTCGGACAGGATCCCTACCCCACCCCCGGGATGGCCATCGGGTTGAGTTTCGCGGTCTCGCCCGAGGTGCGTTCACTGCCGGGGAGTCTGGAGAACATCTTCCGGGAGGCGCACTCCGACCTGGGGCTGCCCAGGCCGTCGAACGGCGATCTCACGCCGTGGACGCAGCAGGGTGTGCTGCTGCTCAACAGAGCGCTCACCACCGCCCCGCGCAAGCCGGCCGCGCACCGGGGCAAGGGCTGGGAGGAGGTCACGGAACAGGCGATCCGGGCCCTCGCGGGGCGCGGCAAGCCGCTGGTCTCCATCCTGTGGGGGCGCGACGCGCGCAATCTGCGACCGCTGCTGGGGGACCTTCCGGCGATCGAGTCCGCGCACCCGTCCCCGATGTCGGCGGACCGCGGCTTCTTCGGTTCCCGGCCGTTCAGCCGTGCCAACGACCTGCTGATCCAGCAGGGTGCCCAGCCGGTGGACTGGCGCCTGCCGTAACCCGTGGTGCGTGTGACGGCTCGGCGGCCGGCGGCTTCTCGCGACCGCCGGCCTCGGAAGAGCCGTCGACGTGAATGCGATTCCCCTCCCGGTTGTCGCCCGTGACGGTGAACCCTCCCCCTCGTCCGACGCTCACGCACGGACCGGCGCCGAGGAACCGCTGTCGTCGACCTCCCAGGGCGGAACCCACTCTCCGGCGAGGCGGAACGAGACGTCCGCGTCGTCCTCGATGCGCTTGGCGACATGCAGTTCGGCCGCGTCGGGGCCGTAGCGATCGGCGGCGAGCGTGAACGCGCCGCGGGCGGCATCGGTGAGGGGCAGCTCGGCGCCGAGGCCGTTCTGGAGCCCTTGGATGAGGCGGAGGTCCTTCAGGCAGAGGTCGAGGGTGAAGGACGGGTCGTAGTGGCCGGCGAAGATGGAAGGGGCGTCGTGCGAGGCGACGAAGGAGTCCCCGACGGACTGCCGGATCGCCGACCAGAGCACCTCCAGCTCGACGCCGTTGCGCTACACCACCCTGTCGGTCCTGCGGAACACCATCGTCGGTCTGCAGGGCATCGACCCCAGCGTGCTGGACGCGGCTAGGGGGATGGGCATGTCCCCCGCCAGAATCCTGCTCGGCGTGGAACTGCCCCTGGCCGTGCCCATCATCGGCGCCGGTACCCGCACCGCGATCGTGCTCGCCGTGGCCACCGTGCCCCTGGGCAGTTTTCTCGGTGCGGGCGGCCTGGGCGCGACGCTGTTCGGCGCGGTACGCAGCGACCGGCCCTTCGCCGTCCTGGTGGCCTCCGTGATGATCGCCGTGCTCGCCCTGTTGATGGACTGGGCCGCCGGCATCCTCCAGCGCTGCCTCACCCCTCGCGGCATCCGCTGAACCCGCCCCTCCTCGATCCACGACAGCGGATCACTCCGACCCGCCCCCTTCATGACCCCTGGCCAGAAAGAAGGAACAGTCATGCCGTCCTCACCGAGATCGATCGCCGTCGCCGCCGGAATATCGACCGCTCTGCTCGGACTGACCGCCTGCGGCGGCGGTCTGACGGAGGGCGGCGCGGACACCGGGAAGGGCCCGTGCACCGGAGTCGAGGCGGGGTCGGTCGATTCCGGCGCGCTCGAGGGGGTCACGGTGAAAGTCGGCTCCAAGGAGTTCGACGAGCAACTCCTGCTGGGTCAGCTCACCATCAAGATGATGTGTGCGGCGGGCGCGACCGTCGTCGACGAGACCAACAGCAAGGGCGCCAGCCAGACCAGGGCGAAGCTGACACGTGGGGAGAGCGACGTCTACTGGGAGTACACCGGCACGGCCTGGGTCGACTTCCTGAAGCAGGAGCCCGTCTTCAACGCCGAGAAGCAGTACAGAGCGGTCAAGAACCTGGACCTGGAGAAGAACGGCGTCGTCTGGGGAGAGCGCGCCCCCTTCAACAACACCTTCGCCTTCGCCGCGGCCGAGGACTTCGCCGAGAAGAACAACCTGAGGACCGACTCCGACATGGCCGCGTACCTCAACGAGAACCCCTCGTCGAAGGTCTGTGTCGAGTCGGAGTTCCTCAGCCGCGTCGACGGCTATCCCGGCTACGCGAAGGCGTACGGCATCACCGGCGGCAGGACGACATCCCTCGGTATCGGCGTGGTCTACACCCAGACCGCCGAGGGCAACTGCGACTTCGGCGAGGTCTTCACCACCGACGGCCGCATCGGCGCGCTCGGCCTGCGGGTCCTGGAGGACGACAAGAGCTTCTTCCCGATCTACAACGCCGTCCCCCAGGTGATGCGGAAGACGGACGAGGAGCACCCGGAGATCCTGGAGGTCCTCGAGCCGCTCGCCGAGATCCTGACCACCGAGGTGATGCAGGAACTGAACACCGCCGTGAGCGCCAAGGGCGGGGAACCCGCCACCGTCGCCACCGACTTCCTGAGGAATCGGCACTTCCTGAAGTAGTACGCGGCCCGCACCAGTCGCTGAAGCAGTACACGGCCCGCTCCAGTCGCACGGCTCCGGGAGCAACTGGTCCGGGCCGACCACGGCGCCGCACTGCTCAGGGACCCGTTGAACATCCGACTTGTCGCACGCTGTTCGCCATTTCGCATGCCGGTGCTAACGTGATTTGTCATGAGCACGCCTCGATGAGGAGGGTGACCGGTGACAGGATGCAGGTTCACGCGCCGCGCGGCACTGACCGCGGCGGCCGGGGGAATCGCGGCGCTCGGTTCCGGGGTGTTCGCCGGCACCGCCCGGGCGGCGACGGGGACGGCGGCGGTGGCCGCCCCGCCGACCGGGACGGTGCGAGTGTTCTGGCTGAGGCCGTCGAACGTGGCGAACGACGCGCGCTACCCCAACGGCATCGCCGGCGTCATGCGCGAGTCACAGCGCTTCTACCGCCAGGAACTCGGGGTGACCTTCCGCCTGAACGAACCCGTGGTGGAGGTGGTCCAGGGCGCCCACCAGCGGGCCTGGTACGAGAACACCCCGAACGGTGGCGAAGAGTACTGGTGG
This sequence comes from Streptomyces griseiscabiei, assembly GCF_020010925.1. Taxonomy (NCBI): domain Bacteria; kingdom Bacillati; phylum Actinomycetota; class Actinomycetes; order Kitasatosporales; family Streptomycetaceae; genus Streptomyces; species Streptomyces griseiscabiei. The sequence continues at coordinate 2,065,620 of NZ_JAGJBZ010000001.1, read as the reverse complement.
GTGGTGTTCAACATGCAGCAGGAGCTGATGAGCAGATTCGGCCTCGGTGCTCCGGACTCGCGCTGGCTGTGCGTCGGCGAGATCAGCGCGGAGAAGACGAACGTCTCCGGGGGCGGTGGCGGCAACGGCTGGGTGATCCTCAGCGGCCATGACGCCGACGGTGCCGCCGGGACCAACGGCGCGATGAACCGGTGGTACGGCGGCATGGTGCACGAACTGGGCCACGCCTTCGGCCTGCCCGACTCCTCCTTCACCGACGGCACACCGATGTCCGGCTCGTTCTACGACTACCCCAACTGCCACTTCAGCCAGCAGCAGAAGAACGGGATGCGCAACGGCCCCTACGGCCGCTTCCTGTCCTGAGACGGCACCGGCGGCCGGCCGGGGAACGGACGACGCCCGACTCGGCGTACGGCGGACAGGACCCGGCATCGACGACACGTCGCCGCCGGAGGCCCACGCCGAGCGGGAACCCCCGGCTGGAGCACGCGTGTGAGCTGAGGCAGCGCTGTCCCATGACTCAGCCCACGACCGCCGCGCGCACGCACAGCACGTCCGGCAGATGGGAGGCCAGCTGACTCCAGCTGTCGCCGTCGTCGGCCGACGCGTACACCTCGCCGTTGCGGTTGCCGAAGTACACGCCCGCCGGGTCCGCGTCGTCCGTGCACATCGCGTCGCGCAGCACCGTGCCGTAGTGGTCCTCCGTCGGCAGCCCCGCCGACAGCGGCTCCCAGCCGCGGCCGGCGTCCGCCGTGCGGAAGACCCGGCAGCGGTGGTCGGCCGGGACACGGTCCGCGTCGGCGTTGATCGGGAAGACATAGGCGGTGTCCCCGCGGTGCGGATGGGCGACCGCGGCGAACCCGAACGTGGACGGCAGACCCGCGCCGATGTCCTCCCAGTGCGCGCCCGCGTCGTCGCTGCGGTACACCCCCCAGTGGTTCTGCAGATAGAGCCGGTCGGGGGTCACCGCGTCCCGCGCCACCTTGTGCACGCACTGGCCGAACTCCGGGTTCGGGTCCGGCAGGAACACCGCGGAGACACCGGAGTTGGAGGGTGACCAGCTCTCCCCGCCGTCCCGGGTGCGGAACACCCCGGCCGCGGAGACGGCCACGGTCACCGCCCGCGGATCGCGGCGGTCGGTGAGGACCGTGTGCAGCCCCTCGCCGCCGCCCCCCGGCTCCCACCTGTCCCGGGTCGGGTGCTCCCACAGCGGCCGGACCAGCTCGAAGGTCTCGCCGCGGTCCGCCGAGCGGTACAGCGCGGCCGGTTCCGTGCCCGCGTACACCACGTCCGGTTCGGCGGCGGCCGGGTGCAGCTGCCACACCCGCTCCAGCGAGGCCCCGGTGTCCTTGGGGAACTTCACGGCCGGCCGCGCGGGCTCGGTCCAGGTGCGGCCGAGGTCGTCGGAGTGGAACACGGAGGGGCCCCAGTGGGCGCTGTCGCCGCCGACCAGCAGCCGGGGGGTGTCCGTACGGGTGTCGATGGCGACGGCGTAGACCGCCTGGGCGTTGAAGTACGGCGTCTCGTCGAACTCCCAGGCGCCCCCGCGGCGCCGCCCGATGAACAGCCCCTTGCGTGTGCCCACGGTGAGCAGTACGTCAGCCATCCCGGCCACCTCCCGGACATCGTCGTCCCAGTCACCGGCCAGTCTGCACCCCGCCACTGACAGTCACCCTTCGGGAGGCCTTCGCCGCAGGTCAGCGGGTGTGTGGGCGGGAGAGAGCGGCGGCCGGGGGCCGTCCGGATCCGGTGGGGTGACCCACGTCGCATGAGCAGGGGCGCGACCGCCGCCGTATGGGAGGGCGGTCCGGCAGTCCTGCGCGTGTGAGGGAGGGTGCCCCCGATGGTGGCATTCCGTGGTCCGAAGGTCTGGTTGTGGCGATGGCGGCGCAACCCGCTCAGACGGCGCAGCGACCGGCTGGAGTCCTGGGTCGTGCTGATCGCCTGGGCGCTGACCCTGTTCGGCGGTGTGGCGGCCGGTCTGATGGCCGCGGACTCCGTCGAGTCGGGCCTCGCCCGGCAGCGCGCCGAATGGCGCCCGGTGGGTGCCGTCCTCACCGAGGACGCGCCCGAACCCTCCGGCGCGAGCGGCACGGCCACGGAGAAGGTGTGGGCGAAGGTCCGCTGGACGGCGCCCGACGGCTCGGCCCACGAGGGCCAGGCCCGGGTCGACCCCGCCACGCTGATGGGCGCCCCGGTCACCGTCTGGACGGACGCCCGGGGCCTGCTGGTCACCAAGCCGGCGAGCGAGTCGCAGGCCCGGTTGCGCGCCACGCTCGTCGGCGCTCTCGCGGGCCTGTTCGTGGGCGCCGTGCCCTTCGTGGGCGGTCGGCTGGTGCGCGGCCGGATGGAGCGGCGGCGGATGGACCGGTGGGACGAGGAGTGGGCGCTGATCGGTCCGCTCTGGCAGCGCAAGGCCTGGTGAGGCCGGGCGGGGCGGGAACGTGACGGTGACCGCCCCGCGTGCGCGGCCGACGGCCGGACGGGGCCCGTGGGGGAAGGCGCCGTCCGGCCGTCGGGGACTCACCGGTGGGTGACGAGCGGGTTCACCTGTAGGTGATGTCCGAGGTGGCGTACTTGCAGTTGGTGCTGTCGGGGCCCGTACCGACAGCGGTGTTGTTGTTGTACTTCTGGCACGGGATGACCTTGCGGCCGCTGTCGTTGAGGATCGTGATGCCCCGCAGGGTCGCCACGTCGCCCCGGTTGACGTTGATGCCGACCAGCCGTGCGGTGGAGCCGGTCCCGGTGACCTCGATGTTGCTGAGGTTCACCTTGCGGGTGTACTGCGTGGAGCAGTCGCCGCAGGAGCGGTACAGCGTCTTGAAGTCGCTGACCGCGAAGTTGGAGATGTTCAGGGTGCCGGGGCCGTTGTGCTGGAAGACCTTGTCGGCCGCCTTCCTCGCGCCGCCGCCGGTCACCGTGTAGGTGGACCCGCCGCGGAAGGTCGCCGCGTCCTCGCCGACGTCCTCCCACCACACGTTCTGCAGCGTGCAGTTGCCCTCGCAGTGGATGCCGTCGGCGCCGGGCGCGCCGATGATGACGTTCTTCAGCGTCGCGCCGGCCGCGAGCTTGAAGATCGGGTCCTGGCCCTCCTCCTGGCCGTCACCGGCCAGGGCGCCGCTGCCGTAGTAGCGGACCATGCCGCCGTCCCTGGTGCCGGAGACCGAGATGGTGGAGGACACCGGCTGGCTGCCGTTCGCCGACGGCCAGGTGGCGGCGCTCGCCGGAGTGGCTCCACTGGTCATGATCATGCCAAACGAAAGGCTGAGCGCGGCGAACGTGCCGGTCAGCGCGCGCGTGCGGGCACGCGGACGTACCGCAGAAGTCATGTCCCGATTCCTTCTGTTGTCCGAGCGGATGGGGGGTGATGGTTCTCGGAGTTCTCCGCGGCCCGCGTCCGGCGTCACCGGGGCGACGGCGGCGAGGCGGGTGCGGAGGTCGTCGGCGGCGTGGCGGCGGCGACCGGGGCCGATCTTTGCGCGTGTGCACATGGAGGGGCGGTGTGCATGTGGGGGCGTCCCTCCACGGGAGAGCTGTTGGGTCGTGTATGTAAACTCTGTTCAGTGTTCTGATCACCGAATGTGAGATGGGGGAGTGCTGCGCCGCGCCTGGTTCACATCGCTGAACGGAACGTAGAGGGCAAGCGCTTTCTGGTCAACGCTTTGCGCAAAAGACATTGGGTCGGCCCAGGTGGGAGGCGGCCGACCGGGCTCGGCGGGTGCGGCCGTCGCGCCCGACGGCCGGTACGAGCGAATTCTTTCGACGTGTGGGAGCGCTTCCATGGCCTCCATGTCCATGTCACGATTCCCTTCCCGCCGACCTCACGGGAAGGCACAACGACGTGACCCCCACCGCCCGCCACCGCACACGCGGACCACGGCGTCCGATGCTCGTCGCACTGCTGGGAGCGCTGACGGCGCTGCTCGCCGCCACGCTCCTGACCGCCCCCGCGGCGACCGCCGCGGACGCGAGGGCCGAGGCCGCTCCCCGGGCCGCGCTCACCGAGATCACCGGCTTCGGCACCAACCCCAGCAACCTGCAGATGTACCTGTACGTGCCGGACAGTGTCACCGTGAACCCGGCGATCGTGGTGGCCGTGCACTACTGCACCGGCTCGGGACCGGCGATGTACAACGGCACCGAGTACGCCCAACTGGCCGACCGGTACGGGTTCATCGTCGTGTACCCGTCCGTCACCCGCAGCAGCAAGTGCTTCGACGTCTCCTCCCCGCAGGCGCTCACCCGCGGCGGCGGCAGCGACCCCGTGGGCATCAAGTCCATGGTCGACTGGACCGTCCGCACCTACGGTGCCGACACCGGCCGGATCTTCGCCACCGGTATCTCCTCCGGCGCGATGATGACCAACGTCCTCCTCGGCGACTACCCCGACGTGTTCGCCGCCGGCGCCGCCTTCGCGGGTGTGCCGTTCGCCTGCTTCGCCACCACCAACGGCTCGGAGTGGAACAGCGACTGCGCCAACGGCACCGTCACCCGCACCCCTCAGGCCTGGGGCGACCTCGTCCGCGGCGCCCACCCGGGGTACACGGGCACCCGGCCCCGGATGCAGCTGTGGCACGGCACCACGGACGACGTGCTGCGCTACCCCAACTTCGGCGAGGAGATCAAGCAGTGGACGAATGTGCACGGGGTGAGCCAGACACCGGCCGCCACCGACACACCCCAGGCCAGCTGGACCCGCACCCGCTACGGCGGCACCGGTGACCGCGCCCCCGTCGAGGCCATCAGCCTCCAGGGCACCGGCCACAACCTCTACGCCTGGGGCATGGGCGAGCGTGTCCTCACCTTCTTCGGCCTCAACGGCTCCGGGCCCGCGCCCCAGCCCCCGGCGGGCCCCTGCAAGGTGACCGTCACCACCAACGCCTGGAGCACCGGCCTCACCGTGTCCGTGACCATCACCAACACCGGTACGACGGCGGTCAACGGCTGGAAGCTCGGCTTCACCCTGCCCTCCGGACAGACCGTCACCAACGGCTGGGGCGCCACGTACAGCCCGGCCTCCGGCGCCGTGACCGCGACCAACGCCACCTACAACGCGGCGATCGCACCCGGCGCGAGCGTCGGCATCGGCTACCAGGCCGACCACACCGGCAACAGCGCCGCACCCGGGTCGTACACGCTCAACGGGACGGCGTGCACGACGGGTTGACGTGAGCGGACGGCGGCGCACAGGCGCCGACGTGAGCCGACGCGCGCCGCCATGGCCGCTGCGCCGCCCGACGCGGTGCGCGGCATGGGCACGGCGTGCCCGGCGGACCTCCCGTACCGACCGACCCTCCGGGCGTGAGCCGACGCGGCGCGCGCCCGGACCCGTTCGTCTCGCCCCTGCACCCGCCCTGAACCCGTCCTGCGCCCGCCCCGCACTCGTCCTTCACTCCCCGGCCCTCGCCGCCCTCGCCGCCTTCCCTCCATCCCTCCCGGCACCCGCAGAAAGGCACCGCCCTTGCGCCCGCACCCGCGCCCGCACCCTCCCTCGCACCAGCCGGCGTCCTCTCCTCGGCCCGCGCACCCGCTCGGCGGCCCCCGGCCCACCGAGCCGTCGGGACGGGGTCCGCTCGCGGCCGTGATCGCCTGCTGTGTCCTCGCCCTGGCCGTGGTGGTGGCCTCGTCCGCCGTGGTCGCCCTGGTCGGGAGCCCGCGGCGGACGGACGGGGCCGCCACCGGTGACCCGGTCTCGTCCGCCCGGCGCTGGGTGAACACCTGGTCAGCGATGCCCCAGCTCACCGAGCCGGGCAACATGCCGCCGGCGCCGTTCACCGGGGACCGGGCGGTGCTCGTCGACACCACGCTGCGGCAGACCGCGCGCGTCACCACCGGCGGCGACCGCCTCCGGCTGCGCTTCTCCAACGCCTTCGGCGGCAGCGCGCTGCCGTTGACCGCCGTGACGGTGGCCCTTCCGCTGGGCGGGCGGGCCGGGATGGCGGCGGTGGAACCCGGGACCTCCCGGACGGTGACGTTCAGCGGACGGGAGTCCACGACCGTGCCGGTCGGCGCCCAAGTGGTCTCGGATCCCCTGGACTTCACGCTGAGCCCGGGCACCAACCTGACCGTGACGGCGTACCTGGCCGAGGGGCAGGCCTCCCTCGCCCTCACCTCGCACCCCGGCTCCCGCACCACCTCGTACCTGCTGCGCGGCGACCACACCGAGGACCCGGACCTGCCGGGCGCGACCCCGACCAACCACTGGTATCTGCTCAGCGACGTCGAGGTGCTGTCCCGGCCCGCCACGACCGCCGTCGCCGTCCTCGGCGACTCGCTCACCGACGGCCGGGGCTCCACCACCAACGGCAACGACCGCTGGCCCGACCAGCTCTTCGACCGTCTCCGGCAGCGGCCCGAGACCCGGCACATCGCGGTGGTGAACCAGGCGGCCGGCGGCAACCGCGTCCTCAACGACGGACTCGGGCCCAACGCCCTCGCCCGCCTGGACCGCGACATCCTGGCCCACAGCGCCGTCGAGCAACTGATCGTCTTCGAGGGCGTCAACGACCTGGGCACCGCCGAGGCCACGCCCGCCGCACAACAGCGCGTCGCCGCCGACCTGATCGCCGCCTACGAGCAGATCGTCGTCCGCGCCCACGCCCAGGGCATCCGCGTGTACGGCGCCACCCTGCTGCCCTTCGGCGGCAACACCCCGTACGACGACTCCGCCGGACACCGCGAGGCCGCCCGGCAGACCGTGAACACCTGGATCCGCGGCAGCGGCCGTTTCGACGCCGTCCTCGACTTCGACCGCGCGGTCCGCGACCCGGAGAACCCGACCCGCCTCCTCCCCGGGCTCCACGACGGCGACTGGCTGCACCTCAACCCCGAGGGCTACCGGATCCTGGCCGCCGCGGTCCCGGCCCGACTGCTCCAGCGGCGCTGACGGGCGAGGGCGTGCGCCCGGCGCGGTGAACCGGACCCCGTCCGGACGGACCGCTAGGGCGTGTTTCGGAAGTCCCTTTTGCTCTGCGAGGCCCGGCACGCCGAGAGCACGCACCGGACGCCGCAGAGCCGCCCTCCGGGCGACGAAGGGACTTCCGAAACACGCCCTAGACGGACCGGTGGTACTGCTCGGGCACATGCACCTCGCCGCCCAGCTCCCGGGCCGTCCGCCGGGCCCAGGAGGGGTCGCGCAGCAGCTCACGGCCGAGCAGGACCGCGTCGGCCTCGCCGTTGGCGAGGATCTTCTCGGCCTGCTCGGCCTCCGTGATCAGACCGACGGCGGCGACGGGCAGCGAGGTCTCGTTCCTGACCCGGGCGGCGAAGGGCACCTGGTAGCCGGCGCCGACAGGGATACGGACCCCGCTGGCGTTTCCGCCCGTGGACACGTCCAGCAGGTCCACGCCGTGGGCCTTCAGCTCGGCGGCGAGACGGACGGTGTCGTCGGCCGTCCAGCCGCCCTCCTCCAGCCACTCGGTGGCGGAGACCCGGAAGAACAGCGGCTTCTCCGCCGGCCACACCTCCCGTACGGCGTCGACGACTTCGAGCGCGAGACGGACCCGGTTCTCGTACGAGCCGCCGTAGGCGTCGGTACGACGGTTGGAGTGCGGGGAGAGGAACTCGTTGATCAGATAGCCGTGGGCGCCGTGGATCTCGACGACCTCGAACCCGGCGGCCAGCGCGCGCCGGGCGGCCGCCGCGAACTGCGCGACGACGTCGGCGATCTGCTCCACCGTCAACTCGTCGGGGACCGGGTGGCGTTCGTCGAAGGCCAGCGCGCTGGGCGCGACCGGCTGCCAGCCGTGCGCCTCCGCGCCGACCGGCTGCCCGCCCTGCCACGGCAGGCCGGTGGAGGCCTTGCGCCCCGCGTGTGCGAGCTGCACGGCGGGGACGGTGCCCTGTCCCTTCAGGAACCCGGTGATCCGGCGGAACGCCTCGACCTGGGTGTCGTTCCAGATCCCGAGGTCGTACGGCGAGATCCGGCCCTCGGGGGACACCGCGGTCGCCTCGACGATGATCAGGCCCGTGCCGCCGGTGGCGCGCGCCGCGTAGTGCGCGAAGTGCCAGTCGTTCGGGGCGCCCGTCCCGGGGCCCTCCGGCGCGGCCGAGTACTGGCACATCGGGGGCATCCACACCCGGTTGGGGATGGTCAGTTCACGCAGGCGGTAGGGCTCGAAGAGCGCGCTCACGGCGACTCCAATCGTCACGGGATGCCGTCACGGGGCGGACGGTGTACGACTCGTACGATAGGCATCGTAGTACGGCGGATGTCAAACTACGATAGGTCTCGTACAATGGGTCTTCGTGAAGGCCCGACCCAGTGAAGGCCCGAAACCGTGGAGCCGCCGTGACCTCGCCCGCCGTCAGCAGCCGCGACCTCCCGCACCCGGCGCGCGAGGAGATCCGCCTGGAGTCCGTGCTGCACGCGCTCTCCGACCCCATGCGGCTGCGGATCGTGCGCGAGCTGGCCGCCGACGGCGACGAGCTCTCGTGTTCGTACTTCGACCTGCCGGTCACCAAGTCCACGACCACCCATCACTTCCGGGTGCTGCGCGAGAGCGGGGTGATCCGCCAGGTCTACCGGGGCACGGCCAAGATGAACGGCCTGCGCCGCGACGACCTGGACGACCTCTTCCCGGCACTGCTCGACACCCTCGTCGACGCGGCCGCCCGCGAGTCCGCCCGCCTCGGCATCGATGGCGCGGGCCGGACCTCGGCGGTGCCTGGCGGGGGTGCTGCGCCGTAGGGGTGCCGTGCGCCCCCGGGCTGCGTGGCTGTGCGCAGTGAATGTGATCATGCGCTTACGTTGCGTGGGTGCTGGAAACATCCTTTCTTAATCTTTCCGACCGTCACTGGCAGGACGGCGCGGTGACCGTGCGGCCCGCGTGGGAGGTGCAGGAGGAGGGCGGCGCCACGGCCTGGTTCAGCGCCCGGCTGTCCTTCCCGGACGGGGCCGGGGTCGAGCTGCTCGCCGTGGTCTGCGCGGGCCGGCTGTCCCTGGAGGACGTCCGCGCCCAGCCGCCGCTGTCCCTGGACGACCTGGCGGAGCTGGCCGAGTGGATCGAGGGCCCGCTGTTCGAGGCGTGCGGCACCACGCCCGAGGTCCTGGAGGAGGAGCTGCCCGGGGCCCCGTACGGGTCCGGGCGCCGGGCCAGGCCCGCGTGGCCGCGCGGGGCGGAGGGGCGGCGGCTGGTGGCCGAGGAGTACCTCGCGGCGCAGCGATCCGGCTACGACCCGGTCCTCGCCGTGATGTGCGCGACCGGACACAGCCGCCGCAAGTCCCTCCGGCTGATCGCCGGGGCGCGTGACGAGGGCCTGCTCGGACCTCGTCACGCGCGGCGCTGAGCCCGGAGGGCGGCGGCCCGGGGCCGGGGCGGTCGCCCGGTCACTCCGCCAGGTCGCGCATCCGGCTGATCTCGGTCGCCTGCTGGGCGATCACATCGTCGGCCATCTCCTCGACCAGGATGTTGTTGCCCTGCGCCTTCACATCCGTGGCCATGGTGATGGCCCCCTCGTGGTGAGTGATCATCAGCTTCAGGAAGAGCGCGTCGAACTTCTTCCCGTCGAGGGCGGCGAGTTCCTTCAGCTGGGCCCCGGTCGCCATGCCGGGCATCGCCCCGTGGTCGTGCGAAGTCTCCCGCTCGTCACCGCCGTTGTTCTTCAGCCAGCCCTCCATGGCCGCGATCTCGGGCTTCTGGGCGGCGGCGATCCGTTCGGCGATCCGCTTGACCTGGGTCGACTTCGCCCGCTCGGGAACGAGTTCGGTCATCTCCAGGGCCTGGGTGTGATGCTGGATCATCATGCGCGTGTAGTCGAAGTCCGCGGAATTGGGAGCGTCGTCCTCCGCTCGCTGTTTTCCGACTTCTTCCGGCGACAGGGTTTGAGCCGCCTCACCGGGTTTTCCGGGGGCGATCACCGCCGGTCCGCCCGACTTCGCGGATCCTCCGTCGGGAGCCGCCTCCGACCCCGAGTCGCAGCCCGCGAGCGTCAGCAGAACGGCCGCCACCGAGGCCGTGACCAGTGACGCGCGGGATGTGCGGCGAACGAGCACAGTGACCTCCTGGGACACGGCAACGGGCGTACACCTCGTGAGTGTTGACGAACGTTCCTAACACGCTTTCACGGGATGCTGATCAAATTTGTTCGTTACAAACGCATTGCTGTCTGTTGATCTGTGCATGATGAAGACGATACTTCGGGAGGTGCCTGAACCGTTCACATGCGAACGGCCATACGGGAGGACACAGTGACCCTGTTGAACAACCTGCGGACCCGGCGCAGACGTCTGGGAGTCGCCGCCACTGCGGCCGGACTTCTGGCCGCACTGCTCACCGCCTCACCGGCGGGCGCGATCCCCGACCCCGGGGACTCGCCCGCCGTGCGCGAGAAGGTCTCCAAGAGCGACGCCGCCGAGGCGCGGGCGGCGATAGCCGCCGGCGAGATACCCGGCCAGGACGAGATCGTCCACTCCGCCAACATCAAGCATCTGACCAACATCCCCAAGGAGGCGCTGCCGGGCACCAACTCGGACCTCGCCTTCCAGGGCAAGTACGCCTACGCCGGCAACTACGACGGCTTCCGGGTCTTCGACATCAGCAACCCGAGCGCCCCGAAGACGGTCGCGCAGGTGCTCTGCCCGGGCTCGCAGAACGACATCTCCGTCTCCGGGAACCTGCTGTTCCTGTCCACGGACTCCTCGCGCAGCGACAACTCCTGCAACAGCACCACGCAGCCCGCGACCGAGAAGTCGTCGTGGGAGGGCATGAAGATCTTCGACATCAGCGACCCGAGGTCCCCGAAGTACGTCTCCGCCGTGGAGACGGCCTGCGGCTCGCACACCCACACGCTGGTGCCCGACGGCAAGAACGTCTACGTCTACGTCTCCTCGTACTCGCCGAGCGCCGCGTTCCCCGACTGCCAGCCTCCGCACGACGGCATCTCGGTCATCAAGGTGTCCCGCAAGCACCCGGAGCGGGCGAAGGTGGTGGGCTTCCCGGTCCTGTTCCCCGGTGAGGGTCCCGACGGTGGCGGCAACCCGGGTTCGCCCACGAACCCCGGTGTCTCCAAGACCACCGGCTGCCACGACATCACGGTGCTGCCGTCCAAGGACCTGGCCGCCGGGGCGTGCATGGGGGACGGCATCCTGTTCTCCATCAAGAACCCGAAGAAGCCGAAGGTCATCGACCGGGTCCAGGACAACGTGAACTTCGCGTTCTGGCACTCGGCCACGTTCAACCAGGAGGCCGACAAGGTCGTCTTCACCGATGAGCTGGGCGGCGGCGGCGCGGCCACCTGCAACGCGGCGATCGGGCCGGACCGCGGGGCCGACGGCATCTACGAGATCGTCGGCAAGGGCGACAAGCGCAAGCTCGTCTTCAAGAGCTACTACAAGATCCCCCGCCACCAGGCGGACACCGAGAACTGCGTCGCCCACAACGGCTCGATCGTCCCGGTGAAGGGCAAGGACATCATGGTCCAGGCCTGGTACCAGGGCGGTGTCTCCGTCTGGGACTTCACCGACTCCTCGAAGCCCCAGGAGATCGCCTACTTCGAGCGCGGTCCGATCTCCACCTCCACCCTCGTGGGCGGCGGTTCGTGGTCGGCGTACTACTACAACGGCTACATCTACTCGAACGACCTGGTGAAGGGCTTCGACGTCCTCAAGATCGACGACCCGCGGACGGACCCGGCCGAGCGGATCCAGCTGTCCGAGCTCAACGTGCAGACACAGCCGGACTACTTCGACCAGTAGAAGCAGCGCGGCCGTTCTCGACAACATGTCCCGCCGGGCCCTTCGGGGTCCGGCGGGACACTCGCTCCCGGCGCCCCGGTCGGCCGGGGCGCCACGCGCGTTCCCCGACCCGGGCGCCGGGCGAGGACATCACGCAACTTCCGCGTCGGCCCGGCGTCGGCGAACTATACTCAACGCTCCCGGGCGGCGACCCAACGTGCTCCAGCCCGGCCGTAGTTCGTCCCGGGCCGCACGGGGGACGGTCCGGGACGGACGTCCGGCGGAGCCGAACAGCCGGTCGGCGGGCGGAAGGCCACTCGGCCTCGGCCCGCCCCGGCCCACCTCAGCCCACCAGATCGAGCACCTTCCGCAGCCCGTCCGGCCGTTCGGCGACGGGCAGATGGTCGACGAAGTGCACCCCGCACCCCAGAGCCGCCGCACCGCCGTCGGCCCGCCGGTCGTCACCGACCATCAGCGTCTCCCGCGCATCGACCCCCACCGCCTCGCACGCGAGCGCGAACAGGCGCGGGTCCGGCTTCTGGATGCCGTGCTGGTACGACAACAGGTAGGCGCCGATGTACGGGTCGAGGCCGTGCGCGCGGAACACCGGTCGCGGATCCCAGCCGATGTTGCTCACCACACCGACGGCCACCCCGCGCTCCCGCAGGGCGGCCAGGACCTCGGCGGCGTCCGGGTAGGGGCTCCACGCCGGCGGCGTCATATGGCGGTCGTACAGCGCGTCGTGAAGGGCGTCGTCGGGCAGTGCCACCTGGCGGGAGAGGCCGGTGTAGGCGGCCCGGTGCTGCTCGGCGCTCCGGTCCCGCACCGCCCACAACGCACCCAGCTCGCCCGTCGGCGGCTCCGCCGGGACCGGCCCGCCCGGCAGCGCGCCCGCCCGCTCCAGCGCCTCGGCCGCCCGGACCAACTCGGGCCGGGGCAGGGCGAGACCGGCGTCCGCCAGGACGGCGCCCAGCCACGACTCGGTGGGCTCCACGCGGAACAGGGTCCCGGAGAAGTCGAACAGCACGCCTCTGACCGCCGTGTCGATCGGCTCGGTGATCGTCATGCGTCGATCCTTCGGGCTCGCCCGCACCCGGTCAAGTACGCGTCGGGCCACGCCACTTCTCGTACGTCAGCACCGCCAGCGCGATCGTCAGACCACCGAGCAGCCAGCCGGCCAGCACGTCCGACGCCCAGTGCACGCCCAGCCAGATCCGGGTCAGCCCGACGCCCACGACGGAGACGGCGGCCACCGCCGCCGCCGTCCGCATGAGGGTGCCGCCGACGCCGTACCGGCGCATCAGCCAGATCAGCAGGCCCAGGACGACGGTGGCCGTCATGGCGTGGCCCGACGGATACGCGGCGTAGTGGGCGGAGTCGACGGGGTCGGGCCAGGCGGGCCGTTCCCGGCCGACGGCCGCCTTCAGCCCCTGCTGCACCGCCGTGCCCACGGCGCAGGTGACCGCCAGCCAGAGGGCGAGCCACCACTCCCGGTGGCGCCACACCAGCCAGACCGCGGCGGCCGCGGCCAGCAGACGCATCGTCACCGGGTCCCAGACCCAGTCCGTCAGAATGCGGAACGCGTGGGTGAGGCCCGGTTCGTCGACGGCCCATCTGTGGGTGGTGTTCGCGATGCCCTCGTCCAGCGACATGAGGGGCGCCCAGGAGAGCGCCACCAGGACGAGCAGCAGGACGGAGGGCGCCGCGAAGGCCGCGGCGGCGCGGACGGTGCGGGTGGTCGACGGCCGGTGGGGCGGCGCCTCGACGGTGGGGGTGTGCATACAGCGATCCTGGCCGACCACCGGGGCATCAGGCCAACGCCGGGGCGTGAGATCACTGTCACGCGCCGCGACCGGAGCAAAGCCGTCGCGTCGCACGTTGTCCTTGGGTCGCCCTTTGTCTCCTCTTTGCCCTGTCACGACCTTCCGAGTGCCCGCAAAGCGGGAACGAAAGCCACCAGCACCGGTACGGCCGGTACCAGGGCGGCGCACGCGGTCAGCCGGAGCCGGTGCGCCGGGGTGAGACGTTCCGGGGGAGCGAGCAACCGGTTGACCCGCTGCGGCACATGGTCCTCCGGGGTCGGGCAGGGCCCGAACGCACCCCGGTCCTCGTTGAGCCCGACGAGCGCCAGGGCGATGGTGAGACGGCCGTGGCGGCGGGAGGCCGTGTCGTCGGCGGCGAGTTCGACCAGCCGGTGCATCTCGTCGCGGAACGCGGCGAACACCGGCACCCGGGGGAACCCGCCCGCGAGCGCCGCCGAGCTGTGCAGCAGCCAGTGGTGGCGCGCCCGCGCGTGCCCCTGCTCATGGGCGACCACCGCGTCCACCTGCCGCCCCTTCAGCCGGCGCAACGCGGCCGTGGTGATGACCAGTCGGGGCGTGGGCCCGGACAGCCACCAGGCGTCGGGCCGCTCGCCCTCCACCACGACCAGCCGGTCGCCGTCCGGCTCCTCGCCGGGCAACAGCGGGGCGCGCAGCCGGAGTTCGGCATGGCGGCGATGGCTCTCCCGGCGGGCCCGCACGACCTCGCGGACCAGCATCGCCCCGGTCCACAGCCCGCCGCAGGCGAGCGCCACGGCGGTGGCCACGGCCCAGGAACCCCCACGGCCCAGCGCGTACGCCTCCACGACCCCGTCCGGCGCGGGCGCGAACACCCGCCCGCGCACCACCGCCCAGGCCGCCGCCGCGCTCAACGCCATCGACAGCGCACAGCACAGCAGGACGGCCGCCACGACGCACTGCCACACCCACAGCGCGACCACCGGTTCGCGGTCCGGCCAGTCGGCGCGGGCCAGCACCCGCGGGGCGACGACGGCGGTCAGGGCGCCGAGCAGCAACAACGCCGCGGGGACCATCATGAGGCGCAGCCTATGAGCGCGCCGGTGCACGGCGACACGGGCCGGGCCGCCGAAGTGACACAGACCACGACCGTGTACGCCGACACCGCCCGCCGGGCCCGGTGTTCAGAGCGTCATGGTCAGACCGTCAGCAGCATGGCGAACATCCCGATGCCCATGGACAGCCGGCAGGCCCGCGCCAGCTCCGGGCGGTCGCCCCAGCCGGGCGCGGGGGCCGCCGCGCTCACCGTCCCCGCGGGCATGGGGACGAGCCGGACACCCGCCCACAGCACATACCCCGCGAAGTACAGCAGCAGCACCCCCGTGACCAGGGGCGGCCCCGCGCCGCCGTGGCCCCCGCCCGGCGAGGCGACCATCACCGCGGCCATGTAGACCATCGTCAGCGCCCCCACCAGGTGGTGCAGATGGTGTGCGCTCGTGCGCGCCGACCACAGGGCGCGGACGGCGGCCGCGCCGAACACCACCGCGTAGGCGAGCCAGGCCCAGCGCGGCGGGGCCACGGCCGCGGCGGGCACCGCCATGGCGGCCATGCCGAACCCCATCAGGGCCTCCCCGCCCGCGGCGAGCCGCTGCTCCTCGACGGCGCTGCGCATCCGCAGCAGGCAGTAGCCCCCGGTCAGCGCGCACAGCGCGACCAGCAGCCAGCCGGCCGCAACCGGTCCGTGCACCGCGCACCTCCATCGGGCGGTCGGGCAGTCGGTCAGGGCATGCCCGGGCCCACTGGCGCGCATACGAGCGCAAGGGTGTACGCGGGGGAGCGCGCGGGAGTGCACGGGAGTGCGGAGCGGAGACGCGTGCCCCAGCACGGAGACCTGTTTCACAATGTTTCACGAGTAAAACACCAGCTAAGGTTATGGGATGCGCAGCGCCCGTCCCTCCCGACCTCCCCGTGCCCGCCCCCGGCTCCCCCTCTCCGGTGCCCTCCGGCTGAACCGCCCCTCCGCGATCTGGTTCAAGCCCGCCCTCAGCGTGGTCGTCGCGACCGCCCCGCCGAACCTGACGCTGCTGGCCCTCGACCGCCTCGACCTGGCGATGTACACGATGGCCGGATCCCTGTGCGCGCTCTACGCCCACCACCGCCCGTACGCCGCCCGCGCCCGCACCCTCGCCCTGGTCGTGCTCGGCATGGTCGCCGGCCTCGCCGTCGCCCTGGTCACCGCCGCCCTCACCACCGACGCGGTGCTCCTGGTCACCGTCGGCGCGCTGCTGGCCGCCGCGCAGAAGGCACTGTGCGACGCGAGCCGGATCGGGCCGCCCGCCCATGTCATCTTCACCTTCGTCACCTCGGCGGCCCTCTTCCTACCCCAGACCCCCGCCCAGATCCCCGGCCAGATCCCCGGCCACCTCGCCGCCTCCGCCGTCGCGGGCGCCTGGGCCTGGCTCGTCTGCATGGCCCCCGGTCTGCTCCGCCCGCACGGCCCCGAGCGCCGCGCCACCGCCCAGGCCCTCTCCACGGTCGCCGCCCACGTCGAGGCGCCCGAGCGGCCCGGGTCCCGCACGGCCGCCGTGACCGCCGTGCACACCGCCTGGCAGATCCTGCTCACCGCCGGCGCCCGCACCGACTCCCGGCGCGCCCTCGAAGCCCTCCTGGTCCGCGCCGACGTCGCCCTCGCCGCGCCCGCCGACGCCGACCCCGGCCGACTGCGTGCCCTGGCCCGGGACCTGCGCGGCGCCCGGCCCCTCCCACGAACCGCCACACCGCCGGGCACGGCCGTCGACCTGCCCGGGACGGAGCGCGAACTCCCGGGCGGGCGCGCCCCGTTGTGGAGCAGGCTCGGCCCGCTCACGCCCCTCGCCGTCCGCACCGCCGTCGGCTGCGCCCTCGCCGGATACGTCTCCCTCGCGATCGGGGTCGGCCGCCCCTACTGGGCCCTCGTCACCGCCGCCTCCCTCTACCAGGCCAACCTGACCCTCACCTGGAGCCGGGGCGTCCAGCGCGTCGTCGGCAACCTCGCCGGAGTGCTGGCCTTCGCCGCTCTGGTCCCGCTCGCCCACCTCGGCCCGGCCGCGCTCGTCCTGTGCTGTCTCGCGCTGAGCTTCGGAGCCGAGGCCCTGATCAGCCGCAACTACTGGCTCGGCACCATCTGCGTCACCCCCATGGCCCTGCTCGTCACCGAGTTCGCCGGCTTCCAGAACCCCGGCGAGCTGATCACCGACCGCCTCCTGGACACCGCCGTCGGCGCCCTCGTCGGCTTCCTCGCGGCGGTCGCCGTCACCAACCGGCGCGCCGGTGACCGGGTCGCGCACGCCCTCGCCGCGGTGGAACGCGCCCGCGCCCACACGGTCCGTACGGCCGCCGATCCGCACTCCCCGCCCGGCGCGCTGCCCGCCGCCCGCCGCGCCCTCGCCGGTGCCCTCTTCGAACTGCGCGCCGTCGCCGACACCGCGAGGGGCGAATGGTGGCAACGCGCCTGGCCGTCGGAGCGGGTGACACACGCCGAGCAGGCCGGACACCGTACGCTCGCGGCGACGGCAGGACAGCACGGTTTCCAGGCATCGGAGGGCGCACGGGCATGACGGCAGGCAACGGGCGGGCAGCGGGGAGCGGCGCGGCGCTGGGGGACACGGTCGCCAAGGTGGTGCGGCAGTGGCAGACGGTGCACCCCGGGATCGACACCGCGCCGATGGAGATCATCGGCCGGGTCAACCGCTGTGCCGCCCTCCTCCAACAGGCCGAGGACGCGCCCCTGCGCCGCGCCGGCCTCACCCGCCCCGAGTTCGACGTCCTCGGCACCCTGCGCCGCACCGGCCACGAACTGACCCCCAGCGAGATCGCCCGCGAGACCTTCGCCTCCGGCGCCGCCGTCACCAAACGCCTCAAACTCCTCACCGAGCGCGAACTCGTCGAGCGGCGCGGCGACGACCGCGACCGCCGCGTCGCCCACGTCCGCCTCACCGACGCCGGCCGCGACCTCGTGGACAGCGTCATGCCGGAGCAACTGGCCTACGAGGAGGCCGTCCTCTCCGGAGTCACCCCCGACGACCGCCGCGAACTGGCCGTCCTCCTCGGCGAGCTGCTCATCCAGCTCGAAGGCCGCCTGGGGCTGCCGCGCGCCTGACGGACCGCCCCGCGTCCGGCGGACGTGATCAGTACACCTGGCGTGCGCGGGTCGCGGATGTCGCCCCGGCGGGGTCCGTACACGTTCTGCCGGATGACGGGCTCGCGCGGGAAGTCGTGCGGGAAGCCCAGCGAGGGCGCGCTCACCTCGTCGAGCCGGGCGAGCGCGTCCGCGTCGAGCGTGACGTCCACGCTCGCCAGGTTGTCGGCGAGCTGGCGCGGTCCGGTGGCGCCGACGATCGGCACGACGTCGCCGGGGCGGCCGAGGAGCCAGGCGAGGGCCACCTGCCCCGGGAGCCGGCCGCTGCGCTCGGCGATCTCCAGGACGGCGTCGATCACGGCGTCCTGGCGGGGGTCCGCGTCCGCTCCGCCGTCGCCGAGCCGCCCCGACTCGCCCCGCCGGTACTTGCCGGTCAGCTTCCCGGCCGCCGGCGGGCCCCACGCGAACACGGTCATGTCGAACCCCCGTGCCTGCGGCAGCAGTTCACGCTCCGGCGTGCGCTCCAACAGGTTGCAGCGCAGCTGGGAGCCCGCGAACGCGGTCCAACCCCGCAGCTCCGCCAGGGTGTTGGCCCGGGCGATCTCCCAGGCCGGCCAGCCCGGCACCCCGACGTACAGCATTTTTCCGGACCGTACGAGGTCGTCGAGCGCCCGCATCACCTAGTCGACCGGGGTGAACTCGTCCCGGGCGTGCACCCGGAGCACGTCGAGCCGGTGTATTTGCTGGCCAGCACGAAACGGTCGCGGCGCCCGTCGAGGAGTTCGCCGACGATGGTCTGCGAGGCGCCCCCGGAGTAGGTGTTCGCCGTGTCGACGAAGTTGCCGCCCGCGTCGGCGTAGGCGTCCAGGAGCGGCCGGCTCGCTTCGAGGTCCACGGCTCCCCAGCCGAACGTCATGGCTTCCAAGGCCAGTTCGCTCACGCGCAGACCGGTCCGGCCGAACAGTGTGCAACGCACGATGCATTCCCTCCGAGCGGTTGCTGGGCACGACGCCAGAGGTGGAGAGCGCTCCAACGCACACCGCCCGGGCGCGGGCCGGCCGGTCTCAGCCCTCCGCGCCCGCCAGGTACACGCCGAACATCGCTCCCTGGGGGTCCCGCAGCACCGCGATACGCGGCCCGTCCGGCACCGTGGTGGGCTCCATCAGGAGGGTGCCGCCCGCCTCGGCGGCGACGCGGGCCGCGTCGTCGACGTCGGCCACGGCGAAGTACGGCAGCCAGTGCGAGGGGACCTCGGGCGGGAATTTCTCGTCCATCGTGATCATGCCGCCGAAGTCGGCGCCGTCGACACCCCACCGCGTGTAGTGCCCGCCGGTGTTCACGGTCCAGCCGAACACCGTCGTGTAGAAGGACTCGGCGCGCTCCGGAGCGCGCGTCAGCAGCTCGACCCAGCCGAGTGTGCCGGGCGCGTTGAACAGCCCGGCACCGGGGAAGGAGCGCGCCTGCCAGAGCTGGAAGGCCGCGCCGCCCGGGTCGAACGCCACCGCGAACCGTCCGACGTCGAAGACGTCCATGGGCTCCAGCACGACGGTCCCGCCCGCCGCCCGGACCGCCTCGGCCGTCGTGTCCGCGTCGGTCACGGCGAACGACACGTTCCAGGCCACCGGCTGCGACTCCTGGTACAGCGGGGAGAGCGCGGCGACCGCCGCGTCACCGAGGTGCGCGATGGTGTAGCCACCGGCCTCCTGACGCGGATCGGTCTCCGGGCGCCAGCCGAACAGCTCGGTGTAGAACCGTTTCGCCGCTGCGAGATCGCTGGTCCCCAGCTCGGTCCAGCAGGGCCCACCGGTCACCGGCTCGTCGAGCTTCATGGCGTTCCTCCCGGGACGGGGCGTCCCCTTCCAGCACGCTATGCCCGTGCCCCCGCCCCGGCCACCGGGGTACGACGCGGCCGTTCTCCCCGGCCGGGAGGAGGGGCCGGGGCCGTTCAGATCCCCGGCCGGTAGCGCAGGGGATGGTCCGCCGGGATCTCCACCAGCACGATCTCGGTGCCGTCCGGGTCGGCGATCCACATCTCGATCAGCCCCCACGGCTCCTTCAGCGGCGCCCGCCGCACCTCCACCCCGGCCGCCACCAGTTCCTCGTGCGCCGCCGTGACATCGGCGACCTGCAGCCACAGCTTCAGCGCGGGGGACGGCGGGGTCTGCGAGCGGCCCGCGACCTCCAGGAAGCCGCCGCCCAGGAAGTACACGACGCCCCGGTGGTCGCCCGTACCGAACTCGCGGTACACCGGGAGCCCCAGCTTCTCGCCGTAGAAGGCGCGGGAGCGCTCGGGATCGGTGGGGCGGAGCAGGGTGCGGCTGCTGAGTACGTGGATCATGGGTCGAGCGTAGGGGCTCTCTGCCGGGGCGCGGCGGTCGTTACCCTCTTCCCGTGTTCGAGTCCGCAGACATCCCTCAGGAGCACCCCATGGACACCGCCGACGCCACCGGCCTGACCTTCCGCGACGCCACCGACGCCGATGTGGACGTCCTCGTCGCGCTGATCGAGTCGGCTTACCGCGGGGACTCCAGCCGGGCCGGCTGGACCACGGAGGCGGACATCCTCGACGGACAGCGGACCGACCCGGAGGGGGTGCTGCAGGTCGTCAAGGCCCCCGACAGCCGACTGCTCACCGTCGAGCGGGACGGCACCGTCGTCGCCTGCTGCCAGCTCGAACACCGTGGCGCCCACGCCTACTTCGGGATGTTCGCGGTGAGCCCGGCCCTGCAGGGCGGCGGCCTCGGAAAGGTGATCATCGCCGAGGCGGAGCGGCTCGCGCGCGAGACCTGGGGCGCCCGGGAGATGCACATGACCGTGATCTCCGTACGGGACGACCTGATCGCCTGGTACGAGCGGCGCGGCTACCGCCGTACGGGACGGACGACCCCGTTCCCGTACGGCGACGAGCGCTTCGGCATCCCCCGGCGCGACGACCTGCGGTTCGAGCTGCTGGTCAAGGAACTCGGCTGAGCCGGGGGGCCGTACAGCCGCGTCCTACGCCGTGAAGCGGCCCGTGCGTTTGATGTCGGGGTAGTCGGTGGTCGCGCCGTCCAGCTGGAGGGCGCGGACCAGACGCAGATGGTCCTGGGTGTTGACCACCCAGCCGATGATCCGCAGATTCGCCTTGCGGGCCTTCTCGACGACCTCCAGGGTCAGCCGCCGGATGTTCAGCACGAGCGTGGCGGCGCCCACCGCCACCGCGCGCTCCACGACATCGGGGCCGTAGCGGCTGGCGACCAGCGCGGTACGGACCCCGGGCACGAGACGGGCGATCTCGGCGACCGCCTCGTCGTGGAAGGACAGCACCTCGACCCGGCCCACCAGGTCGCGCCGGTGCATGACCTCGGCGAGCGCGCGGGCCGCCGCGGTGTCCTTGATCTCGGCCTGGAGCGGCGCCCGTACCGCGTCCAGGACCTCCTCGAAGGTGGGAATCCGCTCGCCGCGGCCCGCGTCCAGGGCGCGCAGTTCGGCGAGGGTCTTGTCGGCGATCGGGCCCGTGCCGTCCGTCGTCCGGTCCACGTCCGCGTCGTGCATGACGACGAGCGCGCCGTCCTTGCTCAGATGCAGATCGAGTTCGATGACGTCGAGGCCCGCGCGATCGGCGGCCACGAAGGAACGGAGGGTGTTCTCGGGTTCGACACCCATGACTCCGCGATGACCGATGGTGAGGAAGTTCAAGGTTGACTCGCTTCCGTCGACGGCGGCTCGGCCCGCGTGACCGGGGGAGGGGCGGCACGCGGCTGGGGCGCAGCGTAGTCCTCCCGCCGTGCGATGCATCCGCATGTGCACGAGCCCTTTCGGGTCGTGTCACGCCGTGGCGTACCGCGCCACGTCGGAGAACAGGACCGTTTCCGCACTCGCCCCGCACCGATCGCGTCATCCCTGAGTGGGCGAGTCCGGTACGGGTTGACCCCGTCGACCTCCGCGCGGAGAGCGGGACGCACAAACTGTGACGTGTGACGCGTGTGGCAGGAGATTCAGCGGTTAGGTACTGGGGGTGGCGGGAAGATTTCCGGCGGGATCGCTCATGATCGGTCTTGCGGTGGGGGACCCTCGCTACGTACGGTGTTCTTACGAAAGTTTATCCCGTGGAGGATGGGTCATGACGGAAATTCTTGCGCAGGTGGGCGCGGAGGGCGGCGTTCCTTCGGTCGGTAGGGTGGTGGACCACCCGGCCTGGCCCGTGCTCAAGGATGCCGTGGAGCGGATCCGGCCATGGCAGTCCAAGGACGGCTCGATCGACTTCGACGCCGAGCACGCCCCGGACCGGGCCGCCGCCGAGCGCGCCGTGGCGGATGTCGTGGACGCGGTCGAGGCGCTGGCCCCGCTGCTGCCGCACGACGCCGCCTACCACGAGGCCCTCGTCAAGGACCTGCGGCGCTGGGCCGACGACGGTTTCGAGGTGCCCGACTTCCTGGACTCGCTGCTGGCCTTCCAGCCCGCCGCGAGCCGCGCGGACGGCCTCCAGCACCTGGTCGTCTTCCCGATGTACACACAGAACGGCAACCCGGACCGCAACCTCGAAGCGGTCGTGCTGCGCATGGTCTGGCCCGACTGGCTGGCCGAGCTGGAGCGCACCCGCTACGACAACCCGCTGTTCTGCGGCATCACCTTCGAGGACTTCACCGCCGGTTACGACACCAACTCGGCCGTCCTCTTCCCGGAGACCATCGCCGTGCGCGAGGCCCCGGCCCGCTTCTCCTGGGGCGGCATCTTCTGCGACCGCGAGGCGGCCCGCTTCCGCCGGGTCACCGAGTCCGCCGTCGACATCCTGGGCCTGGAGCTGCCCGAGGACGTCGCCGCGATGGTCCACGACCAGAAGCGCTGCGAGGAGGCCTTCGTCCTGTGGGACATGGTCCACGACCGCACCCACAGCCACGGCGACCTGCCCTTCGACCCCTTCATGATCAAGCAGCGCCAGCCGTTCTGGATGTACGGCCTCGAAGAGCTGCGCTGCGACCTCACCGCCTTCAAGGAGGCCGTGAAACTGGAGTCCGACGGCGTCCCGCAGGCCCGTGACGTGCAGTACGCGGTCCTCTTCGACCGGATGTTCCGCTTCCCGGTCACCGGTGAGCGGGTGCGCAACTACGACGGTCTCGGCGGCCAGCTCCTCTTCGCCTACCTGCACAAGCACGATGTCGTCCGCTGGACCGACAACAAGCTGCACATCGACTGGCAGCGCGCCCCGCAGGTCACCAACCAGCTCTGCGCCGACATCGAGCAGCTCTACCGCGACGGCATCGACCGCCCGAAGCTCGTCCACTGGTTCGCCGGGTACGAGCTGGTCTCCACCTACCTCTCCCCGCACCCCGGCTCCCGCTGGGCCAAGGGCCCGGACGCCCTGGATCTGACGCAGCCGCCGCGGAAACTCGTCGACGACGTGCTTCCGGACGAGTTTCCGCTCAGCATGTTCTATGAGGCGCTCGCCAAGAAGCTGAAGACCGTGATCGCCTCCACCAAGGGCATCACCGCGGCGGACACCGAGCGGGCCGCCGCGTGAGCGCCCCCGTCGCGGACGTCACAGTCGCTGCCCAGGAGGCGAAGACCATGCAGAACGGCAACGGTGCACTGAGCGGCGCGGTGGTCGCGGTGGCGGGCGCGGGTGGACCCGCCGGCCGGGCGGCCCTGCTGCGGCTGGCCGAGGCGGGCGCGATCGTCGTCGGCTCCGACAACGACCCCGAGCGGCTCTCCGAGGCCGTGGACGCGGCCCGCTACGCGCACGGCGGCGCCACCGTCGTCGGCGACACGGTCGACCTGCTGGACCTCCAGTCCACCCGGGACTGGGCCACCCGTATCGAGAAGGACTTCGGGCGCGTGGACGGCCTGGTCCACCTCGTCGGCGGCTGGCGCGGCAGCGAGACCTTCACCCGGACCAGTCTCGACGACTGGGACTTCCTGGAGATGCTGCTGATCCGCACCGTGCAGCACACCTCCCTCGCCTTCCACGAGGCCCTCCAGCGCAGCGAGCGCGGCCGGTACGTGCTGATCAGCGCCGCCGGGGCCAGCAGTCCCACCGCGGGCAACGCCGCGTACGCCGCCGCCAAGGCCGCCGCCGAGGCGTGGACGCTCGCCGCCGCCGACTACTTCCGCAAGGCGGGCGGCACCGACGGGCCGACCTCCGCGGCTGCCATCCTGGTGGTGAAGGCGCTGGTGCACGACGCGATGCGCGCCGACCGCCCCAACGCGAAGTTCGCGGGCTTCACCGACGTGACGGAGCTGGCCGAGGCCATCGTCGGTGTCTGGGAGAAGTCCGCCGCCGAAGTGAACGGAAACCGTCTGTGGCTGACCGACAAGCCGTGAACCCTCCGAAGACCGACGCCCGGCGCCATCACGACCCGGAGATCCGCGGCTTCGCCAGCGACAACTACGCGGGGGTCCACCCCGAGGTGCTCGCCGCCCTGGCCGTGGCCAACGGCGGGCACCAGGTCGCGTACGGCGAGGACGAGTACACCGAGAACCTCCAGCGGATCGTCCGCGGTCACTTCGGCGCCACCGCCGAGGCGTTCCCCGTCTTCAACGGCACCGGTGCCAACGTCGTCGCGCTCCAGGCGGTCACCGACCGCTGGGGCGCGGTGATCTGCGCGGAGAGCGCGCACATCCATGTCGACGAGGGCGGCGCGCCGGAGCGCATGGGCGGCCTCAAGCTGCTCACCGTGCCCACCCCCGACGGCAAGCTCACGCCCGAGCTGATCGACCGGCAGGCGTACGGCTGGGACGACGAGCACCGGGCGATGCCCCAGGTCGTCTCGATCACCCAGAGCACCGAACTGGGCACCCTCTACACGCCCGAGGAGATCCGCGCGATCTGCGAGCACGCCCACGCGCACGGCATGAGGGTGCACCTGGACGGCTCCCGGATAGCCAACGCCGCCGCCTCCCTGGACGTCCCGATGCGGACCTTCACCAACGCGGTCGGCGTCGACCTGCTCTCCCTGGGCGGCACCAAGAACGGCGCGATGTTCGGCGAGGCGGTGGTGGTGATCAACCAGGACGCCGTCCGCCACATGAAGCACCTGCGCAAGCTGTCCATGCAGCTCGCCTCCAAGATGCGTTTCGTGTCGGTGCAGTTGGAGGCCCTGCTGTCGCGGGACCTGTGGCTGCGCAACGCCCGGCACTCCAACGAGATGGCCCAGCGGCTCGCCGAGGGCGTCCGCGCCGTCCACGGCGTCGAGATCCTCCACCCCGTACAGGCCAACGCCGTCTTCGCCCGGCTCCCGCACGACGTGAGCGAACGCCTCCAGAAGCGCCACCGCTTCTACTTCTGGGACGAGGCCGCCGGTGACGTGCGCTGGATGTGCTCCTTCGACACGACCGCGGAGGGCGTGGACGGGTTCGTGGCGGCGCTGAAGGAGGAGATGGCGCGCTGAGCGCAGACGGTCCCTGAGTGCATAGGTATGCGGTCACTTGAAAAGTCATTGACTCTCGGGTGATCGTTTTCCTATGCTCTGCGGGCATGGAGCTGATCCAGCAGAACCCCGACCTGTCCGCCTATCTGCTCGCCGACGAGGCGGTGGACCATCATCATCCACGCGTGCGGCAGACGGCCGCGCGGCTGGCCAGGGAAGCGGCGGACTCGTATGACTATGCGCGTCTCGCGTTCGACCACGTCCGGGACACCGTCACGCACTCCCAGGACGCCGACGATCCGCGGGTGACCTGGCGCGCGTCCGACGTCCTCGAACAGGGCACCGGGATCTGCTACGCCAAGGCCCATGCCCTGGCCGCCCTGCTGCGCGCCGAGGACATCCCGACCGCCCTGTGCTACCAGCGCTTCGACGTGGTGCACGGCCTGGTCGCCGTCCGCTTCCACGGCGCCTGGCACCGCCAGGACCCCCGGGGCAACAAGCCGGGGGTCGACGCGCGGTTCTCGCTGGAGGGGGAACGTCTTGCCTTCGTGCCCGACCCGGCGGCGGGCGAGGCGGACGACCCGACGCTCTACGCCGCGCCGCACCCGGCCGTCCTCGCCGCCCTGCGGGCGGCCCCGGACCGGGCGCGGCTGTGGAGAACGCTCCCCGTGACGCTGTAGCGCCGGGTCAGCGGGCCTCGGCCTCGCGGACCTGTTCCGGGGTCGGGGCCGTGCCGCCGAGGTGGGCCGGCATCCACCAGGTGTCGTCCGGGCCCTTGGGGCGGACCGGGTAGGCGCGCTGGGCGGCCTCCAGCAACTCCTGGACGCGGTCGCGGAGCTGACGGGTGATGGCGCCCGCGTACTTGTCCTTGGAGGCCTCTATCGCCTCGCCCACCCGGATGGTGATCGGGATGTGGCTGCGCTTGAAGTTCCTCGGGTGGCCCTTGGTCCACAGCCGCTGTGTGCCCCACACGGCCATCGGGATCAGCGGGACGCCCGCCTCCTGCGCCAGCCGGGCGGCACCCGACTTGAAGCTCTTCAGCGTGAACGACTGAGAGATGGTGGCCTCGGGGAAGACACCGATGATCTCGCCGGAGCGCAGCGAGTCCAGCGCGTGCGCGTAGGCCGCCTCGCCCTGCTTGCGGTCCACCGGGATGTGCCGCATGTTGCGCATCAGCGGACCGGAGATCCTGTGCCGGAACACCGACTCCTTGGCCATGAAGCGCACCAGCCGCTTCTGCGGCAGCGCCGCCAGGCCGTCGAAGATGAAGTCCAGGTAGCCGATGTGATTGCTCACCAGCACCGCGCCGCCCGAGCGCGGGATGTTCTCCGACCCCTTGAGATCGATCTTCAGGTCCCAGACCTTGAACAGGGTTTGGGCGAGACCGACCGCGGGACGGTAGACAAGCTCTGCCATGGGCGGAGTGGACCCTTCTCTCTGCCTGGGACGGGGTCTCCCGGCGGGAAGTTACGCAGCCGTAGGTTTACGGCATCTCGCAGATCGTGCCCCAAGAACGCACGGGTGGCCAGCCCTGGTGCCGGCCAGGGGCGAGATTCTCGTCACGTCGGACACATGAGCGACCAGCGCGGAGTTCACCGGGCCGTCACTTCGCACGAACAGCCACCCGCCGAACAAGCAGATACATCTCGCACCCCAGGCAGTACCCGAACACCGCGTTGAGAAAGGCCGCCGCGAGCGCCGCCCCGGTCGCCGCGAGCCCCAGCGCCTCGGGCCCCACCGTGAGACCGACCAGCCCCACCGCCGCGAAGGCCAGCCCCACCGCCTGCGCGAACCGCGGCGGTTGCGGCGCCTCGAACTCCGTCGGCGCGCCGATCCGCGGCCGCACGAGCGCGCGGAACGCCCAGCCGTACGGCGAACGCCCCACCCCGCCCGCCGCGCCCAGCGCGAACGCGAGCGTCTGCCAGGCCAGCAGCCAGACGCTGCCGGTGATCAGCACGACCGCGAGCACCACGGCCGTCACGGCGGCCCCGAAGCGCGGGCCCCTCACATCGATGTCCATGCGTCAAGCATTCCGCAGGCCAATCTCCATGGGGAGGCGGGAATCTTTGCAGTCTCGTGAACGCTGAAGCACGCTGTGACCGGACTTGTGGTGTGTGGGCTGGTGCTCGCGGCGGCGAGCGTCTACGGAGTGCTGCAGCGGCGGCGGAGCGGGAGGGTCAGGGTGCGCGGGCGGGACGGCGACAAGCTGCTCGGTACGGCGGAGTTGGGGGAGGGGCTCGGTGAACGGGCCACGCTCGTCCAGTTCTCCAGCGCCTTCTGCGCCCCCTGCCGGGCGACCCGCCGGGTGCTCGCCGAAGTGGCCGGAATGGTGCCCGGCGTGACCCATGTCGAGATCGACGCCGAGGACCGTCTCGACCTCGTGCGCCGGCTCGACATCCTCAAGACGCCGACCGTGCTCGTGCTCGACTCCGGCGGCCGGATCGTGCGCAGGGCGACCGGGCAGCCGCGCAAGGCGGATGTGATCGCCGCGCTGGGGGAGGCCGTGTGAAGCCGCACACCGGGACGCGCTTGACTGCGGGCCTCACTCGTCGTCAGCCTGGCCGTATGCCCCGAGATCTCCTTCTCCTCGAGCGTGACGCCCTGGCGCGGGCGTTCCCTGTCGGCACGGCCGGTTCACGCTGTCCGGGTTTCTGAGCCCCTACGGACCAGCCCGTCGACTCCAGCAGAAGGACAACTCCATGTCGGCCACCCCCGGCCTCGGTTCGCCCCGGCTCGCCTCCCCCGATCTCCTGCGCTCCGTCTTCCGCCGCCATGCCGCCGGTGTGGCGGTGATCACGGCGCGGGGCGCCACCGGGCCGGTCGGCTTCACGGCCACCTCGCTCAGCTCGGTCTCCGCCGAGCCCCCGCTGCTCTCCTTCGGCGTCGGCACCGCCGCCTCCAGCTGGCCGGCGCTCTCCGAGGCCGAGCACATCGGCGTGCACATACTCGGCGAGCACCAGCGGGAGCTGGCGGCCACCTTCGCCCGCAGCGGTGCCGACCGGTTCGGGGCGCCCACCGGATGGCGCAGCGGGCCGGAGGGAGTTCCCGTCCTCGACGACGTGCTCGCCTGGCTGGTCTGCCGGGTGGTGGCGCGCGTACCGGCGGGGGATCACCGGATCGTGCTGGCCGAGGTGGTGGTCGGCGACCCGTCGGGTGCCGGCCGTCCGCTGCTGTACCACCAGGGCCGCTTCAACGGTCTGCGAGACTGATCCCGGTCGGCTGCCGACCGACTCCCGCGCGATTACGCAGGGTTGCCTAACTCACAGTTCAAAGCGCTTGCTTAGCGGGCACGGAGTGAGGGAACGTAGGCGTCGTACTGGCGAGTAATATTTCGACCGGAGCGCAGGTCGCCCCGATCGGGATCGGCCGCTCCAGGCGCCTATGCTGCCTGGAAGAAGGCAGCCCGGAAATGACGATGCAGTAGGAGAGCCGGCGTGAGCTTGAGGATCGTTGTCACTGTGAAGTACGTGCCCGACGCCACTGGCGACCGGCACTTCGCCGATGACCTGACCGTCGACCGTGACGACGTGGACGGTCTGCTCTCCGAGCTGGACGAGTACGCCGTCGAGCAGGCGCTGCAGATCGCCGACGAGGCGGACGACGCCGAGATCACCGTGCTGACCGTGGGTCCCGAGGACGCCAAGGACGCGCTGCGCAAGGCGCTGTCGATGGGCGCGGACAAGGCGATCCACGTCGAGGACGACGATCTGCACGGCACCGACGCCATCGGTACCTCGCTGGTGCTGGCCAAGGCGATCGAGAAGGCCGGCTACGACCTGGTGATCTCCGGCATGGCCTCCACCGACGGCACCGGCGGTATCGTCCCGGCCCTGCTCGCCGAGCGCCTGGGCGTCCCCCAGGTCACCCTGCTGTCCGAGGTCTTGGTCGAGGACGGCGTGGTCAAGGGCCGCCGTGACGGCGACGCCGCGTCCGAGCAGCTGGAGGCCTCCCTGCCGGCGGTCGTGTCGGTCACCGACCAGTCGGGCGAGGCGCGTTACCCGTCCTTCAAGGGCATCATGGCCGCCAAGAAGAAGCCGGTTCAGGCCTGGGACCTGTCCGACCTCGACATCGAGGCCGAGGACGTCGGTCTGGAAGGCGCCTGGACGGCCGTGGACTCCGCGGCCGAGCGCCCGGCGCGCACCGCCGGCACGATCGTCAAGGACGAGGGCGAGGGCGGCAAGCAGCTCGCCGAGTTCCTCGCGGGCCAGAAGTTCATCTAAGGCCCTGCGGCCCGCCGCGGCTCCGCGCCCGGCCGAGGCCCACTCCCTCACCGCCCCTCGAAGCCTTCGCAATCCGCAGGAGAGCAATCCCATGGCTGAAGTTCTCGTCTACGTCGACCACGTGGACGGCGCCGTCCGCAAGCCCACCCTGGAGCTGCTGACCCTGGCCCGCCGCATCGGCGAGCCCGTCGCCGTCGCGCTGGGCAACGGCGCCGCCGACACCGCCGCCGCGCTCGCCGAGCACGGCGCGGTCAAGGTCCTCACCCACGACGCCGCCGAGTACGCCGACTACCTCGTCGTACCCAAGGTCGACGCGCTCCAGGCCGCCTACGAGTCCGTTTCCCCGGCCGCCGTCCTCGTGCCGTCCTCCGCCGAGGGCAAGGAGATCGCCGCCCGTCTGGCGGTGCGCGTCGGTTCGGGCATCATCACCGACGCCATCGACCTGGAGGCCTCCGACGAGGGCCCGGTCGCGACCCAGTCGGTGTTCGCCGCGTCCTTCACCACCAAGTCCCGTGTCTCCAAGGGCACCCCGGTCATCACGGTCAAGCCCAACAGCGCCGCCGTGGAGGCCGCCCCGGCCGCGGGCGCGGTCGAGGCCCTCGCCGTCACCTTCTCGGAGAAGGCCACCGGCACCAAGGTCACCGGCCGCACCCCGCGCGAGTCGACCGGCCGTCCGGAGCTGACCGAGGCCGCGATCGTCGTCTCCGGCGGCCGCGGCGTCAACGGCACCGAGAACTTCGCGATCATCGAGGCCCTCGCCGACTCCCTCGGCGCGGCCGTCGGCGCCTCGCGCGCCGCGGTGGACGCGGGCTGGTACCCGCACACCAACCAGGTGGGCCAGACCGGCAAGTCGGTCTCCCCGCAGCTGTACATCGCCAACGGCATCTCCGGCGCCATCCAGCACCGCGCCGGCATGCAGACCTCGAAGACCATCGTGGCCGTCAACAAGGACGCCGAGGCCCCGATCTTCGACCTCGTCGACTACGGCGTCGTCGGCGACCTCTTCGACGTCGTCCCCCAGCTCACCGAGGAGATCAACACCCGCAAGGGCTGAGCCTCCTGAGTCCCGCGCGTCCCGCGAGGCCCCCACGACCGTCCCGTACGGTCGTGGGGGCCTCGGCTCATCCCAGGGTCAGCGAGGCCTGCACCGGCAGATGGTCGCTCGGGTACATCCCGTCGACGGAGAAGGTGTTCATCGCCGCCCAGTGCGTGGTCACCCCGGGCGAGGTCAGGATCCAGTCGATGCGTCTGCCGCCGGGCCTGGGCGCCCGGTAGCCGTGGTACGTCCCGTACGCCTGGGTGCGGGAGGCCGCCGTGTCCCAGGCGTCCACGAGCCCGCCCGCCAGCATCAGGTCGTACACGCGGTTGTCGTGGGCCGCCGCGTTGAAGTCACCGGTGACGATCACCGGCGCCGACCGGTCCCACCCGGCGATCGTCTCGCCGATCAGCTTCGCCGAGCGCTCCCGCGCGTACTGGCTGACGCTGTCCAGATGGGTGTTGAGGACGTAGAACTCCCGCCCCCCGTCGGCGAGATCGGCGAACTTCACCCAGGTCACCATGCGCAGCCAGTCCGCGTCCCAGGTGTTGGAGGCGATCGTGTACGGGGTGTCGGACAGCCAGAAGTGGTCGAACTCGATCGGGTCGAGTCTGCGGGTGTCGTAGAAGATCGCCATGAACTCGTCCTTGCTGCCGCCTCCCCGGCCGGTGCCGATCCAGTCGTAGTGGCCGCCGAGATCCTTCTCGATCATGCGCAGCTGCTGGTACAGCCCCTCCTGGGTGCCGATGACATGCGGTCGCTCGCGGCGCAGCAGCTCCCGCATCACCGGACGGCGCACGGACCAGCGCGGTGTCTTGTCGACGACGGTCGCGAAGCGCACGTTGAACGTCATGACGTTCAGGGCGCCCGGGTGCTCGCCGGCGGACGCCGGTTGCGACGAGCCCGCCGTGGTCAGCAGCGGCACGGCGATGGCGGCGGCCGCCGCGGACCGGAGTCCCTGGCGGCGCGTCACTCCGACCTCTTTCGGCACGCGATCTCCTCCCCTTGGGAGTCAGGATGAACCTTGCCCAGTGAATACGGAAGAAGCGGCCGTTTCAGCAGTGACCAGCGGGAAAGCATGGGGAATTCCACGTCGGGACAGTGTTGACCGGGGCGGAGAGCGAAGGTTAGCTTCGTCATACGGATTTGTGATTCCGCAGTGCGGAAAATGGAGGGTGTGGAATGGGGCAGGGCCGGCAGGAGAACGTGGCGACGAGTCTCGCGGGTGCCGTCAGCGAGGAGATCAGCGCCTCCCTCGCCCCCGTCGACGCGGAGCTGGAGCGCCGCTACCCGGGCGACCCGGGCACCCGCCAGCCCGTGCACACCGTCTACGTGCCCGGTGACGTCTTCGCCGCTGACACCGTCCGCACCTGGGGCGACCGGGCCCTCGCCGCCCTCGACGAGCACGCCCCCGACGCCGCCGCGTTCGGCGCCGTCCTCGGCCTCGGCGACGGCCTCGCCGGGCCGGTGTACGACCGCGTCCGCGCCAAGCTGGAGCGCGAGCCGATCGAGGACCTGCGCGTCGACTTCGAGGACGGCTACGGGGCCCGTCCCGACGCCGAGGAGGACGAGGCCGCCGCCCGCGCCGCCCGGCTGATCGCGGAGGCGTACGCCGAGGGCACGGCGGCCCCGTACATGGGCATCCGCATGAAGTGCATGGAGGCTCCGGTGCGCGACCGGGGCATCCGCACCCTCGACATCTTCCTCACCGGCCTGCTGGAGGCCGGCGGACTGCCCGACGGGCTGGTCCTGACCCTGCCCAAGGTGACGTACGCCGAGCAGGTCACCGCGATGGTCCGGCTGCTGGAGGCCTTCGAGAAGGCGCGCGGCCTGGAGCCCGGCCGGATCGGCTTTGAGATCCAGATCGAGACCAGCCAGTCCGTCCTCGCCGCAGACGGCACCGCCACCGTCGCCCGGATGATCGGCGCCGCCGAGGGCCGCGCCACCGGGCTGCACTACGGCACCTTCGACTACAGCGCCTGCCTCGGCGTCTCCGCCGCCCACCAGGCCAGCGACCACCCGGCCGCCGACCACGCCAAGGCGGTCATGCAGGTCGCGGCGGCGGGCACGGGCGTACGGGTCTCCGACGGCTCCACCAACGTCCTGCCGGTCGGCCCGACCCCACAGGTCCACGACGCCTGGCGCCTGCACTACGGCCTCACCCGGCGCGCCCTCGCCCGCGCCTACTACCAGGGCTGGGACATGCACCCCGGCCACATCCCCACCCGCTACGCCGCCGTCTTCGCCTTCTACCGCGAGGGCTACGAACAGGCCGCCGCCCGGCTCGCCCGGTACGCCGGCCGCGCGGGCGGCGACGTGATGGACGAGCCCGCGACCGCCAAGGCCCTCAGCGGCTATCTGCTGCGCGGCCTGGACTGCGGCGCCCTCGACCTCGACGAGGTGTCCGGCGCGACCGGTCTGACCCGCGCCGCTCTGGAGGGCTTCGCGGCCCCGCGACGGGCGGATCTGACGATTTCCACCCAGTAGGGGCCAACGCGACCGCCGCCCGGCGGCGGCACACGTAGCGGTCCTGTGACAGCCTTCGCCGCCGGTCCGGAGCGCCCCCGGCCACCGCTTAGGCTGTACGCGATTCATCGGTGTGTCACAGGAACGAGGCGCGGGTGTCTTCGGGGGCGAACGGACAGACGGACGGTGTCGGGCGGGTTCTCGCCGGGCGGTACCGGATCGTGGAGCAGCTCGGGCGTGGCGGCATGGGTGTCGTCTGGCGGGCCGTGGACGAGGTGCTCCACCGTGAGGTCGCCCTCAAGGAGCTGCGCACCTACACGGACGCGGGCGCCCCCGAACTCGCCGATCTGGGGCTGCGGATGCAGCGCGAGGCACGGGCCGCCGCCCGGGTCCGGCATCCCGGAGTCGTCGCCGTGCACGACGTGGCGGAGGTCGACGGACGCCCGCTGATCGTCATGGAGCTGGTCGACGGTCCGTCCCTGGACGACGTCCTGAACGACCGCGGCCTACTCGACCCGCGCGAGGCCGCCGCCATCGGCGCCAAGGTGATGGACGCCCTCGCCGCCGCCCACCGCGTCGGCGTGCTCCACCGGGACGTCAAGCCCGGCAACATCCTCCTGGACCGCTCGGGCCGTGTCGTCCTCACCGACTTCGGCATCGCCACCATGGAGAACCCGGGCGACGGCTCCGCCACCCACCTCACCCGCAGCGGCGAACTCGTCGGCTCCCTCGACTACCTGGCCCCCGAACGTGCCCAGGGCAACGACCCCGGCCCCGCCTCCGACGTCTGGGCACTCGGCGCCACCCTGTACGCGGCCGTCGAGGGCTCGTCCCCGTTCCGGCGCACGTCCACCTGGTCCACGCTCACCGCGATCGTGAGCGACGAACTGCCCGAACCCCGGCGGGCGGGAGCCCTCGGGCCCGTGCTGCGGCAGCTGATGGACAAGCGCCCGGAGAACCGCCCGGACGCCGACCGGGCCCGGGCGCTGCTGGAGGCCGTGGCCGCCGGGGGCGCGCTCGACTCCCCGACCGCGGGCATGGGCGGCGGTCCGGCGCCGCGGCCGAGGGCGGAGACCCAGCGGAGCGTCCCCTCGGTGCCGCCGGGCTTCGGACCGGCGACGGCGGGCTCGGCGCTCGGCGCCACGGGCGCGGATGCCGCGTCCGGCGGGACGGGCACGGGCGCCGGGGCCGGCGCGACCGGTCCGACCCCCGGCTTCGGGCCGCCGCAGCCGCTCCCCGGGCCCGGCACGGGGGCGTCCCCCGCCGTCGGCGGGCCCGGCGCGGGCGCTTCGCAGCCGCCGATACCCGCCTCGGGCGCCGCCACCACCGTGTCCTCGACCGGCGGCGGCCGTCGTGGCAAGGGCCGCGCCCTGCTCGCCGCCGTGGCCGTCACCGTCGTACTGGCCGGCACAGGTGTCACGGTCGCGCTGCTCAACGCCGACGACGACACGGGGACGGGTGGCAGCCGGTCCTCGGCCGACGGGTCGAGCAGTGGTACGCCCTCCCCGGGCCGCAGCCGGGGCACGGTCGACATCTCCGACGGCTCCGACGGCAAGGAGAAGGGCAAGGGGAAGGACGCGACGTCGACCCCCAGCCCCAGTGAGAAGACCGAGAAGGACGACGAGGGGAAGGGCGGCGACGCGTCCGCCTCCCCGTCGCGGGACACCGGCGGCGGCACGACCGGCGGTACGACCGGTGGCGGCACCGGGGGCGCGGACACCTCGGGCGGCACCAGCGGCGGGACCACGACGGGCGGCGAGACCAAGGAGGCCCCGGTCTGCCACTCCATCGGCGGAGGCAAGTACAACTGCACCGTCTGGACGACCGCCAAGTCCTACACGGCCTCCGGCACCGAGGTCGGCATCCTCAAGCAGGGCACCAACTATTTCTTCTGCCAGGAGAACCTGGGCCGCCGCGAGACCTCCGGCCAGTGGACCAACGTCTGGTGGGCGAAGACCGACGACGACAGCGGCAACACCGGCGTCTACGTCAGCGTCGTCTACGTACAGGGCGGCGACAACGACGCCCCGGTGCCCGGCCTGCCGGTCTGCTGAGCCGGAGGACGTTCTACGCCCGAGGGTGCGGCCGTACGTACTGCTCCAGGCCCGACACCGTCGTCCACCTGTGCTCGGCGAACAACTCCCTGCCCCGCAGGCACAGTTCGCGGTTGCCGCGGGCACGGTCGGCGAACTCCTCGGGGGTGGTGCCGAACAGCTCGCGCAACGCGGCGGAGGCGGCGAGGAGTTCGGTGATCAGCGGGCGCTGCCGGCCCGGGTGGGGGCGCGGGCCGGGGCCGCCGTCGAGCAGGACGCCCCAGCGGTTGACGTAGATCCAGGCGTGGTCGAGGAGTTCGCCCGACTCCAGCTCGACCGGGAAGTCGGCGGCGGGCAGCGCGGCCCGCTGGAAGTTGCCGGTCGGGGAGTCGACGCCCTCGCTGGCGTCGACCACGGCGAGCTGCTTCTCGTCCAGCCAGGTGAGGAACAGCTCGGTGGTGGCGCCGGGGGAGCGGAACGGTGACGCGGACACATAGCCGAGCAGGCTGACGTGGGCGGAGACACCGATCCCGATACCCGTGACCCTGGACTTCACCATCGGGACCCGGCACTCGACACCGTGCTCCGCCATCTTGTGCACGAGCTGCGCGGGGCAGGCGTTGGAGCCGACCGAGAGGACGGGGACGCGGTCCTCGAAGACCAGCGTGTCCAGCGGCAGCAGCCGGTTGCCGTCCAGCAGCCCCGACTCGGCGGGCCATGCGCCCGGATAGCTCAGCGGGTCCTCGCGCGGCGCCACGGCGAGGCCCAGCGCTTCGAGCGTACGGGGGTCGGGGGCGTCCAAGGGTCAGTCCGCGGGCGGGAGTTCGCCGGAGCCGCGGGCGATCAGCCGGGTCGGCAGCTCGATGCGCTCCGGGGCGAGCAGGGAGCCGTCCAGCTGCTGGAAGAGCCGCTCGGCGGCGGTGCGGCCCAGCCGGGCGGGGTCCTGGGCGACGACCGTGATGCCCGGGCGGAGCAGATCGGCCAGCTCGAAGTCGTCGAAGCCGACGAGGGCGACCGGGCGGGGGTGCTCGGCGAGGACCCGTACGACCGTGACCGTCACCCGGTTGTTGCCCGCGAAGACGGCGGTGACGGGGGCCGGACCGGACAGCATGTCCTCGGCGGCCCTGCGGACCCGCTCGGGATCGGTGACGCCCAGGGACATCCACGCCTCCTCGACCTCTATGCCGGCGTCCTCCATGGCCGCCCGGTAGCCGCGCAGCCGCTCGACGGCGGTGTGGATCCGGGGCATGTCGCCGATGAAGCCGATCCGGCGGTGGCCGTGGGCGATGAGGTGGGCGACGCCGTCGCGGGCCCCGCCGAAGCTGTCCGACAGCACGGCGTCGGCGTCGATCCGGCCGGCCGGGCGGTCCACGAACACCGTGGCGACACCCGCCCGGATCTCGGGCTCCAGATAACGGTGGTCGTCCCCGGCCGGGATGATCACCAGGCCGTCGACGCGGCGGGCGCACAGGGCGAGCGCCAGCTCCTGTTCGCGGTCCGGGTCCTCCGCGCTGGAGCCGTTGATCAGCAGCGAGCCGTGGGCGCGGGACACCTCCTCCACCGCCCGGCTGAGCGGGCCGTAGAACGGGTCGGCGAGGTCCTCCAGGACCAGTCCGATGCTGGCCGTACGGCCCTTGCGCAGCACCCGGGCGCTGTCGTTGCGCCGGAAGCCGAGGGCCTCGATGGCCTCCTGGACGCGGCGCTCGGTGTCCGGGGTGACGCCCGGCTCGCCGTTCACCACCCGGGAGACCGTCTTCAGACCCACCCCGGCCCGTGCGGCGACGTCCTTCATCGTGGGACGGTTGCCGTAGCGGTTCTCGGGGCGGCGGGCGATGCCGTTGGCGCTCTCG
The DNA here is from genome assembly GCF_020010925.1 of Streptomyces griseiscabiei. NCBI lineage: Bacteria > Bacillati > Actinomycetota > Actinomycetes > Kitasatosporales > Streptomycetaceae > Streptomyces > Streptomyces griseiscabiei. Next base: position 2,029,100 of record NZ_JAGJBZ010000001.1, on the reverse strand, counting down.
GGCACGGTACGCTGTCCTGTCCTGTCGTCCACGGGGTGGGCTCGGTGGTGTGCCGTGACGGAAATGTGCGGCTGTTGAGGATGTGGCGTCGAGCATAGAGCCTGGACAACGTTGTCACAGCCGGGGGAGACTGTCTATCGCATTCTCTGGCCGGCGCCCCCCACCAGGCGAGCGTCGTGCTGCCGGTTTTCCGGCCGGAGATCCGGGTGCCGTCGTGTTCGGGCGCCCGGTAGGAGACTCTGAGCGGGAGAACTGACACTGATGCAGACCGACCTCGTGGCCGCGCTCGACATCGGCGGCACCAAGATCGCCGGGGCGCTGGTGGACGGCGACGGCCGGATCCTGGTGCGCGCCCAGCGCCCGACGCCCGCGCGGGAGGACGGCGAGACCGTCATGCGGGCCGTGGAGGGGGTGTTCGGCGAGCTGGCCGCCGACCCGCGGTGGAGCGGGGCCACGGCCGTCGGGATCGGCAGCGCGGGTCCGGTGGACGCCTCCGCCGGCACGGTGAGCCCGGTGAACATCCATGGCTGGCGCGGCTTCCCGCTGGTCGAGCGGGTCCGCGCGGTGACCGGCGGGCTGCCCGTCGAGCTGATCGGCGACGGTGTGGCGATCACCGCGGCCGAACACTGGCAGGGCGCGGCACGCGGCCACGACAACGCGCTCTGCATGGTCGTGTCGACGGGCGTCGGCGGCGGCCTCGTCCTCGGCGGGAAACTGCACGCGGGCCCCACCGGGAACGCCGGCCACATCGGTCACATCAGCGTCGACCTCGACGGCGACGCCTGCCCGTGCGGTGCCCGCGGCTGTGTCGAGCGCATCGCGAGCGGGCCCCACATCGCCCGGCGCGCCCTGGAGAACGGCTGGCGGCCCGGACCCGACGGCGACACCTCGGCCGCGGCGGTCGCCGCCGCCGCGCGGGCCGGTGACCCGGTCGCGGTGGCCTCCTTCGAACGCGCCGCGCAGGCGCTCGCCGCCGGGATCGCCGCCACCGCCACCCTCGTCGAGATCGACATCGCCGTCATCGGCGGCGGCGTCGCGAACGCGGGTGATGTCCTCTTCGCCCCCCTGCGCACCGCCCTCAAGAACTACGCCACGCTCTCCTTCGTCCAGCATCTGACCGTCGCCCCCGCCGTGATGGGGACCGACGCGGGACTGGTGGGAGCGGCGGCGGCCGCGCTGGCGTCGAAAACCGGGGCGTGACCCCTCGGGGTGTTCCGCAGTTGAGCGGGGCATGAAGAAGCGCAGCATGCTCGCCATCGCCTCCCTCGCCACCGGTTTCGTCGTCGCGGCCATCACGCCGTCGCACGGTCTCGACGCCTCGGACGCGCTCGGGAAGACGGACGGCCTGAGCAAACTGGATGTCGAGGGCACCCTCGGCCAGGTCGGCAAGACGGTCTCCGACGACAGCCTGGCGGTCGACGAGGACGCCCTCGGCGGGAACGCGGGCCAGGAGGGCAAGGGCGGCAAGGAAGGCTGACCGGCTTGTGGCGGGCGGTGGATCCACCGCCCGCCTCTCTTGTCCCGCGGGCGGCGGGTTCCCACTCGGGTGGGGGCCCGCCGCCCGCGTATTCGGGCTGCTCGGCGGCGGCTGGTTTCCGTGGCGGAGTGGAGGGCAAGCCTCAGGGGGTCAACAGAAGAGGGGGAACCGTGATCGTCTGGATCAACGGTGCGTTCGGTGCGGGGAAGACCACCACCGCACGGGAACTGATCGAACTGATCCCGAACAGCACGCTCTTCGACCCCGAGGTCATCGGCGGCGCACTGACACACATGCTGCCGGCCAAGCGCCTCGCCGAGGTCGGCGACTTCCAGGACCTGCCGAGCTGGCGACGGCTCGTGGTCGACACCGCCGCCGCGCTGCTCGCCGAGCTGGGCGGCACCCTCGTGGTCCCCATGACCCTGCTGCGCCAGGAGTACCGCGACGAGATCTTCGGCGGTCTGGCCTCCCGCCGCATACCCGTACGGCATCTGCTCCTGGCCCCGGCCGAAACGATACTGCGGGAGCGAATAGCCGGCCGGGAGATTCCGCCCGACCTCCCCGACGGCGAGATGCGGCTGCGTCAATGGGCGTACGACCACATCGCGCCCTACCGCGCCGCGCTGGGCGGCTGGCTCACCGCCGACGCCCATCTCGTCGACACCGGAGCCCTCACCCCGTACGAGGCCGCGCGGTGCATCGCCGACGCCGTGGCCGCCGACGACGTACCCGTGTGCGACATCGTGCAGACCCCCGAGCCGACCGCCGAGACGGTCGCCGCGGGGGTTCTGCTGTTCGACGAGGAGGACCGGGTCCTGCTCGTCGACCCGACCTACAAGGCCGGATGGGAGTTCCCCGGCGGTGTGGTGGAGGCCGGGGAGGCTCCCGCCCGGGCGGGGGTGCGGGAGGTGCTGGAGGAGACCGGGATACGGCTGGAGGGGGTGCCCCGGCTGCTGGTCGTGGACTGGGAGGCGCCCGCGCGGCCGAGGTACGGCGGGCTGCGGCTGCTCTTCGACGGGGGGCGGCTCGATCCGCGTGGGGCACAGCGACCCGTGCTGCCCGGCCCCGAGTTGCGTGACTGGCGGTTCGTGACCGAGGAGGAGGCCGCGGACCTGCTGCCGCCGGTGCGGTACGAACGCCTGCGGTGGGCTCTGCGGGCACGGGAGCGGGGGGCTGCGCTGTACTTGGAGGCGGGGGTGCCGGTGTAGGGGGTTGCTCGCGCCCACGCGGCGGAGCCGCGCATGTCACGGCCCCGCGCCCCTTTCGGGGCGCGGGTTCGCTCAGCTCGCCGCGTAGTTCCGCAGGAACAGGGCCTCCGTCACCGACATGCGCTCCAACTCCTTTGGGGACACGCTCTCGTTGACCGCGTGGATCCGGGCCTCGGGTTCGCTGAGGCCGATGAGGAGGATCTCGGCGTCGGGGTAGAGGGCGGCGAGGGCGTTGCAGAGGGGGATGGAACCGCCGTGGCCCGCGTACTGCATCTCCTGGCCCGGGTAGGCGACGGCCATGGCCGTGGCCATCGCCTCGTAGGCCGGGCTGGCGGTGTCGGCGCGGAACGGCTGGCCGTGGCCGATGAGTTCGCAGCTCACCCGGGCGCCCCACGGGGTGTGCGCGACCAGGTGGGCTTCGAGCAGCTTGATCCCCTGCTGGACGTCGACGCCCGGCGGGACACGCAGACCGACCAGGGCGCGGGCACCCGCCTGGATCGATGGGGTCGCGCCGAGCACGGGCGGGGCGTCGATACCGAGCACGGTGGCGGCCGGGCGGGCCCAGATGCGGTCGGCGACCGTGCCGGAACCGACCAGCTCCACACCGTCGAGCACCTTGGCGTCCTCGCGGAACTGCGCGTCGGCGTACTGAAGGCCCTCCCACGTCCCGTCGGACGGGAGCCCGTCCACGGTCGTCGTGCCGTCCTCGGCGCGCAGGGAGTCGAGGACGCGGATCAGCGCGGCCAGCGCGTCGGGTGCCGCGCCGCCGAACTGGCCCGAGTGCAGGTTGCCTTCGAGGGCGTCGACCCGCACACGCATGAGCACCATGCCGCGCAGCGAGGAGGTCACCGTCGGCAGCCCGGCGCGGAAGTTGCCCGCGTCGCCGATGACGACGGTGTCGGCGGCGAGCAGTTCGGGGTGGGCCTCGGCGTACCGCTGGAGCCCGCCCGTGCCCATCTCCTCGGAGCCCTCGGCGATCACCTTGACGTGGACGGGGACGCCGCCGTTCGCCTTCAGGGCCCGCAGCGCGAGCAGGTGCATGATGACGCCGCCCTTGCAGTCGGCGGCGCCGCGCCCGTACCAGCGGCCGTCGCGCTCGGTCAGCTCGAACGGCGGTGACAGCCAGGCGGCCTCGTCCAGCGGCGGCTGCACGTCGTAGTGGGCGTACAGGAGGACGGTCTTCGCGCCCTCGGGGCCCGGGAGGAAGCCGTACACGGACTGGGTGCCGTCGGGGGTGTCGAGCAGCGCCACGTCCTGGAAGCCCTCGGCGCGCAGCGCGTCGGCGACCCAGCGCGCGGCGCCCTCGCTCTCGCCCTTCGGGAACTGGTCGAAGTCCGCCACCGACCGGAAGGCCACCAGTTCGGTCAGCTCCTGCCTCGCCCGGGGCATCAGTGCGGCGACGGTCTCGGCGACCGGGTTCGACGGCATGGGCACGCTCCTCGTGGGTGCGACGTTGTGCTTCTGGGTGGGTGGCTGCGTACGCGCTCGCCCGGTGTATCGGTGTAGGGCGCACGCGCTGCCGATCCTGCCACAGCGGTCCTGGGCGTCACCCGCCGTAGGATGCGTGGGACAGGTGCGGCAGGCGGCTGGATCGGGAGCAGTAGACCATCGTGAGCAGCGAGAACTCTTCGGCGGACGACGTGCAGCGGGTGTGGGACGTCGTCGTGGTGGGCGCGGGCCCCGCGGGGGCTTCGGCCGCCTACGCGGCGGCGGTCGCGGGACGCAGCGTCCTGATGCTGGAGAAGGCGGAGCTGCCGCGGTACAAGACGTGCGGCGGCGGCATCATCGGCCCCTCGCGCGACTCGCTGCCGCCCGGCTTCGAGCTGCCCTTCAAGGACCGGGTGCACGCGGTCACCTTCTCGCTGGACGGCCGCTACGCCCGTACGCGCAAGTCGAAACAGATGCTGTTCGGGCTGATCAACCGGCCCGAGTTCGACCAGCAGCTCGTCGAGCACGCCCAGAAGGCGGGCGCCGAGCTGCGGACGGGCGTCACGGTCACCCGGGTCGAGCAGCACGGCTCGGCCGTGCCCGACCGGCGCACGGTCGCCGTCGTCCTCCAGGGCGGTGAGACGCTGCTCGCGCGGGCCGTCGTCGGCGCGGACGGCAGCGCCAGCCGTATAGGGGCCCATGTCGGGGTGAAGCTCGACCAGGTCGACCTCGGGCTGGAGGCGGAGATCCCCGTCCCGGAGACCGTGGCCGAGGACTGGAAGGGGCGGGTCCTCATCGACTGGGGCCCGATGCCCGGCAGTTACGGGTGGGTCTTCCCCAAGGGCGACACCCTGACGGTGGGCGTCATCTCCGCGCGCGGTGAAGGCGCCGCCACCAAGCGGTACTTGGAGGACTTCATCGGGCGGCTCGGCCTCGCCGGTTTCGAACCGAGCGTCTCCTCGGGGCACTTGACGCGCTGCAGGGCCGACGACTCGCCGCTGTCACGGGGCCGGGTACTGGTGTGCGGTGATGCCGCGGGTCTCCTCGAACCCTGGACCCGGGAGGGCATCTCCTTCGCGCTGCGCTCCGGGCGGCTCGCGGGGGAGTGGGCGGTGCGGATCGCCGAGGCGCACGACGCGGTGGACACCCGTCGGCAGGCCCTCAACTACGCGTTCGCCGTGAAGGCGGGGCTCGGCGTCGAGATGAGCGTCGGCAAGCGGCTGCTGGTCGCCTTCGAGCGGCGGCCCGGGCTCTTCCACGCGGCACTCACCGGATTCCGGCCCGCCTGGCGGGCGTTCGTCGACATCACCCGCGGGTCGACCTCGCTGGGCGAGATCGTCCGCAGCCACCCGATCGCCCAGCGCGCGCTGACCGCGTTCGACAAGTAGGCGCCGGGCACCGCCGTAGCACCCTCGCCGCGGGCACCCCGCTCCGTCACCGCACGACGGTGATCCGGAAGACGGGGTGCTTCGGCGCGGCGGCGAGCAGCTCCTCGTCGGTGGAGTCGGCGTTCACGTCGCCGAAGAACCGGCCCACCTCCCAGCCCCACTTCTTCAGATAGGTGCGCAGCACGACGGGCTTCTCCGCGTCGGGCAGCTCGACCGCGGTGAACTCCTGCACCCGGCGGCCCACTTGGAGCCGCCCGCCGCCGGCCGCCCGCATATTGCGCACCCACTCGGAGTGGCCGCGCGCCGAGACGAGGTAGGGACCGCCCTCGTACGGCAACGGGTTGACCGGCAGCCGGCGCCACTCGCCGCTCTTGCGTCCGAGCACGGACAGCTCGGCCGTCCCGAGGAGGCTGACACCGCGGCGGGCGAGCCAGCCGACGAAGCCGTTGACCGCGCGGTCGAAGGGGTTGGCCTTGATGTAGTGGGGCGACGACGACATGGGGTTCCTCCCGTGGGACACGAATTCGAGAGCACTGCTCTCGCTTGAGAGCAGTGTGCACGAGAGCGGTGATCCATGGCAAGAGCACTGCTCTTGTTTGTGTGCGGTGCTCTCGTTCTGTGGCACACTCCTTCGTATGAGCACAGCACGAGGGGCTCGCGCCCGCGCCCGGATCGAGGTCACCGCCGCCATCAAGGACGAGGCGCGCAGACAGCTCGCCGCCGAGGGCGCCGCCAAGCTGTCCCTGCGGGCCGTGGCACGGGAACTCGGCATGGTCTCCTCCGCCCTGTACCGCTACTTCCCCAGCCGCGACGACCTGCTGACCGCCCTGATCATCGACGCCTACGACTCCCTCGGCGAGGCCGCCGAGGAGGCGCGGGCGAAAGCCGTCGCCGGGAGCCCGGCGGGACAGTGGGTCGCGGTGTGCGAGGCGGTGCGGACCTGGGCACTGGCGCACCCGCACGAGTACGCGCTGATCTACGGCTCGCCCGTGCCCGGATACACCGCGCCCGACACCACGGTGCCGGCGGCGGCCAGGGTCGGGCGGGTGCTCATCGGGATCATGGGAGACGCCCACCGGGCCGGGGGGACGGTGAGCCCGGAACTGCCGGCCGAGCTGCTGCCCGAGGCACGGCGGATGGCCGGCGACTTCGCGCCCGAGCTGCCCCCGGAGGCGGCCCCGGGACTCGTCGGGGCGTGGGCGCAGCTGTTCGGGCTGGTCGGCTTCGAGGTGTTCGGGCAGTTCCACAGGGTGGTCGAGGAGCGCGAGATGTTCTTCCGCTACGCCGCGGACGGCCTCGCCCGCCAAGTGGGGCTCAAGGGCGTACTCCCCGGGGAGTAGACGTGATCCCCTCGCGGGGGTGACGTCGTGCCCGGGGGACGGCGTCTAGCGTGGCCGGTATGGCAGAGCGGGAAGCGCGGGCGGCCGGCCCCCGGGAGCGGGGCGGTCCTCCGTGGCGGAGTTGGCACGGGGGCGGACCGCCGTGGTGGAACCGGCCGGACGGCGACGGGGCACCGCCCCGGTGGCCGTGGCCGTCCACCGCGCTGTTCACCGTCTTCGTGATGGTCGGCTCCAACGCGGCGGCCGGGTTCCAGACGGACGAACGTGCCGCGCTCGACCCCTTCGCCCGCGTCCTGCTGCTCGTGGGCGCCCTTCTGCTGCTGTGGCGATGGCGGTATCCCATGGCCGTCGCCTTCGGGACGGCCGCGACCGCCATGGTGTACCTGGGGGCCGGGTATCCGTACGGGCCGGTGTTCCTGACCGTCGCCGTCGGCTGCTTCAACGCGATCGTCGCCGGGCACCGCAGGGCCGCCTGGACGGCGATGGGGGCGCTGTGGGCGGGGCATGTGCTGGTGGCGCACTGGCTGTACCGGTGGCTGCCGCCGGGCGGGGACGACGCCGCGAGCTGGGGGCAGGAGGCCGCCGTCGTCACCTGGGGCGTGGCGATCCTCGCGCTCTCGGAGCCGGCCCGGACCCGCCGTGAGCAGTGGGCGCGGGAGCGGGCCGAGCGCGCGCAGGCCGCCCGGCGGCGGGCCGACGAGGAACGGCTGCGGATCGCCCGGGAACTGCATGACGTCCTCGCCCACAGCATCTCGGTCATCAACGTCCAGGCGGGCGTCGGACTCGCCCTGCTCGACTCCGACCCGGAACAGGCGCGCACCGCGCTCACCACCATCAAGGCCGCCGGCAAGGAGGCGCTGGGCGAGGTCCGGCAGGTCCTCGACACCCTCCGCACCCCCGGCGACGCCCCGCGCACCCCCGCCCCGGGCCTCGACCGCCTCCCCGAACTCGTCGAGCAGGCCGCCGGCGCGGGCCTGACCGTCGGCATCGAGGGCGAGACGCCGCCCGCGCTGCCGCCGGGCGCCGATCTCGCCGCCTTCCGCATCGTCCAGGAGGCCCTCACCAACGTGGTACGGCACTCGGGTTCGCGCCGCGCGCGCGTGCGCCTCGACCACGGCGGCGGGGAACTGCGGCTGCGGATCGACGACGACGGGCCGGCGACGGCCGCCGACGCGGGCGGCGGCGGGAACGGACTCGTCGGCATGCGGGAGCGGGCCGCCGCGCTCGGTGGCAGGATCGAGGCGGGCCCGCGCGCCGACGGGGGGTTCCGGGTGCTCGCCGTACTGCCGGTACGGACGTCCCGCGAGGTCGAGGAGGACCGGTGATCCGCGTACTGCTGGCCGACGACCAGGCGCTGGTGCGGGCGGGGTTCAGGGCACTGCTCGACGCACAGCCCGACATCGAGGTGGCCGGGGAGGCCGCCGACGGCGAGGAGGCGCTGCGGCGGGTGCGTGAACTCCGCCCGGACGTGGTCCTGATGGACATCCGGATGCCCGTGCTCGACGGGCTCGTCGCCACCCGGCGCATCACCGGGGACCCGGACCTCGACCGGGTCCGGGTCGTCATGCTGACCACCTTCGAACTGGACGAGTACGTCTTCGAGGCGATCCGCTCCGGCGCGTCGGGCTTCCTGGTCAAGGACACCGAACCGGAGGAACTCCTGCGCGCGGTACGGGCGGTGGTCGAGGGCGACGCGCTGCTGTCGCCCGGGGTGACCCGACGGTTGATCTCCGAGTTCGCGGCCCGCTCCAAGGAGCCCTCGGCCCTCGCCTCCCTCGCCGGGCTCACCGAGCGGGAGCGGGAGGTGATGGCCCTCGTCGGCATCGGCCTCACCAACGACGAGATCGCCCGTCGGCTGGTCGTCAGCCCGCTCACCGCCAAGACCCATGTGAGCCGCGCCATGGTGAAGCTGGGCGCCCGCGATCGCGCCCAACTCGTCGTACTGGCCTATGAGTCGGGGTTGGTGCGGCCGGGCTGGCTGGGCTGAGCGGGGTCCCGGCGGACGAGGTCCTCGGGGGCCCGCCCGAACGAGCGTGCGACGCGGCGGAAGCGGGTCAGCACGATCGTGACGACCACGATGAACACCACCACCGTCGTCGACACCGCCAGGGCACTGAGCAGACTCGGCCGGCCGCGCAGGGAGCCGACGACGTCCGGCAGGAACTCGGCCACCCCGAAGTAGGCGGCGCCCGCCAGGACCGACCCCGCGAAGAGCGCGAAACCGATCTCCGTGGTCATCGCGTCCCGCTCGGCCTGCGTTCGTCTCCCCATGGGCCGAGTGTGGGGGCGGCGGGCCCACCCGACAAGGGGACGGGGCCCGAGCCGCAAGGGAATCGGCGTGCGCCTCCGAGGAGTTGGGGCGCGCCCCGGCCGGGCCGGGGGCGCGCGGCGGTCCCGGCTCAGCCGACGCCCGAGGTCTCGCGCCACAGGGCCGCGAGCGCGGGGTCGCCGCTGACGGCGGGGAGGGGGAGCCGGTTCCACAGGGACAGGTACAGCCGGGGTGCCGGGCCCGCGATCTCGCAGTCGGCGTCCCCCGCCTCCGCCGCCGCCACCCGCTCGGCCGCGGGCGGTTCCCGGGACAGCCGTACGGTCCAGACGGCGTCCGTGTCGGTGGCCCGTACCCGCAGGACGCGGGGAGCCTCGGTGCGCACCCGGCTCCGGGCACGGGCGTGGAAGCCGCGCAGCAGTTCGTCGATGCCGTCGACGGCGAAGTCCACGGCGGGCTGGCCGGGTTCGCCCCCGAGCGCGGACTCAGCGTCGGCGCGGTGCACGGCCGTCTCGTGGGCCTGGCGGCGGGCCCAGAAGGCCCGTGGGGAGGGGGCGGGCAGGAAGCTCCAGCAGTCGAGGTCGGCGGGGGCGGCGCGCAGGGTGTCGACGAGCCGCCGGTGCCCCTCCTCGAACCAGGTCAGCAGGGCGTCGCCGTCCAGGCCGGGCTCGTCCGGGACAGGGCGCGGCGAGCGGTGTCCCTCGGCGACGAAGGCCGTGGCCCAGCGGTGCACGCTTCCCGTGTGCCGCAGGAGGTCCCGTACCCGCCACCCGGGGCAGGTCGGGACCTCGGCGCCGGTACCGGCCTTGCGCGCGGCCGCGGCGAGCAGCCGGCCCTCCTCGTCCAGGACTCTGATGTGCTCGGCGATCTCCATGGGGTGAGTCTGCCGGACGAAGGGCGTTCGGCGTGGGCAGCGTCCGTGGGGAGAGTCAGGGGGTGGCGCGGATCTGGTTGTCGTGGCGTGTTCCCGCTGCCGGTTCCCCGTGTGCCAGCCACTCGGCGACGCTGTGCGCGATCGGCTGGCCGGTGTCCATCTCCACGAACCCGAACTGGCCGGACTGGTTGCACTCCAGGAACCACCAGATCCCGTCCGCGTCCTCCGCGAAGTCGAAGGCCCCGTAGGAGAGTTCGGCGTCGCGGAGATAGGTGCGCACGGCCGTGGCGGTACGGGCCGGGACGTCGACCGGCTGCCAGGGCGCGGTGGAGGGGGCGAAGCGGACGTCGACCTCGTCGGGGTGCGCGTCCGGGGAGACCGTCTTACGGGCGGCCAGCATACGGTCGCCGACGACGGTGAGCCGGATGTCGGCGGTCTTGGCGATCCGGCGCTGCAGCAGCGTCGGGCCGAACGCGACGGCGGTGAAGTCGGTGCCGGGCGCGATCCGGCTGGTCGGCACCGTCCGGGCCGGCTCCTGCGGATGGGTGCCGGAGACGGGCTTCACCACCAGGTCCGGGAAGCGCTCGGCGAAGTCGCGGGCGGCCTGCGGGAACGTGGTGATCAGCGTGGCCGGTACGGGCAGCCCGCAGCGCTGGGCGTGCCGGAGCTGCCAGGGCTTGTGGCGGGCCCGCCGGGCGGCGTCCGGGTCGTTCATCCAGCGGGCGCCCGTGCCGCGCAGCATGCCGTACAGCGCCTGCGAGGACTCCTCGGTCAGCCAGGCGGACGGCTCGGCGACCCCGCTGGCCGGCACGCCCGGCCGGCGCAGCCAGATCGACCGCAGCCCGCTCATGCTGACCAGGCGCCCCCCGGCCGACAGATGCCCCCGGAAGGCGCCGTGCACGTACTCGCCGGAGAGCGCCACCCCGCCCGGCAGATCGGCGGGATCGAGCCGGACCACCTGGACGCCGGTCCCGTTGAGCCGGGCTACCACCAGGTCCGCCGTCACATCCTGTTCGCAGGTGAGGATCAGCACCGTCATCGTCGCCGGTCCGCGTTCAGTCGTCGAAATGGGTCTTCGAACCCGCGGTGGAGGTCGTCGCCCCCAATTCCCGCATAAGACCCTGGTCATGAGCGGCTATCCGCCCGTCGGCCAGCACGTTCAACTGCAGCCCGGAGTCGTAGGTGTACGGAGCGCTGAACTCCAACTGCTCAGCGGAGCGAGCGTAGTTGAGCACGAACAGTCGCATCGATTCTCCTTGTTCGGGACCATCCGGTAAAGCGGATGGTGACGCTCCGGCCGCCCTCTGTCAGGCCGGGTCGCGGTGCCTCCAGGGAGTTATACGAATCGAACGACTGAATGGTTGCCTCATGTTCTCGGAGGGCTGACTTACGGCCGACTTCATGCACCGCGAGGTGCCACGAGGCAACGGTGAGTGGTCATTTCGCGGTCGAGCGGCGAGTGGCGAACGCGATGAGGGAGGCGAACGCGGCGAGTGCCGCGACGCTCGTGAGCGCGGTGGGCAGAGAGAACCATTCGGCCATGAAGCCGATCGCGGGCGGGCCGAGCAGCATGCCCAGATAGCCGAGCGTGGAGGCGGTGGCCACCCCGCCGGGACCGGCCAGCGCCCCGGCCCGTTCGACGGCCACGGGGAAGATGTTGGCGAGCCCCAGACCGGTGACCGCGAAGCCGAGGAGGGTCGCCCACACCGAGGGGGCGAGGGCGCCGAGCAGCATTCCGGCCGTCGCGGTCGCGCCGCCGGCGACGAGCACCGTGGTCCTGCCCAGCCGTTCGAGCAGGGCCGTCCCGCTGAGCCGGCCGATCGTCATGGCGAGCGCGAAACACGTGTAACCGGTCGCCGCGACACCCGGCGAGGTGCCCAGGTCCGCCTTCAGATGCAGGGCGCCCCAGTCGGCCAGCGCCCCCTCGCCGTACGCCGTGCATCCGGCGATCACGCCGAGGACGACCACGAGACCGCGTGTACGGCCGTCCAGGCGGCCGGGGCCGCTCTCCCCGGTGCCCCGCTCGGGCGCGCGGTCCCGGGGCACCGGGGGTTCGTGGCGCAGCAGGGTGGGGGCGGCCAGGGCGGTCACCAGCAGCCCGACGAGGGTGATGCCGAGCAGGTGGCGGGTGGGGGAGAGGGAGCCCGCGACCAGGCCGCCGAGGCCGGCCCCGACCATGCCGCCCAGGCTGAACGCGGCGTGGAAGCTGGGCATGATCGGGCGCCGCAGCGCGGCCACCAGGTCCACGGCGGCGCTGTTGAAGGCGACGCTGATGCTCCCGAAGGCCGCCCCGAAGACCAGCAGGACCGCGCCCAGCGCGAGTGCCGAGTGGGTGAGCGGGGGCAGGGCCACGCCGAGGGACAGCAGGACGGCGCAGGCGACCGTCACCGGGTGGCTGCCGAAGCGGCGGCAGAGGCGGCCGGTGAGCATCATCGTGATCACCGCTCCGGCGGACACGCCCAGCAGCGCGAGGCCCAGCGCGCCCGGCGAGGCGCCGGTCTGCTCCTTGATCGCGGGGATCCTGACCACCCAGCCGGCGAAGACGAAGCCGTCGAGGGCGAAGAAGGCGGTGAGGGCGATGCGCAGGGGGCGGAGGCGGGCGGGGTCGCCGAGGCGGCCCTCGCGGTCGTCGGGGCCCGGCACGGCGTTGTGCGTTCGGGTTTTGTTTATTCGCGGCACAAAGTCAGGCTAGGCGGGGGCGGCGGGCGGGGCAAGGGTGTTCGTGGGCGGGCGGCCCGTCGTCCGGCGGCAGGTGGACCGCTGTCGTACCGCCTCTGCCGTCGGACTCGACGGCGACGGGCGCCCGTCCCGCGGCCCCGGGGGCCCTGCCGACGGATTTCCGTGGGAGGGTGACGCGATTGCGTCCCTTCCGTGGTCATCGGCCGGTGTCCCGACCGCGACCGGCCGCGGGAACGCGGTGTCCATCGCACGGAATGCACGGGGACCACCCCGCGTGAACACCTCGGCCCGCGCGAACGTGTCGAATTCCGTATCCCGGACCGTCCCCTGTTCGCCTTCCGCGTGGGGCACTTCCGGATACGGCCTTTGACGGCGTGCCGCTCCCGGAGGAGTTCTCGGCGTCCGCGTGAACGCCGTGCGAAACGCCGTGCGAAGCGAATGCGTTCGGCAATGACGCGATTGCTCCACGTGAATACGCCGATCGCGACGGAGAGGTGAATGGCGAGTACGGAGCGTGGGGCCTGACGCGATTCCGGGAGAATTCGCGCAGGCCCCGCCCCCGCTGTGAGTGAAGTCCCGGACGGGATCCGTCGGAGTAGTCCTGTACGAGCCGCTCAGCCCGTCGCCCGGAACGTGCGCAGACGCAGCGAGTTGGCGACGACGAAGACCGAGGAGAAGGCCATGGCCGCCCCGGCGATCATCGGGTTGAGGAGACCGGCCGCCGCGAGCGGCAGGGCGGCCACGTTGTAGGCGAAGGCCCAGAACAGGTTGGACCGGATGGTGCCGAGGGTCCGGCGGGCGAGGCGGATGGCGTCGGCCGCCGCGCGCAGGTCGCCCCGGACGAGGGTCAGGTCGCCCGCCTCGATCGCGGCGTCCGTGCCCGTGCCCATCGCCAGCCCCAGGTCGGCCTGGGCGAGGGCGGCGGCGTCGTTGACGCCGTCGCCGACCATCGCGACCGAACGGCCCTCGCCCTGGAGGCGCTTGACGACCGCGACCTTGTCCTGCGGCAGGACCTCCGCGATCACGTCCCCGGCCGCGATCCCGACCTCGCGGGCGACGGACTCGGCCACGGCCCGGTGGTCGCCGGTCAGCAGGATCGGGGTGAGGCCGAGCGCGCGCAGCCGGGCGACCGCCTCCGCGCTGGTCTCCTTCACCGCGTCGGCGACCTCCAGCACCGCGCGGGCCTCGCCGTCCCAGGCGACCACGACGGCCGTGCGCCCGGCGGCCTCCGCCGCCTCCCTGGCCCGCCGCAGCGCGGAGGGCAGCTCCATGGCCCACTCGGCGAGGAGCCGCTCGCGGCCGACGAGGACCGCACGGCCGTCGACGATCCCCTGGACACCCAGGCCGGGTACGTTCGCGAAGTCCTCCGGCGTGGGCAGCGAGCCGAGTCGGGCCCGCGCGCCCTCGGCGACGGCACGGGCCACCGGATGCTCGGAGGCGTGCTCCAACGCGCCCGAGAGGCGCAGCACTTCGGCCTCGTCGACCCCGTCGGCGGGGCGCACGGCCAGCAGGGTCATCCGGCCGGTGGTGACGGTGCCGGTCTTGTCGAGGACGACGGTGTCGACCCGGCGCGTGGACTCCAGCACCTCCGGGCCCTTGATCAGGATGCCCAGCTGGGCGCCGCGCCCGGTGCCGACGAGCAGCGCGGTGGGCGTGGCGAGGCCCAGGGCGCAGGGGCAGGCGATGATCAGTACGGCGACGGCCGCGGTGAACGCGGCCGTGAGCCCGGCGCCGTTGCCCAGCCAGAAGCCGAGGGTGCCCAGGGCCAGTGCGATCACGATCGGTACGAAGACACCGGAGATCCGGTCCGCCAGCCGCTGGACCGCCGCCTTCCCGTTCTGCGCGTCCTCCACCAGCCGCGCCATCCGGGCCAGTTGGGTGTCGGCGCCGATCCGGGTGGCCTCGACGACCAGGCGTCCGCCCGCGTTCACGGTGGCACCGGTGACCGGGTCGCCGGCCACCACCTCCACGGGCACGGACTCGCCGGTGAGCATGGACGCGTCCACGGCGGACGAGCCCTCGACGACCGTCCCGTCGGTGGCGATCTTCTCCCCGGGGCGTACCAGGAAGCGGTCGCCGCTCTTCAACTCGGCGACGGAGACCGTCCGTTCACCGCCTTCCGGGGTGAGGACGGTGACGTCCTTCGCGCCCAGTTCCAGCAGCGCCCGCAGCGCCGCGCCCGCCTTCCGCTTGGAGCGGGCCTCGAAGTAGCGCCCGGCGAGGATGAAGGCGGTCACCCCGGCCGCCGCCTCCAGATAGATGCTCCCGGCGCCGTCGCCCCGGACGATGGTCAGCTCGAAGGGGTGCGTCATGCCCGGGGTGCCGGCCGTCCCGAGGAACAGGGCCCACAGCGACCAGCCGAACGCGGCCAGGGTGCCGATGGAGATCAGCGTGTCCATGGTGGCGGCGCCGTGCCGGGCGTTGGTCCAGGCGGCCCGGTGGAAGGGCCACCCGGCGTAGGTCACCACGGGCGCGGCCAGCGTCAGGGACAGCCACTGCCAGTACTCGAACTGCAGCGCGGGAATCATGGCCATCGCGACGACCGGGACGGCCAGCGCCACCGCCGTGATCAGCCGCTGCCTCAGCGGCAGCAGTTCGTCGTCCTGTGCCGTGTCCGGTTCGTCGGGCTCGGCCCGCGCGGGTGGCGCGGGCTCGCGTGCCGTGTAGCCGGTCGCCTCGACGGTGGCGATCAGATCCCCCACCGAGACGTCGTCGGCGTAGCTGACCTTCGCCTTCTCGGTGGCGTAGTTGACCGTGGCCGTGACGCCGTCCATGCGGTTCAGCTTCTTCTCGATCCGGGCCGCGCAGGAGGCGCAGGTCATACCGCCGATGGCGAGCTCCACCTCGGTGGCGGGTCCCGTCCCGGTCCCGGTCCTGGTGATGGTCATGGCTGCTCCTCGTACGTCGTGGGCGGCGGCGCGACTGTCGGTCACATACCGGGCGGGGGTATGGTGGCGCCCTGCCTTCTGTATACCCCCAGTGGGTATTGTGGGCAAGTCGCTCGCCCCGCTTGACTCTATACCCCCTAGGGGTATCGTGAGCTGTGTGGAGGCCCCGAACACCCGAAGGAGACGGCCATGAACACCGGACTGAGGATCACCGCGTTCGCCGCCGCGCTGGCCGCGACGTTCGGCACCGCGTACGGCGTGGGCAAGGGCGTCGAACCCGTGGTCTCGGACACCGGCGACTCGACGGAGAGCGCCCCTCACGACGCCGCCCACGACGAGGCCGAGCAGTCACCGGATCCCGGGGGAGCGGGGGAGGGCGGACACGCCTCGACCCCGGCCGGGGGACTGCAGATCTCGGAGGGCGGCTACACCCTCGACCTGCGCACCCCGGGCGTCACCGCCGGGCACCGCACCGATCTGCGGTTCGTCATCCGGGACGAGGACGGCCGTGCCGTCACCGCGTTCCAGCGCGAGCACGACAAGGAACTCCACCTCATCCTCGCCTCACGCGACCTGGTCACCTACCGCCATCTCCACCCCGTCCGCGCCGCCGACGGCACCTGGAGCACCCCCGTCGACCTGCCGAGGGCGGGCGACTACCGGGTCTTCGCCGACTTCACCCCGGCCGGGAGGAACGCCGAGAACCTCACACTGGGGGCCGACCTCGCGGCGGCGGGCACGTACAAGCCGGCGAAGCTCCCGGCGCCGGGCGACACCGCCGAGGTCAACGGCTACGAGGTCGAGCTGGACGGCGGCCTGGGCGCGGGCGCCGCGAGCGAGCTGAAGCTGAAGGTCTCCCGCGACGGCAGGCCCGTCACCGACCTCCAGCCCTACCTGGGCGCGTACGGCCACCTCGTCGCCCTGCGCTCCGGCGACCTCGCCTATCTGCACGTCCACCCGAACGGCGAGCCCGGCGACGGCACGACCCGCCCCGGCCCCACCGTCTCCTTCACGGCCACCGCCCCCAGCGACGGCACCTACCGCCTCTTCCTCGACTTCAAGCACGAGGGCAAGGTGCACACGGCCGCGTTCACGGTCCGCACGGGAGGAGCAGCGGAGCCGGGGCAGGCGGAGGATCACTCACACTGACCGGCGTCCGGCACCCCTGGCCGGGCGCCCACGACCGGAGGCCGCCGCTCACCCACCCGCGTGGCCCGCTCGAACGCGTGCCCCGCCCGCAGCACCGACCAGTCCCGCCGATGCGGCCCCACGATCTGCAGCCCGACCGGCAGCCCCTCCGGCGTGAACCCGGCCGGCACGGACAGCGCGGGGCACCCCGTGACGGAGATCAGATACGCCGAGCGCATCCAGTCCAGATAGGTCTCCATGGGCGTGCCGTCCACGACCGCCGGATACGCCAGCGAGATGTCGAAGGGCGCGACCTGGCTGACCGGCAGCAGCAGCAGGTCGTACCGTTCGAAGAACTCCCGCACCCGGTGGAACAGCGCGCCGTGCAGCGCCTGCGCCCGCCCCAGATCGGGCCCGCCGAGCCTGCGGCCCTCCTCGATGTTCCAGATCACGTCCGGGGCGAGCCGGTCACGGTGCTCGTCCAGCAGCGGCCCGTACGACAGCTCCACCTGCCAGGCACGCTGGGCGAGGAACACCTCGTCCGCGCCGCTCAGGTCCGGGCAGTCCTCCGCCACCTCGCAGCCCAGCCCCGAGAACACCTCGGCCGCCGGGCGCAGCGCCTCCCGCACCTCCGGGTCCACGGGCACCCGCCCGCCGAGATCGGGGGACCAGGCGACGCGCAACCCCCGTAGATTCCCGTCGAGTTGCCAGGCGAAGGTCGAGCCCGGTGTCTGCAGGGAGCGGGGATCACGGGGGTCGGGTCCCGCCATCACCGACAGGGTCAGTGCGACGTCCGCCACGGTCCGGGCCATCGGCCCCTTCACCGACAACTGCCCCCAGGGCGCCTTGTCGGGCCAGGACGGCACCCGGCCGGGCGACGGCCGCAGTCCCACGACGTTGTTGAAGGAGGCGGGATTGCGCAGCGAGCCCCCGGTGTCGCTGCCGTCGGCGATCGGCTGCATCCCGCAGGCCAGCGCGGCCCCCGCGCCGCCGCTGCTGCCGCCCGCGCTCCGGGAGAGGTCGTACGGGTTGCGGGTGGCCCCGAAGACGGGGTTGACGGTGTGCGAACCCAGGCCCAGTTCGGGGACGTTGGTCTTGCCGAGGGTGATCGCCCCCGCCTTCCGCAGCCGCTCCACGACCAGATGGTCGACCTCGGGCACCCGCCCGGCGAAGATCGGCGAGCCGGACGTCGTCCGGATGCCCGCCGTGTCGTGCAGGTCCTTGTGCGCCACGGGCAGCCCGTGCAGCGGGCCGACCGGCTCCCCGGCCGCCATCCGGTCGTCCGCCGCCGACGCCTCCTCCAGCGCCCGCTCGGCGACCAGTGTCACGATCGCGTTCACCGCCGGGTTCACCCGCTCGATCCGCTCCAGATGCGCGGTCACCACCTCCCGCGCGGACAACTCGCGCCGCGCGAGCGCGACGGAGAGTTCGTACGCGGTCCGGAAGCACAGGTCGTCCGTCGGGTCCGCGTCGCCCGTCGGGTTCACGGGGTACTGAACCGGAGACGGCGCGGGGCGGTCGACGAGGTGGTCCACGGAGTGGTTCACGAGGTGGTTCACGCTCCTCCCAGGGAGTCCTTGAGCTGCACGGCCGCGAGCACTCCGAAGAGCACGAAGGAGCCGCCCAGCAGTACGTTCGAGGTGACGCGGTTGCGCAGGGCCGGCTCCACGCTCCGGCGGTTGAGCAGCACCAGCAGCGCACCGGAGAGCAGCGGCAGGATCAGCGAGCCGACGGCGGCGTAGGTGAGGACGAGGGACACCGGCCGGCCCAGGAAGGTGACGGCGACCGAGGTGAGCGCGCAGTAGAGGACGAACAGCCGGAACGGACGGCCGTGCTGGGCGATGTGCGGCTCCGCCTCGGCGTCCGGGATGCCGCGCAGCGTCCGCAGCGAGTCGGCGAGCATGTAGCACAGGCCGTTGAAGCCGCCCACCAGCGCGCTCAGCGTCACCAGGAAGAACGTGCCGAGGAACAGCACCCGCGCCACCGAGCCCAGGTCGGCGCCGAGCGGGTCGGCGAGCGCGGCCAGCCCGTCGCCGCCGGTGATGGTGCCGCCCGTGCCGTACAGCAGCCCGGTCCCCACCACCGTCGTACAGAGCACGAACAGCAGGGTGACGCCGTAACTCACCGCCGAGTCCGCCCGCATGAGACGCAGCCGGCTCCGGTCGGCCCAGCCCTTCTCCCGCACCCAGTAGCTGTACGAGGCGATCCCGGCCGTCCCGCCCACCCCGCCGACCAGCGCCAGCACCGTCACCACGTCACCCTCCGGCAGCCGTGGGCGCAGGGTGCCGAGCAGGCCGGGCAGATCGTCGGCGGTGGCGAGCGTGGCCACCGCGAGGACGGCCATGCCGAGGAACTTGGCGAGCATGAAGACACTCATCACCCGCTCGAACACCGTGTACCGGCCGACGTACACGATCGCCGCCGCGAGCAGCGCGATCACGATGGCGACGGGCCTGACCGGCAGTACGGGGAACAGCGTGGACAGCGCCAGGGACGCCACCGAGCTGAGCGCCGCCCCGTACAGCAGCCCGATCACCAGGACGAAGAGCATGAACGCCGCCGGGAGCCAGCGGGCGGCCGACTTCAGGCTCACGATCACGGTCTGCCCGGTCGCCAGATACAGCCGGCCCACCGCCTCGGTGAGCGCGTACTTCAGGACGACACCGATGACGATCGCCCACATCAGCGCCATCCCGTACCCGGCGGCGCCCGCGAGCGAGGTGACCATGTCGCCCGCGCCCACACTGGCGGCGGCCAGCACCAGACCCGGACCCAGCAGGGCCAGGCGGCCCCGCAGGGTGCCGGCGGACCCGGGCCGGGCCGGTGCGGGGGAGTCGGCGGCCGGGGAACGTGGGGGACTGCCGGGAGTCACGGTCACGTCAACCATCTCCGTACATCGGGGAGTCACGGGAGTCATGGGAGTCATGGGTTCGTGCGGCGTGTGCGGGTGAGGGGAGGAGCGGGCGGGGAGAAGGGGGCGGTCCCGCACGGCGGGGAGACCGTGCGGGACCGTGCGATTCCACTGCACGGCAGGCTGGGCCACGGCGACGGAAGGGAACAAGAACCCCTGCGGAGTTGACGGAATCCGCCATAGGCTGGGACCGATGGACGCACCGCAGACCGGCCCCGTGACGGATTCGCTGGACCGGCGCATCATCAGCGCGCTGCAGATCGACGGCCGGGCCGCCTGGCACCGCATCGCGGCGGCCCTCGACGAGCCCGAACGCACCGTGGTCCGCCGCGGCACCCGGCTCCTGGAGGCCGGCCTCGTCCGGATCGGGGCCATGGCGATGCGCGGCCGCAGTGTGGTGGTCGGCGTCCGCTGCGCCCCCGGCCGGGCCCGGGTCACCGCCACCGCGCTGGCCCGCCGCCCCGACTGCGTCTTCGCCCATGTCCTCACCGGCACCCCGGACTGCCTCGCGGAACTGCGCTGGCCCCGCGAACGGCTCGCGGGTCTGGTGCTCGACGAACTCGCCGGTCTGCCGGGCGTGGTGGAGACCCACACCCTCCCCGTGCTCCGCCATGTCCGCACCATCCGGGAGTGGCACGCCGGCCTTCTCACCGAGATCGAGATCGCCGCGCTGAAGGGCCCGTCACCCGCCGACGCCGACGCGCCACCCGCCACGGACCCCCTGCCGGCCGGTGAGGCGTCCCCCGAACTCTCCCGCGCCGACCGGCTGTTGCTGCACGCCCTGGCCGAGGACGGGCGCCGCACCTACGACGAACTGGCGCGTGTCTCGGGTGTGTCGGAGGCCACCGCGCGACGCCGTCTCGGCGCGTTACGGCGCGAGGGCAAGGTCCGCATCCGCGCCGTGATCGAACCCGCGGTGCTGGGCCTGCCGGTCGAGGCCGTCCTCCGGGTCCGTACGCCCCCGGCCGAGGTCGCCTCCGTGACGGCGGCCCTCGCCGGATCCGCCCATGTCCGCTACACCAGCTTCGTCACCGGTGAACGCCAGCTCCTCGTCCTCACCGCGTTCCCCGACGAGACCGCCCTGCACGACTTCGTCACCCGCTCGCCCTGGCTGCGCCAGGTCGCGTCGATCGATGTCTCCCTGGTCCTCACCACCCTGAAGCGGGGCGGCCTGCTGGCCCCGTGGCTCCAGGACTGACCCGGAGCCGGGCCATCGGTGGTGTCCCGGGCCCGGAGCGCCTCAGACGGCGATCACCCGCACCCCGGCCTCCTCGAACCGCCGTACCGTCTCCGGTGCCGCCGCCGAGTCCGTGACCAGCGTGTCCACCGACTCCGTCGCGCAGATCCAGGCGAAGGCCCGCTGCCCCAGCTTGCTGGAGTCCGCCGCGACCACGACCCGCCGGGCGCGCTCGCACAGCAGCCGGTTGACGGCCGCCTCCGCCTCGTCGTGCGCGGCGGCACCGTGCACGACGTCCAGGGCCACCACACCGAGGACGGCCACATCCAGCGTGATCCGGTCGAGCACACCGCCGGCCAGCGGGCCGACGAGTTCGTACGACTGGGCGCGGGCCACCCCGCCCGTCACCACGATCTTGAACTGGGGCCGCACGGCCAGCTCGCACGCGATGTTGAGCGCGTTCGTGACCACGGTCAGCGCCGGCGCACCGGACGCCAGATCACCCCGCAGGGCCAGGGCCCGCGCCACCTCGGTGGTGGTCGTGCCCCCGGTCAGCCCCACGGCCTCGCCCGGTGCGACCAGATCCGCCACGGCCCGCGCGACGCGCTGCTTCTCCGTGGCCCGCCGCGCCGTCTTGTAGCGCAGCGGCAGCTCGTAGGAGACACCGTGCACGACCGCCCCGCCCCGGGTACGCACCAGCATCTGCTGCTCGGCGAGCCCGTCGAAGTCACGCCGGATCGTCGCGGCGGACACCCCCAGCTCGGCGGCCACCTCCTCGACGTCCAGCCGCCCCCGCTCGACGAGCAGCTCGAGCAGCGTCTGCCAACGGGCGTCGCGCGACACGGGATCCCCTTCCGTCCGAACCCTTGCTTGAAGATGCTCGAAAGCAGACCATATCTTGCAGGATCAAGCATGAGCGCGTTATCTCCCGGGGAGGGTGACCGTATGACCCACGTCGAGGACGAGCTGAACACCCAGCCCGAGTGCTGGGCCCGCGCCGCCGCCGGGGCGGTCGAACACGCCGGGGTCCTGCCGGCGCCGGGCGAGCGGGTCGCGCTCGTCGGCTGCGGGACCTCGTACTTCATGGCGCAGGCCGCCGCCGCGCTGCGCGAGCGGTCCGGGCAGGGCGAGACGGACGCCTTCGCGGCCTCGGAGTTCCCCGGCGGACGGGCCTACGACCGGGTCGTCGCCCTCACCCGCTCCGGCACCACCACCGAGGTGCTGCACCTGCTGGACGCGCTGCGGGGCCGCACCCGCACGACCGCGGTCACCGCCGACCCGCACACCCCCGTGGCGTCGGCGGCGGACGACCTCGTCGTGCTGGACTTCGCCGACGAGAAGTCCGTCGTCCAGACCCGCTTCGCCACCACCGCCCTCACCCTCCTCCGCGCCCACCTCGGCCTGCACACCGAGGCGGCCGTCACCGACGCGCGCGCCGCGCTCGCGGCGCCGCTGCCCGAAGGGCTCGTCGACAGCACCCAGTTCACCTTCCTCGGCCGGGGCTGGACCGTGGGCCTCGCCCACGAGGCCGCGCTGAAGATGCGCGAGGCGGCGCTCGCCTGGAGCGAGGCGTACCCGGCGATGGAGTACCGGCACGGCCCGATCAGCGTCACCACCCGGTCCACGGCCACCTGGATGCTGGGCGAGGCCCCCGAGGGCCTGGCCGAGCAGGTGCGGGAGACCGGCGCGGCCTGGGTGTCCGGCGGCCTCGACCCGCTCGCCGAACTGGTCCGCGCCCAGCGGCTCGCGGTCGCCGTGGCCGCCGCCCGGGGCCTAGACCCCGACCGGCCCCGCCACCTCACCCGCTCGGTGATCCTCGACCCGGACAACCGCTGAACCAGGAGGAGCCGTGCCCCTCACGACGACCGGTGAACTGATCACCGGGGCCGCCGCCGCACACTCGGCGGTGGCCGCGTTCAACGTCATCACCCTGGAGCACATCGAGGCGGTGGTCGCGGGCGCCGAGTCCGTGGCCGCGCCGGTCGTCCTCCAGGTCAGCGAGAACGCGGTCAGGTTCCATGACGGGGATGTGCTCCCGCTGGCCCGCGCCGCGACGGCCGCCGCCGAGCGGGCGGCCGTGCCCGTCGCACTCCACCTCGACCACATCCGGAGCGACGGCCTGCTGAGCCGGGCCGCCGACGCCGGGTTCAGCTCCGTGATGTACGACGCCTCCCGGCTGCCCTACCTGGACAACCTCGCCGCGACCCATGCCGCCGTGGCCCGGGCGCACGGCCAAGGGCTGTGGATCGAGGCCGAGTTGGGACAGGTGGGCGGCAAGAACGGCGCGGCCCCGCTGGACGCGCACGCGCCCGGCGCCCGTACCGACCCCGACGAGGCACGGGCCTTCGTGGCGGACTCGGGCGTGGACGCGCTCGCCGTCGCCGTCGGCAGCTCGCACGCCATGACCACCCGCACCGCCACCCTCGACCACACCCTTCTGCGGCGGCTGGCCGCCGCCCTGGACGTCCCCCTCGTCCTGCACGGCTCCTCCGGCGTCCCGGACGGTGAACTGCGGGCCGCCGTCACGGGCGGCATCGCCAAGGTCAACATCGGCACCGCGCTCAACATCGCCCTGACCGGAGCGGTCCGGGAGTACCTCACCGCACACCCCGAGGCCGTGGACCCGCGCACGTACCTCACGGCGGGCCGGGCGGCGATGGCGGAGACGGTGGCCCGCCTCATCGGCGTCCTGCGGACGGAAGCGGACCTTCCGTCGGGGTGAGGTGCCCTTTCGCCGGGGTGAGCGGGCTACCGCCGGGGTGAGCGGCCCCTCCGTGGGCATGAGCGGCCCTTCCGCCCGGGTGGACGGCCCGGCCGGCCCGGACGGGCCGTCGCGGCGTCCGTACGTGTCCGTCCCGCGTGGGAATGTGACCGTCTGGCGAAGTGCGCCGCTCAGGACCGGAGTGTGATGCCCGTCACTGGTATTTTTTCGGCATGCGGGAGACGGAGATCCACCTCGGTGAGCCGCCGGACGTCGCCCTCATCGGTGTCGGCGTCCACGGCGTGGCGAGCCGCACGGACGTGTTCCGGCTGCCGGAACTGTGGCAGCTGCACCTCTACCAGTACGAGGCCGAACTGACCGTCGACGGCACGGCCCACGCCCTGCGCCCCGGCCGGGTCAGCCTCGTACCGCCCGGCACCACCGTCCGCTACCGCTACCGGGGCCGCTCCGAACACCTCTTCGCCCATCTGCGCATCACCCCGGCCGGACCGCCCCGCACGGTCCCGGTGGTCCAGGACGCCGGTCCCGAACTCCCCGTGCTCACCGGCCTGTTGCTCCAGGCGGTGGCCGCCGCGCCCAGCGAGCCCGACCGCACCCGGGCCGAGCTGTGGACCACCCTGTGGCGTGTCGCCCACCTCACCCCGCCCGCCGCGGCGGACCCCGGCCCGCACCCGGCGGTCACCACCGCCATCGCCCATATCGAGGCCCATCTCGCGGCGCCGCTCACCATCCCGGAGATCGCCCGCGTGGCCGGTGTCTCCCACAACCATCTGACCCGGCTGTTCCACACCGAGACCGGTGGCACGGTCGTCGCCTACATCCGCCGCCGCAGGCTCGAACGCGCCCACCATCTGCTCCGCGCCACGACCCTCTCCATCCCCGCCGTGGCCGCCTCCGTCGGCATCCCCGACCTCCAGGCCTTCAACAAGGCCTGCCGCAGGGAGTTGGGCGCCTCCCCGCGCGCCCTGCGCGGAACCGGCCTCCCGGCCGGAGCCGCTAACTCCGCCTGACCGCCCGCAGCACCACGAACTTGGCGTCGCTCGCCACGAGTTCGCTGTTGCCGAAGATCCGCCGCAGCGTCACGTGATAGCCCAGATGGCGGTTGCCCACCACCCACAGCTCACCGCCCGGCCGCAGCGCCCGCCGCGCCCCGCCGAACATCCGCCGGGCCGTGGCGTCGGTCGTCGCCTGGTGGGAGTGGAACGGCGGGTTGTTCAGGACGAGATCGACGCTCCCCGCCGCGAACCCCTCCAGCCCGTCACCGACACGGAACTCGGCCCGCTCGCCGGCGTCCGGCCGGTTCGCCCGGTACGTCTCCTCCGCCGAGGCCACCGCCTGGTACGACTCGTCGACGAACACCACCTCGGCGTCCCTGTCGGCCAGCGCGACCGCCGTGCCGACCACACCGTTGCCGCACCCCAGGTCGACGACCCGCCCGCCGCCCGTGTCCTTCGGCAGGTGCCGCAGGAAGAACCGGGTGCCGATGTCGAGCCGGTCGGCGCAGAAGACCCCCGCGTGGTTGACGACGGTCCGCCCCGCCAACAGGCCGGTGTTGCCCGGGAGTTGATAGGTCAACGGCCACGGGTCGTTCCCCCGGCCCTTGAGGACCGCCGTGTCCGGGGTGCAGAAGATCAGCCGCGCCTTCTGTTGCGCCGGCGACGTGCGCGTCGGGCCGAGGATCCGCTCGAAGAGCCGCAGCGTGGAGGTGTGGATCTCCTTGACCATCCCGGTGCCGACCACGACCGTGCCCTCGTGCACGGCGGGCGCGAGCCGGTGCAGCTGGTCCTCCAGCAGCGCGAGGCTCTTGGGGACGCGCACGACGAGGACGTCGATCCGCTCCGGGGGAGTGTCCCGGGTGGTGAGCAGCCGTACCGAGTCCGCCGCCACGCCGTTGCGCTCCAGGTTGGCCCGGGTCGCCTCCCGGCTCAGGAACGAGTCGGTGATCAGCGCCGTGGTCCGTGTCGGCCCGTACTCGGCGAGCGCGGTGGTCAGCGCGCCCCAGCGGTCCCCGACGATCACGACCGCCCCGGTCGGGGCCCCGTCCGCGGCCGTCCGGTCCCTGTCCGTGCCGTCTGCGCCCGGCCCGTCCAGCGGCGTCCCGCTCTCCGCGAGATGGCGCAGCAGATACGCGTCGGACGCGTCCCAGGCACGCAGCGGGTCACGGGGGTTCTCGGGAAAGCGGGCCAGGGCGTACTCGCCCCAGGGCGCGGTCATACGGTCGCTCATCGTGTGCCCAGGCTAACCGAGCACCGCCCGGCGCCCGGCCGCCGAGCACCGCCCGGCGCCCCCGGAGCCGTCCATCCACGTGGCGGCTACGGCGACGGCCTTCACGCCGGACCTCCACGACGACCTCGACGACGGCTGAACACCTGACGGGCGGGGGCCGACGCGCTGCGGATCATGGGAGACTCCCCCTCATGGACGGGAAGGCGGCCCCCAAGGCGGCGGGCGAAGGGACACCGACGGCGACACGCGCTCGACTGGACCGGGGGAGGAGCGCGCTCGGTCCGGCGCTGGAACTGGTGCACACCGGCCGGGCCCCGACCAGGGCCGTGCTCACCGCCGAACTGGGCGTCACCCGGGCCACGGCCGGCGCCGTCGCCGCCGAGTTGGAGGCGCTGGGGCTGATCCGGGTCGACGCGCACCCGGGCGCCGCCGCCGGGTCCCAGGGCCGCCCCTCGCACCGTCTGGAGGTCGCGGAGGAAGGGCCCGTCGCCCTCGCCGCCCAGGTGCACGCCGACGGCTGGCGGGCCGCGCTGGTCGGCCTCGGCGGGCGGATCGTCGCCACCACGCCCGCCCGCGAGATCGTGACCGCCGACCCGGCGAAGGTGCTCGGCTCGGTCGTCGACGCGGGCGCCGTACTGCTGCGGGAGACCGGCCGGCGCTGTGTGGGCGCCGGGCTCGCCGTACCGTCCGCGGTCGCCGAACCGGCGGGCCTCGCGCTGAATCCGCTGCATCTGGCCTGGCCGGCCGGGGCGCCCGTGCGGGAGATCTTCGCCGAGCGGGTGCGCGCGGCCGGTATCGAGGAGCCCGCGTTCGCCGCCAACGACGTCAACCTCGCCGCCCTGGCCGAGCACCGGCACGGCGCCGGGCGCGGCTCCCGCGATCTGCTGTGCGTGGCCACCGGGCACCGGGGTGTCGGCGGTGCGCTGGTCCTCGACGGCCGGCTGCACATGGGCAGTTCGGGCCTCGCCCTCGAAGTCGGCCATCTCACCGTCAACCCCGAGGGCCGCCCCTGCCACTGCGGCAGCCGCGGCTGCCTGGACGTCGAGGCCGACCCGCGCGCCTTCCTGGCCGCCGTGGGCCGCGATCCGGGCCCCGAGGGCTCCCTGCTCAAGCAGGCCAACGACCTGATCGGCACCCGGTACGACGACCCGGCCGTCCGCACGGCCGCCGAGACCATCATCGACCGGCTCGGCCTCGGGCTCGCGGGCCTGGTCAACATCCTCAACCCCGACCGCATCATCCTGGGCGGCATGCACCGCGCCCTGCTCGACGCCGACCCCGACCGGCTGAGCGCCGTCGTCGCCGACCGCGGCCTGTGGGGACGACAGAGCGGGGTCCCTCCGATCCTGGCCTGCACCCTGGACCACAACAGCCTGGTCGGGGCGGCCGAGTTGGCGTGGCAGCCGGTGCTCGACGACCCGCTGGGCGCGCTGTCCTGACATCCCTCACGGGCTGGGGGAGTCCCGCAGCATGATCGTGCGGGACACCACGAACGTCACCGGAATGGCCGCCCCCGACGCGAGCAGCGGGGCGAACCGGTTGCCCGCGTGCAGGACGTCCACGATCACATACACACCCGCCGTGGTGAGCAGGAAATTCGTGGCATTGGTCAGCGGGAACAGAAGGAATTTCCGCCAGGTCGGGCGGATGCGATAGGTGAATCGCGCGTTCAGGAAAAAGGAACCCGTCATGCTCAGCGAGAATGCGAGTACATGCGCGCCGAGATAGGGAAGCCAATTGAGGAAGAGCAGGTAAAGGCCGTAGTAGATCAGGGTGTTGACCACACCGACCAGGGCGAAGGTGATGATCTGCCCCGATATGCGGCGTTCCGGCATCGGGCGGGCCTCGGGGAGCGTCTGCGTACGTGTCGCCGTCCCCATCAGCGAATGAGGTCCTTCGTCGTGCCGCACGCCGCGTGCCCCTCCGTCCGCTCCACCTGCGCTGCCTCCTCCACATTGGTCGCCTTCACCAGGAAGTGCGGGCGCCCCTTCACCTCGTAGTAGATCCGGCCCGTGTACTCCCCGATCACCCCGAGCATGATCATCTGTACGCCGGCGAGGGCGGTGACGGCCATGACGATGGTGACATAGCCCGGGGTCTCCACGCCGTCGACGAGTGCGGCGCCCACGATCCACGCCGTGTAGAGCCCCGCGCACACCAGCAGGCACAGGCCGAGGTGGAGGGCGGCCCGCAGCGGCCGGTTGTTGAAGGAGAGGAGCCCGTCGATCCCGTAGTTGAGCAGGGACCGGAAGCCCCAGGAGCTGCGGCCGTGCTCACGTACCGCGTTCTCGTACTCGAAGGTCGTGCCCGGGAAACCGACCCAGGCGAAGAGCCCCTTGGAGAAGCGGTTGTACTCGGTGAGGTCCAGGACCGCGTCCACCACCCGGCGTGACAGCAGCCGGAAGTCCCCCACACCGTCGACGAGTTCGACGTCCACGAGCCGGTTGACCAGCCGGTAGTACACACGGGCCGTGGCGGTGCGCAGCAGACCGTCGCCGGTGCGGTTGCGGCGGGCGATGACCTGGTCGTAGCCCTGTTCGCGCAGACCGACCATGCGGCGGATCAGGTCCGGCGGGTGCTGCAGATCGGCGTCCATGACGATCACGGAGTCCCCGGCGGCGTGCCGCAGACCCGCGAGCAGCGCCGCCTCCTTGCCGAAGTTGCGGCTGAACGAGACGTACCGGACGCGCGCGTCCAGCTCCGCCAGCTGCTTCAGCACGGCGAGCGTACGGTCCCGGCTGCCGTCGTCGACGTACACGAACTCCATGTCGTGGCCGAGCGGAAGCAGTTCCTCCGCGATCTTCTGGATCTCCTCGTGGAAGCGTGCGACGACGGCTTCCTCGTTGTAGCAGGGTGCGACGATCGAGATGAGCATGGGTTCTCCCCCAGGGGTGCGGTTCGGTTCACCGAGCGGTGGTCAGGCGCTCCTGTGCGGTCGGGTGGTCGGGCGGCGCGGGTCGGGAGCCGGCCGGTGGTCCGGCCACCGGTTCGGCCCGGCCCCGGCGACGGCGGACCCGGCCGGTCGCCCCGATCAGGAGCACGGCGGTGAGCGAGACGGCCCCGACCGCCGTGCCCAGGCGCAGCCCCGGTGGATGGAAGGTGCAGGTCACGCTGCTCGCGGAGCCGTAGAGGGGCACGGCGATCAGGCCGTGGTAGTCCTTGGCGGGTACGGCGGGGGCGTGGTCGGCGGCACAGCGCCAGCCGGAGATCCGGGGCGCGGCGATCACCGCGACGCCCGTGCTGTGGGCGGGCAGTCGGGCCTTGATCGTGCCGTCCTCCACGCTCACCCTCGTGGCGCCGGTGGCCTTCAGTCCCTCGACGGCGGTGCGCAGCCGCGCGGTGTCCAGACAGCCGACCGCGCCCTTCGGCACGACACTCGTCCTGTTCGGCGACAGCTCGATCCGGAACCGTCCGGAGTCCCCGACGCTGCCCAGCCGCTGCATCGGCGCGATCTTGGTGACGGGCTGATCGGACCGGAACCGTCCGGTCGGCTCCCCGGCGGATCGGGAACCGGCCTCGGAACCGGAGTCGGCCTCGGAACCGACCTCGGGGCTGGAACCTGAACCGGCGCCGTCGGCGAGCCGCGCCGTGCCGGACAGATGCGGCGCCCACAGATACAGCTCGGACGCCGCCGGACACCGGCCCGTGATCGTCGGCCTGTCCGGCGCGCTGATGTAGGGCAGCGGGCCCACCCGCACCCCCGGCCGCGCGTCGTCACTCGGGGACGGCGGCTTCCCCGCCGCGGTGCGCACGGTGAGCCGGGGCACGGTGTACACGCGCGTGCCCAGCAGCATCTCCTGGTTGCGGTACGGCGACGGCCCGAAGGCGGAGAGGCCGGTGGAGCCCTCGGCCCGGTCGGCGTGCGGCCGTACCGTCACCAGCGGCGGCACGTCCCGCCGGGTCACGGTGACCCCGCTGCCGTCCTGTGCGAACCAGTTCTGGTGCGGGTCCGGCGGCGAGTGCACCCGGGCGCCGACGGAGAAGATCACGTCCGTGACGGCGTTGTCGAGGCTCTGCACGCTCCGGCCGCGCGAGGTCCAGCCGCCCCCGAGCGCGGTCAGCGTCCGGCTGAGCACGTCGGAGGTGAGGCTGCTGTAGTACTGGGCGCCCTGCCCGCCCACCAGCAGCGGGTCGTTGCCGACGGTCTGCTCCCGGCCCGGGTCGGTCCGGTACCGCGGCCAGCCGTCGGCCCCGGCGATCGCCTCCGACTGCTCCCGCTGCCGCGCGCCCCAGGGCGTGTAGTCGTCCATGTGCCCGAGCCGCAGCCGGGTGTCGGCGGCGGAGGTCACGGCGGCCTCCCCGAACTGGGTGCACACCAGCAGCGCCATGGCGAGAACGGCGAGGGGCCGGCCGTCCCGCCGCCTCGCCCCGAGCAGGATCAGACCGCCCAGCGCACCGGCGGCGGCCAGCAGGGCGAGTGGGAGCGTGAAGGCGCGCACGGTCCGCTCGCTCCCGCTCGCGACGACGATCACCAGCGCCAGCAGCGCGCCCGCCGCGCCCAGCGCACGCGGGCCGGGAACGCCGTACGACAGGGCGTGCCAGGCGGCGATCACCAGCAGCGCGCACAGCACGAAGGACTGCCGGTACGAGCTGCCCTGCGGCGTGGCGAAGGCGTGCCAGAGCAGATGCGTCGGCCCCCACTGCATCGACAGGGCCACCGCCCCCACCAGCAGCGTCCACCCGGCGCGCACCCGCGCCGGTGCCGCCCTGTGGAAGGGCAGGGCGAGCGCCAGCAGCAGCGCGGTGGTGCCCACGAACACGGCCGGCGTCCCGTAGCTGTACGTCCCCGGGAGCAGCCGGGCGAGCAGGTCCTCGGTGGGGACGGGCACGAACTGCCGCACCCGGCCCGGAGAGGAGTGCCGGGTGCCGAAGTAGACGACCGTCACCAGGGGCGCGGCCAGGCCCATGCCGAGGACCGCGACCAGGGCGGCGCGGCCCGCCGCCGCGAGCCGCTGCCGTCGCGAGAGGTCGGCGAGCGCCAGCCGGAGCAGCAGCACCAGGGCGGCGGCGAGGGTGGCCATGTACGCGGTGTAGAAGTTGGCGGTCCACGCGAGCGCCACGATCAGCACACCGAGGAGCGGGCGCCGCCCCCGCCGGGCCCATTCGCCGACCAGGCAGAGCAGCGGCAGGAAGACCAGGCCGTCGAGCCACATCGGGTTGTAGACCCCGTCCGCCAGGGTCCAGCCGCACAGCGCGTACGACGAGCCGAGCAGCCCCGCCGCCCACCAGCGCCCGGGGCGCAGGGCGAGCAGCAGCCACGCCATGGCCGCGCCGGCCGCCGCCACCTTCACCAGGGTGACCACGTACACCGCGAGATCGATCTGATCCCTCGGGAACACCGCCACGAGCAGCGCGAACGGACTGCCGAGATAGGTCCCTAGGTCGGGCAGGAAGCTGGCCCCGAACCCCGACTGCCAGTTGACGACCAGCCCGCCGTCGCCCCTGCCGTGCAGCAGATCCCAGAGATGGGCGTGGAACGGCACGTACTGATTGCCGAGGTCGTTGACACTCCGGGTCCGCGCCCCGAACGGATAGCTGCGGGCCACCACATCGCCCGCGCAGAGCACGGCGACGGTGAGCGCGGCGGCGAACAGCGCGGCCTTTCCCTGCGGCCGGCCTCGCACCACGGAACGGGTTTTCACTTTCACACCCGGTCCCTGTCCGCTCGGCACACCGAGTTCCGCTGAGCTACCCACTTCATTTCCGACGGACCCCCATTTCGGTTCGCCGGATTAGAGGCCCGTGACTCGTTGAAGGTTGTGCCGCGGAGGAAAAGTGAAAGCAATAATTCCGAATGCCGTGGAGGTGGGGAAATGCGCAATTGCTTTCGCGCGTACGGAGGTTGTCCCCCGGATGATCGGAAGGTGAACCCGGCTGCGAGGCGACTGCGCAGCGTGATCCTGGCCGAACGCCGCCTCGGCGCCCGCCGCTGGGGCCCGCGCTTCCAGTCCGCCTACCCGTCCGCCGAACACCCCGCCGACCGGACCCTGTTGGCCTCCTTCGGCACCCATCCCGTCCACGAGGCCCTGGCGTCCGCGGCGAAGCTACGGCCGTCGGTGGACATCTCCGTGGGCTGACGGCGGACGCGTACGGGGTCCGGCGGCAGGTGCGCGCCCGATGCTTGGCAGGGGCGCGGGGAACCGGGCGAGCGACCACGACGCACCCGCACCCGCATCCGCCGACGCACCGAACCCCCACCCACCGGTAGGCGCGCCGTACTCCCGCGGAGGTACCCCCACTGCCGCCCTCCGCAGGACGCCCCGCACCCCTTCGCCGCGGGAACCTCGAAGCATCTCTGCACCACGAGGGAGAAGAAGCGCTCGACCAAGGAGATGAGTTCGAGATGCAGACACTCGCGCACTGGGGCGGCGGCGGCCCCGGCCCCTGGATCCTTCTCTTCCCGCTGATCTGGGCGGCGCTGGTCGTCGGCGCCGTCACCTTCCTGCGGCGCACGGCCCGGCGTGGCGGCGGGGGAGCCGCGCCGGTACGGGGGCGATCCCCGCCCGTCCGGTGACTCCCCGATCGCCGTGCTCGGCCGCCGCTTCGCCTCGGGGGAGATCGACGAGGAAGAGTACTGGCGCCGACTGTCCGTGCTGGACGAGCAGTTCGGCCCGGCGGCCAAGGGCGGCGGTCCGGGCTGACCGTCGGCGTGTCGCCCATCGCCCCGGGCCCGTGCCGGCCCGGGGCGCCGTGCTCCCGTACGGCGGCGGTATGGTCACCGCCCGGTCAGCCTGCGACGGCCGACCGGGCGGGGGCGTGTTCGGACCTGCGCCCGCGCACGGCGGGCCTGCGTCCGGTGTCGTACGGCTGGCCGGCGTCGAGGGTCGGCTCGACGTCCAGGGTCAGCCCGGCGTCGTACGGCGAGATCTTCGGCACCGCCGCCGAGGACGCCGGCAGCGTGAACCACACGACCTTCCCCGACTCGGCGTGCGGCCGCACCCCCCAGCTCTCGCTCACCGCGGCGACCATCGCGAGACCGCGACCGCAGGTGGCGAAGGGCTCCGCGTCCTGGACGACCGGGAGGCGGGGGTCGTTGTCGCGCACCGAGACCGTGAGGCGCCCGAGGAGCAGCTCCATCTCCACGGTGCACATCTTGTCCGGCTCGGCGTGCCGGTGGACGTTGGACAGCAGCTCGGTCACCCCGAGTGCGGCCCGCTCTATCAACGGATCCAGATGCCAGTAGCGCAATTGCGCAGATACGATTCTGCGGACCTGGCCGATCCGCGACGGCAGGGCTTGGAGCTCCACCGTGCAGTGCCTGCTTTGCTGGCTGATCACGGCTGCGACTCCCCGAATTGAGTCCGGAAGAAGATCGGAGTACGGATCCAGCGAGGTGGCTGCGCGAAAACGCCGCCCGCTGTGGTGCGGCCGCCTGTGACTGCCGCCTGGTGGCGGAAGCCGGGGCTGCCGCCTGGTGGCGGAAGCCGGGGCTGCCGCCTGCTCGTGGGGTGGCTGCGTACAACCGCCGCCCGCTGACATGGCCGGCGGGCTGGTTCGCAGCGTTATCGCCGGTAAACCCAGAGTGACGTGAGACCAGAGTGACGCAGGGGATCCGGTCCCGCAACTCGCGGTCGTCAGCCGCGTCCGGCCGCCCGGCGGACCGCCTCTATGAAACGGCGCGCCGAGGGTGGACCGGGCTTCCCCGGAGCGGGGTCGTGCTCGTTCAGTGTGAGCGTGTAGCGCGTGCCGTTGACGTCGGCCAACGCCCGGTCCTCGTTGGCGAACCAGGGCTTCGAGGCGCGCACCGCCTGCACCGGGGCGCTGTCGATCTCGCTGCCGTAACTCGTCAGCAGCTGCAGCCGCCCGTCCTCGATCCGGACCTGGCCCGCCCGGGTCAGCTGCCGCAGCCTCTTCCCGATCCGCACGCCCGTGGCCGTGAACTCCGGCTCGGCCATGTACCCCGCCCCCTAGTGCGCCTCGACTGCCCTGTGTCGTGATCCGTCTCCGCAGGACCGTGATCCAGTGTGCCCGAGTCGCCTTCCCCGAGTGCCCCTCCGGCCTGGACCCGGCCCGTGCGGTGAAGTCTGCACGTCCCCCGCGTCGAGCACCAGTGCGCACGGTGGACCGGGGGCGGAGTTCCGGCGCACGCGCGGCATGCGCCCCCCACGCGCCCCGCGCATCCTTGCCACAGGAGTGCCTTTGAGGGGCTCAAAGTGATGTTTATGCAGGTGAGAAGCGTGCGGAAGCTGTTTATGATCGGGGTGTCCGACGCCGCGATCCGCCGTCGGCGCACCGCGTGAGGAGCCCGCCGTGAGCACCCCCCACCCCACCCGTCCGGGCGCGACCCTCGATGTCGATCACAGCGACAGCGAGTACCGCGGCTGGCTCAAAGAAGCCGTCCGCAAGGTCCAGGCCGACGCCAACCGCTCCGCCGACACCCATCTGCTGCGCTTCCCGCTGCCCGAGCGCTGGGGCATCGACCTGTATCTCAAGGACGAGTCGACCCACCCCACCGGCAGCCTCAAACACCGCCTCGCCCGCTCCCTCTTCCTCTACGGCCTGTGCAACGGCTGGATCCGGCCGGGCCGCCCGGTCATCGAGGCGTCCAGCGGCTCCACGGCCGTCTCCGAGGCGTACTTCGCCAAACTGATCGGCGTCCCCTTCATCGCCGTCATGCCCCGCACGACCAGCGCCGAGAAGATCCGGCTGATCGAGTTCCACGGCGGGCGCTGCCACTTCGTGGACGACTCACGGAAGATGTACGAGGAGTCCGCCCGCCTCGCGGGGGAGACCGGCGGCCACTACATGGACCAGTTCACCTACGCCGAGCGGGCCACGGACTGGCGGGGCAACAACAACATCGCCGAATCCGTCTTCCGCCAGCTCCGGATGGAGCGCTTCCCCGAGCCCGCCTGGATCGTCGCCACCGCCGGCACCGGCGGCACCTCCGCGACCATCGCCCGCTACGTCCACTACATGCAGCACGACACCCGCATCTGTGTCGCGGACCCGGAGAACTCCTGCTTCTTCGAGGGCTGGACCACCGGCGACCCCGACGTCACCTGCGACTGCGGCTCCCGGATCGAGGGCATCGGCCGCCCCCGCATGGAGCCCAGCTTCGTCCCCGGTGCCGTCGACCGCATGATGAAGGTCCCCGACGCGGCCAGCGTCGCCGCCGTACGCGCCCTGGAGAACGCCATCGGCCGCAAGGCGGGCGGCTCGACGGGAACCGGTCTCTGGAGCGCCCTCAAGATCACCGCCGAGATGGTCGCCGAGGGCCGCCAGGGCAGCGTGGTCACGCTCCTGTGCGACCCGGGCGACCGCTACCTCGACAAGTACTACTCCGACGCGTGGCTGAGCGAACAGGGCCTGGACATCACCCCGTACGCGACGGCGATCGAAACACTGCTGGCCACGGGGGTGTGGACGGACTGAGGGCCCCTCACGGCACCACGGCGCTCACTCGTCCGAGGAACCGTCGTCGAAGTCCTCCCCGGCCACCACCAACCGCCGCAGATGCTCGGAGATCTCGGCCCGCGCCTGCGCGGCCAGCCCCGCGTCGGTCACCAGGGTGTCCACCTGCTCCAGCGCGGCGAACGAACTCAGCCCCACCGTGCCCCACTTGGTGTGGTCCGCCACCACGACGACCCGCCGGGCCGACTGCACGAGCCGCCGGTTCGTCTCGGCCTCCGCCAGATTCGGCGTCGACAGCCCCGCCTCGACCGATATGCCGTGGACCCCGAGGAAGAGCACATCGAAGTGGAGCGCCGCGATCGCCTGATCGGCGACCGGCCCCACCAGGGAGTCGGACGGCGTGCGCACGCCACCCGTGAGCACCACGGTCGCCGCCCCCTGCCGGGGGCCGGTCGTGCGCTGGGCGGCGTGGAAGACATCGGCGACCCGCACCGAGTTGGTGACCACGGTCAGATCCGCCACGTCCACCAGCCGGTGCGCCAGCGCGTAGGTCGTCGTACCGCCGGACAGCGCGATCGCCGACCCCGGGGCGACCAGCTCCGCGGCGGCTCGCGCGATGTCCTCCTTGGCGCTCAGCTCCAGCCCGGACTTCGCCTCGAAGCCCGGCTCGTGGGTGCTCGCCTCGGCCACCGGCACCGCGCCGCCGTGCACCTTCTCCACCGCGCCCTGGCGGGCGAGCGCGTCCAGATCACGGCGCACCGTCATGTCCGACACGCCGAGCCGGCGGGTCAGCTCGTTGACCCGGACCCCGCCCCGCCGTCGTACCTCGTCGAGGATCAGGGCCCGGCGCTGCTCCGCGAGGAGGTTCTGGTTCTCACTCACGCCCGCTCCGGTCCTCTCGCCCCATCACACCCGACACGCCTTCCCTACCCCCTCCGACGAGGACATTCCCCCGTCC
Organism: Streptomyces griseiscabiei; assembly: GCF_020010925.1. NCBI lineage: Bacteria > Bacillati > Actinomycetota > Actinomycetes > Kitasatosporales > Streptomycetaceae > Streptomyces > Streptomyces griseiscabiei. Next base: position 1,993,076 of record NZ_JAGJBZ010000001.1, on the reverse strand, counting down.
CCGGTCCCGAGGACGTCCCATATTCGCACGCCCCACCTCGGGTGACGCCACTGCTTGCACAGTCACGTGCACGTCACGCTCCGTTCCTCGCGCCCGCCACTATCACACGGATCGGGGAGATTCGGTGACCACAGGTGTACGGGGCCCGCTCAGCGGCGATCATCAGTGCCTGCACATCACACCTGACTTGCGGCGCATCACGGGGGAAGCGGAACAGTGGATCGTGCGAGGGAACATACGACACATACGGAACCCAGGGAACATCCGCAGCCCGTCGAGGCGCAAGATCAGCCGGAATCCGACCGGCCCACCCCGGACGGCACCGCCCTGGAACTCCTCGTCCACGGTGTCGGCGGCACCACCCCCGAGCGCATGCTGGACGACCCCCGCACGGTCCGGATCACCGGTGACGACACGGCCGCCGTGTTCCGGCGGATCGACGACGCCGACGCGGAGAAACGTCCCGCCGACCACCGGGGCGAGCCCGTCCCCGAGGCCTATGTGTGGTGCAACCTCACGTCCGGAAACGGCTCCCGCGCCCTGTGGCTGTTGCTGCTGCCGTTCATGGTCGTCAACCTCGCCCACTGGATGCGCCCCAGTACCCGCGACCGCCGGCGGACGGTACGCCTCTACGGCCTCCTCGTCCGGCTGGCCGGGCTGACCCTGACCGTGCTGCTCGTCGCGGCGGCCTGTGAGGTGGCCCTCGACCTGGCCGCCTGGCAGTGCGCGGGCGCACGTGCGTGCGCCCAGGCGCACACCTGGCTCGGTTTCCTCTCCCCGGCCGTCTCCGACGACGGCTGGTGGAGCCAGCCCGGCCGCCGCCTCGGCCTCGCGGCCCTGGTGCCCACCGCGCTGACCGGGCTCCTGTGGTACCTCTCCCACCGCACCTGGAGCGAGTACGAGTCCCAGCGCCCCATGGACCACGACGACGACCGCCCCGACGGCCGGAGGGGGCCCCGTGCCGCCCCCGACGTCGAGGACACGGCCCGGGTCGCCCTCGGCCGGCCCGGCTTCTGGTACGGGCGCCGTCTGGTGGCCAGGCTGCGGGCCGCCCACGCGGCGGCCGGTCTCCTGACCGTGGCGGCGGGCGTCGGCACCTCCGCGGCCCGCCAGGACCGCAGGGCGGGCGGCCCCGCCCTGCTGGAACTGCTGGGCTGGCTGCTGAACACGTCCCTCGCGGTGCTCGCCGCCGTCGTCGTGTGGGTGGTCTGCCGCCGGGGCCGCAGCGAGCGCCGTCTGGACAGGGCCCTGGACGAGCGACTGGTCCGCTGGCTGCCCGCCTGCTCGATCGCCGTGCTCGTCCTGGCCGTGGTGTACGCCGGGTGGTCACGCCCCGGCTGGCGGTCGGCGGGGAGGCTGCCGGGCGACCTGGCCTTCGGCGGCATCACCCTGGTCCAGAGCCTGCTGGTCGTCGCGCTCGGCGTGGTCGCCCACACGCTGTACCGCTCCCGTCCCGATCCGCGCACCGCCATGTACGGTCTGGCCGGCCCCGCCGTCGCCATGCTCGCCTGCGCCCTGGGCGGGGTGATGTCCGCCGGAGTCGCCCAACGCGTCGCCGACTGGCTGGGCGGCACCACCGACGCCCTGCCCGGCCCACCGGTCCTCCTCACCTGGCAGGCCTCCGTCATCCCGCCCCTCCTCCTGGTGGTCCTCGTCCTCCTCGGCTGGCTCGCCCGCCGCACCTGGGTCCTGCGCCGGGCGGAGACCACGGCGGTGGAACAGGAGTACGACGTGACGGAGCCGCGGCCGACGGAGAAGGGACCGGGGGAGGAGCGGGAGTCCCAGGACGCCGGCCGTACGCGCCGGATCGCCCGCACCCGGGCCATGGCCGCGCTCACCGACCGGGCGCCCCGGATCGTCGGCGTCCTCTCCACGGCGACCCTGCTGCTCGGCGCCGGAGCCCTGACCGGCGCCCTCGTGACACGCGAGAGCCCGGCGCGGGCGGCGCACGGCTCGGCCGACTTCGTCGCGGGCGCCGCCCAGACCGCCCAGGCACTGGGGTCCTGGTTGATCGGCGTGGGCTTCCTGCTGTTCGTCACCTGGGGACGCCGGGCCTACAAGGACGCCTCCGCCCGCCGCACGATCGGCATCCTCTGGGACGTGGGCACGTTCTGGCCCCGCGCCGCACATCCGTTCGCCCCGCCCTGCTACGCCGAGCGGGCCGTGCCCGACCTGACCTGGCGGATGGCGACCTGGACCCGCACCACGGGCGGCCGGCTCGTCATCTCCGGGCACTCCCAGGGCAGCGTCCTCGCGGCGGCCGCAGCCTGGCAGCTGACCCCGTCCGTGCGCAGACGGGTCGCGCTGCTCACCTACGGCTCACCGCTGGAACGGCTCTACGGCCGCTGGTTCCCCGCCCACTTCGGCCCCGAACCGCTCGCCTCCCTGCACCGCGAGGTCGACTGCTGGCGCAACCTGTACCGCCTCACCGACCCCATCGGCGGCCCCGTACGGCTGACGGGCCGGCACGGGCCGCAGGTCGACGCCGAGCCCTTCACGGACCCGCTCGCCTACGGCCGTACCGGCGCCCACCCGCTGCCCGCCCCGATCCTCGGCCACTCCGACTACCAGGCGGACCCCGCCTTCGCCCACGAGCGCCGGGAACTGCTCGCCCGCATCGGCCCGGAGCTCCCGAAACCCCGGCACCCGTAGCCCCGGCACCCGTGGCCCCGGGCCCGCCCGCGTCCCGGGTCAGTCGTCCGGGCAGGAGACATCCCGCTCCGGCCGCTGGCCCGTGCGGAGGAAGGCCGTCACCGCCCGGTCGCCGCACGCGTTGCCGTTGGCCAGGTACGCGCCGTGGCCGCCGCTCTCCACCGTGACGAGCCGGGCCCGGTCGCCCAGCGCGGCCCGCAGGTTCAGGGCACCGGAGTAGGGGGTGGCCGGGTCCCGCCGGTTCTGGACCATGAGGATGTTGGACGGCCCCCGGTCGGTGATCCGGGCCGGCTCCTCCACCGGCCCGTCCTTCCAGAACGAACACGCCGTGATGTTCACCGGCATCCCGGCCGTGAGCGGGTGCCGGACCCGGCTGTCGGCCACCGCCCGCCGGTGCGCACCCACGGACACCGGCCAGCGCACGTCGTTGCAGACCACCGCCATGGCCACCGTCGCCTCCTCGTCGCTCAGCGGTCCGGCCACATCGGGCGGGAGCACCGGTGTCGCCCTCGGGTCCATCACCTGCCGTACGAGCCGGGCCAGTTCGTCGAACGAGTCGTCGGTGTACAGGGCGGTCTGCATCGCCTGCCGCAGCCGGTTGCCGGTCAGGGGAACGCCGTCGGTGGTGGTCCTCCTGGGCGCACGGTCCAGCTCGGCCGCCAGCGACAGGAACAACGGCCTTACGTCCTCGGGCCGTTCGGCGAGCCGCAGACCCGTCGGCTCCTGGGCGGGGTCGGCGGCGAAGGCCGCGAAGTCCGGGAACCGGTCCTCCGCGCCCCGTGCCATGTTCGCCAGCCAGCCCCGCGCGACCCGCCGGGGATTCGGGTCGTCATTGCTGTCCAGCACCAGGCGGTCGGTCCGCTCCGGGTACTTCTGCGCGTAGCCGGCGCCCACATACGTCCCGTACGACACCGCGTACGCCGACAGCCGTTCCTCGCCGAGCGCCTGCCGGAAGAGGTCGATGTCCCGGACCTCGTTGGCGGTGGTGAGGCTGCGCAGCACCGCGCCCCCGTTCTTCGCGCAGGCCTCGGCGATACGCCGGGACCGGGCCACGTTCGCGTCGATGCCGCCGTCGGCCGCGGGCCAGGACCGCAGGGTCACCAGGTGCCGGTCGTCGGCGGAGAGACCGCACCTCGCCCGGGTGCTGCCGCCGGTGCCGCGCGGGTCCAGGGTGACGATGTCGTACGTGCCACCGAGTTCCGCGCGCAGCGCGTCTCCCTGCTGGGTCAGCCGCCTGACGCCGGAGCCGCCGGGGCCGCCCGGGATCACCAGCAGGGTGCCGCGCCGGGCCTCGGGGTTCTCGCTGCGTAACCGGGAGACGGCGAGGCTGAGTCGCGGGCCGTCGGGGTCCCGGTGGTCCAGGGGTACGGGCAGGTCCGCGCACTCCTGCCCGTCGGGGCCGTCGGGCCGTTCGCAGGGCCGCCAGGCGAGGGAGGAGGCGGGAGCCGCGGCGGCGGAGGCCGGGCCGGTGACGGCCGTCAGCGCGCTCGCGGTGACCGAGACGGAGAGGGCCAGGAGCAGGTTTCGTCGGGTGCGGTTTCTCATGAGGATCATGCTGTCCGCCGGATCGCTCCGGTCCCATCCGGCCGACCGTACCCCGGGGGTGGGGTCCACCCCCGGGGGCAAACCCCAGCGACATCCGCTACGGCAGCTGCGGCAGGTCCTCCGCGTAGAGCAACGTCAGGGCGTCCGTGTCCGGTTCGTCCACGTGGGCCACCCGGCTCGCGTGCCGCTCGACCATCGCCTCGAAGGTCTGCCGCGCGGTCCGGCCGTTGCCGAAGGCCGGGCCCTTGGGCAACTCCGTGAAGTAGTCCAGCAGGGCCTCGCCCGCGCCCGGCGCCAGCCGGTACTCGTGCTCCTCGGCCTGCTGCTCCACGATGCGCAGCAGCTCGTCCGGGACGTAGTCGTCGAAGGTGATGGTCCGTGAGAAACGGGACGCCACACCGGGGTTGACGGTGAGGAAGCGCTCCATCTCGGCCGTGTAGCCCGCGACGATCACCACGACCGCGTCCCGGTGGTCCTCCATCAGCTTCACCAGGGTGTCGATGGCCTCCTTGCCGAAGTCCCTCCCCGAGTCCTCCGGCGACAGCGCGTACGCCTCGTCGATGAACAGCACACCGCCACGGGCCCGTTCGAAGGCCTCCTGGGTGCGGATCGCGGTGGAGCCGATGTGCTCGCCGACCAGGTCGACCCGGGACACCTCGACGAGATGCCCCTTCTCCAGGACGCCGAGCGAGTGCAGGATCTCGCCGTAGAGGCGGGCGACCGTCGTCTTGCCGGTGCCGGGTGAGCCGGTGAAGACCAGGTGCCGTTTCACCGAGGCCGCCTTGAGGCCGGCCTGCTGGCGGCGGCGGCCCACCTCGATCATGTCGGTCAGGGCGCGGACCTCGCGCTTGACGCTGTCCAGGCCGACCAGCGCGTCCAGTTCACCGAGGACGGCCTTGGAGGCCCGGGCCGGCTGCTCCGGCTCGGCGTCGGGCACGGCGGCCGGCGGCTGTTCGGCGGTGCGCTGACCCGGGATCGAGCCCAGCAGACCGGGCGACCGGGACGTGGTCTGCGTGGCCGTCTCCGGCAGAGCCGGGGGCCGAACGCCCGCGCTCTCGTCGCTGGTGCAGTCCTCGACCACCGGACCGCCGCCCGGGGCGCCGGGACCGCCGTCCGCGAACTCGTAGCCACCGCGTGCGCAGCGCTCCGTACGGCACTTGCGCAGGGTCGCCCGGCAGCCGTCGATGACGTGGAAGCCGTACCCTCCGCTGCCCGTCACCCGGCAGTTGAGGAAGCTGCCGCGGCCCTCGGCGGAGACGTAGAAGCCGGCCTCGGCGGGCGAGGTGACCGTGCAGCGCTCGATGGTCGGGTCGGCGCCCTTGGTGACGATCACGCCGGTCTGGGTGCCGTCCACCGTGCAGTTGTTGAGGGTGCCGCCGCTGCCGTGGTCGCGGAACCAGGCGCCCGTCGCGGCGTCCCGGATGCGGCAGTCGTCGAGCTGCGCGGTCGCGCCGTCGCTCACCGACACCGCCGTGTTCCGCACCTGCGACAGGTCGCTGTCGACGACGTCCGCGCGCGAGCCCCGGTCCAGCACGAACAGGGCGTCCGGCACGTCGTGCACCCGGCAGGACTCCAGTACCACGGTCGCGCCGTCGCTGACCCAGACGGCCGGGTAGTCGCCGGTGCTGTCGAAGATCTCGCACTGGTTGGCGTCCACGCGGGTGCCCGGGTCCCACACCGACAGTCCGTTGCGCCCGAACTGCCGTACCGAGGTGCGGGTCAGGGTGAGGACGGAGCGCGAGCGGAGGTCCACCGCGTTCTCCGGGATGTCGTGGATGCGGCAGTCGGCGAGGGTGAGCACCGCGTCGGTGTCGAGGGTGACCCCGTCGGTCGTCGTGCGGTGCACATCGCAGTCGGTGAGATGGCCCGTGGCCCGCCCGGTGATCTGCACTCCGCTGCCGCGGACCTCGTAGACCTCGCAACCGACCGCCTCCAGCGCGGAGTTCTCGCCGGTCGCCGTCAGGCCGGAGCCCGAGGTGTGGTGGATCCGGCAGCGCTCCAGCCGGGGGTGGCCGCCGCCGCGCACCGCGACTCCGGCCTGGCCCGCCGCGACGACCTCGCACTCCTCGAACACGCCCCCGCCGCCGTCGACCACGGCGATACCGCTGCCGGCCGGGTTGTCGACCGTGCAGCGCCGGACCGTGGGGCGGGCGCCGCCGCGCACCTCGATACCGGCCGCGGACCGGGTGACGATCCGCAGGTCCAGCAGCTCGGGGGTGCCGTCCTCGACGAGCAGCGCGGGCGCGGTCGTGTCCTGGCCCTCCACATGCAGGTCCTGGATCACGGCCGAGGCCGACACGGTCAGCGGCACGCCGTCCAAGGGCGCGATGCGCACCGAGCCGGGCGAACCCTCCGGGCCGCGCAGCGTGACCTCCCGCTGCACGACGAGGTTCTCCCGGTACGTGCCGGGGGCGACGATGAGCACATCGCCGTCGCTCGCGGCCTCCAGGGCCGCGGCGAGCGAAGAGTACTCACCCGTGCGGCGCCGCCACCGCGATGTACCGGTGTGCGTCACCTGGACCGTGCCCTGTGCCATGGTGTTGCTCTGCCCCCACCTCGTGGAACGCGGGTCGATGCCGAACAGTTCGGCTGGTCGGTCCACCGTAGCGTGCGCGGGCAGGGGGAGTTGACCGGAGTGGGAAGGCCGTCAGCTGCCCGTGCCCGTCCTGCCCCAGTCCGGCCCCGCCTTGTCCCATGCCTGGTCCAGGCGGGCGTACCGGCGGCGGATCATGTGCCAGACGATCAGCCGTCTGCAGCCCTCGACGAGCCCGGCGGCGAGCACGGTGGCGCCGAATCCGGCCAGTACCGCGTGGGTCGTGGCGGTGGCGGTGTCCAGCGGGCGGCCGACCGTGCGGCCCTGGCTGTCGGTCCACAGCGTGAACCGGTCGCCGGGCAGGGGGGTCTTGAGGTTCGCCATGACCGTGCCCTGGCGTTCGGTGCCGTCCGGGCCGGTCCAGTCGGCGACCACCCGGCTCTGGCGGTCGCGGGTCGTGGCGGTCTCCGGATCGGGGTCCAGCGGGGAGCCGTCGACCTTCTTGACGACGGTGGCCGTCACCCGGTGCCGGGACTGCTGCTGGTCGCGCACGGACTGCTGCAGGGCGCTCTGGGCGCTGGTGCCGGCGGCGGCGCCGATCAGGGGGGCGGCGACGAGGATCAGGACGAGGGCCGCGAACGCCAGCCAGGCCTCGGCGAGATCGGTCGGCCGCCGCAGTGGATTGTGCCGCCAACGCCACAGTCCGCCGAACGCCTGTAGCCCGCCGATCGCCCGCACTGCCCCACCACCCCCTTACGAGAGAGTGACATCACCCTCCCACCGGCCTTCTCATGGACTTCTCACAAAGGCCCAACGGCCGGAACCGAGGTCTGTGTTCCCCGCACGGACGGAATCATAGGAGGTTGAATATTCAAAGAGAGAGGGGGGTGAAGGCGCCGAGGCGCGCTATTCGAGCACCCGCAGCGGATCGCCGACGCGAACCGTGCCCGGGGATTCCGGAACGAGGTTCTGTCCGAAGACCAGTTTGTCGCCGAAACGGCGATGACGGGCGAGGGTGCGCAGCGGCTCACGGCCGCGTGCGGCGGTCTCCTGGTCGGTGGTGGTGACCACGCACCGGCCGCACATCCTGGCGACCCGGAGGACGACCTCGCCGATCGCGACGCGCCGCCAGCCGTCCTCGGCCCAGGCGTCGGTGCCGTCGATCACCACGTTCGGCCGGAAACGGTTCATCGGGAGCGGGCCCTCCTCGGGGTGGTCGCCCTGTGCGACCAGGGAGTTGAGCGCGTCCAGCGAGGCGAGCGTGGTGAGCAGCAGCGGATAGCCGTCGGCGAAGGTGACGGTCTCGCCGGGGCGGGCGTACTCGGGGTCGATCGGGCGGCGGGTCGCCGGGTCGTCGAGGTGCACGAGCCGCACGGGGACACCGAGGAAGTCGCTGAACCAGGCGTGCGCCGCCTCGCCCGCGAGGACCCCCTCCACCTTGTCCCGCCAGATCTCCACGGTGACCGTGCCGGTCGGCTCCGGCACGGGGACGGGGAGCGGCGCGCGGCCGGCCGCGGACAGCAAGAGGCCGCCGCCGGGCAGTAGCCCCGCGGCGGCCAACGTCATACGCGGATGCGGACGTTGTGTGATGACCTTGCCCGAGCCGTCGACCAGCACCCAACGACGGTCGCCCGCCAGCCCCCAGGGCTCCACGACGGCCTCGTCCAGGGCGAAGCCCCGGGCCGCCTTCAGCGGGTGGACATGGATCGAGTGCAGTGACGGATTCCCCATGGGCTCATCCTGCCAGCAGGCGGTGACAATCCCAGGTGAAATATGCCGAATGCTCTGGTTGTCTCAGTGCCCGGCGCCTCAGTACCCCCGGTACTGCTGGCCGTTGTACGGGTCCTGCGGGTACGGGCCCGCCGGACCCGGGCGGGGAGCCGCCGGGCGCATGGCCTCGTAACCGGCCATCGGGCGCTGCTGTTGCTGCTGCGGCTGGGCGCCCGGGTAGCCGCGCGGACCTCCGGCCTGCTGCGGGATGTACGCGTTGGGGGCCTGCTGCAGCGGCGAGGGCTGCTGGGCCTGCGGATAGCCGTAGGACGGCTGGGAGGGGCCGGCCGGCAGCGCGGGCAGCGCCGACGGGAGCGCGGGCAGGTTGCTGCCCGGGGTGTCGTACTGGGCGGGTACCCGGATCGGGGCGATCTGAGGGGTTCCCCGCTCGGCGACGAGTGAGTCGTAGATCGGGGTGTCCGCGAAGGACGAGGCGGAGTAGTAACCGCCGCCGTAGGTGGAGCGGGGGGAGGTCATGGCACATAAGTTAAGCCCACGATGTGCTGGTTGGGGAGACCGATAAGAGGGTTGTTTTCCGTGTCGGCAGTGACGCCGGATCCCCAATGCGAGCGAACTCGGCGAAAAAGGGCAGCAAAGCGCGTACTGATCGTGTAAAGGCCGAGTTCCCAGGGGGTTACCAGCGGTTGGCCGGGCATCTTTCGGTACGGGATCTGGGGGTTCCGGGTCCCGGGGGAATAGGTTTGGCGCCGACAACGGATCCGGCCGGATCCGACGGTCCGCGTGGGACGCGGCCTGGCGACGACCTTCTGGATGACCTTCTGATGGGGGCGGACATGTCAATGCCGAAAGGATCGAACACGGCGGTGCCGACCACGGCGCTGCGCGTGGAACTGGGCCGGCGCTCCGGACCGGGCCTGCCCGACACGGACGCCTCGGCGCTGTTGCTCGTCGGCGGAAAAGTGCGCTCGGACGCCGACTTCGTCTTCTACAACCAGCCCGCCCACTCCTCCGGCGCGGTCCGGCACGAGGGCAAACGGGACACCGGCGGGCAGGTGACCGAGTCGCTGCTCGTCGACCTCGCGCGCGTGGAGCCCACCGTCGAGACCGTGGTGCTGGCCGCCTCGGCGGACGGCGGCACCTTCGGGCAGGTGCCCGGACTGCACATCCGGGTCCTCGACGAACGGGCGGGCACCGAGCTCGCGCGCTACGACAGCACCGACGCCGGCGCCGAAACCGCTTTCGTACTCGGCGAGTTCTACCGCCGTCAGGGCGCCTGGAAGTTCCGCGCCGTGGGCCAGGGCTACAGCAGCGGACTGGAAGGCCTCGCCACCGACTTCGGCATCTCCGTGGACGAACCGCAGCACACCACGGCGGCGGCACCCGCACCGGCGCCCGCGCCCGTCGCTCCGCCCGTGACCGCCCGCCCCGTCACCGCTCCGCCCTCGCCGCCCGCCCCGCCCGCCGCGCCCCCGGCTCCGGTCCGGCTCACCAAGGTCACGCTCACCAAGGACGCCCCGGCGGTCTCCCTGGCCAAACAGGGCGGCACCTCCGGCGCGATGCGCGTGAACCTCAACTGGGAGGTGCGCAAACAGTTCAAGGGGTGGGGCAGCAAGCTGGGCCGGGCCGTCGCCATGCACGCGGACCTCGACCTCGACCTGTGCGCCCTGTTCGAACTCTCCGACGGCAGCAAGGGAGTCGTCCAGGCGCTCGGCAACGCCTTCGGCTCGCTGCGCCAGCCGCCGTTCATCCACCTCGACGGCGACGACCGCACCGGCGCCGTCAGCAGCGGCGAGAACCTCACCATCAACCTCGACCACCAGCAGTACTTCCGGCGCATCCTCATCTTCGTCACCATCTACGAGGGAGCCCGCTCCTTCGCCGACCTGCACGCGACGGTCACCCTCCAGCCGCAGCACGGCGCCCCCATCGACTTCTCCCTCGACGAGTGCACCGTCCCCTCCACCGTCTGCGCCCTCGCCCTCATCACCAGCCAGGGCGGGGACCTCATCGTCCAGCGTGAGGCCCGCTACCTCGTCCCCGAACGCGGAGTGAGCCCGCAGCGCACGGTCGACTACGCCTACGGGTGGGGCATGAACTGGACGCCCGGCAGGAAATAGCCGGCGTCGCGCTAACCCTCGTCCGGCACCGGCTCCGGGCGCGCGTAGGTGCGGCCCTTCCAGGCCGCGCCTACGCCCCTGTGGTGCCGCACCGCCGAGTCGACCGTCATCAGCAGATACAGGAACGCGGTGAACGGCAGCAGCGGAGCGAGCCCGACCGGCTGACCGTAGTGGCGGAGCATCGGCAGGTACGTCGCCGCCATCACCAGCCAGGCCACACCGCCGAGGAGCGCCGTCGCCGTGTCCCCCGTGGCCACCCCCGTCAGGAGCGCGACCGGCGGGACGAGGTAGACCAGGGCGAGGCCGAGGACCGTGCCGAGCAGCAGCGGCGGGCTGTGCCGCAACTGGGCGTAGGCGCTGCGCGCGACCATGTGCCACAGATCGCGCAGCCCGGGGTAGGGGCGCACGCTGTCCACCCGCTCCGCCAGCCCCAGCCAGATGTGGCCGCCGCTCCGCTTGACCGCGCGGGCCAGCGCCACGTCGTCGATGACCGACTGCCGGATCGCGTCCGGGATGCGCGCCCGCCCGGCCGCCGCGGCGCTCAGCAGCACACAGCCGCCCGCCGCCGCGGCCGTGCGCGCACCCCGTACGCCGATCCACCGGAACGGATACAGCTGGGCGAAGAAGTAGACGAAGGCGGGCACCACCAGCCGCTCCCACACGCTCTCGGCGCGCAGCCGGGCCATCTGGGAGACGAGGTGGAAGCCGCCGGTGCGCGCGGCGGCCACCAGCGCGCGCAGACTGTCCGGCCGGTGCGCGATGTCCGCGTCCGTCAGCAGCAGGAACTCGGGCCCACGCGCGTGTGCCAGCTCCATCCCGTGCCGTACGGCCCACAGCTTGCCCGTCCAGCCGGCGGGCGGCTCCCCGGGCGAGGACACCGTCAGGGGCAGCCCGCCGAAGCGCCGGGACAGGTCATGGGCCAGGTCACCGGTGCCGTCCGAGCTGCCGTCGTCCACCAGGAGGACCTCGGCCCGGCCGGGATAGTCCTGGGCCAGCAGCGACGGCAGGCTCTCGGGCAGGACGGCGGCCTCGTCACGGGCGGGGACGACGACACAGACGTACGGCCAGTCGTCCGGGTCCCGGCGGGGTGGCAGGCGCACATCGGTGCGCCAGAAGAAGCCCTGGCCGAGCAGCAGCCACAGCCAGGCGGTGAGTGATCCGGCGGCGATCCAGGCGAAGGCGCTCACGCCCGCAGTCTGCCCCACGGGAGCGGCCGTACCGAGGCCATCGTCTATCGTGGCCGGGTGAAGATCGCGCTCATGGACTCCGGTATCGGTCTGCTCCCCGCCGCCGCCGCGGTACGGCGGCTGCGGCCCGACGCCGATCTCGTGATCTCCTCGGACCCCGACGGCATGCCCTGGGGGCCGCGCACCCCCGAGGACCTGACGGAGCGCGCCCTCGCCGTCGCCGAGGCGGCGGCGGCCCACCGGCCCGACGCCCTGATCGTCGGCTGCAACACCGCGTCCGTGCACGCCCTGCCCGCCCTGCGCGCCCTCCTCGAACCCGGACTGCCGGTCATCGGCACGGTCCCGGCGATCAAGCCGGCCGCGTCCGGCGGCGGCCCCTTCACCATCTGGGCGACGCCCGCCACCACCGGCAGCCCCTATCAGCGGGGCCTCATCGAGGAGTTCGCCGACGGGGTGCCGGTCACCGAGGTCCCCTGCTGGGGACTGGCCGAAGCCGTGGAGCACGCCGACGACGCCGCGATCGACACCGCCATCGCCGCCGCCGCGGCGCTGACCCCCGAGGACGTGACGACCGTCGTCCTCGGCTGCACCCACTACGAACTGGTCGCCGCACGCATCCGCGCGGCCGTCCAGCAGCCCGGCCGGCCGCCCCGCGTGCTGCACGGCAGCGCCGGCGCCGTCGCCGCGCAGGCGTTGCGCCGCATCGGCGAACTGCCGAAGCCCGAGGCCGACTGGACCGGGTCGACCCTCACCGTCGTCCTCAGCGGACGCGAGGGGTCGCTGCCCGCCCCGGCCCTCGCCTACGAGGAGGGCCGACTGCTCGGCACGACCGCTGCCGCACTGGCCGTCCACCCGGAGCAGTGACGTTCCGCAACCAGGTGCCCGCGCTGCGGAACCTGAGTACTCTCAAGGCCATGAGGGACCACCCCCACGGCGAGACGGGCGCCCCCGCGGGCCCGCACCCCGAGGTCTGGACCGGCCGCGCGACCAACCGCGGCCAATGGCTGCTGGCACTCGGCGGCGCCGCCTTCATGGCACTGGGAATCGAGCTCGCGGTCGACTCGGCGTGGGCGTCCGGGATCGCCCCGCTCGTCATGTCGGTCGTCGGCTGCATCGCGGCCGGACTGCTCGTCCTCTTCGGCACGCTCGCCTTCGTCCATGTGTCCGTGAAGGTCGACGACGAGTGCCTCGAAGTCCGCTGCGGCCACATCGGCGTACCCCGCCGCCGCATCCCCCTCTCCCAGGTCGCCGACGCCGTCTTCGCCCCCTGTGTCACCCCCCATCAGTGGGGTGGCTGGGGTTATCGCTGGCGTCCCGAGAAGGGCACCGCCGTCGTCGTACGACGGGGGGAGGCCGTGGTGCTGCGGCTCTGGGACGGCCACACCTTCACCATCACGGTCGACAACGCGGAGACGGCCGTGAGTGTCATCCGCGCCCGGCTCACCCCGAAGGCGTCCGGCGCCGCGCACTGAGGTTCGCTGACGCCCCGCCCGCGCGACTACCGGTCGTCGAGACCGGGTTCCCCGGGTTCGCCGACGCCGTCCATCCCGTGCACCCCTTCCATTCCGTGCACCCCTTCCGTCTCGTCCGTCTCGTCCGTCGTGTGGAACCCGTCCGTCAGGGGCCGGGCCGTCGCCATGCCCGCGAGCAGGCCCGCGCCCGCCGTCACCGTCGTGAAGCTGAGCGCGTTGCCGACCGCCGCGATCGCGGCCAGCGCGGTCAGCGCCGCGCCCGCGGTGAGGACGACCGGTGTGGCGCGGGGGGTCCGCCACAGGACGTACAGGATCCAGCCGAACACCGCGGCGAGCAGCGCGACGCCGACGAGACCCTGTTCGGCGGCCAGTTGCAGAGGCGCCGAATGGGGCTTGTCGTCGGCCGCCACCGACCGCGCCACCGTCGGACTGAGTTCCCCGAAGCGGCCCGGTCCCGCGCCCAGCAGCGGATCGTCGTGGACGAGGCCGAGCGCGTCGTGCCACAGCAGGACCCGGTGCGGGGTGAGCTGACCCTCCAGCGAGTCGGTCAGCCCGGCCGGTAGGGCGTCCTCGGCGATGGCCCAGACCGTCCCCGTGACCAGGGCGGTGCCGAGCGCCAGCCCCGCGATCCCCAGACCCCGGTGGCGCATCCGGGCCGCCGCGAGCGAGCACAACAGCACCCCGGCGCAGGCGGCGAAGCCGGTGACCGAGCCGAGCACCGCCGCTGTCACCGCGATCCCGCAGGTCAGCAGCCGCAGGGCCAGCCGGGGCCCGGACGAACGGGCCGCCCAGGCGGCACAGCAGGCGGCGCCCGCGGACAGGGCCAGCAGCGCGGAGGTCGCTCCGGTGTGCCCGAGCGGTGAGATCAGCGGGGAGCCCGCCAGGGTGTGCGGGGCGGTGACCGCCAGACCGAGACCGGCCAGCGCCCCGGCGGACGGTGCCACCACCGGCAGCAGGGCCCCGCAGATCCGGCCCGCCGCATAGCCGGCCGCCACCGCGAGCACCGCCAGCAGCACACCCTCCGGACGGCCGCCCCGGGCCGTCGCCGTGACCAGCGACCAGGCCGCGCACGCCCCGAGCAGCAGTACGCCCGTGACATCGGAGACGTTCCGTCTCTCGTGCGCGGCCGACGCCCCGGCCGTGGACCCCGTCCCCGTCGACCCCAAACCGCCGCCCCCCGACTGTGCCGGGCCCCGACCGCCCGGACCGCGTTCGGCCGCACGTCAGAGGCTCGCGCACACGGTAACGGGTGATGCGCCGGTTTGTGCACGAGTTATGCAGGAACGATGCGGCTGGTCTGCGACAAAAGCCTCACCGGGGACGCACGGGCCGCGCTGTCGGCGCCGGGGTGACGCGCCGTACACTCCCCGAGTGACCGTCACCGCCACTCCCGTAGACGAGCCGGAACAGCTCGAACCCCAGGCCACGCCCGTCTCCCGGGTGTCCCGCTGGGTCCATCGGCTCCTTCCGGCCGCCGCCGCGGCGCTCTCCGGGGTGCTGCTCTACGTCAGCTTCCCGCCGCGCACCCTGTGGTGGCTGGCCCTGCCCGCCTTCGCGGTGTTCGGCTGGGTGCTGCGCGGGAGGAGCTGGAAGGCGGGCCTCGGCCTCGGCTATCTCTTCGGCGCCGGGTTCCTGCTGCCGCTGCTGGTGTGGACCGGTGTGGAGGTCGGCCCCGGCCCGTGGCTGGCGCTCGCCCTGATCGAGGCGGTGTTCGTGGCGCTCGTCGGCGCGGGCGTCGCCGTCGTGTCGAAGCTGCCGGGCTGGCCGGTGTGGGCGGCTGCCCTGTGGATCGCTGGGGAGGCGGCACGCGCGCGTGCCCCGTTCAGCGGGTTCCCCTGGGGCAAGATCGCCTTCGGCCAGGCCGACGGCGTCTTCCTGCCGCTCGCCGCGCTCGGCGGCACCCCCGTCCTCGGCTTCGCGGTCGTCCTGTGCGGCTTCGGTCTGTACGAGGTGGTGCGTCTGGTCGTGGCGAACCGGGGCGGCGGCGAGGCCGTGCGCCGGAGCGCCGCGATCGTGGCCGCGCTGACCGTCACGGTCCCGCTGGTGGGCGCCTTCGCCTCCCGCGCGCTGGTGAGCGACAAGGCGGAGGACGGCACCGCGACCGTCGCCGTCATCCAGGGCAATGTGCCGCGACTGGGCCTCGACTTCAACGCCCAGCGGCGGGCCGTGCTCGACTACCACGCCAAGGAGACCGAGCGGCTGGCCGCCGAGGTCAAGGCCGGCAAGGTCGCCCGGCCCGACTTCGTGCTGTGGCCGGAGAACTCCTCCGACATCGACCCCTTCGCCAACTCCGACGCCCGCGCGGTGATCGACCGGGCCGCCGCCGCCATCGGCGCACCCATCTCCGTCGGCGGTGTCGTCGAGCGGGACGGCAGGCTCTACAACGAGCAGATCCTCTGGGACCCGGAGAAGGGCCCCGTCGACACCTACGACAAGCGGCAGATCCAGCCGTTCGGTGAGTATCTGCCGCTGCGGTCGCTGATCGGCGCCATCAACAGCGAGTGGACGTCCATGGTCCGCCAGGACTTCAGCCGGGGCAGCGAGCCCGGTGTCTTCACCATGGACGGCGCCAAGGTCGGCCTCGTCACCTGCTACGAGGCGGCCTTCGACTGGGCCGTGCGCTCCGAGGTCACCGACGGCGCCCAGCTGATCTCGGTGCCGAGCAACAACGCCACCTTCGACCGCAGCGAGATGACCTACCAGCAGCTCGCCATGTCCCGGGTCCGCGCCGTCGAGCACAGCCGCACCGTCACCGTCCCGGTCACCAGCGGCGTCAGTGCGATCATCATGCCGGACGGCAGGATCACCCAGAAGACCGGAATGTTCGTCCCCGATTCGCTGGTGCAGAAGGTGCCGCTGCGCTCCTCGCAGACGCCCGCCACCCGGCTCGGCATCGCGCCCGAGATGCTGTTGGTGCTGGTCGCGGCAGGTGGGCTCGGCTGGGCCATCGGGGCCGGTGTGCGCGGGAGGCGCGCCGGTGGCGTGTAGCCGTACGCCTGTCGTGCGCGTCCCGGACGGTACGGGGTGACGGAACCGGCCCATTAGGGTCGGCTCCATGGCTACCCCTGATTTCATCCGCACACTCCGTGTCTCCGCAGGCAACCAGCTGCTCTGGCTCCCCGGAGTCACCGCCCTCGTCTTCGACGACGACGGCAGACTGCTGCTGGGCCGCCGGTCCGACACCGGGAAGTGGGCGCTGATCGGTGGCATCCCGGACCCGGGGGAGCAGCCGGCGGCCTGTGCCGTGCGGGAGGTGTACGAGGAGACGGCGGTCCGCTGCGTCGCCGAACGCATCGTCCTCGTCCAGGCGTTGGAGCCGGTGCGGTACGACAACGGGGACATCTGCCAGTACATGGACACCACGTTCCGCTGCCGGGCCGTCGGGGGCGAGGCGAAGGTCAACGACGACGAGTCGCTGGACGTCGGCTGGTTCTCGCTGGACGCCCTGCCGGATCTGAACGAGTTCGCGCTGTTCCGGATCAAGCAGGCGATGTCCGACTCGGCCGCCTGGTTCGACCCGGTGGTCTGAGCCTGCCACTCCCGCATCCCCTGTCCCACGCCTCACGCCTCACGCCCGACGGTCCGCGGCGGGCCGCCCCGCCGCGCGCCCGGACCAGTTCCGGCGGCCCCGCCCACGAGCGCGTCCGCTGTTCCGGCGGATGGTCCGGGTGTGTATTGACGCGTTCGAGATGTCGGCCCTACCTTTGCCGGAACGTTCCGGCAAGGTGAGGCGGAGCCCTCGATGAGTCATCCCCAGCGCTTTCCCTCGGTCGACGAGGCCGAGCTGACGGCCCTGCTCGCCACCCGGTTCGGTGTGCGCGGCACGCTCAAGGACCTGGGCAGCCAGCAGGACCGCAACTACCGGGTCCGCACGGACGCGGGCGACCATGTGCTGAAGCTGGCCAACCCCGCGACCGATCCGGCCGGGCTGGACGCGCAGACCGCGGCGGTCGAGCACTTGGCCGCGCTGCTTCCCGGGGTGCGGCTGCCCCGGGCGCGGGCCGGTGTGGACGGGGCGGCGGTCCAGTGGCTCACCGTCGGTGGCGTCGAACTCGCCTGCCGGCTCCTGGACTTCGTACCGGGCGAACCGATCATGGACAGTCGCTATCTCGCCCCGCGGGTCGTCGCCCGGCTCGGCGAACTCGCCGGGCGGATCGCGGTCGGGCTCGCCGACTTCGAACGGGCCGGATCCGCTGTGGACGGGCCCGGCCCGGACCCCACCCGGATGTGGGACCTGCGCAACGCGCCCGCGGTGATCGAGGACCTGGCCCCGCGACTGTCCGACCAGGTGCGTGCCCAGCGTGTGCTGCGGGCCGCCCGTGCCGCGTACGGGCTGGTGGAGCCGTACGCCGCTGTGCTGCCGACGCAGGTCGTGCACGGCGATGTGACCGACAACAACGTGGTCTGCGAGACGGCTCCCGACGGGCGCCCGATGCCGGTCGGAGTCATCGACTTCGGCGATCTGGGCCTCGGCTGGACCGTGGCGGAGCTGGCGGTGACCTGTACCTCCGTACTCCACCACCACGGAACGGGACCGGCGTCCGTGCTGCCGGCCGTCCGCGCCTTCGACGCGGTGCGTCCGCTCACGGACGAGGAGGTGGCCGTGGTGTGGCCGCTGATCGTCCTGAGGTCGGCCGTCATGGTGGTCAGCGGGCAGTACGACACCGTGCTCGACCCGGACAACCGCTACGCCTCGGCCGCGCTGGACCGCGAGTGGGCGATGTTCGAGGCAGCCGTGTCGGTCCCGGCACAGGTCATGACGGCCCTCTTCCGGCACGCGCTCGGCCGTCCGGTGACGCTGACCGGGGAGACCGGGGAGACCGGGGTGCCGACCGCGAGCCGGCTGCTGCCCGCGCTGCCGGACGAGGTGGATGTCCTCGACCTGTCCACGACCGGCGACGAGCTGCACTCCGGGCGCTGGCTGGAGCCGGGCATCGAACGCACGCTCGCGGTGGAGGCGTTGGCGGCGGGCCGGGTGGCCGTACGGACCCGGCACGGCGAGTACCGGCTGACCCGGGCCTCGGTCGACGGCGCCGACTTCGCCGAGACCTGCGCGCTCGGGGTGGACCTGTACGTCACCGGCCCGTCGGCGGTCCACGCCCCCTGGGACGGGACGGTCGTCCGGAACCCCGACGGCACGCTCACCCTCAGCCGCGGCGACGGACCCGACCTCGTCCTGGACGGTGTCGATGTCGATGTCGATGTCGAGAGCCTGCCCGGTCGCGTCCGGGCCGGGAAGCCGCTCGGCACGGTGGCCGGCCGGGACGGCGTCCATGTGCTGGGCGTCCGGCTCTGCGCGCTCCCCGGCGAGCGTCCGCCACGGTTCGCCGCCCCCGAACTCGCCGACGGCTGGCTCGCGCTGTGCCCCGACCCGACCGCGCTGCTGCTCGGCGAGGGGGCGCGGGCCGGCCGGGGCGAGACCCCGGGCGACGAGGGGCGCGGCGCCGAACCGGCCGTCGCCGACGAGGAGTTGCTGGAGCGCCGGGAGAACTCCTTCGCCACCGTCCAGGAGCACTACTTCGCGGAGCCGCCGCGCGTCGAACGCGGCTGGCGGCACCACCTGGTCGACACCCGGGGCCGCGTCCACCTCGACATGCTCAACAACGTCACCGTCCTCGGCCACGGCCACCCCGCGCTGAGCGACGCCGTGCACCGGCAGTGGCGGCGGCTGAACACCAACTCCCGCTTCCACTACGCCTCGGTGGTCGAACTCTCCGAGCGGCTCACCGCGACGCTGCCCGCCGAACTGGACACCGTGTTCCTGGTGAACAGCGGCTCCGAGGCGGTCGACCTGGCACTGCGGCTCGCGTGGGCGACGACCGGACGACAGGACGTGGTCGCCGTCGAGGAGGCGTACCACGGCTGGACGTACGCGAGCGACGCCGTCTCCACCTCGATCGCCGACAATCCGGGTGCCCTCGACTCCCGCCCGTCGTGGGTGCACACCGTCGCGGCACCCAACTCCTACCGGGGCCGCCACCGGGGAGAAGAGGCCCACCGGTACGGCCCCGAGGCCGCCGAACGGATCGCCGGACTCGCGGCGCGCGGCACCCCGCCGGCCGCCTTCCTCTGCGAGCCCTTCTACGGCAACGCGGGCGGCATGCCCCTGCCCGACGGCTACCTCCGGCAGGTCTACGCGGCCACCCGTGCCGTCGGCGGACTCTGCCTCGCGGACGAGGTGCAGGTCGGCTACGGCCGACTGGGCACCCACTTCTGGGGGTTCGAGCAGCAGGGCGTCGTACCGGACGTGGTGACCGTCGCCAAGGCCATGGGCAACGGGCATCCGCTGGGCGCGGTGATCACCCGCCGGGAGATCGCCGAGGCCTACCGGACCCAGGGCTACTTCTTCTCGTCCGCCGGCGGCAGCCCGGTCAGCTCGGTGGTCGGGCTGGCCGTGCTCGACGCACTGCGCGACGAGGACCTCCAGGCCAACGCCCGTGATGTGGGCGGCTACTTGAAGGACCGGCTCCTCGAACTCGCCGCCCGCCACCCGCTGATCGGCGCGGTGCACGGCTCCGGCCTGTACCTGGGCGTGGAGTTCGTACGCGACCGTACGACGCTGGAACCGGCCACCGAGGAGACGGCCGCGATCTGTGAGCGGCTGCGTGAACTCGGCGTCATCATGCAGCCGACCTCCGACCGGCAGTGCGTGCTGAAGATCAAGCCGCCGCTGTGTCTGCCCCGGGACGGCGCGGATCTGTTCGTCGCCGCCCTCGACGACGTCCTGACACACGGATGGTGACCCGCGATGCCGTCTAGGACGCCGGCCGTGCCCCCCGGCCCCGACGCCCCGCCGACCATCGCCGACGTGGCACGCGAGGCGGACGTCTCCAAGACGACGGCGTCGGACGCGCTGCGCGGGCACGGCCGGGTGTCGGAGCCGACACGACGGGCGGTCCTGGCGGCGGCCGAGCGGCTGGGGTACGCGCCCAACCGCAGCGCCCGCAGTCTGCGCACCTCGGTCACCGAGACCATCGCGCTGCACATCCCGGAGTTCCTGACCGGCGCCGAGTACTACATGGCGTTCGTGTTCGGCGTCGCCGAACAGGCGGCCCGCGCCGGGCTGAACGTCACGCTGCTCTCCTCCGGGCACCTCCCGCACCGGCGGGGCGCGGTCCCCCAGGTGGACGGCATCGTGCTGTGCGATCCGGTGGCGGAGGACCCCGTGGTCGAGCAGTTGATGAACAGCGGACTGCCGGTCGTCACGGCCGAGAGGTACGTCGGCCGGCGGCAGCCGACCGGGGTGATCTGGTCCGACCACGACACGGCGATGACCGCACTGCTGGACCATCTGTACGAGGCCGGGGCCCGGTGTCCGGCGTTCGTCGCCCCCGACATCACCTCGGACTGGTCCCTCACCCTCCAGCGGACCCATGCCCGCTGGTGCGGTGAGCGCGGTCTGCCCGTGCTCGTCAGCAGGGCGCCGTTCGGCCCCCCGCCCGACGTACTGCGGGGCGTCGTACGGGAGTTGCTGGCCAGGACGCCCGGGATCGACGCGATCGTGTGCGCGGCGGACGGGGCGGCCGCCGTCGTTCTGCCCGAACTGCGGGCCGGCGGACGGACGGTGGGCGAGGATCTCCTGCTCGCCTCCTGCGTCGACAGCTCCGCCATGCGCACGGCGGAGCCCCCGATCACCGCGGTGGACCTGCGACCGCGGACCATGGGCGTCGAATGCGCCCGGCTGCTCTGCGAGATCCTCGCCGGCGAGACGCCGCGCGGGACCGTACGCGTCCTTCCCATCGAGATGCACATGCGGGCCTCCACGCGCGCGTAGGCGCTTCCGAAACCCTCACACCACCTCGATCGGCCTGGTTCTCACGGCGACTCGCTCCTCGTTGCCTCCGGAGCCTCCGCGGTATCGGGAGCCCCGGTGGTCTCCGTGCGGGCCACGGTCACCCGGAGGGTCACGGCGGTCGCCGCTCCCGCGAGCGGGCCCCAGATCAGCGCGGCCGGGACACCGTCACCGAGATTGCCCGCCAGGTACAGGTCCCAGCGCAGGGTCGTCCCGTCCACCAGCATCCGCAGGAACTGGCTCGTCAGCAGGCCGAGGACGGTCGCGCAGACCGCGCCCACCGCCAGCGCCGGAACCGTGGCACGGGTCAGCAGGCCCGGCAGCAGCCGCAGGGCCCACCACACCACGACCAGCAGCAGGGCGTCGACGGCCCGGTACAGCGACCAGTCGCCGAGCGAGGTGCCCGCCGGACCCGACCAGCCGCCCAACAGCAGCCACTGGCGCAGCAGATCGCCCGGTTCGGAGAGCAGGCCGCTGCCCGTGAAGGCCGTCTGGAGCGAGGCGGCGACCGACTCGTAGGAGAGGACCACCAGGGAGAACGCGATCACCAGGGTTCCCGCCGTGGCGGCCAGGCGTCCGGCCCGCGCCGGGACGACCTCCTGCGGCAGCGGACCGGCGCCCTTGGCGGTGACCCGGGCGACGAGCACCGTCACCGCGGCGGCGGCCAGGGCCGTGACCACCAGCACCTGCCGCCCGGACGAGATCACGCCCGCCAGCTGCGGCAGGAAGCGGTAACTCCCGTGGCCCTGCGAGGCGATCAGCCAGGGCGCGGAGACGATGACCGCCAGCGTGCCCGCCACCAGACCCCAGGCCCACACCGCGAGCAGCGCCGCCGTCGCCCGGCCCCGCACCGGCGGCAGCCTGCGGACCAGGAGCAGCGCCCCGGGCACGAAGAAGGCGAGGACGGCGGTGAAACGGATCTGCAGCGCGGTCTCGTACAGCGAGCGATAGCGCGAGCCGTCGCTGCGGAAGGTGTCCCCGAGTCCGCTCACCTCCGCGCCGAGCTGCGACGAGGCCGGCGGGTCGTACGACCATGGCGCGAGCCAGCGTTCCAGGTCGCCGGCGGCCTGGGCGCCCAGCACCTCGGTCGCGCCCCGCAGCCGCAGCGCGCTCTCGCTCGCCCCCGCCCACCACAGCAGCGCCACCAACAGCACTGCGCCGATCACCGCCGGTATCGCCGCACGCCGGTATGTCATGTGTCGTCCCCCGATCGACCGTGCACCCGTGAAATCCCTGGCAGATTCCCTGGCAGAGGGAAGAGAGTACGGCGCGCCGCTCAGATGGGGATCACAGGGGTCCGTCGGCGCAGCCACCCTCTTCCGCCCGCCCCTGCGGGTGGGGTCGCGCTAGACTATGACGATCGATATAGCCAGAGGGGAGCACGGTCTTGACCCAAGGCGGCAAGCCGTCCCGTGAACGCATCGTGGCCGGGGCGGCCGACCTGATCAGCAGGCGCGGTCTGAACGCCGCGAGCATCCGGAACCTGGCCAAGCACGCCAAGGCGCCCCTCGGCTCGACCTACCACTACTTCCCCGAGGGCAAGGGGCAGTTGGCCACCGAGGCCGTGCGGTACGCGGACGCGGCCGTCGCCCGCGCCCTGGGCAAGGCCCTGGAGGCGGGCCCGGTCGCCGGACTGCGGGCCTTTCTGGGGCTCTGGCGCGGCATCGTCCTCGACAGCGACTTCCACGCCGGCTGCCCCGTGCTCGCCGTCTCGGTCGAGGAGCCGCCGGACGACGAGATCCCGCCGGCGCTCACCGCCGCCGCGGAGGCGTTCACCCACTGGGAGCGCCTGCTCGCCGACGCGCTGCGCGACCACGGGGCCGACCCGGAGCGGGCCCCCGCCCTCGCCGCCCTCGTCGTCGCCTCGGTCGAGGGCGCCATCGCCATGTGCCGCGCCAAGCGCGGCATCCAACCCCTCGACCAGGTGGCGGAGCAGCTGGAGGCGTTGGTCGCGGGGGCGGTGGAACGGCGGGGCTGAGCGGACGTGGGCGGTGCCGCCGGTGCGCGGCGCGGTGCCCCGGCCTCAGTCCCGGTGCCCCAGCACCGCCCCGACCAGCTCCCGCCGGTACTCCGTGTACGCGGCGCGCAGCGCGGGGCCGGGCCAGTTCTCCGGGAGGAGTTCGGGGGGCAGGACCGGGTCGGCCAGCAGATGGCGTACGGCGGCGGCGAGGGCCGTGAAGCGGTCGGCGGGCTCCCGGGTCCGCTCGATGTGGGCGAGGAGTGCCTCGGCGGTGACGGCCCATGCCTCCAGGGGCCACAGGCGCGCCGCCAGGTCCCGGTCCGCCGCGATGCCGTCCCGTGTGCCGCCCACGGCCGGGCGGCCGGTGAAGCGCTGGACCGTCGGGTCGGGGGCGGCCGGTGGGCGGGGGTGGTCGAGGTTGGCCGGGCGGAGCCAGACGCCCTCGCGCAGCTCGGCGAGGCGCAGGGAGATCAGACGGCCGCGGAGGTCGGCGCGTTCGGCGGGGCTGCGGCCCGTGGCGGTGACGATCACCATCTCCCAGTCGCCGTCCCACGGCCGGGTCCCGGGGTGCACCGACTCGTCCTGGCGCCGCTGACGGTCCAGGAGCCGGTCGCTGAGCCGGTACACCGCGTCCGCGCGCCGCAGGTCCCCGGCCGACACCATGCGGCTCAGCGCGGCCCGCAGCGTGGACCCGGCCACCCCGAAGGCCTCCACATGGCGCACCAGATCCTTCACCGGCAGCTCGGGCGGATGCATGCCCAGCAGCAGGCTCAGCACGACCGAGCGGGCGGACAGCGGCCGTAGTTCCAGCTCGGCGGGGTGCCCCGGCGCGTTCGTCTGCATGGCCCGAACTGTACGGGGCACTCGATCATTGTTACGTGATGGCTGCGACCGTAGGAATGATGTAATACTCCGCTCATGGTTCCGATACGCACGCACACGCAGCCGCAGTACGCCACCCGGCACACCCACGACGTCACCAACCAGCCCCCGCCGCTCGCCCCCTACGACGCCGCCGAGGACGTCGCCCTGCTGGAGGGGCTGCGCAGGGAGGGCGCGGGGTGGGCCGAGAAGGACGTCCGGCGGCTCGGGCTGCTCGCCGGGGGCGTGGCGGCGCAGGAGTGGGCCGAGCAGGCCAACCGGTACGAGCCGGAGCTGCGCACCCACGACCGCTACGGCAACCGTGTCGACGAGGTGGACTTCCACCCCGCCTGGCACCACCTGATGCGGACCGCCGTCGAGGAGGGCCTGGCGGGGTCGGCCTGGGCGGACGACCGGCCCGGCGCCCATGTCGCGCGCATCGCGGGAGCCCTGGTCTGGGGCCACACCGAGGCCGGGCACACCTGTCCGACCTCGATGACGTACGCCGTCGTGCCCGCGCTGCGCCGGCAGCCGGAGCTGGCCGCCGTGTACGAGCCGCTGCTGACCGGCCGGGAGTACGAGCCGGGGCTGCGGGTGCCCACCGGCAAGCGCGGGCTGCTCGCCGGGATGGGCATGACCGAGAAGCAGGGCGGCAGTGACGTACGCGCCAACACCACGACGGCGACCCCGAGTTCCGAGCCCGGTGTGTACACCCTGCGCGGGCACAAGTGGTTCACGTCGGCGCCGATGTGCGATCTGTTCCTGGTGCTGGCGCAGGCCCCGGACGGGCTGACCTGCTTCCTGGTCCCGCGCGTCCTGCCCGACGGCAGCCGCAACACCTTCCGGATCCAGCGGCTCAAGGACAAGCTGGGCAACCGCTCCAACGCGTCCTCGGAGCCGGAGTTCGACGGGACCGTGGCCTGGCGGGTCGGGCCCGAGGGGCAGGGGGTGAAGACCATCATCGAGATGGTCAACTGCACCCGGCTCGACTGTGTGATGGGCTCGGCGACCCTGATGCGCAGGACACTCGTCGAGGCGGGCCATCACGCACGGCACCGCAGCGCGTTCGGCGCCCGGCTCCTCGACCAGCCCCTGATGCGCAACGTCCTGGCCGACCTCGCGCTGGAGTCCGAGGCGGCGACGGCCCTCACCCTGCGGCTGGCGGGCGCCGCCGACCGGTCGGTGCGCGGGGACGAGGGCGAGCGGACGTTCCGCCGGATCGCCACCGCCGTCGGCAAGTACTGGGTGACCAAGCGCGGCCCGGCCTTCACCGCCGAGGCGCTGGAGTGCCTCGGCGGCAACGGCTATGTCGAGGACTCGGGCATGCCCCGCCACTACCGCGAGGCACCTCTGCTGTCGATCTGGGAGGGCTCGGGCAACGTCAACGCGCTCGACGTCCTGCGGGCGTTGACCCGCAGCCCCGGCACGGCGGAGGCCCTCTTCGCCGAAGTCGCCCTGGCCCGGGGCGCGGACGCCCGGCTCGACGAGGCCGCCGCCCGCCTGAAGGACGCGGTGCGCGAGGCCGACCAGGCCGGCGCCCGCCGCCTGGTGGAGCGCATGGCCCTGACCCTGCAGGCATCCCTGCTGGTCCGGCACGCCCCGCCCGCCGTCGCCGACGCCTTCTGCGCGACCCGCCTCGGCGGCGACTGGGGCCACGCCTACGGCACCCTCCCCGGCTCCGCCGACGTGGACGGCATCCTCCGCCGCGCCCTGCCGGCCGGCTGACTGCCGGGCGCCCGCTCCGTGGAGGCCTGGCTGTAAATCGCGGTAAGGTGGCCCTAAGTGGACATCTGTCCGTCAGGGCTGGGCGTGTGTCAGGGAAGAGGGCCAGTGGTGTCGACGGGTGAGGTGCCCCAGCGGTCCGACGCGCAGCGCAACCGTGAGCGCATCCTGGAAGTGGCGCTGGTCGAACTGTCGCGTTCGGCCGACGTCCCGCTCAGCACGATCGCCAAGAAGGCGGGCGTCGGACAGGGCACCTTCTACCGCAACTTCCCCGACCGTGAGGCGCTCGTCCTGGAGGTCCACCGCCAGGAGATCCAGCAACTCGTCGACAGCGCGGCCGAGTTGCTGGGGACCCATGAGCCCGACGAGGCGTTGCGCGCCTGGATGGACGGTCTGGCCCGCTACGCCACGGCCAAGGCCGGCCTCGCGGACGCGCTGCGCCGGGCGTCGGCCGCGACGGGCGGCCCCGCGAAGCCCGGCTATCCGCTCCTGCTCGCCGCGATCGAGAGTCTGCTCGACGCCAACCACCGGGCCGGCACCATCCGGCCCGGAGTGACCACCGACGACTTCGTCCTCGCCATCGCCGGTGTCTGGCAGATCGGCTCCGGGGACGACTGGCAGAGCCGCGCCACCCGCCTCTTCGACCTCGTCATGCGCGGCCTGCGCTCGGGGGCGCCCTGCCGCAGGTGACCCCGCCGAGGGCCTCCGTTCAGGAGCGGTCCAGGGTGCGGCGGACGACGTACGGCGGGTCGGACGGGAGGCCCGGTCAGCCCGTCGGTGTCCCGGTGAGCGTGCGCCGGTACACGGCCTCGTCGTCGGCGGCGAAGACGTTGAGCACGACCCGGTCGAGGCGGCCGGGATGGGCGGTGAGCCAGTCGGAGACCGTGCGCAGGGCGATGGCCGCCGCCTCCGGCTTGGGGTAGCCGAAGACACCGGTGCTCACGGAGCAGAAGGCGAGCGTGCGGACCGTCCCCACCTCGGCGGCCAGGTCGAGACAGGCCCGGTACGCGCCCGCCAGGGCCTCGGCGTCGCCTCGCGTGGGACGGTCCCGGACCACCGGACCGACCGTGTGCAGGACATGGGCGGCCGGCAGATGGTGACCCCGGGTGATCTTGGCGGTGCCGGTCGGTTCCGACGCGCCCTGAAGGGTGACGACCGTGTGGCAGTCGTCCCGCAGCCGGGGCCCGGCGGCGCTGTGGATGGCGTTGTCCACGCACGGGTGCAGGGGCTGGAAGCAGCCGAGCAGCGCGCTGTTGGCCGCGTTGACGACGGCGTCCGCCGCGAGCGTGGTGAGGTCGCCCCGCCACAGGGACATCTGCCCGGCCGAGCGGTACGCGGTGTGCGGGAACTCCTCGGCGACCGTGGGCAGTTCGGCGACGTCGACGGCCGGCCGCAGCCGGCGCTCCAGGTCCAGGACCGCGTCCACCGCGTCCCGCGCGTCGGGGGAGAGGGGGCCCGGCGGGCGGACGGTCAGCAGGGCGCGCAGCACCCGGCGGGCCGTCGCCGCGTCCGCGAGGTCCCGCAGGGTGCCGGTCCGCAGACCCAGCCGGGACACGGCCGGATCGGTGGCGAGCAGCCTCAGCGCCGCACGGACGAACGCGTCCAGCTGTTCGGCCGAGGCGTCGGAGGGTGGCGCGGGCCGCTCGACGGGCTCGTCCAGCGCGATCGCGGCGCGATAGGCGGCCAGCGGCAGCGCCGACGGCCCGGCCCCGGGCGCGCCGGGGCCGTCGTACGGGGTGCGCGGCATCGTCACGGGAGGGGCCGTTCGGTGGCGTCGAGGACATCGGCGAGGGTGCGGGCCGGACGGCCGGTGAGGTCGGGGACGGCACTGCTGACACCGTCGAGCTCACCGGTCGCGATGGCTGTGTACGTGGAGACCCAGGCGTCGAGCTGCCAGGGCGGGGCGTCGTACGAGGCGCGCGAGGCGTACGCCTCCTCGATCGTCTCCGGCCGGTAGCGGAACGGGCGTCCGAGCCGTTCCGAGAGGATCGCTGCGGCCTCGTCCAGCGTGAGCGACTCGGGGCCGGTCAGATCGTAGGCCGCTCCGGCGTGGTCGGCGGGCCGGGTCAGGACCGTCACGGCGGCGTCGGCGATGTCGTCCTGGGCGACGAACGCGGCCCGTCCCTGCCCGGCGGGGCCCCGGATGACGCCGTCCTCGCCGGCCAGATGCCGGACGAAGTCCGCGTACAGGTTGTCCCGCAGGAAGGTGTGGGCGAGGCCGCTCGCCCGGATGTGCTCCTCGGTGTGGAAGTGGTCGCGGGCGAGGGTGAACGCGGCCTCGGGCGCGGCGCCGAAGAAGGACACGTACACCAGGTGCTCGACCCCCGCCTCCACGGCCGCGTCGACGAACGTCCTGTGCTGGGCGACCCGGTCGACGCTCTCGGAGGCGGAGACCATGAACACGGTCCGTGCTCCGCCGAGGCCGCGCACGACGGCGTCACGGTCGCCGAAGCCGCCCTTGACCGCCGTCGCACCGGGCAGCTCCGGGGCCCGCTCGGGGCTGCGCACCAGCAGCCGCTGCGCGACGCCCCGCTCGGCCAGCCGGCGGGCGACGCGTCCGCCGAGGCGTCCCGTGGCTCCGGTGACCACGATCGGCGGAGGGACGGGGGTGCGGGGAGTGCCGGGTGCGGTGGGCGCGGAGGGTGTGGTCGGCGTGGTCGGGTCGGTCGGTTCCGAGGGGGTGGTCATGGTGCTCACGTCCTGATGGGTCGGTGTCCTCGATGGTCCTGCCGCGACGGGGTCGCCGTCCCCGGCGTGCGGCGGCGTGTCCTCTACGTGGTGAGCGCGTCCAGCAGCCGGTCCGCTCCGAACGGTACGGACAGGGCCCGGTCGCCGAGGTCGGCGGGCACCTCCGGGTGGTCGGGATTCACCCGCACCAGGCGGGCCCCGGGGGTGTGCCGTACGACGTGCTCCATGGGCCGGCGGATCACGCCGGGGGTATTGAACCCGGCGCCGATCTCCAGGACGAGGAGGCGGGCGCCGCCCGGCGCGTCGCCGAGCCAGCGGTTCAGCCGCTCCCCGGCGGGCAGATGGGCGCCGTCGACGAACTCCGGGCCCACCCGCACGTTCGGGAACACGTCCGCCCCGCAGTTCGGGCAGACGGGCAGGGCGGACGGGTCGCCCACCCGGCCCGTCCCACGGTCGTAGGCGGCGAGGACACGGTCGAGGAACGGCTTCGCCGCCCAGGTCTCCTGGACGCACGGCACGGTGCACTGGAGGCGGCCGTAGTCGCCCTGCGGGGTGAAGACCCGGTCCGCGGCGAAGCCGCTGCGGGCGAACAGCGCGTCGACGTTCGACGTCATCACCCAGTGGTCGCGCTCCCCGACCAGCGAACGCAGCCGCCCGTAGAGGGGGTTGGGCGCGGAACCGTATCGGATGTCGTCGATGTGCACGGCCCAGTAGCCCCACATCATGTCCGGCGGCAGCGGGACGCCCAGCAGATAGCGAGAGCGCAGACCGAGCCCGTACAGGGCCGGGAACAGTTCCCGGAAGCGCTCGGTGTCGCCGTAGTCGAATCCGGCGGCGGCGCTCAGCCCCGCGCCGGCCGCGACCAGGACCCGGTCGGACTCGCCGAGCCAGCCGTGGAGCGTCTCGGTGATGGCCGGGAGACCGGCGGGTGACGCCGGGTGGTCCACGGCGTCGTTCTGGACCGTCATCTGTCGGGATCCTTTCGGGGCGCGCCCCCAACCTAGGGCGCGGAGCGGCCGGGGGCAGGGTCGGTTCGGGACCGGTGATGGTCGGAATCCGACAGGTGCCGCCGCCCGGCCGCCGCTCGTTCGCCGCCCGGCCGCCCCGGTGTGCCCCTCTCACTCGTTGTGCAGCACCTCCGCGACCGTCAGCCGTGCCGCGCGGCGGGCCGGGACGTACGCGCCGAGGACGGCGATGACGAGGCCCGCGACGGCGAGGCCCGTCAGGGCCGGGGCGTTCCAGACGTCCGTCATGGACGACGGCAGGACGATGTCCACGGCGTCCGCCATGCGCGGCACGACCAGGTGGTGGCCCGCCATGCCCAGCGGGATGCCGAGGAGCGAACCGAGCGCGCCGAGCAGGGCCATCGAGACCACCGTCATCACCGTGACCTGGCGCGGTGTCATCCCGAGGGACTTGAGCATGCCCAGATCGCGGCGGCGGTCGCGGGTGTTGAGGACGGCGGTGTGGAAGACACCGAGGGACGCGACGGCGGCGAGCAGCAGGGTGAGGGCGGTGGCCGACCCGACGATGGTCTGTGTGACCGAGTTCGAGCCGGTGGGTGAGGGGCTGAGTCCCGGGTCGGCGGCCCCGGCGGCGCGGGCGTAGGCGTTCGCGTCGGCACCGTCGCGGAGCCGGACGTGATAGGCGATGGGCTTCTCCCGCGGGGCCACGGACCGCATCGCCGACCGGTCGACGATCACGACACGGGGGTTGCTCTGCAGGAACTCCCCGACCACGAGCAGGTTCACGTGCCGGTCGCCCTTCTCCACGCGGAGGCGGTCGCCGATGTCCAGTCCGTTGCGCCGCAGGAACGCCGAGCCGGCCACGACCTCGCCGCCGCCCCGGAGCCAGCGGCCCCCGGTGAGCACACTGTCCAACCGGAGCCGGTCCCCCCGGCGGGCCTCCAGCCACAGCTTCTCCGCCGAACCCGCCAGCCGGGCCTCGGTGTTGACCCGGGCGGTCACCTCGCGCGCGTCCGGCAGCGAACGCAGCAGGGCGTGCAGCGCGAGGTCGTCGTGCACCGGCCTGGTCTCCTTCCCGTCCTTGAACTTCCCCACGTAGACGGTGACTTGGTAGGCGTCGCGGCCCGCGTTGCCGAACCGGTCCATCGTCGTGGCCAGACCGGTCGCGAACGTCACCGTCGTCACCCCGAGGACCACGGCGGCCAGGGTGAGGGCGCTGCGGCCCGGCCGGGCGAACGGCAGCCCCAGCCCCAGGCTCACCGAGCGCGGCAGCCGGCTCCCCGCCAGCCGGCGCTGCACACCGAGCGCCCGCCCGGCGCGCGGCGCGCTGCCCGCGCTGATCGCCCGCGCGGCGGACAACCGGTGGGCGCGCACGGCCGGCGCGAGCGCCGCGAGCAGACACACGGCGGGCATCCCGAGCAGTGCGAGCGCGTTCACCCAGGGCGCGAGCGCGACACTGCCGTGGAACACCCCCGCGTCCGGCCCCGAGAACACGGACTCCAGCAGCGGCCGTGCCGCCAGATTTCCCGCGACGGTCCCGAGCGCACAGCCCAGCACGGCAGGGACCGAGATCATCACCAGATAGACGGCCACCACCTGCCCCGGCGTGAACCCGAGCGCCTTGAGGACGCCGATGTGCCGGAAGCCGGAGATCACCGCGCCGCTGACCACGTTGGCGACGATGAGCACGGACACCACGATGCCGAGAACACCGAAGGCCAGGAGGTACGGCGCGTAGGCCCGCGCCGAACCGCCGATCTGGTCCTTGAGGGCGAGGTACGACCGTGAACCGGCCAGCGCGCCGCTCGGCAACTCCTCCGTCACCGCCGCCAGGTGGGTGCGCAGTCGGCTCTCCGACGAGGCGTCCGTGAAACGGAACAGCATCTGGGTGCTCGTCGGCTTCAGGGCGCCGATCTGCCCGGGGGCGACCCAGGCGTCGGCGGTGCCGCTCAGGCCGAAGGCGAAGCCGACGATGGTCAGGGCCGGGCCCGAGGGCACCTGGAGCTTCTTGCCGAGGTCGTCCGCCGTCCAGTCCGACTGCCGGTTGAGGACGACCTCACCGGGCCCGGTGGCCCAGCGGCCCGCCCACAGGTCCAGCCGGTCCACCGGGCCCTCGGGGCCGGCGCGGCCCACGACGGTGAGTTCGGCGCCGAGGCCGTAGTCCACCGCCTCCCTGGGCAGTTCCACCGAGGCCTGGGCGAAGGGGCCGGCGCTCGCCGCCACCCCCGACCGCCTCACCGCACGCGCCAGTTGACCGTCGGAGACCTTCGCGGAGTCGAACGCGGCGATCACATGCGGTCCGCGCTGCGCGCCGAAGGCCTTCTCGAACGGGGACGAGGCGGCGTCGACCAGGCCGAGCGCCACCACGATCGCCGTCGTCGAGGTCAGCGTGACCAGGGCGATCACCAGCGACTGGAGCCGGCGCCGCCGTACCGCCGCGTACGCCGCCCGCCACACGGCGCTCATACGGGCCGCTCCAGGAAGGACCGCTCCGGTGCGGACCGCTCCAAGGCGGACCGCTCCAGGGTGTGTTCGCCGGTCACCCGGCCGTCGGTGAACTCCACGAGACGGCTGGCGCAGCGCCGGGCGAGATGCTCGTCGTGGGTGACCAGGATCAGGGTCTGGCCTATCTGGTTGAGGTCGAGCAGCAGGTCCATCACCTGCTCCCCGGCCCGGCTGTCCAGGGCCCCGGTCGGCTCGTCGGCCAGCAGCAGCGCCGGCCGGTTCATCAACGCCCGTGCCACCGCGACCCGTTGCCGTTCGCCGCCGCTGAGCACCGCCGGGTAGGCGTTGCGCCGGTCGGCGACACCGAGCTCGTCGAACAGTTCCAGCGCGCGGCGGCGGGCCTGCCGGGCCGGGGTGCCGGTCAACTGGGCGGCCAGCGCCACGTTGTCGAGCGCCGACAGGTCGTCGATGAGATTGAAGAACTGGAAGATCATGCCGATGCGGCGCCGCCGGTACAGGGCGAGCCCCTTCTCGCTCAGTTCCCCCACGTTCTCGCCGTGCACCGTCACCGTGCCGTCCGTCGGACGGTCCAGCCCCGCGATCATGTTCAGCAGGGTGGACTTGCCGCCCCCCGAGGGCCCCATCACCGCGACCGCCTCCCCGGCCCGGATCTCCAGCGACACACCGTCCAGCGCCGCCGTCTCCCCGTACTCCTTGCGCACCCCGTCGAGCCGTACGACGGCCTCCGCGCCGCCGCCCCCGTCGTGCCTGTTCTCCTCAGTGACCATGTGACGGACGCTAGGCGAGGAACACGGCCGGGACATCCCTCCCCGGACGGCATCCGGTTCCGCGCCTCATCCCGTGGATGCAGGGACCCGCATCCCGGGGCGGATGCGGAGCGCCCGGCCGGTCTGGGAAGGTGAACCCCATGTGGGAACGGGGGGTGGACGGGCTGGTGGCGGTACTGGTGGCGGTGTGCGCGCTCGCGATCGGGCTGGCGGTGGCGCTGGTCCGCACGCGGCGGCGGTGGCAGCGGGCGGTGGGGGAGCGCGGCTGGTTGCTCGAACGGGAGCGGGAGAGCGCCGCGTCGGCCGCGATCGCCGCCGAACGCGACCGCATCGCCCGGGAGTTGCACGACATCGTCAGCCACAACGTCAGCCTCATGGTCGTCCAGGCCGGCGCGGCCCGCGAGGTCCTTGGCACCATGCCCGACGAGGCCGCGGCGGCTCTGCTGGCCGTCGAGGACGCGGGGCGCGGCGCGATGACCGACCTGAGGCATCTGCTGGGCCTCCTCGCGCCCGCGCAGAACGGCGAGGACACGGAAGAGAGCAGGGAAGAGAGCAGGAAAGGGGGTACGGAAGACGACACGGAAGACGACACGGAAGAGGGCACGGCCGGGGGCGCACGCGGGGTGGTCACCTCCGGTGCGGGCCGGTACGGGGCAGACCGGGGAGCACTGCCGGGAGCACTGTCCCCGCAGCCCGGCCTCGACCGGCTGGGGCCGCTCGTCGACCGGATCTCGTTCGCCGGGCTGCCCGTCGAGGTGCGGATCTCCGGTGAGCCGCGCCCGCTGCCACAGGGCGTCGACGTGACGGCGTACCGGATCGTGCAGGAGGCGCTCACCAACGCGCTGCGGCACGGCGACGGCGGCAGCGCCGAGGTCACCGTGCGGTACGCCGAGCACGCGCTGCGCGTGGAGGTGCTGAACACCGGCCCCAGCGTGCTGACCGGCGGCCGGGGCACCTCGGCCGGCGCCCCGGGTGGATCGACCGCCGAGGGCTCCGCCCCGCCGCACCCGGCTCGGCCCGTCCGGCGGCATCGGGACGGCACCGGGCGCGGGCTGCTGGGCCTGCGCGAGCGGGTCGCGGTGTACGGCGGCGACCTGGACGCCCGCCGCCGTCTGGGCGGCGGGTACCGGGTCCGGGCCCGCATCCCCCTGGACCGGCTGTGACGGCGGCGGACCCGGCGATGGAACCGGCACGGGAACCGGCGACGGAACCGGCGACGGACAAGCCGTCGGCGCCCCGGGTGCTCGTCGTCGACGACCAGACCCTGATCCGGACCGGGTTCCGGCTGATCCTCACCGCCCGGGGCATCGACGTGGTGGGGGAGGCGGCCGACGGTGCGGAAGCGGTGACGATGGCCCGCGAGCTGGAACCCGACGTCGTCCTGATGGACATCCGGATGCCGAACATGGACGGTCTGGAGGCCACCCGCCGCATCCTGGACCGGGCTCCGGGCTGCCGGGTGCTGATCCTCACCACCTTCGACCTCGACCGCTACGTCTACGCCGCCCTGTCCATCGGCGCCAGCGGCTTCCTGCTGAAGGACGTCACCCCGCGCCACCTCGCGGCGGCCGTACGGCTGGTCGACACCGGTGACGCCCTGCTGGCCCCCACCATCACCCGGCGGCTCGTGGAACGCTTCGCCACCGAGGCCCCCCACCCGCCCGCCGCGCACGCCGACCTCGGATCGCTGACCCCCCGCGAACTGGAGGTCCTGACCCTCCTCGGCCGGGGCCTGTCCAACGCGGAACTCGCCGCCGAACTCACCCTCAGCGAGGCCACCGTCAAGTCGCATGTGGCCCGCATCTTCGCCAAGCTCGACCTGCGCGACCGCGCCCAGGCCGTGGTGATCGCGTACGAGAAGGGGCTGGTCAGAGCGCGGGGCGCCGACGACGGCGGGTGAGCGCCGCGCCGGGGAGGGGGTGTTCGCGGCCGGGAACGAAGATCGGGTCAGAATCGTTCACCTGTCGCACGCCTACTGAAGGAGCAAGCCCTTGTCCGCCAGACCGACGGACTCCCCGGGACACAGTCCCGGACCACCCCGCCAGCCCTTGGCCGGTCGTCCCGATCGCGGCACGCGACGGGGTGGTGTCCGATGAGTGCCGCGAACGCCGTGCTCGGCCTGCTGGCCGTCCTCGTCCTCACCGCCGGTACCGGCTATTTCGTCGCCCAGGAGTTCGCCTACGTCTCCGCCGACCGGCTCGCCCTCGCACGGGACGCGGAGGCGGGCGACCGCCGGGCCGCGCGAGCCCTGACCGTGCTGGAACGGCTGTCGTTCATGCTGTCCGGCGCCCAGCTCGGCATCACCGTCACCGGCCTGATCGTCGGCTTCATCGCCGAACCGTCCGTCTCCGCCCTCCTCGAACCGGCCCTGACCGGCGCCGGGGTCCCGGAGGGCGCGGTCGGCGGGATCTCCGTCGTCCTGGCCTTCACCGCGGCCACCGTCGTCCAGATGGTGCTGGGCGAGCTGGCCCCGAAGAACCTGGCCCTCGCCGTCCCGGAGCGGCTGGCCAAGTCGCTGGCCGGCTCCACGCTCGCCTACCTCAAGGTCGTCGGCCCGGTGGTGCACGTCTTCGACGGCGCGGCCAACCGGCTGCTGCGCAAGGTGGGCATCGAGCCCGTCGAGGAACTGCACCACGGCGCCACCCTGGAGGAGCTGGGCCACCTCATCGGCGAGTCCCACGAGCAGGGCGAACTGCCCAAGGACACCGCCGAACTGCTCGACCACGCCCTGGAGTTCTCCGAGCGGACCCTCGACGAGGTGATGGTGCCGCGCGCCGCCGCCGTCTTCGTCCGCGAGGACGCCTCCGCCGCCGAGGCGGTCGAACTGATCGCCGAGCACGGCCACTCCACCTACCCGGTGCTCGGCGACCACCCGGACGACGTCACCGGCGTGCTCGGCGTCCGCGAGCTGATGCGGCTGCCCGCCGGGCCCCTCACCGCCACCACCGCGGGCGCCCTCGCCCGCCGCCCGCTGCTCCTGCCGGACACCCTGCCGCTGCCGGACGCGGTGACCCGGATGCGCGAGCGCGACGACGAGTTCGCCGTCGTCCTCGACGAGCACGGCGGAGTCGCCGGCATCGTCACCTACGAGGACATCGCCGAGGAACTGGTGGGCGACATCGCCGACGAGTCCGACACCGTCATCGAACTCGCCGTCGCCGACGGCACGGGCTGGCTGGTGGACGCCGGGCGCCGCCTCGACGAGGTCGCCGACGCCACCGGTGTCGACCTGCCCGAGGACGACGACTACGACACCGTCGCCGGGCTGGTCGTGGACCGCCTCGGCCGCTTCCCCGCCATCGGCGACCGGCTCACCGTCGACCTGCCCGACGGCGGGCGCGCGGTCATCGACGTCCGCACCCTCGACCGGCACGTCCCCGACCGGGTCCGCCTGGAGCGGCTGGCCGCGCCCGTCGACCACGAGGCCGACCGCGCAACCGGCCGCGCGGCCGAGCGCGAGGAGGAACAGGCATGAGCTTCCCCATGGCGCTCTTCGTCACCGTCCTGCTGCTGATCGGCAGCGGATTCTTCGTCGCCGCCGAGTTCGCGCTCGTCGCCGCCAGACGCCACCGCGTGGAACAGGCGGTGGCCGCCGGACAGCGCGGCGCCAAGGCGGCCCTCGCCGGGATGCGCGAGCTGTCCCTGATGCTGGCCGGCGCCCAACTGGGCATCACCGTCTGCACCCTGGGCCTCGGCTCCGTCTCCAAGCCCGCCATCTCCCACGAACTCGACCCCCTGCTGCACGACCTGGGCCTGCCCAGCGCCCTCAGCTACGGCGTGGCCTTCGTCGTCGCCATGGTCGTGGTCGTGTTCCTGCACATGGTCGTCGGCGAGATGGCACCCAAGTCCTGGGCCATCGCCCACCCCGAGCGCTCCGCGATGCTGCTGGCCCCGTCCTTCCGGGCCGTGGTCAGGGCCGTACGACCGCTGATCGGACTGCTCAACCGGGTCAGCAACGCGCTGGTACGGCTGTGCAGGGTCACCCCGCGCGACGAACTGGCGTCCGTGCACAACCGCGAGCAGCTCACCCATCTCGTCGAGGAGTCGCAGCGGCTGGGGCTGATCAGCGAGGCCGACTCCGAGCTGATCACCCGGTCACTGACGGAGCCTGGCACCCCGGTGCGCGACCTCGCGGTCCCGGCCGCCGAGATCACCGCGGTCGGCGCGGACGCCGATGCCGAGGCCGTCCTGCGGGCCGCCGCCGCACACGACCGCACCCGTCTGCTGGTCCGCGCCGACGACGGCACCGTCCTCGGTTCCGTCCACGCCCGTGACGCCCTGGTCGCCCGGACGAGAGGACGCGCGGTCACCGCCCGTGCCCTCGCCCGGCCCGTACCCGAGCTGCCGGACGACGCGACCGTGGCCGACGCCATCGACGTGCTGCGCCGGCACCGCGCGACGCTCGCCGTCGTCCACGACGACACGGGCCGCCTCGCCGGCCTGGTCGCGCTGGACGACCTGCTGGCGCGCTATCTGCAGCCCCGGACGGTCTGACCGGACTCGGCGACGCACCGCGCGCCGACCGTGCTGTAGAAGTCTCCTGGAGCGTGATCGTTCCACCGGACCCGCCGCCCGATCCCGGGGCGGCGGGACGTCGCGCTGCGCGAAGGAGCAGGTACCGCAGGATGACCGACCCGCACGACCGTACGACCCCCACGGCCCGGCGCCCCCGCCGCCGGGCCCTCGCGGAACGGGCCCGCGCCGTCACCGAGGCGCGCTGGTTCGGTGTCACCGTGTTCGCCCTGATCCTCACCAACGCGGCACTGCTGGGC
This sequence comes from Streptomyces griseiscabiei, assembly GCF_020010925.1. NCBI lineage: Bacteria > Bacillati > Actinomycetota > Actinomycetes > Kitasatosporales > Streptomycetaceae > Streptomyces > Streptomyces griseiscabiei. Next base: position 1,955,846 of record NZ_JAGJBZ010000001.1, on the reverse strand, counting down.
GTGGAGACGTACAGCGCGCTGGTGACGGGCTGGGGCGGCTGGTTACGCCTCGCCGAACACCTCTGCCTGGCCGCGTTCACGGTCGAGATACTCCTGCGTGCCTGTGCGCACGCCGACCGCCCCCGCGACTTCCTCCGCGACCCGTGGAACCTGTTCGACCTGGCCGTCGTGGTCTCCGCGTTCCTGCCCGTCGTCCGCGAGAACGGCACGATCCTGCGGCTGCTGCGCCTCGCCCGGGTCCTGCGCACCGCCCGCTTCCTGCCCCAGCTCCGCGTCTTCATGGTCGCCGTGGGCCGCAGCCTCCCCGGCACCTTCAGCTTCCTGCTCGTCGGCGCCCTGCTCCTGTACGTCTACGCCATGGTCGGCTGGGTCTTCTTCGCCGACCACGACCCCGAGCACTTCGGCTCCCTCGGCCGCGCCGTCCTCACCCTCTTCCTGCTGATGACCCTGGACGGCCTCGGCGACGCCGTCCGCGCCGGCCTGGAGATCTCCCGCTGGAGCATCGTCTACTACGCCTCCTACGTCCTCTTCGCCTCCTTCGTCCTCGTCAACGTCCTCATCGGTGTCGTCATCAGCTCCCTGGACGAGGCCCGCGAGATGGAGCGCGAGCAGGAGGACCGCGAGCGAGAGGACCGCGAGCGAGAGGACCGCGAGCGGGAGGACCGCGAGCAGGAGGACCGCGAGCGGGAGGACCGTGGGCAGGAGGACCGCGAGCGGGACCCGGCCGTCGCCGTGCGCACCGCCACAGCGGACACCGTCGCCGAGGACGAAGTGCGCGTCCGCATCCTGGCCGCCCGCCAGGCCCTCGACGCCCTGGAGGCGAGCCTCCGGCACGGCCCGCCGCACCGGCACGCCGAGTCCTGCGCGGTGCGGGACGCCCCGGAGGCGCTCGGATCCCGCTGAGGGGTCGCCGGCCTGTCACGCCCGGAGCGTGGCGCCTCGACTCTCGCAGGGGCGCGACGGGGCAGGCGAGGCGCGCCGTGCCTCGGAGGTGGTCCACCGGATCACCTCCGACCGCCGCCCGGGAGGGGTCGTCCGGGAGGGGCGCCCGGGAGGGCGGGCTCGGCGACGGCGCGGCTGAACCGGCCGGGCGGTGACGAGGCACCGGCCGGTGGGGTCAGGTGTCGGAGGAGGGCGACCCCCAGGTGGCCTGGACCAGGGCGCGTTCCGTGCCGGCCAGGTAGACCGCGGTGGCGAGCCAGGCGCGGGCGTACCGGTCGGGGTCGGGGTCGGTGACCCGGCCGAAGACGTCACGGGAGCGACGGTCGGCCTCCGCCGTGAGCGTGGCCGACAGGTCGGCGGCCCCCCGGAACCCACTGCGCCGCAGCGCGGCGCCCCCGCCGTTCCGGTCGCCGTCGCGGGCCGGTTCGGCGACCGCGCGGCGGCCTCCGGAGACGGCGATCTCCACGAGCCGCCGCAGCCGCCACAAGGGGGCCTCGGCGAGCGGATCGGCCGGCACCCCGGCGGGCCCGTCCCCGACGGACAGCGCGTCCGGCGGCGGGAAGTGCGAACCCTGCAGACGGTCGTAGCCCAGATCGGCGTGGCCCTGCCACTCGTCCGGCAGCCGCAGAGTCGCCTCGGTGCCCGGGGCCGGACCGATCGCGAGCGGACGGAGGGCGGCCGCCCGGTCGGGTTCGAGGCGGCCGAGCACCCGCAGCCGCAGACCGGGCCGGGCGGCCAGCTGACGGAAGTTGGCGGTGTGTGCCAGGTCGGGGTGGCCGTTGGCCGGGATCAGCCGGACGAGGACGCCCTCGCCGGCCGACTCCCCGGTGGGGGACATCTCACGGGCGAGCAGCTGGTCGCCGGCCGCGCCGACCACGACCAGATCGCAGCCGATCAGCCTGCGCGCCGCCTGCTCGGTCTGCTGCGGATCCGCTCCCGGGGCGACCGCGAGCCGTTCGGCGACCGCTTCGGCCAGGGGGCGGGCGAAGAGCGCGGCGAGCGGGCCCGACGTCCAGGCGAGACCGGCGAGCGGAGTCGCCCGGACCCCCTTGCCGGAGCCGAGCCGGCCGTCCGGGGAGAGCGTGGCGCCGGAGATCAGCAGCCCGCCACGGGAGAGCCCCGCGTGGTCGAGGGTGCCGGAGCCGAGCGCGACGGTGGCCTTGGCGGCGCCCCGGGCGCGGGCCGCGCCGCCCGGTTTGACGTCGGCGATCGAGAACCACTCCCCGTCGTCGGAGACGAGATGGGTGACGACCCCGCCGTATCCGGTGGCCGAGATCACCGGCTCCCGGCAGACGCCGTGCACCCGCAGACCGCCGCCCGGCCGGTAGGCGCGGCGGGCGGTGCCCACCAGGGCCGGATCCGGGTTCGCCGCCGACAACAGGCCGGTGGTGAGCAGCAGTTCGCGTACGTTGGCGACCAGGTCGGACAGCCGGTGCCCGTCGTGCCGGGCACGGGCGCCGCGCAGGCCGCGGACCACCCGCAGGGCCGCCGCCTCGGCGCGGTGCAGCCCGGCCAGCCGGGCGGTGTGCGCGGCCCGCAGCAACTCCGCCTGCGGTACCGCCCCCGCCGCCGGGACGCCCGCGGCGAGGACGGCCGCGGTGGCCGCCCAGAGGCCGTGCGCGGCGGAGATCTGGGCGGGGGTGGGGGGCCTGGCGCCGCCGGGGGCGTCGGTGCCGGTGCCGCTGTTCGCGCCGGTGCCGTCGGCGTTCTCGGTGTTCTCGGCGCCGACCGGTCCGGCGGCACTGGTGGCTCCGGCGGCGTCGGTGGCATCGGCGGTGCCGTCGGTGGACGCCGTGCCCGTCGCGTCCGCCTCCGGGCCGCCCGAGGACGGCTCGGGCCCCGCCTCGACGGCGGCCGAGGCGTCGGCCACCGGGCACGCGCTCAGCACGGCGGCACGGTGCAGACAGCGGGGGGCGAGCAGACAACTGCACACGGCCCGCTCGGCGTCGGTGACCGCGCCCGAGGGCCCGGGCGTGAGCGCCACCTCGGCGTCCTCGCCACACCGGACGCGCAGGGTGCCGCCGTCGGCCGTGACGGGCAGCGCCGCGTACGACTCGACCGCGGCGTCCAGCTTCTTGCGCAGCCGGGAGGTCAGACTCTCGACGGCGGCGGCCACCACATCGGGTGCCGCCGGGGGCAGTTCGGCGTTCATCGGGTCTCTCCGCGGAGCCGGTCGCCCACCCAGCGGGCGAGGGCGAGGGGACTGAGGGCGGCGACCGGCATACCGGCCGCGACGAGCTGCTGGGCGACCGGCACCGAGTAGCGCGGGGTGCCGGTGTCGTCCAGGGCGGCGCAGCCCATCAGATGGACCCCGGACCCGGCGAGGGACCGGACCTCGCCGAGCAGCCCGCCCAGCGAGTACCCCTCCTCGAAGTCGCTCACCACGACCACCAGGGTCCGGCTGGGCACGGTCACCAGGGAACGGGCGTGCGCCAGGCCCGCCGCGATATGGGTGCCGCCGCCGACCTTCACCTCGAGCAGCAGCGACAGCGGGTCGTCCACCCGGTCGGTCAGGTCGATCACGTCGGTCGAGAACGCCAGGAAGTGCGTCGACAGCGTGGGCACACCGCCCAGGACGGCCGCGGTCAGCGCCGACCAGATGACGGAGGCCTCCATCGACCCGGACACGTCGACGACCAGGATCAGCCGCCAGTCCGCCTCCTTGCGGGACCGGGTGCTGAACACCGGCCGCTCCGGTACGACCACGGTCCGGCCGTCGGCCGTACGGTGGGTGCTCGCCAGGTTGGCCCGCAGCGTGCGCGGCAGGTCCAGCCGGCCGCCGGGGCGGCGCGTCGGGCGCGGGGTGGCCAGACCGGTGAGCGCGGGACGCATCCGGGTGGCCAGCTCCTTGGACAGCTCGTCGACCAGCCGCCGTACCAGCGGGCGCAGCCTGGCCAGTTGCTGTTCGGGCATCCCTCCGGCGAGGTTCAGCACGGAGGTCAGCAGATCGACCGAGGGGCGTACCGCCTTGGGGTCCAGCTCCGCCAGTACGTCCCTGCGGCCCTGGTCGGCGGCCCGGGCCAGCACCTCCTCGCGGACCTCCGCGCCGAACAGCGCGTCCAGTTCGTCGGCCCACTCGCGGGCCGTCGGGAACGACGCGTCCTGGCCGCCGCCCTGCCCCTGGCCGCCGTTGCCCCGGCCGAGATCCGCGGAGCCCTCGCCCCGCCCGGTGCCGTACAGCTCGTCCAGCGCGTGCGCGTAACGACGGGCCCCCTGCGGCAGCTTCTCGCTCTCCCGGCCCAGCAGCAGCCGCCAGCGGTCGGCGGGGCCGAGGCGCAGCGCGGAGGAGACCGCGGGGGCGGCGGACTCGGGGGACTTGTCGGCGTGGTCGACCTCGTCGGCCTCGGCGGTCGTGGTCGTCCCGCCGGGCGTGGGCCCGGCGGCGGCTCTCCGCCCGCCCGGTGCGGCGGGCGTCCCCGGGGTGTCGGTGCCGTCCGCGGTCCCGGGGAACCCTTCCGCGGTGTCCGAGCCGTCCGCGGTGCCGGGGAGTCCCTCGATGTCCGGGCCGGTCGGCAGGCGCAGTGCGTCGAGCGCCGCCAGGCCCGCCGTGTCCGCCGCCGCCCAGAGGGCGAGCAGCGCCGGTGAGGCGGCGAGGGACAGGTCGAGGCGGTCGCCGAGGCGCTCGGTGACCGTGCTGAGCAGACGGTCCCGGCCGGCCGGGGTGAGGGTGTCGAAGCCGCCGCGCAGGGCGGGCAGCCGGTCCAGGAAGCCCTGGTCGGTGAGGGTGTCGACACGGTCGAGCAGCGGGTCCAGCGCGGTGGGCGAGGAGTGGAGCAGCGGGGCCGCGCCGCTGAGCAGGCCGGTGAGACGCCGGGCGAGCGCGAGCCTGCTGTCCGGCCCGGTGGCCGTGTCGATCCAGCCGGCCGCCCGTGCCCCGAGGGTGTCGGCGCCGTCCAGGTCGAGCAGGACCCGGGCGGCCAGGGCGGCACCCTGGACCAGCGGGGAACCGGTGCGCGCGAGGGTACCCAGCGCGTCGTCCATGCGCAGGCCGAGGCGGTGTTCACCGGCCCGCGACGCGAGCGCGACGAGCGCGGCGGCGTCCTCCGGCTGATCGCTGCCCGCGAGACCGGGCAGCGCGCGGACGGCCGCCTCCAGCAGGTCGACGGCGAGTTCGGCGGCCGACTGCCTGCCGTCGGCGGTGGTGCCGGGCAGATGGCCCCGGCGCAACGCCTCCAACAGGTCCAGCGCCTCCAGGAGTTCGGGCAGCGTGGCGGCGGCGGGCAGCACGGCGGCGGCGTCGGCCAGCCGGTCGGCGACCAGCGCGGGCAGATCGCAGCGGGCCGCCGCGCGCAGCCCGGTGAGGACCAGGGCGCAGGTGGGCCCGCCGTCCGCCGACTCCCGGCGGAAGGCCTCCCGCAGGGTGCCCTCGGCCGCCAGCGCCGCGGTCACACCCCGGATTCCGGCGAGGTCCAGCCGTACGGGAACCGCCGGCGTCCACGACAGACGCCACCGGGTGGTCAGCGCCGTACCGTCGCCCGTGCCGGCCACCTCCGTGGGCTCGCCGTACCCCGTGCCGCAGACCGCGAGGCGCTGGAGCAGGATCTCGCGGCGGCCGTCGAGGGCGGAGCGGAGCGGGTCGAGCCGGAGTTCGCGTGCGGCGGGGTCGTCCGGGCCGGGCAGCCGCAGCGCGGCCAGCTCCGCCTCCACGGACGGGCCGAGACCGGAACGCGGGGTGCCCGGCGCGATCCGGCCCCGGTCGGTGCCGACCAGCACCACTTCGAGCGCACGGGCGAGGGCCCGGCCCCGGCCGAGCGGCTCGCCCTGGCCCATCACCGTGGTCAGCGCCTCCAGGACCTCGCCCCGGCCGGGGGCCGCGAGCCCCCGGATGCTCGCCAGGTCGCCCGCCATCCGCAAGGTCTCGGTGGCCTCACCGGTGCCCGCGGTGTGCCCGGCCGCGCGCAGCTCCCGGCACACGTCGGTGACCGCCCGCGCGGCGGCGTCGTACAGCAGCCCCGGGTCGCCCCCGGCCGTGAACACCGCCTGCTGCCAGCGCGGGTCGCGGATGCCCGCCGGATACCCGGAACGGGAGTCCAGCAGATCGAAGGCGTACGGGACGAGCGAGGTGACGACCGGCGGCCGCTCCCCGACGAGGCCCGCTCCCCGGGCCCCCGACGCGGTGCCGCCCGCTCGTGAGACCGACGGAGCGCCGCCCGCGCCGGACCTCCCTGCGCCGCCCGAACCGTCCGTGCCGGACGTCTCCGTGTCGCCCGAACCGTCCGTGTCCGCCGGGCCGGTGGCGATGCCGGTCACGTCCGTCAGCGCCGGGGCGTGGAACGCGCCGATCACGGCCGCGACCCGGCGCCCGCCCGCCGCCGCCCGGGCGACGGTCTCCCGCATGTGCGCCTCGCGGGCCAGGTCCACCGACGGCACCCCGCCCGCCGACTCGGCGTCGCGCCGCAGCGCCCACCCCACACCGAGCGCCGCCCGCCGGATCGCCTCGGGGGCACAGCCGGGAGCGAGCACCTCCACGGAGCGGTCCCACAGATCGTCACCGTCACGGCCGGTCCCGGCGGCGGTGAGCGCCGCCGCGAAGGCCGTGGGCGCCGCGACGGGGGTGTCCTCGGCGACCACGCTCCGGGACTCGACGGCGGGGGCGACGCCGTCCATGGTCCACGCCGGGTCCGACATCGGCAGATCGCAGCAGACCACTTCCTTCCCCCGCTCCCGTGCCCAGCGGAGCGCGGCGAGTTCGGGGGAGAAGTCGGCGAAGGGGTAGAAGCCGAGCCGGCCGCCCTCGCTCGCTCCGGCGAGGGCGACGGGCGCGAGGGTGCCGGGGGCGGCGAGGTGCGGCAGCCAGTGCTGGAAGTCGGCCGGCAGCTCCACGCAGACGACGTCCGCGCCGGAGGCGTCCAGCAGTGCGGGCACGGCCGCCGCGAGGGCCGGGCTGTGGTGCCGTACCCCCAGCAGATACGGCGCCGCGGAGTCGGCGAGCGCCGTGACGGCCGCCCGCGGTTCCTGAGTGGTCGTCACCGAAGGTTCTCCCGCAGGTCCCAGAGGCGGCGCCACATCGCCGAACCGTCCTCGGCGCGTCGGCGCACCGGACCGTCCCAGTAGCCGAGCAGCCGGGCGTGGTCGGCCGGGTCGTCCTTGCGGACGACGCCCAGCAGGTGCCCGGGGACGAGGTCGAGCGCGTCCCCGCCCGGCAGATACGCGGCGGCCACCCCGATCGAGGCGGCCACCTGCACGGCCTCGGCGGTGGACATCACCGTGCCGGGCCGCTCCACGTCCCACCCTTCGGCGGAACGCCCCTCCCGCAGATCACGGAAGACGGTCACCAGCACGTCGAGCACCGCGTCGTCCACCCCGAACGCCGCGCCCGCCCGCTGCACCGCCGCCTCCGCCTGCCGCCGGACCAGGGCCGTCTCGGCGTCGACGTCCGCGATCGGGTGCACGGTCTCGAAGTTGAAGCGGCGCTTGAGCGCGGCCGACATCTCCGAGACACCCCGGTCGCGCAGGTTGGCGGTGGCGATGACGGTGAACCCGGGCACGGCCGGGACCTGGGCGTCGTCCGTGCCGGACAGCTCCGGCACACTCACCCGGCGGTCGGACAGGATCGACACCAGCGCGTCCTGCACCTCGGGCAGACAGCGGGTGATCTCCTCGACCCGCGCCACCCGGCCGGAGCGCATCGCGCCGAGCACCGGGGAGTCGACCAGCGCCTGCGGGGTCGGGCCCTGGGCCAGCAGCAGCGCGTAGTTCCAGCCGTAGCGGAAGGCGTCCTCGGTGGTGCCCGCGGTGCCCTGCACGGTGAGCGCGCTGGTGCCGCACACGGCGGCCGACAGCAGCTCGGAGAGCATCGACTTGGCCGTACCGGGCTCACCGACGAGCAGCAGCCCGCGCTCACCGGCGAGGGTGACCACGCACCGCTCCACCAGGGCGCGTTCGCCGACGAACTTGGGCGCGACCACCAGCTTCTCGGGCAGCGTCTCGTGCGGCTTGGGCAGCTTCAGTGCCTCGCCGCCGCTGCCGCAGACGAAGGTGACCACGGCACGCGGGGTCAGCCGCCAGCCGGGCGGGCGGGGGCCCTCGTCATGGGCGGCGAGGAAGGCGAGTTCGGTGGCGTGGCGCTCCTCGGCGGGCAGGGTCTGCCGGGCCGGGAGAGCCGTCGCCGTGTCGGTCGCTGTCATGAATGTCCTTGCTGGATAGGTCAGTTGCGCGAATGATCAGTCGGTCTGTCGGTCTGTCGGTCTGCCGGTGGTGCCGGGGAAGGCCGGGGCCGGGGGCGCCCGTCGCCGGGCGCCCCCGTGTGTTCCCGTCCGCTCAGCGGCGGCGGCCCCGCCGCACCTTCAGTTCCTCGAACCGGGGCGTGTCGCCGTCCTGGATCCGCCGCCAGGCCCTGCGGTACAGCTCGGCGGGCGGCTCGGCCGGGACGATCACGCCCAACGTCGCGTGCTCGTCGCTCATCAGGGCGGCGTACAGCGGGAGCTTCCACCGCTCCAGCGGCAGCCGCGGCGCCCTCGGGTCGAGCCAGGCGCCGGGCAGGAAGAGCGACCGCCCGGCCCGGGTACGGCTGGCCTCCACCACCAGCTCGCCCGCGGCCAGTTCGGCACGGGCCGCCTTGAGCCGGGCCGGCTTCCAGCCCGTCCAGCGGGCCGTCATCCGGTCCGTGGGGTCGGGCATGGCGAGCAGCATCAGATAGAGCGTGGCGGCGTCCTCGCCGATGCTGTACTCCTTCGCCACCTCGGTCACCAGCTCGGGCACGGAACGGCTGGGGTCCTGCGGCCACCAGGTGCCGTCCTTGTCCCGCTCGCCGGCCACCGGGTCGCCCGGGTCGGCGAGGAGCGCCCCGTACGGGACGGAGCGGGCCAGCCGCAGCGCGACCTCGGCCTCGTAGGGCCGCTGGTCGTCGATGCGCAGCGCGGGCAGATACGGGTCCTCGCCGGCCTCGTCGAGCAGCGCGACCCGGATGCCCGGCGACGGCTGGTCGTCATAGGTGGCCAGGACGACGGCGCCGTACCGCTCGAAGCCCTCGCCGACCTCGGTCGGGGTGCCCGCGGTCTTCCGGAACGCGGGGAGCCCGATGTACCGGTCGAGGTCCAGCACCAGGCCCGGGTGGGCCAGCCGCTCGCGTACGGCGGTGAGCGCGGCCGGCAGCCCGGACCGGGCCGGGTCGCCCGCGGGCAGCCGGTGGGCGAGCCAGGCGGCGAGGCCGACCGCGCCGACCAGCGTGTCCGCGGTGAAGCCGACCGTGTCGTCGCCGACGGGCTTGACCCGGTCGCCGTCGACCGCCCACTCCAGGTCGCGGGTGAGCCGGGGCTCGTCCGCCGGGTACAGCAGCGCGGGCAGGGCGCTCCTCAGGTCCCACGCGGAGTGCTTGACCGCGCGGGAGGCGTCGGCGAGCAGTTCCTCGGGGATCGCCCGTCGCTTGCCCACCCGGCTGTTCCAGACCTCCGCCGCGGCGGCCACGTCCGGGCCGTCGGTCCACAGCAGGGCGGGGTCGGCGGGCAGCAGCGCGCCCACCACGGCGGCGCGGATCTCGCCGTCGACGCCCCGCAGTTCGTCCTTGGCGACGGCCGCGGGCGCGAGCTTCACCCCGATGGCGTTGCGTACCTCGGTGGTCAGGAACGAGCGCTCGTACGTGTCGACCTGCGGCAGTCCGGCCACGATCAGCCGGGCCGCGGTCTCGGTGACCCCGGTGAGCCGGGCGAACTCCTCGGCGGCCTCCGGGAACCAGGGCGCCGGGCCGCGCCCGGCCAGCTCCGAGAGGAACGCGTCCAGCGGGGAAGCGTCCCCTTCCCCGCCCAGCGGTGCGGACTCGTCGAGCGTGTACGGCGCGGGCGTCTCGAACAGCTGGGCCGGGTCGTGGAAGAACCCGGTGAACGTGCAGCCGTTGTCGTCGTCCAGGTAGGTGCGTTCCATGAGGGCGAGGAAGGCGCCGCCGCCCAGCGGCAGCAGTCCGTGCCATTCGCCGTCGCGCCACTCGCCCGACGGGGTGCGCAGCTGTCCGGGGGCCAGATTCACCGACACCTTGCGCCACCGCCCGGACTCGGCACCGCTACCCAGTCCGAGGGCCCGGAACCGGTCGAGCAGGGCGCTCACTGTCTCCCGGTGTTCCTGCGAGGTGGTGGCGGCAGCGGCCCGGAAGGCGAAGGCGGACGCGTGGCCGGCCAGCGACAGCAGCTCCAGCTCCCCGGTGGGCAACTGCGGCCCGTCGAGGTGGAGGCGCACGGTCCGCTCCTCCGGTACGGCGGTGTCCGGAAGCAGCCCGGCGGCCCTGCTCATCACGCGCAGGGCACGGAAGACGGCGTCGGACCCGTCGTCCTCGTCCCAGGAGCGACGCTCCCGGACGCCGAGGCCGCTCAACGCGTCCTGGAGCTCCGTGTCGGTGGGGCCGAAGGGTCCCTCCGGCTCCTCCACGCCCTCGTCGAGCGCCCGGGTCAGCCGGGCGGACGCCTCGTCGAGGACGGACTGCTGGGCGGCGGCGTGCCGCACGACGCCCGCGATGCCCGCGACGAGCGCGTCGTCCGTGACCGGCAGGACCGCCCGGATCGCGCGGGACAGCGTGTCCTTGTCGCCCTTGCCCTCCTGCTCGTTCCTGATCTCCTGGGCTGCCGCGTGCAGCAGGGCCGCCGTCGTGTCGCCGTCGATACGCCGCAGCGCGGCGGAACCCTCCGGGTCGCGGGCCGTCATGCACTCCCAGAACTGCACCGGCGGCAGCAGCAGTGTGCCCTCGCCGAAGACGCCCGGGGTGCGGTCGATCTTCGCGGTGGAGGTGACGACACCGTCCGTGTCGACGATCTCCATGGACCAGCCGTTGCGGACGACCGCACGCGCCCGGTCGTCACCCGGGAACACCACCAACGCGGACGGCCTGCCCCGCTCCGAGGGCACGGTGACGCTGTGTCCGGCCAGGTCCTCGCTGCGCCAGGAGCCGTCGGGCAGCCGGATCGTGCGCAGACCGAGCACGCCGTCCACGGGCGCGGAGGCGGGCGCGTGGCCGAGGGTCGGGGAGGGGCGGAGCCGACCGCCCTCGTAGGAGCTGCCCTCGGGGGCGTCGCGCAGCGCGTCGGCGAGGAAGGCGGGCATGCTCATCCGGCCGCGCCTGCCCGTCAGCGGGTCGTACTCGTAGAAACCGTGCGTGTCCCGGTCGCCCTCCGCGTGCCACACCCAGTACGAGGCGCCGTCGAACAGCAGCCGCCGCTCGTCGGGGATCGTGGTGTCACCGGCGTGCAGCACGCCCGCGCCGGTGGCCCGGCCGCCGCCCGGCAGGGCCACGGTCGTCCGCAGATTCCCCCGGTACCAGTCCATCTGCGTGCTGCGGACGCCGCCCGGGCCCTCCATCGTCTGCGGCTGGTCGGCGCGGGTGTGCCAGTAGCCGTGCAGGCCGCCGCTGCGGGGCCGCCAGTAGACGAGCAGTTCGCCGTCCACGTGGTGGAAGCCCGGGTCGCCCCACTTGTCGTCCGCCGGGATGCGCAGATCGTGGGTGAGGACGGTGCCCTCCGCGCCGATGACCCGGGCCTGGGCCTCGCCCGCGACGACGAGGTGCGGCCAGGCGTCGGCGATGACGATGTCCTCGACGTCGTCCTTCGGGACGAGGGTGGCGGTCGCGTCCTCCCAGGCGGGCCAGCCCAGTTCGTCGAAGAGTCCGGCGCGCAGGGTGCGCGACAGCACCGGCGTCAGATCGGTGGCGACGGCCGCGCGGACCTCGTCCTCGGCGAGCGCCAGCGCCTCGGCGGGCAGCCACTTCAGCCGGCCGAGCGCCTCGGGCAGCTGCGGCAGGCCCACGGCGGCGAACCGCCGGACGACCCCGCGCACCCACTCCGTCAGCAGCGGGCGACCGCCCGGTGACGCGGCCAGTACCCGGATCGCGCGCAACCCGTCCTGGTCGTTGCCGAACCGGTCCGCGCCCCGTCCGAACGCCTCGTGGAACCGGGCGTCGGCGGCCAGCGACAGCAGTTCGCGATGCCCCTCGCCGCGCGCCCACTGCTCCAGCGGCAGCGACGTGCTCTTCGCGGGGGCGGCCACCGGCACGTCCAGGGAGAGCAGCAGGTCGATCAGATCGATGTCGTGCGTGACCGGCAACTCGCGTCCGGCCGTGGTCAGTTCGGCCCGCAGTACGTCCACGGCACGCTCCACGGACGGGTACAGCTCCGGCATACGCGTGGAGCCGTTCCACGACCGCGCCTGCTCCCGGAACGTCAGGAACCGCTCCAGCCAGCCCGCCGTACCGTCGTGCGGACGCTGCTCCGCGGGCAGCGCGGTGTCCCACAGCCCGGCCGTGGCACCGCAGGCCTCCAGCATGTCCAGCCACATCGCGGGCATGTCGTCGTCGTTGGACGCGGGGAGCGTGTCCAGCAGGGTGCCGCGCACCTTCGGCTCACGCGTGGCGAGCGCCACCAGCGCCGCACGGTGGCCCTTCCACCAGCCCGCCGCCGCGCGCAGCGTGGACGGCAGGACCAGCAGTTCGGCCAGATAGTCCTGCTCGGTGCGGTCCGCGTCCCGGCCGGCGGCGCGGGCCAGCCTGCGCAGGTCGTTCGCCATCTGCGCGGACGGCGGCAGACCGCCCGCCGTACGGCGCAGGCACAGCTTGGTGAAGCGCTCCAGCGCCTCCTCCGCCGGGACCCGGGCGGCCAGCTCCTTCGCGTACGCCGACAGCACCTTCACCGGGAGCGCGCCGGCCAGCGCGAACTCCAGGAACACCGCGTCGAGCCGCTCCTCCTCGACGACCAGCCCGTGCTCCGCCTCGGCCCTGCGGGCGCGGCTGAACAACTGGGACGCGTAGGTGGCGTTCTCCTCGGCGATGAACACCCGCCCCGCCTGCTCGAAGAAGGTCGGCAGGAAGTGCGGCACCGAGGCCGCCAGCCGCTCGCCCAGCTCCAGATAGGCGTCCAGGGCCGCCTTCGGCTTGGACTTCACCTGCCGGGCGGCCTTCTCCAGGTCCGGCACGATCCCCAGCGCGTGGTGCCCGTCCGCCGGGTGGTGCACCAGCACCCACTCGGGGAAGCCCAGCGACTGCCGCAGCCCCAGCCCCACCACCGCGGGCTCGGCGTCCTGCTCCAGACCGAGGAACCCGGCGGCCAGATCCTCCGCCGCGCCCAGCTCCCCGGCGACCAGCCGCACCACTACCCGGTCGTCCAGGCCCGGATGGCGGTACGCCCGCGCGGTCAGCGGCACCGCCCGCTCCCCGGCCCCCTCGGTGTCCGGCGGCAGCACCCCGCCCGCCGCCAGCAGTTCCCCGTACGACACCTCGGTCCCCCCGCTCGACACGTCCGTCCCCCCGCTCATGCGTCCTTGCCTTCCTCGATCACGCGTCCCGCGAACAGCGCGGCCGCCATCCGCATGCCCTCCGACCAGGCCACCGGGCCCACCTCGCCCAGCGGCAGGGCGCGGCCTTCCGGGTCGTGCCAGGTGAGGGTGCCGGTCTCCACCTCGTCGTCGTAGTACGGCTCCCCGATCCATACGGAGGCCTCGACGGTGCGCTCGTCGTCCCGGATCCGGGCGGTGGCGTACCCGCCGGAGACGCGGTAGCCGAGGGAGGTGGCGCGGGCGGCGAGGGCGAAGCGCGAGCGGTACCGGCCGCCCGAGAAGTCCCGTACCTGGGTGGTCTTGGCGGCGAGGTCGTCCGGCCGCCGCCAGGTCGCCCGGTGTATCTGCTCGACGCGCTGCACGATGCCCAGTTCGGCCGCGAACTCCCGGATGTCGTCGAGGTCCGGCAGCAGCACGGGGTGCGGCAGGGTCACCGTGCGCGGGGAGAGGCGGACCGTCTCGCCGTCGAGATTGACGATCCGCAGTTCGCCGGAGTCGGTGGCGCCGCGCAGGAAGCCGACCTCGTCCGGGTCGTCGCCGACGACCGCGAGGTCGCGCAGCGCGGCCTGCCAGGCCTCGTCCGGCCACACCCGGGCCAGCAGGCCGGTGGGCACGGGCAGTGACGACACCATCCAGGTGTCCACCTGGGTGACGCACGCCGTCGCGTGCCGATCCAGCCATTCGGCGAACCGGCGCAGCCGGTCCACCTCCGGGTGGTCCTTCAGCGCCTTCGGCAGCGACTTCAACTGCCGTCCCGCCGCCCGGCCCGAGGTGGCCCGTGCGGCCACCCGCCCCTCCACAAGAGCGACTTCGTACCCGTCGCCCGCCGACAGCCAACCCACGAACCCCAGCCCTCCGCGTCAATTCCACAGGAAGAAAGCACAGTTCAGCCGGGGGATTCCCGGCCCAAGTGCGACCATGTGCGGAACGCTAGCGGCAGCCACTGACAATCGGTCCGGGCGCCTCCCCGAGCACCCCCGCGACGCGTCGGAGGACCCCGACGGCGAGCGGGCACGCGAGAGAAGACCCCTCCGGCGTCCGGCAAGCCAATCGAAGCGGGAACGCCGACGCATCCGTAGACCTACGTAACCGGAGTACGTACTACCGGCCAGTCACCGGACCGGAAAGAACGTAGGGCGGTGTGCTCACCCTCCGCAGTGGCGCGGTCAGCCGATGCCGCTCCGCAGCCCGTCCAGCAGCCGGTCCAGCGCCGCCACCGTCTGCTCCAGGGCCTCCGGGTCCGTCGACCTGGCCAGCCAGAGCGCCGCCTCGTTCATCGCGCCCGACAGGAGGCGCGCCAGTGGTTCCACCGGCTGATCGGCGATGATCCCGGTGTCGACGAGGAGCGCGAGGGCCTCGGTGAGATGCCGGGCGGAGGACTGCTCGTCCATGGCCCGCCACTCCTCCCAGCCGAGCACGGTCGGCGCGTCCACCAGCAGGACGCGGCGTACGGCCGGGTCGGAGCCGGCGGCCAGGAAGGCGCGGCAGCCGGCCCGCAGCTGCTCCCACGGGTCGTCGTGCCGTCCGGCGGCCTGTGCGACCCGCTCGCCGATTTCCCCCTGGGTCTCGGCGACCACGGCCCGGAAGAGCCCCGCCTTGCTCCCGAAGTGATGGTAGGCCGCGCCCTTGGTGACGCCCGCCGCCCGTGCCACGTCGGCGAGCACCACCGCGTGGTAGCCGTCGTCGGCGAACCGCCTTCGCCCCTCGGCCAGCAGTGCCCGCCGTGTCGCCGCACGCTGCTCCGCCCTCGTCGCCGCCATCCTGCCGCACCCCTTCCCTTCGCATACCTCAGGTATGTTAATCCCGGTTCTTCGCATACCCTGGGTATGTCAAAGAGGGTGTCGCGCATCCCGCCACCCGACGAGCCGAGGAGACCAGCCATGAAGACCGGACCCACCGGACCCACCGCGCTCACCGGCTTCTACCCGGTGATCGTCAGCCGTGACGTCGCCGCGTCACGCGACTTCTACGTGCGGCACTTCGGGTTCGCGGTGACCTTCGAGGCCGACTGGTACGTCAGCCTCCACCGCCCGGACGCGCCGCGGTACGAACTCGCCCTGCTCGCCCACGGCCACCCGACGCTCCCCGAGGGCGGGCGCGCCCCCCTCGGCGGCGGGCTCCTGCTGAACTTCGAGGTCGACGACGTGGACGGCGAGCACACCAGACTCGTCGGCGGGGCGGGCCTCACCGAACTCCTCCCCCTGCGCACGGAGGACTTCGGTCAGCGCCACTTCATCGTCGCCGCCCCGGACGGCGTCCTCGTCGACGTCATCACCCAGGTCCCGGCCACCGGCGAGTTCACCGAGCAGTACGCCCCCGGTCACGCGCCGCGCGCCGACGCGACCTCCTCGACCGGTTGAGCGCGGCGGTCCGCCGGACACCCGCCCGGCGGACCGCCGACCCCGTCCGGTCCGGTCAGCCGCACGTTCCGGTCGGCCGGGCCCGGGTCACCACATGACCGATGCCGGTGGTCGCGTCCAGCCACACGACCCGGGACCCGGTGGCCGCCGCCGCGGAGAGCTGCTCGCCGCGGTTGCAGGAGACGCGGACGCGCGCTCCCGCGGCGCCGGTGAACTGCCACAGCTTGGCCAGGGACTCGTTGCGGACCGCGGTGTCACCGGTGCGGGCCACCGCCGTGACCGTGGCCTCGGACGCCGTCACATGGGAGACGTTCAGCGAGTCGGGGCCGGTCTCCGGACTCAGGTCCACGACCCCGGAACCGTCCAGGGCGGAGCGCCGCAGCAGTGTCCTGCCGTCGTCCCGGACCTCGTTGGCGAGCCAGTACGCGTACCGGCCGTTCACCGCGGTCGGGCCGAGACTCGTGGTCGTCTCCGACCGGTGGAGCGGGGTGTCCTCACCGGTCGCGACGTCGATGACCCGCGTGGAGTACTCGTACGTCGCCCGCACCCGCCGGTAGTCCTGGTAGACGACCCGCCCGTCGCTCAGCGACGGGAAGGACGCCCGGCGGTAGGTGCCACCGCCGACGGACACCTTGCCCGCCGGGTCCTTCAGGCTCAGATAGGTCACGCCCCGCCGCCCGCCGTGGTTGTGGTGCTCGAAGGCCACCGTGTCGCCCTCGACGGCGATCGAGGTGCCCACACCCCGGCCGGACCACAGCTTGCGCACGGGACCGCCGGCGAGCGGCCGGGCGAGGACCTCCACCGGCCCGGACCCGTACGCCGCCCACACCACCGTCTTCCCGTCGGTCGCCGGATCGACGTGATAGCGGCCGTCGTTGGGGCTCATCAGCTTCAGCCGGCCCGTTCCGTCCGTGCGTCCGGCCCACACCGAGTACGCCTCGGTGCCCGCCTCGTCCGACGACGAGGCCACCCACCAGTCGCCGCCCGCGCCCAGCCGGGAGTCGGTGGTGTTGACGCGTTCCAGCAGCAGGTCGGAGTCGACGCCCAGGGCGAGTTCCCAGTTGGCGACGATGCCATGGGCGTTGAACGCCCGCCGTACGGCGTTCAGGTCCTGGCCCTCGACCCCCAGCGCCCCGGCGGCGGCGACCACCGCGTCCCGGCCCTGGGTGAATCCGTCGAGCGGGGTGAGGTACTCGGTGAGCGCCTTGTACACGACCTGGTCGGCGAGTCCGGCACCGAGGTCCTCACGGATGTCCCACAACGCGCCCGAGAAGATGGTGGAGTTGAGGTGGACGCCGCCGTTGTCGGTGCCGAAGCCCACACCGAGGAAGGACTTGGCGGTGGTCCGCCCGTCGTTCAGATCGCGAAAGGCGCACTCGGCCGGTGCCTTGGTGCGGCACAGCCGCTCGCCCAGCAGCCCCGCCTGCGGATCGTCCATGGGGACGCCGTGCACATCCGTCTCGATCGCGTTGCCGAAGTAGTCCGCGATCGCCTCGTTCAGGGCACCGGACTGGCCCGCGTAGACGAGGTCGGCCGAGTGGTCGACGACACCGTGGGTCATCTCGTGGCCGACGACGTCCAGACCGGCGGAGAGCGGACGGTACTCGGCGTCGCCGGTGCCGTACACCATCTTCGCGCCGTCCCAGAAGGCGTTGACGTAGGGCTCCCCGTAGTCCGTCACCCCCACCAGGGAATCGACCGACATACCGCGCCCGTCGAGACTGTCCCGGCCGTGCCTGGCCTTGAACCAGTCGAACACCTGCCCGGCGGCCCAGTGCGCGTCCACCGCGCCCGCCTCCGTCGCCTCGGCCCCGAACTCCGGGGTGGGCGAGGCGAACTCCGCCAGGCCGTCGGGCCATACGCCGGCCACGTCGGTGACCTGCCGGCCGCGCGCGTCCCAGGTGGAGAGCACGGGGCGGCCGGTCTCCTCGTCGACCCGGGAGCGGTCGCGCAGGACATGCGTGCCGCTCGCCTCGTCGAGGGTGACCTCCAGATCCACGGCACGGCCGTCCAGCCTGACACCGGAACCCGCGGCGTCGGCCGCGCTCCGTTTCCCGGCGCCGACGGCAGCGGCGGCGTTGGTTCCGGCGTTCGACCCGGCGTTCGACCCGGGGGCGCCGAACGTCTTGATCCCGCTGTACTGGAGGACCGGATAGCCGGCCCGCGCGTCGATGTACACCTCGCGCAGCACCGGTTCGCCGCCCGCCGGGTTCGCGCCCCGCACGGTGATGTGCCGGGTGAGCACACCCGTACCGCTGGGCAGCACGACCAGGCCGTGCGAGGTGCCGGTGAACGGGCTCTCCTCGTCCTCGCCGCCCTCCCCGTACGCGGCGAAGTCCTCCGCGCCCAGCTCCGACAGCACCGCGTCGACGGCGCGTTCGACGGCGAGCGCGTCGTCGACCCCGGCGGCCGTGGTGTCGGCCCGCAGCCCGGTGAAGTATCTGCCCGAGGTGCCGGTGACGACCCGTTCGCCGTCCCGTTTCTCCATCCGGACGACGTACTGCCCGCCCAGCACCGGAACGCCCCGGTGCTCCTGCCGCAGCCGTACGGTCTCGTGGCCGTCGTCCGTCGTGAGGGTCCCCGCCGGCTTCAGATCGCGCAGCGGAGCCGCGATCCGGTAGCGGTCGTCCCGTTCGGCGAGGTGGGCACGTGCCGCGGCCGCCGCGTCCGGGGCGTCCGGGGCCGGCTCGCGGATCCCCTCCACCAGCGCGGGTGTGGCCGTCCGTTGCCCCGGTATCAGCTCTCCCGGGCTCGGCGGCGGTGGCCTGTCCCCGCTCGCCGCGCCGGCGGGGACCGCCGGGACGACGAGCGCGGCGACGCCGAACAGCGCCGCCGCACCGGACACGGCGTTCCGCCGCGCTCTGGACAACCCTGTCCGTCTCTCCGAACTCTTCGCACGCGCTCCGGACCGACCCACGGTCCCCCCATTTCCCCAAGAACCGGAAACCGGCGGTGGTCGACCGCCGGGCAGGGCCATGCAACCGGTGACGCTCCGACACATCAACGGGGCGGGGGTTTCCACAGATGACTTCCGGCCCCGCTGCCGCAGAGGGCGGGGCCGGGGACCGGGTCGGGGCCGGAAATCGGCGGATGGCCGAGAATCCGCGCCCGCCGCGGCGGCGGGGGAGCGGCCCACAAGGTGCGATACACGCCAATGCCGTCCCTACGGCATCACGGGTCGGACGACCGTCACCCACCCCCTCCGCACCCCGTGTCACAGAGCCGTCACCGTGCGCTTATGCCGCTCGCCGGGTGGCCGCCACGGACTCGCCGCACCGCCTTCACCCGGCGCACAGTTCCGGCCGGGCGGCATCGGGCCGGTGCCCGCCGGGGCAGACGGCGCGCTCACCGGATGCCTAGCCTCCCGGCCCATGCGATCACCACAGATGAGACGTTTCGGCCTCGGTGCCGTCCTGGCCCTCGCCCTCGCCGTGTTCGGCATGGCGCCCAGCGCGAGCGCGGTCGCCGCGGCACCCGCGGAGCTGACGTTCACCACCAGCGGTGCCACCACCACGCGCGGCGGCACGGTCGACCTGTCGATGACGATCACGAACAACCACACCTACGACGTCTGGTTCATCTACCAGACCATCGAGCCGACCTGGCTGACCAACCAGCGCCCCGACCTGAAGTACTCCTTCACCGGCTGCACCCTCGCCACGGCCGCTGGCGCCACCCCCTGCTCCGGGACCGGCCCCGCCAACCTCGGCACCAACTACGGCGCCACGATCCCGCCCGGCCAGAGCCGTACGGTCACGCTGACGCTCCAGGTCGCCGCCGACTCCGGCTGCAACGGCAACATCGGCTTCTACTCGTACTTCTACGCCGAGTTCAGCGACAGCACGAACGTCAGCGGCGGCCCGGTGTACACCCCCGAGACCCGGGTGCTCTGCGCCTGACGGTCCGCCGGAGCGTGGACCGCCGTGACGGGAGTGACCTGAAATGATCTGCGATCGGGCTTCCGTGGCGGTCTGGACCACTGGCGAAGGATTCCACGGACCCGATCGGCCCGCCGGCATGTCCCGCAGGGCCCGGACCAGCGCGCCGGGCCCTCGCGGTCGTCGTGCGCCACACCGGCGGGCGGATGAGAAAACGTCCAATTCGGTTCCAGATGCGCCCAGTTGGACACCTGCGCTTTTCCGTCATGTTTCGCAGCATGACCGCGAAAGCCACACACAGACACCACTATGTGACGCGACGGATGCGTCGACGACTGGGTTCTGAGGGGGACGCCGGCGTCGCGCAAGGGGGTGCGTCCGCTCTAGGGGGTCCTGCGAAACACCTCCCTGAGAGGCGTACTCACCCCTGCCCGGGGGAGGGGACTTCACCGCATGAAGCGGACCTTACGCACCACCGTGCTCACGGTGGGCGCGCTCATCGCCGCGCTCGGGCTGCCGGCCGGCCCGGCGACGGCCGACGACACCGCGCCCCGTGTCGACCTGCGGGTCCTGGTGGTGAGCGACGGCGGCCCCGCCACGGACGCGATAGCCGCCGAACTCACCGCGGCCGGCACGCCGTACACCGAGATCGACCTCACCAGCGCCGACCGGCCCGTCATCGACGCCGGCTTCCTCGCGGACACGGTCGACGGCCGCCCTCGTGCCAGATTCCAGGCCGTGTTGCTGCCCAACGACAACCCGTTCGCGGCCGGCTCCACCGAGATGACGGCGCTCGCCACGTACGAGCAGACGTACGCGATCCCCCAGGTCGACGCCTACACCTACGCGCGTCCAGAAGCCGGTTTGCAGTACCCGGTCAACGGCGGCTACTCCGGCAGCCTCGACGGCGCCGAGGCCCAGGTGACCGACGCCGGGCAGGCCGGCCCCTTCGGCTACCTCGACGGCGCGGTGCCCTTCGAGGACAACGACCCCGCCATCGGGGAGAGTTACGCCTACCTGTCGAGACCGGTGGCGGGAGCCGACTTCACCTCCTACGTCGACGCGGCGATCCCCGGCCGGTCCACGCGCGGCTCGCTGGTCGGCGAGTACCGGCACGACGGGCGGCGCGAACTCGTCGTCACCTTCGTCTACAACCAGTACCAGCAGCAGTTCCGGCTGCTGGCCCGCGGCATCGTCGAATGGATGACCGGCGGGGTGCACCTCGGTGCCGCACGGAACTACTTCGCCGTGCACGTCGACGACGTCTTCGCCGCCGACGACCGCTGGAACACCGAACTCAACTGCACGCCGGGCGACGTCGACTGCACCGACCCGAACGTCGAGCCCGACCCCATCCGGATGACCCCGGCCGACGTCGACCACGCCACCGCCTGGCAGACCGAGAAGAACTTCACCCTCGACCTCGCCTACAACGGCGCGGGCAGTGTCGACCACCGCGAGGACAACAACGGCGACGACGCGCTCACCGACAAGTTCGTCGCGGACCGCGACCGCTTCCGGTGGATCAACCACACCTACTCGCACCCCTTCCTCGGCTGCGTCCAGGACACCGGCGTCGTCCCCTGGAAATGCGCGACCAACGCCGACGGCTCGACCCGGTGGGTGAGCCGGAACGACATCTCCGACGAGATCGCCACCAACCGGGTCTGGGGCGAGAACGCCGGACTCCCCCTGGAGAACGACGAGTTGGTCACCGGCGAGCACTCCGGCATGAAGGTGCTGCCGCAACAGCCCGTGGACAACCCCAACCTGGCGCTCGCCCTCGACGACAACGACATCGCCTGGCTCGGCTCCGACAACTCCCGTGAGCCCGCCCAGCGCCAGGTCGGCCCCGCCACCACCGTCCCCCGCTACCCGATGAACGTCTTCTACAACGCGGGCCGCGCCGCCGAACAGGTCGACGAGTACAACTGGATCTACACCAGCCGCGGCCAGGGCGGCAGCGGCATCTGCGAGGACAACCCGGCCACCACCACCTGCCTCACCGCGCCGCTGGACACGGCCACCGGCTACGACGAGGTCATCGTCCCGCTGGAGAAGCGGATCGCCCTCGGCCACGTCCTCGCCAACGACCCCAAGCCGCACTTCATCCACCAGTCGAACCTGGCCGAGGACCGTATCGCCTACCCGGTGCTCGACGGCGTCCTCGACGGCTACGCGGCCCTGTTCGCCGAGAACACCCCCGTGGTCAACCTGCGGATGAAGGACATCGGCGCCGAACTCCGGCGCAGGGCCGCCTGGCGGGCCGCCCTCCAGGCCGGCGAGGTCACCGCCTACCGCGTCGGCGCCACCGTCACCGTCGAGGCACCGGACGGTCTGGCGGTCACCGCCACCGCGCCCACCGGCACCACCCTCGCCGGGTCCGCCTTCGGCGAGGCCTACGCGGGCGCCGTCTCCGGCTGGACGCCCTCCGCGGGCGCGCCCCTGGCCCTCACGCTGCCGGCGTCCGCCGACCCCCCGGCCACCGCCGACGCCGGGTCCGCCGACACGACGCGGCCCGCGCCGGACACCCGCGTCCCCGCAGGGGTGAGCGCGAGAGTGCCGTACACCGCGGACACCGACACCGCGGACGACTGACCCGCGGCACCCCGCCCGCACAGCGTCCCGGCCGCCCCACCGGCGGCCGGGACCGGCAGGGAATCACCGGGAACCACCCCACACCACGGCCGTGGAGCACACCGATGCCCGTATCCCCCGACGCGCGCCGACTCGGCGCGACGCGCGTCACCCTCCTCACCGAAGGCACCTATCCGCACAGTCACGGCGGCGTGAGTGTCTGGTGCGACCAACTCGTCCAGGGCATGCCCGACCTCGACTTCGACGTCATCGCCGTCACCGGCACCGGACGCGAACCCGTCGTCTGGGACCTGCCCGCCCACGTCTCCCGGGTGCTGTCCGTCCCCATGTGGGGCGACCCGCCGGAGGGCCGCGAGCCCCGGGGCCGCGCCCGCCACCGGCTCACCACCGCCTACGAGCGGTTCCTCACCGCAACTCTCGACCCGGGCGCCGAGAGCGGATTCGCGCCCGCCCTGTACGA
Source organism: Streptomyces griseiscabiei (assembly GCF_020010925.1). Lineage (NCBI taxonomy): Bacteria > Bacillati > Actinomycetota > Actinomycetes > Kitasatosporales > Streptomycetaceae > Streptomyces > Streptomyces griseiscabiei. The sequence continues at coordinate 1,933,362 of NZ_JAGJBZ010000001.1, read as the reverse complement.
GCTGGCCGGCGCGGCGGCGGACGGCACCCTCAGCGCCTTCCTCCGCTCGGACCGGGCGATCGCCCGGCTGGCCGCCGTCTGGAACCGCCCCGGCCTCGCCGTACGCGAGGCCCGGCCCACCCTGCACGACGCGCTGACCGCGACCTCCCTGCTGGAACACGCCCTGCGCCCGCTCGCCGTACCGCCGCCCGAGACCGGCGTCGCCCACGCGGTCAGCGGCGGTGTCGCCGTCCTCCCGGGCCTCGCCGGCCTCGAACGGCACGGCGTGCCCCTGCTGCTGACCGAACACGGCGTCTATCTGCGCGAGCGCTACCTCGGCTACCGCACCGCCCCCTACCGCTGGCCCGTGAAGGCCGTCGTCCTCGGCTTCTTCCGCCTCCTCGCCGAGGAGACCTACCGCAGGGCGGCCCTGATCACCCCGGGCAACCGCTACAACCGGCTCTGGGAGGAACAGGGCGGCGCCGACCCCGGGTCCATCCGTACCGTCTACAACGGCGTCGACCCCGCCGCGTTCCCGCCCGCCGGGCCCGAGCCGGGGACGCCCACCCTCAGCTGGGCGGGCCGCGTCGACCCCATCAAGGACCTGGAGACCCTGATCCGGGCCTTCGCCCTCGTCAGGAAGCGACTCCCGGACGCGCGACTGCGGTTGTTCGGCGGCACACCGCGCGGCGGCGAGGCGTACCGGGAACGCTGCGAGGCCCTCGCCGCCGAACTGGGACACGCGGACGCCGTCACCTTCGAGGGCCGCGTCGACGACATCAGGGACGCCTACGCGGCGGGCAACGTGGTGATGCTGTCCAGCATCAGCGAGGGCTTCCCGTTCACCCTGATCGAGGCCATGTCGTGCGGGCGGGCCACCGTCTCCACCGACGTGGGCGGCGTACGCGAGGCCGTCGGCGACACCGGGCTGGTGGTGCCGCCGCGCGACCCGGAGGCCATGGCGCGGGCCGCGCTGCGACTGCTGGGCGACCCCGCGCGCCGCCGGGCGATGGGCGAGGCGGCACGTCTGCGGGTGATCGGCCAGTTCACCCTCCGCCAGACCATCGACACCTTCCGCTCCATCTACCTCGAACTGCCCACCCTGGACCGGCGGACGACGACCCCCGCGCCCCCGGTGGAGGCGCCCGCCCCGATCGGCACGGCGGCCGGATGGATGGCCGGATGAGCGGGCCCATGTCACTCGAACCCGGCGGCGTCGAACACGACACCCTCGCCATCCGGCTGGCCGACCGGCGCCGCCCGCGCCGCCGCCCCGGCTGGGCCCTCGGTGACGACACCACCCTCACCATCCGGCTGCCCCACCAGGGCCCCGACGAGGAGGCCGTCAGCGAACTCGCCGCCGAACTCGCCGACCGCGTCGGCCCGGCCGTCCATGCCTACGAGGTGGCCGCCCTCCTGGAGGCCGAGGGTCTGTCCGCCTCCCTCATCAAGGACCGCTACGGCCACCCGAACCTGTTCTCGCTGGCCTCGGCCCTCTACGAACGGGTCCCCAGGACCTTCCCGGAACCGGCCCCGACCGCCGACCCCTGGCGCCCGGACACCGTCCGCTGCCTCCTGCGGGGCGTGCTCTTCGCCCTGCCCGGCCTCGCCTACCTCCTGACCGCCCCCCTGTGGAACCCCGGCGCCCATGCCCCCGCCCTCATCGTCGCCGGACTCGTCTCCTGGGCCTGGGGCCAGGCCCTCGGCCACCGCGCCCATCTGCGGATGACGACCGGACGCCACGAGGCCGGCCGTACGCTCCTGATCGGCGCCCCCGTCGGCGCGCTGCTCGCCACGGCGATCGCCGCACTCCCGGCGGGAGGCGGCCCGGTGACCCTGGTGGCCGCCGCGCAGTCCGCCTATCTCGCGGCGGCGGGCGTGCTGCTGGTCCTCGGCCGGGAACGCCAACTCCTCGCCGCGCTCAGCCCGTTGATCGCCGGCGCCGTCGTCCTGCCCTGGTGGGAACCGGGCCCCTGGCCGCGCGCGGGACTGCCGCTGCTCGCGCTGCTCGCCACCCTCGCCGTCACCGGCCGCACCCTGCGGTCCACCCTCACCGCCCCCGCCGTGCCGGACGCCCGCCGCCCCCGCCTCCTGTGGTCCCTGCCGTACGGACTGTTCGGCCTGGCCGCCGGTGTGCTGGTGCTGCTGGAGGGCCGCGAGGAGCCGTACGCCGTGATCGTGCTGACGGTGAGCATGGGCCCGGCGGAGTGGCTGCTCTACCGCTACCGGGGCCTGTCGGTCGCCGCGCTGCGGGCCGCCGCGACCCCCGCCGGGTTCCTGCTGCGCTCGGCCGGCGTCCTCGGCCTCTGCCTGCTCGCCTACCTGCTGCCCCTGCTGCCGGCGGCCCTGTTCACCGACGCCGCCCCCGCCCCGCTGCTCCTGCTCGCGGCCGTCCTGTGGACCGCGCTGCTGCTCCAGGCGTTCGGCGCGGCCTGGCCGTCGGCCGCCATCTGCCTCACGGCCGCGGGCACCGCCGGGACCGTCACGCTGCTGCGGCTGCCACCCGGCGACCTCGCGCTGCCCCTGTGCTGCGCCGCCGCCGCGCTCTGTCTGTCGGCGTGCGCGCTGCGGCTGCTCGGCCGGCCCGCGCCGCACGCCTGAGCCCCGTGCTCACCCATGACCAGCACCCACACCCCCCACATCCATCCGACCGGAAGGACACACCAGTTGACCTCCGCACCGCTCGCCGCCGTCACCGGAGCCGAGGGCTTCATCGGCTCCCATCTGACCGAGGCACTCGTCGCCGCCGGGCACCGGGTCCGGGCCATGGCCCAGTACAACTCCTTCTCCTCCTACGGCTGGCTGGAGACCCTGCACCCGGACGTCCTGGACCAGGTCGACATCGTCCTCGGCGACGTCCGCGACCCCGGCTCGGTCCGCGGCCTCCTCGACGGCGCCGACACCGCCTACCACCTGGCCGCCCTGATCGCGATCCCGTACTCCTACCAGGCGCCGCACAGCTATGTGGACACCAACGTCACCGGCACCCTGAACGTCCTGGAGGCCGTCCGCGCCCTCGGCACACCCCGTCTGGTGCACACCTCCACCAGCGAGACCTACGGCACCGCGCGGACCGTGCCGATCACCGAGGACCACCCCATCAACACCCAGTCCCCGTACGCCGCCTCGAAGGCGGGCGGGGACCGGCTCGCCGACAGCTACCACGCCAGCTTCGACACCCCCGTCGTCACGCTGAGACCCTTCAACACCTTCGGGCCGCGCCAGTCGATGCGCGCGGTGATCCCCACGGTGATCGGCCAGGTCGCGGCGGGGGAGCGGACCATCACCCTCGGAGATCTGCGCCCCACCCGGGACTTCACCTTCGTCAAGGACACCGCGCAGGCCTTCCTCACCGTCGGCACCGCGCCCGCCGAGCAGGTCGTGGGCCGCACCTTCAACGCCGGCACCGGCGGCGAGATCTCCGTCGGCGACCTCGTCGCGCTGATCGGCAAGGTCATGGACAGCGACCTCGACGTCCGCGAGGACGAGGCCCGCATCCGGCCCGCGAACTCGGAGGTGATGCGGCTCGTCGCGGACGCGACCCGGCTCACGGCCGCGACCGGCTGGCGGCCCGCCCACACGCTGGAGGAAGGCCTCGCGCACACCGTCGCGTTCTTCCGCGATCCGGCCAACCTCGCCCGCTACAAGACGGGCATCTACAACATCTGACTCCCGTCCGGCACATCCGCAGCACATCGCGGCGCGTCCGCGACGTACATCCGTGAAGCACCTCGACGAAGGACTCGACGTAGGAGGAGCACCATGCACGCAGTGATCCTGGCGGGAGGCAAGGGCGTACGGCTGCGGCCCTACACCACCGCGCTGCCGAAGCCGCTCGTCCCCATCGGCGACCAGCACGCCATCCTGGAGATCGTGCTGCGCCAGCTCTCCACGGCCGGCTTCACCCATGTCACCATCGCCATCGGCCACCTCGGCGAGATCATCCGCGCCTATGTCGGCGACGGCTCCCAGTGGGACCTGACCGTCGACTACGCCCCGGAGGAGAGCCCGCTCGGCACCATGGGCCCCCTGCTCAACCTGCGCGACAGGCTGCCCGAGTCGTTCCTCGTCATGAACGGCGACATCCTCACCGACCTCGACTACGCCGACGTCCTGCACCGCCACCGCGCGTCCGGGGCGCCCCTCACCATCGCCACCTACGCCCGCAAGGTCCACATCGACTTCGGCGTGCTCACCACCGACAACTCCAAGGTCGTCGCCTTCACCGAGAAGCCGAGCATGGACTACCGCGTCTCCATGGGCGTCTACGGCGTCTCCCGCTCGACCCTGAACGACTACACCCCCGGGCTGCCGCTGGGCTTCGACGAACTGGTCCTCGATCTGATCAGGGCTCAGAACCAGCCGCACGCCTACGACTTCGACGGATACTGGCTGGACATAGGGCGCCCCGACGACTACGACCGGGCCAACGCCGAGTTCACCACCCGCAAGTCGCTACTGCTCAAGGGAGCCTGAGCACCGCATGCGCATTCTCGTCCTGGGCCACACCGGTTATCTGGGCACGCACATCGCCGAGGGGCTGCGGGCCCTGCCGGGCGCGCTGGTCCTCGGCGGCGGACGCGGACCCACCGCCGACCACACCGTGGACCTCGCCGCCGTCGGTCCGCCGGAACTGGCGAAGATCCTGGCGACGGCCGCGCCCGACACCGTGGTGAACTGCGCGGGCGCGACCGGTGGCGATCCCGTGACCCTCGCCGAGGTCAACGCCCGCGGTCCCGCCGTCCTGTGCGCCGCGCTCCGCGAGGCAGCTCCCGGCGCCCGGCTGGTGCATCTGGGGTCGGCCGCCGAGTACGGCCCCGGAGTCCAGGACGTCCGGGTCACGGAGTCGGCGGCCACCAGGCCGCTCGCCCCCTACGGCGCGACCAAGCTCGCGGGCACGGTCGCCGTGACCACCTCGGGTCTCGACGCGGTGGTCCTGCGGATCGGCAACCCGGTCGGCCCCGGCGCCCCGCCGACCGGCCTCCCCGGCCGTATCGCCACGCTCCTGCGCACGGCCGGCCCCGATCCCGACGCGGTGCTGCCCCTGGGCGACCTCTCCGCGTACCGCGACTTCGTCGACGTACGCGACGTCACCCGGGCGGTCGCGCTCGCGGCCACGGCTCCCGGTCCGCTGCCGCGCGTCCTCAACATCGGCGGGGGCCGGGCCGTCCCGGTCCGCGAGGTGGTCCGGGGCCTGGCCGGGAAGGCCGGCTTCCGGGGACGGATCGAGGAGAACGCGTTGGGCGCGGGCGGCGGTGCGAATGCCGGTCCGGGCCCGGGTGCGGCCGGGTCGGTCCGGTCGGGGGACGTGTCGTGGCAGTGCTCCGACATCACCGCCGCCGAGACGGCGCTCGGGTGGCGGCCGGCGCACAGCCTGGACGACGCGCTCACCGCGCTGTGGGAGAGCGGGCGGGACGGCAAGGGCGGGGGCGGCAAGAGCGGGGACGGCAAGAGCAGGGGCGGCGAGAAGGGTGAGCGTACGCCGTGAGTCTGCTGATCCCGCTGTACGTCCACCCGGCCGAGGACCCGGGCGCCTGGCACCGGCTGATCCGGGCCGCGACCCGCACGTACGGCGTGGTCCTCAACCCCGCGAACGGCCCCGGCGACGGCCCCGACCCCGCGTTCACCGCGGCGGCCGGGGCACTGCGCGCGGCCGGGGCCCGGCTGCTCGGTTACGTCGACACCGACTACGGGGTGCGCGACCGCGCCGAGATCGCCGACGACGTACGCCGCCACCAGGAGTGGTACGCGGCCGACGGCTGCTTCCTCGACCAGGTGACCGCCACCCCGGACGGCCTGCCCGCCTGCCGCCGCCTGGTCCGGGCCGTACGCCGCATGGGCGCCGGGACCGTCGTCCTCAACCCCGGGGTCCATCCGGCCCCGGGGTACGCCCGCCTCGCCGACCTCACCGTCACCTTCGAGGGCCACTGGTCGACGTACGTGTCGGCGTTCAGCAGGCCCACCTGGGCCGCCCGGCACCCGCCCGAGCGGCTCTGCCACCTCGTCTACGGCGTCCCCGAGGCCCTTGTCCCGCTCGCCGTCCGCACCGCGCACGACCGGGGCGCCGCGGTCTGCGGACCGGTCACCGGCGAACCCCCCAACCCCTGGGCCCGGTTGACCCCCGCGCTCACCGGCACGGATCGCGGGGAGGACCGATGAGGAGGCCGGCGCCCCGGTGCCCGGCGCTGGTGTCCGTACTGGTCGCCGTACTGGTCGCCGTGCTGCTGTCGGGCTGCACGCGGGACGGCGACGGCGGCTCGGACCAGGCCCCCGGAGACCTCTGGAGACCCCGGCCCGGTCTCGCCTGGCAGTGGCAGCTGGACGGCAGGGTCGACCCCTCGGCGGACGTACCGGTCTACGACATCGACGGCTTCGAGAACTCCGCGGCGGACGTGGCCCGGCTGCACCGCGACGGCCGCAAGGTCATCTGCTACGTCAACGTCGGCGCCTGGGAGGACTTCCGCCCCGACAAGGACGACTTCCCGCGCTCCCTGCTCGGCGAGGAGAACGGCTGGGAGGGCGAACGCTGGCTGGACATCCGGCGGTCGGACGTCCTGCGGCCCCTCATGGAACGCCGCTTCGACATGTGCCGGGACAAGGGCTTCGACGCCGTGGAACCCGACCTGCTGGAGGGCTACGGCAACGACACCGGCTTCCCCCTCACCGCCGCCGACCAGCTGGCGTACAACCGCATGATCTCCGACATCGCCCATGAACGCGGCCTGTCGGTGGGTCTGAAGAACGACCTGCCGCAGATCCCCCAGTTGCTGGACGACTTCGACTTCGCGGTCAACGAGGAGTGCGCCCAGTACGACGAATGCGCGCTGCTCACCCCGTTCATCGAGGCGGGCAAGGCGGTGTTCCATGTGGAGTACACCGAACCCAGGAGCGGCTTCTGCGCCGAGTCCCGCAGGCTGAGGCTGTCGTCGATGGTGAAGCGGCTGGAACTGGGCGTGTGGAGACAGCCCTGCTGACGAGGGAGGAACGGCATGGAAGGGTTCGCCGCGATCGCGGAGCGGGTCGCACGGGTGGACGCGGCCCTGCGGCCGATCGCCGAGGAACCCGTGGACATCACGGACCCCGACTGGGCGGAGAAAATGCGGCAGCGGCCGTCCGCGATGGACGAGGCGGGGGTCCGGGCGGAGGCCGAGACCGTACTGCGGGCCGTCCTCACCGCGTACGCGGACGGTGACGACGAGCTGCGGGTCTGGCTCCGCGCCCTCTTCGCGCGGTGCACCGCGTTCCGCTGGGGCACCCATCTGCCCGTGGAGACCACTCCGGAGGGATTCCGGCTGCGGCTGCTCCACCTGTCGGTGGTCGACCACGGCGACGACACCCGTGACGAGATCCTCACCCTGCGTGACGTGTGCGCGGACGCCGACCGGGCGGGCGTCGACATCGGCCCCCTGCTGCGGCAGGTGGCGGAGCTGTCCAGCCCGGTGGACAAGTACGGCATGGGGTCGACGCGGGACATCCTGCTCCGCGCCGCTCGCTGACCGGCGCGTAAGCCCCCGCCGGGCCCGCGACACAGCGTCCTATATCGCACAACAGTCCGTGACCAGGTCATTTTCCCGGAACAGGACCGCGCCCCGGAGGCCATCCGCTCCTATGGTGGAGATCAGGCACGGGGCGGACGCTGAGGCGGCGACCATGGCGGATACGGAGATCGACTACGCGGCGGTGTTCCAGGCGCTGCCGGGCATGGTGGCGCTGCTGACACCCGAGCTGGTGTACGCGGACGCGAACGAGGAGTTCCTGCGGATGGCGGGCCGCACCCGCGAACAGGTCGTCGGCCGGTACCTCTTCGACGTCTTCCCCGACAACCCCGAGGACCCGTCCGCGAACGGCATGCGCAATCTGGCGGCCTCCCTCAACCGGGTCGTCGAGACCGGTGAGCGGGACGCCATGGCGCTCCAGCGCTACGACGTGGAATCGGCACAGTGCCCGGGGGAGTGGTCGGAGCGCTACTGGAGCCCGGTGAACGCGCCCATCCTCGGCCCCGACGGGAAGGTGGTGCTGCTGATCCACAAGGTGGAGGAGGTCACCGAGCTGATCCGCGCCCGGGAGCGGGCCCCCGGCAACCGCGCCCGGGTGATGGAGGCCGAGCTGTACACCCGCGCCCGGGAGCTGCAGGAGGTCAACGAACGGCTCCGCGAGGCGCACGCCCATGAACGGGAGGTCGCGCTCGCCCTGCAGACGGCGATGCTGCCCGCCCCCAACCCGCTCGGCCACCACCGGGCGGCCGTGCGCTACCAGCCGGCGACCGACGCGCTGAACGTGTGCGGCGACTGGTACGACCTCGTCGACCTCTCCGGCGTCGACCGCATCGGGATCGCCGTCGGCGACGTGGTCGGACACGGGCTGGCCGCCGCCTGTGTCATGGGCAAGCTGCGCAGCGCGCTGAGCGCCGCGTCCCTGGTGGCGGACGGCCCCGCCGAGGCCCTGGACGCGCTCGGTCTGTACGCCCGCTCCGTCGACGGCGCCGAGAACACCACCGCCGTGCAGACCTGCGTCGACTGGGACACCCATACGATCACCTACAGCAGCGCCGGTCATCTGCCGCCCGCCCTGCTGCGCCGGGACGGCGCCGTCGTCCTGCTCGACCAGGCCACCGATCCACCGCTCGGCGCCCGCCCGGAACACACCCCCCGTCCCGAAGCGACCCTCGGCTTCACCGAGGGCGACATGCTCGTCCTCTACACGGACGGTCTGATCGAGCGCCGGGACGAGGACATCGACGTCAGCCTCGCCCGTCTCGCCGACGCGCTCACCCGCCACCGCCGGGCCGGGCCCGAGCCGCTCGCCGACGCGCTCCTGCTGGACCTCCTGCCCGACGGACGGGCCACCGACGACGCGGCCCTCGTGATCATCGGCCTCTGAGCAGGGCGTCGGCTCACTCCAGGAAGTCGGCCACCAGGGCGGCGAACTCGTCCGGGCCGGCCAGCCGGATGCCGAGCGTCTCGGCCTTGGCGCGCTTGGACCCGGCGTTCTCGCCCGCCACGACCAGGGACGTCTTCTTGGAGACGCTGGACGAGGCACGGCCGCCCGCCCGCTCGATCAGTTCGTTCATCTGGTTGCGGCTGAGCTTCTCCAGGACGCCGGTCATCGCGCCCGTGACCACCACGGCCATCCCGGCGAGCGGACCGCCCGGCTCCGAGGGCTGCGCGGAAGCGTCGGTGCCGGTGTCGGCACCGGCGTCGGCGGGCGCGTCCTCGACCGGGGCGGGCGGTGTGGCACCCGGTTCGGTCATGTTCACCCCGGCCGCGACCAGCTTGTCGATGAGCGGGGCCAGCTCGGACAGTTCGGCCACGATGGACGGGGCCTTCTCGGTGCCGATGCCCTCCACCCGCTGGATCGCCTCGGCGTCCGCGGCCCGCAGATGGTCCATGGTGGCGAAGTACCGGGCGATACGGCGGGACATGGAGCGTCCGGTGCCCCGCACCCCCAGCGCGCACAGCACCCGCGACAGCGGTCGCCTCTTGGCCGTCTCCAGCGCGGCCAGCAGATTGTCGGTGCTGGTCTCGCCCATGCGCTCCAGACCGAGGAGCTGCTCCCGGGTGAGGGTGAACAGATCGGCGAGATCGGCCACCAGGCCCGCCTCGACGAGCTGGACGACGCGTGTGTGGCCGAGCCCCTCCACATCGAGCTGGTCACGGCCCACGGCATAGGAGAGGGACGCCACCAGATGGCAGTTGCGGCCGTTCTCGCAGCGCCAGCGCTGCTCCCCGGTGTCGATGGCGGAACCGCATCGCGGGCACACCTCGGGGAAGACGATCGGCTGCTCGTCACCGGTGCGCAGATGGGCGACAGGCGCTTCCACGCGGGGGATCACGTCACCGGCGCGGTGCACCATGACGTGGTCGCCCAGCCGCAGATCACGGCGGGTGATGTCGGCCGGGTTGTGCAGGGTGGCGTACGTGATGGTGGAACCGTCGATCTCGACCGGCTCCAGCACTCCGCGCGGGGCGATGATGCCGGTGCGGCCCACGTTCCACTGCACCTCCAGCAGTCGGGTGATCTTCTCGACGGCCGGCAGCTTGTACGCGATCGCCCAGCGCGGGGCGCGCGAGCCCGAGCCGGCGGCCCGCTGGTCGGCGGCGAGGTCGGCCTTGACGACGATCCCGTCGATCCCGAACGGCAGCTCGGCCCGCAGCGCGGCGATCTCCTTCACCCGGTCCAGGACCCCCTCGACCGAGTCGGCGGTGACACCGGGCACGGCGGTGCTCGCGGTGGTGTTCACGCCCAGTTCGGCGGCGCGCGCCATCAGCTCGCTGTGGGCCAGCTCGCCCAGCCGCTCCGCGAACGCGGTGTCCGTGTCCGGCAGTGCCAGCAGCCCGTACCCGAAGAACGTCATCGGCACGGTGTAGGCCCGCTCCCGGGCGCGCAGGGTGCCCGCCGCCGCGTTGCGCGGATTCGCGAACGGCTGCCCGCCGTGTCCGGTGCGCACCTCGTTGGCGTGCTCGAACTGGGCGTTCGTCATGAGGACTTCGCCCCGCACCTCCACGGTGACCGGCTCGGCCAGCTCGGTCGGCAGTCCCTCGACCGTGCCGATGGCGTGCGAGACGTCCTCCCCGGCCGTCCCGTCGCCCCGGGTGATCAGCCGGGTGAGCCGGCCCTGTGTGTAACGGGCGGCGACCGCGAGTCCGTCGAGCTTCGGCTCCACCCCGAACCGCTCCACGTCGTGCCCGATCCGCCGGGCCAGCGACGCCGTCCACGCGGTGAACTCCTCGCCCGAGAACACGTTGTCCAGGCTGAGCATCGCCACCGTGTGCGGCACGTCCCCCTCGACCGCGCCGCCGGCCACCTTCCCGCTCGGTGAGTCCGGCAGCACCTCGTCGGGATGCGCGGCCTCCCACACCGCGATCCCCCGCACGAGTCTGTCGTACGCGTCGTCGTCCAACACCGACGTCCCGCCCGTGTAGTACGCGGCCGAAGCGCGCACCGCGTCCTCGACGGCCTGGGCGTAGGCGGCGGCATCCACGATCACTGCAACTGATGTCGTCATGGGACCCATCCTGCCTCCCACCACTGACAACGCCGCCGGATGCGCCGGAGGGCCGGGTACGCCGAGGGCCGGGCGAGCGATGGACGGCTCGCCCGGCCCATGGTCGGACGGGGGGTGTACCGGCGGTGGGTCAGACCGCCGGCGACGGGTACGTCGGGTACTCCACCCCGGAGACGTGCTGGACGACCCGGACGACCTGGCAGGAGTAGCCGAACTCGTTGTCGTACCAGAGGTAGAGGATCGCGTTGTCGCCGTCGACCTTGGTGGCGCCCGCGTCGACGATCGAGGCGTGGCGGGAGCCGATGAAGTCGCTGGAGACCGAGTCGGGCGCGTTGGTGAAGTCGATCTGGCGCTTGAGCGGCGAGGTCAGCGAGACGTTGCGGAGGTGGTCGAGGACCTCCTCGCGGTCGGTCTCCCGGCCGAGGCGCAGGCTGAGGATCGCGATCGACACGTCCGGGACGGGGACGCGGATCGAGCTGCCGGTGATCGGCGCCTTCAGGTCGGGCAGCGCCTTGGCGACGGCCGACGCGGCACCCGTCTCGGTGATCACCATGTTGAGCGGCGCGGAGCGGCCCCGGCGGTCCGACTTGTGGTAGTTGTCCAGCAGGTTCTGGTCGTTGGTGAACGAGTGGACGGTCTCCACATGACCGCGCAGCACACCGAACTCGTCGTCCATCGCCTTCAGCGGCGGCACGATCGCGTTGGTGGTGCAGGAGGCGCAGGACAGGATCCGCTCGTCCGGCTTGATCGTGTCGTGGTTGACGCCGTGCACGATGTTCGGGACGTCGCCCTTGCCGGGCGCGGTCAGCACGACCTTGTCGATACCGGGCCGCAGATGCGTGGACAGGCCCTCGCGGTCGCGCCACTTGCCGGTGTTGTCGATGAGGATGGCGTTCTTGATGCCGTACTCGGTGTAGTCCACCTCGGACGGGTCGCCGGCGTAGATGACCTTGATCTCGTTGCCGTTGGCGTTGATCGTGCTGGTCGACTCGTCCACGGTGATCGTGCCCTGGAACTGGCCGTGGATGGAGTCCCGGCGCAGCAGCGAGGCGCGCTTGACGATGTCCTGCTCGCCGCCCCCGCGCACCACGATGGCGCGCAGCCGCAGCCCGTTGCCCGAGCCGGCCTTCTCGATGAGCAGCCGGGCCACGAGGCGGCCGATGCGACCGAAGCCGTAGAGGACGACATCGCGTCCCTCGCCGCCCGCGATCTTGTTGGCGCCCGTGGCACCGGCGACGGCCTCGGCCGTGAACTCCTCGGCCGACAGCCCACGGTCGTCGGCGCGGTGGGCCTCGGCGAGCAGACCGATGTCGATCTGGGAGGGCCCGAGGTCGAGCATGGTGAGGGCCTGGAGGAACGGCAGGGTGTCGGTGACCGAGAGCTCCACACCGGCGATCTGGCGGGCGAACCGGTGGGTCTTCAGGATGCTGACCACCGACTTGTTCACCAAGGAGCGGCTGTGCAGCAGGACCGTCACGTCCCGCTCACGGTGCAGCTTCCCGATGATCGGGATCATCGACTCCGCGATCTCCTCGCGGTTCTTCCATTGGGTGAACGAGTCCTCGTAGGCAGTCACAGATTCATCTTTCGAGCTAGGCGGCGCTCATATGCTAACCACCCCGCTCGGAGGAGAAGCACCGAGGGGGTACACATCACACCCGATCACCCTGATCACCCCGAACGCCCGATCGCCCCGGCACCTCGGCGTCACCGCCGCTCCGACTGCGCCCCGCCGTCGCCCAGCGCGCCCCGCACCTGCAGCGCGGCCAGCGCCGCCCGTGTGGTGACACCCGTCTTGCGGTAGATCCGCGAGAGGTGGGTCTCGACCGTGCGCGGGCTGAGGAAGAGCCGCCCGGCGATGGCGGGGCTGGTCAGCCCCTCCGCGACGAGGGCGGCGATCTGCCGCTCACGCGGCGACAGCACGGCCGGCTCCACGGAGGCCGCGACCCGTGACGGGACCCCGGCTCCTGTTCCCGGTTCGGTCGCGGTCGCCGTCGCCGTCGTACCTGTCGTCGTCGCTGCCGTCTCCGTCTCCACGAAGACGGCCGGACGTATCGCCTCCGCGAGGCCGATGAGCAGATGGGCGTCGCCGTCGGTGCTCAGCCGTACGGCGCGTTCCCACATGGCGCGGGCGCGGGCCGGGCGGCCCGCCATCGCGGTGAGGGGCGCGCCCGTCAGCAGGGTCTGGGCCTCCCACAGCCGGCTCTGGCCCCGGGCGGCCTCCTCGGCGGCCCGCTCGAACAGGTCGGCCGCGGCGGTCATGTCGCCGGCGGCGAGCGGCACATGGGCCAGGCTGCGCAGCGCGGACGCCCGCTGCGCCACGAGATCGAGCCGCTCGGCCTCCTTGCGGGCGCGTTCCGCCCACCGCCGGGCCTCGTCGTGGTCCCCGGTGGCCACGGCGGCGGTGACGAGGACCTCGGTGAACAGGGGCCGCATGCTCGGCTGGAGCCCGGCGAGGTCCTCCCCGCCCGCCCGGAGCACGGCGGCCCGGGCGCGCGCCGGATCACCGGAGTGCAACGCGGCGTACCCGAGGACACCCCAGGCGATCGACGCCCACCAGTAGGAACCGGCACCGGCCCGCGCGACGGCCTCCTCGGCCACGGCCAGCGCCCCGCCGTCACCGGGCGGGAGCGCGGGGAGCAGCGCCTGGGCCTTGGAGGCCAGCACGAAGGCGAGCAGTTCGTCGCTGCCGATGCCCCGGGCGATCGTCTCCGCCTCCTCGGCGAGCTCGACGGCCGACCGCAGCCGCAGCGTCATGACATGGAGATGGGACCGGCACAGCAGCAGATGCGGCACCACATAGAGCAGACCGCCCCGCCGGGCGATCACGAGCCCGCGTTCGGCGTGCCGTTCGGCGTCGGCGTACCGCTCCAGGAACGCCTCCGCCCAGCCGAGCCGGGCCAGCGGCTCGCACAGGCCCGCGAGATCCCGGTCGGTGAGGGAGTCGATGAGTGCGGCGGCCCGCTCGGTGGCCTCCACGGCGGCCCGGGTGTCGCCCTCGTACGCCTCCCCGAGCGCGATGACCGCGAGCGCCCCCGCCTCCGCGACCTCGTCGCCCAGCGACCGGGCCAGCTCCAGGGTGCGCAGCACGTCGTCCCTCACGTCCGGGTAGGAGCTGGCGTGCGGTGCCGACGAGCCCAGTTCCAGGCCGAGTTGGACGGTCTCGGCGGGGGAAAGGCCGGTGCCCAGGGCCAGTTCACGGCGGAGCAGGGCCACGGCCTCCGTGTACCGCCCCAGATGACGTTCCATCACCGCGCACAGGGTGACGGCGGACGCGCGTACGCCGTCGTCGGTGCCCGGCGGCGACAGGCTGATCACCTCGTGGAGCAGGTCCCGGCTCTCCCGCAGCCCGCCGCAGGCGCCGAGCGCCTCGGCCCGGCGCAGCATCAGGGTGCGGCGCAGCGCACTGTGCTCCGGCAGCTCGGGAAGGTGGGAAAGGGCGACCCCCAGCCAGTGGGCGCCGCTCGCGGGCGCGGTCGCGGCGGCCTGCCGGGCGGCCTCGACGAGCACGTCCACGGCGTCCGGGTCCCAGCCGGTCAGCGACCGCTCGACATGGTGCGCCCGCTCGGCGACCGGCGCCCCGATCCGGCCCAGTTCGGCCGCCGCGAGCCGGTGCATACGGGTCCGCAGCAGCGGATCGGTGGTGTCGTGGACGAGGGACCGCAGTACCGGATGCCGCAGCGCCCAGCGACCGCCGGGTCCCGGACGCGCGAGATCGCGGGCGGTCAACTCCCGGAAGTCCGGCTCCAGTTCGCTTTCGGGGCGGCCGGTGACGGCCGCCACCACCGCGGGTGCCGCATGGTCGCCGAGCACGGCCACGGCCTGCACCGTCCGGCGCTGACCGCCGGTGAGGGGCGTCAGCTCGTCGAGGAGCAGTGAGCTGAGCCCCGCGGGTCTGCCCGCCTGGAGCAGGGCGAGGAAGTACAGCGGGTTGCCCTCGCTGGCCGTGTACAGCTCGGCGGCGAGCTCCGCCGGCCGGCCGGGGGCGAGCGCCGCGAGGCAGGCGCTCCGGTCCAGCGGGCCGAGTTCGAGACGGAGCACCGTACCGGCCTCCACACCCCGGGTGAGGGAGGCGACGAGCCGGGGCGAGGTCTGCCGTTCACGGCGTGCCACCACGATCACCACGGGCGCGCGGCGCGGCGGATGGCGGACCAGATGGTCCAGGAGTTCCTGGGACGCCGGGTCCGCCCAGTGCACGTCGTCGAGGGCCACCACCAGGCCGTCGCCCGCCTGCGCGATCCGGGCGAGGAGAGCCGACACCGCGCGCTGCAGGGCGAAACGGTCCATGGTGTGGACGTCGGCCGGCGAGGAGGGCATCCGCAGCTCGGTGTCGAGGTCCGCGAGAGCGTCCGCGAGCGGCTGGTACGGCAGCTGCTGCTCGTACTCGGTCGCCCGGCCGCGCAGCACGGTCATGCCGCGCTCCCGGGCCCGCGCGCAGAACTCCGACACCAGCCTGCTCTTGCCGATCCCCGCGGCCCCGGTGACATCGACGACCGCCGGCCCGTGCCCGGCCCCCGCCGGTGCCCGCCCGGTCCCCGTCAGCCCGTCGAGCACCTCGTCGAGGCGCGCCAGCTCCGTCTCCCGGCCCACCAGCGGAGCCACGTCCCACGGCAATGCGATTCCCCCTGAAGCCGGCCCCGGGCCGTCCCGGGCCGATCCGAGGGCTTCCGAAAGCGAACCCCCGGCCGATTCCCGAGGATTGTACGTAGCTCCCGGCGGACCGGCCGCCCGGCCCCGCACCCGCCCAGGCGCCGAGCGGGCGCCCCTGACCAGCGCACCCGCGCACCGCCGACGTCGGACTCCCGCGCCCCTGGGCCCCGCCGACGGGACCCCGTCACTCGCGGCCCGACCCCCGGTAGAGGTCCAGCTCCCCGTCCAGCTCCAGGGCGAGCACGGTCGCGTACGGGTCGAGGTCGGCCTCGTCGGGGGCGTCGATCCACGTCACCCCGGGTACGGCGTCCAGGCCGCCGATCACCCGGTGCCCCAGCTCGGTGCCGGTGCCGAGGACCGTGACCTTCTTGACGGGGTTGCGCAGTCCCCGTACCGCCACGGACTCGCGGGGGACGTCGAAGCAGGTCAGATACAGGGTGCGCCGGTCGGCGGAGAGGGTGCTCGGGCCGTAGTGGTGCCCGGCGGGGAGCCCGGCGACCGTCCCGTACACGGCGTCGGAGTGCCGTCCGATCCACGCCCCGAGACCCTCCAGCCGCTCCACCTGCTCGGCGGGGATCGTCCCGTCCGCCTTCGGCCCGACGTCCAGCAGGAGATTGCCGCCCATGCCGATCGTCTCGGCGAAGTAACGCACCAGCTGCCGCACCGACTTGTGGTTGTCGTCCTGGTGCTGGAAGCCCCACGAGTCGTTGATGGTCAGGCACAACTCCCATGGCCCGGAGGGCGCTTCGAGCGGTACTCCCTGCTCCGGGGTGGCGTAGTCGCCGCGGCCGAGCATCCGGGCGTTCAGGACGGTGTCCGGGTTCTCCGCGAGGATCAGGTCCGCCAACTCCTGGATCCGCCACTGCTGTTCGGTGCGCTCCCACTCGCCGTCGAACCACAGCAGATCGGGGCGGTACCGCTCGACCAGCTCGCTCACCTGGCCGTCCCGGTAGGCGAGGTAGCGGTCCCAGGCCGCCGGGTCCTCCTCGCCGGGCGCGGCATGGGAGTAGCGGTTGGCGTCGTTGCCGCCCGGGTGGGTGTCCGTCCACCGGTCGATCTCGGGGTGGCGGACACTCGCGTAGTCGGGGTGGTTCCAGTCGGAGTGCGAGTAGTAGAGGCCGACCTTGAGGCCCTGTTCGCGCAGCGCGTCGACGTACCCGGCGATCAGGTCCCGGCCCGCCGGGGTGCGCCGGGCGACGCTCAGCTCGCCGTGGGCGGTGTCCCACAGGGCGACGCCGTCGTGGTGGCGGGCGGTGAGCACCGCGTACTTCGCGCCGACGCGGGCGAACAACCCGGCCCAGGCCGCGGGGTCGTACGCGGACGCGGTGAAACCGTCGAGTTGTTTCATGTACTGCTCGTGCGTCACCTCGCCCCAGTAGAAGGACCAGGACTCCGGCACTCCGTCCACGGCGTAGATGCCGTAGTGGATGAAGATGCCCAGCTTGGCGGCGGGAAACCAGGGTTGCATGGTCATACGGCCACGCTAGGCGCAGGGCCCCGCCGGACGCGTGGGCGCGGGTCACCACTGCTGGTCCGTTTTCACCAGGGGTACTCCGGCGAGGGTGAACCGTCCGCCGCGCGATCTCTTTACGTGGCTGTCATGTCCCTGTAGCTTCCGCGCTGCAAGGGCTTTCAGGAATTTGCCGGTTCCTCTTGCAGTGCACCTCGTGCAGTGCGACTCCCCACCTCCCGGCCCGCATTGGAGACGGCACATGAGGCGAACCATGAGATCCGCATCCCCCTGGCGACCACGACGGCGCCCGTTCGCGTCCTTCGTGGTGGCGACCGGCCTGCTCGGAGCGCTCGCCACGGTCCCGGCGGCACCCTCCGCCCCCGTGGGGCCGGTCGCCGCCGAGGCGAACACGGCGACCGTCTTCTACTACACGAAGACCAGGAACTGGGCCTCCACCTACCTCCACTACGCCCCGGACGGCGGCTCCTGGACCACGGTCCCGGGCACGGCGATGGAGGCCGCCTGCACGGACTGGGTGAAGAGGACCGTCGACCTCGGCACGGCCACCGGTCTGAAGGCCACCTTCAACAACGGCTCCGGCACCTGGGACAACAACGGCGGCGCGAACTACGCGCTCGGCACGGGGAACATCACCGTCAAGGACGGCGTCATCGCCCACAGCGACCCCTGCGCCGGCACCGGTCCCGTCGAGGGCAACAAGGCCACCGTCTACTACTCGACCGCCGCGACCGGCTGGACCACCGCCAACATCCACTACCAGCCCGCCGGCGGCTCCTGGACGACCGCACCCGGCGTAGGCATGGAATCCGCCTGCACCGGCTGGTGGAAGAGGACCCTCGACCTCGGCACCGCCACCTCCCTCAAGGCCGCCTTCAACAACGGCAACGGCGTCTGGGACAACAACAACAGCGCCGACTACACGATCCCGACCGGCACCACCACGGTGAAGGACCGCACGGTCACCCGGGACGCCACCGACCCCTGCGCGGCGCAGGCGCCCGACACCCAGGCGCCGACCGCGCCCACCAAGGTCACCGCCACGGCCACCCACACCTCGATCGTGCTCGGCTGGGATGCCGCCACCGACGACAAGGGCGTCACCAGGTACCAGGTCACCCGCACCGGCGGCACCAAGGGCACGACCGTCACCGACACCGGCTCGACGGTCCTCTCCGACACGGGACTGGAGGAGCGGACCACCTACACGTACACGGTGAAGGCGGTGGACGCCGCCGGCAACACCTCGCCCGCCTCCGCCGCGGCCACGGCGACCACCGGGGCGAAGGCCCCCGAACCCACCACCGGCACCCCGCTCGGCACCGACCCCCGCAAGGACCCCGTCTACTTCGTCCTCACCGCCCGCTTCTTCGACGGCGACCCGGGCAACAACCGGGGCGGCAGCCAGCACACCGAATCCGGCAACGCGGCGAACGGCGATCCCATGTTCCGGGGCGACTTCAAGGGCCTGGTCGAACGGCTCGACTACATCAAGGCCCTCGGCTTCTCGGCCGTGTGGATCACCCCGGTGGTCCTGAACCGTTCCGACTACGACTACCACGGCTATCACGGCTACGACTTCTACAAGGTGGACCCGCGCCTGGAATCGGCCGGCGCGAGCTACCAGGACCTGATCGACGCGGCCCACGCCAAGGGCATGAAGATCTACCAGGACGTCGTCTACAACCACAGCTCCCGCTGGGGCGCCAAGGGCCTGTTCACCCCCACCGTGTACGGCGTCCGCGACTCCCAGTGGAGCTGGTACTACGACGAGCGCGCCGAGGGCTTCGAGTACGACGGCCTCACCGTCGAGCCCAAGTCCGGGAAGTCGTACTACAACGGCGACCTGTGGTCCACGGCCGAGCCGACCGGCAACACCTGCGTCAACTGGGGCAAGCCCACGGGCGGCAAGAGCGCCGAGGGCTACACCCTCTACAACTGCCAGTGGCCGAGCCCCACGTCGGGCATGTTCCCCAAGGCGTACTACCACCGGTGCTGGATCGGGAACTGGGAGGGCGAGGACGCCCGTTCCTGCTGGCTGCACGAGGACCTCGCGGACTTCAACACCGAGAACACCACCGTGCAGAACTATCTGATCGCCGCGTACAACAAGTACATCGACATGGGCGTCGACGGTTTCCGGGTCGACACGGCCGTCCACATCCCGCGCGTCACCTGGAACCGCCGCTTCCTGCCCGCCATCCAGGAACGCGTCACCCAGAAGTTCGGCGCGGAGGCGGCGAAGAACTTCTTCGTCTTCGGCGAGGTCGCGGCCTTCGTCAACGACAAGTGGAACCGTGGCTCGGTCAACCACTCCGCGCAGTTCTACACCTGGAAGGAACGCAAGGAGTACAGCGCCGACGACGAGAAGGCGGCCCTCGAACAGTTCGACCACGAGAACAACCTCGGCACGGGCAACCAGCCGACCTCCACCAACGCCTTCCTGAACGGCAACAGCTACCACACGCCCGATCACAGCCGGTTCTCCGGCATGAACATCATCGACATGCGCATGCACATGAACTTCGGCGACGCGCAGAACGCCTTCGGCAACGGCAAGGACTCCGACGACAGCGTCAACGACGCCACGTACAACGTCGTCTACGTCGACAGCCACGACTACGGTCCCAACAAGTCGAGCAACCGCTACAGCGGGGGCACCGACGCCTGGGCCGAGAACATGTCCCTGATGTGGACCTTCCGCGGCATCCCGACCCTCTACTACGGCTCCGAGATCGAGTTCCAGAAGGGCCAGAAGATCGACTGCGGGCCGACCTGCGCGCTGGCCGGCACAGGAAGGGCCTACTACGGCGACCATCTCGCCGGATCGGTCACGGCCTCCGAGTTCGGCAAGGCCGACTCGGCGAGCGGCCAGGTCGCCACCACCCTGGCCCAGCCGCTGGTCAAGCACCTGCAACGGCTCAACCAGATCCGGCGGGCGATCCCCGCGCTGCAGACGGGCCAGTACTCCACCGAGGGCATCAGCGGACAGATGGCCTTCAAACGCCGGTACACCAGCGGATCGACCGACAGCTTCGCCCTGGTCACCGTCACCGGCGCCGCCACCTTCACCGGCGTCCCGAACGGCACCTACCGGGACGCCGTCACCGGCGACGTGAGGACCGTCTCCAACGGCACCCTGGCGGTCGGCGCCCCCGGCAAGGGCAACCTGCGGGTGTACGTCCTCGACGGCCCCGGCAGGATCGGCACCGACGGCCCCTACCTGAAGTGACGGCCCGTACCCGCGGTGACTGGCCGTACCTGAGGTGACGAAGAGGAATGCCCGCGTCCCTGTCGGGTACGCGAGGGGCGTCGCGCCCGGGACGGACGCCGTCCCGGGCGGCCTTTTCCATCACTACCTGGGATCTTCCATGGACATATCCTCGAACGGTCACTCCAACGGCCACCACGCGCCCCAGGCCGTCTCACCGGCCCAGCGCGCACTGACCGTGCTCGCCTTCGACACCCATGACACGGCCGCGCTGCACACGCTCGCCGACAGCGAGGTGCTGATTCCGGTGCCGGACGACGCCGACGAGGCCGCCGTGAGCGATCCGACGGCCGTGGCGCTGCCCGTCCTGGAGCAGCCGGGCGGCGAACAGATCGTGCCGGTGTTCACCTCGGAACCCGCGATGGCCGAACTCCTGCCGTACGTGTCGCGCTACCGCGTGGTCCCGCTGGGCGCCCTCGCGTCCCAGTGGCCCGCCGACGCCGATCTCTCCCTCACCATCGACGCCGGCTCCCCGCACGGTCTCACCCTCGACGCCCATGATGTGGGCACCCTCCTGGGAGGACAGGGCATCTGAACGCTTGAGCGCGGGTGGGTGCGGTCAGCCCTGCTGGAGCATGCGGGCCAGGACGTCACGCTGGAGCGGCAGCACCTCGGCGTGCAGCCGACGCCCCTTGTCCGTCAGGGTGACCCACACACCGC
The DNA here is from genome assembly GCF_020010925.1 of Streptomyces griseiscabiei. NCBI lineage: Bacteria > Bacillati > Actinomycetota > Actinomycetes > Kitasatosporales > Streptomycetaceae > Streptomyces > Streptomyces griseiscabiei. The sequence goes on along the minus strand of NZ_JAGJBZ010000001.1, from coordinate 1,912,326 downwards.
GCCGGTCCTCCGCGCAGACGGACCGCTCCACCAGGCCGTCCTTCTCCAGGCGGCCGATCAGCCGGGACAGCGCGCTCTGGCTGAGGTGGACCTTCTCCGCGATGTTCTGCACCCGGCACAGATCCCCGGCGGCCGTGGCCGCCGCCATGCCCGAGACGAGGATGTCGAGCACCTCGAAGTCGCTGGCGCCGAGGCCGTGCGGATGCAGCGCACGGTCGATCTCGCACATCGTGCGGGCGTGCACGGACAGGATGTCCCGCCACTGGTCCTCCAGCCGGACCCCGGCCGTGTTCGCTGCCATATGTGCACGGTAACAGAGGGCCGGACGATCGTTGTGCGTGCAACTACTGCGGGCGCATCCACCGGCGGCGCGCTACTCCGCGGCGGTGTCCTCCATGAGCCCGATCAGGTTCCCGTCCGTGTCCTTCACCGAGGCGATGAGCCGGCCGCCGCCCACGTCGTGGACGTCCTCCAGGGTCTCCGCGCCCGCGCCGAGCAGGGCCGCGAGCCTCGACCGGATGTCGGTCACATGCCAGTACGGCACCGGGCCCGTCATTCCCTTCGCGTGCCCGTTCGGGTCCAGGCCCACGTCCTGGCCCGCGTCCTTGAAACCGACGTAGTACGGGGTGTCCGCGTACGGCTCGACCTCCAGCAGCGCGGCGAACAGGGCCTTCGCCCCGGCGAGGTCCTTGACGGGGTAGATGACGGTCTGCATCCCAGCGGTCATGACGTACTCCTCCGTGCTCGTTCTGGTACTCGTTCCCGGTCCCTACGACCTGCGCTCCACGCTAGGCGGCGACGCCGCCGCGCGGCTTCTCCGATCCTGACCGGTCGTGGCGGCAGGGGGCGCGTTGTCGGGTGCGGGCCCGGTGGGGCTTCTCGCGCCGTTCCCCGCGCCCCTGAAAGACCAGGCCCCTGCGGGCCTGAAAAGCACGGGGCGCAGCCCCTGCTTTCAGGGCGCGGGGAACTGCGCGACCAGCCCCCACCGGACCCGCACCCGACAACGCACCCAACCCACCCCCCACCTAGGCAGGGCGGAACCAGATCGTGGACAGGGGCGGCAGGTGACCCGAACACTCCCCGCCCGCCCGTGCCAGGCGAGCGTCTCGCGTTCGACGGGACCGGGGTTGGTCACCCCACCACCCCCATAGACCCCCGCATCCGTGTTCAGCACCTCACCCACGCAGCGACACCGTCCGGCACCCCAGGCGATACCCCTCCCGCACCACCGGACTGAAGTTGGAGACGGCCAGCAACGGCACCCCCTCCCCGTCGAACCGCAGAAACGCGAACACGTTGTCCTCGGCGGCGTCCCCGCACACCCACTGGAACCCGGCCGGATCCGTGTCCCGCTGCCAGAGGGAAGGCGTACGGCGGTAGACGTCGTTGAGGTCGCGGACGAGATCCCGCACCCCACGGTGGTCGGCCTCGGCCCCGTACCCGGGATCGAGCAGCCACCAGTGGGGCCCGTCCGGCTCCGACCACTCACCACCCTGCGCGAACTCCTGCCCCATGAAGAGGAGTTGCTTACCGGGATGGGCCCACATGAACCCCAGATACGCACGGTGGTTCGCCCGCCGCTGCCACCAGTCACCCGGCATCTTGGACACCAACGCCCGCTTCCCGTGCACGACCTCGTCGTGGGAGATGGGCAGGACGTAGTTCTCGCTGTACGCGTACACCATCGAGAAGGTCATCTCGTCGTGGTGGTACCTGCGGTGCACCGGCTCATGCTCCATGTACTGCAACGAGTCGTGCATCCACCCCATGTTCCACTTCAGCCCGAACCCCAGCCCCCCGCCGTCCGTCGGCCGGGTCACCCCGTCCCAGGCCGTGGACTCCTCCGCGATGGTGACCACCCCGGCACCCGCCGGTACACGGTCGCGTTCATCTCCTGGAGGAACGCGACCGCGTCCAGGTCCTCCCGCCCGCCGAACACATTGGGCGACCACTGCCCGGAGTCCCGTGAGTAGTCGAGGTACAGCATCGACGCCACGGCATCCACCCGCAGCCCGTCGATGTGGTACTCCTCGCACCAGTACACCGCGTTCGCCACCAGGAAGTTGCGCACCTCGACCCGCCCGAAGTCGAACTCGTACGTCCCCCAGTCCGGATGCTCGGCCCGCCGGCTGTCCCCGGGCTCGTACAGCGGCTCCCCGTCGAAGCGCCCGAGCGCCCAGTCGTCCTTGGGGAAGTGCGCGGGCACCCAGTCCACGATCACCCCGACCCCGGCCCGGTGCAGGGCGTCGACGAGGTACTTGAAGTCGTCGGGGGTGCCGAGGCGGGCGGCCGGCGCGTAGAAGCCGGTGACCTGATAGCCCCAGGAGCCGCTGAACGGATGCTGTGCGACCGGCATCAACTCGACATGGGTGAAGCCGAGGTCGGAGACGTACTCCGGGAGCACATCGGCGAGTTGACGATACGTCAGGCCAGGTCGCCAGGACGGAAGATGGACCTCGTAGACGGAGAACGGCGCCTCGTGCACCGGAGTGTCCCCGCGCCGCGCCATCCACTCCTCGTCCGACCACGCGTAGTGCGAGACGTGCACGACGGACGCCGTCGCGGGCGGCACCTCCGCCCGGCGGGCCATCGGGTCGGCCTTGAGCAGCCGGTGGCCGTGGCGCGAGACGATCTCGTACTTGTAGTGGGCGCCCTCGCCCACCCCCGGCAGGAACAGCTCCCAGACGCCGGACGAGCCGAGGGACCGCATCGGGAAAGCCGTCCCGTTCCAGGAGGCGAAGTCCCCGACGACCCGTACCCCCGCGCGTTCGGCGCCCACACCGCGAACCGGGTACCGGTCACCCCTGGTGCGTCATCGGCTCCGACCCGAGCGCCTTCCACAGCTGCTCGTGCCGCCCTCACGGATCAGATGCAGATCCAGCTCCCCGAGCGCGGGCAGGAAGCGGTACGGGTCATGGACCTCCTGGTCGGAGTCCTCGTACGAGACCAGCAGCGTGTACTCCGGGACGGTGGCGGTGGCGGTGGCTGTGGTGGTGGCGGTGACGGTGTCGTCGAGCGGCAGCAGCACCGAGAACAGACCGTCGCCCTCCGACGCGAGATAGGTGCGCTCGCCGCCGGTCACCACACTCACCGCGTGCGCGTACGGTCGCAGGGCCGCACCGCGATCCCGCCCGGCACCGGATGGGCGCCGAGCAGGAGTGCGGGTCGTGGTGCGCGCCGGAGAGCAGCCGCGCACGCTCCTCGGGAGCCAGGGGAGGGGCGGGCACGGTGAGCCGGGGCCCGCGCCGGGGCGGGCCCGCCGCCTCGGGGGAGTGGTGTCGCGCAGGGCCACGGTCTCAGTCTCCTCTCACGGCGAGACGCTCGATCGCCGCCATCGGTACGGAAGCCAGTCGGGACGGTGCCGGGCCTCGTACAGCACCTCGTACACGGCCCGGTCCGTCTCATAGGCGCGCAGCAGACCGTGCTTCTCGCGCGGGTCCCAGCCGGCGCGGGCCGCGTAGCCCGCGCAGTACGCTCCCGGCAGCCGCGCGCCCACTCCGGGCGCCAGGGCGGCGCTGCCGGGCCGCGTAGTCGAAGGAGCGCAGCATCCCCGCGATGTCCCGCACCGGCGACTGGGTGCCGCACCGCTCGGCCAGCGGCCGGGACGGCTCGCCCTCGAAGTCGATCACGAACCACTCCCGGCCCGCCCGCAGCACCTGCCCCAGATGCAGATCACCGTGCACACGCTGCGCGGGCGGCCCGGCATCACAGGAGAGCAGGGCACGGAAGGCGGTACGCAGCCCGGGGACGTACGGCCGCAGCGCCGGTACCGAGCGCGCGGCGGCGTCCAACCGCTCGGTCATCGCGGTCGCCGTCCGCCCGTTCTCGTCGTGGGTCCCGGACGGGAACGCCGAGGCGAGCGCGAGGTGCACCTCCGCCGTGGCCCGCCCCAGCTCACGGGCCTGCGCCGTGAAGTCCTGTCCGGCGGCGAGCGCGCCGAGCGCGAGCGTCCAGCCGTCGGACGCGTCGGGCAGGAACGGCTGCAGCACCCCGAGCGTCGCCGGGAACGGATCGGTCGTCCGGAACCAGGCCACCGGCGCCGGCACCCGCCCGCACCCCTGCCCGGCCAGCGCACCCGGCACCTCCAGATCGGGGTTCACCCCCGCCTGGATACGCCGGAACACCTTCAGGATGTACGCGTCGCCGTACACCAGCGAGGAGTTGGACTGCTCGGCGTCCAGCAGCCGTGGTGCCAGCCCGGCCGGTACCCGGGCGTCCGGGGCCGCCTCGAACCGCAGCGGGCCCGCAGTCCCGGGGTGCCGCAGCCGCTCCAGGAGCAACTGGGCCGACCGGGGTCGTACAACGCGTCGTACACCGTCAGACCCGCGAGCGGACCCTCCTGCGCCTGCCCGATCAGGGCTCGCCCGAGACGGGGCCCCACATGCTCACGCACCCCGAGCAGCAGCTGATAGCAGTCACCGGCCGGGGGCGTGCCACCGGGCGCGGGCACCCCGCCGTGAGCGGTGTGGCTCGGCTGGCCGGTGTGCACCAGCAGATGCAGACAGCCCGGATACAGCTCGGTCATCGACAGCAGGGCGAGGTCCGTGACCGGGCGGTCCTTGCCGGCGAACCAGCGCTGCCGGGGCAGCCACTCGCGCAACAGCCCGGCCAGCGAGGCCATGAGATCGGCGGCGACCCCGTCGCTGCTCGGCCGGAGCAACGCGGTTGCGGTCTTCGACATGGTGACGCGTCCTTTCGCCGCCCGCGCTTCAGCGCCCTCGGGCAGCGCGGGAGAGGACTCGGGAGAGCCGGAACCAGTAGAAGCCGTGGCCCGCGAGGGTGAGGAGATAGGGCAGTTCACCGATGGCGGGGAAACGGACACCGCCGATGAGTTCGACGGGGTGGCGTCCTTCGTAGGCCCGCAGATCGAGTTCGGTGGGCTGCGCGAAACGGGAGAAGTTGTTCACGCACAGCACCAGGTCGTCCCCGTGTTCGCGCAGGTAGGCGAGTACGGACGGGTTCGACGAGGGCAGTTCGGTGTATGTGCCGAGGCCGAATGCCGGGTTCTGTTTGCGGATCTCGATCATCCGGCGGGTCCAGTGCAGCAGCGACGACGGCGACGACATGGAGGCTTCGACGTTGGTGACCTGGTAGCCGTAGACGGGGTCCATGATCGTGGGGAGGGAGAGGCGTCCGGGGTCGCAGGAGGAGAAGCCGGCGTTGCGGTCGGGGGTCCATTGCATGGGGGTGCGGACGGCGTCGCGGTCGCCGAGCCAGATGTTGTCGCCCATGCCGATCTCGTCGCCGTAGTAGAGGATCGGTGAGCCGGGCAGGGAGAGGAGCAGGGCGGTGAAGAGTTCGATCTGGTTGCGGTCGTTGTCCAGGAGTGGGGCGAGGCGGCGGCGGATGCCGATGTTGGCGCGCATGCGGGGTCTTTGGCGTATTCCGCGTACATGTAGTCGCGTTCTTCGTCGGTGACCATTTCGAGGGTGAGCTCGTCGTGGTTGCGCAGGAAGATGCCCCATTGGCAGCTTGCGGGGATGGCGGGGGTCTTGGCGAGGATTTCCGAGACGGGGTAGCGGGATTCCCGGCGCACGGCCATGAAGATGGGCATGACGGGGAAGTGGAAGGCCATGTGGCATTCGTCGCCGCCGCTGGCGAAGTCGCCGAAGTAGTCGACGACGTCCTCGGGCCATTGGTTGGCTTCGGCGAGGATGACGGTGTCGGGGTAGTGGGCGTCGATCTCCTTGCGTACCCGTTTGAGGAAGTCGTGGGTTGCGGGAAGGTTTTCGCAGTTGGTGCCTTCCTGTTGGTACAGGTAGGGCACGGCGTCGAGGCGGAAGCCGTCGATGCCGAGGTCGAGCCAGAACCGCAGGGCGGAGATCATCTCTTCCTGTACGGCGGGGTTCTCGTAGTTGAGGTCGGGCTGGTGGGAGAAGAAGCGGTGCCAGTAGTACTGCTTGCGGACGGGGTCGAAGGTCCAGTTGGAGGCTTCGGTGTCGACGAAGATGATGCGGGCGCCGGGGAACTGTTTGTCGTCGTCGGCCCAGACGTAGTATTCGCCGTAGGGGCCGTCGGGGTCTTTTCTGGATTCCTGGAACCAGGGTGCTGGTCGCTGGTGTGGTTCATGACGAAGTCGATGATGACGCGCATGCCGCGTTGGTGGGCGGCGTCGACGAATTCGACGAAGTCGGCGAGGTCGCCGAATTCGGGGAGGACGGCGGTGTAGTCGGAGACGTCGTAGCCGCCGTCGCGGAGGGGGATTTGAAGAAGGGCGGGAGCCAGATGCAGTCGATGCCGAGCCACTGCAGGTAGTCGAGTTTGGCGGTCAGGCCCTTGAGGTCGCCGATGCCGTCGCCGTTGCTGTCCTGGAAGGAGCGGACCAGGACCTCGTAGAAGACGGCGCGTTTGAACCAGTCCGGGTCCCGGTCCTTCTGCGGAGTGTCCTCGAAGGTGTCCGGGATGGGTTTGTTCATGGTCATGGCGTACCTGACACTCCGATCTGCGACGAGTCCTGAGGCGAGGGAGACGCGTTCCCGGCCGGGAGCCGGACGTGGAGGATGTGCGCGGGTGCCCGCCCGGGTTCCAGGCGCACGTAGTTCGTCCTTCCCCAGCGGTAGGTCTCACCCGTCAACTCGTCGCGTACCGGCACGTTCTCGTCCCCGCCCAGGCCGAGTTCCGCCAGGTCGAGCGTGACCGTGGCCTCCTGGGTGTGGTGCGGATCGAGATTGACGACCACCACGACCGCGTCCGGGCCCGTCCGCTTGCTGTACGCGATCACCGCGTCGTTGCCGGTCCGGTGGAAACGGAGGTTCCGGAGCCCGTGCAGTGCGGGATGGCGTCGCCTGATCTCGTTGAGCGCGGTGATGAGGGGCGCGATGGTACGTCCGTCTTGTGCTGCCGCGTCCCAGTCGCGGGGGCGGAGTTGGTATTTCTCGGAGTCGAGGTATTCCTCGCTGCCGGGTTTGAGGGGGTGTTCTCGCAGAGTTCGTAGCCGGAGTAGACGCCCCAGGTGGGGGAGAGGGTGGCGGCGAGGACGGCGCGGAGTTCGAAGGCGGGGCGGCCGCCTTCCTGGAGGAAGGCGTGGAGGATGTCGGGGGTGTTGACGAAGAAGTTGGGCCGCATGTAGCTGGCGGCTTCGCCGGTGAGTTCGGTGGCGTACTCGGTGAGTTCGGCTTTGGTGTTGCGCCAGGTGAAGTAGGTGTAGGACTGCTGGAAGCCGGTGGCGGCGAGGGTGTGCATCATCGCGGGGCGGGTGAAGGCCTCGGCGAGGAAGATGACGTCGGGGTCGGTGGTGTTGATGCCGGCGATGACCCGTTCCCAGAACAGGACGGGTTTGGTGTGGGGGTTGTCGACGCGGAAGATGCGGACCCCGTGGTCCATCCAGTGCCGCAGGACCCGGGTGGTCTCGGTGATGAGGCCGGGCAGGTCGGCGTCGAAGGCGATCGGGTAGATGTCCTGGTACTTCTTCGGCGGGTTCTCGGCGTGGGCGATGGTGCCGTCGGGGCGGTGGTGGAACCACTCGGGGTGTTTGTCCACCCAGGGGTGGTCGGGGGAGCACTGCAGGGCGAAGTCCAGGGCGACTTCCAGGCCCAGCGCGCGGGCCTCGGCCACGAAGAAGTCGAAGTCGTCGATCGTGCCCAGATCCGGGTGGACGGTGTCGTGGCCGCCTTCGGGGAGCCGATGGCCCAGGGGACGCCGACGTCGTCGGGGGTGGGGGAGAGGGTGTTGTTGCGGCCTTTGCGGAAGGTGGTCCCGATGGGGTGGATCGGGGGAGGTAGAGGACGTCGAAGCCCATCGCGGCGATGGCGGGCAGGCGTCGGGCGGCGGTGCGGAAGGTTCCGTGGGGCTGCTCGGGGTGCCCTCGGAGCGGGGAAGAACTCGTACCAGGAGCCGAAGAGGGCGCGTTCGCGTTCGACCAGCAGGGGGAGGGGTTCGCTGGAGGTGACCAGTTCGCGCAGGGGGTGGCGGGCGAGGACCTCGTCCACCTCCGGCGCCAACGCCGCCGCCAGCCGGTCGGCGACCGGCAGCGAGTCGTCGCGGAGCCGTCCGGCCGCCGTCAGCAGGACGGTGTGCCCGCCCCCCTCCGGTACGCCGGCGGCGGCGCGCGTGAACAGCTCGGCGCCCTCCTCCAGGACGAGTCCGGAGTCGATGCCCGCCGGGACCTTGATCCGGGCGGTGTGCCGCCAGGTGGCGACCGGGTCGCCCCACGCCTCGACGCGATATGTCCAGCGGCCCACGGAGGTGGGAGTGACCCAGGCGCCCCAGCGGTCGGTGCCGGGGACCAGCTCACGCATCGGGGTCCACGGCGCCGGGCGGCCCTCCGGGTCCTTGAGCACGACATTGGCGGCCACCACACCGTGTCCCTCGCGGAAGAGCGTCGCGGTGACCTCGAAGGTCTCGCCGACCACCGCCTTCGCGGGACGCCTGCCGCACTCGACGAGCGGACGGACGTCCCTGACGGGGACGCGGCCGACGGCCGGGGCCGGGATCGGGCTCATGGGGTCTCACCTCCGCCGTGCTCGGGGATCGGCACTGGGCCGAACGGGTAGTGAAGGAAAACGGGTCCTGCCGCGAAATCGGGTCCTACCGCCCTGCCGTGAAACGCCGTCCGGAGGACGTCTCCCGTCCGGCGGAACGGGTCTTGCGGGTCTGCTCCTTGCGGACCTTGCCGTTCTGGTCCTGCCTGAGGCGCCCGGTCTGCTCCTGGAGGTAGGCGGGCAGACTCGTCTGGAGATAGCGCTCGGCCGCCGTCACGGCCTCACGGGCGCAGCGCTTGCCCATCAGCACGCACAGCGTGTAGCCCGAGTCCTCGAAGCTGTCCCGGGCCGCGCGGTCGGTCGGGGACGCGAGCATCACGCGTTCCCAGGTGCGGTAGCGCCGCAGATGTCTGGCCACCTCGTTCTTGGCGGGCAGCAGCATGTGCTCGTCCCTCCCGGCACTCTCGGCGGAGCACGCTTCCCGGGGGGAGGTCGTGCACGGAGGGGCACCGGCGCCTCACGGAGCCGATGCCTTCACTCATGGTGCACAGGGAATCACCGGGCGTCTTGTTGGTTCTTCAACCACCCCGGGAGTCGCTCGTGTTGCACGAATGGCGTAGCCCTCCCACTCTGGAGCTGACTCAGAAGTGATCGGTGCTCACGCCCCGTGTCCATGGGGCGGACGCTTCGCCGGTGAGGAGCCAACGACGATGAAGCCCGCAGTGCCTCGCTACTACCACCTCGACGTGGACGTCAGTCCGGAACGGGTCGGACAGGTCAGCCGCATCCTGGCCGCCCACCTCCGGTTCTGGGACCTGGAAACCCTGGTCGGCCCCGTCTGTCACAGTGCCGAACTGCTCCTGGGCGCGATCGAGGAACACGCCACCGACAAACACACCTCGGTCGAGATGTGGTGGAACGGCCAGCACCTCATCGCGGCGGTGGGCGAGAACGACCGCGCGCTGCGCCCGGACCGGGAGCTGCGCCCCTGCCTGACCCGTATCGCCGCGCTCAGCGACGGCTGGGGCTGCTGTTCCCCGGCCGGCGGCGGCACGGTCGTCTGGTTCACCCAGCGGGCACCGGTCGACCAGGGTGTGCCCCTGGTGCCGACGGCCCCCGAACCGGCGCTGCGCGCGATGCTCCAGGTGCCCCGCGAGGCACCCGTCGCCGCGCTCGCCGGCGAGCTGCCGGACCTGTGCGGGGGCGCGCGGTGAGCGTGCGGCCGAACCGGAAAGGGGTGCCCGTGTGGAGCGGGCACCCCTCTCCGCTGGGCGCGTCCTACGACGGCATCGGCACCAACTTCGCCCTGTTCAGCGAGGTCGCCGAACGCGTCGACCTGGTCCTCGTGGACGACGACGGCACCCATCGCACCGTCCCGCTCACCGAGGCAGACGGCTTCGTCTGGCACGGCCGGCTCCCCGGCGTCGGCCCCGGGCAGCGCTACGGCTACCGCGTGCACGGGCCCTGGGACCCGACCGCCGGCCACCGCTGCGACCCGGCGAAACTGCTGCTCGACCCGTACACCAGGGCCGTGGACGGGCAGACGGACAACCATCCCTCCCTCCGGGAACCGGGCGCCGACAGCGCCGGGCACACCATGCTCGGCGTGGTCACCGACCCGTACTTCGACTGGGACGACGACCGCCCGCCCCGGCGGCCGTACGCCGACACCGTTGTCTACGAGGCACACGTCCGCGGCCTCACCCGCCTCCACCCCGACGTGCCCCCCGAACTCCGCGGCACCTACGCCGGGTTGGCGCACCCGGCCGTCGTCGAACACCTCACCTCGCTGGGTGTGACCGCGATCGAACTGATGCCGGTCCACCAGTTCGTCCAGGACGGTGTCCTGCTGGACCGGGGCCTCACCAACCACTGGGGCTACAACACCATCGGCTTCTTCGCCCCGCACAACGCCTACGCCGCCCACGGCACCCGCGGCCAGCAGGTCACCGAGTTCAAGTCGATGGTGAGGGCGCTGCACGAGGCCGGGCTCGAAGTCATCCTCGACGTGGTCTACAACCACACCGCCGAGGGCGACGAGCGCGGCCCCACCCTCTCCTTCCGGGGTATCGACAACTCCTCGTACTACCGCCTGGTGGACGGCGACTGGGCGCACTACTACGACACCACCGGCACCGGCAACAGCCTGCTGATGCGGCACCCCTACGTCCTCCAGCTGATCATGGACTCACTGCGGTACTGGGTGACCGAGATGCATGTCGACGGGTTCCGTTTCGACCTGGCGGCCACACTGGCACGGCAGTTCCACGAGGTGGACCGGCTCTCGGCATTCTTCGACCTGATCCAGCAGGACCCGGTGATCAGCCGCGTCAAGCTCATCGCCGAACCCTGGGACGTGGGCGAGGGCGGCTACCAGGTCGGCAACTTCCCGCCGCTGTGGTCGGAGTGGAACGGCAGGTACCGGGACGGTGTACGGGACTTCTGGCGCGGGCGCCCGCACACACTCGGCGAGTTCGCCTCCCGGCTGACCGGCTCCGCCGACCTGTACGAACACAGCAGGCGCCGGCCGCGCGCCAGCGTCAACTTCGTCACCGCGCACGACGGATTCACCCTGCGCGACCTGGTGTCGTACAACGACAAGCACAACGAGGGCGACCGGGACGGCGAGAGCGTCAACCGCTCCTGGAACTGCGGGGTCGAAGGCCCCACCGAGGACCCGCCCGTCCTCGCGCTGCGCGCCCGCCAGCAGCGCAACCTGCTGACCACCCTGCTGCTGTCGCAGGGCATTCCCATGCTGAGCCACGGCGACGAGTCGGGCCGCACCCAGCGCGGCAACAACAACGCCTACTGCCAGGACAACGAGGTCTCGTGGCTCGACTGGCGGCTCGACGCCGAACAGCGCGCGCTCCTCGCGTTCACCCGCGACCTCATCGCCCTGCGCGCCGCCCATCCCGTGCTGCGCCGCCGCCGCTTCTTCCGGGGCGACACCCCGACCCGCGCGGACCAGCCGCTCGCCGACCTGGTGTGGCTGCGGCCGGACGCCCGGGAGATGACCGACGCCGACTGGGACCGCCCCGACGCCCATGCCGTGGCCGTCTTCCTCAACGGCGACGCCATCGCCGAACGCGACGCCCACGGCGGGCCCGTCGTCGACGACTCCTTCCTGATCCTGCTGAACAGCCACTGGGAGCCGCGGACCTTCCGGCTGCCCGGCGCCGTCTACGGCGAGTGGTGGGCGAGCCTCGTCGACACGGCCGCGGAGCCGGACGGCGTCCCGGACGAGTCCGAGCACAAGGCGGGCGCGGAGATCACCGTCGAGGCCCGGTCGCTGGTGCTGCTGTCGCGTCCCTCCCGGGGCGGGTGACCGCCACCGGCGCCGGCCGGACGGCGGTCAGCGTTCGCCGCGCGAGGTGATCGTGAACTGGGCGCCGTCCGGATCGCGGAGCACCGCCTCGTGCGGCCGGTGGGAGAGGACCGTGCCGCCGTGATGCTGGGCCGACTCGACACAGGCCGTCACATCGGAGACGGAGAAGTGGACCTGCCAGTGCGGCCGGATCGTGGGATCGGGTGCCGCCTCCAGCGCGCCGGAACTGATCCGGGCCACCGCCTGGCCCTCGCTGCGCAGTACGACCTCGTCGCCCTCGTAGTGGACCTCGCAGCAGCCCGGCTTCTCGGTGGCCCACTCCAGGACCTCGCCGTAGAAGATGGCCGCGTCGAAGGCGTCCCGGGTGTGCAGCCGGATGAAGGCGGGGGCGGCCTTGCGCCAGGTCTCCCAGTCGGTGAACAGCGCGCCCTCCCAGATCCCGAAGGACGCCCCGTGCCGGTCCGCCAGCAGGGCCGCCCGGCCGGGCGGGAAGGACAGCGGCCCGACCGCGACCGTGCCGCCGCGCTCCCGGGCCCGGGAGGCCGCCGCGTCCGCGTCGGACACGGCGAAGTACGGGGTCCAGGCGACCGCCATCTGCCACAGCGACGCCACCCCGGCGATCCCGGCGACCGGCACCCCGTCCGCCAGCGCGATCCGGAAGTGGTCCCCGAGCTTCGCCGTACGCCAGCGCCAGCCCAGCACGGCGGAGTAGAAGGTCTCCGTGGCCGGCAGATCCCGGCTGGTGAGGCTCACCCAGCAGGGCGCGCCGAAGACGGAGTGGCTGGAGATGCCGTTCTCCCCGTCCTGCTGACGCGCGTGCTCCGCGCCCCGGTGATTGCTGTCGCTGTTCATGGCAGTCGCGTCCTGAGTCTCGTCCGCCGGCACACCCCGGCCGCACTCCAGTGTCCAACCGGATCCGGGGCCGGTGCCCGTCGAGTACCCCGTGTCGGGCCTCCGACCCCGGTGGCGGCGCGATCTTCGGACGACCGTTCGGGTGATGACCCGGAGTCTCGGGCCCTTACCGTCCGCCGTCGACGAGCGCGTGCGCGCGGCAGCAGATCAAGGGAAAATTCCACCCATGGCCGATACAACGGAACATTCCGGGCCCGGACCGGCCGCAGCCGCCGCGCCCCATCAGACCCTGGCTCTCGCGGCGATGATGTTCGCCGTGTCGATGACCTTCATCGACCAGACGATCGTCGCCATCGCCGCCCCCAGCATCGTCGACGAACTCGACCTCTCCTCCTCGGGGATCCAGTGGGTGGTCAACGCCTATCTCCTCGCGCTGGCCGCGTTCTTCGCGCTCGGCGGGCGGCTCGCCGACATCCTCGGGCACCGCCGGATGATGGTGATCGGCACCCTGACCTTCGTCATCTCCTCCGTGCTCTGCGGCTGTGTCCCCGACAACGGCTTCGCCCAGACCTGGCTGATCATCTTCCGCGCCACCCAGGGCCTGGGCGCCGCGCTGATGTTCCCCGCCGCGCTCGCCGTCGTCGTCGCCGTCTTCCCCGTCGACAAGCGCGGCCGGGCCCTCGCCCTGTTCTTCGGGCTGACCGGCGCCCTCACCGCGCTCGGCCCGCTGCTCGGTGGCTGGCTCACCAGCTGGACCTGGCGGGCGATCTTCTGGGTCAACGTGCCCGTCGCGATCATCGCGCTCGTCCTGACCGCCCTCGCCCACATCCCGCACCAGGCCCGCCGTGAACGCCTCGACCTGCCCGGCGCCGCACTCGTCGCCCTCGGCATGGGCCTGAGCGTGCTCGGCCTTCAGCAGGCCTCCGCCTGGGGCTGGAGCAGCGTCGCCACCTGGGCCTGCATCGTCGGCGGGCTCGCGGTCCTCGTGCTGTTCTGCGCCTACGAACTCCGCGTCGACGAACCGCTGATCAAGCTCCATGTCTTCCGCGACAAGGCGTTCAGCGTCGACGCGGCCGTCCTGTTCTTCGCGATGCTCGCGTTCGTCCCCCTGTTCTTCTTCGCCTCGGTCTACGCGCAGGTCTCGCTCAGCGCCTCGCCCAACCAGGCCGCGCTGTTCCTGCTGTACTTCTTCATCGGCTTCGCCATCGCCTCCCAGTGGGGCGGCAGGATCCTCGACAAACGCGGCGCCCGGCCCGCGCTGAAACTGGGCACGGCCCTCGGCGCGGTCGGCTTCGCCCTGTGGGCGAACAAGCTCACGGACCTCTCGATGCACGACCAGTGGCCCTACGTCGCCCTCGCCGGCGCCGGTATCGGCTTCCTGCTCGCGCCCGCCTCGACCGACGCGGTGAACCGCGCCCTCAACGCCTCCTACGGCGAGGTCACCGGCATCACCCAGACCGTGCGCAACTTCGCGGCGGCCGTGGGGCTCGCGGTGTACGGCACGATCCTGACGCATGTCACCACCGACAAGGTCGTCGAGACCCTGACCTCCAAGGGAGTCCCGGACACCGCGGCGCAGGACGCGGCCCGCGACATCGCCGAGTCGGTCACCGGCAACCCGGACAGCCAGGCGCCGAGCGGGGACGGCCCGGTCGGTTCGGTGGTACAGGACTCGATGGACGCGATCCGGATGGACTTCGCCGAGGCCAACCAGTGGGTGTTCTACGGGATGGCCATCGCGCTCGCCATCGGGTTCCTGTGCGCGCTGCGCCACCCGGGCACCCGTGTCACCGAGGAGACACGGACACCCGACCGGGAGCCGGCGCACCACTGACGTCCACCGGCTCCCGTAGGCGGCGGCTCAGGTCGACTCCCGCCGTACCAGTTCCGTCGGCAGGATCACCGCCGCCGGGTCCTCGCCGCCGATCTGGGCCAGCAGGACACGCACCATCTCGTTGCTGATGCGGTCGTAGGGCTGGCGGATGGTGGTGAGCGCGGGGACGGCCTCCGTGGCCGCGGCGGAGTCGTCGAAGCCGCCCACGGACACGTCCTCGGGGACCCGGCGGCCCGCCCGGCGCAGCGCCGTGAGCGCGCCCTGCGCCATCAGGTCGGACGCCACGAACACGGCGTCCAGGTCGGGGGCCTGCGCCAGCAGCACCTCGGTGCCCGCCTCACCGCTGGCCCGGCTGTAGTCACCGGAGACGATGAGCCGCTCGTCGATCTCCACGCCGGCCTCGGTGAGGACCTCCTTGTACCCGGCGAGCCGGTCGACACCGCCGGGGGTGTCCAGCGGGCCGGTCACCACGCCGATGCAGCGGCGGCCCAGCGACAGCAGATGGCGGACCATGTCCCGGGCGCCGTCCCGGTCGTCGGCGGCCACGTAACTGACCTTGGAGCCGGGCGCCATGGGCTTGCCGCACTGCACGAGCGGGATGCCCGCCTCGCGGAGTTCCTGGGCGACCGGGTTCCCGGAGTGGCTGGACACCAGCAGCACCCCGTCGACATGGCCGGCCGTGATGTAGCGCGTGATCCGGCGCCGCTCGTCCTCCGTGCCCGCCACCATCAGCAGCAGCGGGATGTCGTGCGCGGCCAGCGCCTGGGTGCAACCCCGCAGCAGGACATTGAAGTTGGGGTCCTCGAACAGCTTCTCCTGCGGTTCCGTCAGCAGGAAGCCGATCGAGTCCGAGCGGCCCGTGATCAGTGAGCGGGCGTGCCGGTTGACGACGTAACCCGTCCTGCGGATCGCGGCGTTGACCGCCTCGGCGGCCGTCGGGCTGACGTAGTGGCCGCCGTTGAGCACGCGCGAGACCGTCCCCCGGGAGACTCCCGCCTCGCGCGCCACGTCGTGAATGGTCGGCGGCTTGCGCCTGCCCCCCGTGCTGCTCATGGTCATGACTTTACGGCTCCGGAGAGCAGATCGAGGCTCCAGAACCGCTGGATGACCAGGAAGAGCGCGATCAGCGGGATCACCGCGAGGAGTGCGCCGGTGATCACCAGGGTGTAGAGCGCCGGAGTGTTGGAGCCCTGTTCGAGAAGCGTGAACAGACCGAGCGTGATCGGGAACTTCTCGTCGTCGCTGAGCATGATGTACGGCAGCAGGAAGTTGTTCCAGACGGCCACGAACTGGAACAGGAACACCGTCACCAGCCCCGGCACCATCATCGGCAGCGCGATCCGGGTGAAGATCCGCCACTCGCCCGCCCCGTCCATCCGGCCCGCCTCGACCACGTCGGAGGGGACGGCCGCGGCGGCGTAGATCCGGGACAGATAGACGCCGTACGGGGAGAGGACCAGCGGCAGCAGCACCGACCAGTAGCTGTCGGCCAGATCCGCCTTCGCCATCAGCAGGTACTGCGGGATCGCCAGGATCACCGGCGGCATCAGCACGCCCGCCATGAGGACGTTGAAGACGGCCTCGCGGCCCTTGAAGCGGTAGATCGCCAGCGCGTAGCCGCTGATCGCCGAGACGACGGTGGACAGCAGGGCGCCGAGACCGGCGTAGAGGGCGGAGTTGCCCATCCACTGCCAGTAGACGCCGTCCCGGTAGGCGTTGAGGTCGGACAGGTTGTCCGCGAAGCCGGTGCCGGGCAGGAAGGTGAAGGTGGAGAACAGTTCGCTGCCCGACTTGGTGGCCGCGATCAGCACCCAGGCCACGGGCAGCAGACAGTAGAGCGCGCCCAGCAGCAGGGTGAGCGTCGGGACGAGCGCGATCCGGCGGCGCAGCGGCGGACCCTCGGCGGTGCCGGGGGTCGTGCCGGCCGCCGGGGCGGCCTTGCGGACGGCAAGAGAACTCACTGTGCTGCCTCCTGCTTGCTACGGGCGTTCGCGGCCCTCAGGAACCCGAAGGAGAGGACCAGGGTGGCCACGGCGATGATCACGGCGCCGGCCGCCGCCGAGTGGATGTCGCCCTCGCCGAACGCGTCCCGGTGCACCTTCATCAGCGGACTCCACGTCGTGGACACGGAGTTGGTGAGCGGCTTGAGGGTGGTGGGCTCGCTGAACACCTGGAGCGTGGCGATGATCGAGAAGAAGAAGGTCAGCACCAGGGAGGGCGCCACCATCGGGATCTTGATCCGCAGGGCGATCTGCAGCGGGGTCGCGCCGTCCAGCTTGGCCGCCTCGTACACCTCGACCGGGATCGCCTGGAGCGAGGTGTAGATGACGATCATGTTGAAGCCGGTGCCGCCCCAGATCGCGATGTTCGACAGCGCCGCGTACAGCCCGCCGCCGTCCAGCAGGTCCGGCTGGGGGAGTCCCAGCCTCTCCAGCACGAAGTAGAACGGGCTGACGTCGGGGAGGTAGAGGAAGCCCCAGAGCAGGGCCGCCACGACGCCCGGGACCGCGTACGGCAGGAAGATCGCCAGCCGGGTGAAGGGGGCCAGGCGTACCTTGTCGCTGTCCAGCATCAGGGCGAGGACCAGCGCCAGACCGAGCATGACCGGGACCACGATCGCGCCGTAGCCGAGGACGCGCAGCGCGCCGTCCAGCAGTTCGGAGTCGGTCAGCGCGTCGGTGTAGTTCTCGATGCCCGCCCACACCTCGCTGCGCGCGCCCGAGCCGAGGCCGAGCCCCTTGACCTGCACCTTGTGCAGGCTGAGCCAGACCGCGTAGCCGATGGGGAGCGCGAAGAACAGGGCGAACAGGATCGTGGCGGGGAGAAGGAAAAGATAGGGGGCGCTTCGCGCTCGTGTGAGGGTGGTGGTGGGAGACGGGTGGGCGTACGGGGCCCCCTTGACCCCGTACGACCTCCGGTGTGCCGTCGTCACTGAGCGACCTCGAAGCCCTGCTTCTTCATGTCGGCGACCGTGTCGTCCTGCATCGTCGTCAGGGCGGCGCCGAAGTCCGACTTGTTCTTCGCGGCGGCGCCGAACGCGTCCTTGAAGGTCGTGTAGGCGACGTTCACGTTCGGGCCCCAGGCGGAGGGCGCGGTCGTCTTCGCGACCTCGGAGGCGACGGTGTAGAAGTCGGCCTGGTTGGAGAAGAAGGCCGGCGGCTCGGCGAACGCGTCACTGGTCTGCGCGGTGGTGGCGGCCGGGTAGATACCGCCCTCCTTGGCCAGCGCGGTCAGCGCCTCGGGGTCCGTGTTCAGCCAGGTGGCGAACTTCGCGGCGGCACCCTTGTGCTCGGAGTCCGTGGTGACGGCGGTCGAGGAGCCGCCCCAGCTGCCGGTGGTGTTCTCGGAGGCCGACCACTGCGGCAGCGGCGCCACCTTCCACTTGCCCTCGGTGTCGGGCGCGGCCGTGGTCAGTGTGCCCGGCGCCCACACGGCGCTGACCCAGGCGATCTGCTTCCCGGTGTTGAGCGCCTTGTTCCAGGCCGGGGTGTACATCGGCTGGTTGTCGACGGCGCCCTCCTTGACGAGGCCGCCCCAGAAGTCCGCGACCCGCTTCGTCGCCGTGTCGTCGATGCCGACCTTCCACTTCTGGCCCTCGGTGGTCCACCACTGCGCGCCCGCCTGCTGGGCGAGACCGGCGAAGAGACCGGAGTCGTTCGCGGAGAAGGTGGTGAGGTCGACGTCCGGGTCCGCCTTCTTCAGCTTCCGCGCGGTCTCGGCGAACTCGTCCCAGGTCTTGGGGACTTCGAGGCCGTACTTCTTGAACAGGTCCTCGCGGTAGTAGAACATCATCGGCCCGATGTCCTGCGGGATCGCGTATACGGCGTCCGAGCCCAGCGTGGTCTGCTGCCAGACGCCGTCCGCGAACTTGCCCTTCGCGTCGCCGGACTCCCCGGCTATGTCGGCGACCGCGTCATTGCTGACCAGCGTCGGCAGCGCCTGGTACTCGGCCTGCACCAGGTCCGGGCCCTTGCCCGCCTTGTGCGCGGTGAGGATCTTGGTGACCAGGGTGTCGCCGGAGGCCTGCTTCTTCACCGTGACGGTGATCTGCTGCTCCTTGCCGGGACCCTTGTTCCACAGGTCCACGACCTTGTCCATGCCCGGCGTCCAGGTCCAGTACGTCAGCTTCGCCGGCCCCGACCGGTCCCCGCCCTCGTCCTCGGACCCGCCACAGGCGGCCAGTGTGGTGGCGCCGAGCGTGACGGCGACGGCAGTGGCCACAAAGCGCCGGTGCTTGGTGATGTCGGACATGGATCTTTCTCCCCTGACCTGGGCCCTCGTCTGCTGCGAAGACCGTGCCATGCTTCTGTGAGCGTTCACAGTAGAGAAACATCCCGGACACTTGTCAATGGTTGTTGCTGTGCGGTTATGTTGGGCCCGCACCGCCGCCGCTGTGTGTGCACGTTCCCAAATGATCGACTCAACGGGAGAGATCCATGCCGGAGACCACCCCCACGGGCCTCACCAGGCTCGCCTTCGGTGGCGACTACAACCCCGAGCAGTGGCCGGAAACCGTCTGGCACGAGGACGTCCGGCTGATGCGCGAGGCCGGCGTCACGATGGTGAGCGTCGGCATCTTCTCCTGGGCCCTGCTGGAGACCTCGCGGGGCACGTACGACTTCGGCTGGCTCGACCGGCTGCTCGACCTGCTGCACGAGAACGGCATCCGCGTCGACCTCGGCACCCCCACCGTCGTCCCGCCCGTCTGGTTCTACCGCGAGCACCCGGAGGCGCTGCCCGTGGCCGCCGACGGCACCCGCTACGAGTTCGGCTCACGCGGCGCCATCTGCCACAGCAACACCGACTACCGGGCCGCCGCCGCGAACATCACCACCCGGCTCGCCGAGCGCTACGCCGACCACCCGGCCCTCGCCCTCTGGCACGTCCACAACGAGTACGGCGTCCCCGTCTCCGCCTGCTACTGCGACTCCTGCGCCGCGCACTTCCGCCGCTGGCTGGAGCGGACGTACGGCGACGTCGCCGCGGTCAACGAGGCCTGGGGCACCGCCTTCTGGGGCCAGCACTACACCGACTTCGCGCAGATCAACCCGCCGCGCACGACCCCCACGGTCGGCAACCCGGGCCAGGCCCTCGACTACAAGCGGTTCGCCGACGAGACCGTCCGGGAGAACTTCGTCGCCGAGCGGGACATCCTCCACCGCCTCGCCCCCGGCATCCCGGTCACCACCAACTTCATGACCGCGCTCAGCCAGTGCGACTCCCTCGACTACTGGGCCTGGGGCCGCGAGGTCGACCTGGTCACCAACGACCACTACCTGATCACCGACGGCCGCCGCACCCACGTCAACCTCGCCATGGCCGCCGACCTCACCCGCTCCGTCGGCGGCGGCGCCCCCTGGCTGCTCCTGGAACACTCCACCTCCGGCGTCAACTGGCAGGCCCGCAACCCCGCCAAGGCCCCCGGCCAGATGGCCCGCAACTCCCTCGCCCATGTGGCGCGCGGTTCCGACGGCGCCATGTTCTTCCAGTGGCGGCAGTCCCGGCGCGGTGCCGAGAAGTTCCACTCGGCGATGCTCCCGCAGGCCGGCACCGAGTCACGTGTGTGGCGCGAGGTCGTCGAACTGGGTGCGTCCCTCGACTCGCTCAGCCGGATCCGCGGCACCCGGACCGTCGCCGACGTCGCCGTCCTGTGGGACTGGCACTCCTGGTGGGCGCAGAACCTCGCCTGGCGTCCCACCGAGGACCACGAGGCCCGCGAACGCGCCGACGCCTTCTACGAGGCCCTCTACGACCGCCACCTCACCGTCGACTTCGCCCACCCGGAAGCCGACCTGTCGGCCTACCCCCTCGTCGTCGTCCCCGCGCTGTACCTGATGACCGGAGCCGCGGCGGACAACCTCAGGGCGTACGTCGACCAGGGCGGCACCCTCGTCGTCTCCTACTTCTCCGGGATCGTCGACGAGCACGACGCCGTCCACGAGGGCCCCTACCCCGGCGCCCTGCGGGACGTGCTCGGCCTGACCGTCGAGGAGTTCTCCCCGCTGCTCGGCGGCGAGAGCGTCCGGATCACCGGCCCCGACGGCTCCGAACTCACCGGCGACGTCTGGACCGAGTTCGTGGTGCCGCACGGCGCCGAACCCGTGTGGACGTACGCCGACGGGCTCACCGCCGACCGGCCCGCCGTCACCCGGCACCGGCTCGGCGAGGGCTCCGCCTGGTACGTCTCCACCCGCCTCGACGCCCACGGACTGGACGCGCTCCTCGGCTGGGCCGCCGACGACGCCGGCATCGCGCCCCGCGCCGACCTGCCCCGCGACGTCGAAGTGGTGCGCCGCGCGGGGGAGTCGGGCGACTTCCTCTTCGTCGTCAACCACACCGCGCTCGACGCGAAGGTGCCGCTGGACACGGCCGGCACGGAACTGCTGACCGGCGAACGAGCGGCGGGCCGGCTCGCCGTACCCGCGGGCGGCGTCCGGGTCGTACGACTCGACGCCTGATCGTCTTCTCTCCCCCCCCCCGAACACCGGCCGGATCTCTGGGGACATCCGGCCGGTACCGGCGGGGGGGGGGGGGGGGGGGGGGGGGGGGGGGGGGGGCGCGCCGCGGCCCCGGGGGGCGGGGGCCCGCCCCACGCGGCGAGCCGCGCCCCCCCCCGCGGCCCCCCCCCCCCCCCCCCCCCCCCGCGCGCCCCCCCCCCCCCCCCCGCCCGCGCCCCCCCCCGCCACAGCACCGCTCAACCGGTTCCCCACCTTCGTCGAAGGGACGACGATGTTCCACGCGAGACGCGCCCTCAGGGCCCTGCTCATACCGCTGTTCGCGGGGCTGGCGCTCACCACCCTGCCCGCCGGCTCCGCCTCCGCCGCCTCCACGCTCGGCAACGGCGGCTTCGAGTCCGACGGCACCGGGACCGCGACGCCGGCCGGCTGGTCGACGTACTCGGCGGCCGGGCAGAACGCCGCCTCCTTCACCGAGTCCGGTGGCCACGGCGGCAGTTACCGCCTCACCCACTGGTCGGCCTCGGCCTACAAGGTGGAGACGTACCAGTACCTCTCCGGCCTCACCAACGGGAACTACAAGCTCACCGCGTGGGTGCGCTCCGGCGGCGGCCAGAACTCGGCCTACCTCGCGCTGAAGAACTGCGGCAGCGCCGAGCAGCGCACCGACCTCCCGGTCTCCTCCAGCGGCTGGATCCGGATCGTCACCTCCATCGCGGTGACCAACAACCAGTGCACCATCAGCGTCAACTCCGACGCGAACGCGGGCAACTGGATCAACGTCGACGACCTGACCTTCGCGTCCGGGACGACGGGCGTGCCCATCAAGGGCTCCGACGTGTCGTCGCTCATCAAGAGCGAGGCCAAGGGCGGCGTCTACAAGAACAGCTCCGGCACCACCGGAGACGCGCTCGCCATCCTCAAGGGCGCCGGCCAGAACTACGCCCGCCTCAAGGTCTGGGTGAACCCCGCCGACGGCTACAACAACAAGGCGCGGGTGCTCGCCGCCGCCAAGCGCGTCAAGGCGCAGGGCATGAAGCTGCTGGTCGACTTCCACTACTCGGACACCTGGGCGGACCCGGGCGCGCAGACCGTGCCGTCCGCGTGGACCGGCCACAGCTACAGCCAGCTGCGCACGGATGTCTACAACCACACCTACGACGTCCTCAACGCCCTGAAGTCCCAGGGCACCACCGCCGACATGGTCCAGGTCGGCAACGAGATCAACGGCGGCATGCTCTGGTCGGCGGGCTCCACCTCCAACTGGTCGCAGCTCGCCGGACTGCTCAACTCCGGCTACGACGCGGTCAAGGCGGTCAACTCCTCCACCCAGGTCGCCCTGCACCTCGCCAAGGGCGGCGATCTGTCCGGCACCCGCTGGTGGTTCGACAGCGCGGTCTCCAACGGGGTGAAGTTCGACGTCATCGGCCTGTCGTACTACGGCTACTGGCACGGCACCCTCGCCGACTTCCAGACGACCCTGGACGACGCGGCCTCCCGCTACGCCAAGCCGGTGTTCGTCGCCGAGACGGCGTACCCGTTCCGGCTGGACAGCGAGGACGCGCACGAGAACATCATCGACCTGTCGAGCGAGCTGGTGTCCGGCTACCCGGCCACCACCGCCGGTCAGACCCGGTGGATGAAGGACATCGCGAGCATCGTCGAGGCCGTCCCGAACGGCCGCGGCCTCGGGATCTTCTACTGGGAGTCGACGTGGACCGCGGTCTCGGGCAACGGCTGGGACCCGACGGACGCGGCGTCCGGCAACGGCTGGGAGAACCAGGCGCTGTTCGGCTACGACGACAGACTGCTCCCGGCGGCGGCGTGGTTCAGCCACCGGTAGCGAGGTGAGACGGGCGGGGCCGTACGTCTCGACGTGCGGCCCCGCCCGCTGTTCAGCGGCCGAGGAACGTGTGCAGTGAGGCGGCCATGGCCGTGACGAAGGTGTCCCGTACCTGTTCCGGGACGCGGTCCAGGGACAGGTACGGGTTGAGGTCCTCCAGCTCGACCAGGAGGAGGTCGCCCTCCCGTGTGCGGCAGGCGTCCACCCGCTGGATGCCGTGGTCGAGGGTGTTCCAGTCGATGAAACGGCGGGCGAAGGCGAGGTCGGAGTCGGTGGCCTCGTAGGGCTCCAGGACCCAGCGGCGGTCGGGGTCGGGCGCGTACAGGGCGTACTGGAAGGTGTCGTCGACGTAGTAGAAGGACACCTCGTGGCGGAAGTCGACGCGTGGCTGGACGAGGACCCCGTCCCAGCTCAGGTCCGTCAGCTCGGGACCGGTCAGGAAGCGCAGCCCGACCGAGTCCGCGCCGGCCTTCGGCTTCACCGCGTACGAGGCGGAGGCGGGCAGTCGCTCCAGGTCCTCGGGCCGGTCGACGGTGGGGATGACCGGGTACCCGGCGCCCGTGAGGTCGAGCAGATACTGCTTGCCTGTCATGTCGGCCCGGCCGGTCAACGGGTTGTAGACCCGCGTGCCCCGCGCCGCCGCCCGCGCGCGGAACGCGTCGTACGCCTCCTGGTAGTGCAGGACGGGTCCGCTGTTGCGCACCACGACCGCGTCGAAGCCGTCCATCAGGGCCGCCGCGTCCAGCGGATGGCACAGGGCGAGGTCGAACTCCGCGCGCAGCCGGGAGGTGAGGAAGACGTCCTCGTCGCCGTAGCGACGCCCCCGGGCCGGGTAGGCGAGGTCGGTGACGTACAGCAGGCGGGGGCGGGCGGGCACGGCTTCTCCTTCGTCAGCGACGGCCAACTTAACCCGAGGCCGTGTGGGGCGGCCCGGCCCCTGCCAGGATGGTCCGGCGCGGGGCATCGGGCGGACCACCGGGAGGCGGACATGGCGGGCGGGGCGGTTTCACGGGGCGCGGGACTCCTGCCGGAGGCGTTCGTCGGGATCGGTGGGCGCGGCCCCGAGGACGTGGTCGCCGACGGACGCGGACGGGTACTGACCGGCGTCGAGGACGGCCGGGTGCTGCGGGTGGACGGACTCGCGGAGCCGGGCCGGGCCCGGGTCGAGACGCTCGCCGACACCGGAGGCAGGCCACTCGGCCTTCAACTCCTCCCCGACGGAGACCTGTTGGTGTGCGACGCCGAACGGGGGCTGCTGCGGGTCACGACCGCCGACGGCACCGTGCGGGTGCTGGCCGACGAGGCGGCCGGTGAGCGGCTGCGGTTCTGCAGCAATGTCGTGGCGCTCTCCGACGGCACGGTGTACTTCACCGTCTCCAGCAGCCGCTACCCCCTCCACCAGTGGATCGGCGACATCGTCGAACACACCGGCACCGGACGGCTGTTGCGGCTCGCCCCGGGGGAGGAGGAGCCCGAAGTCGTCCTGGAGGGGCTCCAGTTCGCCAACGGCCTCGCGGCGTGCGCCGACGAGTCGTTCCTCGTGGTCGCGGAGACCGGCCCGCGCCGGCTGACCCGCGTCCACCTCACGGGGGCGAGGGCCGGCACGGGCGAGCCCTTCGTCGAGGATCTGCCGGGCACCCCCGACAACATGTGGCGCGACCCCGACAGCGGTCTGATGTGGGTGGCGCTGGCGGGCCCGCGCATCGGCGCCCTCGACCGGCTGCACCGCGCGAGCCCGGCGGTGCGGAGCGCCGCGGGACGGGTGGCGGTGCGGGCCCCGTTCCGGCCCCTCGGCTTCGCGGGGGTCGTCGCGGTCGACGACGAGGGCCAGGTCGTCCACACCCTCGTCGACCGCCACTCCCGGTTCCGCATGGTCACCAGCGCCTGTGTGGCCGAGGGCCGGCTGATCCTGGGCAGCATCTGGGAGCGCGGGGTCGCGGTGTGCGCGCTGCCGGGCAAGGCGGGCTGACGCCGCCCCGGACCGGGTACGGGGCGCGCGGTGCCGTCGGGGCCCGGGTTACGCTGTGGACCGGCTGCGGTACCCCTCGTCCCGCGGCGCGGCGGTGGGGCCCGCCGTACCCGAACCGCGGCAGCGCTGCCGACAACGGTCCCTGCTTGCGACGGAGCGTGCCCGGCGGACACCGGGCCCCGGCGAGTAGGAGACGTACGACCGTGCCAGCCCCACGACCCGACGGGCCCGACGCCCCCGTCCCCGATCCACCCCGCCCCGCCCCCTGGCACGGTCAGGCACCGGTCGTCGCGGTCGTCGCCCTCGGCGGCGCGATCGGGGCGGTGGCCCGGTACGCGGCCTCCCTCCTCTGGCCCACGGGCACCACCGGCTTCCCCTGGACCACCTTCTGGGTGAACGTCACCGGCTGCTTCGTGATCGGCTTCTTCATGGTCGCGATCACGGAGGTGTGGACGGTCCACCGCCTCGTCCGCCCCTTCTTCGGCACCGGCGTCCTCGGCGGCTTCACCACCTTCTCGACCTACGCCGTCGACATCCAGCGCCTGATCGAGGAGGGCCGCCCCGCCACCGCGCTCGCCTACCTCGCCGCGACCCTCCTCGCCGCCCTCACGGCGGTCGGGCTCGCGGCGGCCACGGCCGGGCGCGTGCTCCCCACCGGAGCCACCGGAGCCACCGGACCCGCCCGGCCCACCGGACCCGTTGACCCCGCCGGCCCCGCCCCGAGGCGTGAGAAAGGTAAGAGGTCGTCGTGAACTGGGTCCTCGTCGTCCTCGGCGGAATGGTCGGCGCACCCCTGCGCTATCTCACCGACCGCGCGGTGCAGTCGCGCCACGGCACGGCCTTCCCCTGGGGCACCTTCGCCGTCAATGTCTCCGGCTCCTTCGTCCTCGGCCTCCTCACCGGCGCCGTGACCGCCGGCGCCGCCTCCTCCCACCTGCAGCTTCTCCTCGGCACCGGTCTGTGCGGGGCGCTCACCACGTACTCGACGTTCTCCTACGAGACCCTGCGGCTGGCCCAGGGCGGCGCCCGCTTCCACGCCGCCGCCAATGTCGTCGCGAGTGTGACGGCGGGGCTGGGCGCGGTCTATGTGGGGCTGGCGGTGGCACGGGCCCTCTGGTCCTGAGAGCGGCCCTTACCCGGCTGTAGTACCACTGCCTCCACCGCCCTCGCAGAGCAGCCCTCGCAGAGCAGAACTGGACCCCATGAGCACCATCAGCGTCGGTCAGGCAGTCGTCCTCGGAGCGGTGGAAGGGGTGACCGAGTTCCTGCCGGTGTCCTCCACCGGGCACTTGAAGATCACCGAGGGTCTCATGGGGATCCAGGTCGAGGACAAGGCCGTCGTCGGGTTCTCGGCGGTGATCCAGGTGGGTGCCATCGCCGCGGTGCTCGTGTACTTCCGCGGTGACATCGCGCGGATCGGATCCGCCTGGTTCCGGGGGCTGTTCCACGCGGAGCGGCGGCAGGAGCGCGACTACCGGTTCGCCTGGTGGGTGATCGCCGCGACGGTCCCGATCGTGGTCGTGGGACTGGCCGCCCGCTCGCTGATCGAGGGGCCGCTCGCGTCCCTGTGGGTGGTGGCGGGTTCGCTGATCGTCGGCAGCGGTGTGATGTGGGTCGCGGAGCAGATGGGCCGGCGCCGGCGCGCGGAGGAGGACACCGGGTTCCGGGACGCGATGCTGGTCGGCGGCTCGCAGATCCTCGCTCTGCTGTTCCCCGGCTTCTCCCGCTCCGGCGCCACCATGTCCACCGCGCTGCTGCTCGACCTCGACCGGGTCGCCGCCACCCGGCTCTCCTTCTTCCTCGGCATCCCGGCCCTGACCGGCGCCGGGCTCTACGAACTCAAGGACGCCCTCGGCGCGGGGGTGGGCGCGGCCCCGCTGATCGCGGGCACCACCGTCTCGTTCGTGGTCGCGTACGCCTCCGTCGCCTGGCTGCTCAAGTTCGTGACCAGGCACTCCTTCCATGTCTTCATCTCCTACCGGATCGTCGTCGGGGTGCTGCTGTTCGGACTGCTCGGCGCGGGCGGCCTCAGCTGACCGGCTCGAAGATCGAATCAGTGACCTCTTGACAGCCCCCTCCCGTCACCCGCAGGATCACCCCCGTGAACCTGTCAGACAGCCAGACAGGTGGCTCGGCACCCCGGCGCGTCAGCGCCATGGAAGCGGTGCTCACCCACCTCCGCGACGCCATCGAACGCGGCAAGTACGCCATCGGGGACAAGCTCCCCTCGGAGGCGGAGCTGTGCCGGCAGCTCGAAGTGAGCCGTCCGGTGCTCCGTGAGGCACTGCGCGCGCTCCAGGTGATGGGCCTGACCCAGTCCCGTACCGGCAAGGGCACCTTCGTCATCGCGAACGCCGTCGAGGACCCCACCTTCGGCGACTACGCGGCGAGCGACCTGCTGGAGGTGCGCCGGCATGTGGAGATCCCGGTCGCCGGGTACGCGGCGGCGCGCCGCACCCCGGAGAACCTGGACCATCTGGCCCACCTCCTGGAGCGGATGGAGCGGGAGACCGACACCACCGCCTGGGTCGCGATGGACACCCTCTTCCACCTGGCCGTGGCCGAGGCCGCCCAGAACCCGGTGTTCCGCCGGGTGATCGAGGAGATCCGGGACGCGCTGGCCCGCCAGTCGACGTTCCTCAACCAGCTGGGCGGCCGGCGCGAGCAGTCCAACCGCGAGCACCGGGCCATCGTCGAGGCGCTGATCGACGGTTCCGAACACGACGCGGTGGAGGCCATGTCCCACCACCTCGACCGCGTCGAGACCACCCTCACCGACATCGTGCGTTCCCCGCGCACGGACAGGACCACGGAAGGCGGACCCGAGGCGTGAGCGAGCAGTCCCTCGAAAAAGACGTCGAGCCCGGCGGGAAAGCCGTCCACGTCGACGCCGGAGACGCCGGCTACAGCAAGTCCCTGAAGTCCCGCCACGTCAACATGATCGCCATCGGCGGCGCGATCGGCACCGGCCTCTTCCTCGGCGCCGGCGGCCGGCTCGTCGACGCCGGCCCGTCCCTGTTCATCGCGTACGCGGTCTGCGGAGTCTTCGCCTTCCTGGTCGTCCGCGCCCTCGGCGAACTCGTCCTCTACCGGCCCTCGTCCGGTGCCTTCGTGTCCTACGCCCGGGAGTTCCTCGGCGAGAAGGGCGCGTACACGGCCGGCTGGATGTACTTCCTGAACTGGGCCACCACCGGGATCGCCGACATCACCGCGGTCGCCGTCTACACCCACTACTGGGGGATGTTCTCCGACGTCCCGCAGTGGGTGATCGCGCTGGTCGCGCTCGCCGTCGTCCTCTCCGTGAACCTGATCTCGGTGAAGATGTTCGGCGAACTGGAGTTCTGGTTCGCGATCATCAAGGTCGGCGCGCTGGTCCTGTTCATGTGTATCGGCATCTGGCTGCTCGTCACCCAGCAGCCGGTCGACGGCCACACCCCCGGCCCGGCCCTGATCACCGACAACGGCGGCCTGTTCCCCAACGGCATGCTGCCCATGCTGCTGATCATCCAGGGCGTCGTCTTCGCCTACGCCTCCGTCGAACTGGTCGGCGTCGCCGCCGGTGAGACCGAGAACCCCGAGAAGATCATGCCGAAGGCGATCAACTCGATCATGTGGCGCGTCGGTCTGTTCTACGTCGGCTCCGTGATCCTGCTGTCGATGCTGCTGCCCTGGTCCTCGTACAAGGCGGGCGAGAGCCCCTTCGTCACCGTGCTCTCCAACATCGGCATCCCGGCGGCCGGCGGCATCATGAACCTGGTCGTGCTCACCGCGGCCATGTCCTCGCTCAACTCGGGCCTGTACTCCACCGGCCGCATCCTGCGCTCCATGGCGATGGCCGGCTCCGCCCCGAAGTTCACCGGGGTGATGAGCCGCAGCCAGGTCCCCTACGGTGGCATCCTGCTCACCAGCGGCATCTGCGTCCTCGGCGTCGGACTGAACTTCGTGGTCCCGGCCTCGGCGTTCGAGATCGTGCTCAACTTCGCCGCCATCGGCATCATCGCCACCTGGGGCATGATCATGATCTGTCACCTGCTGTTCTGGCAGAAGACCGAGCGCGGCGAACTGACCCGCCCGAGCTACCGGCTCCCCGGCTCCCCCTGGACCGAGCTGGTCACCCTGTTCTTCCTGGCCTCGGTGCTGGTCCTGATGTACCTGGACGGCGGCGTCGGCCGCACCACCGTGCTGTGCCTCCCCCTGATCGTGCTGGCGCTGGTCCTCGGCTGGTTCGGCGTACGACGCCGGGTCGCCGAGGGGCCGGCCGGAATGAAGAAGTGATGCGGACAGTGACGAACGACCCCACGACCACCGGCGGCGCGGCGATCCCAGTGCCTCCGGTGGCCGCGGCCCCCGCGATCCGGGAACCGCTCCACGCCCCCGTCGCCCACCTCGTACGCGGAGGTGTCATCGAGGGCATCCACTACGGCTCCGTCGTGGTGCTGGGGGCCGACGGGGAGGTGGAACTCCAACTCGGCGACATCGAGGCGGCGTTCTACCCCCGGTCGGCGCTCAAACCGGTCCAGGCCGTGGCGATGCTGCGCGCCGGGCTGCCCCTGGACGGCGACCTGCTGTCCCTGGCCGCGGCCAGCCACTCCGGCGAGGAACGCCACCTCGCCGGAGCCCGGCGGATCCTGGAACTGGCCGGGGCGAGCGAGGACGACCTGCGCAACGTCCCCGACATGCCGTACGACCCGGCCGTCCGCGACACCTGGATACGCGAGGGGAGGCAGCCCTCCCGTCTCGCGCAGAACTGCTCCGGCAAGCACGCGGCCATGCTGTACACCTGCAAGGTCAACGGCTGGTCCCTGGACGACTACCTCGACCCGGCCCACCCCCTGCAGCAGGCCATCGCCGAGATCGTCGAGGACCTCACCGGGCAGGCCATCGCCCAGGTGACCGTCGACGGCTGCGGCGCCCCCCTCTTCTCCGTCTCCCTGCACGGCCTGGCCCGAGCCCTCGCCCGGATCGCCACCGCCGCCGAGGGCACCCCCGAGCGCACCTTCGCCGACGCCCTGCGCGACCACGCCGAGATGGCCTCCGGCGCGGGGCGCGATGTCGCCGAGCTGATGCGGGCCGTGCCGGGGCTGCTCACCAAGGACGGCTTCGAGGGCGTCCAGGTCGCCGCGCTCCCCGACGGGCGCACGGTCGCCGTGAAGATCGCCGACGGGGCGAACCGGGCGCGGGTGCCGGTGTGTGCGGCCGCGCTCGCCCGCGCGGGGGTCCCGCGGGAGGCTCTCGCCGAGTTCTCGGGTGAGGTGTTGCTCGGCGGTGGACTGGCTGTCGGCCGGGTCGGTGCGGTGCGGGCGCTGGATCCGTTGCGTCTGCCCTGACGGGGGGCGGGTTGTCCGGTGCGGGTCCGGTGGGGCTTCTCGCGCAGTTCCCCGCGCCCCTGAAAAGCAGGGGCTGCGCCCCGTGCTCTTTCCCCGCCGCCCGCCGCCCGCCCGCCTTTCGGACCCGCCGGGCCTGGCTTTTCAGGCCCGCAGGGGCCTGGTCTTTCAGGGGCGCGGGGAACTGCGCGAGAAGCCCCACCGGACCGCACCCGACAACGCACCCCACCCACCACCAACCCACCCGCACCTCACCAGGAAGGGCCCACCTCACCATGCCCGCCGCAGACACCCGCAGCGAACACGATCTGCTCGGGGACCGTGACGTCCCCGCCGACGCGTACTGGGGCGTCCACACCCTGCGCGCCACGGAGAACTTCCCCATCACGGGCACCCCGATCTCCGCCTACCCCCATCTGATCGACGCGCTGGCCGCCGTCAAGGAGGCCGCCGCCCGCGCCAACGAGGAACTCGGCCTGCTCGCCCCGGAGAAGGCCGCCGCGATCATCGCCGCCTGCCGGGAGATCCGCGACGGCAAGCTGCACGACCAGTTCGTCGTGGACGTGATCCAGGGAGGTGCGGGCACCTCCACCAACATGAACGCCAACGAGGTCATCGCGAACCGCGCGCTGGAGCTGCTGGGCCACGCCAAGGGTGAGTACGCGCACCTGCACCCCAACGAGGACGTCAACCTGGGGCAGTCCACCAACGACGTCTACCCGACCGCCGTCAAGATCGCCACGGTCTTCGCGGTGCATGGACTGCTCAAGGCGATGGCGGTCCTCCAGGACTCGTTCGCCCGCAAGGCCGTCGAGTTCCGCGAGGTGCTCAAGATGGGCCGTACACAGTTGCAGGACGCGGTCCCCATGACGCTCGGTCAAGAGTTCTCCGCATTCGCCGTCATGATTGACGAGGACCGGAGCCGTCTTGACGAGGCCGTCAAGTTGATCCATGAGATCAACCTCGGCGCCACCGCCATCGGCACCGGCCTCAACGCCCCCGTCGGCTACGCCGAGTCGGCCCGCCGCCACCTCGCGGAGATCACGGGACTGCCGCTGGTCACCGCCGCGAACCTGGTCGAGGCCACCCAGGACTGCGGTGCGTTCGTGCAGATGTCGGGCGTCCTCAAGCGGATCGCCGTCAAGCTCTCCAAGAGCTGCAACGACCTGCGGCTGCTGTCCTCCGGGCCGCGCGCGGGTCTCAACGAGATCAACCTGCCGCCCGTGCAGGCCGGTTCGTCGATCATGCCCGGCAAGGTCAACCCGGTGATTCCCGAGGTCGTCAACCAGGTCGCCTTCGAGGTCATCGGCAACGACGTCACCATCACCATGGCCGCCGAGGCCGGACAGCTCCAGCTCAACGCCTTCGAGCCGATCATCCTGCACTCCCTGTCGGAGTCGATCACCCACCTCCGCGCGGCCTGCCTCACCCTGGCCGAGCGCTGTGTCGACGGCATCACCGCCAACGAGGACGAACTGCGCGCCGCCGTGGAGAACTCCATCGGCCTGGTCACCGCCCTCAACCCGTACATCGGCTACACGGCGGCCACCGACATCGCCAAGGAGGCCCTCGCCACCGGCCGGGGCGTCGCCGAACTCGTCCAGGAGAAGGGCCTGCTGCCCGCCGAACGGCTCAAGGAACTGCTGCGGCCCGAGGTGCTCGCGGGCAGCGGCGCGCCCCTCGCCTGACGCACCCCGGGCCCGACGGGCTCACGGTCCCGAAACGGCCCGGGACCGGCCCAGGACCGGCCCAGGACCGGCCCCGAACCGGCACGGAAGGCACAATGGTGATCATGACAACGACGTCGTCCCTCGCCTTCCAGCCGGTCCTGGACCGCATCGCTGAGGAGATCGGGCGGACCCCGGGCCGCGGCCGTCCCGCCGACTACATCCCGGCGCTCGCGGCGCGCGACCCGCGCAGCTTCGGCATGGCCGTCGCGGAACTGGACGGCACGGTGTACGGCGTGGGGGACTGGCGGGAGCCGTTCTCCACACAGTCCATCACCAAGGTCTTCACCCTCGCGCTCGATCTGGCGCGTGAGGGTGACGAACTCTGGGAGCACGTGGGCCGCGAGCCCTCCGGCAACCCCTTCAACTCCCTGGTGCAGCTGGAGTACGAGAACGGCATCCCGCGCAATCCGTTCATCAACGCCGGCGCCCTCGTCGTCACCGACCGCCTCCACACCCGTAGCGGCGACGCGGCCGGTGAACTGCTGGCGTTCCTGCGGGCGGAGAGCGGCAACCCCGGCCTGGACTTCGACCCGGAGATCGCCGCCTCCGAGTCCGCCCACGGCGCCCGGAACGCCGCTCTCGCCCACTTCATGGCGTCGTACGGCAACATCGACAACCCGGTGCCGGACCTCCTCGACCAGTACTTCCGGCAGTGCTCGCTCACCGCGTCCTGCGCCGATCTCGCGCTGGCGACCGGCTTCCTGGCCCGGCACGGCGTCCGCGCCGACGGCGGGCGTCTGCTGACCCGCAGCCAGGCGAAGCAGGTCAACGCGGTGATGCTCACCTGTGGCACGTACGACGCGGCCGGTGAGTTCGCCTACCGCGTGGGCCTGCCCGGCAAGAGCGGGGTGGGCGGCGGCATCATCGCGGTCGTACCCGGCCGGTGCACGCTCTGCGTCTGGAGCCCGGGGCTGGACGAGCGGGGCAACTCGGTGGCGGGGGTGGCCGCCCTGGACCGGTTCACCACGCTCACCGGGCTGTCGATTTTCTGACTTATTCCGTACTTGTGCGGTGATACGGGGACAAGTGCCATCCTGGCGGCGGAAGTCCACTCCCAGGATTGTGTGGCACACATGCAGAAGAGGCTCGCTGTCATCGGCACGACCGTCGCCGCCGTCGCCGCCACCACGCTGGCCACGGCCCCCACGGCGTCGGCCGACTCCTACAACGGATGCGCCTATCCCCGCGTCTGCTTCTATCTCACCTCGTCCGACTGGAACAGCGCCCGTCCCACGGCCGCCTACCAGGACGTCACGGCCGACTTCCAGAATCTCGGCCCCCACAGCAACGGCGCGGACTGGGTGGCCAACACCCGCAACGACGACCGGGCCTACGTCCGGTACACCGTCAACAGCACCGGCGCGATCGAGTACCTCTGTCTCGCGCCCAACACCCATGTCAACTTCACCGCGGACTACACCGTGACCGGGATCAGGATCGACACCGCCGCCACCTGCTGAGCGAGACCAGGAAGAACCGCGCGAACCCCGCCGTCCGCACCGGACGGCGGGGTTCGCTCATGGTCATGTCCTGGTACCCGACCGGAGGGCGGTACGTCGCCTTCCCGCCACCCGGCGTTGACACGCTGACCGAGTGTTGGCCATCGCTTTCCCCGTCGACCTCCGCCGCTGCCAGGCGCTCGGCCTGGCCGGATCCGCCTTTCTCGCCCTGGGAGGTGAGACCGCCGGTGCCCTGCCGGTCCGGGAACTGCTGTCCCCGACCTCCGGACGCGGCGCCCTGGGCCTGGTCGGCGTCTACTTCGGTGTCGTCCTGCTGATAGCGGCCTGGGCCCTGCTGGGGAAGGTGATACGCGGCCCGGAGCCCCCGACGCCCCGCGCCCTGCTCCTCGTCCTGGCGGTCTGGGCGGCACCCCTGCTGCTCGCGCCCCCGCTGTTCAGCCGGGACGTCTACAGCTACCTCGCCCAGGGCGCCATGGTCGACGCGCACATGGACGTCTACCTCCACGGCCCGGCCCGGCTCGGCGGCCCGCTCGCCGACGAGGTCGCCCCGATGTGGCGGCACACGGCCACCCCGTACGGCCCGGTCTTCCTCGCCATGGCCTCCGGGCTCTCCGGGCTGACGGAGGGACGGATACCGGCGGGGCTCATCGGGATGCGGCTGATCGCCCTGCTCGGGGTCGCCCTGATGGCCGTGGCACTGCCCCGGCTCGCCCGGCACAGCGGAGCCGACCCGGCCGTCGCCCTCTGGCTCGGCGCCCTCAACCCGCTGGTGCTGCTGCACCTGGTGGCCGGCGCCCACAACGACGCGCTGATGCTGGGCCTGCTGGGCGTCGGGCTGGTGCTCGCCCGGGGCCGCCGATACCCCCTCGGCGTCGTCCTCGTCACCCTCGCCGCCCTGGTCAAGGCCCCGGCCGCGCTGGGCCTGCTGGCGCTGGTCGTGATGCGCGGCCGTACCGGACGGATCCGCACGACCGCGGTCTGTCTGGCCGTCGCGGCGACCACCACGGCGGCCGTCACCGCCCTCGCCGGCACCGGATACGGCTGGATCGCCGCCCTGCGCACCCCCGTCTCCCCGCAGAACTGGTCACCCACCAGCGTCCTCGGCCGCGCCACCGGCACCCTCCTGCACGACCTCGGCAGCGACCTCGCCCCCCTCGCCCTCCCGGCCTGGCGGGCGGCCGGACTCCTGCTGACCGGTGCCGTCGTCCTGTACATATGGCTGCGGCTGAGACCCGGCCCGGTGTACGCGCTCGGCCTCAGCCTGGCCGTCGTGGCGGCGCTGGGCCCCGCGATCCGCCCCTGGTACGCCCTGTGGGGCCTGTTCCTGATCGCGGCAGCCGCCCGGGACACCTCCGTGCAGCACCGGGTCGCCGCCGCCAGCGCGGTGCTCGCGCTCGCCGTCCTGCCGAGCGGCTACCCGGCGGACACCGAACAGCTCGTCCTCGCGGTGTGCGGGGGCGTCCTCGCGGTGGTCGTGCTCTGGCAGGCCGAACAGGCCTCCCGGGCACCGGTCCTGGAGAGGACGGCATGAGCGGACCCCGCCCGAGGTGGTTCCGGCCGCGCACCGACCGCGCCCGTCTCCTTCTCGTCCTCACCCTGGCCACCGCCGTCACCGTGTTCACCGCGACGGTCCCGCTGCTGCGCGACTTCTTCGACCTGCGCGTCTACCACGGCACCATCGACACCTGGGTCCACCACGACGGCCGTGTCTACGACTATCTGGTCCCCGGCACGACCTACGGCTTCACCTATCCGCCGTTCGCGGCCGTCTCCATGCTGCCGATGGCACTGGTCGGGATGCGCACCGCCATCGTGCTCTGCCTGGCGCTCAACCTCGCGGCGCTCGCGGCCGTGCTGCACGTACTGGCCGGACCGCTGCTGCGCCGCCACGGCTGGTTCGGTGTCTCCCTGGCCCTCTGCGCGCTCGCCCTGTTCGAACCGCTGCGCGACACCTTCAGCTTCGGCCAGGTGAACCTGCTGCTGCTCGCCCTGGTGCTCGCCGACGCCCGGCTGCTCGCCACCGGCGGAGGCCGCTGGGCGGGGGTGGGCATCGGCCTGGCGGCGGCCGTCAAACTGACGCCCGCGATCTTCATCGGGATGCTGCTGCTCGCCCGGCGGTGGCGGGCCGCCGGGCTCGCGACGGCCGTCGCCACGGCCGCCACCGCGGCGGCGGCCTGGATCGCCCCGGCCGCCTCCCGCTTCTACTGGACCGAGGCGCTGTGGGACACCAGCCGCATCGGCCGCCTCGACTATGTCTCCAACCAGTCGCTGCAGGGCGTCCTAGCCCGGCTCGTGGCACCGCACGAACCCAGCCGCTCCGTCTGGGCCCTGCTGGTCCTGGCCGTGCTGTGCGTCTGGGCCTGGCGGGTCCGGGCGGCGGCGCGCGCCGAGGACTGGGCGGTGGCGTTCGCCCTGACCGGGCTGACCGCGTGTCTGGTCAGCCCGATCACCTGGGTGCACCATCTGGTCTGGCTGCTGCCGTCCTTCGCCGTTCTGCTGAGACACCGCCGGCTGCTGCCGCTCGCGGCGGCGCTGTACGCGCTGCTGTGCAGCAGTGTCGTCTGGCTGTGGTTCGACGGCGCGTCCGGTGTCGGCGGCTTCGTCGGCAGCAACACCTATGTGTGGATCACGCTCGGTCTGCTGCTGTGGCTGCCGGTCGGTCAGCCGCGCGCGAACCGGCCGTTCCTGAACCGCAGCGTCAGCGCCACGGCCACCGCGCCGAACCCGGCGGCGCCCGTGATCGCGCCCGCCACCGGCCAGCCGGGGGCGGTGGCCTCGGGCGTCCGCGCGCCGACGGCCGGCGACCCGGGGGCGGCGGCCTGAGGGGCCGCCGCCGGGCGCGGCGGCAGCAGCGAGCCCACGGCGTCCACCCGCCCGGCGGCCCGGAAACCCCAGTCGAGCAGGGAGCGCGCCTCCTCGTACACGGCGTGGCCACCGCCCGAGGGGCGCATCACCGTCACGACGAGGGTGCGCCCTTCCCGCTTCGCGGCGGCGATCAGGGTGTTGCCCGCGTTGCTGGTGTAGCCGTTCTTGACCCCGATCAGCCCCGGATAGCGCTCGACCCCGGCGCCGGTGAGCAGCCGGTTGGTGTTCTGGATGCCGTACGACCAGCCGCCCGCCGGGAACTTCGCGGTGGCCGTGGCGCAGTACCCGGCGAACTCCGCGTTGCGCAGCCCGGCCCGCCCGAACACCGCCAGGTCGTACGCGGACGACACCTGGCCGGGCGCGTCGTACCCGTCGGGCGAGACGACATGGGTGTCCCGGGCGCCCAGGGCGCGGGCCTTGTCCTGCATCTGCTCGGTGGTGGCCTTCCAGCCGCCGTTGAGGGAGGCCAGAACGCGTACGGCGTCGTTGCCCGAGCTGAGGAAGACGCCGCGCCACAGGTCGGCGACGCTGTACGTGCGGTTCTCCTGCACACCGACCAGGCTGCTCCCGGCGCCGATCCCGGCCAGTTCCTCGGCCTTCACGGTGTGCTTCAGGCCCGCCGGGAGGCCCGGCAGCACGGTGAGCGCGAACAGGGTCTTCAGGGTGCTCGCCGGCGGCAGCTTGCGATGGGAGTCGTGTGCGGCGAGCACCGCCCCGCTGCCGGCGTCGGCCACCAGCCACGACACCGCCGAGAGGTCCTGCGGCACCCGGGGCGCCCCGGCCCGTGGCCGTACCTGGGTCCCCGGCCGGTACAGCGACGACGGCTGCCGTAGGGCCTTGGCGTCCTGCGGGCCCGCCGCGATCCGGGGGCCGGTGGCTTGCGGGTTCGTCGCGACGGCCAGTGCCCCGAGCGCGCAGACGGCGGAGCAGCAGACGGCGACCCGGGCAAGACGAGGCACGCGGAATGAGAATCCGATGGTCATATCGCAAACGTAGGAACGGTCGTGCCGTGGACCAGGGTGCCAGGGCCGAGCGAGCGGATCGAGCACCCGGATGCCTCATGGCGTGCCGTCCGGTGTCACGCCGACGGCAGCGTGGGCCGCGTCTGCCGCAGGAAGGCGGCGTTGTCCGGGGTGGCGCGCAGCCGCTCCAGGAGCGTCTCCAGGTTCGCCTGCCCCTCGCGCTGGAGCAGGGCCCGGCGCAGCCCCCGTACGGTCGTCAACTCGCCCGGAGTCAGCAGGAGTTCCTCGCGGCGGGTGCCGGAGGGGGTGATGTCGACGGCGGGGAAGACCCGCTTGTCGGCGAGGGCGCGGTCCAGCCGGAGTTCCATGTTGCCGGTGCCCTTCAGCTCCTCGAAGAAGAAGTTGTCGGCACGGGACCCGGTCTCCACCAGGGCCGTGGCCAGGATGGTGAGGGAGCCCGCCTCCTCGGTCTGCCGGGCGGCGCCGAAGAGCCGCTTGGGGCCCTGCAGCGCGGCGGCGTCGACCCCGCCGCTGAGGGTGCGGCCGCCGGACGCGGCCGCGTTGTTGTGGGCCCGGCACAGCCGGGTCAGGGAGTCCAGCAGGATCACGACGTCCTCGCCCTGTTCGACGAGCCGCTTGGCGCGCTCGACGACGAGTTCGGCGAGCGCGATGTGCTGCTTGGGGGACCGGTCGAACGTCGAGGCGTACACCTCGCCCCGCACGGAGCGCCGCATGTCGGTCACCTCCTCGGGCCGTTCGTCGAGCAGTACCACCATGAGGTGCGCCTCGGGGTGGTTGGCGGCGACCGCGGCGGCCACCTGCTGGAGCAGCACGGTCTTGCCGGTCTTCGGCGGGGCCACGATCAGCCCGCGCTGGCCCTTGCCGACGGGGGCCACGAGGTCGACCAGACGGCCCGTCAGACCGCTCGCCGGGTGTTCGAGGCGCAGCCGCGTCCGCGGGTGCAGCGGGGTGAGGTCACGGAAGTGCGGGCGGTCGCGCAGCTCTTGGGGCGTGCGGCCGTTGATCCGCTCGACCTCGGTGAGGGCGCGCCGGGCGTCACGGACGCCCTCGATCGTGTCGCCCTTGCGCAGGCCGTACCGGCGGATCAGCGCGGCGGGGACCTGGGGGTCGGAGGGGGTGGGCAGTCCGCGCTCGACGCGCAGGTGTCCCTGCCCGCCCTGCGCGATCTCCAGGACACCGGTGACCCGGGCCGGAGGCTGCCGGTCTGTGGAAGTGCGTTCGAGTGTGGTGGTGGTCATGAGCTGGGGGTCCTTTCGAGGACGTGGGAGAAACGCGAAGAAGGGGAGGGGAAGGCACGCGTCCATGGGGCGGCCCGTGGGGGCTCGCGGACGGTGCGGGAAAGCTGACGGCCGGTCGGAGCCCGACGGGCGGTTCAGCGGAAGAGACCTCGGAAGTCGAGGCTGGGAGAGAGCGGCACCGGCGCCCGAGAAGGGGCGATACACACGTGCCAAGGCCAATGTACCACCATCGGCGGCCGACCGTTGGGGGATTCCTTACCGATGGCTTACCCGTGGTCGTTGAACTGATCTCGCGAGCCCCCCGTACAGATGGGCGCACCGCCAGCGGTCTTCGTACGGAAGGAACGTCGCGTGTCGCTCTTCACGCGCTCCAGCACACCACCCGACACGGACGAGACGAGCAAGGAGCCGACCGAGGAGGCCGCTACCCCGGTCCGCCGATGGCGGCGGTACCGGACGGCGATCCAGCGGTACCGCACGGCCCTCCGGGAGAAGTACCCGGTCGCCGCGCGGAGCGTGTCGTGGGGGATCACCGCACTCGCCGCCGCCCTGGTGTTCTTCGCCCTGCTCATGCCGGGCCAGCCCGAGTACTTCGTCGTCCGGCAGTTCCTGCGGCTGCCCGTGGAGCCGATCCTCGCCGCCGCCCTGCTGATGGCACTGCCCCGCCGGCCGCGGCTGATCGCGGCGGTCGTCATCGGGGTGGGCCTGGCCGCCCTGGTCGTCGTGAAGTCGCTGGACATCGGCTTCAACCAATTCCTCGGCCGCGGCTTCAACGTGGTCCTCGACTGGGGACTCCTGGACGACGCCGAGTCGTACGTCAAGGACACCCTCGGTGCCACGGGCGCGCGGGTCGCCGTGGTCGGCCTGGTGTTCCTGGTGGCGCTGGTGTTCGTCGTCATGTCCCTGGCGGTGGTACGGCTGGTGAACCTGCTGGTCCGCCACCGGGACCGGGCGACCCGGGGCACGATCGTCGCCGGCGCCGTGTGGATCACCTGTGCGGCGCTCGGTCTGACGCCCCTGGAGAACACGGCGTTCGCCTCCCGGAACACCATCGGTTTCGTGCAGGACCGCTGGGGCCGGATCCAGGAGACGCTGCGGGACGAGGCCGCGTTCGCCCAGGAGGCCAAGAAGGACAGGTTCGCCGACGTGCCCGGCGATCAGCTGCTGACCGGGCTGCGCGGCAAGGACGTCATGATCGCCTTCATCGAGAGCTACGGCCGCGCCGCCCTGGAGGACCCGGCCATCGCGCCCGGCGTGGACGCCGCGCTCGACGAGGAGGGCGAGGCGCTGACCGAGGCCGGGTTCGCGGCGAAGAGCGGCTGGCTGACCTCCGCGACGTACGGCGGCAGCAGCTGGCTCGGCCACTCCACGTTCCTGACCGGCCTGTGGATCGACAACCAGAGCCGCTACCGCACGGTCACCGCCGGCGAACGCCTCACCCTGCCCGGCGCCTTCGCCAAGACGGACGCCTGGCGCACGGTCGGGGTCGTGCCCGGCGTCCAGTACAACTGGCCCGAGGGCGACTTCTACGGCTTCGACAAGGTCTACGACTCCCGCGATGTCGGCTACCAGGGGCCCAAGTTCAGCTGGTCGACCATGCCCGACCAGTACGCCCTCACCGCGTTCGAGCGTCTGGAGGCCGCCAAGAAGGGCGGCAAACCGCTGATGTCGGAGATCATCCTGACCTCCAGCCACCAGCCGTGGGCGCCGCTGCCGAAGATGGTCGGCTGGGACGAGGTCGGCGACGGCTCGGTCTACAAGGACATCGAGAAGGCGGGCAAGGACCCGGCCGATGTGTTCACCGACCCCGTCAAGGTCAAGGAGGAGTACGGCAAGTCCGTCCAGTACTCGGTGCACAGCCTGCTGCAGTACGTGCGGAAGTACGGCGACGAGAACACCGTGCTGGTCTTCCTGGGCGACCACCAGCCCATGGCGAGCGTCAGCGGCAACGGCGCGAGTCATGACGTACCGGTCACCATCGTCGCCCACGACCCGAAGGTCCTCGACCGGATCGACGACTGGGGCTGGTCGGACGGACTGCGGCCCGGTGACGACGCCCCGGTCTGGCGCATGGACTCCTTCCGCGACCGGTTCCTCACCGCGTACGGCGAGGAGCCGAACGCGGCCGGTTCGCCGAAGCCGACGCCGAAGCCGGAGTCGAAGTCGAAGCCGTAGCGGTCCGCGGCGCGGGGGTGGATGCCCGGCACGGGGTTGCGGGCATCCACCCCCGACGGCTACCCGTCCAGCTGGAAGATCCCGTACCCGAAGCCCCGCGCGGTGACCGTGCCGTCCGTGATCTCCACGCCCTGCCCCTCCACCTGGTGCCCGACGGCGGATGCGTACGGCCACCGCACCTCGTTCCGCTGGGGGTTGACCACCACCAGATACCGTCCGCCCCGTAGGTACACGAACGGGTGGCCCAGGTGCAGCACCTCCGTCGAGCCGCCGGAGCCCAGCTCGGGGGAGCGCCTGCGCAGGGCGACGAGACGGCGTACGAGGTGGAGGAGCGAGCTGTCGTCGGCACGTTGGGCGGCGACGGTCGGGCGGTCGGGGGAGGGGTCGAGGGGGAGGTAGAGGCGGCCGGGGTCCGCGGTGGAGAAGCCCGCGTTCGGGGTGCCGTCCCACTGCATGGGGGTGCGGGAGCCCGCGCGGTTGTAGCGGGGGCCGAGGACGCTGCCCTCCTTGTCGGGCAGGTCCGGGACGTAGCGCATGCCGATCTCGTCGCCGTAGTAGATCGCCGGGAGCGTCGGCCAGGTCAGCTGGAAGGCGAAGGCGGCGGGGAGCTGGTCGGCCGTACGGGGGCCGCAGTTGAGGCGGGAGAAGTCGTGGTTGGCGGTGGGCAGGGAGATGACGCCCGTACCGTCCACGGCGGTGGACGCCTGCCGCCAGGCCTCGACGAAGGGACGCGGTGAGCCGGTGCCGTCGGCGTCGAAGAAGCAGTCGAGGGGGTCCCAGTTCTCGTGGACCGTGCCTGTGCCGTTGTTCCACAGCGAGCGCAGGGCGAGGCCGTCGGTGGGGCCGCCGAAGTGGAGGAAGAAGTCGGCGTGGAACCCCGCCGGGATCGACACCTCCGGCTCACCCCACTCGGCGAGCAGCACGGCGTCCGGGTGGGCGCTGTCCAGCCAGTGCCGCAGCTCCCTCCAGACACGGGTGGTCCCGGCCTTGTCCGGGTCGTCCTTGACGAGCGACGCGGCCATGTCGACACGGAAGCCGGACAGACCGAGACGCAGCCAGTGGTCCATGACCGTACGCAGGGCGCGGCGGTTGGCGCGCGGGCCGTCGGCGTCGACCGGCAGCCGCCACGGCTCGTCCGGATTCCCGCGCGCGTAGCCGAAGTTGAGGGCGGGCTGCGAGTCGAAGAAGTTGGGGAGGTAGGCCCCCGGGCGGGTGCCGGGGGAGTCCACGAACCCCTCGGGGCGGCCCTCCGCCGTCCAGATGTAGCGGTGGTCGTCCGGGTCGTCGGCGGAGGCCCGGAACC
Source organism: Streptomyces griseiscabiei (assembly GCF_020010925.1). Lineage (NCBI taxonomy): Bacteria > Bacillati > Actinomycetota > Actinomycetes > Kitasatosporales > Streptomycetaceae > Streptomyces > Streptomyces griseiscabiei. Next base: position 1,870,550 of record NZ_JAGJBZ010000001.1, on the reverse strand, counting down.
ACGGGTGGTCCACGGAGGTGTGCCCGGCGACGAGGTCCAGCAGGATCCGGATGCCCCGGCGGCCCGCCTCCTCGACCAGCGCCGCCAGGTCGGCGTCGGAGCCGTAGCGCGGGGCGACGGTCAGATAGTCGGCGACGTCGTACCCGGCGTCACGGAACGGCGAGACGAAGCACGGGTTGAGCCAGACGGTGTCGACGCCCAGCCAGGACAGATGGTCGAGGTGGTCGGTGATCCCGGCGAAGTCCCCGATGCCGTCCCCGTCGGAGTCGGCGAAGGACTGCGGATAGATCTGGTAGAAGACGGCGTCGGCCAGCCAGGTCGGGGCGGGACGGAACGAAGTCATGCCCCGGACGATAGGGGAGGGTCCGTCCCCGCCGCTGCCCCGAGCCAGGGCCTAAGCTGACCGGATGTTCACCCCGCAAGGCCCCAGCCTCCGCGAACTCGCCGTTCAGGCGCTCTCCTCCGTCGAACACGGCTACGACCTGCTCGCGCCCAAGTTCGACCACACCCCGTTCCGTACGCCGGACTCGATCCTGGAGGCGGTCGAGGCGGCGCTGGCGTCGATGGGCCCGTTCGAGCACGGCCTCGACCTCTGCTGCGGTACCGGGGCAGGGATGGAGGTGCTGCGCGAGGTCTGCCGGGAGAGCGTCACCGGTGTCGACATCAGCGCCGGGATGCTGGCGGTGGGCCGGGAGCGGCTGGGCTCCGGCACCACCGCGGGATCACCGGACGCGGGAGCCCCCGGCGGCCCCCGGGTCTCCTGGGTGCGCGGCGACGCCCTCGCCCTGCCCTTCGCCTCCGCCTTCGACCTGGTGGTCAGCTTCGGCGCGTTCGGGCACTTCGTGCCGGAGCAGTTGCCGGGCCTGTTCTCCGAGGCGCACTCCGCGCTGCGGCCCGGCGGTCGGTTCGCGTTCCCGCTGCCGGCGCCCGCCCCGCCCCGCTCCCCCTGGTACTGGGCGGCCCTGGGCTTCGACACGGCGATGCGGGTGCGCAACGCGGTCTGGCGGCCGCCGTTCGTCATGTACTACCGGCCGTTCCGCCTCGGCGTCGTACGGCCGGAGCTGGAACGCGCCGGTTTCGAGGTGGAGTTGCACGCGCTGCCCGAGTTCGGGCGGCGGCCCGACGGCAGCCCGCGCTGCCGGATGGTGGTGGCCACCCGCAAGGGCTGACCGGGCGTCACCGCGGCACCGCACGGGGCGTGACCGCCGGGCCCGGGGAGCGCGGGCCCGGCGGTACGCGTCAACGAGTGGACCGCGCCGCCGACTTGATCAGCGCGGCCACCTTGTCCGGGTGGGACATCATCACCACGTGCGAGGAGTTGACCTCGACGGTGTGCGAGCCCGCCCGCTTCGCCTGGAACCTCTCCAGCGCGGGGGAGATCGTCTTGTCCTTCTTGGCGACCATGGACCACGACGGGATCGTGCGCCACGCCGCCGCCTGGGCGGTGGAGCCGAACGCCGCCAGGCTGACCGGGCGTTGGGACACCGCCAGCACCGAGGTCTGCGAACGCGGCAGATCGCCGGCGAACACCTCGTGGAACTTGTCGGGTTTGATCGCCACGTCGGTGTGCCCGGCCCCGTCCGGCAGCCCCTCCAGCGCCGGAAGCAGTTCGGAACCCGGGAAGCGCTCCGCCAGTTCGCTCAGCAGCTCACCCTTGTCGGGCATGAAGGCCGCCACGTACACCAGGGCCTTCACCTCGGGCACGGACGCGGCGGCCTCGGTGATGACGGCACCGCCGTAGGAGTGCCCGACGACGACCTTCGGGCCGTCGATCGTGCCGAGGAGCCCGGCGATGTACCCGGCGTCCGACTGCAGGCCCCGCAGCGGGTTGGCCGGGGCGACGACCGGATAGCCCGCCGCTTTCAGCCGTGAGACCACTTCGGACCAGCCCGAGGCGTCCGCGAACGCGCCGTGCACCAGGACGACCGTGGGCTTCGGTGTCGTCCGGTCGGCCGAGGGGGCGGCGGCCGACGGGATGACCGTGGCGGTGAGCACGCCGACCGTGACGGCGGCGCCGAGAATCAGAGGACGGTGATGTCTGCGCATGCGTGTGTCAGCTCCAGACGAAGTCGGGAAGTCGGCATCGACGGACCGCTGTTCGCTTCACTCGGATGTCGAAGAACCGCTGATCGCTCTGGAGCCGATACTGACACCGGATTCGGTGCGGGAGTGGACTGAGAGTGCACTCCCGCTCACCGCACGCGCCGTGCGGCGCGAGCGCACCGCCCTCACAGCGCGCCGTACAGTGCCTCCACCAGGGCCGTCTTGCGCGGGTCGTCGGCGATGTGGGGGCCCATCCGGTTCATGACGTAGCCGAGGGAGACACCGGCCTCCGGGTCGGCGAGGCCGCAGGAACCGCCGTAGCCGTCGTGACCGAAGGCCCGGGAATTCGGCCCGTACGAGCCGTGCGGGCCGCTCAGCCACAGGCCGAGCCCGATCTCGGTGTCCCGCCCGAACCCGGCGCCGAGCACCAGGTCCCGGCAGGCGCCCTGCCCCTCGCGGACCCGCTCGGCGGCCTCCGGCGACAGCACCTCCCGCCCGCCCCAGCTGCCGCGCAGCGCGAGGATCCCGTACAGCGCGGCGACCGCGCGGGCGGTGCCGTGGCCGTTCGCGGCCGGCACCTCGGCGGCCCGCCACGCGGGGCTGTTGGCCTCGGCCGCCCCCACCAGCGGGTTGGCGAGGGCGGAGAGTGCGGTGGGCGTCAACTGGGCGAAAATCGCGGCCTGTTCGCTGGTCGAGGCGGCCGGCGGATGCACCAGCTCGGCCACCCGCCCCGCCTCCGCCTCCGGCAGCCCGATCGTGAAGTCGATGCCGAGCGGCCCGGCGATCTCACGCGCCAGGAACGCGCCGGGCAGCAGCCCCGACACCCGCCGGACCACCTCCCCGACGAGGAAACCGAACGTCATCGCGTGGTACCCGGACTGGGTGCCCGGCTCCCACCAGGGCTCCTGCGCCGCGAGCCGTTTGACGGTCAGCTCCCAGTCCAGCAGTTGTTCGAAGGAGAGCGGCTCACGCGGCCCGGCGAGCCCCGACCGGTGCGACAGCAGATGCCGGACGCGTACGTCCTCCTTGCCGGCCGCCGCGAACTCCGGCCAGTACGCGGCCACCGGGGCGTCCAGGTCGAGCAGACCCCGGTCGACGAGGACGTGCGCGCACAGCGCGGTCGCCCCCTTGGTCGTCGACCACACGTTGACCACGGTGTCCCGCTCCCAGGGGCGGGTCCGCGCCGCGTCGGCCCAGCCGCCCCACAGGTCGACCACGGTCTCCCCGCCCAGCGTCACCGTGACCGCGGCCCCCAGCTCCTCACGGGCGCCGAAGTTCTCCTCGAACGCGTCGCGCACGGCCTCGAACCGCGCCTCGCAGTGACCCCGCACCTCAGTCTGGGACATGAACCCTCCGTGGTCCGCCGCCGTGCGCCGGGACGAGGGCCGCCCGGCCCTCCTGAACGTACCGACTGGTCGGACAGGAGGGAAGCCGTCGGGCGGAACCGCGCCTACCGCTCCTGCCGGCGCGGATCGCGGAGCAGGAACATCGGCCGGGCCGGGTGCGTGTGGACCGGGACCAGGTGCCAGTAGTCCCGGGTCTCCACGGCCAGGCCGTCCGTGTCGAACCGGACGAAGACACAGCCCGCGAGGGTCTGCGGGTCCTCGTGGAACTCCGACATCACCCGGAACTCGGCGACGGCCAGGCCGTCCTGACCGACCATCGGCTCCGAGAACAGCACCTCGTTCACCCGCTCGTCGGTGAACGACCAGCGCAGATACGCGGCGAGCTGCTCATGCCCCCGGTGCGGCTCCCGGAAGGGTGTCGAGCGGTGCACGCAGTCCGGCGCGTACAACTCCAGGAGCGCGTCGACGTCATGGGCGGCCCAGGCCCGCTGCCACACCTGTACGAACCGTCGCGCCGCCTCGGCCGTGTCCATGGTGTCCGGTCCCCTCAGAGCTGTGCGGCGAGCCAGCGCAGCTTGACCGCCTCCTGGAAGGGGCCGCCGCCCTCGTGGTCGTTGAAGTCGTAGACCTCGATGCGCTTGTTGCCCTCGGCCCAGGCGTTGAAGGCCGCGAAGACCGTGGAGGGCGGGCAGGTCTGGTCCTCCAGCGCCGCCGAGAACAGGGCGGCGGCCCGGCCGCGCGCGGCGAAGTGCACACCGTCGAAGTAGGCGAGGGTCCGCCCGACCTGCTCGGTCCGGCCGCGGTGGGTCTTGAGGTACTTGCCGATCTCGCGGTACGGATCGCGGTCGGTGATCGTCGTGGAGCGGGGGAAGTCGCACAGGAACGGCACATCGGGCGCGACCGCCACCAGGTCGGGGACGAGTCCGCCGACCGCGATGGAGATACCGCCGCCCTGGCTGGAGCCGACCACGGCCGTGCGCGCGGCGTCGGTGCGCGGATGCGAGCGGGCGGCCTCCACCGCGCGGACGGCGTCGGTGTAGACCCGGCGGTAGTAGTAGTTCTCGGGGGCGTCGATGCCCCGGGTCATGAAGCCGGGGAAGGCGGGTGCGCCCGCCACCGGGTCGGGGGTGTCGCCGCCTCCGCCCCAGGCGCTGCCCTGGCCCCGGGTGTCCATCACGAAGTGCGCGTAACCGGCGGAGGCCCACAGCAGATGGGTGTGGGACAGGCCGCGACCGCCGCCGTAGCCGATGAACTCCACGACGGTGGGCAGGGGTTCGGCCGCCCGGGCCGGGAGGACCAGCCAGCCCTTGACCGGGTGGCCGCCGAACCCGGAGTAGGTGACGTCGTACACCTCGACCGTCGTCAGAGGGGTCTCGACCGGCTCGAAACGGGCGTCGAGGTCGTGCTCGCGTGCCTCCTGGAGCGTCTTCGCCCAGAAGGCGTCGAAGTCCTCGGGCTCCGTTGAAGCGCTTCGATAACCACGGAGCTCGTCCAAGGGCAGGTCGAACAGGGCCATGAAGGACCACCTTTGAGTGCGGAAGTGCTGACGGCTGCTGAGGTGTTGACGGCTGCTGAGGTGCTGATCGACGTCCGCGGTGCGGATGATCACACCGTACGTGGGGCGTCGCGGGCCCGCCAAGGGTCTTTTTCCGGTCCCGCGACGCCCCGCGGTTTACCTCGGGCCGGTCCGCCGTCCGGCCCCGGGCCTCACTTCCGGTCGGCCCCGACCAGGGCCCGGACCTCGAAGTCCTCGTACGCGCCCGCCTCCTGCGGAGGGCCGAACCGGGAGCCGAGCGCGCCCAGCAGGAAGCCCGCCGGGATCGAGACGATGCCCGGGTTCTGCAGCGGGAACCACGCGAAGTCGGCGTCGGGGTAGACCGAACCGGGAGTGGAGGAGACGACCGGCGAGAACAGCACGAGCAGCACCGAGACGGCCAGTCCGCCGTACAGGCTGAGGAGCGCGCCGCGGGCGGTGAACCCGCGCCAGAACAGGCTGTAGACGATGGTGGGCAGGATGGCGGACGCGGCGATCGCGAAGGCCAGGAACGCCAGGGTGGCGGTGTTGGTGCCCCATGCGAGCAGGGCGAACATCATGCTGAGGACGCCCAGGACCACCGCGGCGATCCGGGCGACGCCCAGCTCCTGGGTCTGCCTCGCCTTCCCCTTGCGGATGACCTCGCCGTAGAGGTCGTGGGCGACGGACGAGGCGGCGGCGAGCATCAGCCCGGCGGCGACGGCGAGCAGGGTGACGAAGGCCAGGGCCGAGACGATCGCCGTCAGCACCTCGCCGCCGAGTTCATGGGCGAGCAGCAGCACGGCCGCGTCGCCCTTGTGGTCGATGTCGGAGATGGTGTCCCGGCCGACCAGGGCGGTGGCGCCGAGGCCCAGCACGCCGGCCATCAGGCACACGAACCCGACCAGGCCCACGGCCCACACCACCGAGGCGCGCAGCACCCGGGTCCTGCGGGGCGCGAACATCCGCATCATCACGTGGGGGAGCGCGGCGAGGCCGAGCACGATGGCCAGTTGCAGACTGAAGAAGTCGATCTTGCTGATGGGGCCTGCCCCGTAGCGCAGGCCCGGCTGGAGGTACTCGTCGCCCAGCCCGCTGCCCTCGGTCGCGGAGGCCAGGAGCCCGTCGACGTTCCAGTTGAAGCGGTTCAGCACGAGGACCGCGACCACCGTGACCCCGGCGACGAGCATCACGGCCTTGACCACCTGGATGAAGGTGGCTCCCGGCATACCGCCGATGGCCGCGTAGATGGTCACGATCGTCCCGATGATGATCACGACCATGGTCCGGGTGGTCGGGCCGGGTTCGCCCACGAACTGGGTCATCAGCGCGATGCTGCCGACCAGTTGGGCCACCAGATAGAGGGTGCACACGGAGAGCGTGCAGACGGCGAGCGCCAGCCGGACCTGCCGCTGCCGCAGCGGCATCCGCCGGGCCAGGGCGTCGCCGAGGGTGAAGGTGGCGGAGTTGCGCAGGGGTTCGGCGATCAGCAGCAGCACCATCATCCAGGCGACGACCGTGCCGCCGAGGTAGAGCAGACCGTCGTACCCGGTGAGGGCGACGAGGCCGGTGCTGCCGAGCAGGGTCGCGGCCGAGAGGTAGTCGCCGCACATGGCGAGGCCGTTGCGCAGCGGCGACATGTCCCGGTTGCCGAGGTAGAACTCGCCGATCTCGTCCCGCTGCGGTGCCGTGAGCAGTGCGGTGAACAGGGTGATCACGACGACGGACAGGAACAGTACGAAGGTCAGCCGCAGACTGAACGCGTCGGCCACACTCGCGGAGAAGGTCACGGAGGCGGATGCGGGGGCGGTCACCATGCGCGGAACCGCCGTCCGGCCGGCACCCGGGGCCGCTCGGCCTCCTGCTCGTCCAGCAGGGAGCGGAGCCTGCGGACGACCGGGTCGACGGTGCGGCGCATGTGCCGGACGTAGAGGAACGCGGTCACACCCATGACGGCGAACTGCGCGAGACCGAGCGCCAGTCCCAGCGTGAGATGTCCGATCAATCGCTGATTCATTACGTCCGGCACGAAACTCGAAAGGAGGACGTACGTCAGGAATCCACCGACGGACAATGCCGTCGCCCATATTCCGAATCTGCGATATGCGGTGCTTGTCGAACGGAATTCAGGGTGTGCGTGGATGGCGTGCAAGGACTGTCGGCCTGTCAACAAAGCACCCTCTTCGCTGCCTTGTGCCTGTGGGGGGAGGAAGCGGAGTATGGCAGCAACGCAATTGAAGTATCAACTGCGTCGAAGGGATGAATATTGTGGACGTTCTGCGACTGGCCGATATGCGGTGCACAGCTTTTAGCTGAGCAATGTTCTCGTTCTGCCGTCCTCCGATGTCTTCCGTCGTCCTCTGCTGTCCTCCGATGTCCTCAGGCCCAGCGATGTCCCCAGTCGGGACCCGTCCGCGCCCATTCCTGTTCCCATTCGGCGAGCCGATGCCGGATGGCGACCCGGCGGACGACGACATGTCCGAGCAGTACGAGACCGACGGCACCGCCGGTCGCGCAGGTGCCCATGGCCAGCGCGTGCTGCCAGACGGCCGTGTCGGTCGGTGGCGGCTCGACGCTGCGACCCGCCCTGTCCAGCCAGACATCGGCGCGATCGCCGCGCTCGGTGCCCGCCGACACCCGTGCCTCACCGGTACGGGAGCCGCCGTCGGGCTCGGTCCAGCGCGCCCGTACCCAGTACGTGGGCTGTTTGTCGCCGTGGGTCGACGGCACGGCAGCCGGGGCCCGCTCGACGATCACGGCACTGACCCGGTCCAGGGCCGCCCGCTCCGCCGCGGCGTGCGCCCGGGCGTCCCCGTGGGCCCACAGGCCCACCGCGATCCCGGCGGCCGGGGCTCCGAGGACGAGCAGCAGCAGGACGCAGAGCACCGTCCACGCCTCGACGACGTCCGAGCGTCGGCGCAGCGCATTGGGGCGCCAACGCCACCCGAGAAACTGGCCTCGCATCTCGCCCTCCCTCACCGGCGCGGTCCTCGTACGAGAACCCCGGTTAGGACTGGTCCGCACTTCCGGTGTACCCGAAAGAGGGCGTGATGGCATGGTTTGCGCCAGAAATCATGGCAGAGCGGGCCGGGAGCACGGTGATCGCGGCGGACGGGGGCCAGGGCCCGGCGAGCGCCTGCCCGTGCGGCTCAGCCGAACCGCTCGATACGGATGCGGTCCACCGGCTGTCCGGCCTGGACCAGCAGCCGGGAGGCGTGCTCGGCGAACGCGTTGGAGCCGCACACATAGGCCTCCCACCCGCCCGCGGGCCGCTCCGCCAGCAGTGGCGCCACATGGGCCGCCGACAGCCGCCCCACCGGCACCCCCGCGGGCGCCCGCCGCGTGAACACGGCCGTGGTCTCCGCGCCGTACTCCGCCGCGTAGATCAGCTCCTCGGGCCCGCGCGCGGACACCAGCAGCCGCAGGGGCACATGGAGCCCGCGCCCCCGGTGGTGGCGGAGCATCGACATCAGCGGTACGACCCCGGAACCGGCGCCGACCAGCAGCGCGGGCCGGTCCCCGGGCCAGGCGAAGAAGCCGCTGAGCGGGCCGCGCACCTCGACCCGGTCGCCGGGCCGGGCCTCGGTGTGGAACCAGCCGGAGACCTCACCGCCCTCGACACGGTCCAGGGTCAGCTCGATGTGCCCGGTGTCGTCCGGCGGGGACGCCAGCGAGTAGTGCCGCTGCGCCGTGTAGCCGTCCCCGGCGGTCAGCCGCAGCATCAGATGCTGCCCCGGCAGATGCCCCGCCCACCCCGGCACCGCGAACCGGAACGTGGACACGGCCGGTGTCTCCCGCCGGATCTCCGTCAGTGTCGCCGTCTGCCAGCGGGCCGCCTCCCGGTTGCTCACGGCGATCCGGCCCGGTACGGCGAACCGGGTGGGCGGGGTGAAGGCCGTGTACTGCGCTGTCGACTCAGTCACCGGAGTACCGCTGCTCCTCCCACGGGTTGCCCCGCGCGTGATAGCCGTTCTGCTCCCAGAAGCCGGGCTCGTCGTGGTCGAGGAGCCGCAGGCCCGCGATCCACTTGGCGCTCTTCCAGAAGTACAGGTGCGGCACCAGCAGCCGCGCCGGACCCCCGTGCTCGGCCGGCAGCGGCTTGCCGTCGTACTCCCAGGCGATCCAGGCGCGCCCGCCGGTGAGGTCGGCGAGCGGCAGGTTCGTGGTGTAGCCGCTGTGCGCGTAGGCGACGGCGTGCGTGGCGGACGCGTCGGGCCGGACCAGGTCCAGGAAGGTGTCCAGCGAGACGCCCCCGAACCGCACCCCGAACTTCGACCAGCTCGTCACACAGTGGATGTCGCCCTCGTAGGCGGAGGCGGGCAGCGCGTGCGCCTCGTCCCAGTCCCAGGAGCGCGGCTCCGCCACCAGACCGTCGATCCGGAACGTCCAGTCGGCGGGCGTGAGGTCGGGCGTGACCTCGGCGGACAGGACGGGCCAGTCGTCGCCGGCGTCGTACTGGCCGGGCGGCAGCCCCGGATGGTGGACGCGGGGGCGTCCGGTGAAGCCTCGGGTGACGTTCATGAACATCCAACGTGACGGCGGTGATCGTGACGGTCGCGGTGACCTGTGTGGTCGTCGCGGCCGGGGTGGTCGTGGCGACCGGGGGTTCGCTGAGTCATACAACCGTACGTGTTCGGGGAGGGTGATCCGGCCCCGGGGCGGGCGGCGATCGTTGCGGCCGTATGAACACTTCGGCAGCCCGGGAATAGGGGCTCGGCGATCATCCTTGCCGCCTTCGGCCGAGGTCGGCGGACCCCGCTGTCCCGGCCGCCGGACGACAGCGGAGCAGAGTGGGAGTGCACATGTCCGAACAAGCGAGCGGCAGCACGGGCGCGGGCACCGTGCCGCACGTCCTCGACAACCCCGCCCTCGCCGCCCTCACCGGGCCGCACGCCCACTTCGCCGAGCGGCGCGGCCGGGTGCTGCGGTACCCGCTCGACGTCTCGCCGTGGCTCGCCCTCCCCGACGAGCCGGACGCGGACGACTGGGCCGACCTCGCGGCGCTCGCCGGCCCCGGCGCCGAGGTGCCGGTCGCGGCCTACAACGGGAGCTTCCCGGCCGACTGGGAGGTGGTCTTCGACCTGGAGGGCGTGCAGCTCGTCGGCGACGGGGTGGCCGCCACGCCGGACGCCGAGGCCCTTCGGCTCGGCCCCGCCGACGTGCCCGAGATGCTCGACCTGGTCGAACGCACCCGGCCCGGCCCGTTCCTGCCCCGCACCGTCGAACTCGGCACCTACCTCGGCCTGCGCCGCGACGGCGCCCTGATCGCCATGGCCGGGGAGCGGCTGCGCCCGCCGGGGTGGACCGAGATCAGCGCGGTCTGCACCGACCCCGCCTTCCGCGGCGAGGGCCTCGCCACCCGGCTCGTCCTCGCCGTCGCCCACGGCATCCGGGAACGCGGCGAGACCCCCTTCCTGCACACCTCCGCGCAGAACACCACCGCGATCCGCCTCTACGAGTCCCTCGGCTTCCGTCTCCGCCGCACCACCCGGTTCATGGCGGTCCGGGTGCCCGCGGTCGAGCCGGGCGCGGAGCGCGTGGGGGTGTAGGGGGTGCCGCGGGCCTTGAGGCCCGGTCATGACCATGGGGTAGGGTTGCCGGGCCAGTCAGCACGGAAGACCGAGGAGGTGGGACCCATTACCGCTGTGTCAGGTCGGGTGCTCTCACCTCAACGCGGCGCGGTGCACGGCCGATAGGCCACCCGCGGGAGCGCCCTTCGGCCCACCGAAAGGCTCCTCGGCTGTCATGCCACCTCTCTCCAGCACCTCTGTCGTCACGGCACTGCGCGCCGCCGGCTGCGTCTTCGCCGAGGACGAGGCGGAGTTGATCATCACCACCGCCCGTACCCCGGACGAGGCCGCCGCCATGGTCGACCGGCGCGTCGCCGGTCTGCCCCTCGAACTCGTCCTCGGCTGGGCCGAGTTCGCCGGTCTGCGCATCACCGTGGCACCCGGGGTGTTCGTCCCCCGCCGCCGGACCGAGTTCCTCGTCGAGCAGGCCCTCGCCACCGTCCCCGCCGCCTCGGTCGTCGTCGACCTGTGCTGCGGCTCCGGCGCGGTGGGCGCCGCCCTGGTCACATCGCTCGACGGCGCCGAACTGCACGCCGCCGACATCGACCCGGCGGCGGTCCGCTGCGCCCGCGGCAACCTCGCGCCGTACGGCGCGCACGCCCACGAGGGCGACCTCTTCGCCGCGCTCCCGGCCCGGCTGCGGGGCCGCGTCGACATCCTCGCGGCGAACGTCCCGTACGTCCCCACCGGCGAGGTCCCCTTCCTGCCGGGCGAGGCCCGCGACCACGAGCCCCTCGTCGCCCTCGACGGCGGCGCCGACGGCCTCGACGTCCTGCGCAGGGTCGCGGCAGGGGCCCCCGAATGGCTCGCCCCCGGCGGCTGTCTCCTCGTCGAGACGAGCGCACGCCAGGCGCCGACGGCCCTCGACACCTTCCGCCGCTCCGGCCTCACCGCCCGCACGGCCGTCTCGGAGGAGATGCACGCCCACGTGGTGCTCGGCACCCTGCCCTGAGCCGGGGCAGGGCCCCATCCCCCTGATGTGGCCTTGCCCTCACCCATTGTGCAACTAGTTGCATAAACTGCGTGGCGTCGTCTACAACCGTCATGACGACGCCACGCACGGAGGGCCCCATGACCGGTACGACCCGCTACCCGCACCTGCTGAGCCCGCTCGACCTGGGCTTCACCACGCTCCCCAACCGGGTGCTCATGGGCTCCATGCACGTGGGCCTGGAGGAGGCCGAGAACGGCTTCACCCGCATGGCGGAGTTCTACGCGGCCCGCGCCCGCGGGGGAGTGGGCCTCATCGTCACCGGCGGCATCGCGCCCAACGAGGCCGGCCGGCCGTACGAGGGCGGCGCCAAGCTCACCACCGACGCCGAGGCCGAACAGCACCGCGAGATCACCGACGCCGTCCACCGCGAGGGCGGCCGGATCGCGATGCAGCTCCTGCACTTCGGCCGGTACGCCTACCACCGCGACCTGGTCGCGCCGAGCGCCCTCCAGGCCCCGATCAGCCCCTTCGTCCCGCGCGCCCTCACCGACGCCGAGGTCGAGCAGACGATCGACGACTACGCGAACGCGGCCCGTCTGGCCCGCCGGGCCGGGTACGACGGCGTGGAGATCATGGGCTCCGAGGGCTATCTGATCAACGAGTTCATCGCCGCCGGAACGAACCACCGCGACGACCGCTGGGGCGGCTCCTACGAGAACCGGACGCGCTTCCCCGTGGAGATCGTGCGCCGGGTGCGCGAGGCGGTCGGCGAGGACTTCATCGTCGTCTACCGGCTGTCGATGCTCGACCTCGTGCCCGGCGGGTCCACCTTCGACGAGGTGGTCACCCTGGCGAAGGCCGTGGAGGCGGCCGGGGCGACCATCATCAACACCGGCATCGGCTGGCACGAGGCCCGTATCCCCACCATCGCGACCTCCGTGCCGCGCGGCGCCTACACCTGGGTCACCAAGAAGCTCATGGGCGCGGTCTCCGTGCCGCTCGTCACCACCAACCGCATCAACACCCCCGAGCTGGCCGAGGAGTTGCTCGCCGACGGCCACGCCGACATGGTGTCCATGGCCCGCCCGATGCTCGCCGACCCGGACTTCGTCAACAAGGCCCGCGAGGGCCGCTCCGACGCCATCAACACCTGCATCGGCTGCAACCAGGCCTGCCTGGACCACACCTTCAACCTGCAGATCACCTCCTGCCTGGTCAACCCGCGCGCCTGCCACGAGACGGAACTCGTGCTCTCCCCGACCCGGCTGCGCAAACGCGTCGCGGTGGTCGGCGCCGGCCCGGCCGGACTCGCCTGCGCGGTGAGCGCGGCCGAACGCGGCCACGAGGTCACCCTGTTCGACGCCGCGAGCGAGATCGGCGGCCAGCTCAACGTCGCCCGCAAGGTCCCCGGCAAGCAGGAGTTCGACGAGACCCTGCGCTACTTCCGCACCCGGCTCGCCGAGCAAGGCGTCGACGTACGCCTGGACACCCGGGTCACGGCCGACGACCTCACGGCCACAGAGTACGACGAGGTCGTCGTCGCCACCGGCGTCACCCCGCGCACCCCCGAACTGCCCGGCGTCGACCACCCCAAGGTCGTCGGCTACCTGGACGTGCTCCGCGACGGCGCCCCCGTCGGCGACCGCGTCGCGATCCTCGGCGCCGGCGGCATCGGCTTCGACGTCGCCGAGTTCCTGACCGACGGCGGCGAGAAGACGAGCGAGGACCCGGCCGCGTACTTCCGGCAGTGGGGCGTCGACATGGAGTACCGCGCCCCCGGCGGCCTCGCCGCCCCCGAGCGCCCCGCCCCGCCGCGCTCGGTCCACCTCCTGCAGCGCAAGACCTCCAAGGTCGGCGCCGGACTCGGCAAGACCACCGGCTGGATCCACCGCACCGAACTCAAGCACCGAGGCGTCACCATGGTCCCGGGCGTCAGCTACGACCTGATCGACGACGCCGGGCTGCACATCACCGTCGACGGCGCCCGCCATCTGCTGGAGGTGGACACGGTCGTCCTGTGCACCGGCCAGGACCCGCGCCGCGACCTCTACGACACCCTGGTCGCCGCCGGCCGCTCCCCGCACCTCATCGGCGGCGCCGACGTGGCGGCCGAACTGGACGCCAAGCGGGCGATCAAACAGGGCACGGAGCTGGCGGCGGCGCTGTAGGGGGCTTCTTAGGATGAGCCCATGTCACTCCCGCACGCGATCCTCACCGCCCTGCTCGAAAAGCCCTCGTCGGGCCTTGAGCTGACCCGGCGGTTCGACCGGTCGATCGGCTACTTCTGGTCGGCGACGCACCAGCAGATCTACCGCGAGCTGGGACGACTGGAGGGCGAGGGCCATATCCGCGCCCTCCCCTCCGAGCGGCCCGCACGCGGGCAGCGGAAGAGCTACGAGGTGCTGCCGGCCGGGCGTGCGGAACTGGCCCGCTGGACCTCCGCGCCCCAGGACCCCAAGCCGTGGCGCGACGCGCTCTTCGTCCGGCTGCGTGCGGCGGCCGTGGTCGGCACGGACGGCCTCGAGGACGATCTGCGGCGCCATCTCGCCCTGCATCAGCGGAAGTTGGCGGAGTACGAGGAGATCGAGAAGCGGGACTTCGGGCCCGGCCGGGACACGGCCCAGGACCGGCTCCAGCATCTGATCCTGCGGGCGGGGATCGACCTGCAGACCTTCTGGACCCAGTGGCTGACGAACGCCCTGGAGGAGTTCGAGACGCTGCCGGGGGACACCGGCGGCGCTGCGGCGGACACGGGGAAGGAGTAGCCGGCCCGCGAAGTCACGGGCGGACGTCCGCCCGGGGGAGTCAGAGGCGGTGCGGCTTGGCCCGGCGGCGCAGGTACCAGACGGCCGCCCCCGTGCCCACGGCCACCAGCGCCCCGCCGCCCACCAGGGTGACCGTGCCGTACTCCCGGGTCGCCCCGCCGACACCGCCCATGACACCGCGCGCGGGCGAGGCCGTCGTGGAGATGGTGGGGGTGGCCGCGGTGACGATGACGGACTGGGTGCCCGCCGTGGTCCCGTCCTTGCAGACCACGATCACGGTGTAGGTGCCGGGGCCCACGTTCGACCAGGAGGCGGACTGGGTGGTGCTCGTGCCGGTGAGTGTCACCTGGCGCCCCTGGGAGAAGTTCGCCTGCCCGCTGGAGAGCAGCGAGGCGGTGCCGAACGTGCCGTTGGTGCTGTTGGGGCAATCGCTGGTGTTGACGGTGACCGAGGATCCCGTGGTGCTGACCGAGATCCCCTTCGGGGCGGCGACGGCCGACGGCGCGGCCAGGGCGATCGGCAGCGCCGCGGCGGCCACCGTCAGGCCGGAGCGGAGGAGTAGCTGAGACGTAACCATGGTCTGCCCTCCAGCGGCACGGTGGCGGCACGTCCCGTGCGCCGCCGAGGATCGGGAGACCCGTGCTGCCTCAGGGTGAGCCAACGCGCCGTACGCCTCGCCCGCATGCGGACGACACCCGGCCAGGTGACGGATACCGCCGAGTGGGGGACACGGCCCGTGGGCGTCTCACCGGCCGGTGGTGACCGTCCGCTCCACGGAGAACCCGCCCCAGGTCCCGTCCGGCAGCTTCGCGCGAAGCCGCACCCGGTACGTCACCCCGGCCTCGCGGCCCACGTAGAAGCTGTGGACGGCCCGGTCCCTGGGCGGGGTCCCGCCCCAGACGAGGGTGGTCGCGAGCCGTCCGTCGAGCTGGATCTCGTACTCCGTGATCACCCCGTCGACCCGCGGCGGCAGCCAGGACAGTGCGACGGAGTACGCCCCGTCGTCCCGGCGGACGTCCGCGCGGAACCCGGTGGGCGCGGTGCCGCGTCCGTCGTCGGCGCCCGGCGCGGTGGTCAGCCGTACGATCCGGCTCACCGGCGAGACGTTGTCCGCCGCGTCCCGCGCCCGCACCGTGAACGCGTACCGGGTGCCGGGCCGCAGCCCCGTGACCACGGCGGCCGTCTGTTCCCCGCCGACACTGTGGATCTTCGACCCGCCTTGCAGGATGTCGTACGACACCACGTCCCGGTCGTCCGTCGAGGGCTCCCAGGAGAGCTGGACGGCCTTGCTCCCGAGGGCCTTTCCGCCGGGGCGCCCGGGTCTGGTCGGGGCCCGCCGGTCGGCCGGTCCGGCGGCGGGCGTCGTGGCCCGGACCTCCGTGCTGGGGGGCCCGAGATTCCCGGCGGCGTCGCGGGCCCGCACCGTGAACACATAGGTGGTGGCCGGCCGGAGCCGGGTGATGTCCACCATGTGCTCGCCGCCCGGCACGTCCTTCACCTTCGTACGGCCCCGGTACACCTCGTACCCGGCGATCTCCGTGCCGCCGGGCACCCGGTTCCACATGACGTGCACGCTGGTGGCGCTGCCCGCGGCGGCGGTGGCGCCGGGCGGGGCCGGCGGCGGGCGCCGGCCGGGGCTCTCCCGCACGGCGCAGCCGGGGACGAGGAGCAGCGAGCCGCAGAGCGTCGGCACCAGGACGAGTGCCTGCACGGAAACGCGTCGCACGATCCTGCCTCCCGGTCGTCGCACCCCGGCGGGATTGGTCTGTACCTATCTCCATGTATGACATGCCTGACACGGTCACATCAAGAGGTCGGGCAGGAAGCGATCAGGGGCCGGGACGCGGTTCCCGGCAGACTGTGGGGCTACGTATGCTGATGCTCCGACACGACGTCAACTCGCCTGTCGCACAGGCCGGTTCACGTCGTCCGGCGCGGGCCGCTGTCGTCGCCGATCCCGCGCCGACCAGAGCGGCCGAGCGGCCGGGGCCGAAGCGGGCCCGGGCCCTCGGCCGCGCACCCCCGCGACCCCCGCCCCCGGCAGCGCCGTGGTCCGTCCGGCCCCCTCCCGGTGGCCGACCTCTCCGACCCCCACCACCTTTGGGTGAGTGCCCGTCATGTCCCCCAGGAGAGGGTCCTCATCGTGCGTGTCCGCTCGTTGACGCTGGCCGCCGTCGGCGCCGCCCTGCTGGCCCCCGTCGCCCTGCCCGCACTGGCCCATCCACAGCGGCCGGTGCACCGCGAGGGCGGGGTGACCGCCGCCGAACTGCTGGCGAAGGCACGCGGCTGCGTCCGGGTCTCCGAAGGGCTGTACAGCAGCGACGCCGGCACCCCGGCGAACATCCCCGTCTGCGGTGCCGACGGCGCGGTGTTCTGGAAGGCCGACATGGACATCGACTGCGACGGACGGCCGAGCACGCACTGCAACCGCGACACCGACCCGTGGTTCCAGCCCGCCACGTCGTTCCTGCAGTCCGACGGCCGCTATCTCAGCTCCGAGACCCTGCCGTTCATCGTGGTCCCCGTCGCCAGCCGCGTCTGGGACTACCGGGTCCACGGCATCAAGGGCGGTTCGGTCGCCGCCGTCATCCACAAGGACCGGGTCCAGTACGCCGTCGTCGGTGACACCGGCCCCCAGAACATCATCGGCGAGGCCTCCTACGCCACGGCCGAGGCCCTCGGCATCCGCCCCGACCCGCGCACCGGCGGCACCGCCTCCGGCGTCACCTACATCGTCTTCGAGGACTCCCGGGTGACCCCGATCGAGGACCATCAGGAGGCGGTGGAACTGGGGGAGGAGCTGGCACGGGAGTGGGTGGGCGGAGCGTCGCTGCGCAGAGGGGCGGCGATGCGGGGCGGATCGACGAACTGACCGCTCCTCGCTCTCCGTCCGGCCGGCCCGCGTGCCTCTTCCGCCCGCTCCTCCCACCCTGTCGCCCCGCTACTCCTTTCGATACGTGTACGCCTCCGAAGCCGCGGCGGCCACCGCCGCGAGGTCCGCGCCCGTCGAGGCCGTGACGACCGCGGCGACCGCGCCCTCGACGAACGGGGCGTCGACCAGCAGGGTGTCCGCGGGGAGTTCGTCGCCCTCGGCGAGGAGGGCCTTCACGGTGAGGACCGCGCTGCCGAGATCGGTGAGCACCGCGACCCCGGCACCCCGGTCGACGGAGGCGGCCGCCGCCGAGATCAGTTCGGCGCTGGTACCCAGCCCGCCGTCCCCGGTGCCGCCGGCCGGGGCGACCGGAACGCCGGCGCCCGCACCGGCGAGTCCCCGCGCCAGCTCGGCCACCGACGCGGCGACGGCGGCGCTGTGCGACACCAGCACGATGCCGACGAGCTTCTCGCCCTTCTCGCCGTTCTCGTTCATCTTGTCAGCCATCGGTGGGCTCCCGGCCGTCGTCGGCGGCGGTGGCGAGGGCCGTGATCAGCAGCGCGGCGGACGTGGCGCCGGGGTCCTGGTGCCCGATGCTCCGCTCGCCGAGGTAGCTGGCCCGGCCCTTGCGCGCCTGCAGCGGCGTGGTCGCCCGCGCGCCCTCCTCGGCGGCGGCCGAGGCGGCGGCGAACGACTCGGCGAGCGCGTCCACCGCCGGGACCAGCGCGTCGATCATGGTCTTGTCGCCGGGAGCCGCCCCGCCCAGCGCCATCACGGCGTCGACCCCGGCACGCAGCGCCTCCGCGAACTGCGCCTCGCTCACCTCGGCGGCGTCACCGAGCGCCTTCCCGGTCCGGCGCAGCAGGGTGCCGTACAGCGGGCCGGACGCGCCCCCGACGGTCGAGATCAGCTGCCGCCCGGCGAGCACGAGGACGGCGCCGGGCGTGTCCGGCGCCTCCTTCTCCAGGACGGCGGACACGGCGGCGAATCCGCGGCGCAGATTGCTGCCGTGGTCGGCGTCCCCGATCGGCGAGTCGAGCGCCGTGAGCCGCTCGGCCTCGCGCTCCACCGAGGCCGCGGTGGCCGTCATCCAACGACGGAAGAAGTCGGCGTCGAGCACGGAATCTCCTTGCGTGGTACGTGATGTGACTGACCGGACGGACAGGGGCCGGGGCCCCGGTCGTGGGTGGTGGACGCGGACCTCACGCTCCCCAGCGCAGCCCCGGCGTACGCACCGGCGCGTCGTACAACCGCAGCAGCTCCTCGTCGACCTGGCACAACGTCACCGAGGCGCCGGCCATGTCGAGCGAGGTGACGTAGTTGCCGACGAGGGTGCGGGCCACGGCGACCCCGCGCTCGGTCAGCACGCGCTGCACCTCCGCGTTGAAGCCGTACAGCTCCAGCAGCGGGGTGGCGCCCATGCCGTTGACGAGCAGCAGGACCGGGTTGCGGGGGCTCATGTCGTCCAGGATGGCGTTCACCGAGAAGTCGGCGATCTCGCGGGAGGTCATCATCGCGCGCCGCTCCCGCCCCGGCTCCCCGTGGATGCCGACGCCCAATTCCAGCTCCCCGGCGGGGAGATCGAAGGTCGGGCTGCCCTTGGCGGGTGTGCTGCAGGCGCTCAGGGCCACTCCGAAACTGCGGGAGTTCTCGTTGACCTGCCGCGCCAGCGCCTCCACGCGCTCCAATGGCTGCCCCTCCTCGGCGGCGGCTCCGGCGATCTTCTCCACGA
Source organism: Streptomyces griseiscabiei (assembly GCF_020010925.1). Classification (NCBI taxonomy): domain Bacteria; kingdom Bacillati; phylum Actinomycetota; class Actinomycetes; order Kitasatosporales; family Streptomycetaceae; genus Streptomyces; species Streptomyces griseiscabiei. The sequence goes on along the minus strand of NZ_JAGJBZ010000001.1, from coordinate 1,851,775 downwards.
ACAGGGTCGCGCCCGTACCGCGCCGCCCGGCGGTGTACAGACTGTCCGTCACGGCCACGTCGTCGTTCACGAGCACCTTGGCGACCCGGATGCCCTCGTCCTCGGCGAGTTCGGCCGCCATGTCGAAGTTCAGCACGTCACCCGTGTAGTTCTTCACGATGAACAGCACCCCGGCCCCGCTGTCCACGGCCGCCGCCGCCCGCACCATCTGGTCCGGCACGGGTGAGGTGAACACCTCACCGGGACACGCCGCCGACAGCATCCCGGGCCCCACGAACCCCCCGTGCAACGGCTCGTGCCCCGAGCCACCCCCGGAGACCAGCCCCACCTTCCCGGCCACCGGCGCGTCCCTGCGCACCACCACCCGGTTCTCCACATCCACGGTCAACTCGGGATGCGCGACCGCCATACCCCGCAACGCGTCGGCGACCACGCTCTCCGCGACGTTGATCAACATCTTCATCGGGCACCTCCTGGTGACATGACGAGACAACACTCCGGTCTGCGCATCCGCAGGCCATCACAGGTTCTATCGGTTGTCGACCGAACTGTCTCTGCGCAGAGCAGCCCCGCCACGGCCGACGAGGCTGCGCGCCTTCGACCGTTCTGGCCTGAGCGGGTACAGGTGTACGTGGACTTCCCCGATCAACGCAGCGTCGGAATCGAAGAGTTCACCGGCTGCTCAGGTGGAGATCCGGTCCCGCTCCAGATCGTGGTCGACAGCGGGAAGGGGGAGCAGATGCAGGAGTCGATGCGCGCGAGCCGATCCGGTGCCTCCGCCGCCCGGCGTCGTCAACAGGTTGCCATTCCGGATGTCGCTCGAACAGGTTATTCCACTTTCGCCGGAACTGGGCGCGCACCCTCGGAAGTCTCGTTTTTTCTCATGTAACCACCCTTTGCACTCGTGCCTCTGGTCCTGAGGAGAGATGGCGCAAGGCATAGTGACACGTAGCAGAAAACCACGTAGCCTATGGAGCCTGGTCGTCTTTCATGGTGCCAGGAAGCCGGGCTGCAAAATGATCCGCAGCGCGCGAGGAGACCACCATGCCCGATGCAGACCCGATGTACCTGCGTAAGCGCCTGAGCAGTCAACTTCAGGCGGCACGCAAAGAGGCGGGTTACTCGCAACCGGAAGTCGCTGACGAGATGGTGTGGTCACTGTCCAAGGTGATGCGCCTCGAGTCAGGCAGGACCAAGATTTCGATCACCGACCTCAGGGCCCTCATCGCCTTCTACGGGTTGCCGGACGAGAAGGCTTCCGATCTCCTCGTCAGTGCCCAGGAAGCGCGGCGCCAGCCTTGGTGGCAGGAGTACCGCAATCTGCTGTCCGAGGGGTTCAAGTCCTACCTCGGATACGAGGCCTCCGCTTCGGTGATTCGAAACTTCGAGGTGCTGTTCATTCCGGGCCTGTTGCAGACGGAAGAGTATGCGCGTGCTGCTCTTTCGCAGTCCGTGGTTCCTCAGAAGGAAGAGCTTCTCGATCTTCGCATGCGACGTCAGGAACGCATGCTGGAGCAGTCCACGGAGACCGAGTTGCGGTTCCTCATCGATGAAGCGGCCCTGAGCCGGACGGTTGGTAGTCCAGCTGTGATGCAGGCGCAACTCAATCACCTGAAGAGCATGAGCGTTCTTGATCACATTCGAGTGGGAATCATTCCCTTCAGTAGTGGACTCTATCCTTTGCTTCGGTCTCCCTATGTCGTTTTCGAGTTTCCGAGTGCCGAGCAGGATCGAATCGTCTATCTGGAGAACCCCGACGGAAGCGTCATTCTGAGGGATAAAGCGAGCGTGGGTGTGCATCGAAACGTAGAGGACTATCTTGAGGCATTCTGGGAGGTTGAGAATCGTTTTGCGAAACCAGTGAGTGACTGGGTTTGAAGCTTTGTGAAGATCCGTCCGAGACCGGGTGGGCCGCCACCATGCATGTCATCGGACAGCTTGCGATGAAGGACACGAAAGATCGCCAACCGGGGGAGTTCATGGAAAGTACTGGCCCTTCGGAGTTCTTCGAATCGCGGACGCGAACGCGATCGCCGAAGGAAACTTCGACGCAATTGTCGACCTCGCTGGTCGAACTTTTGAACCAGATGTCCGCCGGATCCGACAAGGTCATTCCTTCCCCCCATTCTCACCCACCGAGACCGAGGCTTGCCTCAGACTTCATCCGTCAGTATGAGGCCGCCCCCTAATCCTGCCAAGGCTGCTGGATTGCCGCCCTGCCGCTGCAGTAAAGGAGGGATCGTCACGAAATGACGGGAGCGTGAATCGAGGACACGCGGTGAGCAAGCGTATTTTCGGCCATCGAACGACGACTTGCTTGCCGTGCAGAAAAGGGGGAGCTTCCGGCCAGCCGCCACAGCATGACCCGGTAACTCCCCCAGAGCGAAGCATCTTTCATCCGTTCACATCAACAGGGATGCCTCATGGCAGATTCTAGCCTCAGTCGTCGCAACGGCCAGCCCTTCGGCCAGCCGCTGCAGGGTTGCCGCCGCCGTGCGACCTCCAGGTCGCTCGACCGCATGCACGCACGCGCCTCGTCCATACCTGCGCTGACGGGCGGCGGTTCGTGACCACGCCTCGCCCCTCGCCTCCTGACCGCAGGTTCCCCGTCGTCGTCGCCGTTCTCGTCGGGGTCATTTTCGGGTTGGTTGCGGCTCACATCGCGGTGGTCCTCCACGCGAGCCCCCTTGACGTCGTCAAGTGGGGTGGGGGCAGCTTTGTCGCCGTGACCATGCTCCTTCTCAAGATCCACGAAGAACTCCGCTGACCTGGTGGAGTCCCACCGGGCTTCGCCCGCCGCCCAGGGCGGGCCTCAGGTCGTCGCCGCCGACTCCGCGCGGGTGAGGGCGACGTCGAGGACGACAAGGAGGGCGTCGCGGACGGAACCCGTGTGGCGGGCGTCGAAGGTGGTCAGGGGGACGTGGTCGGCGATGTCCAGGGCCCAGCGCACCTCGTCCAGGTCGTGTGCGACCTTGCCGTCGAAGGCGTTGACGGCGACCGCGAAGGGGATGCGCTTGTGCTCGAAGTAGTCGACGGCGGCGTAGCAGTCGTCGAGTCGGCGGGTGTCCACGATGACCAGGGCCCCGAGGGCGCCTTCGACCACGTCGTCCCACATGAAGCCGAACCGGTCCTGGCCCGGTGTCCCGAAGAGGTACAGCTTCAGGGTCGGGTCGAGGGTGATGCAGCCGAAGTCCATGGCGACGGTGGTGGTGGTCTTGTCGGGGGTGTGGGTGAGGTCGTCCACACCGGCGGCGACCTCGGTGATGGCGGCCTCCGTGGTCAGCGGCCGTATCTCGGAGATCGAGCCCACGGTGGTGGTCTTGCCGACCCCGAAGCCGCCGGCGATGACCAGCTTGACCGGCAGCGGCGGCTGCGCCTGCGGCGGTTCAGCCGCTGTCGCGGAGTGTGCCCCGTGAGTCGGGGACGGCGCGGAGACCATGGATAACCCTTCGGAGTACGGAGATGTCCTGCGCGGTGCGGGCATGGGGCACATGGACCGCCAGGTGCCCGGCGGCACACAGGTCCTCGGCGAGCACCCGGACGACGTTGAGGTGCAGACGGAGGTGGGCGGCCAGTTCCGCCACGGACTGCGGTTGCCGGCAGGCGGCGACGATGTCGTGGTGTTCGAAGGTGAGCGAGCCGAGGACGGAGAGTCCGGGCGCGGTCGCCACGATCTGGGTCTCGATCGGGATCGGGGCGGCCCTGCCCGCACCCGACACCCGTCCGGCGGTCAGCAGGAACGGCCGGACGGCGGGGGCACGGCCGACCGGCTCCGGCGCACCCTCCGAGTCCCGGTCCGCCCCTGCCGTCCTCACCGTCTCCGCCGCCCGCGCCGTCTCGCGCGATTCTTGTGCACCGTCGGCCATGACGACCTCCTGCCTCGTGGGACGGTCAGCCGGCCGGTGTGGAGCCGACGTTGTTCTTCAGCTCCATCACCAGTTGCGGGGTGAGCGCGGCTCCGGCGCGGTTGGCGAAGAGGGTCATCTCGTAGGCGATGTTGCCCAGCTTCGCCTCCTTGGAGGCGACCACCCCGAGCACGGCGCCGTTGCCGATGGCCGACACCAGGACATGACCCCCCTCCAGGTCGATGATGACCTTGTTGAGGCCGCCCAGCGCGTAGTTGCCGGAGACTCCGGCGGCGAGGCTGGTGATGCCGGAGACGATCGCGGCGAGCCGCTCGGAGTCGGCCCGGTCGCGCAGTTGCGAGACGGCGATCAGCAGGCCGTCGGACGACACCGCGATGGCGTCGACGACCCCGGCGGTGTCGGTGGCGAAGCGGTCGAGCAGCCAGGTGAAGTCGGCTGCCGCGGTGCGCAGATCGTCGGGCTGCGTCTGTTCGGGGGTGATGTCATCTGCCGACGTGGTCACTGCCCGTCTCCTTCTGGCCTTCTGGGGTTGTCCGGTGTCGCGGTGGTGCCGGTCCCGTCCGGGGGTACGGCTGCGTTCTGTTCGTCCGGGGGCGTGGTGGCGCTCCGTTCGGCCGGCGGTGCGGCCGCGTCCTCTTCCGCACGGCGTACGGCGGCCTCGAACTCGTCGAGTTCCGTGCGGACGGCGTCGGCGTCGAGCGGCTGTCGTACCGGTGGGGCGCCCCGGTCGGCCGCCGGGGTGGTCACGGTGAGGGTCGCGCCCCGGACCCGCCGTCGCAGGGGCCTGGCTGCGGCCGTCGAGGAGGGCCCCTCGGGAGCGGGGGCCCTCCCCGCGCCGGGGCGGGACGGGACCCGCCGGGGCAGGTCGCCGTGGGGCGACACGATCGCCGGCCGTCGTTCGGGAACGGTCGCGACGGCCGGGGCCGGTGCGGGTACGACGGCCGGCGTCCCGGGCCTCGTCGTGGGCACCGCCGCCGACCCGGCGGGTGTGCCGTCCACCGGACTCATCGTCAGCAGCAGTGTGGAGGGGAGCCAGACGGTGCCGGTGACGCCGCCGCCCGGGGTACGGCTCAGGGTGACGCGCAGTCCGAGGTGACGGGCGAGGCTGCCGACCACGAAGAGACCGAGCACCTTGGTGGGGACGAGGTCGAGCCGTTCCCGGCGGACGAGGCGGGCGTTCTCCTCGGCGAGGCGTTCCGCGCTCATGCCGAGGCCGTGGTCGATGACCTCGATCAGGGCCCCGCCGTCCTTGGTGACATCGGTGCCGGGCCGTACGACCACCTCCACGGAGGTGTGGGACGGGGAGAAGGAGACCGCGTTCTCCAGCAGTTCGGCGAGCAGCAGTGTCAGGTCGCCGGTGATGTCGGGCCCGACGGTGATGTCCGTCTCGGAGCGCAGGGACACCCGCTGGTATCCCTCGATCCGGCCGAGGCCGGAGCGGATGACATCGGCGAGGGTGGTCGGCCGGGCCTCGACGTCGGTCTCCCGGATGCCGGCGAGCAGCATCAGACTGTCGGCGTTGCGCTGGAGCCGTACGGCGATGTGGTCGATGCGGTAGAGCCGGTCGAGGAGGTCGGGGTCGGTCTCCTCGCGCTCCACGGCGTCGATCAACGACAGCTGGCGGGTGGTCAGATTGCTGACCCGGCGGCCCACGTTGCCGAACATCTCGGCGACGTTGCGCCGGCTCAGCACCTGCCGCTCCAGCAGCGCGGCGGCGGTGGTCTGCACATGGTTGAACGCCTCGGCGAGGACGCCGATGTCGTCGCGGACCGGTACGGGGATGGCCTGCGGCCGGAACGGGGCGCCGTCGGCGGACTCGTCGTCGGCGACCCGGGCGAGTTCCTCGTCCGCGGCCTCGACCACCTGCTGGGCGGCGCCCGTCAGGGCCATCAGGGGACGGACGACCGAGCGCCGGACCAGGACACAGAACGCCAGCCACGCGGCGAAGCCGAGCAGCGCGGCGCCGAGCATCAGCCATGCCTTGTACAGGGCGTTCGCGGACAGGGAGTCGGCCTGGGCGGCGGTCTGTGCGATCAGCGCGCGGGTGATGCCGAGACGGGTGTCGGCCTGCCGTTCCCCGGCGGCGATCTTCTCCCGAAGTTCCCGTGCGGACTGCGACTGCAGGGAGCCCGGATCGACCTGCAGCTCCGCGAACTGCGAGGTGATGTCGTTCTGTTCGGCGCCGCGCTCGATGCCGTCCATGGCCAGGACCTGCTGCGGTGTGGCGATACGGGCGAAGCGGTCCGCCTGGTGGGTGTACAGCTCGTGGGCGCCCGCCGCGCGGGTGTACTCGGTGAGGGCGTTGGCGTCCCGGGTCTGGGCGGAGAACACGGCGCTCTCGAAGGCCGCGTGGGCCGCGTCCGCGCGCAGTGCCGCGTCCAGCAGGTTGGTGACCGAGGACTGCGAGGTCGCGGCGAAGCGGTCGAGTCCGATGCCGTCGATGAGATAGCCGACGGCGGCGGCGTAGGCGGGGTCGATGTTGGCGGCGGGTACGTAGTCCCGGCCGAGCTTCTCGCGCAGGGCGTCGAGACCGGCGATGTACTGGAGCGCCTGGGTCTCCTCGGCCGGGAGGCTCGCGCCGAACGCGGACCGTACGGCCGCGACCCGTTCGTCGGTGGCCCGCTGTGCCTCGCGGTAGGCGGTGGTCGACGGCCGGGCCGCTCCGGGGCGGCCCGCCTCGTACTGCACGGACAGCAGGAGGGCCAGCCGGTGTTCGGCCTGGATGTCGTTGATGAGCGCGGCGACCTGCTCGCTGTCGCGCACCATCTCGGCGATCCGGTCGGTGTCGCGGACCTGCTCGATCTGGCCCGTGACACCGATGCCGAGCAGGACGCCGACGACCGCGATGGGCGCGACGACGAGCACGTTGAGTTTCCGCCGGAACGGCCACCGGGCGAGCACGGACACCGCCCTGCGGCGGAACAGAGGAGTCCGGTCCTTGCGTCCGGGCGGCGGCTCCCCTGTGTTCGTGGGCACGCTGGCCTCCTTCGGTGTTCGGGTGAGGGCGACGCGGGGTCGTTGCCGCGGGACCGTCGACGACGGCATGGGTGTGAGCGGCGAGAACACGTCATGTGTCCGGATCCGGCCGGTCGGAGACTATCGCCTGCGTGATCGCTTTGAGCCTGTGTGTAATCAAGAATTGATTACGAATTGTTCGCACGCGCCTACTGAGCGGTAGGGCCGCCCGTGGAGGGACCGGTCGGAGCCCTGCTACATTCCCACCGCGACAACCCGCCGGGCCGCGGCCCGGGATGCTGCAGTCGTGCTGTCGTCGTGCTGCCGTCGCGCTCCGATTCCGGCCGTCCGCCGGGTCGTTCTCCTCCCCCCACGCAACCCCCGCTCCCTTGTGCCCAGTTGAGGAGACCCCGTGCAACCCACCAGCAGAGCGACCGCGGCGGCCGTCACGTTCCTGGTCCTCGCCACGACCGTGGCCGGCTGTGACAGCGACTCGGCCGACGCGTCGAACGCCGGTGCGCGGAAGCCGGGTTGCCCCGCCGTCCTCGCCGAGGCGAAGCGGGCCGTCAAGGAGGCCGAGGACATCAACGCCCCCTGGAGCGGCCCCACCACCGGCCCGGACGCGGTCCCCGGCCGGACCCTCGCCTATGTCGCCCAGACCATGACCAACCCCGGTGTCTCCGGCGTCGCCAGAGGTGTCCAGGAGGCGGCGAAGGTCATCGGCTGGGACGTCCGCACCATCGACGGACAGGGCACACGCGCGGGCATCCGGACCGCCTTCACCGAGGCCCTCGCCCTCAAGCCGTCCGGCATCGTCATCGGCGGCTTCGACCCCGGGTCCGTGACCGAGCAGGTCGAGCGGGCGAACGCCGCGGGCATCCCGATCGTCGGCTGGCACGCCACCGCCGCCCCCGGCCCCAGCACCGATCCGAAGCTGTTCACCAACGTCACCACCGAGGTCGCGGACGTCGCGGAGATCAGCGCCGACTGGATCATCGCCCGCTCCGGCGGCCGGGCCGGCGTGGTGGTGTTCACTGACGCCTCCATACCGTTCGCGAAGCGGAAGTCCGACCTCATCAGGAAGCGACTCGCCGCCTGCGCCGACGTGGAACTGCTGAGCTACGAGGACATCCCCATCCCGGAGGCCAACAGCCGTACCGTCGACGAGGTCTCCTCCCTCCAGTCCCGCTTCGGCGACCGATGGACCTACTCCGCCGCCATCAACGACCTGTACTTCGACCACGCGGCACCCGCGCTGCGCGCCGCCGGTCACCGGGGCGACGGCGCCCCGTTCAACATCGGCGCCGGGGACGGCGATCCGTCGGCCTTCGAGCGGATCAACGGCAAGCAGTTCCAGTCCGCGACCGTGCCCGAGCCCCTGTCCGAACAGGGCTGGCAGATCGTCGACGAGTTCAACCGCGCCTTCGCGGGCGAGCCCGCCAGTGGCTATGTCGCCCCCGTGCACATCACCACCGCCGACAACAGCGGCGGCGCCCTGTCCTGGGACTCGGAGGGCTACCGCCAGGCGTACCGCAAGATCTGGGACAAGTAGGCGGCGGCCCCGCCCCGGTGGCGGACGCGCGGGCCCGGCCGGGGGGCGTGCGCGAGGGCGTGCCGTGACCGGAGTCCGTCCGCCGTCGACCTGCGCCTACAGTGGTGGAGTGTCCTCAGGTAACGGCGTGGTGGCGCGCAACGTGCGCTTTCTCAGAGATCAGCGCGGACTGTCCCTGGCCGAACTGGCCCGACAGGCCGGGCTGGCCAAGCAGACCCTGTCGAATCTGGAGCAGGGGACGGGCAATCCCACGGTGGACACCCTGTTCTCGATCGCGGCGGCGCTCGGCGTGCCCGTCACCAGGCTGGTGGCGGAACGCGAACAGGTGATGACCGTGCAGCGGGCCGACGAGGTCGTCTGGGAGCAGCACGGCGGGTACGAGTCCCGCGCCCTGGACCACATCTACGGTTCCGGTGTCATCGAGAACTACGTCGTCCGCATCGTCCCCGGCCGGGACGGCGCGGGTATGTCCGAAGCGCACCCCGTGGGCACCCTGGAGCATCTGTACGTCATCCGGGGCCGGGTGCGGGTCGGGCCCGCCGACGGCCCCGTGGAACTGTCGGCCGGCGACTTCGTGCGCTATCCGGGCGACCGTCCGCATGTGTACGAGTCGCTGGACGGGGAGAGCCTGGTCCACATCGTGGTGAGCGTGCCGCGTGTGCAGCCCGGCACCGGCGCCGTGAACATCGCGCGGACCCATGGCGGCGCGCGGAGCTGACCGTACGGCGGCGGCCTGCCGCCGCGGGTGGGGTCAGGCCCCGGTGGACGCGCCGATCCCGGCGGGGGCCGGCTGCCGGCTCCTGGCCGGTGCGATCGCCCGGCTCGCCTCGAACGCCACGCGGCGCAGGGCCGGTGCGAGGCGGGCGGGGTCCAGACGCCGGGCCGATCCCGCGATGGAGAAGGCCGCCACCGGGCGGCCCGCCGGGCCCATGACGGGGACGGCGACACAGGTCAGACCGAGGACGGCTTCCTGCCGGTCGTGGGCGATGCCGTCCTGGCGGATGCGGCGCAGATCGGCCCGGAACCGGCCGGGGTCGGTGAGGGTGTACTCGGTGCGCGCGGTCAGCCCCGCCGCGATGGCGGCCTCGGCGGTGTCGTGGTCGAAGGCCAGCAGCGCCTTGCCGACCCCTGTGCAGTAGGCGGGCAGCCGGGCGCCGATCCGGGAGGGGGAGCGCGCCGCCCGGTGACCGTGGAGCTTGTTGACGTACACGATGTTCGTGCCGTGGAGCACGGCGAGGTGCACGGTCTCGTGGGTCAGTTCGTACAGGTCCGCCAGGTGCGGCAGCAGACGCTCCTGAAGCAGCGGGGTGGCGGGGCCGTAGGCGCGGCTGCCGATGTCGAAGAGCCGGGCGCCGAGCCGGTAGTCGCTGCCCACCCGTTCGACGAGGTCGTTGCGCTGGAGGATGCCCAGCAGTCGGAAGGCCGTCGACTTGCTCATCCGGTTGCGGCGGGCCAGATCGCTCACCCCGATCTCCCTGTCCAGTTCGGCGAGGGACTTCAGCAGGGTGAGCGCCTTGTCGACCGCGGTCCGCTGCTCGGGCGCCGCGTCCGGCTCCTGGCCGGAGGCCGGCTCGTCCGGGTGCGCAAGAGGGCTGGGGAGTGTCATGGCGGGCTCCGATGGCGATCAAGGCGACCATGGTGATCCGGCGCGCCTGGCGGCGTTCCGACGACCATCGAGACCATTAAGATGGACGCACGTCCAATGTAGATGACCATTTCTTGGTTGTAAACGGCGTCGCGCTCCCGCTTCCCCACCACCCCGGGCGCCGTGCGCGGCGCTGTTCCGCATCCCGGCACGACGGCTGGGCAGGGCCTCACCGGCCGACATCTCCTGTCCCCCATGCAGCGACACCGAGAGCCGTCCGTCGACGTCGGCGCCCACTTCGACCTCGACCGGGGCCTGATCGACCGGACGATCTTCAGCGACGCCCGCCTGTACCGGCAGGAGCTGCGCCGGGTCTTCGCGCCGAGCTGGCTGTTCCTGGCGCACGAGAGCCAGTTCGCCAAACCGGGCGACTTCTTCACCACCTACATGGGCGAGGACCCGGTCATCGTCGCCATGGGCCGCGACCGGAAACTGCGGGCCTTCCTCAACGCCTGCCGCCATCGCGGCATGCGGGTCTGCCGTGCCGACGCGGGCGCCACCAAGGCGTTCACCTGCAGTTACCACGGCTGGTCGTACGACACCTCCGGACGGCTGATCAACGTGCCCAACGGCGACGACTATCCCGCCCACTTCGAGCGGGAGAAGTGGGGACTGGTCGAGGTCGCCCGGCTCGACACGTACAAGGGGCTCGTCTTCGCGACCTGGAACCCCGAGGCCCCGCCCCTGAGCGAGGCACTGGGCGGTCTCGCCTGGTACCTGGACGCCATGCTCGACCGCGACCCGCAGGGCACCGAGGTCGTCGGCGGGGTGCACAAGTGGGTGCTGGAGGGCAACTGGAAGCTCGCCGCCGAGCAGTTCGCGTCCGACTGGTACCACGTCAACATCTCGCACGCCTCGGCGCTCATGGTCATGTCGCCCACCGGCAAGGGACCGAGGACGGAGATCGTGGGGACCCCCGGACGGCAGTACACCGACCCGCTCGGCCACGGCCACGGCTTCCCCACCCACCCCAAGAGCCGCTTCGACGACCGGGTGGTGCACGACTGGTACGACTACGAGGCCCTGCGCGAACGGCTCGGGGACGCCCGTGTCGAGGGCCCCATGACCACCGGGCACGGCACGATGTTCCCCAACTTCTCCTACCTCCCCGTCAACGGCTCCATCCGCGTCTGGCACCCCAGGGGCCCCGACCGGATGGAGGTCTGGGCCTGGACCCTCGTCGACCGGTCGATGCCCGACGAGGTCAAGGACGCCCAACGCGTCTACAACCTGCGGACGTTCGGCCCCACCGGCATCTTCGAGCAGGACGACGGCGAGAACTGGTCGGAGGTCCAGGCCACCGCCCACGGCTTCATGGCCGGCTCCCTGACCCTCAACTACCAGATGGGCCTCGGCCTCGACGGCGAGGACGGCGTCCACCCCGGCACCACCGGCCGCCTCTACAGCGACGGCGCCGCCCGCGGCTTCTACGCACGCTGGCGCGACCTGATGAACACGCCCGCCTGGCACGAGAAGGAGTCCGTATGAGCACCACCGGCACCGGAGTCCGCGTCGCGGAGCTGGGTGACATCGAGGAGGGCGAGGCCCTGAAGGTGCCCGCCGACACCACCGGCCACCACGACGCCATCGCCGTCTTCCACGACGGCGGCGCCTACTACGCCCTCGACGACACCTGCTCCCACGGCCAGGCCTCCCTCTCCGACGGCTGGATCGAGAACGGCGAGGTCGAATGCCCCCTGCACAGCGCCCGCTTCTGCCTGAAGTCCGGTGAACCGCAGTGCATGCCCGCCACCGTCGCCGCCCGCACCCACCGCGTCGAGGTCCACGACGGAGGCGTCTGGCTGCACCCGGGCGAGGAGCACACCGGATGAACCCGCCCCGCCGTATCGCCGTCGTCGGCGCCGGCCTCGCCGCCCTCTCCACCTGCGACGCCCTGCGCGCCCACGGCTACGACGGCGAACTCGTCCTCCACTCCGCCGAGCGCGGACTGCCGTACGACCGGCCGCCGTTGAGCAAGGACGTCCTGCTCGGGAAGGCACGCCGTGACGATGTCCTGCTGCGCCCCGAGCAGTGGTACGACGACCAGCGGGTGTCGCTCCGCGAGGGAACGCCGGTCCGGGCGGTCCGGCCGGGCGAAGGAGGCCTGGAACTGGCCGACGGCACCGTCGAGGCCGCCGACCGGGTCGTCCTGGCCACCGGCGGCACGCCCCGCGCGCTGCCCGTCCCCGGCGGCGGCGACGACCCGGCCGTACACCCGCTGCGCACCTGGGAGGAGGCCGAGCGGCTGCGGGAGCGACTGCTGCCCGGCGCCCGGGTGGCCGTCGTCGGGGCCGGGCTGATCGGGGCCGAGACCGCGGCCGTCGCGTGCGCGCTGGGGTGCCGGGTCGTCCTGATCGACCCGGTGGCGCTGCCGCTCGCCCCGGTGGTCGGGGACGACATCGCGGGCGTGCTGCACCGCAGACACACCGCCGAGGGCATCGACGTGATCACCGCCGGGGTCGAGCGGCTGGAGCGCCGGCGCGCAGGGGTGCTGGTGCACCTCGGCGGGGACCGGGAGTCCGTCGCCGCCGACACGGTCGTGGTCGGGATCGGTATCCGGCCGGCCACGGAGCTTGCGGAGGCCGCCGGGCTCGTCGTGGACGACGGGATCGTGGTGCGCGAGGGTCGACGCACGTCCCACCCCCGGGTCTTCGCCGTCGGCGACGTGGCCCGCAGCCACGGCCGCCGCGTACGGCACGAGCACTGGGAGGCCGCCCGGCGGGACGGCGAGGCCGCCGCATCCGGCCTGCTCGGCCTGCCCGTTCCCGATCCGGGCGCGCCCTGGTTCTGGTCCGACCGGCACGGCTCGCGGCTGGAGGCGGTCGGCACGATGGCCCGGGCCGAGCGGACCGTACTGCGGGGCGTCCCCGCCGACGGCGCCTTCACCGCCTTCGGGCTGCGGGGCGATCGGGTGGTGGCCGCGGCCGGGATCGACCGGAGCCGGGACGTCAAGGCCGCGCGGCGGCTGGTGGACCGGGGCGTCGCCGTCGACGCGGCCAGGCTGGCCGACGAGACGGTGGATCTGCGTGCGCTGCTGCGGTGAAGGCGGTCGGTGCGCCGCGGACCGCACACGGCCCGGGGCACGCTGCCCCGCGGCCCCGATCCGCTGCGCGGCACGGCGGTGCCGCGCCCCGCCGTGCCGCACAGCGGCACAGGTGCTTCCCGAACCACCCCGTCCGCGCCGGAATGACCCCGAGCGCGGATCTCAGGAGGACCGACCCATGAGCATCCAATCCACGGAGCCCACGGAGCCCACGGAGCCCACGGAGCCGACGGAGCCGACGGGGCTCACGGCACCCTCGGCGGTGTCGTACGACGACATGCTGCTGCACTTCGAGGTGCAGCGGCTGTACACCGTCGAGGCCCAGCTGCTCGATCAGCACCGGTACGCGGACTGGCTGGAGCTGTTCGCCGACGATCTGCACTACTGGGCGCCCGTGCGCACCAACCGGCTGCGGCGGCAGCAGGCGCTGGCCGACGGCTCGCCCGGCGAGGTCGCGATCTTCGACGAGACCCGTGCCAGTCTGGCGTGGCGGATCCGGCGCTTCGACTCGGGCATGGCCTGGGCCGAGGACCCGCCCTCCCGCACCCGCCATCTGATCGGCAACGTCCTCGTACGGCAGGGCGAGGCACCGGACGAGTACATCGCCGAGTCGGCCTTCCTCTGCTACCGCAACCGGCTCGAACGCGAGGTCGACCTCTACGCCGGCGGCCGTACCGATCTGCTGCGCCGCACCGAGGACGGCGGCCTGCTGATCGCCCGGCGCACGATCCTGCTCGACCAGAACGTCCTGCTCGCCAAGAACATCAGCACCTTCCTGTGAACCGGAGCCTGCTCGTGACCACTGAAGAGACCGCCGAGGTCAAGCTCGTCGAGCACACCGTGCGGACCTCGCTCGGCCCGATCGCCGTCAGCGAGGCGGGCGCCGGGCCGGCGCTGGTGATGCTGCACGGCGGAGGCCCCGGCGCGAGTGCCGTCGCCAACTACCACCAGAACCTGCCGGCGCTGACCGAGCACTTCCGCGTGATCCTCCCGGACCAGCCCGGATTCGGCGGGAGCTACCGCCCGACGGAGGCGGATCTCGACGCCCGCAGCATCACCGAGATCACCGTCGACGCCCTGCTGCGGACCCTGGACGCGCTCGGCGTCGACCGCTTCCATCTGCTGGGCAACAGCCTCGGCGGGGCCGCGGCCATCGCCACCGCGCTCGAAGCGCCCGAGCGCGTGGAGAGGCTGGTGCTGATGGCTCCCGGCGGTGGCTGGCTGCCGTTCGGGCCGACCCCGACCGAGGGGCAGAAGGCGATGTTCCGCTACTACCACGGGGAAGGGCCGACGCTGAAGAAGATGCGGGACTTCATCGGCGTGATGACCGCCGAGCCGAAGCGCTGGGCCGACACCGCGCAGGCCCGCTACGAGGCCTCCCTCGACCCCTCGCACATCGCCTTCTACCACGCCTACAACGCGGCCTTCGCCCAGCGGCACGGCATGGACCCGCTCTGGCAGCGCGTCCACCGGATCAAGGCGCCGACCCTGCTGCTCTGGGGCCGCGACGACCGCACGATCACCCTCGACGGGGCCCAGCTGATGCTCAAGCAGATCCGTGACGTACGGCTGCATGTCTTCGGCGGCTGCGGCCACTGGGTGCAGCTGGAGCGGCGGGCCGAGTTCGAACGGCTGGTCACCGACTTCCTCAAGGAGCACTGAGCCATGGGCTGGCTGGAGGGCGACGTCGCCCTGATCACCGGCGGCGGCTCCGGCATCGGCCGCGCGGTCGCCCTGCGGTACCTCGCCGAGGGAGCGAGCGTCACCGTCGTCGGCCGGCAGGCCGAGCAGCTGCGGGAGGTCGTCGAGGCCGCCGGACCGGCGGGGGAGCGGGTGCTGACCGTCATCGGCGACGTGCGCTCCCCGGACGACATGCACCGGGCGGTCGAGGCCACCGTGGAACGCTTCGGCAGGCTCGACATCCTCGTCCCGAACGCCGGAATCTGGGACTATCACCGCAGCGTCACCCGGCTCGGCGGCAAGGAACTCTCCGCGACCTTCGACGAACTGTTCGGGATCAACGTCAAGGGATACGTCCTGGCCGTGGAGGCCGCGTGGCGCGAACTGGTCCGCAGCCGCGGGAGCATCGTCATGACCCTCTCCAACGCCTCCTTCCACACCGACGGCGGCGGTTCCCTGTACACCGCCAGCAAACACGCCTGCCTCGGGCTGCTCCGCCAGTTCGCCTACGAGCTGGCCCCCAGGGTCCGCGTCAACGGTGTCGCCGTCGGCGGCATGCGCACCCGGCTGCGCGGCCCCGAGAGCCTCGGCCTCCACCACCGCACCCTGGAGGAGTCCTTCGCCAGGAACGAGGCGTCGGGACGGGAACAGGCACCCCTCATACCCCTGCACGACTCCAGCGTGGAGCCCGAGGACTTCACCGGCCCCTACGTCCTGCTCGCCTCCCGCGCCGACAGCGGCACCGTCACCGGAGCCGTCATCCCCGCCGACGGCGGGATCGCCGTGCGCGGCTTCCGCACCGCCGCCGGCGGCGCCGGCCTCTGACCCCGTGCTCCGTTCTTCCCGTCACCCGTACGACAGCCATCGAAGGAGCCGCCGTCATGGCCGCCGTCGACATCAGCCCCGCAGCCGCACTGCACCGCAGAGCCAAATACCCCACGCCCACCGCCCTCGTCTACCAGGAGCAGGAGTTCACCGCCGCCCAACTCAGCCGCACCGCCGTCGAGTTGGCCGCCGGGCTCGCCGAGCGGGGGCTGCGGCGCGGCGACCGGATCGCCTATCTCGGCTTCAACAGCCCCGCGTTCTTCCACGCCCTGTTCGCCGCCGCCCACCTCGGAGCCGTCTTCGTCCCCGTCAACTTCCGGCTCGCCGCCGACGAGGTCCGCCACATCCTCAGCGACAGCGGGGCCCACACCCTGGTCGTCGAGGAGGGGCACCGCGCACTGGTGGAGTCGGTGCGCGACGACATCCCCTCCCGGTGCCACGTCCTGGTCGACACCGACCCCGCCTGCCCCGCCGCCGAGCCGCCGGACGGATGGACCCCGCTCTCGACGCTGCTCGGCCCCGGCCGCCCCGAACGGGAGGCGGTGCCGCTGCACGACGACGACCTCGGTGTCCTCATGTACACCTCCGGCACCACCGGCCGCCCCAAGGGCGTCATGCTCACCCACGGCAACCTGTGGTGGAACGCGGTCAACGTCGACAGCATGGTCGACACCCGCTCCGACGACGTGAACCTCGCCGTCGCACCCCTGTTCCACATCGGCGGCCTCAACGCCCTCACCCTGCGCACCCTGCTGCGCGGCGGCACGGTCGTCCTGCGCCGCGGCTTCGACCCCGCGCAGTGCCTGGACGACCTGGTGCGGCACCGGGTGACATCGGTCTTCGCCGTCCCCGCGATGTACGCCGCCCTCGCCCGGGTGCCCGGCTTCGCCGAGGCCGAGCTGGGCGCGCTGCGGTCGGCGGTCGTCGCGGGCGCCCCCGTCCCGCCCCGGCTGATCAGGGACTACGCCGAGCGCGGGATCCTGCTCCAGCAGGCGTGGGGGCTCACCGAGACGGCCCCCTTCGCCACCTATCTGCCCGCCGGGCTCACCGAGGAGAAGGCGGGTTCGGCCGGTGCCCCCATGCCGTACACCGAGGTCTGCCTCGTCGACCCGGTCACCGGCGCCCGGATCACCGAGGCCGACACCCGGGGGGAGATCTGCGTGCGGGGCCCCAATGTCACCGGCGGCTACTGGAACAACCCGGACGCCACCGACGCGGCCTTCGACGACGCCGGCTGGTTCCACACGGGTGACATCGCCCACCGCGACAAGGAGGGCTTCTACTCCATCGTCGACCGGCTCAAGGACATGATCATCAGCGGCGGTGAGAACGTCTACCCGGCCGAGGTGGAGCGCGTCCTCGCCGCCTGCCCCGGAGTGTTGGAGGCGGCCGTCCTCGGGGTCCCCGACCCGACCTGGGGAGAGACGGTCCAGGCGATCCTCATGTGCGAGCCGGGCACCCCGCCGACCCTGGACGACGTACGGGAGTTCGCCGGCCGTCAGCTCGCCCGCTACAAGCTGCCCACCCGGCTGCTGCTCGTCGACCGGCTCCCGCGCAACGCCAGCGGCAAGCTCGACAAGGGCGAACTGCGCCGCATGGCCGAGGCCGAGGCCGAGCCCTCCGACGGCACCGAGTGAGCCGGTCGTGAACACCGCCCTCGACCTGCCGTCGCCGTTGCCGCCCGGACTGCGGCTGTCCCGGGTCCGGGACCACCCGCTGCGGGCCTGCTATCCGTACGGCGCGCACGACATCGCCGTCCACCTGGTGGGGCCGGCCCTCCCCGACACCGGCCGGCTGCTGGGCGGCCTCGTCCCGGCCCTCTTCGCCGCCGACCCGCGCTGCCGCCGTCTGGTCGCCGCGCCGGACGAGGACGACCTCATCGCCCGGCACACCTTCGAGACGGCCGGCTTCCACCGCGTCACCGAGGCGGACCTGCCCACCGGCACCGTCGTCCTGTACACGGTGGAGCCCCTGTGGCTGGCCGACCTGCCCACGGCGCTGGACGACATGCCCCACTGATCCCGGCTCCGGACACGGCCGACGGCACAGGTATCCACCTGGCCGTCGGCCGCGGCTCGTTGCGCGACCGACCCGTGCCCCCGATGTCCTGAGGGGCGCGGCCCCGGAAAGACCGACACCCGTGCTGCACACCGGCACAAGCACTGGAGCCCGGCCCCGGCCACCGGTCACCGTGATCCCGTGCTTGCCGCCATCGCCCTCTCCCAGAGCGCCACCGACCCCCTCTCCGGGCTCGCCCTGCGCGACGACGTCCCCCTGCCCGCCCCGAAGCCCGGCTGGTCCCGGGTCCGGGTCGTGGCCTCCTCCCTCAACATGCACGATCTGTGGACCCTCAGAGGCGTCGGCCACCCGCCCGACCGTCTCCCGATCGTCCTCGGCTGCGACGCCGTCGGCTACGACGAGGACGGCAAGGAGGTCATCGTCCACCCGGTGCTGGGCGACCCGGACGCCGGCGGGGGCGACGAGACGCTGGACCCGGACCGCGCGCTGCTGTCCGAGCGGCACGACGGTGCGTTCGCCGAGTGGCTGACCGTGCCGACCCGCAACCTCGTCCCCAAGCCCGCGTGGCTGTCGTTCGACGAGGCCGCCTGTCTCCCGGTCGCCTGGACCACCGCCTACCGCATGCTGTTCACCCAGGCCCGGATCACCGCGGGCGACCGGGTCCTCGTCCAGGGCGCCGGCGGCGGGGTCGCCTCCGCCGCCATCAAACTCGCGGTGGCCGCCGGGGCGGTCGTCTACACCACCAGCCGCAGCGCGGACAAGCGCGCCGAGGCCGTCGGCTGGGGTGCCCGTGCCGCCGTACCCACCGGTGAACGGCTGCCCGAGAAGGTCGACGTCGTCGTGGACACGGTCGGCGAGGCGACCTGGTCGCACTCGCTGAAGTCGCTGCGGCCCGGCGGCACGGTCGTGATCGCCGGTGCCACCAGCGGGACCAACCCGCCCGCCGACCTCGGCCGGATCTTCTACCTCCAGCAGCGGATCCTCGGCTCCACCGGCGGCACCCGCGCCGAACTGGTCGCGATGCTCCGCATGCTCGACGCGACCGGCGTCCGGCCGGTGATCGACCGGACCCTGCCGCTCACGGACATCCACAAGGGCTTCCAGCTCATGATCGACGGCGGGCTGACCGGAAAGCTCGTGATCCACCCCTCGGACTCCCCCTCCCACCGATAGGAACACCCATGCCCGCAGCAGCCGTCGGGCTGTCCCACTCGCCCCTCATCGGCAAGAACGACCCGGAGCCCGAGGTCCTGGCCCGCGTCGGGGAGGCCGTCGACACCGCGAGAGACTTCGTCCGGGCCTTCGCTCCCGACCTGGTCGTGCTCTACGCGCCCGACCACTACAACGGCTTCTTCTACAAGGAGATGCCGCCGTTCTGCCTGGCCACCGAGGCGCACGCGGTCGGTGACTTCGGTACGGCCGCCGGACCGCTGTCCGTCGACACCGCCGCCGCGAAAGCCCTCGCGCAGGGTGTGCTCGACCGGGACATCGACCTCACCGTCTCCGCCCGGATGACCGTCGACCACGGCTTCGCACAGCCCCTCGAAGTCCTCTTCGGCGGTATCGACCGGGTGCCGGTGGTCCCCGTCTTCGTCAACGGCGTGGCCACACCGCTGGGCCCGGTGCGCCGGATCAGAGCCCTGGGCACGGCGATCGGGGAGGCCGCCGCCGCACTCGACCGGCGGGTGCTGTTCCTCGCCTCCGGCGGCCTCTCGCACGACCCGCCGGTGCCCGTACTGGAGGGCGCGCCGCCCCGGGTCGCGGACGCGCTCATCGAGGGCCACGCGCCGACCCCCGAACAGCGGGCGAAGGGCGAGGAGAGGGTCGTCCGGGCGGGCCGCGACTACGCCGCCGGGTCGAGCGCGATGATCCCCCTCAACCCCGCCTGGGACAACCGGCTCCTCGACCACCTCGAACGCGGGGAGCTTACGGAGTTCGACTCCTGGACCGTGGCCGGGATGGCCGCGGAGGCCGGCGGCTCCGCCCACGAGGTCCGCGCCTGGATCGCCGCGTTCGCCTCCCTCACCGCGACCGGCCCGTACGCCATGACCTCCCGCTTCCACGAGGCGATCCCCGCGTGGATCGCCGGGTTCGCGGTGGCCACGGCCGAAGGACGGTGAGAAGGGCGACGTCCGCGCGCCGCGCCGGTCACGACTCCTCGTGGGAGTCGGGTGCGCGGACCTTGCCTGCGGCGACCGGCCGGGGCACGCCCTCGACCGCGGCACAGCTGCCGAAGACACGGTCGTGACCGGTCCAACCGTTGACGTGGCCACGGTTGTTGCTGATCCGCACCCGCTTCCCGGCGGGGTCCAGGGCGGACACCAGGTGCAGATACACCGTGCCCGCGACCCGGGCGAGGACGATGTCTCCACCTCCACCCCCACCTTCGACGGATCGACCGGGGCGACGACCACCCGCCCCCGAATTTCTCACCCCGCCGGGCGGGCGGGGGACGCGATGCCCGTGGGCTTCCGGCCGGCGCTCCGTACGAGGGACGTGGCGGCCTCCTCCCAGTCCGGATGCGCGAACTCGAACCCGGCCGCGCGCAGGCGGCCGGGTGTCACCCGGCGGCTCTTGAGCAGCAGCTCGGTGTCCGAGCGCAGGGCGAACGCCCCCAGTTCCGCCATCCAGCGGGTCGCCGGCAGGCCCACCGGGACGCCCCAGGCCTCGCGCAGTGTCCGCATGAACGCGCGGTGCGGCAGGGGGCCGGGGGAGGAGAGGTTCACCGGGCCGTCGAGGTCGTCCCGGGCGATCAGGAACTCCACCGCCCGTACGAAGTCCTCGCCGTGGATCCAGGAGACGTACTGCGCGCCGCCGGCCACCGGACCGCCCAGCCCGAGGCGCGCCATCCGGGACAGGACGTGGAACACCCCGCCCCGGTCCGGGCTCATGACCATCGCCGCGCGCAACGCCACCTTGCGGGTCGCGGGCGTCGGCGCCTCGCTCTGCGCCCGCTCCCAGTTCTTCGCGATCTCCACGCTGTACGCCCAGTAGTCCGGCACCCCGGCCTCGGCGCCGCCGATCACCCCGGTCGTCTCGTCGTGCGCCGCGTCGAAGCGGTGGGCGTAGACCGTCGCCGTACTCATCTGCAGCCAGACACGCGGGGGACGTGCGGACCCGGCGATCGCCTCCCCGACCACCCGCGCCGAATCCACCCGGGAGTCCATCATGGCCCGCATGTTCTCGGCGGTGTACCGGCAGGAGACGCTGCGCCCCGCCAGGTTGACCACGACATCGCTGCCGTCGATCGCCTCGGCCCAGGGGCCGAGCGTGGAGCCGTCCCAGCCGAGGTGATGCGGTCGCACGGGACGCCTGGTCAGCACGGTCACCTCGTGCCCGGCCGCCGTCAGCGCACGGTCGAGCAATGTTCCCACCTGTCCGGTTCCCCCGGGCAGCACTACCTTCATCGAACCCCCTCGGCTTCGCTCGGCACCAGCGTAACCCTTCATTTTGAACATGTTCAATTGAGTGGGGTGATGTCTATGATCGGGGAGTGACGATCACATACGCGTGGCGGGGCGATTTCGCCGACGCCGACCTCGACGCGCTGCACGCCGACGGCTTCGGACACCCCCTCGGCCGGACCGCCTGGCGCGAACGACTCGAACGGCACAGTCTCGGCTGGGTCTGCGCGCGGGAGGACGGGGCGCTGATCGGTTTCGTCAACGTCGCCTGGGACGGGGGAGTCCACGCCTTCGTCCTGGACACGGTGATGGCGCGGCACCGCTGGAAGAGAGGTGTCGGTGCCGCGCTGGTCGAGACGGCGGCCGGGGAGGCCCGGGGCGCCGGATGCGCTTGGCTGCACGTCGACTTCGAGGAGCGGCTGCGGCCGTTCTACCTCGACGCCTGTGGGTTCGAGGAGACGGCGGCGGGGCTGATGGCTCTGTGATCGCGGGACGCGGGCCGGAGGCGAGGGGGCCGGGGAGACGTCCCGGCCCCCTCCTCGTCCGGGGCGGTCAAGGCTTGACGTAGGTGCAGATGGCCAGCGGGGAGTCGGGGGAGTACGGGGCCGCGTCGGCGGGCCAGTCGCCGAAGCGGCTCTCGGGGACCAGCCCGGCGGCGCGGGCGTAGGCGTCGAACTCCTCCGGGGCGGTCAGCCGGGAGACCTCGGTGCCGACCCGGCTGGTGCCGTCGGACTCGAACCAGACGTGCGAGAGGTGCCACAGCGACCCCTCGGGCAGCAGCAGCGAGTGGCTCTGCAGACCCGTGCCGGGCTCCGGGTACGGCGTGAAGTACGTGGTGCGGGCCCGGCCCTCGTGCAGGGCGAGGATGGCCGGCTTGTTGTGGGTCTCCACGACGAACCGGCCGCCCGGGGACAGCAGATCGGCGGCCCGCCGTACCGCCTGCCGCTGCTCCTCCGGGGTCAGCAGCATCGACAGGGTGGCGCAGATGGCGTACACGAGGCCCACGGTGCGGTCGGCGGTGTAGGTGCGGATGTCGCCGTGCACGGCGTCCACGGGGGTGTCGTCGGTGCGGTCGCGGCGCAGCAGGCCGAGCATCTCCGGGGAGCAGTCGACGCCGGTGACCGGGCCGACGCGGCGGGACAGCGGGAGCGCGACACGTCCGTTGCCGACGCCGAACTCGACGGTCCCCGAGGGCGGGTCGGGGTGGAGGGAGACCAGACGGTCGACCTCGGCGGTGACGGACGCGTCGTCGGGGAAGAGCCGGTGGTACCAGTCGTCGAACTGCCGGCCGTAGCCGATGTCGTCGATGATCTCGCCCGTGGTCGTGCCCGTGGTCGTGCCGGTGGTCGTGAGCCCGTTGAACGTCGTGGGCCTGGTCGGTGTGCTCATGGGTGGTGCCTCCGTTTCTTGGGCGGGGTGGGCCTTGGATGGGTGCTCCGTCTGGCCTGGGCGCAGGCACCGAGCAGCACCACCAGGGCGACGCCGAGGACCGCGGGGGTGCTGACGGCCCGGGTGGTGACCAGGAAGCCGACGATGCCGAGGGCCACCACGAACGGGATCAGCAGGAAATCGTTCATCACACTCTCCTGTCGGGTACTTGGGTCAGGACGCCACGTCGGTGAGCGACTGGATCCGGGCGAGCCGGCGGTAGAGGTCGCTGTGCCGGTGGAGTTCGTCATGGGTGCCGATGGCGTGCACCTCGCCCCGGTCGAGCACGACGATCCGCTGGGCCTCGGTGACGGTGGACAGCCGGTGGGCGATGGCGATGACCGCGCAGAAGTCGGAGATCATGGCGATGCTGTCGCGCAGCGCGTTCTCCGACTCGGTGTCGAGGTTGGCGGTTGCCTCGTCCAGCAGCAGGAACCGTGGCGCCTGGAGCAAGGTCCGTGCGATGGCGAGGCGTTGGCGCTGGCCGCCCGACAACCCCGCGCCCCGGTCGCCGAGTTCGGTGTCGAGGCCGTGCGGGAGCGCGGCGATCACCTCGGTCAGATTGGCCATGCGCAGCGCCTCGGCGATGTCCTTGTCACCGGCGTCCGGCGCGCTGTAGGTGAGGTTCTCCCGGACGGTGCCGCGCAGCAGGGTGTGGTCCTGGTCGACGTAGCCGACGACGGACCGGAGCTGGTTCAGCGGCATGTCGGTGATGTCCGTGCCGTCGATGCGGATCGCCCCGGACACCGGGTCGAAGAGCCGCTCGATCAGCTGGAAGACGGTGGACTTGCCGGCGCCGGACGGGCCGACCACGGCGGTCAGCCCGGTGGCCGGGACCTTGAAGGAGACGTCGTCGAGGACGACCTTGTCGCTGCCGGGATAGGCGAACGTCACCTTGTCGAAGACGAGACCGCTGTCGTACGCGCCCCGGGAGGAGGCACGGGAGCCGCGCTTGCGCTCGGCCGGGGGCTCCGTCGCCCGGTCGCCCTCCACCTCGATCTTCCCCAGCTCGGCCAGGCGGTCGATCGACGCCCGGCCGACCTGGAACTGGGCGATGGAGGTGAACAGCGTCAGCAGCGGCGCCACCAGGTAGAAGAGGTACAGGATGAACGCGGTCAGGTCGGCGGCGCTCATCTGGCCCGTCGCGCTGCGGGCCGCGCCCAGCGCGATGACGACGGTGAGGGCGAGCTGGGTGCCGATGCTCATCGTGGGGTCGAGCAGCGACGACAGGACGGTCACCTTGATCCCGGACTTGCGGGCCTGTTTGGCGATGTCCGCGATGCCCTCCGCCTCCCGGGTCTCGGCGCGGGACGCCTTCACGGTCGGCATCGCGCCGAGCACCCGCATCAGCGCGGAGCCGAAGTTGCCGGTGTCGGTCTGGTTGGTGATCGACACCTTCCGCACCCCGCGCGCCAGCCACAGCGAGATCACGCTGGTGACGCCGAGACAGCCCAGGGTGGCCAGGAGCAGCACCTCGTCGACCCAGGCCATCAGCGCGATACCGCCGACGACCAGGAACCCGTTCTGGATGATGCTGTCGATGGCGTGCGTCATCGTGGTGCGGGCGAGCAGCGTGTCGCTGACCATCCGGGCGAACACATCGCCCTGCTTCCAGCCGCTGTACGCCCGGAACCGGGACCGCAGCAGCCGGGAGGCGAGGCCGCTGCGGATGTCGTAGACGATGTTCTCCCCGGCCAGCCCGATGACGTACGAGTGGAGGGCGCCGAGGACGGCGTCGGCGAGGAACAGGGCCGCCGCGATCATGATCGGCTCGGTCACCGGCTGACCCTGCTCGACGGTGGCCACCAGCGCGCCGATGACCGCGGGCTGTGCCAGGGAGGCAGCGGCACCCAACAGGCCCAGCAGGATGCCGAGTCCGATGAGTCCGCGGTGCCGGCCGAGCGCCCGCCACGGCTTGGCGCCCTTGCCCCACAGCAGATGCAGATGGAGCTGCGGGACCGCCCGGTGGACGGCCCGCGGCCTGGCCGGGGGCCGCGTGCCGACGGGGCTCACTCGGAGTCACTCCCGTCCTGCTTGCGCTCGCGCACCACCTGGACGTACAGCAGGGCGGCCTTGATGAAGCCGATCCCGACCAGGGCGAGGCCGCTGATGAAGAAGGGGTTGTCGAGGCTCATGATCAGGCCCTCACTTCGGTCTTGGCCGAGGAGGCCGAGGAGGCGGCGGAGGACGGGCTGAGCGGGGTCCTCGACGCGTACGGGTCGAGCGGTATGAACGGGGAGACGAACATGAGCCGGGGGTCCTGGCGCAGGTCGTACCCGGTGCCGGAGGCCAGCGCGAACTGGAAGCCCCGGATGTCGTCGGCCGGAGTCTCCTCGGCCGCGATACGGGTGCGGACATGTTCGGTGATCAGCCGGCAGCCGGGGGTGCTGGTGGCCGCGGCGAACCCCTGTTCCAGGCGCGGCAGGATCTCCTGACAGGCGTCGAAGACGGCCTTGTCGGCGCGCCGGGTCGGGAACCAGACCAGATGCATGGGCTTGCGGTCGACGATGCCGCTGGCGTCGCGCCAGGTGGAGGCCGAGCCGTCGCCGCTCACCGTGCGGTACAGGAAGTGGTAGTCGAACATGGCCGGGTGCGGGGCGAAGAACCGCCAGTTCGGCAGGAGGGAGAAGTGGTCCCGGGACCGGACCCGGCTGAAGTCGTGGTGGGGATGCTGACCGGCGAGCGTCAGCAGGAGCATCGCGGCTCCGGCGATCCGCCAGGGGGCACCCTCCCCGGTGAGGGCCTTCCTCAGATACGTACGGGGCAGCGACCTCATCGCGCGCTCTCCTTCCGTGCGGCGGGACGGGCGGGGCGGCCGGCGGAACCGGATCCGGCGGAGGAGCCCGACCGGGCGGCGGGGCCGGTGGGGGAGCGTCCGTCGACGCCGTCGAAGAACGCGAGGATGCGGTCCGTCACCTGGTTCGCGTGGCGGCTGTTGATCAGCATGCTCTCGTGGGTGGCGCCCTCGATGACCACGGTCTCGGCGGGTGCGCGGACATGGGCCTCGGCGAGTTCCCGGTGCAGCAGCAGCTGTTCGGGGCTGCGGTCCACCGTCCGCTGGGCGGAGACCACCAGCGCGGGGACGCCCTCGATCCGGGCGAGAGCCCCGGTGAAGGAGGAGAAGTCGTCGCGGATCGCCTTCCATTCGCGGCGCGCGGCCTCCCACATCCGGGCGTCCGCGTACTGCGCGAACACCTTCTTGCGGTAGGCGTACGGCAGTTCACTGATCCACACCGGGCGGGTGAGGAGGAGGCCCGAGCCCAGCCGCAGTGCCCGGCTGACGGAGGCGAAGTTGCCGGCCAGGCCCCGCTCGATCGTGCCCAGCCCGCTGGTGAACTGACCGGGGTGGGAGGAGTCGAGGTAGACGATCCCCTGGAGGCGGTCGCCCAGCTGCCGGGCGGCGCGGCGGGCGAGTTCGCCGCCGATGGAGTGGCCGACGAGGATCACCTTGCGGTGCGGGGCGACGGCGCCGTTCACGAGGTCGACGAGGTCGTGGACGGACTCCGACAGCCGGAACCCGGTGGTGGCCAGGCGCCGGCTGCCCGCGTAGCCGGCGCGGGCGTAGGTGACGACCCCGTAGCGGGTCTCGTGGCACAGGCGCTCGGCGATCCAGGCGTAGTGCTCGCTGGTCGACAGCAGGCCGTTCGCCAGCACGATCACCGGCCGGTCGGGGTGGCCCGGTGAGTACTCCTCGTACTGGAGCCGGTTGCCGTGCCGGGTGGTGAGGGTGCGGGAGGTGTGCCAGCCCTCGGTGGTGCGCAGCCTGCGGCGTACGGCGGTGACCGCCGCCGCGGCGGCGCCGCCCGCGAGCGCGACGGCGGCGACGGCCCGGGCCCGGTCGTCACGGGCGGCGCCGACGGGGTGGGAGCGGGGGGTCGTGGTGTAGGCGACCAGGGGATGGAAGGCGGGGAAGGCGGGGACGAAGCGGCTGAGTCCCATGAAGTAGCCGTTGGCGACATGGAACGCGGCGGCGCTCGTGATCATGGAGCGGGTCAGCTTGCCGCCCCGGGCGTAGACCAGCGGGAAGAGGCACTCCAGGGCCAGCACGCTGTGCGTGAGCACCTTCGCGGTCCTCGGGTGTTCCACCGTCCAGCGGTGCATGCCCTCGTGCCCGTAGGTACGGGTGCGCATCACTCCGCCGAGCGCGGTGGCGTCCCGCCAGGGCTTGCCGAACAGCTTGACCCAGCCGGAGATCGCATAGGCCATGTTGGCCTGGATCGCGGCGTACCACATCAGCGCGTCCTTGGCGGCGGGGGAGGGCACCACGCGGGCGGCGCCGGTGGCCAGTTGGACCAGCGTGGCGACCTGGTCGGAGCCGTCGCCGCCGTAGTGGTGGCGGGGGGAGAGCACCGCGGAGGAGGCGCCGAGGAAGAGGTTGCCCGCGCCCCGCCAGCGCGAGTCGCCGGGCAGCAGCAGGGCGAGGGCCACGGCGGAGCGGGCGACATGCAGGGCGGTCGTGGTCCGCACACCGCTGACCCCGTCGACCAGACGACGCGTCAGAGGGCCGGCCGCGGCCAGGTTCTGCCGGGCGACCTCCCAGTCGTTCATCCCGCCCTTCTCGATGTCCTTGCGCTGGCTCAGATACTCCAGGGAGGACTGCAGACTGGACACGGCGGCCAGTCGCTCGGAGATGCCGAGGGCACGGTCCCTGCCGACCGGAGCCGGCCCGAAGACCGCAGAGGTGATCCGCCCCGGAATGACGGGAGGGATTTTTCCGCTGAATTTCACGGGCTCCTCTTTCGTGGTAGCCTCTGGGTGCGATTTTTTGCCTCAAGGGGCTTGCTTCAAGGCGCTTGCCTGAAGCCACACTGCCGGGCCAGAACACACCTCTGGCCCGGCAGTTCTCATGTGCTGCGTCGATCGGCGGAGCGGATCAGACGGCGCCGCCGACGGCCGCGGCCTGCGCGTTCGCGGCGTTGGCGACGGCCTGGTTGGCGTCCACCGCCGCGTTGTTCGCCTCCACCGCGCTCGCGGCGCCGACCACCTGGGCGACACCACCGGCGGCCTGGGCCAGGTCGGCCAGACCACCCAGCGCGTTGAGGGCGTTGGCCCCGCTGACCCGGCCGATGCGCGGGGTACCGAGGGTCGGACGAGCGGACGCGAGGATGACACCCTCCACGGGGAGGTCCAGACGGTCCATCGCCTTCGCAATGCTGCTCATTCGCTTTTCCCTTTCGTTTCGAGGGCTTCGGAGAACCTTTTTTCCGTGCCCTTCGAGAAAGAACACTACGGGGGCCCACAGGGGCTTCACATCCAGAAAATTGACGAATTCCTGAGTGGCAGGCTTCGCATGGTCGGGGTGAACTCCGGGCACCACGAAAAAGGCCCGGACCGCGTGGTCCGGGCCTTTCTGGAAAAGGAGATCAACGACGGAGCCGGCGCAATGCCGACGCCGCCGCGTTCGCCCCGCACATACCGTGGGCGCCCGCTCCCGGCGGGGTGGCCGCCGAGCAGATGTACATGCCCGGTACGCCCGTGCTGTAGGGGTCGAGCGCGGCCCGTGGACGCATGACGAGCTGGAAGGCGGTGTTCGCCCCGGCGACGACGTCACCGCCGACGTAGTTCGGGTTGTACTCCTCGAAGCCCGCGGGCGGGCGGACGGCCAGGTCGAGGACCCGTTCGCGGAAGCCGGGGGCGAAGCGCTCGATCTGCGCGACGACCGCCGCCGTGGCGTCGCCGTCGTAGCCGTGCGGGACGTGCGCGTACGTCCAGACCGGGTGGACGTCGCCCTTCGAGCGCCGGGGGTCGGCCAGATACTGCTGCCCGACGAGGACGAACGGCCGTTCCGGCATACGTCCCTGATGGATCGCGCGCTCGCCGGCGGCGACCTCCGCGTAGGTCCCGCCGAGGTGGACGGTGCCGGCCCGGCGGGCCGCCTCGTTGGTCCAGGGCACACCGTCCTGGACGGCGAAGTCCACCTTGAACGCGCCGGGACCGTGCCGGTAGCGGCGGTAGGCGCGGGCCACCCGCACCGGCAGCCGGTCGCCGAGGACGTCGGCGACCGCGCGCGGGGCCAGGTCGAACATGACCACGTCGGCCGGGGGCAGATCGGCCTCGGACCGTACCCGTACACCGGTCTCGATCCGGCCGCCGAACTCCTCGAGCTGAGCCGCGAGCGCGTCGGAGATCGCCCGGGAGCCGCCCGCCGCCACCGGCCAGCCGTGCCGGTGACCGGCGGCGATGATCGTCAGGCCGACCGCGGCGCTCGCCGGCCGGTCGAACGGGCGGAACGCGTGCGCGGCGACCCCGGCGAACAGGGCGCGGGCCTCCTCGGACCGCCACCGCCGGGCCACCGCCGCGGCCGGCAGCAGGGCCCGCGGACCGAAGGCCGCCAGCCGCAGCGGATGCCGCGGCACATGGGTCAGGGGCCGCATGATGTCCTCGGCCAGCGCGTCGTAGCCGTCCGCGAGAGGCCCGAAGACGCGCCGCCATCGGCGGCCGTCGCCGTCGCCGAAGCCGTCGGCGGTCTCCCGCACCGACCGGTGCAGGACCCCGGCGGCGCCCGAGTCGAGCGGATGGACGCAGTCGATGTCCGGCAGACGCCAGCTGAGGCCGTGCCGGCCGAGGTCGAGGCCGCTCAGGAACGGCGAGCCGACGGCCATGGGGTGCGTGGCGGAGCAGTGGTCGTGCAGCAGACCCGGGGTCAGTTCGCTGGTGCGGGTGCCGCCGCCGATGGTGTCGGCGGCCTCCAGCACGGTGACCTCCACGCCCTCCCGGGCGAGGAACACGGCGGCCGCGAGACCGTTCGGACCGCTGCCCACCACTACGGCCGTACTCATAAGGCTCCTGTGTCTCCTGGGCGGTGGACCGGAAAGCGGTGGACCGGGCCCCGGAAAGAGGCCCGGCCCGGGCCGATTCACCACTCTGCGGGACGAGAGAAGGCCGCCCCGGCGCCTTGGAGCTTCGACATTAGAACGTGGTCCGCCCCGGCGCGATTCGCAGAATTGCCTAATTCACGCGCCGGACCGCCCGCCCACGGCTCCCCGTGCCTACCCCGCGTCCCAACTCATGTCCGGTTCGGGCTCCGTGGGCCCGGGCGGCTTGGCGTGCCGTCCGGACGGTCTGCGGGTCGGCGAGGCCGGTGCGGCAGACTCCTCGGCGCTTTCGAGCGCGGCCTCCGTCCGGACCGGGAAGTGGGCGATGAGCCACCAGCCGCCGTCGTCGGCGGGGCCCGAGGTGAGGGAGCCGCCGACGGCCTCCGCCCGCTCGCGCAGCCCGACCAGGCCGTACCCGCCGCGGCCTCCCGTGGGCCGTGCGACCCGCCGCTCCGGCCCCTCGTTGTACACGTCGACCCGGAGCAGGTCGTCGCGGGTGCGGTGGACGCGGACCGTCGCCTGACTGCCCGGTGCGTGCCGACGTACGTTGGTCAGCGCCTCCTGCACCACACGGTGCACCGCGGAGCCGACCTCGGGCAGCAGAACGCTGCGCCGGGCGGCTCCGGTGATCTCCAGCTGGGCGGTCGACCCGTCGCCCTGGCCGCTGAACGCCGAGACCAGTTTGGTGAGTTCGGAGTACGGCTCCTCGGGCCGCTCGATGGAGGTCTGCTCGCCCTCGTCCTCGCGCAGCACCCGGATCAGCCGCCGCATGGAGTCCATGGTCCGCTGCCCGGCCTCGGCGATGTTGGTCAGGATGGGGCCGACCTGCTGCGGCGCGCTCTCGTGGATCACCCCGGCGGCGTGCGCCTGCGCGATGATGCCCGTGACATGGTGGGCGACGAAGTCATGTAATTCCCGGGCGAGTTGGATCCGCTCGGCGAGCCGTACGGCGGCGATCGTACGGCGGCGGCGGGCGTCCAGTGTGCGCAGGTAGCAGCCCGCCCCGACGGCCCCGCCGACCGCGAACGTCAGCAGGAACGGGTAGGTGAGGGTGATGCCCGTGCCCCCGGTGCGCAGGGGTTCGTCGATGACGCTCGCCCCCATCGCGGCGGCCAGGGCGAGGGCGACGCGGGGCCGGGCCACGTTGCGGCAGGTACGGGCGAGCAGGACCAGCATGCACGCCGTCTCCAGCAGCCCCCACTCGGGCATGGCCCACCCCATCAGGGAGGTGCCCAGCGTCACCGCCGACGACAGGCCCGCGCACACCCCCGTACGCCAGGTGATGCTCAGCCGTGCGTCGGGCACGAGCACCAGCGCCAGGGCGACCGGGCCCGTCACGAGCGGCAGCCAGTCGAGAGGACCCCGCTGCTGCGACACGATGATGCCCATGTCGAGCAGCCACAGCACGCCCAGGGCCGGGTACAGGGCCTGGTGGCTCAGCCGGCGCACGGGTGACCGGGGGCGACCGTGGTGGTGTGGCTGGGTCGCTCGTGCCGAGAGTGCCGCGAGTGACGAAGTTGTCATGGAAGTGCAGGCTAGGCATGGACATGCCTCGCCGACAGGCGGTGCATCGTTCTGTGGGGAGTGACACAGATCGACCATGAGATGTTCATAAAGTCACCACCGGCGCGCGGCCCGGTTCACTTTCGGGACGGATCGCGCGCGATCTCGCCTCAACGCGCGGTGCGGACCGTCCCGTTGGCCCAGGCCCAGGCGGCGACCTCGACGCGGTTGCGGACGCCGAGCTTGTGGTGGATGTGGCCCAGGTGGGTCTTCACGGTGGACAGGGACAGACACAGCTCGTCGCTGATCTCCTGGTTGGTGCGGCCCACAGCGACCAGCCGCGCGACGTCCAACTCCCGGCTGCTGAGCGACGATTCGGGCACACCGGTGCCGTCCGCCGGTGCCGAAGCCCGCTCCTCCAGCTGCTTCAGCAGCCGGACCGTCACCCCGGGCGAGACCAGCGCGTCACCGCGCGCCGCCGCCCGGACCGCCTCGATCAGCAGCGCGGGCGCGGCGTCCTTCAGCAGGAAGCCGCAGGCGCCGTTGCGCAGCGCGATGTTGAGGTAGTCGTCCTGGTCGAAGCTGGTGACCACGACGACCTGGGTCGGATGCGTGGCCCCCGGTCCGGCCAGCAGCCGGGTCACCTCCAGCCCGTCCAGCTTCGGCATCCGGACGTCGACGAGGCACACGTCCGGCCGCAGCGCGCGTGCCGCCTCCACGCACGCGAGCCCGTCGGCGGCCTCTCCGACCACCTCGATGCCCTCCTGGGCGTCGAGGATGAGCCGGAAACCTGCCCGGACCAGATCCTGATCGTCGGCGATCATCACACGTGTGGGGGTGCTGCTCACACGTGTGAGCATGCCATGGATCACCTGTCCGGTCCGGCGGTCCGCGGAAGCCGGCGGTCGAACGGCCGTGCCGAATCGGGCGGTTGGCGCGTTCCCGGCGAAAGATGCGCCGCGGGCGGATGGACCGAGGTCGATCGGCCGATGACTACCGCCGGGTATCGGTCGAACGGTCGATGGCCGGGGCCCGGGTGTCACGGAAGAGTCACAGCCGCAGCACACGGACGACACACGGGTCCCCGACCCCCACCGAACAAGGCAGGCACCCATGGCAGTGGACAGCTCCGGCCGACTCAGCGCCCGGGAACTGGAGATCCTCCTTCTGGCAGCCCACGGTCTGTCGGACGCGGACATGTCCCGGCGACTGTCGATCTCACCCCGCACGGTCGCCTCCCACATGCGCAGCCTCCGGGAGAAGCTGGACGCGAAGAACCGCACCCATCTGATCGTGACCGCCCTCCATGCGGGAATCCTCGCTCTGCGGACGGACCGGCCCGACCGGTTCGACCGCCTGGAGGAAACCTTCCGTTTGACGGGGCACCGTGGGGTCCGGGTCCAGCCCGTCGGCGTCGCGTAGCGCGAGCGGGTGTGAGCGGGTGAGCAGGTGAGCGCGGGCCGCTTGGCCGCGTGGCCACGTGGAACGCGCGCCCCGGGCCGGGTCCGGTCCGGGGCCTCTCATTGCGCGGCGTCGGTCGGCAGCTCCAGACGCAGCTCGTAGCCGCCGTCGGCCAGATGCCTGGACGTCACGGTCCCGCCGAGCAGTTCGGCGCGCTGCCGCAGACCGATCAGGCCGTGGTGGGCGCCGGGGAGGGAGAGGGCCGGGCGGCTGGGCGCGGTGTTGGTGACGGTGGCGCGGAGGGTGCCGTCGTGCTGCCGGACGCGGATGGTGGCGGTGGCGCCGGGGGCGTGCTTGCGGATGTTGGTGAGGGCTTCCTGCACGGTGCGGTAGACGGCGCGCTGGACGGGCGGCGGGAGGTCGTCGGGCAGGTCCGTGCGCAGGTCGGTGTCGATGCCGCTGCCGGTGACCAGCCGGTCGAGGTCGGCCAGGGAGGGCTGCGGGGTCAGTTCGGTGGGGCGGCTGCCGGAGGCCCGCAGTATGCCCACCATGTGCCGCAGTTCGTCCAGGGTCTGCACGCTGAGCAGCCGTATCGTGGCGGCGGCCTCCTTCGCCTCCGGGTCCCGGCTGCCGACCTGCAGGGCGCCGGCGCGCACGGCGATCAGACTGACCTGGTGGGAGACGGCGTCGTGCATCTCCCGGGCGAGCTGGGCGCGTTCCCTCGCCAGCACGCCCTGGGCGACCAGCAGCCGCTCGTGCTCCTTCGCCTCGGAGACCTCCACCAGCCGCAGCGACAGCTCGCGGCGGGCCTGGACGAGCTGCCCGAGGAAGAGGGGCGCGGTCGCCTGCGCCACGCTGTAGGAGAGCGGGATCAGGCCCTGGCGGTCGTCGAGATCGGTGAACTCCGGTGACGGCCACGACCACCACGTCAGATCACAGACGGCGAACGCCAGCGCGCACACGGCCAGCGGCACCCGGTGATGGGTGCGCGAGGCCAGCGTGTACAGCGCCACCAGCGTGGCGAACACCGCGTCCGTGAACAGGGCCGTCGGCAGGGTGAGAAGGAAGACGGGCAGGGGGAGACGGCGACGCGACAGCAGCGCGCACGCCGCGAGCAGCGCGGCGGCCAGCTCCCCCGGGTGGTGGGGGCCCACGTCGTGGATCCACACGTCCAGCAGCGAGACCACGACGAGCAGGGCGTCCGTCGCGGGTCCGTGCGGGGTGCGGGCGGGAGGCCTCACCCGCCCGCCCGTTCGCGGCCGAACGGGCTTCCGCCGCCGAACGGGCTTCCGCCGCCGAACGGACTTCCGCCGCCGCCGCGCGGGCTTCCGCTGGTCGCCGGGCTTCCGCCGGTCGCGTGGCCTCCGCCGGTGACCGGGCTTCCGCCGCCGGGCCGGCGCGACGGTCTGAGCAGGCCCGCCCGTTCGGCCAGCAGCGCCGCCTGCACTCTGCTGCCCACCTCCAACTTGGTGAGCAGGGCGCTCACATGGTCCTTCACCGTGCCCGTGCTCAGATGCATCCGGTCGGCGATGTCGGTGTTGGACAGCCCCTCCGTGATCAGGACCAGTACGTCCCGCTCCCGTTCGGTCAGCCGGTCCACGAGGCGGACGGCGGCCTCCCGGGGCC
Source organism: Streptomyces griseiscabiei (assembly GCF_020010925.1). Classification (NCBI taxonomy): domain Bacteria; kingdom Bacillati; phylum Actinomycetota; class Actinomycetes; order Kitasatosporales; family Streptomycetaceae; genus Streptomyces; species Streptomyces griseiscabiei. The sequence goes on along the minus strand of NZ_JAGJBZ010000001.1, from coordinate 1,818,013 downwards.
CGTTGTCCAGGTAGCCGTCGACCACGGTCCGGGTCACCCCGGACGACAGGACGACCCCGCCCGCCGCCAAAGTCCGTACGAGATACGGAAGCTGCTCCGGGTCGGTGTCCTTGAGGAGGAAACCGGCGGCTCCCGAGCGCAGCGCGGCGGCCACGTACTCGTCCATGTCGAAGGTGGTGAGCATGGCCACCACGGGAGGACGGGGGAGTCTTCCGAGCTCGGCGAGGACGGTCAGCCCGTCCACGTCCGGCATCCGGATGTCCAGCAGGACGACCTCGGGGCGCAGCTCCCGTACGGCCTGGACCGCCCGGCCGCCGGGGACCGCCGCCACCACGTCGAGATCGTCCGCGGAGTTGAGGATGTGCTCGAAGCCCGTCCGGATCAGGGCTTCGTCGTCGACCACCAGTACCCGGATCACCCGTGCCCCGCTCGTCGTCGGACACCAACGCACTTCTGGACCTCTTCCGAACCCCTACGACGTCCGAAGTGGCCGCCGGGTTCCCCTTTCTCCCGGTCTCCGGTCACCTGGCGGGGGCGGCCCCGGCTGGTCGGCGGGGGCCGTCCAGCCGACCGCCGGATGGTGACGCGCCCCGCGCGCCCCCGACGCTGAAAGCCATGACACCAGACACGTCGTCGGACCTGTCGGCCAAGTCGGCCACCCGGCCGCCTGCCCGCACCCCCGCCCGCACGCCCGCCGCCTCCGCCCCCACGGCCGTCACGGACTCCGAGGGGCGGCGCTCCACCGGACGGCTGGTCGGTATCGATCTCGCCCGTGGACTCGCGGTGTTCGGTATGTACGCCGCCCATGTCGGTCCCGACCCGGCGGGCGGCGGGCCGCTGGGCCTCGTCATGGAGCTGGCGCGGGGCCGCTCCTCCGCGCTGTTCGCGCTGCTGGCCGGCTTCACCCTCGTCCTGATCACCGGCCGCCCGCACCCGCGCACCGGACGTGCCGGACGGCAGGCGGTGGTCCGGATGGTGATCCGCTCCCTCGTGCTGATCGCCCTCGGATTCGCCCTGACCGCCCTCGACACCGACGTCGACGTGATCCTCGCCTTCTACGGCCTGACCTTCCTCGCCGTCCTCCCGCTGTACCGGCTGCGGGCCCGGACGCTCGCTCTCCTCGCCGCCGCGGGCGCGCTCGTGCTGCCCCAAGTCCTGTACGGGGTACGGCTGTCGATCGAGAACGGCGACTGGGCTGAGGCGATCACCGCCGCCGACCCGCTGGCCAGGATCAGTGACACGGACGGCTTCCTGGAACTGCTGTTCACCGGCGAATACCCCGTGCTCACCTGGGCGTCGTTCATGCTGGCCGGGATGGCGGTCGCCCGCCTCGACCTCACCCGGAGCACGGTCCGCACCCAACTCGCGCTGGCCGGAGGCGTGTTGACCGTGCTCGGCTACGGGGGCTCCTGGCTGGCGCTCCGTCTCGTCCCGCACGCCCGGGCGACGGTCGCCGCCGCCACGGACGGCGACGGCGCCGCCTCGGCCTGGTGGTCCGACACGGTCGGCTACCTCGTCGACGGCACCCCCGCCGCCTGGCTCCTGGTGGGCGCGCCGCACAGCCAGACGACGTTCTCCATCCTCGGCAACACCGGGGTCGCGCTGCTGGTCGTGGTGGGGTGCGTGACGGCCGTGGACCGGCTGCCCCGCCTCGCCCGCCTCGCCGGCCCCGTGTGCGCCGTCGGGATGACGGCGCTGACCGCGTACGTCCTGCACATCCTCGCCATCCGGGAGTTCGGCATGGCGGAGGAGACCGGGCCCGCGCTCGTCGACCTCTTCGTCTATCTGCTGGTCGCGACGGTGCTCGCCACCGCCTGGACCCGGGTCTTCCGCCGTGGCCCGCTGGAGCATGTGCTCCACGTCTGCACCCGCCCGGCGCGCCTCGTCAGGTGACGACCGGGCGAACTTCGGCCGATCCACGGCCACTTCACCACGCCCCCATGGACAGACCCCGTCCGTCTGCGCGCAAGCTTCACTCCGCACCATCTGCATGTCCCCGACCATCGACGGCATTTGACGGTAAGGAAGCGAACGCCTGTGAGAACGCCCCGCACCGCCCGAAGAGTCGCCCTCCTCGCCTCCGGCACCGCGCTCACCACCTTCCTCACGGCCTCCCCGGCGGGAGCGGGCCCGGTCGCGGCAGGGCGCGCGCCCGCCCTCCCGACGGTGACCGCCACGAGCGAGTCGGCCGCGCTGTACGACGACGAGGCAGGCGGCGCCTCCGACGCCGACGACCCGGCGATCTGGCGGAACCCCGCCGACCCCGGCCGCAGCCTCGTCGTCGCCACCGCGAAGGAGGGCGGCCTGCGCGTCTACAACCTCGACGCCCGGCCGGTGCAGACGGTGGCCGCACCGAAGCCGCCGGCCGAGGACGACGCCCCCGGCCGCTTCAACAACGTCGACCTCGTCACCGGTCTGCGCACCACGGCGGGCCGGGCCGACGTGGCGGTGGTGAGCGACCGGGGCAACGACCGGCTGCGGATCTACCGCGTCGACCCCGCCCGCCCCGGCGGGCCGCTGACCGACATCACCGATCCGGCCGCCGCCCCCGTCTTCTCCGCCGACCAGGCCGAGATCAACGACCAGCGCACCGCGTACGGCCTCGCCACCTGGACGGACAGGGCCACCGGCCGCACCTACGCCCTGGTCAGTCAGCGGGAGCGCACCCGTCTCGCGCTGCTCGAACTCCTTCCGGCCGCACACGGCACAGTCGGCTACCGCAAGGTCCGCACCCTCGACCTGCCGTCCTCCTTCCGGCTGCCCGACGGCAGCACCTGGAGCCCCTGCGGCGAACCCGGTGAACTCCCGCAGGTCGAGGGCATGGTGGTGGACCCCGCCACCGGCACCCTCTACGCGGGCCAGGAGGACATCGGCATCTGGAGGCTGCGGGCCGACCTCACCGGCAAGCCGGTCCTGGTCGACCGGACCAGGGAGTACGGCGTCCCCGGCACCTACGACGAGGAGACCGAGGAGTGCGCGCCGGGCGCCGACCCCGGCTACGGAGGGAAGCGGCTGTCCGCCGACGTGGAGGGCCTGACGCTCTATCAGGAACGGGACGGGGACGGTTACCTGCTCGCCTCCAGCCAGGGCGACGACACCTTCGCCCTGTACGACCGTGAGGTGAGCGAGGGCAACGAGTACGAGGGCGGCTTCCGGATCGGCGCCGCCTCGCCGGCCCTCGACAGCGTGGAGGAGTGCGACGGCGCCGCCGTGCTCAACGCCCCGCTGGGCCACCGCTATCCGCGCGGTCTGCTCGTCGTCCAGGACGGCCACGAGACCCCCGGGGTCCCGGACGGCGAGGGCGGCACCCGCACCGGCACCGGCTTCAAGTTCGTCGACCTCGGCGAACTGGTGGACGCCACCGACATGTGAGCGCGGGGCTCAGCCCTCCGCCGAGGCGGGGCTCAGCCCTCGGCCACGCAGAGGGGATCCTCCTCGACCAGCCCGTTCGCCATCCACTGCTCCACGGCGGCGACATGGACCGTCGCCGCCGACACGGCCAGGGCGGCGTCACGGGCGCACAGGGCGCGGAGGATCTCCTCGTGCTCGCGGTGCGCGTGTTCCACGGCCCGCTCGGTGCGGGTGCCCCGGACGATCCGGGCCCGCTGGGTGCGGGTGGAGAGCACCCGCAGCAGCATCGACAGCACGGGGTTGCCGACCGCCTCCACGATCCGCAGATGGAAGGCGATGTCGTGGCCCACGAACTCCTCGACCGTGGCGGCGGCCCGTGACCGCCGCAGGATCGCGCCCAGTTCGTCGAGGTCGCCGGCGGTCAGCAGGGCGGCGGCGGCCCCGGTCGCCTGGGGCTCCAGCAGCCGCCGGACCTGGAGCAGTTGCAGGGCCGTCCGCCCCTGGGAGACGTCCGAGGCGAAGGAGAGCGACTCCAGCAGCAGATGCGGTTCCAGACTGGACACGTACGTGCCGTCGCCCTGCCGGGTGACCAGGATGCGCATCGCGGTCAGCGCCCGTACCGCCTCCCGCAGCGAACTGCGGGACAGCCCGAGCTGGGCGGCGAGGATCTCCTCCTTGGGAAGGCGGGAGCCCGGCGCCAGCTCCCCGGCCACGATCATCGCCTTGATCTTGTCCATCGCCTCGTCCGTCAGTGCCACGAGGTGCCTCCCTGTACCGGGGTACGTCCGCTTCTCGCCGTACCGGGCCGCGCTACTCCTGCTTCTCGCCGGAGGCGAAGCGGGAGATGATCAGGGCGACGATGATGATCGCGCCGTTGAGGAACTGGTTCCACAGCGGAGGCACACCGGCCAGCGTCATGACGTTCACGACGAGTTGGAGCGTCAGCACACCGGTGAGGGCGCCGAACACCGAGCCCTTGCCGCCGTTGAGGCTGACCCCGCCGATGACGGTCGCGGCGAACACCTGGAAGATCCAGCCGCTGCCCTGGGTCGCGGAGATCGACCCGTAGTGGCCGCTGTAGAGGATGCCGGCGAACGCGGCCAGCACACTGCCGAGGATCAGCACCGCCCACACGATCCGGTCGACCCGGATACCGGCCGTCCGGGCGGCCTCCGCGTTGCCGCCGATCGCGTACAGCGCCCGGCCGTGCCGCAGCCAGGCCAGCGCGCTGCCGCCGAGGGCGAAGAGGACCACGCAGATCCAGATGGCGGCCGGCACCCCGAGCCACGACGCCTTGCCGAGGTAGGTGAAGGAGGACGGCAGCTCCACGATGGACTGGCCCTCGGACAGGGCCACCTGGAGGCCGCGCAGCATGGTCAGCATGCCGAGGGTGACGATGAAGCCGTTGAGGCGCAGCTTCAGGATCAGGAACCCGTTGACGGCGCCGATCACCACGCCCACCAGCAGACACAGCGGTACGGCCGTCCACTCGGGCAGCAGCCCGAGGCCGGTGAACCGGGCGCCGCTGGTCGGCAGCACCAGCCAGACGGCGATGACGGGCGCCACGCCGATCGTGGACTCCAGGGACAGGTCCATCCGGCCGCAGATCAGGATCAGCGCGGTGGCCAGCACCAGCAGGCTCAGCTCGGTGGACTGCTGGGCCACACCGATGAGGTTGTCGGCGGTGAGGAAGGCCGGCGAGACGATGAAGCCGATCAGGCCGAGGACCAGGATCGCGGGGACCAGGGACAGTTCACGGAAGCGACCGAGGTCGAGCCCGCGGCGGGTGTCCCCGGTGGTCTCCCGTGCCACGCTCTTGGCGGGGTCGGTGACATCAGTGGTGGCGGACATGACTACCTTCCGTGCTCTTCGGTGATGTCAGGGGTGGTGAGGTCGCTGTCGTGGGCGTCGCCCCGGGCGGCGGCGGCTTCGGTGTGGCCGGCCACGCCCTCCATCGCCGCGACCACCTGCTCGTCCGTCCAGCCCCGGTCGAACTCGGCGACCACCCGCCCGTGGAACATCACCACGAGCCGGTCGCACACCTTCAGGTCGTCCAGCTCGTCGGAGACGATCAGCGCGGCCCTCCCGCCGTCCGCGATCTCCCGGATCCGGCGCAGCAGGAACTCCTTGGACTTGACGTCCACCCCGTTGGTCGGGCGGATTGCCACCAGCACATGCGGGTCGGTGGCCAGGGCGCGGGCGACGACGACCTTCTGCTGGTTGCCGCCGGAGAGCGCCGACACGAGGGTGGACCCGCCCGGTGTCTTGATGTCGAGGTCCCGGATCATGCGCTGGGCGAAGACCCTGGTCCGGGAGGGCAGCACGGTGCCGTACGGGCCGAGCTGGTCGGTGACGGTGAGCGTCGCGTTCTCCGCCACGCTGCGGTTGTTGACCAGGCCCTGGAGATGGCGGTCCTCCGGGACGAGCCCGACACCGACGGCGAGCGCCGAGGGCACACTGCCGCCGCGCACCCGCCGCCCCCGGACCGAGATCGTGCCCTCCTCGACCCGGTGCAGCCCGGCGACGGTCTCGCCGACCCGCACATTGCCGCTGGCCGCCGCGCCGGCGAGGCCGACCACCTCACCGGCGCGCACCGACAGCGACAGGTTCTCGCAGGCGCCGGGCAGGGTGAGGTCCTCGACGGTCAGGAGTTCGGGGGCGTCGGACCGCACCGGGGGACGGTTCTCCACCGTCTCCGCCGCCGTGACGGTGGACTCCCCGGTCATGGCCTCCACCAGGGCCTGGTGGCCGAGTTCGGCGACGGGCGCGGTCAGGATGTGGGCCGCGTCCCGGTAGACCGTGACGGTGGTGCAGAGGTCGTACACCTCTTGGAGGTGGTGGGAGATGAACAGGAAGGCGACGCCCTGCCGTTGGAGGTCGCGGAGCTTGTCGAAGAGCCGGTTGATACCGCGGGCGTCGAGCTTGGCGGTCGGCTCGTCGAGGATGATGAAGCGCGCGCCGAACGACAGCGCCCGCGCGATCTCCACGAACTGCCGCTGCTCGACGGTGAGGTCCCGGGCCCGCGCGTCGGCCTTCACGTCCACGCCGTACCCGGCGAGCAACTCCTCGGCCCGCGCCCGCAGTCGCTTCCAGCGGATGGGCCGCGCGGCGCCGTCGCTCTGCCGGTTCAGGAAGAGGTTCTCGGCGACGGTCAGGCCCTGGATGATCGTGGACTTCTGGTAGACGCAGGCGACCCTGGAGCGCCAGGCGTCGATGTCGCCGACGGCGGGCGCCGGCTCGCCGGAGAAGCGCAGGGTGCCGGTGTCGGCGTGCCGCAGCCCGGTCAGGATGGACACCAGGGTCGACTTGCCGGCGCCGTTGCGGCCGACCAGCGCGTGCGACTCGCCCGGCGCGATGGTGATCCGGGCGTCGCGCAGCGCGACGGTGGCGCCGAACCTCTTGCTGATGCCGATGGCCTCGGCCACCGGGGCGTGGCTCCCGGCGGCGGGGTCGCCGCCGCCGTTCGCCGCGGCGGTCGCGGTGTCCGCCATGGTGGATACCGTCCTTCGTGGGCTGGCTTGGGGGGTGGATTCGTGGGCTGCGGGCGAATCGGCTGATCCGGCGGGGCCTTCGGGGCACCCCTAGCCGACGTTGTTGCCCCACAGGGTCTTGTCGTCCACGTTGTCCTTGGTCACCAGCGGCGCCGGGAGCTGGTCCTCCAGACCGTTCGGGATCTCGATGATCGTGGAATCGTGGTCGGTCTTGCCCGGCTTGAACGTCTTGCCCTCGGCCGCCGCCTCCGCGTAGTACAGCGCGTACTTGGCGTACAGGTCGGCCGGCTGCGAGACCGTGGCGTCGATCTGGCCCTTGCGGATGGCGTCGAACTCCTGCGGGATGCCGTCGTTGGAGATGATCGAGATGTGGCCCTTCTCCCCGGCGGGCTTCAGCAGGCCCTTCTGCTCCAGCAGGGCCAGGGTCGGCTGCAGGAAGACACCGCCGGCCTGCATGTAGATGCCGTTCAGGTCGGGGTGCTGGGCGAGCAGGCTCTGCAGCTTGGCGGAGGCCACGTCGCCCTTCCAGTCGGTGGGCAGCTCGAAGACCTTGATCTTCGGGAACTTGGTCTTCATGCACTCCGCGAACGCCTCGGAGCGGTCCCGTCCGTTGATCGAGTCCAGCGCGCCCTGCAGTTCGGCGACCTTGCCCTTGCCGCCCAGCTGCTTGCCGAGGAACTCGCAGGCCTTGGTGCCGTACGCCCGGTTGTCGGCGCGGACCACCATGTAGACGTCGCCCTTGTCGGGCCGGGTGTCGACGCTGACCACGGGGATCTTCTTCGACGCGAGGGTGTCGAGGGTGGAGGCGATGGCGCCGGTGTCCTGCGGGGCCATGACGACCGCCTTGGCGCCCGTGTTCTGGAACACCTGCACATTGGCGACGAGCTTGGTGATGTCGTTCTGCGAGTTGCTGAGCGGCAGCGCGTTGATGTCCTCGGACTTGACGTCCTTCTTCAGGTACTCGGCGTAGGAGTTCCAGAAGTCCGAGTCGGAGCGCGGCAGATCGATGCCGATGGCGGGCTTGTCACCGCCCGATCCGGCCGACCCGGAGGAACTTTCGCGGTTGCACGCGGTGAGCAGGGTGAGGGCAGCGAGGGCGCAGGCCGCCGCGGCGGTGGAGCGGGTGCGAGCGAGCTTCATGGCCGGGTTCTCCTTAGCCAGGACAGGGAGGCCGCCCTCCGGGACAGGCATGCGTGGGCTGTCGGAGGGGAGGGATAGAGGGTCAACCGGGTGAACGAGCAGCGGAGTTGGAACGGCCACTACCTACGTGGGACGGTGGTGCGATTCCTCCGATGTATCTCGGACGTCGAGGACGTTACGACGGGATTGCCGGGGATGACAAGAGGTCGCCCGCGATGAATTCGCCATCCCGATCTTGGAGTGCCAGGGGTGCCCCCTCAGACCGATGTCGCTTATGTCGGATTCATGGGCTGGCGAAAGTCCGGTGTCGATCCAAATACATCCGAGGAATACGTTGTCAGGGCGCCGAACTGCCCCTAAAGTCACGGTGCGCCATTCCTCCGATGAATGACAGCGGCCGATCGATGACCGACCGATGGCTGATCGATCGCCGAACGAACCCATGGCAAGGGAGCTGCCCCAGTGAAACTGCTACGCGTCGGCGCCCCGGGCGAGGAGCGGCCCGCCGTCCGCACCGATGACGGCCGACTGCTGGACCTGTCCTCCGTGGCCCCCGACATCGACGGCGCCTTCCTCACCTCCGGGGGAGTCGACCGGGCCCGCGCGGCGGTCGAGGCGGGCGGACTGCCCGAGCTGGACGCCGCGGCCCTGCGCGTCGGCGCCCCCGTCGCCCGCCCCGGCAAGATCGTCTGTGTCGGGCTGAACTACCGCGACCACGCCGCCGAGACCGGCGCCGCGATCCCGCCCCGCCCGGTCGTCTTCCTCAAAGATCCGAGCACGGTCGTCGGCCCGTACGACGAGGTACTGATCCCGCGCGGCTCGGCCAGGACGGACTGGGAGGTCGAGCTGGGCGTCGTCATCGGCCGCCGGGCCCGCTACCTCGACGGTCCCGAGGACGCCGCCGAGGTGATCGCCGGATACGTGGTCAGCCACGACGTCTCCGAGCGCGAGTTCCAGCTGGAGTACTCCTCGCAGTGGGACCTCGGCAAGTCCTGCGAGACCTTCAACCCGATGGGCCCCTGGCTGGTCACCGCCGACGAGGCCGGCGACCCGCAGGACCTCGGACTGCGGCTGAGCGTCAACGGGGTCAAGCGCCAGCACGGACACACCCGCGACATGATCTTCCCGGTCCACGAGATCGTGGCGTACCTCAGCCGGTACATGGTCCTGGAGCCCGGCGACATGATCAACACCGGTACGCCCGCCGGAGTCGCCCTCGGCCTGCCCGGCACCCCCTATCTCCGCCCCGGTGACACCGTCGAGCTAGAGATCGACGGGCTCGGGAGCCAGCGCCAGACCTTCGGCCAAGCGTGAAAGGCACTCCCTTGAGCACCCCCGTGACTGCATCCCCCGCCCGGATCACCGCGGTCGACACCTACGACATCCGGTTCCCCACCTCGCGGGAGCTGGACGGGTCGGACGCCATGAACCCGGACCCCGACTACTCCGCCGCCTACGTGGTGCTCCGCACCGACGCCGGTGACGGGCACGAGGGCCACGGCTTCACCTTCACCATCGGCCGCGGCAACGACGTCCAGGTCGCCGCCATCGGCGCCCTGCGGCCCCACCTCGTCGGCCGCTCGGTCGAGGAGCTGTGCGCCGACCCCGGCTCGGTCAACCGCGACCTGATCGGCGACAGCCAGCTGCGCTGGCTCGGCCCCGAGAAGGGCGTGATGCACATGGCCATCGGCGCCGTCGTCAACGCCGTCTGGGACCTGGCCGCCAAACGCGCGGGACAGCCCCTGTGGCGGCTCCTCGCGCACGCCGAACCCGAGTGGCTGGTCTCCCAGGTCGACTTCCGCTACATCGCCGACGCCCTCACCCCCGAGGAGGCGCTCGACCTGCTCCGCCGGGGCCGCACCGGGCTCGCCGACCGCGAGAGCGCGCTGCTGGAGCGCGGCTACCCCGGCTACACCACCTCACCCGGCTGGCTCGGCTACTCCGACGAGAAGCTCACCCGGCTCGCCAAGCAGGCCGTCGCCGACGGCTTCACCCAGATCAAACTGAAGGTCGGTGCCGACCTCGCCGACGACGTACGCCGGATGCGCACCGCCCGCGCCGCCGTCGGCGACGGCGTACGCATCGCCATCGACGCCAACCAGCGCTGGAACATCGACGAGGCGATCGAGTGGACCCGCGCCCTCGCCGACTTCGACCCGTACTGGATCGAGGAGCCCACCAGCCCCGACGACGTCCTCGGCCACGCCGCCGTCCGCCGGGGCGTCGCCCCCGTGAAGGTGGCCACCGGCGAGCACGTCCAGAACCGCATCGTCTTCAAGCAGCTCCTCCAGGCCGAGGCCCTCGACGTCCTCCAGATCGACGCGGCCCGGGTCGGCGGGGTCAACGAGAACCTGGCGATCCTGCTGCTCGCCGCGAAGTTCGGCGTGCCCGTCTGCCCGCACGCCGGTGGCGTCGGCCTGTGCGAACTCGTCCAGCATCTGTCGATGTTCGACTACCTGGCCCTCTCCGGCACCACCGACGACCGGGTCATCGAGTACGTCGACCACCTCCACGAGCACTTCACCGACCCCGTGGTGATGCGCGAGGGCCACTACACCGCCCCCCTGACCCCCGGCTTCTCCGCGACCATGCACCCCGGGTCGCTCGCCGAATACCGTTACCCGGACGGTGCGTTCTGGGCCGCCGACCTCGCCGGACGGGAGGACGTCGCATGACCGGGCGGACAGACACGGGCACGGGTGAACTGTCGGGTCTCAAGGCGATCGTCACCGGAGGCGCGTCCGGCATCGGCCTCGCCACCGCCCGGCTGCTCGCCGCCCGGGGCGCCGCCGTGGCCGTCCTCGACGTGGACCCCTCCGGCGCCACGGCCCCCCTGCTCGGCATCGAGGCCGATGTCTCCGACGACGCCTCCGTACGGGCCGCCGTCGCGGAGGCCGCCCAGCGGCTCGGCGGCCTCGACATCCTCGTCAACAACGCGGGCATCGGCGCCCAGGGCACCGTCGAGGACAACCCCGACCTGCAGTGGCATCGCGTCCTCGACGTCAACGTCCTCGGCATGGTCCGCACCAGCCGGGCCGCGCTGCCGCATCTGCGGAGGTCGTCCCACGCGGCGATCGTCAACACCTGCTCCATCGCCGCCACCGCCGGTCTGCCGCAGCGCGCCCTGTACTCCGCCAGCAAGGGCGCGGTCCTCTCGCTGACCCTGGCGATGGCCGCCGACCACGTCCGCGAGGGCGTCCGCGTCAACTGCGTCAACCCCGGCACCGCCGACACCCCCTGGGTCGGCCGGCTCCTCGACGCCGCCGACGACCCCGAGGCCGAACGCGCCGCCCTCAACGCCCGCCAGCCCCTGGGCCGGCTGGTCACCGCCGACGAGGTCGCCGCCGCCATCGTCTACCTCGCGAGCCCCGCCGCCGCCTCCGTCACCGGCACCGCCCTCGCCGTCGACGGCGGGATGCAGGGCCTCAGGCTCCGCCCGGCGACCTCATGAGGAGCACGACCCTCGGCCGCACCGACGTCCGCGTCACCGAACTGGCCTACGGCGCCGCCGGCATCGGCAACCTCTTCCGCCCGGTGCCGGACGAGGAGGCCGCCGCCGCGCTGGACGCCGCCTGGGACGCCGGGATCCGCACCTTCGACACGGCACCCCACTACGGCCTCGGCCTCTCCGAACGCCGCCTCGGCGCCGCGCTCCGGGGCCGCCCCCGGGAGTCGTACACGATCTCCACCAAGGTCGGCCGGCTGCTGGTGCCCGCCGACGGGGACGGCGACGACCTCGCCGACGGCTTCGCCGTTCCCGCCACCCACCTCCGGGTCTGGGACTTCAGCGCCGACGGCGTCCTGCGCTCCCTGGAGGCCAGCCTCGAACGGCTCGGCCTCGACCGGGTGGACGTCGTCCTCCTCCACGACCCCGACGACCACGCCGAACAGGCCCTCGACGAGGCCTACCCGGCACTCGAACGGCTGCGCGGCGAAGGCGTCGTCGGCGCGATCGGCGTCGGCATGAACCAGTCCGCCCTGCCCGCCCGCTTCCTGCGCGAGACCGACATCGACGTCGTCCTCCTCGCCGGCCGCTACACCCTCCTGGAACAGACGGGCCTCGCCGACCTGCTCCCCGAGGCCACCGACCGGGGCCGTAGTGTCCTCATCGGCGGCGTCTTCAACTCCGGCCTGCTCACCGACCCCAGGCCGGGCTCCACCTATGACTACGCGCCCGCCCCGGAACCCGTACTCGAACGGGCCCTGCGCCTGAAGGCGGTCACCGAACGCCACGGGGTGCCCCTGCGCGCCGCCGCCCTCCGCTTCCCCCTCGGTCACCCGGCCGTCGCGAGCGTCCTCACCGGCGCCCGCTCGCCCGCCGAGGTCCACGACACCGTGGAGCAGTCCCGGCTCCCCGTACCGGCCGCTCTCTGGGACGAGTTGCGCGCGGAGGGCCTGCTCGCCCCGAACACCCCCGTCCCGCCGCCGAATCAGCCGTAGTGAAGGAGCCGTCGTGAAGGAGACGTCGTGAGGGTCGCCCTGCACACCAAGGTCCGCGCCGACCGCGTCGAGGAGTACGAGGCGGCCCACCGGGAGGTCCCCGAGGAGCTGACCACCGCCATCCGCGCCGCCGGGGTGAGCGCGTGGACGATCTGGCGCAGCGGCACCGACCTCTTCCATCTGCTGGAGGTCGAGGACTACGCCGCGATGATCGCCGAACTGGAGAAGCTGCCGGTCAACATCGCCTGGCAGGCCCGGATGGCCGACCTCCTCGACGTCGTCCACGACTACTCGGCGGAGGGCTCCGACGCCGGGCTGCCCGTGGTGTGGGAACTGTGACCGGCGCCCACCCGGCCCCGGGCGTCGTCGACGCCCACCACCACGTCTGGGACCTCTCCGTCCGCGACCAGGACTGGATCACCGGCCCCGAACTCGCCCCGCTGCGCCGCGACTTCGCCCTCGGCGACCTGGAGCCGGAGGCGCGTGCCGCCGGGGTCACCGCCACGGTCCTGGTGCAGACGATCACCGTGCCCGAGGAGACCCCCGAGTTCCTGGCCCTGGCCGCCGGCAGCGACCTGGTCGCCGGGGTCGTCGGCTGGACCGACCTCACCGCGCCCGATGTCGCCGAGACCCTCGCCGGGCTGCGCGAAGGCCCCGGCGGCGAGCATCTGGTGGGCATCCGCCACCAGGTGCAGGGCGAACCCGACCCCCGCTGGCTGGTCCGCCCGGACGTCCTGCGCGGTCTGTCCGCCGTCGCCGGGGCGGGGCTCGGCTACGACCTCCTGGTCAAACCCCACCAGCTCCCGGCCGCCGTGGAGGCGGCGGCCCGGCTCCCCGAACTCGCCTTCGTCCTCGACCATGTGGCCAAGCCGCCCATCGCCTCGGGCGAACTGGAGCCGTGGGCGGGGGAGTTGCGACAGCTGGCCGCGCTCCCCAACACCTTCTGCAAGCTCTCCGGCCTGGTCACCGAGGCGGACTGGAGGACCTGGTCCGTCGCCGACCTCGCCCCGTACGCCGACATCGTGCTGGACGCCTTCGGCCCCGACCGGCTGATGTTCGGCTCCGACTGGCCCGTCTGCCGGCTCGCGGCGGACTACGCCCACGTCCTCGACACGGCCCACGAGTTGACGTCCGGACTGAGCGCGGCCGAACGGCACGAGGTCTTCGCGGGCACCGCCGTCCGCGTCTACGGCCTGCGGACCTGAGCCACGGCGGCCAGCTCCTCCGGCGTACGCGGCCCGGCCTCCTCCTCACCCAACAGCCCCTGTTCCCGCAGGTGTTGAGCGACGGCGATGCCCCACGGCAGCCGCAGTCCCGCCTGCCCGAGGAGATCCGTACGGGCGAGCATGGCGGCCACCGGGCCGGTGCGCGCGCCGGACGGGGTGAGCAGTGCCGCGTCGTCGGCCCAGCGCAGGGCGAGGTCGACGTCGTGGGTGGCCATCACGACGGTGGTGCCGGACCGGCGCAGCCCGTCCAGGGTGGCGAGGAGCCGCTCCTGCCCGTCGGGGTCGAGTCCGGCGGTCGGCTCGTCCAGGATCAGCACACGGGGCCGCATCGCGACCGCGCCCGCGATGGCGGTCCGCTTGCGCTGGCCGTAGGAGAGCAGATGGGTGGGCCGGTCGGCGAGCGCGGCGATCCCGAGGGCGCCGAGCGCCTCGTCCACCCGGGCCCGGACCTGCGCGTCGGACAGCCCGAGGTTGAGCGGCCCGAACGACACGTCCTGCGCCACGGACGCCGCGAACAGCTGGTCGTCCGGGTCCTGCACCACCAGCTGCACCGTCGTCCGCAGCCGGGTCAGCCCCTTGCGGTCGTACGTCACCGCCCGCCCCTCGACCGCCAACTCGCCGGTCCGGGGCCGCAGTCCACCGCTGAGCAGCCGCATCAGCGTCGTCTTGCCGCTGCCGTTGCGGCCCAGCAGGGCGAGCGCGCGTCCCTCCGGCACCGCGAAGTCGAGGTCGCTGAGCACGGGCGGCCCGTCCTCGTACGCGAAGGACGCGCCCCGCAGGGAGACCAGCACGGGCTCGCTCATGTCAGCGGCCTTTCCAGGACGAATCCAGTACGAGGGTGAGAGCGGCCACGGCCCCGAGCAGGGCCACGCTCGCCGTGGTGAAGCGGGCGGAGATCCGTGCCTCGGGGACCAGGACGCGCAGGGTGCCGTCGTAGCCCCGCCCCGCCAGTCCCGTCTGCAGGCGAGCCGCCCGGTCGAAGGCCCGGACGAACGCGGTGGCGCCGAGTCCGCCGAGCGAACGCCAGGTGGCCGCCCGGGTGGTGTGCCCGAGCCGGGCCGCCTGCGCCTCCCGGATCCGGCGCACGGAGTCCAGGAGGAGGAAGCTCATCCGGTACGTGACCAGTGCCACGTCCACGACGGGCGCGGGCACCCCGGCCTTCACCAGGCGCGGCAGCAGGTCCGACATGGGGGTGGTGAACGCGAACAGCAGGACGCCGAGGGAGGCCGCCGAGGTGCGCAGCAGCAGTTCCCCGGCGCGGACCGGTCCGCCGTCGGCCAGGGTCACGAACCCGTCGGGCCCGCCGACCTGGACGAGCAGCGGCAGCGCCCCGGTCACACAGAAACCCAGCGGCACCCGGTAGGCCCGCCACAGCCGGCGCCCCGGCACCCCGGCCGGGCCCAGCAGCACCACGAGCGCGGTCAGCAGGACCAGGGCCGCGCCCGGCCAGGGCGGCAGGGAGATCGCGAGCACGGTGAGGCCGAGCCCGAGCACGGCCTTGTCCACGGGATGGCGGCGGCGCCAGCGACTGCTGTGCGCCGCCGCGTCGATCGGCAGCACGAGGCGTCAGACCCGCCCGGCGGGGGACTCCCCGGCACCGGCACCGCTGGTCGAGCTGTCGTCACCGGCGCCCGCCAGCCCGGCCAGGGCCCGTGCCTCGCCCTGGCGCCGGCCCCGGTGGATGCCGAAGTAGTACGCGAGGACGCCCGCGCCGAGCGCGGCCTGCAGCGCGAACAGGGCCGACTCGATCTCACCGGACGGCGGCTCGTACAGCGGCGAGAACCACGGCTCGTAGTCCGGCTCGATCTCCGTGATCGCGGTCTCCGCCTCGGCGTCGGCGCCCGCGAAGGGCTCCTCCTTGTGGTCGCCGAGGCCGAGGGCCAGCGGCAGGACGGCGAGCGCGGCCACGACGAGCAGCAGCAGGGCGTTGATCTTCGTGTTCTTGCTCATCGTCTTCTTGTTCATCGGGCCACCGCCCCGGTCTCGGTCTCGGTCGCGGTCTCGGTGCGGTCGCGCTTGCCGGTCAGGAGCACGCCGAGCCGGGTCAGTTCGCCCTTGCTCGACTGCACCAGCAGCCGCATCACCAGCACCGTGAGCAGGCCCTCGCTGATCGCCAGCGGGATCTGGGTGACGGCGAAGATGGAGCCGAACTTGCCGAGCGCGCCCAGGAAACCGCTGCTCGGGTCGGGGAACGCGAGCGCCAGCTGCACGCTGGTGACGCAGTAGGTGACCAGGTCGGCGACGAACGCGCCGAAGAACACGGTGACCATCAGCGGCACGTCGAACCGCCGCAGCAGCCGGTAGATGCCGTACCCCGCCCAGGGGCCGGCGATCGCCATCGAGAAGACGTTGGCGCCGAGCGTGGTCAGCCCGCCGTGCGCGAGCAGCAGTGCCTGGAAGAGCAGGGTGATGGTGCCCAGGACCGCCATGATCGGTGGCCGGAACAGGATGGCGCCGAGTCCGGTGCCGGTGGGGTGGGAACAACTCCCGGTGACCGAAGGCAGCTTCAGTGCGGACAGGACGAAGGTGAAGGCACCGGAGGCACCGAGCAGCAGGGTGCTCTCGGGGTGCTCCTTGACCTCACGGGTGAGTGCCCGGACTCCGTGGACGACGAATGGCGCGGACGCGACGCCCCAGGCGATCGCGTGCGCCGGAGGAAGGAAACCCTCGGCTATGTGCATGGCTCAGCAGACCCTCTCCAGCACCTCGTGGATGGTTGACGCGCCTTGGCCGGTCTCCTGGCTTACGGGTACCACCGTCCGTGCTCCGCCTTCCCGGGTCCGAGGACCCAGTGGCTGTCCGTGAGGACCAGAGCCGGACTTCCCGATCACAGTGGCGAGGGCCGCACCGGCATGACACCGGATTTCCCGTTCACCAAGGCGTGGTGACAGTAGTGCCCAGATAAGGACGCTGACAAGCGGAGACGAGGGGCGCGCGGGCGCCGTGGAACAGCTCACACCACGGCGCACGCCCCACCGTCCCCACCCCGCGCACGAGCGCGTCCCCGGTGGCGGCGGTTGGCCGGAACCGATCGCACACCTGGTCGCCCTTGGCCACAGGTCCTGCCCTGCGCTTGAATTCACCCTTCACACCGTCGGCACAGGGAGTCCGCAGTGCACCGCCCGACCTTGGTACGCAGTTCGCGCCGTCTCGGCGTTCTCACCGCAGCCGCGCTCGCGGTCGCCGTCGCCACCGCGGGGCCGGCCGCGGCCCACGCGGAGGTCGAGGCGGAGGGCGCCCGCGCCCTCGACCAGAACGTCGACCTCACCTTCTCCGCCGAGTCGGAGTCGGCCTCCGCCGGCATCACCAAGGTGGAGGTGATCCTGCCCAAGGGCCTCGTCCCCGCCGACCTCACCTACAAGGAGGGCCCGGACGGGTGGAAGTTCGCCCCCACCGACCGGGGCTACACGGTGTCCGGCACCAAACTCGCGGTGGGCGAGGACGTCGAGTACGTGGTCACCGTACGGCAGTTGCCCGACGCGAAGTCGCTGGTGTTCAAGACCCTCCAGTCGTACAGCGACGGCAAGGTGGACCGCTGGATCGAACTGGAGGAGGAGGCGGAGGGCGACGGCCACGGCCACGGTCACCCGGCGCCCCGCCTGGACCTCAAGGCCGCCGCGCCCGGCGCCGAGGTCGTGAGCCCCACCCCCTCGGCGGACCCCACGACGGCTCCGCCCTCCCCCTCGCCCGAGAAGAGCGCCGAGGCCGCCACGCCGTCGGCGGAGGCCGCGGCGGACAGCACCGACGGCGACGACGGCGGCTCCCTGGCGGTCCCCCTCGGCATCGGCGCGGTGGTCCTGCTCGCGCTCGGCGGGGGCGCGTGGTGGTACCGGTCCCGCCGGAGCGGCACCACCACCTGAGGAGCCCGGGCCGTACGCCCGACGACGGCTGAGCCGAAACCCGCAGGTCACATCGCTGGACTGATGTACGACCCGCCGGGGTAGCCCTTACCTGCAATCAATGTGCAACAGCACTTCAGGCGCAGCAAGGGTGTGAGGCTCATGACGTCCCGACCGATACGAGGTGCCGCCGTCGCGGCGGCGGTGGCCCTCGGCGCCACCGCCTGCTCGGCGCCCGGCGGTGGCACCGACGGCGGCGGCCCGGCCGACTCCGTCGTGATCGGGGTGGCGTCCGAGCCGGACACCCTCAGCCCGCTCCTCGGCTACGGCAAGGACGGCAACTCGAAGATCTTCGACGGGCTGCTGGCCCGGGACGCCGACCTGGAACTGAGACCCGCCCTGGCGAAGGCGCTGCCCCAAGTGGCCGACGGCGGCCGGACGTACACCTACACCCTCCGCGAGAACGTCAAGTTCAGCGACGGCGAACCCCTGACCTCCGCCGACGTGGTCTTCACCTACCGGACCGTGCTGGACGCGAAGACCAACAACACCGCCCGCAGCGAACTCGACGCCGTCAAGGAGGTCCGGGCGGACGGCGACGACAAGGTCGTCTTCACCCTCGACTACCCCTACGCGCCCTTCGCCGGCCGCACGGTCCTGCCGATCGTCCCCGCACACATCGCGGGGAAGCAGGACCCCAACACCGGCTCCTTCAACACCGAGCCGATCGGCACCGGCCCGTACGTCCTGTCCACCTGGAGCAGGGGCGAGAAGCTCACCTTCAAGGCCAACCCGGACTACTGGGGCGGCGCCCCGAAGGTGAAGAAGTTCACCATGGCGATCGTCGAGGACGACGACGTACGCGCCACCCGGCTGCGCTCCGGCGACCTCGACGGCGCGATCCTGCCACCCGATCTCGCCGCCGGCTTCGCGAAGGACGGCGACCGGAAGACCTACGACGCCAAGTCCTACGACTATCGCACCGTCACCCTCCCCACCGGGAACGACGTCACCGGCGACCGCGCGATCCGGCGGGCCCTCGACGCCGCCGTGGACCGCGAGGCCATGGTCGACCAGATCCTCGACGGCGCCGGCCGCCCGGCGTACGGACCGCTGCCCGGCGACGACCCCTGGTTCGCGAAGGGCATCGAACGCCCCCAGGACCTCGGCAAGGCCGCACGCGTCCTGGACGAGGCGGGCTGGAGGACCGGCCCGGACGGCATCCGCGCCAATGCGGGCACGAAGGCGGCCTTCACCCTGCTCTACCCGTCCGGCGACAAGGTCCGCCAGGACCACGCCCTCGCCTACGCCTCCGACGCCAAGAAGGCCGGCATCGACGTGACCGTGGAGAGCGCCACCTGGGAGGTGATCGAGCCGAGGATGAAGGACACCGCCGTCCTCGCCGGCTTCGGCTCCACCGGCGACCCCGACTTCGGCCTCTACACGATGCTGCACTCCTCCCTCGCCGGCGACGGCTTCAACAACATGGGCCGCTACGCCAACCCGAAGGTGGACGAAGCCCTCGACACCGGCCGCCGAAGCCAGGACGACGCCGCCCGCAAGAGCGCGTACGACACGCTCCAGCGCGAACTGGTGAAGGACCCCGGCTACACCTTCCTCACCCACATCGACCACGTCTACGTCCTCGCCGACCGCTGGGACGGACTGACCACCCAGGTCGAACCGCACGAACACGGCTTCGCGTCCGGCCCCTGGTGGAACATCGAGACCTGGCGGCCACGGACGTGACCCGGCTCCCCTGGGGAGCGATGGCACGACTGACCGGACGGCGTGCCCTGTTCGCCGTCCCCGTCGTCCTCGTCGTCACCTTCGGCGTGTTCGCGATCGCCGCCGCCTCCCCCTTCGACCCCGTCAAGGCGTACGCGGGCACCGCCGCCCTCGGCGCCGACCAGGAGACCCTGGACCGGCTGCGCGCCAACCTCGGCGTGGACGAGCCGTTCGCCGTGCGCTGGTGGCGCTGGCTGACGTCCGCGCTCACCGGCGACCTCGGCGAGTCCAGCGTGCTGCGCCAGCCGGTGGCCCAGGTCATCGCCGAACGCCTCGTCTGGTCGACCCTGTTGTGCGCGGTCGCCTTCGCCGTCGCCGTCCTGCTCGGCACCACGCTGGGCGTGCTCGCCGCCCGCCGCCCCGGCGGATGGCTCGACCGGGCCGTCACCTCCGCCGCGTACACCCTCGAAGCCGCGCCCGTCTTCTGGGTCGCCCTGCTCGCCGTCTGGCTGTTCGCGCTCCAACTGGGCGTACTTCCGGCGGGCGGTCTGACGGACACTTCCACCGAACAGGTCACGGCCGGGCAGGTCGCGCACCACCTCGTCCTGCCCGCCGGGGTGCTCGCCGTCTCCCAACTGCCCTGGTTCACCCTGTACGTACGGCAGGGCGTCGGCGACGCGCTGGCCGAGGACCCGGTACGGGGCGCCCGCGCCCGGGGCATCGCCGAACGCACGGTCCTCCTGCACCACGCGCTGCGCTCCGGACTGCTGCCGGTCCTCACCCTGATCGGCTCCCGCGTCCCCGAACTCATCACCGGCGCCCTGCTCGTGGAGAGCGTCTTCAGCTGGCCCGGTATCGCGGCGGCCACCGTGGAGGCGGCCACCGCCGTCGACTTCCCGCTCCTCGCCGCCCTCACCACGCTCGCCGCCGTCGCCGTCCTCACCGGGAACCTGCTGGCGGACCTCCTGTACGGCCTGATCGACCCGAGAGTGAAGCTCAGTGAACTGTGACGGTGATATCCCCCATGTTCCGTACGTCCGTGGCTGACACGGCAGCCGAGTCGCCGCCCGGGTCCGCGTGGCGCTCTCGCGGCCCGAACCGCCGCTCCACGCACACCCTCCGGTCGCGGACCTCCGCCGCGCTGGTCGCGGTGACGGTCCTCGCCGTCCTCCTCGTACCGCCGCTGGTCCAGCTCGACCAGCAGGCCGTCGACCTGGCCGCCAAACTGCGACCACCGTCCTGGGCCCACCCGTTCGGCACCGACGACGTCGGCCGCGACCTGCTCCTGCGCTGCGTCTACGGCCTCCGCGTCTCCCTGCTCGTCGGTCTCGCCGCCGCCCTGACCGCGACCGTGATCGGCACGGCGGTCGGGGCCACCGCCGGGGCGCTCGGCGGCCGGGCCGACCGGCTCGTCATGCGGCTGGTCGACACGGTGTCGTCCGTGCCCCATCTGCTGCTCGGCATCTTCATCGTCGCCATGTTCCGGCCGGGCGTCTGGCCCGTCGTCGTCTCGGTCGCGCTCACCCACTGGCTGTCGACCGCCCGGATCGTCCGCGCCGAGGTGCTGTCCCTGCGCTCCCGCCCGTACATCGACGCGGCCGTCTCCGGCGGCGCCTCCCGGTGGCGGGTGACCGTACGGCATCTGCTGCCCGGCGTGCTGCCGCAGGCCGCGCTCGCCGCCGTCCTGATGGTGCCGCACGCCATGTGGCACGAGTCCGCCCTGTCCTTCCTCGGCCTCGGACTGCCCACCCACACGGCCAGCCTCGGCACCCTCGTCCAGAGCGCCCGGGGCTCCCTCCTCGCGGGCCAGTGGTGGCCCACCCTCTTCCCCGGCCTCTTCATCATCGTCCCCACCCTCGCCATAGCCGGCCTCGCGGGAGTCTGGCGCGAACGCCTCAGCCCCCGCCGCCGATCGGAGCTGATGCTGTGACCGCCGGATCCGAGCGGGGGCCGAGGCGGTCACGGCCGCTGCCCCCGCCGCCCCGGAGCGCCCCGCCGTCCTGACCGTGCGCGGCCTCTCCGTCCGCTTCCTGATGCCCGGCGGACGCCGTGTCGCCGCCGTGACCGACGTGGACTTCGAGGTCGCGGCCGGTGAGTGCCTGGTGCTGATCGGGGAGAGCGGCTGCGGCAAGTCCGTGCTGGCCTCCGCGCTGCTCGGGTTGCTGCCGGGCAACGCGCGGACCAGGGGCGAGGCCCGGCTCGGTGAGCTGGAACTGCTCGGCGCCGACGAGCGGACGCTCGCCCGGACGGTACGGGGCCGGCTGATCGGCCTGGTCCCGCAGAGCCCGGCGGCCCATCTCACCCCCGTCCGCACCATCCGCTCGCAGCTGGAGGAGACGGTCGCCGCCCTGACCGGCGCACGCGGGCGTGCCGCCGTACACGAGGCCGCAGAGGCGGCGGCCGGGCGCGCCGCGTTCCCCGCCGACCACCTCGACCGGTATCCGCACGAACTCTCCGGCGGCCTCGCCCAGCGCGCCGCCACCGCGCTCGCCCTCGTCGGCGACGCGCCCCTGCTGCTCGCCGACGAACCCACCACCGGACTCGACCGCGACCTGGTGGACCGCACGGTCGACGAACTGCGCCGCCACGTCGACACCCGCACGGGCCGCGCCCTGCTGGTCATCACCCACGACCTGGCCGCCGCCGCGCGCATCGCCGACCGGGTCGCCGTCATGTACGCGGGCCGCGTCGTCGAACTCACCGACGCCGTCACGTTCTTCGACACCCCCGGTCCCCGTCACCCCTACAGCCGCGGCCTCCTCGACGCCCTCCCCGACCGGGCCTTCACCCCCGTCCCGGGGATGCCCCCCGAACTGGGCGACCTCCCGGACGGCTGCGCCTTCGCCGCCCGCTGCGACCGCGCCGACGACCGCTGCGCCACCCCACCGCCGACCAGGGGCGGTCTCGCCTGCCACCACCCGCACGGCACGACCTCCCTCCCCGTCGCGCCCCCGCCCGCCTCGGAGGACATCCGTGCTTGAGCTGCGCGCCATCACCGCCGGATACGACCGGCGCGCCCCCGTCGTCCGGGACGTCTCCCTGACCGTCGCCCCCGGCGAGGCCGTCGGACTGCTCGGCCCCAGCGGCTGCGGCAAGTCCACCCTCGCCCGGGTGGCGGCCCTGCTGCACCGCCCCGACGCCGGAACCCTCACCCTCGACGGCACACCCGTACGGCGATGGCGACACCGCGCCCCGCGCGGGCGACGCACCGCGTTCGGCGTCGTCTTCCAGCAGCCGAGGCTCTCGGCCGACCCCCGGCTGCGGCTCGCCGACCTCGTCGCCGAACCGCTGCGGGCCACCGGCCGCCGGGCGGAGGCACCGGACCGGGTCACCGAACTGGCGGCCACGGTCGGCCTCACCCCGGACCTGCTGACCCGGCGCCCCCACGAGGTGAGCGACGGCCAGCTCCAACGGGCCTGCCTCGCCCGCGCGCTGGTGCTGCGTCCGCGCTGGCTGATCTGCGACGAGATGACCGCCATGCTCGACGCTTCCACGACCGCCGCGCTGGTCGCCGTGGTGGAGGAGTACCGGACGGCCACCGGCGCGGGCCTGCTGGCCGTCGGCCACGACCGCGTACTCCTGCGGCGCTGGTGCGACCGCACGGTCCACTGGGAGAGCCTGACCTGACCCAAGTCCCGGCTCAGGCCCTGACCGAAACGTGGCACGAGCTTTACTGCGACCTGCTTGCAGCTACGAAAGGCCCGCACAAGGCTGTGGGGGCCGGATCATCCATCCACACGCAAGCGGCACGACGAGTAAGGCATCCGCCCCATGGCCCCAGTCACCGACACCGTCCCCACGGCCTCGCCGGCCCCCACCGAACGGAGCGGCTTCTCCTGGCGTCGTGTCCGCGCCTCGATGTCACGCAAGGAGTGGGCGAGCCTCGGCGGGATGGCCGGCTTCATCCTGGCGCTGCATGTCATCGGCTGGTTCACCCTGGTCGTGATCGTCGCGCCCGAGCACTACAGCGTCGGCAGCAAGACCTTCGGCATCGGCATGGGTGTCACCGCCTACACCCTCGGTATGCGGCACGCCTTCGACGCCGACCACATCGCCGCCATCGACAACACCACCCGCAAACTGATGGGCGAGGGGCAGCGCCCGCTGTCGGTCGGCTTCTGGTTCTCCCTCGGCCACTCGTCGATCGTCTTCGCCCTCACCTTCCTGCTCACCCTCGGGGTCAAGGCGCTCGCCGGACCGGTCCGCGACGACGACTCCACCCTGCACGACATCACCGGCTGGGTCGGCACCACCGTCTCCGGGACCTTCCTGTACGTCATCGCGATCATCAACCTGGTGATCATGGTGGGCATCTGGAAGGTGTTCCGCGAGATGCGCTCGGGCACCTTCGACGAGGCCGCCCTGGAGGAGCGGCTGAACAGCCGGGGGTTCATGAACCGACTCCTCGGACGGCTGATGAGGTCCATCACCAAGCCGTGGCAGATGTTCCCGCTGGGTCTGCTCTTCGGCCTCGGCTTCGACACGGCGACCGAGGTCGCGCTGCTGGTCCTGGCCGGGTCGGGCGCGGCCTCCGGGCTGCCCTGGTACGCGATCCTGTGCCTGCCGGTCCTGTTCGCGGCCGGTATGTCGCTCCTGGACACGATCGACGGCTCGTTCATGAACTTCGCCTACGGCTGGGCGTTCTCCAAGCCCGTCCGCAAGGTCTACTACAACCTCACGATCACCGGCCTCTCGGTGGCCGTCGCCCTGCTCATCGGCACGGTCGAACTGCTCGGCCTCGTCGCCGAGAAGGCACATCTGCACGGTGCGTTCTGGGACTGGGTCGCAGGCCTCGACCTCAACGTCATCGGCTATGTCGTCGTCGGCCTGTTCGTCGTCACCTGGGCGGTGGCCCTGCTGGTGTGGCGCCTCGCCCGGATCGAGGAGCGCTGGACGACGGGCTGAAGCCCTGTTCGAGGGTGGACAGCAGCCGCTCGACCAGGGGATTCGAGTCGTCCCGGCGCCAGGCGACGGCGACCCGGGTGCGCGGGGAGCCGCGCCCGATGCCGCGGAAGGCGACGCCCCTGAGCCGGATACGGCGGATGCTCTCCGGGGCCAGGGACACACCCAGCCCGGTCCCCACCAGGGCGCAGACGGTCTGCCACTCCACGGCGTGCTGGGTCACCCGGGGAGTGAAGCCCGCCGCGACACATACACCGGTGATCCGGTCGTACAGCGGCGGGCCGACGGCGCGCGGCAGCAGCACGAAGGGGCTGTCCGCCAACTGCTCGACGCGGACGACGCGTTGGGCCGCGAGCGGGTGCGCGGACGGCAGGACGGCCACGAACGGCTCGGTCAGCACGGTCGCGAACTCGATCTCGCTCTCGTCGGCGGGCGGTTCGCGCAGCAGTCCGATGTCGATCGTCCGCTCGCGCAGCGCGGCCAGCTGGGGTGTGGTGGTCATCTCCTGGATGTCCAGGGCGACGCCGGGAAACCGTTCGCGGAAGGCGCGCAGCAGGCCGGGCAGCACGGTCAGGGCGAGGGAGGCGGCGAAGCCGATCCGCAGCCGCCCGGCCCTGCCGCTGCCGGCGTCCCGGGCCGCCGCCAGACCGTCCGCGAGGCCGCCGAGGGCCTGCCGGGCGGCGGGCAGGAGCTCCCGGCCCGCCGGGGTGAGGGTGATGCCTCCGGGCCCGCGGCTGAACAGCGCGTGGCCGACCTTGTCCTCCAGCCGCCGGATCTGCTGGCTCAGCGGAGGCTGGGCGATGCCCAGGCGGCCGGCGGCACGGCCGAAGTGGAGTTCCTCGGCCAGCACGACGAAGGCGTGCACCTGCTGAAGCGGTAGTTCGGGGCGGTCCGTCCGGCGTTCCATACGCCCAGTGATATCACTCCATACCAGGGGCAGTATTAGACGTATCCCCGCTGGTCACCTAGCGTTCGGCGCATGACAGAGCGACGCGCGATCCTCAGCGGCTCGACGTTCGAGGAGGACATCGGCTACGCCCGTGCCGTGGTCGACGGCGACCGGGTCCATGTGTCCGGGACGACCGGGTTCGACTACTCCACCATGACGATCCCCGAGGACGTGGCCGAGCAGGCCGCGCAGTGCCTGCGCAACATCGAGGAGGCGCTGGCCGAGGCGGGGTGCACCCTCGCCGACGTGGTGCGGGTGCGCTATCTGCTGCCCGACCGGGCCGACTTCGAACCCTGCCGGCCCGTGCTCCGGCACGCCTTCGGCGAGGTCCGGCCGGCCGCCACGATGCTGGTCTGCGGCCTCTCCGACCCCCGGATGAGGATCGAGATCGAGGTGGACGCGCGCCGTCGGCCACCGCGGGACGCCGCCGAGCCCGCCCGGCCCGTCCCCGCCTACGAACCCCCGTACTACGCGGCCGTCTTCACCGCGGTGCGGACCCCGGACCAGAGCGGCTTCGGCGAGACCAACGCGCGCATGGAGGACCTGGTGAAGGACATCCCCGGGTACCTGGGGACGGACCACGCCCAGACCCCCGGCGGGCTGGGCATCACCGTCGGCTACTTCCGCGACGCCGACGCCCTCGACCGGTGGCGCACCGACGCCGAGCACCGCGCGGCGCAGCGACGCGGGCGGGCCGAATGGTACGAGTGCTACACGCTGCATGTGGCGAAGGTGGAGCGGAGCCACGACTTCACCCGACCGTAGACCCCGGCACCGGAACCGGAACCGGCCCCGAGCCCTGGCGTCGGCCCAGCCCCCGGCCCCGCCCTCCCGCCTACGAATCGGTCTCGATCCGTGACACCGTCTGGGGCGGTCAGCGGTGATCACGCCATCATGAGCCCATGAATCGGCCACCGTCGCGCCTCCACCTTCCCGACTGGGTGACGGCCGACGCCGCGACGCTGAACGTGGCCCTCGTCTACCCGATGCAGGGGCCCGCCGGGATCTTCGGCCCGGCCTGCGGGGCGTGCGCGCGGCTGGCCGCCGAGGAGGTCAACAAGGCCGGGGGAGTACTGGGCAGGGAGCTGCGGCTGGTCGAGGTCGACGGCGGGGCCGAGCCGTGGCGGGTCGCGCAGGAGGTCGAGGCGCTGGTCGCCTCGGGTGCGGTGCAGGGCGTCACCGGCTGGCACATCTCCTCGGTCCGGCAGGCGATCGCCCCGCGCGTCGCCCACCGGGTGCCGTACGTGTACACGGCCCTGTACGAGGGCGGGGAGCGCACCGAGGGCGTCTTCATGACGAGCGAGACGCCGTCCTGGCAGCTGCTGCCCGCGATGCGGCTGCTCGCCGAGGCGCGCGGGGTGCGCCGCTGGTTCGTCGTCGGCAACGACTACGTATGGCCCCGCCACACCGCGCGGGCGGCCCGGGCCTACGCCCGCGCCTGCCGGGGCCGGGTCTGCGGCGAGGCGTATCTGCCGCTCGGCACCGAGGACTTCGAGGACGTCCTGCGGCGCGTCGAACGGGCCGACGCCGACGGGGTGCTGATGCTCCTGGTCGGCAGCGACGCGGTCCGCTTCAACCGCGCCTTCGCCGCCTTTGGACTCGACCGGCGCTGCCTCAGGCTGAGCACCCTGATGGACGAGAACATGCTCCTGGGCAGCGGCCCCGAGGCCACCCTCGACCTGTACAGCACGGCCGGGTTCTTCGCCTCGCTGGCCGACCGGAACACCCTGGACTTCCACGGCCGGTACGCCGACCGCTTCGGCTTCGAGGCACCGGTCCCGGGCAGCCTCGGCGAGTCCTGCTACGAGGGCGTCCTGCTGCTCGCCGCCCTCGTCGAGCGGGCCCGCGCCCTGGACGTCACCGCGATCGGGGCGGCCGCCGACACCGTCTCGTACGAGGGACCGCGCGGTCTGCTCGGTCTGGACGGGCGGCATGTGCGCCAGCGGATCTACCTCGCCCAGGCCGACGGCTGCGACTTCACCGTCCTCGCCCAGCTGCGCGCTCCGCACGACCTGCGCTGACCCCGTCCCGGCCGTCGGCGCCCGCACCGCTCTCCAGGGACCGGGCCAGCCGCTCCAGCAACAGCTCCAGGCTCTTCCCGTCCTCGTCGGTCAGCGGCTCCGACCCGGCCCAGTCGGCGCGCACCTGACGGGCGATCAACTGTCGTCGCTCCAGGCCGCGCGGGGTGAGATGGGCGAGGACACGGCGCCGGTCGACGGGGTCGACCCGGCGGAACACCAGGTTCTGGTCGACGAGTTGGTCGATCAGCTTGGTCAGGCTCGGCGCCGGCAGGAAGGCGTGCTCGGCGAGGGCCGTCATGTTGTGCCCCTGCCCGTCCGAGAGCAGGTCGAGGACCCGCCAGGCCTCGACGGAACAGCCGAACTCGTCCAGTACGGACTGGACTCGGCGCACGGACAGGCGCTCGGCACGGGTCAGCAGGTGCAGCAGTTCCTCGGGCCGCTTCGCCATCGCACTCCTCAACTCGCGTGGTCCGGAGCTTACCTTCGTGCACCGTCCGTCCGACGAATAAACCAGGGGGTACATCCTTTCTGTGGAAATTAACAAATCCTCCAGAGCCTCGGAAAAATACTTCCTCAGGAAACTGTTCTTCAATTGCCACGAAACGCAAGGGAAACAGTCTCCTCGCAGGCTGTGGTCGCACTTCAGCGACCTAGGAGGTAGGGCATGTCCGGGATCGGCATCAGCAGACGCGGTCTTCTCGCCGGCGCGTCGGCGCTCGGTACGACCGCCGCCCTCAGCGCGTGCGGCGCCAAGACCGGCAGCGGCACCTCGTCGAACGCCGGGGCACAGGCGGACACCTCGGGCGACACGGTCAAGGTGGGACTGCTGAACTCGCTCTCCGGCACCATGGCCATCAGCGAGGTCACCGTCCACAACGCGCTGCTGCTCGCGGTGAAGGAGATCAACGCCGCCGGCGGTGTCCTCGGCAAGAAGCTGAAGCCGATCAGCCAGGACGGCGCCTCCGACTGGCCGACCTTCGCGGAGAAGGCGGAGGCCCTGATCACCGACGACAAGGTGGCCGCCACCTTCGGCTGCTGGACCTCCGCCAGCCGCAAGGCCGTCAAGCCCGTCTTCGAGCGCTACAAGTCGCTCCTGTTCTACCCCGTCCAGTACGAGGGCCTGGAGCAGTCCCCGTACATCTTCTACATCGGCGCCACCACCAACCAGCAGATCGTGCCGGCCCTCGACTACCTGAAGAAGCAGGGCCTGACCCGGCTGTACCTGGTGGGCAGCGACTATGTCTTCCCGCGCACCGCCAACAAGATCATCAAGGCGTACGCGGAGGCCCAGGGCATGAAGGTGGTCGGCGAGGACTACGCGCCGCTCGGCTCCACCGAGTTCGGCACCATCGTCAACAAGGTCAAGGACGCGGGCGCCGACGCCGTGTTCAACACCCTCAACGGCGACAGCAACGTGGCCTTCTTCAAGGAGTACAAGTCCGCCGGGCTCACCGCGAAGAGCCTGCCGGTGCTGTCGGTGTCGATCGCCGAGGAGGAGGTCAAGAGCATCGGCACGCAGTACCTGGAGGGCCAGCTGACCGCCTGGAACTACTACGAGACCACACCGGGCGCCGCCAACACCAAGTTCGTCGCCGCCTACCAGGCCGCCTACGGCAAGGACAAGCCGACCAGCGACCCGATGGAGGCCGCGTACATCTCGGTGTACCTCTGGAAGGAGATGGTCGAGAAGGCCGGTTCCTTCGACGTCGCCAAGGTCAAGAAGGCGGCCGACGGCATCGAACTCGACGCGCCCGAGGGCAAGGTCACGGTCGACGGGGCGACCCAGCACGTCCGCAAGACGGCCCGCATCGGCAGGATCGGCTCGGACGGGCTGATCGAGGAGGTCTGGAACTCCGGCAAGCCGATCGAGCCGGACCCGTATCTGAAGGGGTACGACTGGGCCGCCGGTCTGTCGTGAGTCCGCGGGTGAATGGGGGCCGATGAAAAGCAGCGGGCGCAGTCCGCGCTTTTCAGGGGCGCGGGGAACTTCGCGACCAGCCCCCACCGAACCCGCACCCGCCAACGCACCCCACCCCCCGACCCGGAGCCGCGTCATGACGGTCATCCTCAACCAATCCTTCACCGGCATCAGCATCGGCGCCGTCCTCCTCCTCATCGCCCTCGGCCTGACCCTCACCTTCGGTCAGATGGGCGTGATCAACATGGCGCACGGCGAGTTCATCATGGCCGGCGCGTACACCACGTACGTCCTCCAGAAGTCCATCAGCGGCGCCGGAGCCTCCCTCCTCGTGGCCCTTCCCGTCGCCTTCCTGGTCGCCGGAGCCATGGGCGCACTGCTGGAATGGCTGCTCATCCGCCGCCTGTACACCAGGCCCCTGGACACCCTGCTGGTCACCTGGGGCGTCTCCCTGATGCTCCAGCAGCTGGCCCGGGACATCTTCGGCGCCCCGAACGT
The DNA here is from genome assembly GCF_020010925.1 of Streptomyces griseiscabiei. NCBI lineage: Bacteria > Bacillati > Actinomycetota > Actinomycetes > Kitasatosporales > Streptomycetaceae > Streptomyces > Streptomyces griseiscabiei. Next base: position 1,788,510 of record NZ_JAGJBZ010000001.1, on the reverse strand, counting down.
CCAGACGGCCGCTCCCGGCCTGCTCACCGGCAACATCTCGGTCGGCGGCGTCACCTTCGCCAACAACCGGCTGTTCATCCTCGGCCTGGCCCTGCTCTGCGTCCTCGGCCTCACCCTGATCCTGCGGCTGACCCCGCTGGGCCGCCGTATCCGGGCCGTCGTACAGAACCGGGACCTCGCCGAGGTGTCCGGGATCGCGACCGAACGCGTGGACCGTACGACGTTCTTCATCGGCTCGGGCCTCGCGGGCGTGGCCGGTGTGGCGCTCACCCTGGTCGGCCCGATCGGTCCGACGATGGGTACCAACTACATCGTCGACGCCTTCCTGGTCGTGGTCGTCGGCGGTGTCGCCCAGCTCAAGGGCAGTGTCATCACCGCCTTCGCGCTCGGCGTCCTGCAGTCGGTCCTCGAATACTCGACGACGGTCAGCGTCGCCAAGGTCATCGTGCTCGTGGCGATCGTCGCCTTCCTGCAGTGGCGACCCCAGGGCCTGTACACACTGCGCACCCGGAGCCTGGCATGACGACGACAACTCCCCGTCCCGAGAAGACCGTTCCCGACCCGGCGGAGCCCGCGCCCTCCCTCCTGGACCGCTTCCGCGTCCCCGGCGCCTTCCTCCTCGGCGCCGTGCTGCTGCTCGGCGTCGCCCCGCTCGCCCTCTCCGACTTCCGGCTCAACCTCCTCGCCAAATACCTCTGTTACGCGATCGTCGCGGTCGGCGTCAGCCTCGCCTGGGGGCGCGGCGGACTGCTCGTCCTCGGTCAGGGCGTCTTCTTCGGCCTGGGCGGCTACGCCATGGCCATGCACCTCAAGCTCGCCGACGCCGCCGACACCGGCCAGACGCTGCCCGACTTCATGCAGCTCTACGGCACGGGCGACAGTCTGCCCTGGTGGTGGCAGCCGTTCGCGAACCCGCTGTTCGCCCTCGCCATGACCGTGCTGCTGCCGATGGCGGTCGCCGCGCTGCTCGGTTTCCTCGTCTTCCGCCGCCGGGTGAAGGGCGCCTACTTCGCGATCCTCAGCCAGGCGCTGGCCGCCGCCCTCGCCATCTGGCTGGTCGGCCAGCAGGCCACCACCGGCGGCACCAACGGCCTCACCGACATCCAGGGTTTCTTCGGCTACGACCTCAACGACCCGGTCAACCAGAAGATGGTGTACTTCATCATCGCCGCCGTGCTCCTGCTGCTGATGGCCGCCGCCCGCCAGCTCTTCGTCAGCCGCTACGGCGAACTCCTCGTCGCCGTACGGGACTCGGAGGAGCGCGTCCGCTTCCTCGGCTACGACCCCGCCACCGTCAAGCTCGTCGCGTACGTCGTGGCGGCGGGCATGGCCGGACTCGCGGGCGCCCTCTTCGTCCCGGCGGTCGGCATCATCTCCCCGGCGCTGATCGGCATCGTCCCCTCCATCGGCTTCGTCATCGGCGCGGCGGTGGGCGGCCGGGCCTCCCTGGTGGGCGCGGTGCTCGGCGCGATCGCGGTCGCCTGGGCGCAGAGCACCCTCTCCGACGCCTTCCCCGCCGCCTGGACCTACCTCCAGGGGCTGCTGTTCGTCGTCGCCGTCGGCTTCCTGCCCGGCGGCCTGGCGTCCCTGGCGAGAGTGGTCCGCCGACGCCGTACGCCCAAGACGATCACCCCGGCCACCACCCCGGCCCCGACAGGAGGAACGGCATGAGCGGCGAGGGACTGACGATCCGCGACCTACGGGTGACGTTCGACGGCTTCAAGGCCGTCGACGGCGTGGACCTCGACATCCGCCCCGGCGACCTGCGCTTCCTGATCGGCCCCAACGGCGCGGGCAAGACGACCCTCGTGGACGCCGTCACCGGCCTGGTGAAGTCCACCGGCTCGGTCCGCTTCGGCGGCGAGGAACTCATCGGCAGGCCGGTCCACCGGATCGCCCGCCTCGGCATCGGCCGTACGTTCCAGACGGCCACCGTCTTCGAGGAACTCACCGTCCTGCAGAACCTCGACATCGCGGCCGGCGCCGGACGCGGCCCGCTGACGCTGCTCCGCCGCCGCAAGGGCGTACCGGAGGCGGTGACCCGGGCCCTGGAGACCACCGGCCTGACCGATCTGCGCGACCGCCCGGCGGGCGTCCTGGCGCACGGCCAGAAGCAGTGGCTGGAGATCGGCATGCTGCTCGTGCAGGACGTGAGACTGCTCCTGCTCGACGAGCCGGTGGCCGGGATGAGCCACGACGAACGCGAGGCCACCGGCGAACTGCTCAGGCGCGTCGGCGAGGACCACACGGTCGTCGTCATCGAGCACGACATGGACTTCATGCGCTCCTTCGCCCGCACCGTCACCGTCCTGCACGCCGGCAAGGTCCTCAGCGAGGGTTCCGTGGCCGAGGTCCAGGCCGACGCCAAGGTCCAGGAGGTCTACCTCGGCCGCGCGTCCGAGCCCGCCGCCGAGAAGACCGCCGCCGGGAAGACCGCTGACGAGAAGACCCCCGCTCCCGTCCCCGTCCCCGCCGCCGAGGAGGCATGACACCCATGCTGGAGATCGACTCCGTCCGGGCCGGTTACGACCGTACGACCGTGCTGCACGGTGTGACCGTCTCCGTCCCGAAGGACGGCGTCGGGGCCGTCCTCGGCCACAACGGCGCCGGCAAGAGCACCCTGCTGCGCGCCGCGATGGGCCTCATCAGGCCGAAGGGCGGACGGGTCCTGCTGGACGGTGAGGACATCACCCACCTCGCCCCGCACCAGCGGGTGGCCCGGGGCATGGCCTACGTCCCCCAGGGCCAGCAGTCCTTCCCGCACCTCACCACCGCCGAGAACCTGCGACTGGTCGCCGACGGCCGCCCGGACGGCAAGGAGGCGACCGCCGAGGCCCTGGACCTCTTCCCCGTCCTGCGGGAACTCTCCGCCCGCCGGGCCGGTCTCCTCTCCGGCGGCCAGCGCCAGCAACTCGCCCTGGCCCGCGCCCTGATCACCCGGCCCCGGCTCCTCCTCCTCGACGAGCCGACCGAGGGCATCCAGCCCTCCGTCGTCGCCGAGATCGAGGAGACGATCCTCGCCCTGACCCGCCGGGGCGGCCTCTCCGTCCTCCTCGTCGAACAGCACGTCGGCTTCGCCATGCGGGCCGCCGGGCGGTACCACGTGCTGGAGGCGGGCCGGGTCACCTCCTCGGGCGAGGGCGGCACCGGAGCCGAGCGGACGGTCCGGGCAGCGCTCAGCGTGTGACGGCCCGCCCCCGGGGCGGCACAGCCCCGGGCGGGCCTCCGCTATCTCGCGTGCGGCCCGTCCGTGAGGGGCCCGTGACTGTGCCGCCAGCCCGTCGGCACCCGAAGGGCACCCGCCAGATGGGGGTGGCCCCGGGGCAGGTCCGCGTGCACATGAGTGGTCGGCGCGGCGGCCGTACGCTCCTCGGCCGCCGGCCACAGCCGTACGGACGCCAGCGCCGCGCCCAGGGCGATCGCCCCCAGCGCGAGCACCGCCGGGCCCAGTCCGGCGGTCGCCCCCAGCCAGCCGGCCAGCGGATACGTCAGCAGCCAGCAGCCGTGCGAGAGGGAGAACTGCGCGGCGAACACGGCCGTCCGCTCCCCGGGGGGCACCGCGCGACGTATCAGCCGTCCGCAGGGGGTGAGCACCGCCGAGGACGCGGCACCGAACGCGGCCCAGAGCACGAGCAGCGCGGGCAGCCGCCAACTCCCGTCCCGCGCCGCCGTGACCACCCCGAGCCCGGCGAAGACGACGGCCAGGGACAGCGCGCCCGGCAGCATCACCGTCCGGTCCGGCACCCGGTCCAGCACACGGGGCAGCAGCAGGGCCACGGCCATCGACCCCGCCCCGTACGCCCCCAGCGCCAGCGGTACGGCGCCCGCCGACAGGCCCAGCACGTCACGGACGTAGACGACGGAGTTGACCGTCACCATCGCCCCGGCCGCCGCGACCGCGAGGTTCAGGGCGAGCAGGGCCCGCAGCACGGGGGCGCCGAGGAACAGGCGGGTACCGGCCGTGGCCCTGGCGTACACACCGCCCGTGCGGGGGCCGGAGACGGGGGCCCGCGCCGGGAGGGCGGTCGAGGCGACCAGCGCGGCCGAGGCGAGGAAGCCGACGACCGTGCCGGTGAACAGCCGGTCGTAGGTCATGACCGACAACAGGACGGCCGCGAGCGCGGGGGAGAGGAGGCTCTCCAGGTCGTACGCCAGCCGCGACATCGACAACGCCCGCGTGTAGTCGCGCTCCTCGGGCAGCACCTCGGGGATCACGGCCTGGAACGTGGGCGTGAACGCGGCCGACGCGGACTGCAGGAGGAACACCAGGACGTACACCTGCCAGATCTCACCGACGAACGGCAGTGACACGGCGATCCCCGCGCGCACCAGGTCCGCCGAGACCATCAGCGCCCGCCGGGGCACCCGGTCGGCGACCGCGCCGACCGCCGGCGCGATCACCACGTACGCCACCATCTTGATCGCCAGCGCCGTACCGAGCACGGACCCGGCGTCGGCCCCCGCGAGATCGTAGGCCAGCAGCCCGAGCGCGACGGTCGCCAGCCCGGTCCCCACCAGGGCCACGACCTGGGCGACGAACAGCCGCCGATAGACACGCTGACGCAGAACGGCGAGCATGAGCGGATTGTACCTGTCATGTGCGCACCTGCGCATATGAAGGCGGGCGGGGGCGCCCCAAAGGGGCGCGGGGAACTGCGCGACCAGCCACAACCGACCCGCAGCCAAAAGCCGACCCCCTGCTCAACCAGCGGAGCGCCTACGCTGGGCACATGCCTGAACGCCATGCCGTCTCACCTGCGTCCGGTGCGCATCTGCGCGCCCCCGACAGCGCACGGCTCATCGAGGCGACCGGAGTGTTCGCGATGCTCTCCGACGTCACCCGGCTGCATCTGCTGTGGCTGCTCGCGCAGGGCGAGTCGGACGTCGGCTCCCTGGCCGAGCGCTGCGAGGCGTCCCGCACGGCCGTCAGCCAGCACCTGGCCAAGCTGCGGCTGGCCGGACTCGTGGACACCCGCCGGGAAGGGCGGCACATCCACTACCGCCTCGGCGACGGGCACCTGCGGCGCCTGGTCGTGGAGGCGCTCAGCCACGCGGACCACCGGGTCAGCGGCCAGGCGCCGCACGACTGAGGACGGGCCCATGACCGCCGACTTCTCGCTCCGGCAGCTGGAGTACTTCGTGGCCGTCGCGGACACGGGCTCCATGAGCGCCGCCGCCGTGCGCTGCCACGCCTCCCAGGCGGGCATCTCCACCGCGATCGCCGACCTGGAACGCCGGCTCGGTGTGCAACTCCTCGTCCGGCGGCGGGCCAAGGGCGTCTTCCTCACCGAGGCCGGCACCCGGGTCCTCGCCCACGCCCAGGCCGTCCTCGCCCGCGCCGAGGACCTGAAGGCCGACGCCAGGGCCGAGGAGGGGCAGCTCGCCGGCCGGCTGACGATCGGCTGCTACACCACCCTCTCCCCGTTCCTGATCCCACCCCTCCTCGACGGCTTCACCCGGCTCCACCCCGATGTCGACCTGCACTTCGTCGACGGCTCCCAGGAGGAGATCCGGCAGGCCCTCCTCGACGGCGCCTGCGACCTGGGCCTGTTGTACGAGACCGGCGCCGAGACGGGCCTGACGTGCGCCACCGTGCGGGCGAACAAGCCGTATGTGATCCTCGCGCCGGGACACCCCCTGGCCGGGCGGGACGCCGTCTCCCTGACCGAACTCGCCGACGAGCCCCTGATCATGTACGCGGTGCCGCCCGCCCCGGCCAACGCCGACCGCTGGATGCACAGCGTCGGCGTCAGACCGAACATCCGTCACCGCACCTCCTCCATCGAGGCCGTGCGCAGCCTGGTCGCCCGAGGGCTCGGCTACTCGCTGCTGATCCAGCGCTGGCCCACCGACACCAGCTTCGAGGGCCTGCCCCTGGCGGCGGTACCGATCAGCGATCCGCTGGAGGAGGTCAGGGTCGTGATCGCCCACGCCGCGAGCGTCACGCCCACCCGCAGGGCACGTGCCTTCGCCCAGTACGCGCGGAAGACCCCGCACACGGCGGCGACCGCGTGAGGCCGGACCGCCCCGGCCCGGGACGGGTGCTCGCCGCGGTGGCGGTGCTGACGGCCGCGCTGCTGTTCTTCCCCCGGGCGGTCCCCAACTCCGTGGGCCGCGCGGGCAGTCTGCTGGAGGCGTTCCTGCCCTGGCTCGGCCTGGTCGCCGTCGCCCTGCTCGGCCTCGGCCTGTTGCACCGCTCGGCCGTCGCGCTGCTGGCCCTGCTGCTGCCGGTGGCGGCCTGGACGTACACCTTCGGCGGGCTGCTGCTGCCCGGTGCGAAGCCCGGCCCGCGCCATCTGGTCGTGGTGCAGCACAACGTCAGCGACGAGAACACCGACCCGGCGGGCACCGCCCGCGCCCTCGCCGACGCGGGCCCCGATCTCGTCGCGCTGCAGGAACTGGTCCCCGAGGCGCTGCCCGCCTACGAGGAAACCCTCGCCCCGGACTACCCGCACCACGCGGTCCGGGGCACCGTGGGCCTCTGGTCGAAGCACCCCCTCACCGAGGCACGGCTGCTCGACATCAAGCCGCGGGGGATCGCGGAGGAGTGGAGCCGCGGGCTGCGCGCGGTGGTCCGCACCCCGCACGGCGACATCGCCGCGTACGTCGCCCATCTGCCCTCCGTCCGCGTGGGCCCCGGCGGACTGGCCTCCCAGCGGCGGGACGAGAGCGCGGGGCTGCTGGGCCGGGCCGTCGCCGCCGAACGACGGAACCCGGTGATCCTGCTCGGCGACCTCAACGGCACGGTCGACGACCGTGGACTGACGCCCCTGACCTCCCGGTTGAACGTGGCGGAACGCGGTTTCGCCTTCAGCTACCCGGCAGGCTTCCCGCTCACCCGGATCGACCAGGTCATGGCCCGCTCGGCGACCGTCACCGGCATCCGCGCGCTCCCCGCGACCGGCAGCGACCACCTGCCGGTCGCCGCCACCGTCACACTGGACTGATCACCGTCACGCTGGACCGATCACCGGCCCGATGGACTCCAGTGTCGGCACGACCTCCTCGATCGAGCCGTCCGCCGCGAACACCAGCCGGTCCAGGGTGGATTCGCGGTGCGTGCCGTCGCCGCGCGCAGTACCGGGGCCGGGAATCGCGAACCGGTGGTAGCAGATGAACCAGTCGTCGGTGCCGGGGACGTTCACGACCGTGTGGTGACCGGTCGCGAGGATCCCGTGCTCCGTGCGCTTCCGCAGGATCACCCCCTTCTTGGTCCAGGGGCCCAGCGGGGAGGGGCCGGTGGCGTAGGCGACGCGGTAGTCCTCGCTGCGGGTGTCGTCCTCCGACCACATGAAGTAGTAGACGCCCCGCCGCTTGATGACGAAGGCACCCTCCCGGAACCCGTCGGGCGTGAACCGCCGCACCCGCGCCGGGTCGAAGGACACCATGTCCGCGCCGAGCGGCACACCGTAGGCCTCGCAGTTGCCCCAGTAGAGGTACGCCGTGCCGTCGTCGTCCTGGAAGACGGCCGGGTCGATCATCTGGCCCTCGTAGTCGTGGCGCCCGATGAGCGGCCGGTCCAGGGCGTCCTTGAAGGGCCCGGTCGGACTGTCCGCCACGGCCACGCCGATCTGCTGGTCCGCGCAGAAGTAGAAGTAGTACGACCCGTCGCGCTCCCCGGCGGCCGGCGCCCAGGCGTGGCGGTCCGCCCAGCCCACATCCGACTCCAGGTCGAGGACGACTCCGTGGTTCTCCCAGGTGACCAGGTCGTCGGAGGAGAACACCTCGAACCGGGTGCCGCCCCAGCCCTCGAAGCCGTCCGTCGTCGGGTAGAGGTAGTAGCGGCCGTGGAACTCCTGGATGTTGGGGTCGGCGTACAGCCCCGGCAGGAGGGGGCTGCGCATGGGCACGGCCTCGACCGTCCAGGCGCGGGCGGTCCCGTCGGGGGCTGTGACGGTGTACCGCCGAGGGGCGCGGAAGTCGCGCGGGGTGCCGGACGGCGGGTCGGTCCGGGCGCCCGCCGACAGGACGAACTCCGGTGCGAGACCGTCGAGTTCGACGCCCGGGTGCAGGGGCAGGACGACCTTCGAGGCGACGTCGTCGACGAGCGCGTACGCCTTCAGTCCGTCCCCCGGCACGGTGGCGTCGACCACGGACGCCCTCGGTGCCCACGCGACGAGGAGCCGCTCGTACTCGGCGCGCGTCACCGGCAGCACCGAACCGTGCCGGGCGCCCGGCGGCAGCGCGTGGTCCTCGCACGGCGTCCACGTGCCGGAGCCGAGATCGTCGGTCATGAAGGGGACGTAGCCACGCCCGCTGAACTCGTCGATGAACAGGTACCACGTGTGGTCGTCGGAGTTCGACCGGAAGACGATCGGCCCCTCGCCCTGCTCGATCGCCCCCTGCCCGACCCGGTCGGCCACGAAGGTGTACGACGGGTCGCGCAGTTCCGTCGACTTCTCCACGGTGAGGAACTTGCCGCCGGGCGCGGCGGGGGAGTGGGCACGCTCGTCCTTGGTGAAGCGGTACCAGGTGCCGTCGTGCCGGACGACGGTCGAGTCGATGACCGAGTGGCCGGGGTCGTGCCAGAGCCGGGGCTCGCTGAAGACCCGGAAGTCCCGGGTGGTCGCGTACAGCATCCGGTTGTGGGTGTCGGCGGTGTGGTCCGGGTCGTCCTGCGCGTACAGCTTCGACGCCCAGAAGACGACGTACGCGCCGAGGTCGGGGTCGTAGCAGGCCTCCGGGGCCCAGACGTTCCCGGCGGTGTCCGGGGCGACACGCACCGGGCGGGGGTCGCCCCAGTGCACCAGGTCGGTGCTCTCCCAGACCATGAGGGCGGTGCTGCCGGTGCGCTGCACCCGGTCCCAGTCGCCGTCCGGTTCGCCGTGCATCCTGAGATCGGTGGCGATCAGGAAGAACCGGTCGCCCTCCGGGGCGCGGACGACGAACGGATCACGCAGTCCGCGTGTCCCGAGGTCCGAGGTGAGCACCGGCGCGCCGCCGTTGAGCTCGCGCCAGCGCAGCGGGTCGTCGCCCCGGCTGAGCGCGAACCTGATCCGCTCGCCGTCCGGGCTGCCCTCGCCGGTGAAGTAGACGAAGACGTATCCGGCGTACTCCTGCAAGCCGACCTCCAGGGCTCCAGCGCTGCGACCTTCTGAGGTTTCCTGTTGGAAACTCGTCGAGAAGTGTTGCTATCTGCGGCGAGCGGCGTCAAGGGGCACAGCCCGGGGCCCCGGGCCTACGCGCTCGCTTCCTCGGCCTTTCCCTCGACGATCTCGACGGTGAGGCGTCCGAGTCCGGTGATCTCGCCCTCCAGCAGGTCGCCGACCTTCATCCACCGGCCGGTGCCGAGGCCGACGCCGGCCGGGGTGCCGGTGGAGACCACGTCGCCCGGCTCCAGCGTCAGATGCTCGGTGATCTTCACCAACTGCTCGGGGACGGACCAGATCATGTCCCGGGTGCGGGCGTCCTGCCGGGGCTCGCCGTTGAGCCAGAACCGCAGGCGCAGCTCGTCCACGTCCACGTACCGGGCCGGGACGATCGCCGGGCCGAGCGGGCAGCTGTCGTCGAAGGCCTTGCCGCCGAACAGGTCGAACTTCACCAGGTGCTGGGGGTGCCGCTGCCAGTCGCGGGCGGAGAGGTCGAGCGCGATCGTGTACCCGGCGACATGCTCCATGGCGTTCTCCGGCGTCAGACGACGCCCCCGCCTGCCGATGACGACGGCGAGTTCGAGCTCGTAGTCGAACTTCTCCGTCTGCTCGGGATAGCGGACCGTCCTGCCCGGACCGACCAGCGAGGTGGTCGGCGGCTTGAAGAAGAACAGAGGGATCTTCTTGTCCTTCTCCCAGTCGGTGTGACCGCCGTCCTGCTCCATGTGGTCGTAGTAGTTGGCGCCGGTCATCACGACCTTGCGGGGGTACCGGAGAGGCGTGAGGACGTCCTCCAGCACGGACGGGGAGGGCAGCGGTGGCGTGGTGTCCGTGTCGTCGGCGAGCCGCCCGGCCGCCTCGACGAGGATCGGCTCGGTCCGCTCCCAGTGGTCGAAGACGTTCATCAGACCGCGTGCCGGCTCCGGCTGGAGCGACTCGGGGGCGACGTCCGCCAGCGCCCACGGATGGCCGTCGAGGCACAGCACGGGGGTGGGCCTGCCGTCGACGCGCAGGGTGGCCAGGGAAAAGGTCATGGGGAGGTCTCCGTCGTTCAGCGGTGTACGGCGTCTTGCGGCGTCCGGGGTGGCGTCCGGCTACGCGCGCCCGGTGAGCGCCGTCAGCATCCGGGGGCCGCCCTGCACGGCCGTGCGCCGCATATGGTGCAGGACGCCGCGCATCCCGCCCAGCTCCTCACCCCCGCCGGCCCGGCCGGGGCCGCCGTGGATCAGCGCGGGCAGCGGCGCGCCGTGGCCGGTGGACGACTTCGCGGAGCCGGCGTCCAGGACGAGGACCCGGCCGTGCCACGGGGCGAGCCCGACGACCGTACGGCGGGCGAAGTCCGCGTCCCCGGTGACCACGGACGCGGCGAGGCTGCCCCGCCCCCGGGCGGCGAGGAAGACGGCGTGCTCCGGCGAGGTGTACGGGATCAGCGTGCTGACCGGGCCGAACGCCTCCACCTCGTGCGGGGCGGTGGCGCCGGGGTCGTCGCAGCGCAGCAGCAGCGGGGTGAGGAACGCCCCGCGCTCGCCGTCGGCCCCGGTGAACTCCCCGTGGTCCGGGTCGCCCGAGACGAGCCGCGCCGAGTCCAGCAGCGTCTTCACACGGCGGCGCACCTCCTCGCGCTGCCCGAGGCTCGCCAGCGCGCCCATGCGCACGGAAGGGTCGGCCGGGTCGCCCACGACCACCTCGGCCAGCCGGGCGGCGGCGGCCTCGCTCACCGCGTCCATCAGCGCGGCCGGGACGAGTGCGCGACGGATCGCGGTGCACTTCTGCCCGGCCTTCACCGTCATCTCGGTGACCAACTGGTCGACGTACAGGTCGAATTCGGGGGTGCCGGGGGTGGCGTCCGGGCCGAGCACCGAGCAGTTGACCGAGTCCGCCTCGGCGTTGAAGCGCACGGCCTGCCGGACCACCGCCGGATGGGTCCGCAGCCGCTCCGCGGTGGCCGCCGAGCCGGTGAACGACACCAGGTCCTGTTCGGTGACATGGTCGAGCAGATCGCCCGCGCCGCCGCACACGAACTGCAGACTGCCCGGCGGCAACAGGCCCGACTCCACGACGAGTTCGACGAGCCGGCTGGTGAGCTGGGCGGTCTGGGTCGCGGGCTTGATCAGGCTCGGCACACCGGCCAGCACCGCCGGGGCGAGCTTCTCCAGGGGCGCCCAGACGGGGAAGTTGTACGCGTTGATCTGGACGGCGGCGCCCCGCAGGGGAGTGGCGATGTGTCCGCCGAGGAAGGTTCCGTCCCGGCCCAGGCTCTCGTGCTCCCCCTCGACGTAGACCGACCCCTCGTCGCCGCCGGGCAGTTCGCGCCCGCCCAGGGCCGCGTAGTACCGCACGACCCGCAGACCGCCGTCGATGTCGTACTTCGAGTCGAAGAGCGTGGCGCCCGTGGTGGCGGACAGCGCGTACAACTCCTCGCGGTGGCCGCGCAGCTCGGCCGCGAGGTCGGTGAGGAGCCGGGCGCGCCGGTGGAAGGAGAGGGCGCGGAGCGCGGGGCCGCCGACCGTGCGGGCGTGGTGGAGCGCGGCGGCCATGTCGACGCCGGCCGAGGAGACATGGGCGACCACCTCGCCGGTGACGGCGTGGCGGACGGGTGTCCCCGCCTCGGTGGGGGTGTGCCACCGGTCCTGTACGTAGCTGCGCAGCGCGTTCATCCCTCGGTCCCGTCCGTCGCAGGTGTCCGGGCGGTGGCGACCGTCCCGGCGTATCCGTCGTCGCCGTCCGCGACGGCGTGGTGGCCCCAGATGTCGGCCGTGTAGACGCGGCTCACCCAGGTCTCGTCGTCGACCCGGCGGCCCTCCGCGCCCACCTCGATGCCGAATCCGGCGGGGGAGCGCATGTAGAAGGAGAACATCCCGTCGTTGGAGTGCCGGCCGAGCGTCGCCATCAGCGGGACCTTGTGCGCGCGGGCCCGGTCGTGGGCGCGGCCGACCTCGTCCATGTCCGCCACCTCGCACAGCACATGGTGGGTGCCCTCGCGTCTGCGGGACTCGACGAAGGCGACGCTGTGGTGGCGCGGGTTGCAGCCCATGAAGTAGAAGATTCCGCCGAGCGGCAGATGCGTCACGTCGCTGAGCCGGAAGCCCATGACGTCCCGGTAGAAGTCCACCGCCGCCAGGGCCCGCGGGGACTTGAGGACCACATGGCCCATGCCCTGGTCGCCGGTGACGAAGCCGACGCCGAGCGGGGAGACGAACGGGGTCGCGGCGACCCGGCGTCCGGTGAACACCTCGGTGCGCACCGCGCACGGCCCGTCGAACCACAGCATGCGGTCCACCTGCCGCTCGGCGCACTCCTCGGCCGTACCGTCGTGGACCTCGACGCCGTGCGCGCGCAGCCGCTCCACCACCCGCTCCAGGCCCGCCCGGTCGCCCGCCTCCCAGCCGATGTACGTGACACCGCCGGACTCGGCGGGTCCGACGGCGAACCGGTAGGGGTGCTCGTCCAGGCGCAGCAGCCGTGCCCCGGGGGAGCCGGGCGGGCCGGCGGGCATGGTGCCGATCACGTCACCGGCGTACGCGACCCAGCCGTCCGGGTCGGGTGTGCCGATGCCGAGATAGCCCAGGCTGCGAATACTCATCGGAACCTCCACTGGTCGGGGCCCCGCCCGTGCAAGCGCGATGGGCCGCCCACTGCCCGAAGCTAGTTGTCAGAGTTCTAATTATCAAGACTCTGACGAAGTTCCCGTCAAGGGTCGCAAGGCCCTTGACTGTTAGAGTTCTACCTATCTACGGTCGGGGCATCCGACGACGGCTCCACGGCCGTCACGACGACGTCGGCCGCCCGTCCGCACGGCGCCGGCCGTCACGAAGGGCGACCCCATGCCTGTAACCGAGCCGCGACTGTCCCCCGTGGCCGAGACGGACATCCCGGAGAAGGCGCTGACGGCCCTGGAGCCGTACCGCAACGCCGAGGCCGGCGGCGAGATCTACGCGATCTGGACGACGCTCGCCGCGCACCCGGACGCGCTCCGCCGCTTCCTCGTCTTCGGCAACCACGTCCTGGGCAGGAACACGCTGTCCGTCCGGGCCCGCGAGCTGGTGATCCTGCGCGTCGCCTGGCTGACCCAGGCTGAGTACGAGTGGCTGCAGCACGTCAGGATCGCCCGCCGGGCCGGTGTGTCCGACGCCGGGATCCGGGCCGTCGGCACCCCCGTACCGACCGGCTTCGACGAGACCGAGCAGGTGCTGCTGCTCGCCACCGACCAGCTGGTCGGCGTCGCCGACCTCGACGACGACGCCTGGAAGCGGCTGCGGGACCGGCTCGGCACCGAGCAGCTCATCGACCTCGTCTACACCGTCGGCCAGTACCAGACCGTGGCGATGGCGATCAACGCCTTCCGTGTCCAGCCGGAGCCGGACATCGCCGCCCTCCGCGCGGAACTCCCGCTGCCCGCGCCCACCGCCGCCCCCACCCCGTAGGAGAGAGTCCCCATGAAGCTCGCCAACCTCGCAGGCCGGGCCACCATCATCGTCGGCGACCGCGCCCTCGACGTGGAGAAGGCCAGCGACGGGGCGCTCGGCCCCGACCCCGCCGTCCTCTACGACCTCGCGCACCACGACGAGCTGCGCCGGCTCGCCGGGGCGGCGGGCGACGCCGACCTCGCCGAGTACGACGAGAAGCTCCTCGGCCCGGTCTCCCCACGCGCCCCGAAGATCCTCGCCGTCGCGCTCAACTACCGGGGCCACGCCGCGGAGTCGGACATGCCGATCCCCGAACAGCCCACCGTCTTCGGCAAGTTCAGCAGCTCGCTCACGGGCCCCTACGACCCGGTGATCGTGGCCGAGGGCATCGACAAGTGCGACTTCGAGGCCGAGGTCGTGGTCGTCGTCGGGCGCACCATGCGCGCGGTGGAACCCGGCGAGGTCTGGGACGGCATCGCCGGGGTGACCGCCGGACAGGACGTCACCGACCGCCGCGAACAGTGGCGCAAGCCGCTGAACCAGTTCACCCTCGCCAAGTCCTACGACACCTACAGCCCGACCGGGCCGCTGATGGCCACCGTCGACGAGTTCGAGGACCCCGACGACATCGAGATCGTCGGACACGTCGACGACCTGGAGGTCCAGCGCGGCCGGACCTCCGACCTGATCTTCCCCGTCCCGGAGCTGGTCTCCTGGCTCTCCCGGCACGTGACCCTGCAACCGGGCGACCTCGTCTTCACCGGCACCCCCGCCGGCTGCGGCGTCCGCCGCGTCCCCCGGCTGTACCTGGAGCCGGGAATGACGCTGACCACCGAACTGCCCGGGGTCGGTACGATGCGCAATCCGATCGGCCGGTGACGGGCGGTCGGCCGGTGACATCCGACCGGTCGGGAAGATCGACACGCGCTGTTACGATGCGAGCGGTCCGGAGGAAGGGAGCCCTCACGTGTCGGACGATCACGTAGGCGACACGGTCGGCGCCGCCGGCCATCCGCGCTCCCGCGAGTTCTTCGACAAGGTGCGCACCCGCCACCAGGAGATGGGCCACACGGACCGTCAGCTGGACGGGGTCGCGCTGGTCACCCAGCTCACCCGGCTCGTCGCCCGCCTCGTGCAGGATTTCGAGGCCTCCGTCCACCGGCCGCTCGGGATGACCTGGGCCGGCTTCCGGATCATGAACACCCTCTGGGTCTTCGGGGACATGGAGCAGCGGGAGATCGCCCGTATCTCGGGCACCTCGCGGGCCAGTGTCTCCAGCGCCCTCAACACCCTCGAAGAACGCGGTCTCGTGGAGCGCCGCCGCGAGCAGGGCGACCGGCGGCTCGTCCGGGTCTCGCTCACCGAACCCGGCCTCACCATGCTGCACAAGGCCATCGAGGGACAGACCGAGCGCGAGCACGCCTGGATGGGTGTACTGGAGGATCAGGAGATCTCCCAGCTGGTCACCCTGCTGGGCAAGATGGTCAACCAGGAACACCCGGAGTAGTCCGCCGCTCGACGGCTCCCGGGAGAGCCTTCGGGTGAAGTTGTAAGACCCTTGACGATCAGAATTCTGACGCTTACGTTCTCTCCACGTTCTCCCCGTTTCCTCTCCAGTCCGTTCCGCCTCCTGGGTCAGGGCGCCCCTTTTGCCCTGCTCCGCCCCGCTAGACGAGGAGTACGACCATGCCCCGCAGAATCGTCACCGGCCTGAACGAGGCCGGGCAGGCCACCGTCGTGCAGGACGGGCCCGCCCCGCGCACCTACGAGCTGAAGCACACGCCCGGCTTCGCCAATTCGCTGGTGTGGTCGACGGCCGCCGAGCCGGTCGTCCCCTTCGACGGCACCGATCCGGCACCGGCCGTGGCGTCCTATGTGCCGGCGCCCGGTGAGACCCGGCTCATCCACCTCGTGATCCCCCCGGACTCGGTCTACGCGAGCGAGGGCTTCGACTTCGCCGCTGCCGCCGCCGAGCGGCTGGAGACCAGTCCCGGCCTTGCCGAACTGTTCGAACCGGACGCGCCCGGGATGCACACCACGGACACCGTCGACTACGGCGTCCTCCTCCAGGGCGAGATCGTCCTCGAACTCGACGCGGGCCACGAGACCACCCTCGCGCCCGGTGACATCGTCGTCCAGAACGGCACCCGGCACGCCTGGCGCAACCGCACCGACGCCCCCGCCGTCGCGCTCTTCGTCCTCATCGGCGCCCGGAGGACCGACTGATGCCGCACCTCGACCCCACCGACGCCCTGGACCTCGACTCCGAACTCGACGACGTCGAACGGCTCATCCGGGACACCGTCGCCGACTTCGTCAAGGACAAGGTCACCGACCACGTCGCCGACTGGTTCGAGGCGGGCACCTTCCCCACCGCCGAACTCGGCCCGGAGATCGGCGGGCTGGGACTGCTGGGCATGCATCTGGAGGGCTACGGCTGCGCCGGCGCGAGCGCCACCGCGTACGGCGTGGCCTGCCGGGAGCTGGAGGCCGCCGACTCGGGGCTGCGCAGCTTCGTCTCCGTGCAGGGCTCCCTGGTGATGTTCCCCCTCCACCGCTACGGCTCCGAGGAACAGAAGCGGGAGTGGCTGCCGAGACTGGCCTCCGGGGAGGCGATCGGCTGCTTCGGGCTCACCGAACCCGACCAGGGCTCCGACCCCGGCGGGATGCGCACCCAGGCCAAGCGCGACGGCGGCGACTGGGTCCTCAACGGCACCAAGACGTGGATCACCAACGGCTCGATCGCGGACATCGCGGTCGTCTGGGCCCGCACCGAGGACGGCGTCCGCGGCTTCCTCGTCCCCAGGGGCACCCCCGGCTTCACCACCAGCGAGATCCACCGCAAGCTCTCCCTGCGCGCCTCGGTCACCGCCGAACTGCACCTGGAGGACGTCCGGCTGCCGGGCGACGCGGTCCTGCCGGGAGTGACCGGGCTGCGCGGACCGCTGTCCTGTCTGTCGGAGGCCCGCTTCGGCATCCTCTGCGGAGTCGTCGGCGCCGCCCGCACCTGCTATCTCTCCGCGCTCGAATACTCCACCGCCCGCGAGCAGTTCGGGCGGCGGATCGGCGGCTTCCAGCTCACCCAGGGCAAACTCGCCGCGATGCAGGTGGAGCTGGTCCGGTCGCAGCTGCTGGCCCTGCGGCTGAGCAGGCTCAAGGACGCCGGGAGGCTCCGCCCCGAACAGGTCAGCCTCGGCAAGCTCGCCAATGTGCGCGCCGCCCTGGACATCGCCCGCTCGGCCCGCACCGTCCTCGGCGCCAACGGCATCACCACCGAGTACCCGGTGCTCCGGCACGCCAACAACCTGGAGACGGTCCTCACCTACGAGGGCACCGAGGAGATCCACACCCTGGTCGTCGGAGAGTCCGTCACGGGCCTCGCGGCGTACCGCTAGGACCCCGGAACCACGGGAGGCGAGCGCCGTGACGACACGCGCACCGCACGAGCAGGACCATGTGAACGACTTCGTCCGGGGCATCAGCCTCCAGGATCTCTGGGACGATCCCTATCCCCTCTACCGCAGACTGCGCCACGAGGCTCCCGTGGCCTTCGTCCCCGCCGTCGGCCGCTATCTGATCACCCGGCACGAGGACGTCGTCTTCGCCGAACAGCACCCGGAACTCTTCAGCTCCCGCGAGAAGGACTCCCTCGTGCTGAAGGTCATGGGCGCCAACATGCTCCGTGAGGACGACCCCGAGCACCGCAGACTCCGGGCCGCCGCCGAGCCGCCGGCGCGGCCCCGGCGGGTGAGGACCGACTGGAGCCCGGTCTTCCGGCGCACCGCCGACGAACTGATCGACTCCTTCGCCGACCGGGGCGAGGCCGACCTCTTCACCGACTTCGCCGGCCCCTTCGCCGCCACCAACCTGGCCCATCTGCTGGGGATTCCGCAGGTCCCGGCCGCGGACATGATCCGGTGGTCGCAGGACATGATGGACGGCAACAGCAACTACGCCGACGTCCCCGAGGTCTGGGACCGCGCCCTCGCGGCGGCCGGCGCCGTCGAGGAGGCCGTCGACGAGGCCGTACGACGGGTCCGTGACGAACCGGACGGCTCGGTGATCTCCTCGATGCTGCACGCCGAGGACCCGCCCACGCTCCAGCAGATCAAGAACAACGTCAAGGTCATCATCGGCGGCGGCATCAACGAGCCGCGCGATGTGCTGACCGCCGGGGTCTGGGCCCTGCTCACCCACCCCGGGCAGCGCGCGGCCGTCGAGGCGGACCCGGCCAGGTGGCGGCACGTCTTCGAGGAGACCGTCCGCTGGATCTCCCCGATCGGCATGTATCCCCGCCAGACCACCGAGGCCGTCGAACTGTCCGGTGTCCGTATCCCGGCCGGTTCCCGGGTCGCCCTGGTGATCGGCGCGGCCAACCGGGACGCGGCCGTGTTCCCCGAGCCCGACCGCTTCGACATCGACCGCGAACAGCGGGGCCACCTCGCCTTCGGCGGCGGACCCCACTTCTGCATGGGCACCTGGGTCGCCCGCCACGAGGTCGGCGAGATCGCCTGGCCCACCCTCTTCCGGCGGCTGCCCGGCCTCGCACTCGACCCGGAGCAACCCGTACGGGTCGGCGGCTGGGTGTTCCGCGGAGTGCTGAACCTGCCCGTCCGCTGGAAACGCCGGAACCACTAGGAGCGACGTTGTCCGAGAACATCAGCGCCCCCGGCGGCGGCAGCCGGAGGGCCGGCGCCCGGGCGGGCACCTGGTTCGGCGCCCGGCTCCCCGCCCACGCGGCCGACGCGGGCTCCCGCACCGCCCTCGTCTTCGAGGACCGGACCTGGACGTACGCGGAACTGGACCTCGCGGTCCGCCGCAGCCTGGGCCGCCTCGCCGAGCGCGGCGTACGGCGCGGCGACCGGGTCGTCATGCGGGGCGAGGCCCGGCCCGAGGCCATCGTCACGATGTTCGCCGTGACGCGGATGGGCGCGGTCCTCGTCCCCGTCCACCCCCAGCTCACCGGCCCCGAACTGGACGTCGTCCGCGCGGAGACCGAACCACGCGCGATCGTCGCCGACGAGGGCTTCCTGAAGACGCTTCCGGACGGGCCCGAACTCCGGCTGCCCTGGCAGGAGACCGGCGACCCCGACGCGCCGGTGGCGGAGGCCGACGCCCCGCCCGCCGGGTCCGACGTCGCGATCATCGCCTTCACCTCCGGGACCTCGGGCCGCCCCAAGGGCGCCCAGCTCACCCACGACAACCTGCACTGGAGCATGGTCAACGGCATGGCCCGGCTGCCCGTGACCGAGGACGACGTGGTGCTGGTGGCCACCCCGCTGGCCCATGTGGCGGTCCTCGGCGGGCTGCCGCAGTACACCTGGGCCGAGCGCGGCACCGTCGTCCTGGCCCCGAGGTTCGACGGCGGCCTCTTCGTCGACCTGGTCCGGGACCACGGCGTGACCGCCGCCTTCGCCGTACCGGCCATGCTGTCCCTGCTCACCCGGCACCCCCGCTTCCCCACCCCCGACCTGGACTCGCTGCGCTGGGTCCTGGCGGGCGGCTCACCGGCCCTGTCCTCGACCACCACCCGGTTCCTCGAACGCGGCGTGAAGGTCGTCAACTCGTACGGCCTGACGGAGTCCAGCGCCGGGGTCACCTACGCCGCGCTCGACGAGGTCGCCGACCGGCCGGCCTCCGCCGGACCGCCCGTACCGCACGTCGAACTGATCGTCGTGGACGAGAAGGGCGCGCCCGCCTCCGTCGGCACGGTCGGGGAGATCCGGCTGCGCGGACCGTCCGTGGCGTCCGCGTACCGGACCGGCGCGGGACCGCTGCCCGTCACGGACGCCGACGGATGGTTCCACACCGGCGACCGCGGCCGGTTCGACGCGCGGGGACGGCTCGAAGTCGTCGGACGCGTCAAGGAACTGATCATCACGGGCGGCGAGAACGTCGATCCGGCCGAGGTCGAGAACGCGCTCGTCGACCTGCCGCACGTCCTCGAAGTCGCCGTCGGCGGCACCCCGGACCCCCTCTGGGGCGAACTCGTCACCGCCTACCTGGTGACCGGCGCGCCCGAGCCGACGCTCGACGACGTCCGGCGGCATCTCGAAGGCCGGCTCGCCCGCCACAAATGGCCGCGACGGCTGCACGTCGTCCCGGCACTGCCCCGGGGTGCCACCGGAAAACTCCAGCGCAAGGCCCTCACCCGACTGTCCGCCGACCGGCCACCGGCCGTCGGCGGCCCCTCCACCAGCGACCCCACGACGACTGGCGACATCAGCACATCAGAGCCGCACACCCAGGAGAGACCATGACCGAGACCATGCGGGCAGCACGGATGCACGACGTCGGCGAGCCCATGCGGATCGAGCGGGTCCCCGTCCCGGTACCGGGACGGGGCGACGTCCGGGTGGCCGTGCACGCCGTGAACATCGTGCCCAACCTCGCCAACATCCTGACGATGTGGACCACCTGGTTCCCGCACAGCCCCCTGCCGACCCTCCCGGCCGTCTTCGGCCTGGACCCGGCCGGTGTCGTCGAGGCGGTCGGCGAGGGCGTGGAGGGCTTCGAGGTCGGCGACCGTGTGTACGTCAACCCGGGCCGCAGCTGCGGCTCCTGCCGCTCCTGCCGCAACAACGACTCGATCAACTGCGCCAGTTACGCCTTCGCCGGCTACTTCGGCTTCTCCGAGTCCGCGCTCGGCCTCCTCGACCGCTACCAGGGCGGCCTCGCCGAGTACATGGTCGCCCCCGCGTACGCCCTGGTGAAACTCCCCGACCAGCTCTCGTTCGAGGCCGCCGCCCGCTTCGGCTACATCGGCACCATGTACTCGGCCCTGCGCAAGGCCGACGCGGGACCCGGCAAGACGGTCCTGGTCAACGGCATCAGCGGCACCCTCGGCATCGCCGCCGCGCTGCTCGCGCCCGCCCTCGGACTGACCCACGTCTACGGCACCGGGCGCGACCGCGACCTTCTGGAACAGGTCGACAAGCTGGCCCCGGGCCGCTTCCGGCTGCACTCCCTCGACGACGGCCCGCTCGACGACTGGGTCCGCGAACAGACCGACGGCCACGGCGCGGACATCTACATCGACGCCCTCGGCCCCGGCGCCCCGCACGAGACGTTCCTGGCGGGCATGCGGGCCATGGCGCGCGGGGGTGTCGCCGTCAACATCGGCGCCATCGCCGGTGACGTACCCGTCGACGTCCACCGCATGATGGACCAGCAGCTCCGGCTGATCGGCTCGGCCTGGTTCACCTCCGGGGAGGGCCAGGCGATGGCCGACCTGGTCGCCGCCGGACTGCTCGACCTCAGCCCCCTCGAACACCGGGTGTTCCCGCTGGAGCAGGTCAACGACGCGATCAGCGGCACGGCCCGGCGCAACGGCGGCTTCAGCAACTTCATCGTCAGCCCGGTGGCGTGAGAGGCGGTCCCGCCGTACGAGAGGAGGCACCGCCATGCGCGAGGTGAGCCCCGGGAGGAGGGCCGTGGAACCCGGGATCGTGATCGTCGGCGCCGGACAGGCGGGCGTCCAGGCCGCCGAGTCGCTGCGTGACGCGGGCTTCGCCGGTCCGGTCACGGTCATCGGCGACGAGCCCGAACTCCCTTACCAGCGCCCGCCGTTGTCCAAGGAATACCTTGCCGGAAAGCTCCCGGAAGGCGAACTCACCCTCCGGGCCGACCGGTTCTACGCCGAGCGCGGTATCGGTCTGCTCGTCGGCCGCCGGGTCGTGGAGGTGGACCGGCGCCGGCGGCGGGTGACACTCGACGACGACAGCGAACTCCCGTACGCACACCTGGTGCTGGCCACCGGCTCCCGGCCCCGGCCGCTGCCGCTGCCCGGGAGCGGGCTCTCCGGGGTGACGGGTCTGCGGACCCGTGCCGAGGCCGACGAGCTGCGCCAGCGGCTGGGCGAGGCACGGAACGTGGTGGTGATCGGTGCCGGGTTCATCGGCCTGGAGTTCGCCGCCGCCTGCCGGGCCGCCGGCCTCGGCCCCGTCGTGCTCGACATCGCCGACCAGGTCATGGGCCGGGCCGTCTCCGCACCCACCGCCGCCCACTTCGCACAACGGCACCGGGAGCAGGGCACCCGGCTTCTGATGGGCACCGTGCCGGCCGAGATCGTCGGCTCGGACGGCAGGGTGACCGGCATCCGTACGACCGACGGGGTGACGGTCCCCGCCGACCTGGTGGTCGCCGGCATCGGTGTCCTGCCCAACACCGAACTCGCCGCCCTGGCAGGCCTGGAGACGGACAACGGCATCGTCGTGGACAGCCACCTCACCACGGCGGACCCGCACATCTCGGCCATCGGCGACTGCGCGTCCTTCCCCGATCCGCAGGGCGGCCCCCACGACGGCTCCCACGGCGGCCCGCACGGCACAGGCGGTCGCCGGGTCCGGCTGGAGTCGGTCCAGAACGCCGCCGACCAGGCGCGCTGTCTGGCCGCCCGGCTCACCGGCGCGCCGCGCCCGTACGACGCGCTGCCCTGGTTCTGGAGCTACCAGGGCGATCTCAGACTCCAGATCGCCGGGCTGTCGACCGGCCACGACCGAACGGTCGTACTCGGCGACGGCGACAGCGACAGCGACCGCGCGGGGGCGGGGGCGGGGGCGGGCAAGGGAGGCTTCTCGGTGCTCTGCTTCCGTGGCTCCGCCCTGATCGCCGTCGAGTCCGTCAACCGTCCCGCCGACCACATGGCGGCCCGGCGCCTGCTGACCGCACGCGTCCCGGTCACCCCCGAGGACGCCGCCGAGCCCGGCTTCAGTCTGCGCGGCCGGATGGCACGGGCGAACGATCCGGAACGGAGAGCACTGGCATGACCGCTGTCTCACACGTGGGTGTTCTCGGCTGCGGCCTCATGGGCTCCGGCATCGCCGAGACGGTGGCCCGCGCCGGACCGGACGTACTGGTGGTCGAGGCCGGCCCGGCGGCGCTCGACGCCGGGCGCCGCCGGATCGAGGCCTCCCTCGACAGGGCCGTACGCCGCAGCAGACTCACGGGCGACGAACGCGACCGTGCCCTCGCCCGGTTGTCCTTCTCCACGGACCTCGGCGACCTCGCCGACCGTGACCTGGTCGTCGAGGCCGCCGTGGAGGACCGCGACCTGAAGTGCGCCCTCTTCCGGGACGTGGACAAGGTCCTCGGTGACGGTGACGCGATCCTCGCCAGCAACACGTCCTCCATCCCGCTGACCGACCTGGCCACCGTCACCGGACGGCCGGACCGTGTGGTGGGACTGCACTTCTTCAACCCCGTGCCCGTCCAGGCGCTGGTGGAGATCATCCCCGCCCTCACCACCGGCGCCGACACCGTCGAGCGGGTCCGCCGCTTCGCCGTCGAGCAACTGGGCAAGACCGCCGTCCAGGCCCCGGACCGGGCGGGGTTCATCGTCAACGCCCTGCTGCTGCCGTATCTGCTCTCCGCCGTCCGCATGGTCCAGTCGGGCACCGCCACCGCCGAGGACATCGACCACGGCATGGAACTCGGCTGCGCCCATCCCATGGGCCCGCTCCGGCTCCTCGACCTGATCGGCCTCGACACGGCCCAGGCCATCGCCGAGTCGCTCTACGAGGAACACGCCGAACCGCTGTACGCGCCCCCGCCGCTGCTCCGCCGCATGGTGGCCGCCGGTCGCCTCGGCCGGAAGTCGGGGCAGGGCTTCTACGCGTACCCGGCGGCCTGAGTTCCGCCGGGCGGGGCATGCGGCCACGGGCGCACACCGGCGTACCTCTCAGGGCGCACACCGGGTCCGGCCGTGCCCTTCGGGGCGGACCCGCGGTGACGACCGGCGGCGGATGTGACGGGCCGTCGGCCGGAGGACCGTGGGTGGTGCCCGGAATTCCGGGCACCGTCCACGACGAAGGGCCTTGTCATGATTCATCGGTTACTGTCCGCCGGCCGCACAAGCACCCGCATACACACCCGCACCCGCGCCCGCGCCCGGACCGGAACCGGCGTGCTGGTCGCCGCGGCGGTCACCGGATCGCTGGTCGCGGGGTCGGTGGTCCTCGGCCCCGCGGCCGTCGGACCGGCGTCGGCCGCCGGGCGTGCGCCGGAAGCCGCCTCCGACACCGTGTCCGGGAAGCCGAGGGAGGGCGCCGTCTCCGGGAAGCCGCGGGAGGCGGCGGCCCTGACCGGAACCGGCACACTCTCCCGGGTCTCCGAGGAGGACATCTCCTTCACCTTCGACGCACATCTCGCCGCCGAGCACACCACGGATCCGACGCTGGCCACCGGCACCTTCCGCTTCAGCCACCGCCTGGGCGACGAGAGCCACTGGGCAGAGGGGCGGATCGACTGTCTGGTGACCGGAGGCAAGGTCGCCGTCGCCACCGGTGTCATCACGAGGACCGACCTGCCGGACGCCAAGGGCAACCGGGTCGGCTTCACCGTGCACGATCAGGGTCGGCGCGACCGGCTGGGCTACAGCTGGGCCTCCGTGGGCAATCCGGAGGAGACCAAGGACCTGCCCAAGTGCGTGAGTTCGGCGCCGTTCGAGAAGATCAGGGGCGGCACGGGGAACTTCCGGGTGCTGCCCTGGAACCCCGACTTCGTGGAGTAGGGCGCACCACCGGCCGCGCCCGCGTGGATCAGCCCTCCAGCCGTCGCAGCCGTTCCGCGTCGCAGGTGCGCGGGCAGGTGGAACAGGCCTCGGCGGGGCGGATCGTGTAGTAGAGGCAGCAGCCCATGCGGGTGCGGGTCGGGTGTTCGCGGCCGTCGCCGGTCCGGAGCGAACGGAAGTCGGCGCCGCCGGGGAAGGGGGCGTGGGCGGTGGGGAGAACCGCCGTGGCGGCCCGGACACCGGCGGCCTCGTCGCCCCTCATCCGGCCCAGATACCAGAGGCCGGAGACCAGGTCGTCGGAGACCAGACCCCACAGCGCGCGTGACCCCCGGCGGGCGTACGGGCCGATCGCGTCCAGCACCGGACCCATATGGTCCGCGACGGCGGCCCTCAACTCCGCGCGCAGCGCCTCCTGATGGGCGACCGCGCGGGCGCCGGGCAGGGCGAGCGCCGGGTCGTCCGGGAGGCAGACCAACTCGGAGCCGGGGGCGATCTCGAACATGCCGGTCGCGAGGTCGACCCGTATGTCGCCCGGCGCGACCCGGGGCACGCGCCGCTCCAGGAACCAGACACCGCTCATCAGCAGGCCGACCGACCAGGCGTAGTCGTGCAGGGCGCGCGAGGCGGCGACATGCCGGGGCGCCGAGTGGGCGTAGCGGTCCTGGATGCGGGCGGCCTCCGCGTCGACGAAGGCCTCGACGGTCGCCTGACCCTCCATCAGGCCGACCGTGCGGCCCGCGGTTCGGGCCGCGGGCACGGCGACCCGGACGGACAGCGCCTCGCACAGTCCGTCCAGGCGGCGATAGGCGGCGGCGAGGAGTTCCGGGACGTGCGTGGCGGTGTCGGCCTGGGAGGTCTCCAGGTGGGCCACGGTCATCGGTAACTCCAGAGCGTGAAGGGGTTTGGCGAGCGGGGGAGGTAAGGCTTACCTTAGCTGCAAGATCGTGTGTCGATGACCAGGGAGAGTGTGAAGTAGTCGTGTGCGTCGCTGACCAGCAAAGTTACTTACGAGTTGATCAAGGGCGGTGTGGGTCACAGTGGATCCACAGCTGTTGAAAACTAAAGCATGCCTAACCTAAGCTCACGTTTCGTGACTGCGACCGAACGGGTTGCGCCGACCGGCGTGCCCCCGCGTGCCCTGAGGCACCTGCCCCTGTTCCTCGGCGGAATCGGCGCGCTGGCGCTCTGTGCCGCGCTGAGCCTCGCCCTCGGAGCCCGCTCCGTCCCCCTGTCCACTGTCCTCGACGCACTGTCAGGACATGGAGAGGGCCGGGACGCTTTGGTGGTGACGGGCCTTCGGCTGCCGCGCACGGTCATCGGCCTCGCGGTCGGCGCCGCGCTCGGCGTCGCGGGCGCCGTGGCACAGGGCGTCACCCGCAACCCGCTCGCCTCACCGACCACCCTGGGAATCAACGCCGGCGCGGGCTTCGCGGTCGTCGTCGCCATCTTCGCGCTGAAGCTCAACGACCCCGTCGCATACGTGTGGTTCGCCTTCGCCGGGGCCGCGGGGGCGGCGGTCCTCGCCCAGGCGCTGTCCCGCCGCGCCGGGGACATCGACCCCGTACGGCTCGCCCTCGGCGGCACCGTGCTCCAACTCGTGCTGCTGTCCTGGACGTCGGCGGTCATGCTGGCCAGCCGGCGCACCCTCGACGAGGCACGCTTCTGGCTGGCCGGGTCCATCGCCGGACGCCCACTCGACACCCTCTGGCCGGTCCTGCCGACCCTCGTGCTCGGACTGCTGCTCGCCGGGGCCGTCGCCCCCGCCCTCAACGCCCTCGCCCTGGGCGACGACTCGGCCCAGGCACTCGGCGTCCCCGTCACCCGCGTCCGGCTCGCCGGCGGCATCGCGGTCGTCCTCCTCGCCGGATCGGCCGTCGCCGTGGCGGGCCCGGTCGCCTTCATCGGACTCGCCGCACCCCACCTCGTCCGCCCCCTCCTCGGCGGCGACCACCGGCTCCTGATCCCCGGCTGCCTGATCGCCGGACCTCTGCTCCTCCTCACCGCCGACATCCTCGGCCGCCTGGTCGTCCGCCCCGCGGAACTGGAGGTCGGCATCGTCACCGCGTTCCTCGGCGCGCCCCTGCTGGCCGTGCTCGCCCGGAAGGTCGCCCGATGACCCCGATGGCCCCCATGACGACGCCCGCGATGCCCCACGAAGCGGCCGTACGCCGCCACACGCGCCGCCGCACACCGGGCCGCGCCCGCCTCCTCGGGTACGGCACGGTCGGCCTCCTCGCCCTGTTCGCCCTGCTCACGGTCTCCGTCTCCACGGGCGAGACGGACATGCCCGCGTCCACGGCACTCCGTGCGCTGATCGGGCTCGGCGACCCCGGCGATGTGCTGGTGGTGCGGGAGTTCCGGGCGCCGCGTGCCGTCGCCGCCCTCGTGGCCGGTGCCGGACTGGGTGCCGCGGGCTGTGTCCTGCAACGGCTGTTCCGCAACCCGCTCGCCTCCCCGGACGTGATGGGCGTGACGGGCGGCGCCTCGCTCGGCGCGGTCGCGCTGCTGGCCGCCGGAGCCTCCCAACTGCTCATCCCCGTGGGCGCGTTGGCCGGAGGCCTGCTCTCCGCCCTGCTGCTCGGTGTGTTCGCCTGGCGGTCGGGGCTGGCCGTCACCCGGCTCGTCCTCACCGGCCTCGCCGTCCAGGCGGGCCTGGCCGCCGCGGTCAACCTGATGATCGTGCGCTTCCCGGCCGAACTGGCGGGCTCGGCGCTCCAGTGGACCACCGGGTCGGTGTACGGCCGGACCTGGACGGAGGTCTGGGGGGCGGGCGCCGCCGTCCTGCTCGCCCTGGCCGCCGCGCTGATCACCCACCGCCGTCTCGCCCTGCTCGACCTGGGCGACGACTCGGCCGGCGCGCTCGGCCTCGACACCTCCGCCGCCCGCCTTCAACTCCTTCTCGTCGCCATCACCTTGGCCTCGCTGGCCGCCGCGCTCGCCGGCCCCGTCACCTTCGTCGCCCTCGCCGTCCCGCACATCGTCCGCTTCCTCACCGGCCCGCCCACCGCGGCGACGCTCGCGCTGGCCGCGCTCACCGGGGCGGTGCTGTTGCTGGCCGCGGATCTTGTCGTCCAGCATCTGCTTCCCGTCGAGGGACTGCCGGTCGGCGCGGCGACGGCGACGCTCGGGGCGCCGTGGCTGCTGGTGCTGATGTTCCGGGGCGGTGCGGTGGTGCGGGGGAGGGGGGTGTGAGGGCGCGGGCGGTGGGGGGTGCGCGGGGTGCGTCGGCGTCTGCGGGTGCGTGGGGGCTGGTCGCGCAGTTCCCCGCGCCCCTGAAAAGCAGGGGCTGCGCCCCGTGCTTTTCAGGCCCGCAGGGGCCTGGGCTTTCAGGGGCGCGGGGAACTGCGCGAGAAGCCCCACCGGACCCGCACCCGCCCATGTACCCCTGACACCCCCCACCGACCGCGCCAGGAGCCCCAATGCCCCCCACCAACCAGCTCTCCACCCAGCACCTCGACCTGCGCTACGGCGACCGCCTCGTCGTCGGCGGGCTCGACCTGACGCTGCCCGGCGGGGCCGTGACCGCGATCGTCGGCCCCAACGCCTGCGGTAAGTCAACCCTGTTGAGAGGCCTCAGCCGACTGCTCGCACCCACCGCCGGATCGGTCACCCTCGACGGCGCCGACATCCACCGCATGCCGGCCCGCGCACTGGCCCTCCGCATGGGCCTGCTCCCGCAGCAGCCGGTCACCCCGGAGGCCATCACCGTCGAGGCGCTCGTACGACTCGGCCGCTACCCGCACCAACGGCTGCTGAGCCCCTGGTCCACCACCGACCAGCGGGCCGTGGACGAGGCGCTGGAGCGCACCGGGACGGCCGCACTGCGGGACCGGCCCGTCGACGCGCTCTCCGGCGGCCAGCGCCAACGCGCCTGGATCGCCCTGGCGTTGGCGCAGGACACAGAGCTGCTCCTGCTCGACGAACCGACCACCTTCCTCGACCTGAGACACCAGCTCGACGTCCTCGACCTGGTCGCCGCCCTGCACAGCGAGGCCGGCCGCACCGTGGTGATGGTGCTGCACGACCTCGGACAGGCCGCCCGCTACGCCGACCACATGGTCGTGCTCAAGGACGGACGCCTCGCCGCCGCGGGCCCACCGGCCGACGTACTCGACGCGGACCTGGTCAGGTCCGTGTTCGACGTGGACTGCCGGGTCGTCCCCGACCCGGAGACCGGCACCCCGCTGGTCGTCCCGAAGGGCCGCGCGTCCCGGCACACCCCCGAGCCCGCGACCCCCTGACCGCTCGTCCACGACTCCATACATCCACGTATCCACGTATCCATATATCCACCGAGAAAGACCATTCCTCATGCTCAAGCGATCCCCCCTGCGCGGATTCGGCCGACCCACCGCCGCGCTTCTCACCGTCGTCCTCGGCACCGGCCTCCTGGCCGCCTGCGGCGACGCCGACACGGCGAAGGGGAGCGACACCGCCCAGGCCGGCGCCGACAGCGCCGCCTTCCCGCGCACCCTCAAGACCGTGATGGGTGACGTCGAGATCCCGTCGCAGCCCAAGAAGGTCGTCGTCCTCGACACCGGCGAGCTGGACGACGTCACCCTGCTCGGCATCGACCCGGTCGGCGCCGTCGCCCCGCACTTCAAGACGGAGGGCGGCTTCCCGGCGTACCTGGAGGGCGACCTCAAGAACACGACGGACGTCGGCCCACTGCTGGAGCCGAACCTGGAGAAGATCGCCTCCCTGAAGCCCGATCTGATCCTGTCCTCCAAGGTCCGCCACGAGAAGGTCTACGACAAGCTCAGCGCCATCGCCCCGACCGTGTTCACCGAGACCACCGGCGGTGTGTGGAAGGAGAACCTCAAGGTCCACGCCGAGGCACTGGGCCTGGAGGACGAGGCCGCGGCCGAGCTGAAGGAGTACGAGACCCGGGCCGAGGCGCTCGGCGCGGCCGTCAAGAAGAAGGACGGCACCCTGCCGACCGTCTCCGTCGTCCGCTTCGTCGCCGGCCCGACCCGTCT
Source organism: Streptomyces griseiscabiei (assembly GCF_020010925.1). Classification (NCBI taxonomy): domain Bacteria; kingdom Bacillati; phylum Actinomycetota; class Actinomycetes; order Kitasatosporales; family Streptomycetaceae; genus Streptomyces; species Streptomyces griseiscabiei. The sequence continues at coordinate 1,759,526 of NZ_JAGJBZ010000001.1, read as the reverse complement.
GTACGCCTCCAACTCCTACAGCGGAGTCGTCCTCGACGACGTCGGCTTCCAGCGCCCGAAGTCGCAGATCTCCGACGACCCGGCCGTCACCATGAAGGACGTCAGCCCGGAGGAGATCGACCAGGCCGACGCCGACCTGATCTTCGTCACCACCGCCGACACCCCGGACAAGACCCAGCAGAAGCAGGTCACCTCCAACCCGGTCTGGAAGGACCTGCCCGCCGTCAAGGACGGCAAGGTCGTCGAGGTCCCGGACGAGACCTGGATGTCCGGCATCGGCGTCCAGGCCGCCGAGGAGATGCTCGCCGACATCGCCAAGGCCACCGGCGTCGACCTCCCGAAGCAGTAACCCCAGCGGTACCCGGGGCGGGCCCCACCACGAGACGGGTCCGCCCCGCCCCCGCTTAACCCCCCACCCACCAGCGGAAGTTGTGCGCGCCCCCATGCGTCTGTATCTGCTCGCCCTCAATCCGACCGACTCCGTCACGGAAGGCTTCCTGCCCGCCGCCGCCCGGCTCGGTCTGGATGTCACACTCCTCACCGATCAGCCCCACGCCCACCGGGCCGCGTACCCGGAGCACCCGGCGATCGAGATCCTCGACTGCGACGTACGCGACCACCACGCCGTCATCACCCGGATCTCCACCCACCACCGGCCCGACGCGGTCTTCACCAACAGCGACCACCTCCAGACCCAGGCCGCCCTCGCCGCCCACTACTTCGGCCTCCCCGGCAAGGACTGGCGGGCCACCCTGCGCGGCAAGGACAAGGCCGAGATGCGCCGCCACCTCGCCGCCGCCGGCGCGGACACCGTCTGGTCCACCGAGATCGGCATGCCCGCCGACCTCACCGGCCCCCGCGTCGCCGACGCCCCGTACCCCTGTGTCGTCAAGCCCCGCGAGGGCGTGGCCAGCGAGGACGTCGTGCTCGTCGCGACCGCCGACGACCTCGTCGCCCGTGGCAAGGAGATCCTGGACCGCCGCCCCGGAGCCACCCTCGTCGTCGAGGAGTATCTGCCGGGCGAGCTGTACACCCTGGAGACCCTCGGTGACGGCCGGGTCCGGCACGTCCTCGGCGGCTTCCACACCGAGTTGTCCCCGCCGCCGTACTTCGTGGAGGAGCGGCTGACCTTCGTCCCGGCCCACCCCGAGCCGGTGGTCGCGCAGATCCTCGCCCAACTCGACGCGCTGGGCGTGGGGTTCGGCGCCTGCCACACCGAGTTCGTCGTGCACGAAGGCCGGGCCCGCGTCATCGAGGTGAACTACCGGGCCATCGGCGACCAGTGCGATCTGCTGCTCGCCCGGCTCCTCGACCTGCCGCTCTTCGAGCACATCCTCCGCACCCACCTCGGTGAACCGCTCCCCGCCGACCTGGGCCACCGCCGCGACGGCGCGGCCCGCCTGGAGTATCCGTACGCCGACCGGGCCGGGACCCTCGTCACCGCCCCCGCCGCCGCCGAACTCACCGTCGACGGCGTACATCTGACGTACCGTCCGCTCCGCGAACCCGGCGAGCACCACCCGCTGTACCGGACCAACCGCGACTACCTCGGCATCCTCCGGGCCATCGGCGCCGACCAGGACACGGTCGACCGGGTGGTGGCGGACTTCCTCGCCGCACAGCGCTGGGAGATCCAGCCGTGACCGCCACCACCATCCCCGCCACCAGCCCTGTCCCCGCGCCCACTGCCCCCACCACATCCACCGCCCCCATCGACCCCGCCGAAGCCGACCTCCTCACCCGCGTCCTCGGCGCCCTCCTCCGCGAGGACGTCGTCGGCCTGCGCTCCCGCAGCGCCCTCCGCCACCACCCCGACGGCCCCTGGCTCCGGCTTCCCACGCACGACAACGGAGCCGACGGCGCCCTCCTCCTCCCCGTCACCGAGGACGGCTTCCAGCACCTGTACACCGCCCGACTGCCCCTGCTCGTACGGGAGTCGGACGGCGCCCGCTTCACCACCTGCGCGTCCGTCCTCACCGCCCTGCGCGCGCTCGCCGACCCCGCCGACCGGGACGGTTTCGACGCCTTCGCCGAGGAGTGCCGCCAGACCCTGGCCACGATGCGGCTGCACGAGGCGACGGGGGAGGAGGTCGCCGCCGGGCTCGTCGACCTGCACGGCGCCGACCCCGCCGACTGGACCGGCCTGCACGGCGGCCTCGCGTTCGAGACCCTCGCCGCACGGCTCGACCACCCGGTGTACCCGACCGCGCGGGGCAGATCGGGCCTGGATGAGGACCAACTGCGTTCCTACGCGCCGGAGTTCCATCCCTCCTTCGCCCTCCGGTGGCTCGCCCTGCCCCGTGGGTCCGTCACCGTCGGCGGCGAACTCCCGGACGGCTGGCCCACCCCCTCCGGACTCGGTCTCGCGGACCTCGACCACACCCATGTCGCCCTGCCCGTGCACCCGTTGACCATCGGCGCGCCCCTCGACGCGGCCCTGCGCGAGGCGGGGCTCGCGGACCGGGCCGTGCTCGCCGACCGGGCGTACCTCTCCGTCGTCCCGACCCTGTCGATGCGTACGGTCGCCCCGGCCGCGGCCCCCTCCCTGCACCTCAAACTCCCCCTGGCCACGGCCACCTTGGGCCTGCGCAACAAGCGGTCCATCAAGCCCGGCACCCTGGTCGACGGCGCCGCGGGGCAGCGGCTGCTGGCGGCGGTGACCGCCCGTGAGCCCCGCTTCGAGGGCCGGGTGCTGCACGCCGACGAGACGGTGTACGCGCACGCCGGACACGAACTCCTCGCCGTCCTGTGCCGCCGCTACCCCACGGATCTCGACGACTGCCTGGTCGTCCCCCTGGCCGCCCTCCTCGCCGAGGCACCCGGCGGACGACTGGTCGCCGACCATCTCGCCGACCGCTTCCACGGCGGTGACCCGGCTGTTCTGTTCGACGCCGTGCTCACCCTGCTGTTCGACTGGCAGACCACCCTCTTCGGCTACGGCATCGCCCTGGAGTCGCACCAGCAGAACGTCTCCCTGGTCCTCGGCCCCGAGCCCGGTGACCTGCGGCTGCTGCTGAAGGACAACGACGGGCCGCGCGTCAACAGCACACGGCTCGCCGCCAAGTTCGGCTTCGACGGCGGCACATGGGGCTTCGACGACCCCCGCACCTTCACCACCGACGACCGCGCGGTGGCCGACGTCCTCACCACCATCACGGTCCATCTGTGCGCCGGTGCCCACGCGTTCGGTCTCGCCCGGCACGGCCGGGCCCCGCTGCCGGAGCTGCTGGACCTCGTACGGGACCGGCTCGCCGAAGCCGTCGACCGGCTCGGCGGCGACGCGGCGGCCGTCCTGCGCGAGCGGGTGCTGAACGCGCCCGAACTGCCGGTGAAGGCGATGGTGACCGCCGGGACCCTGCTGAGCAAGGAGCGGTCGGGCGCCGCCGACATCAACAAGCACTACACCACCGGGCCCAACTACCTGCTGCGGGAGGGTGGTTCGGCATGACCGCCGAGGCGCTCCCGATGCCGCGCCCCGCCTTCGGCCGCCGCCAGGTGCACGCCGTGGCCGCCTGCTACTTCGTGGCCTCGTTCGCCGCGCTGGGGCTGCCGCCGTACTTCACGGAGATCCTGCCCGAACTGGGCGACCGCACCGCCCGCTGGGCCGGTGTCCTGTACGTGGTGCCCACGGTGTTCAGCGCGCTCGCGGCGCCGCTGTGGGGGCGGCTCGCCGACCGCTTCGGACGAAAACGGCTGCTGCTGCGGGCCCAGTTGGGCCTGGCCGTCTCCTTCGTCCTGGCGGGCTGGGCCGACTCGCTCACCATGTTCACCGCGGCGCTGGTGCTCCAGGGCATCCTGGGCGGCACGTTCGCGGCCTCCAACGGCTATCTGGGCGCCGCCCTGGAAGGGCCGAGTCTGTCGAAGGCGCTGACCCTCATGCAGGGCAGCGCACGGGCCGCCCTCGTCCTCGCGCCGATCGTCGTCGGCGCGCTGTCCCCGTGGCTGTCCCCGCACCGGCAGTACGCCCTCCTGGCGCTGCTCCCGCTGGCCGCCGCCCTGCTGCTGGCCGCCCTGCCCGAACCGGCCGAGGCCGCCGCGCCGGACGCGGCGGACGTGGAGCGGACGGGCCCGGCCGACCTCGCCCCCGGGGCCGCTCTGCGCAGGCTCTACGCACTGGAGTTCGCCTTCGTGTTCTCCACCGTCATCTCCTTCCCCTATCTGATCTCCCTGGTCGAGGAGCGCCTCCCCGGAGCCTCCGCCGCGCTCTCCGGGCTGCTGTTCGCCCTGCCGCACCTCTGCTACCTGGTCACGGCGATGGCGGTCCACCGGGCGACGGCGACACGCCCCCGGCCCGCCATAGCCCTCGGCTTCGCGCTGATCGCCCTCGGCCTCGCCGGGCACGGTGTCGCCGACACCCTGCCCGCGCTCGTCGCCGTACGGCTGCTGCTCGGCCTCGGTCTCACCCTCGGCATGGTCGGCCTGTCGGTCCTGGCCGCCGACTGCGCCCGGGGCCGGGCTCCCGGCGGGATGTTCGGTTCCCTGGAGTTCTTCTCCAAGGCGGGCGCCGTCGCCGCCGGGGTGACCGCCGCCGCGGGCAGTGCCCGGTTCGGTCCCGCCGCGCCGGTGCTGATAGGCGGCGGCATAGCCGCCCTCTCCGTCCTCGCGACCCTCCTGCCCCCACATCCGCGTACCCGCTGGAGCCACTGAATGCCCCCGCTCACCGACTCGCTCGGTACCACCCGCCACCCCCTCGCCGACGCGACGACCGGCGGTGCCCTCCCCACCGCCGACGACGCCGTCGCCCACACCCTCCTCAACTGCCTGCTGCGAGAGGTGTCCGGCCCCGAGCGCCAGACCGCCGTCATCGACGGCCACCTCCTGCTCCGCCTGCCCCGCCGCGGCCGACTCCTCCGTGTGGCGCTGCGCCGTACGTCCCTGCTGGGCGCCCACCGCTTCACCGGTCCCGTCCACGAGCAGTCCGACGCCGGCTGGCGCGCCCTGGACTGGCGCCGCCTCGCCGAGTACACCCACGACGAACTGTCGCTGCGCACCGGCGTCCGCAACGACGAGTTCCTGCACCAGATCGACTCCAGTCACCGCACCCTCGCCGTCGCGCTCGCCGACCGCGCGGACCGCGCCGACGGAGCCCGCGCGGCGCACGGGCGCCCGGACTACCTCGCCTCCGAGCAGTCCCTCCTCTTCGGCCATCGCTTCCACCCCACCCCCAAGGCCCGCACGGGCGACGCGGACGCCTGGCAGTCGTACGCCCCCGAGGCCGGCGCCCGCTTCCAGCTGCGCTGTCTCGCCGTCCGCGACCACCTGATCACCGAGGACAGTGCCGAGCCGGGCGCCACCGCCGTGCTCGACCGGGAACGCGGCGACGTCCCCGAGGGGTACCGGCTGCTGCCCGCCCACCCCTGGCAGTACGAGATGCTCCGCGAACACCGGCTGCTGCGCGAGGCGCTGGGCCGCGGCGACATCCTCGACCTCGGTCCCGACGGCCGGGAGTACGCGGCCACCGCCTCCGTCCGCACCCTCTTCGACGGCGACGCCTTCCTGAAGTTCAGCCTCAACGTCCGCATCACCAACTGCCTCCGGAAGAACGCCAGTTACGAACTCGCCGGTGCCGTCGCCCTCACCCGGGTCCTCGCCCCCGCCCTGACCGACCTGGAGACCCGCTTCCCCGGCAGCGCGATGCTCCGCGAACCCGCCTACCGCAGCCTCGCCGTCCCCGGCCCCGACGGCGCCCCCGACCGGGCTCTCCTCGAAGGCTTCGGGGTGATCGTCCGCGAGGGCCTGTCCCGGCGGCTGCTGCCCGGCACCACCCCGCTGCTCGCCGCCGCCGTCGCCGACGAGTACCCGACCAGCGCGGCCCACATCTCCCGCCTCCTCGACGGGAGGGGCCCCGAGACCGCCCTGAGCTGGTGGAAGGCCTATCTGCGCCTCCTCCTCCCGCCCGTCCTGTCGGCCTACTTCGACCACGGCCTCGTCCTGGAACCCCACCTCCAGAACGTCCTGATCTGCGTCGACAGCGACGGCATGCCCGCCCAGGTGCTCTTCCGCGACCTGGAGGGCGCCAAGCTCGTCCCCGACCACCACACCGACACCCTCGCCGCCCTCCCGCCCGAGGTCGCCGGACCGATGTCGTACGACGCCCGGCGCGGCTGGGACCGGGTCGTGTACTGCCTGCTCGTCAACCACGTCGCCGAGCTGCTCGCCGCCCTCGCCGACCTGCACCCCGAGACCGAGGCCGACCTGTGGGCGGCCGTCCGCGCGACCCTCCGGGACTACGCCGACGAGGAGGGCTGCCCGCCCCGCCTCTCCGCCCTGCTCGCAGGCGTCCCCCTGCCCGCCAAGACCAATCTCCTCACCCGCTGGGAGCGCAAGGCCGACCGCGAGGCGGGCTATGTCCGTCTGTCCTCCCCCCTCGCCGAGGACGTCCTGCGCTGGGGCGCCCGATGAGCCGCCACACACCCGTGCCGCCCCGGCGCCGCCCGACGAGCCAGGAGTCCTCGATGACCCTCCCCACCCCCGCCGCACGCGACCGCGTCCTCTCCCTTTCGCCCGCCGAACTCCCGGCGTACGTCTACGACCTGACGGCCCTGCGCGACCACGCGGCCCGGGTGCGCGCCGCTCTCCCCGAACGGGTCGAGCTGTACTACGCGGCCAAGGCCAACCCCGAGCCGGAGATCCTGGCCGCGCTCGGCCCGTACGTCGACGGCTACGAGGTGTCCTCCGGCGGCGAACTCGCCCATGTCGCCCGCGCCGTCCCGGGCCGCCCGCTCGCCTTCGGCGGCCCCGGCAAGACCCCGGCCGAGATCCGCGCCGCCCTGGAGCGGGGTGTCGAGCGCTTCCACATCGAGAGCGGGCACGACCTGCGCATGCTCGGCGAACTGGCACGCGAGGTCGCGCCGGCCACCCGGGTCGGCGTACTGCTCCGCTTCAACCTCACGGTGGCGGACGGTTCGCTCGCCGGCGTCCCCCTCGCGATGGGCGGCCGGCCCACCCCGTTCGGCCTGGACCCGGCGCAGGCACCGGATGTGCTCCGCCCCCTCACGGACGGCACCTATCCGCACCTCGAACTGCTCGGTGTCCACGCCCACCTGGCGAGCGGCCTCGACGCGCCCGAACAGCTCTCCGTCGCCCGCTCGATCGTGGCGTGGGCGACCGGACTCGGCGTCCCGCTCTCGGAGGTGAACGTCGGCGGCGGCATGTCCGTCGACTACACCCGTCCCGAGAGCCGCTTCGACTGGCAGACGTACGGCGAAGGCCTCGCCGAACTCGCCACGGCCCACCCGGAACTGACGCTGCGTATCGAACCGGGCCGGGCGCTCACCGCCTACTGCGGGTGGTACGCGACCGAGGTGCTGGACGTGAAGCACAGCCACGGCGAGGAGTTCGCCGTGGTCCGGGGCGGCACCCACCATCTGCGCACCCCGGCGACCAAGGGCCACGACCAGCCGTGCTCGGTCCTGCCGGTCGAGGAGTGGCCGTATCCCTGGCCGCGCCCGGCGGCGGCGGGGGAGTACCTGAGCCTCACCGGACAGCTCTGCACCCCGAAGGACCTCCTCGCCCGCGCGGCCCGCGCGCCGGGACTGCGGGCGGGGGACCGGGTGGTGTTCGCCCTCGCGGGCGCGTACGCCTGGAACATCTCGCACCACGACTTCCTGATGCACCCCCGCCCCGGCTTCCACTTCCTCGACTGACCGGAACCGGTTCGCCCGCCCGACCCTCTTCGGGGTGTGACCGTTGACAGGGGGGCCGGGCGGGCGCAGACTCATGCGCACAAGAGAGTGAAGTGAATTTCACCTGGCGAACACCTGGCGAACACGGTCGGAGTACTCACATGCACACCACTGTCGGCATCATCGGCGGCGGCCCGGCGGGGCTGCTCCTGGCCCGTCTGCTGCACAACGCGGGAATCGACAGTGTGGTTCTGGAACGCAAGGACCGCGCCTACGTCGAGCAGCGTCAGCGCGCCGGAATCCTGGAGCAGGCCACCGTCGACGTACTGCGCTCCGCGGGTGCGGGTGCCCGGCTGGACGCCGAGGGCATCCCGCACGACGGCATCGAACTGCGCTTCGACGGCCGCGCCCACCGCGTCGACTTCCCCGAGCTGACCGGCGGCCGCCGGGTGTGGGTCTACGCCCAGACCGAGGTCGTCAAGGACCTGATCGCCCTCCAGCTCGCCGACGGCGGCCCGCTGCTGTTCGAGGCCGAGGTGCACGGCGTGGACGGCGCGGACACCGACCGGCCCGCGATCCGCTACACCCACGAGGGCCGCGAGCAGACGCTGACCTGCGACTACGTGGTCGGCTGCGACGGCTTCCACGGCGTGGCCAAGGATGCCGTCCCCGAGGGGGTGCGCACGACGTACGAGCGGACGTACCCCTACTCCTGGCTGGGCATCCTCGCCGACGCGCCGCCGGTCTACGACGAGCTGATCTACGCGCACTCGGAGCGGGGCTTCGCGCTGGCGAGCATGCGGTCGCCGTCCGTGAGCCGTCTCTACCTCCAGGTCCTGAACGGCACCGACCCGGCCGACTGGTCCGACGAGCGGATCTGGGACGAGCTGGACGCCCGGTTCGCGCTCACCGGGAACCCCGACTGGCGGCTCCGGCGCGGGCCCGTCACCGCCAAGGCGGTCCTGCCGATGCGCAGCCATGTCACCGAGCCGATGCGCTACGGCCGGGTCTTCCTGGCCGGCGACGCCGCCCACATCGTGCCGCCCACCGGCGCCAAGGGGCTCAATCTGGCCGCCACCGACGTCATCGTGCTGGCCCGTGCCTTCGCCCGGCTCAAGGAGACCGGCTCGACCGAGCTGCTCGACGGCTACTCCGACACCTGTCTGCGCCGGGTCTGGCGGGCCGAGCACTTCTCCTGGTTCATGACCACGACCCTGCACGCCGACCCCGAACAGTCGCCGTTCGAGACGAGACTCCAGCGCTCACAGCTCGACCGCGTCGCGACCTCACGTCACGCCGCGGCCGAGCTGGCGGAGAACTACACGGGGCTGCCGCTGGACGGCGGGTCCTAGGGCCTGTCGTCACATTCCCGTCGTCGCCCGCAGGGCAGGCGGGAATGTGACGACAGGCCCTGGCGGTCGGAGTGGACGGTGTCGGCGGCCGGTGTCAGTGGGCGCCGAGGCCGCCGCTGCCGAAGGAGCCGCTGCCGCCCTTGCTCCAGCGCGGACGTTCCTTGTCCTCGCTGGGGCGGGAGCCCATGTTCCCGTGCACCTCGTACGGTGTCAGCCGGTAGTCGCTCTTGGGGATCTCGTCGGGTTCGCGGTTCAGCTGCTCCTCGCGGACGGGCCCGCCCTCGGGAATCCGGGGCTGCTCGTCCGGGCGCGGCCGGCGCGGCTCACGGGCCCGCACGCGGGCGCCCAGCCAGAGGGCGCCGATCAGCATGGCCACCACCACGACACCGGCCAGGAACGGTGCGATACCGCCCAGCACGCTACGTTCTGCGGCTATATCAGTCCATTCCATGTTCATAAGGGATGAATACCCCCAATCGGTCGAGTGAACCGATCCCTGTCCGGGCCGGTCCGCTGTCACGGCTCGTGCCCGGGTGCCCTGTCGGACGCGCCGGAAACGGAACCCGGCGGACCGCCTTCGAGGGCCGGTCCCGCCGGCCGCCGGATCCCGCCCGTGGAGTTTGGCCCGATCGCCTCCGGCTACCCGCCCGTGGTGACCTCGACGACGACATCCACGACATCCCAGCAGGAGCTCGTCCGGTTCCTGGAGGACCGCTTCGCGTGTGCGCAGGCCTGTACCGAATGCGCGCGGGCCTGCGCGCTGCGGGCGAGCCTCGCCGATCCGGACGGACCCGAGAGCCAGGAGCAGATGCGGCGCAAGGGCATCATGTGCGCGGAGGTGTGCGACGCCACGTGCAGGGTGCTCTCCGAGGAGGCGGGCCTCGACGAGGCCGGTATCCGCCTCCAGGTGGAGTGGTGCCGCACCGTGGCCCTGGAGTGCGCCCGCGCCTTCGACGCCTCTCCCGGCGCCGAGGACGGTGCCGAGGCCTGCCGCGCGTGCGCCCGGGCCTGCACGGACTTCCTCGCCACCCTGCGCTGAACCCGGGTGCGGGTGCGGGCGCCGCTCCCCTCCGTTCCTCCGCGGCTGTTCCCAATTACTGGAACACGTTCTAGCGTGTGCGCCGTCAGGTCGGCCTTGGGGAGCCTGGAGGCGCCGTGCACCTCGAATACACGCCCGAGCAGCAGCGGCTGCGCACCGAACTGCGCGCCTACTTCGCCGAGTTGGTCCCGGACGGTGCCTACACCCGGCACACCGACCCGGCGGCGCAGAAGCGCTTCTACCGCGCGACCATCCGCCGCCTCGGCGCCGACGGCTGGCTCGGTGTGGGCTGGCCCGAGGAGTACGGCGGACGCGGCCTGACCGCCATCGAGCAGTTCGTCTTCTTCGACGAGGCCGCCCAGGCGGGCGTCCCGCTGCCGCTGATGGCGCTCAACACCGTCGGCCCGACGATCATGCAGTTCGGCACCGAGGAGCAGAAGGCGTACTTCCTGCCGCGCATCCTCTCCGGCGAGCTGGACTTCGCCATCGGCTACAGCGAGCCGGACGCCGGCACGGACCTGGCCTCCCTCAAGACCCGAGCGGTGCGCGACGGCGACGAGTACGTCGTCAACGGCCAGAAGATCTGGACCACCAACGGCGACACGGCCGACTGGGTCTGGCTGGCGACCCGCACCGACCCGGACGCCCCGCCCCACAAGGGCATCACCATGCTCCTCGTCCCGACCACGGAACCCGGCTACTCCTGCACCCTCATCAACACCCTCGCCTCCCACGACACCACCGCCAGCTACTACGAGAACATCCGCGTCCCCGTCTCCCGCCGCGTCGGCGAGGAGAACAAGGGCTGGCGGCTGATCACCAACCAGCTCAACCACGAACGCGTCACCCTCGCCGCCCACGGCACCATGGCCATCCGCTCGCTGCACAACGTCCAGCGCTGGGCCATGGAGACCAAACTCGCCGACGGCCGCCGCGTCATCGACCTGCCCTGGGTCCGCCGCCGCCTCGCCCAGACCCACACCCGGCTCGACGCCCTCAAACTCCTCAACTGGCGCATGGTCAGCGCCCTCCAGGAGGGCACCCTCACCCCGCAGGACGCCTCCGCCGTCAAGGTCTACGGCTCCGAGGCCCGCCGCGACGCCTACGCCTGGCTGATGGAGATCGTCGCCACCGCCGGCGCCCTCAAGGAGGGCTCCGCGGGCGCGGTCCTCCACGGCGAACTCGAACGCGGCTACCGCTCGGCCGTCATCTTCACCTTCGGCGGCGGCAACAACGAGATCCAGCGCGAGATCATCTCGTGGATCGGCCTGGGGATGCCCCGAGTGCGGCGCTAGCCCGATGTGACGAGGATTTATAGTTGGCACAAAAGAGGGATAGTTGGCACCAAGATCACCGCCCCTTCTCAGAGGTGACGGCGCATTACTTCAATGCATGCCGCGCGGGCGGCTGTTGATCGGTCACGGGGGTAGGCCGCGCCGAGGTTCATCCCCTCGTCGGTCCTGATGGGCGGCTGCTGCCAGGCGAGACTCATCTGTGCGCCGGCTTCCGCGCGGGCGGTGGCGACGAGATTCGAGTACGGCCCTGCGACGGAGGACGCTTCGATCTGGAGCCATGCCTGGTGGAACGCCATGCGCGCCAGCAGACTGCTCACCTCGTCTGTGAGCTGCTGTCGCATGGAGGCCGAGGACTCCGGACGGCGCCGTATGCGGTACGGCATCTCCAGGTACTCCTCGACCGCTGTCAGGGCTTCGGCGAACGTCTTCGCCTGGTGCTCCCGTCTCGCCGCCCGCTGGTTGAGGGCGTACGTGAGGAAGGCGCCGAACACGGCGATGAATGGGACGATCAGCGCGGTGGTCTGAGACCAGGTCCACCCGCCGCTCGTCGCCGCTGTCGCCGCGATGACCTCCATGCACCACTCCCCGGCATGCTGTGCGGGGCGTCCTCAATCAGCCACTGACCGTCGTGCTCACCACCGGTGAGCCGCCAGTAGTGTTCGAGGAACAAGTGTGTGCGAACAATCTCGATGAGGTCCAGGAGTCCCTTCGAACTCGTCCACCGTCGCTCTTCCGAATCGAGCGGGTGCCAGAGACAGAGGGCGTCGTCGCCCGAGTACCGGTGCTTCGAGGGTGCCCCCGGTTTGGCGTGTACGCGCGGGAAATCCTGAGGCTTCTGGCCAAAGGTCGGGTAGAGCGGGTTTTCGTAGAACGTGATGCCTACGTCGATCGGTTCGTGCTCGCCGATGACGTCGAGTCCCGTGAGTTCGTATGTCAGTGAGCCAGGGCGGTACGTATGCCGGAGGGCGGAGCCGAAGCGCCGCCGAGCGTCGCGTTCGAGTGGGGCCCACCAGACAGGCTGGGCCCCGTACCAGATCGGCATGGCTCAGTTTCCCCAGGCCCGGGTGGGCGTGACGAGTCCGACGGCGAGTCCGAGGCCGGTGGCGGCCGTACCGCCCGAGCGGACTGTCGATGTCAGTCGGGCTGCTTCCTCCTGCGTGGCGTCCGCGTCTGGGACGAGTTCGGGGAGGACCTGGTGGAGGGCGTGCTGGGCACTGAGCGCGCGTCCGGCTGTTTCGTGCTCGATCGCGAGATCGACGTAGTCACGTGCGGTGCACAGCCGCTTGTGGACCTCGCGGCGCGTCATGTTCAGGGGAATGGGGCCGGCCACGCGCGCCGGGTCTGGTGTCGGGCCCTTGTCGATCTCGTCCGCCGCGTAGGTGAAGAAGACCTGGAGCGCGTTGATCAGCGGCATGGGCTCGTCGAGGCACCCGAGGCAGAGGGCCTTGATGTTCCAGGAGCACATGGGCTTGCTGTGCGTGCAGTTCCAGTGCTTCAGCAGCCGGACCGTACGGGCGAACACGACCTTCGTGTCCGTGATGGCCTTGAGCACCATCTGGGTGTGCGTGATCGGGTCGGCGCGGTCCCACTGGTCCGCGATCTTCGTGTTCGGGATGTACAGCCCACGGTCCGAGGGGTGCGGGAGCGCGGTCATGACGTCCGCGGTGAAGTCGTCCTGGCCCTGCGTGACAGGGTCGCCGAAGCGCACGAGGACGGCACGGCGGCGGCCCGCGACCTCTACGGTCAGCTTCGGGAACTCCGCGTCGAGGTCTTCATGGATCGCCTCACGGGCGATCTCCATGAGGGCCAGGGCGCTCTTCTTGCCCGGACCGTACGGCTCGGCGTCCTTCTTGGTGAGGACGACCCCGAGGTCGACGTCGGTCAGGGGCGTGTTCGCATCGCCGTGCGCGACGCTGCCGTTGAAGTAGGTGGTAGATCCGGGGAAAACCCGGCGTGCGGACGCAGCCAGGAGTCGTCGTCGGCGCTTGGCCTCGTCGAGTTCCTCGTCAGTCACCTGGATCTTGCGGCGTCCTTCGTCGAGGAGCTGCGCAAGGGATTCTTTGCGAACCATCGATACCTCCTTGCCCGCTGGTGGGAGACGAGGGGGACGTCTCCCACCAGCACGAGACCTGCTACTTCTCGCGGCGGACGCCCTTGAACGCGCCGCCTGCCTTCCCTCCCATGAAGCGGCCCTTGTCGCCGCGCTTCGTCCACGTGCCGGTCCGGGGATTGAGCACCTGACTCCGTCGGGAGACGCTGCCGCGTCGGAAGCCCCTGCCGGTGTTCGTAGCCATGACGCCACCACCATTCATCGGAGAACTATCTGATTGCGAGATCGGTACTGCTATCGATCTTGCAATTGGAAGGGTAGGGTCTCAATTCGACTTTCGCAAGTGGTACCTGATGTGGAAGTATGCGGGTGAGAGGAGGAGATCATGAGCGAGCGGAATGCAGCAGGACGGTTTGACGCGGTCGCGTTTCACACGGCCCTGGACCACACGCGTCAGGAGCGAGGTCTTCTCTGGAAGGACGTAGCTCAGGAAGCAGGCGTCAGCGCATCGACTTTGACGCGGCTGGCCCAGGGGCGCAGGCCGGACGTGGACGGACTTGCAGCCCTTGTCACCTGGGCGAACCTGAGCGCGGACGACTTTGTTCGCCGGACCGATGAGCCGCGTAGTCAGGACACGCTGACCAAGGTGGCTACGCATCTGCGGGGCGACCGCAACCTCACGCCTGAGGCTGCGGAAGCTCTCGAAGCCCTGATCGCCGTCGCCTACAAACAGTTGGTGACTGATCAGCCGGAGTAGGGGAGCTCCCTATGTCGTTGCGTCACGGCTTCAAGGCCGAAGCCAACCGCCTGGCGGTACAGATGCGGAGAGAGTTGGGGCTGCACCCTGCCTCGCCGCTTGCGCCTGCACGGCTCGCTGAACACTTGGCGATCCCGGTCAAGACATTCAGCTCCGCGATAGCGGACGACGCTCGGATCGAGCGACTTCTCACCACCGAGCAGGAAGCCGTGAGCGCACTCACTGTGCATGCAGGGACACGGCGACAGATCTGGGTGAACGACTCCCACGAGTCGGGGCGTCAAAACAGCTCGGCCGACCACGAAATCGCCCATGCGCTCCTGATGCATCCGCCTGGTCCGGCGCTCGATGTCCGCGGTTGTCGGCACTGGGACGGAGAGATCGAAGAAGAAGCGGACTGGCTGGCCGGCAACCTGCTGATCACCAACGAGGCAGCGTGGTCCATCGCCAGAAGAGGGCTCAGTCCTGAGGCGGCGATGCTTCGGTACGGCGTCAGCAGGCAGATGTTGACCTGGCGTATGAATAAGAGTGGCGCCAGCGGCCGCAGGGTTCGATCAGCCAGCTGAAGGTGCTTCGTCGGGCCTCAGGAGGTGCAAGTCGCGGGTTCGACGATTGGCGAGTCCGATCGCCCAAAGGGGGAGGCCCCCAGCCTCCATGAGAGGTCTCCAGCTTCGGGCTTCACCTGTCAGGCCGCGAGGGATCCCGGCTTCCGGGAACGATCGAGGGTGGCTCCCCTGGACACACGACGTTCATGTCGATAGGCAGTTGGCCTTTGCTCACGGATCTGGTGCGCGAGGCCTGGTGGAGTTCGGCGATCTGCACCAGCAGGCCGCGGGGCGTGAGGCGTCCGGCGTAGAGGGAGTTGAGGGCGCCGATCTCCGCGAGGCGTTCGGTGACCGCTCTGCTGGGATGTAGCGGGTCGATTCCCGGGTCGATCGCCTCAGCTCTCGGGATTCGCGAGAGCGTCAGGTGGGCTGGCCGCCCGCTGATTCTGACTGCCCAGCTCCCAGTGCAGATCTCCTGAGACGAGGGCCAAGCCCCAGGAGGCGAGGAATGTCGTCAATTCGTCGAGCGCAAGGAACAAAGCTTCAGGAGCGAGTCCACACTCGTGCGCGATCCGGTCCATGTCGGCACACCCGCGACCGGTTGAGGAGTCGGTGTGCGTCGCGAGGCAGAGGGCGGTCAGCCGCAGAGACGGGTCGCCGGGGCCCACGCGGCCACCTCTCGCCATACGTAGTGCCCAGTCGGCAGCGCTCCTGCGGTCTGGACGTGCGGGACGCTGAACAAACAGCCCGCCGTCGAGGATCTGGGCGCCCACTGCCCGGTCGGCAGAGCCCGGGGTAGCCGGCGTTCTGCGGAGCCACTGCGCCTGCTCCAACTCGCTCCACGGGAGCGGGCTGCGGCCAAGGTGAAGGCTGCGTAGGAGCCCAGGCGGCATCCGGGTCCTCCCTTCGGAGTCCATGCGCAGTGCGCACTGCACGGCGAGCAGCCTGGCTGCAGCCCCGGTGTGGCTGGGCAGGGCTGAGGCCAAGTAGCTGAGCATCTCCCGCACTCGGATCTGGTCGCCCGGCCCCTTCGGTCGTCGTTTGCGACGATGCGTGGCGGCGTCCGACGATGCCGCGGGCGCAGGGAGCAAGGTTTCCGGAACGACGGCGGCCTGTGCCGTCACGGACGCGCAGGCCGCACAGGCATCGGCGAGTCGCCAGAGCCGTCCGCTCCGCTCGCGGGCGAGAAGCAGATGGACGGGGCCGGCGCAGCCGCGGTGACGGGGGTGCCAGCGGCAACCTCGCTCGTGGCACTGGCAGGTGCGTAGGTATGACGGCAGGGAGTCGCGCCGGGCATGGCCGGCCAGATGTTCGAGCGCTGCGGAGCGCGCGGACACGGCAGCGGGCAACACGCCCCGGTGGTCGCACTGCTGACACACAAGCTGCGGCCCGCTAGAGCCTGGCCGCAGCTCCACCGTCCAGGCACGCCGCGTTGCCGGGCGTGTTGTGCAAAGCCTCATAGGGCGTGCTCCTCCCAATCCTGCCTCCGCACCGTTGTCCGCTCAGGAGAGAGCGACGGCCGCACACGGTAGTGCAGACCTCTGCCCTCGCGCCCGTGCCGCGACCTGGGGAAATAGGGCAGAGGTCTGCACTGACAGGGCAGGTATCTGCACCGTCGGATGGTCGGGTGACGATCTTTCCACCCGATCCGGACTTCGAGGCACTCCGCCTGGAGCTCGCACGCCTGCGGGCGGCCCGAGGATGGAGCTATGACCAGCTCGCCGACCGTAGTGGCCTTGCCAGGCGGACTCTCATCGAGATTGAGCAGGGCCGAACGATCGGTACGCTGAAAACCTGGCACGCCCTCGCGCACGCCCTGAGCACCCCGCTCGACGAGCTCTTCGCCACCCTGTGTAACGGGCACGAGCCTCCCGAGAAGATCGACGGCTGACCGCTTTCGGGACGGCCTTCACCAACCGCCCGAACGGGTGAACCCAAGTGAACGCGCGATCGCATTTTCGAAAACCAGTCTCACCCGATGCGGCACTTCGAGGGACACCTACGGTACGGGTACCCCTTGGACGGCGTGTCAGCTGACAAGTTCGCCCGCATGCGCTCCATGCCCCCTTCTCTTCGCCGTTGCGACGGCAGCCTCGTCCATGTTCGTGCGAGGCGTTCTCTACGTGTAAGCCACGACAGCGCCAGTCGTCTACTGCGTTGCGGTCAGAGTGACCGCTGCCGGGACTGCGGCAACCGAATCGAGTGGTACCACCGCACGAACGAGCGGCCTATCCGCCTGCACCCTCACGAGCTGCCTGCCGAGAGGGTGCCCGCTACCTGTCAATGGCACGTCAGCAGCGGCGTCGCTCATCCGGCGGGTGACGGCAGCAGTTGGTGCCGCCTGCCGCACGCCATGGTGTGCCCTGCCCGTCACGCTCTTCCAGCTGTGCCCGAACTGGCAGGACTGCGCCGCGCTCTGGCGGTCAACACCCGCCGCCTGATCGACAGCGGCGCCTTCGTTCCTCGTTCCATCCCGCCGACCACAGAAGCCTCACCGATGGACACTTGTCGGCCGGGCCGTCCCGTCGTCCAACTCCTGTACATCCGCTACCTCGCCAACCACCCGGTGGACGAGATCCAGTGCGTCGCCCAGACCCGACGCCGCCACCGCTGCGCACGTCCCCTGCTCACGCCCGAGACCCAGGCAGGTGTCTGGACTCTCGTGCCCCTCGCCACGCGGCACGGTCAACTTCCTCTGGCTGGAGCAGTCCTGGCCGTCTACGCGCTCACCGGCCTGGCCTATGCCGAACAACTGCGCTGGAGGGCCCAACGCTGCCCCGAGCACGCCGCCATTCCCACAGCCGCCGATGTGGCGGTAACCGAGTGGGAGCTCTTCGACCCGCTCATCCACCACGAGCACATCCACACCCGGCTCCCGACACTCACCCGACGGCAGGCTCCTGCCGGCCGGGGCAGGAAGGCGACGCAACCATGACCGCGCACCACGCGATCGAGATCACCCTGACCCGGCCTGCCACCGACTGCGAATTGCGCCGTGCGCGTCGTGTCGTGGCTCTGGCCGGCAACAGCGACGGCACCCGACTGCTGACCCTGCAGCGCGCCAGGACTCCTGGGCGTGCACTGCGAGCCCTTCGGCATCGACTCAACGGCGTCCTGCCCATCGATGTCCTGACCACCCATTACCCGGACCGACAGGGCTGTGTCCTGCTGAACTTCGCTCTCAGCCACACCGCCCGCACCACCATCCGCCAAGCTGCGGAAGCCTGCGGGCAACGGCCCCGGGACTTCCTGAGGCAGGCCGTCATCGACGCTGTCGCACAGCACAAAGAAGCGCGCGTCCGCCGGCTGATGACCCGGTTCGAAGGGCTGCTGGCCCAGCACACCCCGGAAGAACTGCTGGCCTGCGCAGCGGGCACTCTCCTCCGTCATGACAACCACCTGCTCAGCGGCCGCAGCCGGTCCTGCTCCACCCCTTCCTGAGGAGTCTTTTGTGCCTACCCCGACCGATGAGCAGGTCCAAGCCGCCGACACCTTCCGAGCAGGGCAGCATCTCGTTCTGCAGGCGGGGGCCGGTACCGGCAAGACCAGCACCCTCGCGATGCTCGCCGCCGGCACCAAACGACGCGGCTGTTACCTCGCCTTCAACAAGGACATTGCTCGCGACGCCGCCACACGCTTTCCCCGAACGGTGATGTGCAAGACCGCCCACGCGACCGCGTACGCAGCACTCGGCCACCGCTACGCGGGCCGACTCAACGGCCCCCGTCAGCCCGCCTGGAAGACCGGCCAGGCCCTTGGTATCATCCGGCCCATCCGCATCGGGGATCACGAGATCAGCCACAGGACGCTCTCCCACGCGGTGCTACGCGCCGTGACAGGCTTCTGCTACTCCGCAGACCGCGCCCTGGCCCGCCACCATGTGCCGCACCTTCGACGCCTGGCAACACGTGCCGAGCACGCCCAACTCGTCGACGAGGTACTACCGTTCGCGGCTAAGGCCTGGGCCGACCTGCAGACATTCGACCACGGTGCGGTCCGCTTCCAACACGACCACTACCTGAAGATGTGGGCCCTGACCCAGCCCAAGATCGAAGCGGACTTCCTCTTCCTCGACGAAGCCCAGGACACCAACCCCGTCCTGGAACAGGTCTTCGCCGCCCAGCGCGGCCACGCCCAACTCGTCATGGTCGGCGACTCGGCCCAGGCCATTTACGGCTGGCGCGGCGCCCGCGACGTGATGACCGACTTCGACGCCACCGCCCTCACTCTGACCCGCTCCTTTCGCTTCGGCCCCCTCCTCGCCGAACAAGCCAACCGCTGGCTCGAACTCGCCGAGGCACCCATCCGCCTGACCGGAAGCGAGACCATCCCCACCGAGGTCGGAGACGTGCCCAACCCAGACGCAGTGCTGTGCCGCACCAACATCGGCGCCATGGCCGAAGTCATGCGCCTCCTCTCCGAGGGACGCCGCGTCGCCCTGGCTCGCGGCGGGCACACGCTCGCCTCGCTGGCGCTCGCGGCTCGCGACCTCAAGGATGGACGCCGCACCAGCCACCCCGAACTCGTCCTCTTCGCCTCCTGGGGCGAAGTGCAGGACTACGCGACCTATGATCCGGCGGGCGGCGACCTCCAGCCCTTCGTCGACCTCGTCGACACGCACGGCCCCGACGCCATCCTGGCCGCAGTCGACGAACTCACCGACGAGGACCAAGCCGACGTCACCGTGTCCACAGCCCATAAGGCCAAAGGGCGTGAATGGCCAACCGTCCGGATCGGCGACGACTTCCCACCCCCCAAAGACACCGACCAACACGACGCCGAGGGCCATCCCATCCCGGAACCTGTCAACGACACCGACGCCCGCCTCGCATACGTCGCCGTCACGCGCGCACGCCGCCGACTCGACCTAGGCGGATTGTCCTGGATCAACACACATCCCGCGGCCTCAAGTCCCATTGGGGTTGCGGAACGCAGCCCACAGCACTGCCCCCAGTAACCAGTCGGCCCATGACTACCCCCAGGTAGCGAGACTCTCCTGCTGGCGTCCGGTAGCACGACGAGCTCGTTGGCGGCGTCGACCTGACACTGGAGTGCCAGCAGATTCTTCGTCTGCTGGTCGTACAGCGGTATCGCATCGCTGACCTGCGGACATAGCGGCCAAGGGAACTGATCTGTGTCGTTGGCCCGGGAATGGTCCGGATCGTTTTTGTCCGGGGCGGCTGCCCGGCGGCGGTAGTGGTCAGGCCCTGTGGCGACCGGTCGTACTCCCGGCCGGACGGTGGCACCAGCCAACACTGCCCGGCACGCTGAAGCCCGCACGTTGCTACCGCATTGCGACAATCCGCCGACCGTGGCCGCAGGCGGCGGCCAAGCGCTCGGATACGCACTCCCAACAAAATGATCTTCGAGGTGGTTGGATCACTATGGATCGTTGATCTGGGTGCGTGGGGCGGCTCGGCCCAAGCGGCGGGAAGTGGATGACGCCGCCTTCTAGGCCGAGCCGGTTGGGGCACGTGCCAAGACGGCGGAATACGTCCGCACGTCCCGCCGGACGGTGCCCCCTTGGAGGCTCCGCTCACTGGCGGGCGGTCGTCCTTCTCGGCATTTCCGCGCGGTGCGCGAAAGTGTTTCGTAACCGAGGAATTCCCGTCCTTGTCCCCGGTGTGAGAGTCGTGTCAGGGTGCCGGTCAGCAGGCAGGCCACCCTCGGTGGGGCATCCGAAACCTTTTCGTGACGGTTTCCGGTTCGCCTGCCTCACCCATGCCAATGGCATGCCGAGAGAAGAGAGGCACACCATGCGGGGA
Source organism: Streptomyces griseiscabiei (assembly GCF_020010925.1). NCBI lineage: Bacteria > Bacillati > Actinomycetota > Actinomycetes > Kitasatosporales > Streptomycetaceae > Streptomyces > Streptomyces griseiscabiei. Next base: position 1,739,098 of record NZ_JAGJBZ010000001.1, on the reverse strand, counting down.
ATCCCTGTCAGCGGAATTCTCGAAACTCCCATAATTCGAGGCGCCGTTGCGTTTGCGGTCACCGCGTCGGCGGCCCTGGGCCTCGCCGCATGCGGGACGTCGGGGCCGTCCACGACCTCGTCGGCGAAGGGCCTAACGATGTGGGCGCTCAACGACCAGACGATCCTGAAGGAGTCCGTCGACGCCTACAACAACGACCACCCGGACGAGAAGATCACCCTGAGGCTGTTCGCCAACGACGACTACAAGCAGAAGCTGCGCGTCGCCTTCGGTGCGAACCAGGCTCCGGACATCTTCTTCAGCTGGGGCGGCGGCGCGCTGAACGACTACGTCAAGGCGGGCAAGGTCGACACGCTGAGGGCGTCGGACGTGAAGGCCGACCGGTTCACCCCCAGTGTCATGCAGAGTGCCACCTTCGACGGCAAAGTTTATGGTGTGCCCGCCAACGGTCTCGCCCCTGTCGTCCTGTACTACAACAAAAAGGTGCTGGCCGACGCGGGCGTCGAGCCCCCGAAGACGTACGCCGATCTGCTGGCGGTCGTGAAGAAGTTGAAGGCGAAGGACGTTGTGCCGATGTCGCTCGCGGCGAACTCCAAGTGGCCGACGCTGATGTACGTGGAGTACCTGCTGGACCGCCAGGGCGGCTCCGACGTCTTCACGAAGATCGCCTCCGGTGACGCCTCGGCCTGGAAGGACCCCTCGGTCACCCAGGCCAACCAGTACCTGCAGGACCTGTCGAAGGCCGGCGCCTTCGGCGACAACGCTTCCTCCGTCAGCTACGACCAGGGCGCCTCCACGGCGCTGCTCTACACGGGCACGGCGGCGATGGAGGTGATGGGCACCTGGGAGTACGCCAACATCGCCAAGGCCGCGCCGGACTTCCTGAAGAAGGGCGACCTGGGCTACACCGCCTTCCCGACGCTGCCCGGCGGCGCCGGCAAGGTGGACAGCATCGTCGGCAACCCCTCGAACTTCCTGTCGCTGAACTCGGCCACCAAGAACAAGTCGGCCGCGCTGACGTACTTCAACGACTACGTTCTGAACGACTCCCAGGTCGACGCCTACCTCGCCGCCGGCAGTGTGCCGCCGGTCAATGGCCTGGAGTCGAAGCTGGCGACGGTGAAGTCGTCATCCGACAAGGCGTGGCTCACGTTCGTCTACGGCCTGGTGCAGAACGCGCCGAGCTTCCAGCTCTCCTGGGACCAGGCGCTGCCGTCAGACCAGGCCGACCCGCTGCTGACCAACACCGACAAATCGTTCCTGCGCCAGATCCCGCCCGCCGAGTTCGGCACGAACATGAGCAAGGCGACATCGTGACCACCGCTCTTCGAGCCGGCCGTGGGAGAGGCCGCCGCTCCAGCGGCCTCCTCATGGCTGCTCCCGCACTGCTCCTGTTCGGCCTGTTCGGCCTCGTCCCCCTCGTGGGCGTCGTGGCGCTCAGTCTTGCCCGCTGGGACGGCCTGGGCTCCGTCGGCTGGGCGGGCGTCGGCAACTGGAGCGCTGTCCTGACCGACGGTGCCACCTGGCAGGCGCTGTGGCTCACCCTCAAGGTGATGGTGATCAGCTGGCTGGTCCAGACGCCCGTCGCCCTGGTACTCGGCATCTTCCAGGCGCCCCGCGGGAGGCTGCGCGCCCTGTTCGCCGTACTGTTCTTCCTCCCGTTGCTGCTGTCCGCCGTGGCGATCGGCCTGACCTGGCAGGCGCTGCTCGACCCGTCCTTCGGCATCGGCGCCACGCCCGGACTGCACTGGCTGGCGAAGCCGCTGCTGGGCTCTCCGGACCTGGCCCTGTACACCGTGATCTTCGTGATCGCGTGGCAGTTCGTGCCGTTCCACGCCCTGCTCTATCAGGCCGGCATACGGCAGATCCCGACTGTCCTGTACGAGGCCGCCGCCCTTGACGGCGCCGGGCCGGCGACCCGGTTCCGGCGCATCACGCTTCCGCAGCTGAAGTACACGATGGTCACGTCCAGCACGCTCATGCTCGTCGGCTCGCTGACCTACTTCGACCTGATCTTCGTCCTGTCCGGCGGCACCGGCGGCCCGGGCACCGCCACCCGCGTCCTTCCTCTTTCCATGTACATCACCGGATTCCAGGCCCATGACATGGGCCGGGCCAGCGCCGTCGCCGCCCTCCTGGTGGTCTTCGGCCTCGGCCTGTCGCTGCTGACCACCCGCTTGTCCGGCTTCACCCGGATGGACAGCCAGCAGGAGGGCATGTGAGCACCATCGTCACCAAGACCCGCGATCCCCGTACCGGCAATGACCGGGAAGGTGCCGTCGAGCGCCCGGTAGCGGCCCCGCGGCCCGGATTCCGTCGGATCACGGCCGTCGGCGCGCTGTGGCGTGCCCTGACAGGCAGCGCCACGCTCTTGTGGGCGGCGTTGGTCGTCATACCCGTGTACTGGCTGGTGATCACCAGCCTGCGCAGCCGTGCCGACTTCACCGCCGACAGCCCACTGGCCCTGCCCGGCCACCCCACGCTCGACAACTACCGGACCGTCCTGGCAGGCGACTTCACGACTTACCTGCTCAACAGTGTCATCGTCACCGCGGCGACGGTCGTGATCGCTGTCGTCGTCGCCCTCATGGCTTCGTTCGCGATCGTCCGCAACGCCGGAAGCAAGCTTTCCCGCGTGTCCTTCCGGCTGTACCTGCTGGGACTGGCGATCCCCCTGCAGGCGGTGATCATCCCGGTGTACCTGCTGATCATCAGAATGAACCTGTACGACAGCCTGCTCGCGATCGTTCTGCCCTCGGCGGCGTTCGCGCTGCCGATCACCGTGATGATCCTGGTGAGCCTCCTGCGCGACGTGCCGCGCTCCCTGTTCGAGGCGATGATCGTGGACGGCGCCGGTGACTGGCGCATGCTCATCTCGCTCGCGGCGCCGCTGGCGCGCCCGGCGCTGATGACGGTCGCCGTCTACGACGGGCTGCAGGTCTGGAACGGCTTCCTCTTCCCGCTCATCCTCACCCAGAGCGGCGACAAAGCCGTACTGCCACTGGCGCTGACCCTCTACCGGGGGCAGTTCGGCATCGACGTACCGGCCACGATGGCCGCGGTGGTGCTCTCCACCCTGCCGATGCTCGCGCTGTTCATCCTCGCCCGCCGCCAGCTCGTCGCCGGCCTCACCGCCGGTTTCTCCAAGTAGCCCACTTTGTAGGGCGGTTCGCTTCGCGCGACGGCCGGCAGCGCGCCCGGTCCCGTCGGCATGCCCACGCACACCCCGCGCGCCCCCTCGCGCATCGGCCATCCCCGAGGAGTCGTGAATGACGACCACCATGCCGGACCACGGCGGCATCCCCCAGGAACAGGACGACCGGCCTTGGGCCGATCTCGCCCGATCGGCACCCGACCGGGCCGAGGCCCTCCTCGCCAGGCTCACCCTCCCCGAGAAGGTCGCCCAGCTCAGCAGCACCTGGGAGGACATCGAGGCCGACGGCCCGGAAGTGGCCCCGGGCAGCAACCACTTCGGCCGCGTCGGTGACCTCGACGAAACAGCCCGGCACGGTCTGGGACAGCTCACCCGTCCCTACGGGACCCTGCCCCGCCCTGCTCTGGAGCACGCCCGCCTCCTGGCCGAGCACCAGCGGCAGGTGGTGGCACAGAGCAGGTTCGGTATCCCGGCCATGGCGCACGACGAGTGCCTGACCGGCTTCACCGCCTACGGCGCCACCATCTACCCCACTTCGCTGGCGATGGCCGCCACCTTCGACCCCGAACTGATCCGCCGAGTCGGCGAGGCGATCGGCGCCGACATGGCCGAGGCCGGCGTTCACCAGGGGCTTGCCCCGGTCGTCGACGTGATCCGCGACTACCGCTGGGGTCGCTGCGAGGAGACCTACGGCGAGGACCCGTACCTGGTGGGTGAGGTGGCCGAGGCGTACGTCACCGGGTTGCAGAGCGCCGGTGTGTACGCCACCCTCAAGCACTTCGCCGGGTACTCCGCGTCCATGGGCGGCCGCAACCACGCCCCCGTGCACGCTGGCCGCCGCGAACTGTTCGACGTCATCCTGCCGCCCTTCGAACGGCTCGTCGCCGCCGGCGTCGGCTCGGTGATGAACTCGTACGCCGAGATCGACGGCGAGGCGCCCGCCGCCAGCCGGTGGCTGCTGACCGACGTCCTGCGTGAGGCGTGGGGGTTCGAGGGGACCGTCGTCTCCGACTACTGGTCCCTGCCCTTCCTGGTGAGCGCCCACCGGGTGGCCGCCGACCTGCGCGACGCCGGCGCGCTCGCGCTGAGCGCCGGCATGGACGTGGAACTGCCCGACCAGCGCGGCTTCGGCGACGCCCTCGTCCACGCCGTACAACAGGGGCTGGTGGACGAAGACCGGGTCGACCGCGCGGTGCGCCGGGTGCTGCGGCAGAAGATCGAACTCGGACTGCTGGATCCCGGCTGGGACCCACGGCCCCCCGCTCTGCGCGCGGGGGAACTGGACCTCGACAAGCCAGAGAACCGTGGGCTTGCCTACGCCGTGGCACAGTCGAGCGCCGTTCTGCTGTCGAACGACGGGGCCCTGCCTCTCCCGTACGTCGGCCGGATCGCATTGATCGGCCCGTGCGCCGACGACGTGCGCACGATGTTCGGCTGCTACAGCTTCCCCAACCACGTCCTCGCAGACCGCGACGACCTCGGCGACGGCGTCGAGGCGGCCTCCCTGCGTACCGCCCTCGCCGAGGAAATCCCTTCCGTTCATTGGGAGTTCGAGCAGGGCTGCCCGATCCGCGACGAGGACCGCTCCGGCATCCCGGCCGCGGTGGCGGCCTGCGCGGCGGCCGACCTGACCGTCCTCGTCGTCGGCGACAAGGCGGGCATGTTCGGCATCGGCACCTCGGGCGAGGGCTGCGACGTGGAGGACCTGCGACTGCCGGGCGTCCAGGAGGAACTGGTCGAGGCGCTCCTGGAGACCGGGAAGCCGGTCGTGGTGGTCGTCAGCAGCGGCAGGCCCTATGCCATGGGCCGGTTCGCGCCCGCCGCCGCGGCCCTGGTGCAGGTCTTCCTGCCAGGGGAGGAGGGCGGCCGGGCGCTGGCCCAACTCCTCTCCGGGCGCGCCAACTTCAGCGGAAAGCTCCCCGTGCAGATCCCCGCCTCGCCGGGCGGGCAGCCGTACACCTACCTCCACCCGCCGCTCGGCGACCGGCAGAGCTTCCTGTCCAACCTCGACCCCACCCCCGCCTTCCCGTTCGGCCACGGACTGTCGTACACCACATTTGAGACCGACCTCATGACCGTCGACCGCGACCAGGTGCCCACGGACGGCGAGTTCACGGTCAGCGCGCGGGTACGCAACACGGGAGCGGTGGCGGGCGCCGAAACGGTCCAGCTGTACGCCGTCGACCCGGTCGCGCAGGTGACCCGACCGGTGCGCTTCCTGCTCGGCTTCGCCAAGGTCACCCTCGCTCCCGGCGAGCAGGCGACCATCTGTTTCCACGTCCACACCGACCGCCTGGCCTTCACCGGCTTGGACGGCCGACGCGTCGTCGAACCCGGCGAGATCGTCCTCCACGCGGGCTCCTCCAGCCTGGACACACCGGCGCGGGAGGTCCTGCAACTGGTCGGCGTGGAGCGGGACGCGACGGTCCTGCGGCATCACACGGTTCCCGTGTCCGTCGAGCGGGAGTGAGCCGGCGGGAGGCGGACGAAGGGGCCGGCAGCATGCGCCGCCGGCCGGATCGCGTTACCCGGAAACCGCCGGAGTGCGAGCCTTCGTCGACGTCCGTAGCACGAGCTCCGTGGCGAGCTCGATGCGCGGGGACGCGGGCGGCCGGCCCTGGGCGAGTTCCAGGAGGATCCGCGTCGCCTCGCGCCCCAGCTCCTCGAACGGCTGCCGTACGGCGCTCAGCGGCGGGCAGGCCATGGCCGCCACCAGGGTGTCGTCGAAGGACATCACCGCCAGGTCGTCCGGCACGCCCAGTCCCTGCTGGCGAGCGGCCTCCAGCACGCCGAGCGCCTGTGCGTCGCTGGCCGCGAAGACGGCCGTGGGCGGGTCGTCGGCCCGCAGGATCTGCAGGCTGGCGGCGAGCGCTTCGTCGTAGTCGAAGTCGGTCGAGCGGACGATCGCGGGGTCGTAGGCCAGGGCGGCTTCCTCCAGGGCGGCCCGGTAGCCGTGCACGCGTGCCGCCCCGGCCAGGGAATGCGAGCGGCCCGCGACCATGCCGATCCGGGTATGCCCGAGGTCCAGCAGGTGTTGCACGGCCTCCCGGGCGCCGCTCCAGTTCGTCACGCCGATGCTGGGAATGTCCTGCGTCGGCGCGCTAAGCGGGTCGATCAGCACCACGGGGATCCGCTGCTCGACGATCCGGCGCTGGTCCTCTTCGGCCAGCATCGAGATCACGATGACCATCCCGGCCGCACCGAGCGCCACGCACTCCTCGAGCCATCCGGAAATGGACCGGCGGCCCGTGGTCCCCGTGACCACGTTGATGTCCAACTCACCGGCCGCGTCCACGATCCCGCGCGCCACTTCCAAGGTGTACGGGCCCGACAGGTCTCGGAACACCGCGATGATCTGCCGGGGCGTGGAGGGGTCCCGCTCCCACGGGCGGGCGTAGCTGTAGCGGTCCAGTAGCTCCTCGACTCTGGCGCGCGTCGCCGCGCCGACGTCCCGACGTCGGTGCACCACCTTGGACACGGTACTGAGCGAGACTCCCGCTTCGGCGGCGATGTTCGTCAGCAAACCGTACTGCGCTTCTTGTCGGTCCCGACCTCGATGTGTCACTTCCTCGATGCCCGTTCTGTTAGCCGAACACCGATGTGCCGGACCGCGCCGCGTATCTGCCAAAACTCCGCTGCAAAGTAACGGGGCTCGGCAGGCGGCGGCAAGAGCACTGCACGGACGACAAAAACCACCGGTCACGTGGCCGTGGGCCCCGGTCGCCGCCGTCAATACCCGAGGAGGACCGGGCTACGAAACTCTTTCGGAAACGCGCCGGTGACATCAGGGCTCCGCTTCCTGATACTCCGATGACACAGGCATCAGGTTATTCACCCGCCACCGCCATGAGCTCAGAGGACCTGCAATGACAAGACCCTTGGTACGGAAGGCTTTTGCGGCAGCGACGGCCGGCTGCGTCGGCATGGCAGTCGCCCTTGCCTCCGTGACGAGTGCGTCGGCATATCAGCCGAGTTCGTCGAATCTGTATGTGGCGGACAATTCCGCGACGTGCAACAAGAGGCCCTGTGTCCTCTACCCGAAGTCGGCCCAGTTGCCGGGCGGCCGGATCGTGGCGTCGTTCGAGAACAGTCAGGGCGCTCCGGTGGGGCAGACGCTGCCCGTCTACAAGAGCGACGACGACGGCACGACCTGGCAGAAGCTGACCGATGTGAAGCCGCCCTCCGAACTGTCCAGCGACCCGGAATATGCCAAGTACACCAGTAACTGGACGAACCCATACTTCTATGTGCTCCCGCAGGACGTGGGAGACCTCCGCGCCGGCACACTGCTTCTCGCGAGCGTGGTCTCGGGGGACGACTACTACTACAAGGAGAAGAAGGCCGCCGACCCCAACTGGGTGCCGACCGGTAACGGCGACCGCGAGGACGTGGCGATCGCGCTGTACGCCAGCACCGACCAGGGTGCGACCTGGAGGGTCGAGAACATCATCGCCACCGGCAGTTGGCAGGGCGGGACCGACTCGAGCGCCAACAGCAACGCGCAGCAGGACCCGGTCTGGGAGCCGTACCTGATCGCCCGCAACGGCAAACTCGTCGCCTACTACTCCGACGAGAACGACTACCTCAGCTACGACGCCACCACCGGCATACCGGTCCTCGACCCGGACAACGACACCGCGCCGGACTCGGACGGCCAGATCCTCGCGCACAAGACCTGGGACGGCCGCAGCACGTCCTGGAGCCAGCCGGTCGTCGACATGGCGGGTACCACGGTCAGCCGGGGCAACGGCAAGACGCAGATCGGCGGCAAGCGCCCCGGCATGACGACGCTGGCACCGACCACTGACGGCAAGTGGCTCATGACCTACGAGTACTTCGTCGGCGGCCCGGACGTGCGCTACAGGATCGCGGACGATCCGCTGAAGTTCTACGAGGCCGCCGACCACCCGATCAGCGAGCTGCCCGTGCCGGCCGGTGGGCGCACGCTGCCGACCGGCGGCAGCCCGGTGCTCCAGCCCCTGCCGGACGGACGGATCGTGATGAACGCCGCCGGTGACAAGAACGTCTGGGTGAACGAGTCCGGCCGCAGCGACGGCACCTGGAAGGAGTACCAGACCCCGATCGCCGCCGGGTACAGCCGCAACCTCCAGTACGTGGACGGCACGGGACGCGTCCTGATCCTCCAGGCCGCGTGGGCGGGCGGCAGCGTCGGACCGGTGAAATACGCCGAGGTCGACCTCGGCCGGTCCGCCGGCACCTACAGCACCCTCGTCAACCGCGCGACCGGGCAGGTCCTCAGCCCCGATGCCGGAAAGACGCAGGACGCGAACCTCACCGGGAACGCGCCCGACCTCGTCCTGCGCAACAAGGATGCCGCGGACGACACGCAGCGCTGGCACCTGACGGAGAAGAGCGGCAACGTCTCCCTGCTCAACAAGGCCGGTGGCCGCTCGGTCGCCGTTTGGACCGGCAGCGCGACAGCAGGGCAGCACCTGGCCCAGTGGGTCGACGACGGAGCCACCGACAAGCAGTGGACCCTCGCCCCCTCGACCGACGGCTACTACAAGATCCGATCGTTCCGTAACACGAGCCTCTTCATGACGGGCGCCACCCAGAGCGGCCCCGTCACCCTGCAGGCGTCGATCAACGCCGCCACGGACCCCGCGGCGGACGACGCACAGGAGTGGCAGCTCGTCCAGGACCCGGCACCGGCGAACCCCTTCACGCTGAAGGGCGCCAACTCGGGTCGCTGCCTCGACGTGCCCAACGGACAGACAGGTGTGCAGGTACAGATCTGGGACTGCTCCGGGAACCAGAACCAGACCATCACGCAGACCGCCGCGGGTGAACTCCGCGTCGCGGGCAGCTGCCTGGCCGCGGCCGGCGACGGCACCACCGCCGGTACCAAGCTGATCCTCTGGACCTGCAACGGCAAGTCCAGCCAGAAGTGGTCGTTCCGCATGGACGGCTCCGTCATCAACCGCTCCAACGGCCTCGCGATCGATGTGAAGAACTCAGCGAAGGCCAACGGATCGCCGGTCCAGCTGTGGACGGCTCTCGGAAACGCCACCCAGAAGTGGAGCCGAGGCTAGTCACCACCGGCGCGCGGACACATCGAGCGGGTCGGCCCTGAGGACAACTCCTGGCCACGGCGAGTCGACGCCCGCCTATGGCCGGCACGGGGTGCCCCTCCCCGTGCCGGAGGTGTCTACGGTCCCGATCACGCACAGACGATCCGGCCGTTCGGCGGTTCCTCGGCAGCGCCGCGTCCCGCGTCACGCAGCAACAGATCCCTCCAGCGGCGTAGTGACCGTGAGCTTCCCCCTCGACTCCACTTTCACCTGATCGTGGCCCCCAGAAAGACAGGATATGTACATGTCAGCGCTTCGAGCCCGGCTGACGGCGATACTGGTCGCCGCCTGCCTGCTCTTCACCGCCCAGGTCCTGACCACGCCCCAGCGGGCCGCCGCCGCCGATCCGGGCTATCTGATGGCCCACTTCATCGGGGAGGGGTCGACGGGGCAGCAGATCTACTTCTCACACAGCACGGACGGCCTGAACTGGAACGACCTCAACGGCGGGGGCATGGTCCTGCGCTCCACGGTGGGCACGCGCGGGGTGCGTGACCCCGCCCTGGTCCGTTCTCCCGACGGGAGCAAGTACTGGATCATCGCGACCGACCTGTGCATCGGCTGCGGCCAGTCGTGGGGGGACTCCACGTCCAACGGCAGCCGCAACCTGGTGGTGTGGGAGTCGAGCGACCTGGTCACCTGGTCGCAGCCCTGGCTGCTGAACGTCGCCGGCGCAATCCCCGACGGGCGCAACGCGTGGGCGCCGGAAGCGATCTGGGACGAGGAAACCAACGACTACGTCCTGTACTGGGCGACCAACGCCACCCTGGGCGGCGTGCTGAAGCACCGCATCTACTACGCCCGCACCTCCGACTTCCACACCATCACGACCCCGCAGCTCTACATCGACCGCCCCGGCACCCAGGGCATCATCGACACCCAGATCATCGAGCAGCCGGCCGGCGTCGGTCAGTACCGCTACGTGCGTGCCTCCGGCGACGGCCAGATCACCCTCGAGGGCAGCAACTCGATCCTGGGAACCTGGACCACCATCGGCAACCTTTCCGGCATCGGCCTCACCGGCGCCCAGGTCGAGGGCCCGATGTGGATGAAGTTCCGTGACCGCAACGAGTGGGCCCTCTACCTCGACCAGTACGCCACCAGCCGCGGTTACATGCCGGTCCTGACCACCAACCCGTCCACGTCGAGCAGTTACCGCCTTCCGGCGTCGGGAAGCTACAGCATGGGCGGGACGAAGAAGCGGCACGGTGAGATCCTGACCCTGACGGCCGCCGAGGAGAGCCGGGTGCAGGCGCGCTACGCCAACGTCGCCCCCAAGCGGCTCCAGTCGTTCAACTTCCAGGACCGCTACGTGCGGCACACCAACTTCGACGTCCGCATCGACCAGAACATCACCAGCCAGGACGCCCAGTTCCGGCCGCGGCCCGGCCTGGCCGGGTCCGGAACCGTCTCCTTCGAGTCGGTCAACTTCCCCGGATACTTCCTGCGCCACGTCAACTTCGACTTCCAGCTGGTCTACAACGACGGCAGCACCCAGTTCGCCGCCGACGCCACCTTCCGGCAGGTCGCCGGACTCGCCGACTCCTCCTGGTCGTCGTTCCAGTCGTACAACCACCCCGATCGCTACATCCGCCACTACGCCTTCGAACTGAAGCTCGACCCCATCACCACCGCCACCGCACGCAACGACGCCACCTTCCGCGTCACGAGCTGACCCGACAGGGAAGCCGGCGCCGGCCCGGCAGGTCGTTCCCTCGGTGTCGTCTTCTTCACCGAGGTCCGCCGCTGCCGGGCGGGTGGCGTGTGCCGCCCGCCCGGCCTCTCACCGAGAGGAAGAGGGAGAGCATGTTGGCACGATTGATCCGAAGACGGACGTTCCTGGTCGCCCTGATCGCGATCGTCGCGGGTGTGGTCGCACCCGCGCAGACGGCCGAAGCGGCGGATGCCGATTCCGCCTACGTGATGGGCTACTTCAAGGAGTCGATCAGCGGAGCGGGCAACGTCAACGCCCTGCATCTCGCCGTCAGCGACGACGGCCGGGAGTGGACGCCACTCAACGACAACAACGCGATCCTCACCCCGACCGCGGGCACCAAGGGCATCCGCGACCCGTTCCTGTACCGGCTGCGGGACGGCAGCTGGGTCGCGCTGGCGACCGACATCGCCGTCGGCGGCAGCTTCACGAAGGCCAACCCGAACATCCACGTCTGGACCTCGCCGGACCTGGTGAACTGGTCGGCGGACCGGCTGCTCAAGGTCAACGCCACCAACGCGAACTCCTACAGCTGGGCCCCGGCCATCCACTGGGACCCGGTCCGCAGCGCCTACGGCATCACGTTCACCACTGTCCCGCAGGGCTCATCGCACTCGGTGATCGCCGCCGCCTACACGACCGACTTCGTCACCGCCACCGACCCCGTGGTGTTCTACGACACGGGGTCCGACATCCTCGACTCCCACGTCGTCACCGGCGTCAACGGATCCAACTACCTCTACTACAAGAGCAACGCGACGGGCCGCCTGGCCGGCGCGCGGTCGACGTCGGTGGAACCGGGCAGCTTCACCAAGTACACCGAGGGCGTCGCCGAGAACCGGTGCACCGAGGCCCCCACGCTGGTGAAGTCCCTCACCTCGTCCACCTGGTCGCTGTGGGGTGACACCTTCTGCCCCAACGCGAAGTTCGACCTGTGGCAGGGCGACCTGGTGTCGGGGACGTGGACCAAGGTGGGCCGCCAGTCCTACACCGCGCCGCTGAACGGGAAGCACAACACCATCCAGCCGATCACCGCGGCCGACCGCGACCGGCTCCTCGCCCGGTACGGCGGCACGAGCTGGAACCTGCTGAAGTCCTACAACTTCCCCGGCCACTACGTCCGGCACGCGAGCTTCGTCGGTCGCATCAGCGAGATGCCCTTCGACCCCTACCAGGACGCGCAGTGGCGGCTGCGGCCCGGGCTGTCCGACCCGAACGGAGTGTCGTTCGAGTCGGTCAACTTCCCCGGCTACTACCTGAGACAGGACAACTTCGAGATCAAGGTCGTCCGCAACGACGGAACGTCGGGCTTCGCCACAGACGCCACGTTCACCCGTGTCGCCGGCCTCGCCGACGGAACCTGGTCGTCGTTCCGCTCGGCCGGCTTCCCGACGCGCTACCTCCGGCACTCGTCCTTCGTGCTGCGGCTCGACGAGATCTCGACCGCGGCCGGCCGGGCGGACGCCACCTTCAAAGCCGTCTACTGACTCAGCTGATTCACCGGGCGAGCCCGCCGTACCGCGGTCGACCGGGTAGGCGGGCGCTCCGCCCACCTCTGTCCGACGTTACGCACGATGTTCGGATTCTCGAACGCGCTGCTGAAGGGGCCTTTCCGTGTTCCGCACCCGTCACTGGTTCGTACTCGGGGCAGCTCTGCTGACCCTGTTCGCTTCACTGGTCACCACACAGCCCGCCGCCGGTGCCGACGGCCGGCCGTTCACCAACCCGGTCAAGTCGCAGAAGGGCGCCGACCCCTGGCTGGAGTACTACAACGGCAACTACTACCTGATCACCACGACCTTCACCGGCGTCCTGACCATGCGGAAGTCGCCCACTCTGGCCGGTCTCTCCACCGCCGCCAGCGTCCAGGTCTGGAGCGACACCAACCCGGCCCGCAACAACAACATCTGGGCGCCGGAGCTGCATTTCTTCGACAGTCACTGGTACCTCTACTACTCCGCCGGCCCAGCCGGAGTCGCCTGTTGCGACTCCCAGCGCACCCATGTCCTGGAAAGCGCCGGTACAGACCCCATGGGTCCGTACACGTACAAGAACATGCTCACCGGCTCCAACCTGTCGACCGGTGGCTGGCTCATCGACGCCAGCGTGCTCAAGCACGACGACAAGCTGTACCTGGTGGGCAGCGGCTTCATCAACAGCAGTACGCAGAGCCTGGTCATCGCGCCGATGAGCAACCCGTACACACTCAGCAGCCAGACCTTCAGCATCATCTCCAGCCCCACCCTGAGCTGGGAGAGATCGCGCACCCCGGTCAACGAGGGTCCCGAACCCCTCTACCACGACGGTCGGACATTCCTCACCTTCTCCGCGAGCTTCTGCTCCACCCCGGACTACAAACTGGGCCAGCTGGAGCTCACCGGCAGTGACCCGCTCCTCACCTCCTCCTGGACGAAGAAGCAGACCCCCGTCTTCCAGCGCGATGACGCGGTGGGCGTCTACGGACCCGGCCACAACGGGTTCTTCGCCTCCCCCGACGGCACCGAGAACTGGATCGTCTACCACGCCAACGACACCACCAACGGAGGCTGTGGCAACGACCGCACCACCCGGGCCCAGAAGTTCACCTGGAACGCCGACGGCACCCCGAACTTCGGCACCCCGGTCGCCCTCGGCACCACCCTGCCCGGCCCCTCCGGGGAGACGGCACTCACCCCGACCTCCTACCAAGTGGTGAACCGCCACAGCGGTAAGTGCCTGGACGTCGCGAACAGTGACCCCGCCGACGGCACCAACATCCAGCAGTGGGCCTGCCATACGGGCGCCAACCAGAAGTGGCGCGTCGAGGACCAGGGCAACGACACCAGCCGGCTGGTGAACGTCGCCACCGGCAAGGTCATGGACATCGCGAACTGCGGCTCCGCCGACGGCGCCGACATCCGGCAGTGGTCCTGGCTGAACAACAACTGCCAGAAGTTCCGGCTCGTGTACACGGCCAACGGTGACTACGTCCGGATCGTCAACGAGGCCACCGGCAAGGTCGCCGACGTCGCCAACTGCTCCACCACCGACGGCGCCGACGTACGCCAGTGGACCTGGCTGAACAACGACTGCCAGCAGTGGCAGCTCAGGCCCGTCGCCTGAGCAATCCCGAGTGGCGGCTGCCACTGCCCCCTGGCAGCCGCCACGTCTTCCCCCCCTCCACGCCTGACCCCCAGGAGAACCGCCCCATGACCCGCCCCATCAGCCGCCGCGCGCTGACCGCGGGGGCCATCGCACTGGTCGTCTTCGCCACTACCAGTGCGCCCGCCCGCGCTGCCGCGTCGGCCTCCTCGGCCGCGAACTTCACCAACCCGATCGCGCTCCAGCGCGCCGATCCGCACGTCTTCAAGCACACCGACGGCTTCTACTACTTCACCGCGACGGTTCCGGCGTACGACAGGATCGTGATGCGCCGGGCCACCACCCTCCAGGGCCTCGCCACCGCCCCCGAGACCACCATCTGGACCAAGCACGCCAGCGGTGAGATGGGCGCTCACATCTGGGCCCCGGAGATCCACTTCATCGACGGCAAGTGGTACGTCTACTTCTCCGCCGGCTCCGCAGGCGACAAGTGGAGGATCCGGATGTACGCGCTGGAGTCCAGCGCCGCGAACCCGCTGACCGGCCCCTGGACCGAGAAGGGCCGCATCACCACCAACTGGGACTCCTGGTCCCTGGACCACACGACCTTCGTCAACAACGGCACCCGCTACTTCGTCTGGGCGCAGTCCAACCCCTCCGGCCCCGGCGGCATCTACCTGGCGAAGATGCCCAACCCTTGGACGATCACCGGAGAGCAAGTACGACTGTCAACCCCTGAGTTCGCCTGGGAGAAGCAGGGGTTCGACGTCAACGAAGGCCCGGCCGTCCTGCAGAAGAACGGCAAGGTCTTCGTCACCTACTCGGCCAGCGCCACCGACGCCAACTACTGCCTCGGCATGCTGACCGCCAACGCCACCGCCGACCTGACGGATCCCGGGTCCTGGACCAAGAACACCGAGCCGGTGTTCAAGAGCAACGACGCCACCAGCCAGTACGGCCCCGGCCACAACTCCTTCACCGTCTCCGAGGACGGCAAGTCGGACATCCTCGTCTACCACGACCGCAGCTACAAGGACATCAGCGGCGACCCGCTCAACGACCCCAACCGACGCACCCGCTTCCAGAAGATCTACTGGAACACCGACGGCACGCCCAACTTCGGCATCCCGGTGGCCGACGGCGTCACCCCCGTCCGCTTCTCCTCGTACACCTTCCCCGACCGCTACATCCGGCACGAAGGGTTCAGGGCCAAGACCCAGGCGAACGTCACCAACCTCGCCGACTCCCAGTTCCGCGTCGTCCCCGGCCTCGCCGGCACCGGCACGGTATCCCTCGAGTCGGCCAACTTCCCCGGCTACTACCTGCGCCACAAGAACTTCGAGGTCTGGGTCGAGAAGAACGACGGCACGGCCGTCTTCAGGAGTGATGCCTCCTTCACCCAGCGCGCCGGCCTGGCCGACTCCGCCGACGGCATCTCCTTCGAGTCGTACAACTTTCCCGGCCGTTACATCCGCCACTACAACAACCTGCTCCACGTCCAACCGGTCAGCACGACACTCGACCGGCAGGACGCCACCTACTACGCGGAGTAGCAAGCTCACCGCTCGCGACACCACGGTGCGGTCGACGCCCTCCCGTCACGTGGGGCTTCGCGCCGCCGTGAGGCGCGTCGCGAGTGCTGTAAGGCGCTTGACCAGACCTGGTCATAGCGCTGAGCTCGATGGTCGCCGTTCCGTGACGGAGGGTTCCGAACCTGACGGCCCACCGCGCCCCGGACACGGCGGCGGGTACGACGGTGACGCCGAGCCCGCACTCGGCCATGGCGGTCGGCGAGGTCATCGACCGTGCCCAGTGGGCCGGGGCGGGGCTGAAGCCGGCGGCCCGGCTTGGTTGCCATGGCGTCGTAGTCGTCGGGCCGGATGTGGCAGTGCAGCCACACACCCGGGCGTCGCCCGCGAGGTCCGCCAGATCCAGCGGACCGACGTCGTCCGCCGCCGGGTGGCCCGAGGGGAGGAGGGCAGCCGGAATACGCCCCATCCCTCCAGGTCCTCGACGTCCTCGGGCCGGGCGAGCGGGTTCGCCAGCAGCCGGGTGGACTCCTCGAAGATCTCCTCCGCCCGGCGGTAGGAGAGCCGGGCCCGGCTGGTCTCCTCGCACACGTTTAGCGTCGCGGTCCCGGCCGGGGCCTTGCGACCGGTCAGGAACAGCGGCCCGTGGGTGCGGCCGGCGATCAGACGGGGCAGGAGCTGGGCAGTGCCGGACTGCCAGTGGATCCACTCGGTCGCGCCGCCCTTGGCGGTGATTTTGCCGCGCTTGTCTTGCGGGTACAGGTCTTCCACGTTCAGGCACAGCACCTCGTCGGCCCGTGCGGCGGACTCGTAGAGCATCTTCCAGAACGTCTTCTCCCGCAGTGAGACGTCCAGGCGCCACAGGGCAGCGATCTGATTCTCCGCCAGGGCCTTGGTGCGGTCCGGCGGCGCCGGCCGCCGCTGATGCCGATCGTGGGATCGCCTTCGATCCAGCCCTGGCGCTGCCACCAGCCGATCGCCTTGCGCGCGATGGACAGCTCGCGGTTGACGGTGTCGGCGTCCATCTCGTCCGCCCGCGCCGCCGCCAGTTCGGCCAGCACCTCCGGCGGCGCCGGTTCGTCGATCGCCGCGACGAAGAAGACGGGCGGCTTCGCGCCCCGGCGGGCGGGTCAGGTCGGCGCGGGTTCGCCGGTGAGCATCCACCCCCACGTCGTCAGCGAGATCCGGTAGATCCGCGCAGAGGAATTCGCGATGCCCGCGCCGGTGAGATACCGCTCGACCGCCGCGGTGTACGACGCCGGCGGGGCGGACAGCGGCACCACCCGGGCCCGCGGCAACCGAAGCAGCCCCCGGCCCCGAGTTCGGTCACTGGGTTCGATCGTCACGCCCGCCCCGCCCCACTCAGCGCTGCCGCAGTAAATGCGTACACCTCATCCCGGTGGCCGGAACACCCCGCCGCAGGTCGTGGTGATCACGGTAGAGGCCCTGCCGCAGTAAATCCGGCATTTACTGCGGCACCACCCTGACGAGCCAACAGGTGCGGAAGGTCCGGAAAGCAGAACCGCCGCTCATGCGTTCCCTGCACGATGTCATACCGTCACGACGCCCTGTGTGCTCCCATGGTTGGCGTGGCGTTGGCGACACGGGAGTCATCCTGGAACACTCGCCGCCTTCGAAGCGCCACCGGCCCGCTGTGTCGTCAACGTTCACCACGCTCAGCTGACCCACTGCCGGATTCGATGAGATGCGGCATCCCCGATATCAGTTCCGTCCGCGCCTCCGCCTATTCTAACAGGTTCGCCTTTCTCATCTTGGCAAGAAGTGCGTTGAAATCATCCTTCAGCTTGCTAATGTCCATCGAATTCGAGTCCGCCTGTTTTTCCGCGCGCTGTGGAAGCGGTTCAATGCACCATTTGTTTGCGGGATCATCCAAGTCATAGAGCGTCTGCCAAACTAGGTGACTCGCCAGCAGCGCACACCGCTTCACCATGCCGACCTTGGACATCTCAGCGGCGTCCAGCACCTTCGCCTGCCCAGAGAAGTGCTCCACCTTCCCCGGCGGAACCCACTGAAGCCATGTCGCCGTCGCCCCCAGCGCTTCCAGCCTGTCCAGGTGGGCAAGGTGCTCGCGCAGGTGGGAGACCGTCGGCGCCTTCGCCGGGCGCTTCAGCTCGTCGAACCTGCTGCGACCGCCCGCAGGCACCCGCAGCAGTCCCAGCAACCCGGCGCGGTCGACCTCGTCCATCCGCGACACGATCGCTGCGAAGAAGTCCTCTTTCGCCTCGGTCCTGATCGCCGAGGCCATCTCGTCCAGCGTGCTGTAGCCGGGCAGCTCCATCCTCGCCTTGACCAGCTTCTCCAGCGCCACGTTGATCAGGTCGGCCTGGTTGTCTTTGGTCTGCACGGCCTCCCTAATCGCCACTGCGGCGACCTCCCGGGCCTTCTCCACGTCGTAGGCCACGCCGATCCGTTCACGGATGAAGTCCCGCTGCCGCGCAGCCGTACGCACCGAATCGTGCCGCGGCGACACGCTCTCATCCTGCTCCAGCAGATCGCGCACATGCCCGACCACCAACTCCGGCACCTCGCCCAGATCCGGGGAATAGCCCAGCTTCTGGTAGCTCTTCAGCAGCACCACCAGCGCCAGCAGATGCTCCGGCGAGCGCGCCTTGCCTCGCGCCCACGCCGCCTCGGCGGTGCCGGGGGTGAACGCCTCCTGCAACTCGCGAGAGGAGATCGTGCGCTTGAACCGCGGATACGCGGTACGCTCCACCGAAGCCATGCGCCGCATGATCCCGGCCGCTCACTCATACGAAGCGCACGCAGCCGAGTCGATCACAGACACCACAAGCACATGACCAGGAAAGAAGCCCCAGGCACCACACCGCGAATCATCAGAAGAACCCACGAACGGGTGATCCGCCGGTGGGCCAGCGAGCTTCAGATCACCACAGCAGACGGCCTACGGCACGTTTCCGGCGTATTCCGGCTGGCCTCCAGGGGAGGGCCGCCACGAACCGGTCGACGAAGAGTGGGGTCGCCGTGGTGCCGCAGACCGGGGCCGTCTGGCGGACGATCGCTCAGTCGAGGGCGCGGTCCTAAAGCCCGGCCCGGCCGTGCGTGTCGATCCGCCGGGTACGGATCTCGACCTTCGGCAACGCCTCGTGGAACCGCTCCAGGACGAGCGGCAGGGGCCAGGAGCGAGGGGAGAGAGATCTGCGCCAGCTGCTGAGTCGGCAGCGTCCGGCGCGCATTGAGGCGCCGCCCGCTGTGCCACCCTGACGCAGCAGGGTTTCCTCCGCTGGAGGCGCGGGGTTCAGCGCACGCGACAAGCCATCGGGGTGCGAGTAGCGCGGGAGGCGATCTGCGGAATCGAGCTCGCGGCTGAAGTAGTCAGCCTCGGAGTATTGTATCAACTGCTATATAAAAGCCGTCGTCTTGTGGGGTCTGCGGGGGCTGCCTCTGCGTCTCTCGACGTCAGTCGCGCAGGTCAGGATGTGTAGTGTCTGTTCTACAACGTGGGCGTGGATTTGCGGGAGGTCTCGGTGCCGCGGTATGTGGATCCGGAGGAGCGTGTCCGCGACATCGTCGTGGCATCCGTGCAGGCGTTGAGCGAGGGCGGGTTGCCCGAGCTGACGTTGCGGAAGATCGCGGGGCGGATGGGCGGGTCCATCACCCTGATCACGCACTACTTCGCCAATCGGGAAGCGCTGCTGAACGCGGTGCTGGAGTACGCGTTGAACGACGCGGACGCTTTCCTCGGCGAACTGGAGGAGATGGCGGATCCCCATGAGCGGCTCAGGGCTGCGGTGGAGTGGTTCCTGCCGGTGACCGAGGAGAGCCTGTCGCAGGAGCGCGCGCGGGTGGCGCTGCTGACGCATCAGGGTGCGGAGCCGGTCATCCGTCAGCACCTGCAGCGCATGGAGCCGGCGATGCGGGCGGTGCTGGTGCGGGGGGTCGAGGAGCTGGTCCCGGCCGGCGAACTGGACGGCACGGTCGACATGATGCGGGTCTGGGTTTCTGGTATGGCGCTGTCCGTGGTGGAGCATCCGGAGATCTGGACGCCCGAGCGGCAACTGGCCGCGTTGGAGCGTTTCGTCGCTCTGCTGTCCATCGCGGAGCTCCGCAGGAGCTGAACGAAGGATCGGCCGGAAGCGGATGGGCCTGCTGGCCGCGGCAGGCCCATCCGCTCTTCCTTTCAGGAGGCGCGCAGGTCTATGACCCGGTCGCTGTGCGGTTCCGCCCTGAGCTCCGCCTTCGCGATCTTGCCGCTGGAAGTGTGCGGCAGCCTGTCGCGGAACTCGATGTAGCGAGGCACCTTGAAACGGGCGAGGCCCTCAAGGCACCACGCCTCGATCTCCTGGGCAGTGAGGCGCGCACCGGGCTTGAGCACGACGACCGCTTTGACCTCTTCGTCACGCTGTCGGTCTGGGACCGGTATGACGCCGACCTCGTCGACCTCGGGCAGGGCCATGATCTGCAGTTCGACCTCCGCTGCGGCGATGTTCTCACCGCTGCGTCGGATCACGTCGCGAATGCGGCCCTCGTAGTAGTGCTGGCCGTCCGTGTCCTTGCGGACGATGTCGCCGGTGCGGAACCAGCCGCCGGGCAGGAAGAGTTCGGCGTTGGTGTCCGGTCGGTTGTGGTAGCCGAGCATCATGGCGCTGCCACGCAGGCACAGTTCACCGGAGCGGCCGGGTTCGACCTCGTTGCCGTCCGCGTCGATGACCTTCGACTCGCGGTTGGGGAAGCACCAGCCCATGGAGCCGGTGCCGACCGTGTCGGTGCGCTCGTAAGGGACGTAGGTGCCGTTGCCGACCTCAGTGCTGGCGTAGAACTCGCGTGCCCGCAGACCGAAGCGGCGTTCCAGGGACTCGTGCAAGGAGGGCGGCAGAGCCGACACCGGAGCCTTTTTCAGCGCCAGCTTCCGGTCCGCCTCGCTCTCGGGCAGGTCGAGCAGGCCCTCGTCGATCCAGGCCATGTCGATCCGGTGCTCCACGAGCCAGCCCATGAACTTGCGCCGGCTCAGCCCCGCGGTCACATACAGGCCCCCGCCCACGGTCAGCGCCATGACGAGATAGGCCTGGTTCTGCATGTAGTAGAAGGGGTGGTCGGCGAGGATGCGCTGAGGTCCGGCGCCGACGGCGGCGCCGTGGACGCCGAGTTCGATCCAGTAGGCGTGGGTGAGCAGGCACCCCTTGGGCAGTCCGGTCGTGCCGGAGGTGAACTGGATGTTGACCACGTCGTCGCGCCTCGCCCGGTGGGTGCGTGGGGTCGGCGTCCGGGTGGTCAGTTCGGCGAAGTGGTGCACGTTCGCGACCGGGTCGCCGACCGCGACGATCCGGCCGCTCGGCACGGGGCCGATGCGGTCGTCGGCGAGTGTGCCGGTGACGATGTCGTCCGTTGCGACGAGCCAGCGGGCGCCCGCGTCGCCCAGGACGAAGTCGATCTCCCGAGGGGTGTACTTCGGGTTCATCGGTACGGCGACGGCACCGGCCTCGACGACGGCGAGCCAGGCCAACGGGAACTCCACCTGGTTGCGCAGCATGATGCCGACCTTGTCGCCCGGCGCGACACCGAGGTGTTCGAGACCCGTACGCACCCGGCCTGTCTGCTCGCGCAGCTCGGCCCAGGTCAGCGTGGGGCCGCCGCCCTCGATGTGGGTGAGGGCCGGGTTGTCCGGCCACTGCAGTGCGGCGAATTCGAGTGCCTCGGGGATGGTCTTGTCGATCAGGTACCGCTGGTGCGGGGTCAGGTCCACGTCGGTCGGGCCTCTCTACGGGGTTCAGGCAGTGGCCCACAGGGCGCGTTGCGTCGCGACGAATCCGGGTCGCTCCCGGCCCTTGACCTCGGCGCGCAGGTCGGTCACGACGAGGTGTCCCTGCTCTGCGCGGTCGATCACCTCGCGGACGTGGCCGTGGACACGGAAGGGGTCGGTGGTGCGGATGACCGAGATGAAGCGGACGTTGTCGAGTCCGTAGTTCCAGGCGATCCAGGGGCCTTCCGACCACAGGGAGTGGTTGCACAGGACGTCGAGCAGGCTGAGCAGGTGGAAGCCCTCCACCAGACCGTCGCCATAGCCATCCTCCCCTTCATATGTGTGGGGATACTCGTCGTGGTAGGACGCCTTCTCGAACAGCTCCGTGCGGTCGTCGTCCACGACGAACCAGGGCGTGACGAACGTCCGGTCCAGCAACGTCGGCGCCTCGGAGGGGTGCGAGACGCTCAGCGTCGTCGCCCCGTCGGTGGAGAGGATGCCCACTGTCGGCTCCTTTGTATATCAAGTGCTTCATAATGAGGGTGTGCGTCCGCGTCGCGGCGGGACGGATGTCGGGTCAGGCGCGTCGGCGCCGGGGCTGCCAGCCAGGCTTGGGCACCGCGTCCAGCAGCTCCTGTGTGTAGGAGTCCTGTGGGTGGTCCAGCACGTCGGCAGTGGGGCCCTGCTCTACGACGCGGCCGTGGTGCATGACCAGGCAGTGGTCGGTCACCTGGCGGACCACCGCGAGGTCGTGCGAGACGAAGAGGAACGAGACCGGGGTTCGCTCGCGGATGTCGGACAGCAGGTTCAGCACCTGTGCCTGCACGCTGACGTCGAGTGCGGCGACGGCTTCGTCGAGGATGAGGACCTCGGGTTCGAGGGCCAGTGCCCGGGCGATGGCCACGCGCTGTCGCTGCCCACCGGACAGGTCGCGCGGGAGCCGCGCCGCGTGCTGTTCGTCGAGTCCGACGTCGGTGAGCAGCCGGCCGACCCGTTCACGGGCGGCGGCGCGGCCGAGCCCGAAGCATGCCCGCAGCAGCTCCGCGAGGCCGGCGCCGATGCGCTGGCGTGGGTCCAGCGAGGCGAAGGGGTCCTGGAAGACCATCTGCACCGTACGGGCGGCGCGCTTCCCGCCGGGTGGGTTCCCTGCGACGGTGACGGTTCCACCGGTGGGCTGCTCCAGCCCGGCGACGATGCGTGCGGTGGTCGTCTTGCCCGAGCCGGACTCTCCCACGACGGCCAGGGAACCGCCGCGTTCGAGTGTGAAGCTGACGTCGTCGACCGCGACGACCGTCCTGCCGCCCCGAGAACGGGCCGGGAACTCCTTGCGGAGCCGTTCCACGACGAGGGCGGGACCGGCGTCCCGGGCCATGGTGGGTGCCGAGGTCATGAATGCACCACCTGGGGTAGTTCGGCGCGGATCTGTTCTACGCGGTGGCAGGCGACCAACCGGTCCTCCACAGTGCGCAGTTGTGGCGGGGTCGTACGGCATTCGTCGGTGGCGAAGCGACACCGTGCGGCGAACGGGCAGCCGGGGCCCGCCTCGTACGCCGAGACCGGTCGTCCGGGGATCGGCTTGAGCCGGGTCACCGCCGTCGCGCTGGGGCGGCAGGCGAGCAGGCCGGCGGTGTAGGGGTGTAGGGGGCGGGCGTAGACGTCCGCAGTGGCGCCCCGCTCGACGATCGTCCCCGCGTACAGGACGGCCAGGGAGTCCGTCACGGCGGCTGCGAGGTCCAGGTCGTGGGTGATGAACAGCAGGCCGAGGTTCCGCTCGCGGATCTGCTCCTGGAGGATGGCCATCACCTCGGACTGGACGGTCATGTCCAGAGCCGTGGTGGGTTCGTCCGCGAAGACCAGCTTGGGAGAATGCAGCAGGGCCATCACGATCATCATGCGCTGGAGCAGTCCTCCGGACAGCTGGTGCGGATACTGGGTCAGGCGGTGCTCGGGGTCGTCGATGCCCATGCTCGCCATCGTCACGCAGGCACGTTCCCTCGCTTCACGGGGGCTGAGCAGCCTGCTGGTCACGACGCCCTCGGTGAGGAAGTCGCCGATGGTACGCAGCGGGTTGGTGTGGGCGCGCGGGTCCTGGTGGATGAGGGCGACGTCACGGGACCGGTAGGCGGCGAGCTCGCGGCGTGGGAACCCGAGCACCGGACGTCCCTCGAAGTCGATGCGCCCCGACGCGGCGGCGTGCCGTGGAAGCAGCCGCATCGCGGCCTTGACCAGCATCGACTTGCCCGAGCCGGACTCGCCGACCAGCCCGACGGACTCGCCGGCCGCCACGGTCAGGTCGACATCGCGGACCAGCGTCCGCCGGTGGCGGCGGTCCCCGGCCGTGACCCCGACGCCACGCATCTCCAGCAGCGGTGCGGCGCTCATCGACTTCCTCCGAACCGCTGGGTGAGGCGCTCGCCCAGCACGTTGAAAGCCACCACGGAGACCACGATGCACAGGCCCGCCGCGAGGCTCTGCTGCACGGCGCCGTCCAGCACTTCGGACCGGCCGTCGGCCACCATCAGCCCCCATTCCGCCTCCGGCGGCTGGACGCCAAGACCCAGGAAGGACACGGCGCCGAAGTCCACCAGCGCGGATCCGAAGCCGATCGTCGCCTGTGCCAGCACGATCGGCGCCACGTTGGGCAGCAGGTGCCGCCCGCAGATCCGCCACGTCGACAAGCCGGCCAGCTGCAGCGCCTCGACGTAGGGCAACTGCCGTTGCCGCACCGCGACGCTGCGCACCACACGGGCCACGTACGGGGTGTAGACGATGGTCAGGGCCAGGACGGGTGCCCAGAAACCAGCCCCGAAGACGGCCGATGCGATGACGGCCACGAGCACGCCGGGGATGGCGAACAGCATGCTCAGGGTCCGGTTGAGCAGTCGGTCGACCCATCCGCCGTGCCAGGCCGCCGCGACCGCCAGCAGCGTGCCGAGGCCGGCGCTCCCCAGCACGATGATGCCCGGTCCGGCGAAGCTCAGCCGGGCTCCGGTGAGCGCGCGGGAGAAGATGTCACGGCCCAGCGAGTCGGTCCCGAAGAGATGCGCGCCACTCGGTCCCTGACTCGCGGCGAGGACGTCGGTGGCCGCCGGGTCGTAGGGCGCGATCCAGGGGCCGGCCACCGCGACGACCGCGATGCCGACGGCCAGCGCCGCCGAAGCGAGCAGCAGCGGGTCGCCGAAACGCCCGCGCTCGGCTTTCCGCAGACGGAGGGAGGTTGCGAGCGTGGCCATCGGCTAACGTCCTTTCCTCAGTCGCGGATCGAGCAGGTTCTGACCCGCGTCGAGCAGCGTGGTGACGACGACGAAGACCGTGACGATCAGCACGCTGACCGCGGTCACCACCGGGTAGTCCTTGGCGGAGACGCTCTTGATCAGCAGTGAGCCGACGCCGTCGATGCCGAAGGCGGGCTCCACCACCACCGAGCCGGCCACCAGTCCGGCCACGGTCAGTCCGGACGCGGTCAGGATCGGCAGCGCGGCGTTGCGCAGGATGTGCCGCCGGAAGATCCAGGAGCGGGGCAGCCCCCTGCCGCGGCCGGTGAGCACGTGTTCGGCTCCGGCCTCCTCGGCGATCGCGGCGGAGGTCAGCTGGGTCACGTAGGCGGCGAACCCGATCGACAGGGCGACCGCGGGGAGGGTCAGGTGCCACAGCCGGTCGACGAAGCCACTGCCCGCGCCCCCGGTGGGAAACCATCCGAGGTTCACCGCGAAGACGCCGATCAGGATGGTGGCGGCGACAAAGGCCGGGACCGCGATGCCCAGCCCGGACAGGGCGTTGACCAGCGGGCGCCACCGCGGGCTCGTGCCGCTGATCCCGCCGAGGATCAGGCCCGCGACGAGGATGAGCACCGCGGACATGCCCACGAGCAGCAGCGTGGTGAGCAGCCGGGGCGCGAGCAGGTCAGAGACCGGCTGCCGGTAGGTCAGTGACGTGCCGAGATCCCCGTGCAGGGCCCCGGTCAGCCAGTGCCAGTAGCGTTCCGGCAGCGGGTCGCCCAGCCCGAGCCGGACCCGCATCGCCTCGCGTGCGGAGTCCGAGGCGTGCGGTCCCAGCAGTTGGGCGACCGGGTCTCCGGGCGTCAGGGCCAGGACGGCGAACAGGATGAAGGAAGCGCCGAGGACGGTGGCGACCGGGCCGATGACACAGGTCGTCACGAGGGTCAGCGCGGGGTGGCGCCAGGAGGCGCGCAGCCGAGGCGGAACACCGGCCGCGGACGAGGTCATGGACATGGCGTCGCCCTTCTACTTGCCTGCGGCGCCGACATAGGCCATCTGCGGCATCGACCAGTAGGCGAACGACGTGACCGCCCCGGTCAGCCGGCTGTTGAGGAACGTCGTGGTGTTCGTGGAGACCAGAGGGATCACCGTGTTCGCCTTCTCGTACAGCTTCTGCATGTCGACGATCGTCACGGCTCTGCGCGCGCCGTCGAAGGTGCTGCGCGCCTCGGTGAACAGCTTGGTGACCTGGGGATCGTCGTAGCCGACGTAGTTGTAGACCTGCTTGGGCAGGTAGAGGAAGCCGATCGTCTCCAGCGGATCGGGGACGGAGCTGAAGTTCGAGGACAGATACAGGTCGACGCCCTGCCTCTTGGAGGCGTCGTAGCCGGCCTGGGAGTAGACCAGCGGCTGCATGCTCTGGATCCTGATCTTCAGTCCGGCCTCCCGGCCCTGCTGTTGCAGGAGCTGCGCGGTGCGTGACTGTGCGTCGTCGCCGGCCGCGATGGCCAGGACGATCTCCTGTCCCTTGTAGGAGGACCCCTTGACGAGCTTCTTCGCCGCGGCCATGTCGTACGACCGCGAGGTCTGGAAGGTCTTGTACGCCTTCTCGTACACCGGGCGCTGATCGTTGGGCCACGACGCCGGTGCCGTCATCGTGTACATCGGGGTGGCGGCACCGTGGTAGATCACCTTCGCGAGGGCCTCGCGGTCGATCATCCTCTGCAGTGCGGCACGCAGGTCGCCGTCGGCCATCACACCGTCCGGGCGAGCCACGTAGATGTTCATCGACTGGGGGGACGGACCGAAGGTGAGTCGTCCCTTCTTCGACTTCTGCAGGACCGGCACCGAGGAGGCGGACAACTCGTAGGCGCCGTCGACCTCGCCGGCGTTCAACGCCTGCGCGAGCGCGGTGGCGTCGGTGATGAACGTGAACTTGACCGTCTTCGCGAACGGGCGCCGGTCCTTGTTCCAGTACGCGTCGTTGCGGCTCATCGTGATGCTGTCACCGCTGCTCCATCCGTCGAGCTTGAACGGCCCGCTGCACATCAGGCCACCCTCCGGTGTGCCGAGCTTTTCGCCGGCCTTCTCGGCGAACGCCTTCTTCAGGACCGCCAGGTTGGCCAGCTCGCTGGTGAACATCTCGTCGGGCTGCTTGAAGGTGACCGTGACCTTGTCGGCGGCCGTCGCCTTGACGGAGGAGACGTTCGCGAACAGGTAGCTGGTGATCTTCGACGGGTCGGCCGCCCGGCGCAGACTGTAGGCGGCGTCCTGCGCGGTGACGGCGGTGCCGTCCCAGAACTCGGCGCCCGAGCGAATCGTGAGGTCGAGCCGCGTCGGCGACACCTGGTCGTAGGTTGCCAGGTTCGGTTTGAGGTTGAACTTGGCGTCCGTGGTGAGCAGGGAGTCGCAGAGGTTGCGGACCACCTGCCCGCTCTGTGTCGTCACCGCGTTGGCCGGATCCAGCGTGTCGGGTTCTCCCCCGGTGAGGTTCCAGGTGACCCGGCCGACGCCCCCCTTGGCCGCGGGCAGGGACGAGACAAGGTCGCCGGCGGACACCGCCTTCTCCTCACCCGACTTGCCGCCGGAACACGCGGTGAGCGTGGTCGCGGCAAGGAGAACGCTCAGTACCGCGGCCCTTCTGATCATTGGTGAAGCCATCGGAGCACCCTTCCATCGCTGCCCGCGGCCGCCTCCGGGCCAGGTTGACGGCGAATGTATAGCGAGTGCTGTACAACCCGCAATGCCCGTTCCGCAGGTTTTCCGGGTCGTAACATTTCGACCTGGATCCCACTTGACGCCCGCGCGGCCGACCGGTCATATAGCGACTGTTGCACAACAGGTCCAGGGAGGCGCACGATGGCGGAAGACCAGATCCTGTGGCACAGCGCCCACGAGCTCGGGCAGCTCTACCGCAGGGGCGAGGTGTCGCCCGTCGAGGTGGTGGACGCCGCGCTGGGACGCATCGAGAAGGTGGACGGCGCCCTGAACGTCATGGTCACGGTCACCGCGGACGCGGCCCGCGAGCAGGCACGTGAAGCCGAACGGCGGTTCGCCGCGTGTGAGGACCTGCCCCCGCTGTACGGGGTGCCGATCACCGTCAAGGACCTGACCGACACCGCAGGCGTACGCACCACCTATGGATGCGTGGCCTTCGCCGACCACGTCCCCACCGAGGACGCCCCGGCCTGGGCCCGGCTGAAGCGAGCCGGAGCGATTCTGCTGGGCAAGACGACCACGCCCGAGTTCGGACTCCTCGGCGTCACCGAGAGCAAACTGACCGGCACCACCGGCACACCATGGGATCCCGGCCGCGCGGCCGGTGGCTCCAGCGGCGGCGCGGCGGCTTCGACCGTGGCCGGCATCGCGCCGCTGGCCTGGGGCTCGGACGGCGGAGGCTCCATCCGCGTACCGGCCTCACTGTGCGGCGCGGTGGGCGTCAAACCGACCGTCGGCCGCATCCCCCACGCGGGCAACACCGACCCCGACACCACCGAAGGGCCGATCACTCGTCACGTGGTGGACGCCGCCCTCATGCTCGACGCCACCGTGGGGCCGCATCGGCGCGACCGGTTCGCTCTCCCCGCCACCGGGGACCGTTACGCAGAGGCGGCGACCGCAGAAGGCGACCTCACCGGCATCCGCATCGCGGCGAGCTTCGATCTCGACCAGGGCCCGATCGACCCGCAGACCCGCCGCGTCTTCGCCGCCGCCCTGGACGACCTGCGAACCGCCGGCGCCTTGGTCGAGGAGGTGCCCATCGAACTGCCCGACCCCTGTGAGTACTTCATCGACTACTGGGGTCCGGAGTACATCGCCGCAGTCGACGAAATGCGCTCGTACGGCCTGGAGATCTGGCCCCTGATCGAGGAGACCACCGACCGCGCCCGCGCCACCCTGACCCCCGCTCGGGTCAGCTCGGCCATGCGCGAGACCAAGACCCGCATCTACGAGGCGTATGCGGGGGTGTTCGAACACTTCGACCTGTTCGTCTGTCCCACCACACCCGTACCCGCGTTCCTACACGTGGGCGACCGAGGCGGCCCCGCCCGGGTCGACGGCCACGACATCGCCGACCCCGGTCTCTTCCTCCACCGCATGACCGAGTCCCCCAGCCACGCCGGCCTGCCCGCCATGTCGGTTCCTTGCGGGTTCACCACCGACGGACTTCCCGTCGGTCTCCAGTTCGTGGCGCCGCTCTACGCCGACGCGGCGATGCTGTCGGCCGCGGCACGGTACGAACGGGCCACCGACTGGTGGACCCGGCACCCGAACCTCTGACCGCCCTACAGCAGAAGGAGTAGCGGCGCCATCCGGAATCAGTCGTGCGATGGCGGTGCCTGCGCTGTGGTCAGCCGGGTCGCGATGGCGGTGAGGTGTTCGGCCAGGGCGCCGGGGGTGGAGCGGGTCATGGCGGTGAGTTCGATGGTCGTCGTCGTGTGGCGGAGTGGCCTGAAGTGTACGGCGGGGTGGGACGCGGAGGCCGCGGCGGGTACGACGGTGACGCCGAGGCCGCACTCGACCATGGCGATCTGTGAGGTGACCGACCGTGCCCAGTGGGCGGGGACGGGGCTGAAGCCGGCGGTCCGGCACATGGTTGCCATGGCGTCGTGGTAGTCGGGTGAGATGTGCCGGTGCAGCCAGACCCAGGTGTCGGCGGCGAGGTCGGCCAGATCGAGGGAGCCGGTGGTGTCGGCGGCCTGGTGGCCGGCTGGCAGGGCGGCGACGAACCGGTCGGCGTAGAGCGAGGTTGCCGTGGTGCCGCGGACCGGGGCGGTCTGGCGGACGATCGCCCAGTCGAGCGAGCGGTCGAGGAGACCCGGGCCGGCCTCGTGGGTATCGATCTCCTGGGTGCGGATCTCGACGTCCGGCAGCACCTCGTGGAACCGCTTCAGCACAAGGGGCAACGGCCAGGAGAACGCCGAGGTGACCGCACCCAAGGTCAGTCGCCCACCCTGTCCGGTGGCGGCCTGACGTGCGGCGATCTCCGCCTCCTCGGCCTGTCGGACCAGTGCGCGGCAGTGGTCCAGGAATACGGTCCCGGCGGCGCTGAGGGCGACCGACCGCTGAGTGCGGTGCAGCAGTTCGCAGCCGAGTTGCTGTTCCAGCTGCTTGATCGCCTGGGACAACGGTGGCTGGGACATCTGCAGGCGCTGCGCCGCGCGGCCGAAGTGCAGTTCCTCGGCGACCGCGACGAAATAGCGGGCCTGCCGGATCTCGACCACGATTCGCTCTGCCTCTTACTGAGAGATTAAATCAGACCTTCACAATATAAGTGGTGGCTGTTGAAGTGGAAGCCATGAGCAACTCATCTCTCCTGGACCGCTTCGCGGCACTCGACTCCGCCGCGGTCAGCGACGCGCTCGACCAGCTCGGGCTTCCCTCCGGAGTCGGCGGCATCCGTCCGGTGTGGGGTCCCGCGGCAGTGGTGGGATTCGCCGTCACCGTGGGCCTCGAACCGCGCACCGAAGGCCCGGCCGGAACCCACATCGCCACCACGGCCGTCGAGAACGCGGACGATCGGAGCGTGATCGTCGTCGACAACCAGGGCCGCACCGACGTGTCGTGCTGGGGAGGCATCCTGAGCCTGGGCGCTTCCCTTCGCGGTGCGCGCGGCGTCGTCGCCGACGGCGTGTGCCGCGACGTGGCGGAGGCCCGTGAGCTGGACTTCCCCGTGTTCTCGCGGGGGTCGATACCCGCCACGGCGCGGGGCAGGCTGCAGCAGCGCTCCACAGGCGAGCCGGTCGCCGTCGCCGGGCTCACGGTCGCGCAGGGCGACGTCGTCCTCGCCGACGAGACCGGACTCGTCGTCGTCCCGCAGGACCGTGCCGAGGAAGTGGCCGAGATCGCCACCGGGATCGTGGCCCGGGAGCGCGCCATCGCGGACGAGGTGCGCGCGGGCGCGCCCCTCTCCCGTGCCATGCACGACGCCCGCCTCGCCGGAGAGAAGGAGTCGGTCCGATGAGTGACCCCACCGCCACCGCGAACCTCGCCACCGCCCCGTCCACCGCGTCCCTCTCCGACGCCCTTGATTCGCTCGGGCTCCCCGGATCCCTCCACGGCATCGGCGCGCTGCGCCAGGGCCAGCGGACGGTCGGACCGGTTTTCACCGTGACCTACGAACCGGTTGACGAGGCCGGCGGCACGGTGGGCGACTTCCTGGACGACGTCCCTGCCGGCGCGGTGATCCTCATCGACAACGCCGGACGCACCGACTGCACGGTGTGGGGCGGCATCATGAGCCAGATCGCCCACGCGCGGGGCATCGCGGGCACCGTCATCCACGGCACCTGCCGGGACGTCGCCATCGCGACCGACGCCGGCTACCCGATCTGGTCGGTCTCCCGCTTCATGCGCACCGGCAAGGACCGC
Organism: Streptomyces griseiscabiei; assembly: GCF_020010925.1. Taxonomy (NCBI): domain Bacteria; kingdom Bacillati; phylum Actinomycetota; class Actinomycetes; order Kitasatosporales; family Streptomycetaceae; genus Streptomyces; species Streptomyces griseiscabiei. The sequence continues at coordinate 1,708,219 of NZ_JAGJBZ010000001.1, read as the reverse complement.
GTCCGGGTGGCCGCGGTGCAGACGGCCGTCACCGTCGACGGCGTCCTCATCCATCCCGGCGACATCCTCGTGGCCGACGACGACGGCGCCGTGGCCGTCCCGGCCGCCCGCTGGGACGAGGTCGCGGACATCGCCCGCCGTATCGACCGCGTCGAGGACGCCATCGTCGAGGTCGTCCGCGGCGGTGCCACGCTTGCCGAGGCGCGTGCGCGGCACGGCTACCACTCGCTCCAGACCCCGAACGACCAGACCCGGAAGGACCCCTCGTGAGCACGCACGACCTCGCCCGCGGCCACTCCAGTGCGACTCTGTCCGAGGCGTCCGGACTGCCCGTGGCCCTGTTCCCGGAGATCCGGTCGCTGTGGTCCGGTGCCCGGCTGTGCGGCCCGGCGTTCACCGTGCAGGGCGCCGGTGGTGACAACCTCGCCCTGCACCACGCCGTACTCCAGGCCCCGGCGGGCTCTGTCCTGGTCGCCGACCTCGGCGGCGCCCGCTTCGGCCACTGGGGCGAGATCCTCACCGTGGCCGCCCAGCAGCGCGGGATCGCGGGCCTCCTCATCGACGGCGGCGTCCGCGACGCGGCGGAGACAGAGGCGCTCGGCTTCCCGGTCTTCTCGCGCAACAACTCCATCCTCGGTACCCGCAAGGACTTCCGCGGGGTTCTCGGGCGACCCGTCCAGGTCGGTGGCGTCATGGTCCACACCGGCGACCTCGTCGTCGGCGACGTCGACGGAGTCGTGGCGCTTCCGGCGTCCGACACCGAGCGGATCCTCGACCGGGCCGACGCGCGCGTGGCCCACGAAAACGAGCTGATGAAGCAGCTCCGGGATGGCTGCAGCACCCTTGACCTGTACAACAACTTCGAAGCTGCCGGGCGGTGACGACACCCATGACGGACAACCCGATCTTCGCCGTGGCCGCCCAGGCCGAAGCGCTACGGGCTCAGGGCGCGGACGTCATCACCCTCGCTGCCGGTGAGCCCCAGGCGGCCAGCAGTGCCGCGGTGGTGGAGGCCGCCGTGGCCGCGGTCCGCGACCCCGCCACCCACCACTACGGGACGGCCCAGGGCGACCCCGCCCTGCGTGCACTCGTGGCCGCCACTGTCGCCGGTGACACCGGGCTCCCCTGGAGCGCGGACGACGTACAGACAGCCCTCGGCGCGAAGCACGCACTCTTCCTCGCCGTCCAGGCCCTGATCGACGCCGGTGACGAGGTCCTGGTCGCCGCGCCCGGCTGGCCCGGGCACGCCGAAGTCGTCACCGCCGCCGGCGGTGTCGCCGTCCCGGTCGCCACCGACGAGGAGTTCCGGCTCTCGGCCGAGGCGCTCGACAGCTGCCGTGGCCCGCGGACACGGGCGGTGATTCTTTCCAGCCCGGGCAACCCCACCGGCGCCGTCCACCCCGAGGCCCGGCTGTGGGAGATCGCCGACTGGGCGCACCAGCACGGCATCTGGGTCATCAGCGACGACATCTACCGGGCGTTCGACTACACCGGGACCTACCGGTCGATCCTGCGGGTGGCTCCGCAACTGCGCGGCCGTACCGTCGTCGTCGGCGGAGTGTCCAAGGAACACGCCATGACTGGCTGGCGCGTCGGCTGGCTCGCGGCGCCGCCGGAGATCATCGCCTCGGCGCGACGGCACGTGTCCCGCACCATCACCCATGTCCCGACGGTCAACCAGCGGGCTGCCCTCGCCGCCCTGGGCGACGCCGGTACCCCTGTCGAGGCCGCCCGCGACTACCGGCGCCGGCGCGCGCTGCTGGTGGAGGCGCTGAACGGGATCGACGGTATCGACTGCCCGCTGCCCGACGGCGGCATGTTCGCCTTCCCCGACGTCAGCGGACTGCTCCGCGACCGCGACTGGGCCGGCAGCGCCGACCTCGCCGGATGGCTCCTCGACACGGCCCATCTCGCGGTCGTACCCGGCGAGGCGTTCAACGCGCCCGGACGTATCCGGGTGTGCTTCGCTGTCGACGACGACACGCTGATCACCGCGATCGAGCGACTGCGGACCGCTTTCAAAACCACGGTGCAGGAGACGGCCGCGCAACAACTGGAGGAGGCCCGATGAGCCCGGTGAGGAAGTTCGAAGGCTTCACGCTTCCCCTTACCGTCGGCGCGACCCGCGTCGAGGTGTCCGGCCTCCACCGCGGTGGGACCGGCACGCCCCTGGTCTTCCTGCATGGCTTCGGCTCGACGAAGGAGGACTACGCGGATGTCGTCCATCAGACCGCGCTGGCCGACCGGCCCGTACTGGCCTACGACGCGCCCGGCTGCGGCGCCAGCACCTGTGCAGACCTGGGCGCCGTCTCCATCCCCTTCCTCGTCTCCGTCGCCGAACGGGTCCTGGAGGCCCGGCAGATCGACCGCTTCCACGTCGTCGGGCACTCGATGGGCGGCCTGACGGCGCTTCTGCTTGCCGACGGTGACCCAGGCCGGGTCGCGAGCTTCACCAATATCGAGGGCAACGTCGCACCCGAGGACTGCTTCCTCAGCCGGCAGATCGTCACTCATTCCCAGGACGATCCCAACGAGTTCCTGGCCCGGTTCGCCGAACGTGTCGGCGGCTCCCGCTTCTACGGCGGCGCCCTGTATGCGTCGAGCCTTCCCCACAAGGTCCGGGCCGCAGCGGTCAGGGGCATCTTCGAGTCCATGGTCGACCTCTCCGACCACGGCAAGCTGCTCGACCGGTTCCTCGCACTCCCCGCGCCGAAGCTGTTCATGTACGGGGACCAGAACAACACGTTGTCCTATCTCCCCGCCCTGGCAGAAGGCGGCGTTGAGCTCGCCGAGATCGAGCACTGCGCCCATTTCCCGATGTACTCCAACCCGCCGCAGATGTGGGCCCGTGTCGCGGACCTCGTCTCACGCGCTGACGCCGGGACCTGACGGCTCGGGCCTCGGGGCGACGTCGGCTGTACGGGCGGCGACGTCCCGCCGCCACAGACCGCCACTGCGCGAACCGCAACGACCCCGTCGACGTCACCGTCGACGGGGTCGTCGTGTCGGCCCGAAGCTCCCGGGACAAAGGGTCCGGCTCGACTGCCTCCGCCTCGTGCACAGCCCGGAGTTCGGACTTGGGCACGGGCGGAGCGTGGCCTGCCAGCGAGTTTCCGAGCGGGCCTTGGCGATGACGGACGGCCGGAAGGAACACCAATGACTGGCTCGGCCGCCGTTTCGGCGGCGGACAGTTCTCGGGCCGTCCCGGGAGTCTGCGCGCAGACGCGTTGTTCCGCGCCCGTGTGGAGGTAGGGCGCCGCGCCTTCGGTGCTGGGGCGTTCGCGGTTCGGTCCGTGGCTTCATCGACAGGACGACCAGCCCCCGGGCCCCGCCGAGTCTCTGCTCGCTGCCGGTCGGGATCGGAACGGGAAGGGCGGTTGTGTGCCCCGGGCGAGGCACGCAACCGCCCACCGCCGTGATCGGTCCATGGCGGCGATGCCGAGAGAATCAGGTCGTACCGGAGGAATCGAATCCCGCAGATTGGGCCGGTACGCCGACGGGCGCGCCCCGGCTGTCGTGCTCCCTCCTCTGACTCGCTATCAGGGCGATGCGGTCACGGCAGAGAAACCACCCACCGACGAGTGCGGGAATGACGAGCAGGAGGGAGAACATCGTATAGGTGCCGACCGGATAGTCGAGTCCGATGAGCACAAGCACGGCGGCCAGGAAGGCAAGAGTCAGATATGAGGTGTACGGGGCTCCGAACAGCCGGAACTCAGGCCGTTCCACGTTTCCCTGTTCAGCTATTCGGTACAGCTTCAACTGGCAGAGCACGATCGTTCCCCAGCTTGCCAGGATGCCCAGAGAGGCGATGTTGAGGACGATCTCGAATGCCTGGGATGGGATGACAGCATTCAAAGCGACCCCCACCAGCGTCACGATGGCGGTGAGCGCTATCCCGCCGTAGGGCACGCCTGACGGAGTCATGCGTGCGGCGTAGCGGGGTGCCGAACCGTTCTTGGCCATGGAGTGCAGGATGCGGCCGGTGGAATAGAGACCCGCGTTGAGCGACGACAAAGCGGCCGTGAGAACAACCAGGTTCATGATCGCATCGACGCCGCTGACTCCGATGGAGCCGAAGAACGTGACGAACGGGCTGGTTCCGGCCTGATAGGCCGTGTACGGCAGGAGCAGGGTCAGCAGGAGGACCGATCCGACGTAGAAGATCGCGATGCGCAGGATGACGGAGTTGATCGCTCTCGGAATGATCTTGCCCGGCTCCTCGGTCTCGCCCGCGGCCGTGCCGAGGAGTTCGATTCCCGCATAGGCGAACATCACACCCTGGACGAGGACGACCGCCTGCAGTACTCCGTTGGGAACCAGCCCTCCGTGGTCACCGATGACGCTGAAACCGACCTCGTGGCCGTCGACGGGAGTCCCGAAGATCACAAACAGCGTTCCGACGACCAGGAAGGCCACCAGCGCCAGCACTTTGATCAGGGCGAACCAGAACTCCATCTCACCGAACACCTTGACGGACAACAGGTTCAGCGCCAGCACCACGACCAGGGCGGTCAGGGCCCACGCCCACTGGGGGACCGAGGCGACCGGCTCCCAGTACTTCTTGAAGAAGTTCATGTACAGAGCCGCCGCCGTCACATCCACGATCGAGGTCATCGCCCAGTTGAGCCAGTACAGCCAGCCCGCGGTGTACGCCGCCTTCTCGCCGTAGAACTCACGGGCGTACGAGACGAACGACCCGGATGACGGACGGTGCAGAATCAGTTCGCCCATCGCCCGAAGCATGAGGAAAGCGAAGAACCCGCAGACGGCGTAGATGAGGATGAGGGACGGACCCGCCTGGTTCAGGCGTCCGCCGGCCCCCATGAAGAGACCCGTTCCGATGGCGCCACCGATCGCGATCATCTGGATCTGACGATTTTTCAGGGATTTTTGATATCCCGGCCCATCCGCGGCCGATCCACCTTCCGGTGGAGAGCTCGATGACCCCGGAAGAGACGGAAGGTAGTCAGGTGGAGTTGACGACGGATTGCGCATGAAATTCCTCCGGGCAGGGAAGAGTGCCGGCGCGCCTCAGCCATAGACTGCTTGGCTTGCGTCTCGCTCTGGTCTCCTAGACCAAATCGCGTTCTCTGAATGCTGGATTTCCCGAGAGGCGAGAGGCCGGAACGCCGGTGTGGAGTGGGCACCATTAAAGGGCAAGCCATTTATATGGAGAAGGTCCGATGTCGTCTCACAATGAGAGGCGGCGCAACTCACCGATCCTCAGGACGGGCTTCCCGAAGATGGCGCCTGGAACCCGCCCTTGGACACGTGAAGCACATCGACTCCACCGCCGCGGCCCGGCACGCGCGTTGTAATTCGTCGCACCCGCGCTCTGAGCACCAGCCCTGTCAGGTTGCGGGGTGCGGTCCTTGGGCCAGTGCCAGGACGCGTCGTGCGCGTTCCAGTACCGGCTTGTCGACCATCTGCCCGTCGACCGTGGTGACAGACTCCCCGGTGCCGAGGACCGCGCTTGCCCACCGCACTTCCTCGGCCGAGGGGGCGAACCCTTCGATCACGGGGAGGAGTTGGTAGGGATGGATGCAGAGTTTGCCTGTGAAGCCCAGCCGCCGGGCGTGGGCGATGTCGGCGGAGATCGCGTCCATGTCCCGTACGGCGGTGGTGACGCCGTCGATGGGCGGGGAGATGCCCGCTGCGGCCGAGGCGACGACCAGCCTGGAGCGTGCGTAGGCCAGGGCCGTGTGATCGTCCTGGGCGACGCCGAGCTGGGTGGCCAGGTCGACGTTGCCGAAGGCGGCACGGGCGACGCCCGGTGCGGCGCACACCTCGCGTGCCCGTTCCACGCCGAGTGCGGTCTCGACGAGTGGGACGAGGTCGCACCGGCCGGCCGTCCGGGCAGCAAGATCGGCCAGTACGGCGGAGTCCTCCGCCTTGGGCACCATGACCGGGCAGCCGTGGTCGGCCGCCACGCGCAGGTCGGCCTCGGACCACGGGGTCCCGGGCGCGTTGATCCGTACGATCGCGCGGTTGCCGAGGGCGAGCCAGGCCGCGGCGTTGTCGCGGGCGCGGTCCTTCGCCTCGGCGGCGACCGCGTCCTCGAGGTCGATGATCACCACGTCGGCGCCGGAGGAGGCGGCCTTGTCGAAGCGGTCGGGACGGTGTCCCGGCACGAAGAGGAGGCTGCGGGCGGAGCGGATCGGGGTCATGCGAAGGTCACCTCCGCCTTGGCGTGCCGTTCCTCCCGATGGGTGGAGACGCGCAGTTCGGCGCGGTCGCCACGGGGCGTGCCGCAGGCCACGAGGTGTTCGCCGGAGAACAACGGCCGACGCAGCCGGTACGACAGGGAGCGCACCTGCCGGTCGGGGGCGTGACGGCGGGCGAGTTCCAGCATCAGCAGAGCCAGCAGGGGGCCGTGGACGACGAGTCCGGGGTAGCCCTCCTCGTCCCGGCAGTACGGGGCGTCGTAGTGGATGCGGTGGGCGTTCGCGGTCAGGGCGCTGAATCGGAAGAGCAGGGCAGGGTCAGGGCGCAGGGGAAGCTGCCACGGCTCGCCCCCGTGGGGGCGGGCCAACTCGTCGACGGCGGCCGGATGTTGTCCGGCATTGCGCCCGGACCGGTAGACGATGTCCTGCTCCTCCACGAGGCACGTCCGGCCGTGCTGACGGAATGCGCGGCGCTCGGTGACGAACAGCATCTCCCCGGTGCGCCCCCGCTTGGCGGTCATGGAAGCGAGGGAGCTGACACGTTCGGCGGGTTCGCCGAGGCGGAGCGGATCGGTGATCGCGCAGCGGCCGCCGGCCCACATGCGCTGCCGGTGGGGTAGGGGCGGCAGGAAACGGCCGTTCGACGGGTGGCCGTCGGCGCCGAGTTCCTGCCCGGCGGGCCAGTTCAGGAAGTAGAGCCACTGCCACAGCGGGGGGAGCGGCTCGCCGGCCTTCGGGCTGGGGCCGGGTAGGTTCAGGACGGCCGACAGGGCCGCCGCCGGGCCGACGCCCAGCGGGTCCTCCTCCTCGACGGGCGCAGGAGTCCACGACTCCACGTAGGTGCTGAGCGGGGGTGGGGTCGGCTGCATCGTCCTTCTGTCCTTGAGGTCTTGCGTGCGGCTGGGCTGTGGTCAGGTGAGCGGTGCTGTCTTTGGCAGTGAACGGGAGGCGGGGGCCTCGGCGGTCTCGAGAAGCGATGTGCGGGACGGCTCGCGTACGAGGAGAGTGGCCACGAAGGTCAGCGCGATGCACCCGGTGACGTACCAGAAGAAGACCGTCTCGTGGCCGCTGTTCTTCAGGCCCAGCGCGATGGGTTCCGTCATCCCGCCGAAGGTGGCGGTGACCAGGGCGTGCGGGAGGCCGACGCCCAGGGCCCGGACCTTGGTGGGGAACATCTCCGCCTTGATGATGGCGGCCAGGGCCGAGTAGCAGCTCACGAAGGTGAGGGCGATCGTCATCAGCAGGAAGGCGATCCACGGATTACCGGTGTTGCCGAGGACGGTCATGACCGGGACGGTGAGCAGCATGCCGCCGACGGAGAAGACGAACATCACCGGGCGTCGTCCGACGCGGTCGGAGAGATGGCCGGCCATCGGCTGGAGCAGCATGTAGACGAACAGGGCGGCGAAGCCGATGACGGACACCGTCGACTTGGGGATGCCCGCGGTGTTCACCAGGTACTTCTGCAGGTATGTGGTGTAGGTGTAGAAGGCGACGGTGCCGCCGATGGCCAGCCCGAAGACGGCGATCAACTGGCGCGGGTACTCAGCGAACAGGGCCCGCAACCCCTTGCGCTCCTTGACGGCCGGATCCTGTACGGCGGCTCTCGCCTGTTCCTGCTGGAAGTGCCACGACTCCTCCATGGTGCGGCGCAGGTACATCACGACCAGACCGGCCACGGCGCCGATCACGAAGGGGATACGCCAGCCCCAGCTCTGCAACTGCTCCTCGGTCAGCAGGTGCTGCAACACGATCATCACGAGCAGCGCGGCGAGCTGGCCGAGCACGATGGACACGTACTGGAAGCTGGAGTAGAAACCCCGTCGGCCGGGTGGGGCGATCTCGGCGAGATAGGAGGCGCTGGAGCCGAACTCGCCGCCGACGGAGAGCCCTTGGACGAGCCTTGCCAGCACCAGGAGGGCCGGTGCCCAGAGGCCGATGGCGTCGTGGGAGGGGGTGAACGCGATGGTCAGCGAACTGACACTCATGAGGGTGACCGACAGGGTCAGTGCCCGGCGGCGGCCGTGCCGGTCGGCGTACGCACCGAGCAGCCAGCCGCCGAGCGGACGCATCAGAAACCCGACGGCGAAGACGACCGCTGTGGACAGGAGTTGGGCCGTCTGGTTGCCCTTGGGGAAGAACACGGACGCGAAGTAGACGCTGAAGGTGGCATAGACGAACCAGTCGTACCACTCGACGAGGTTGCCCAGACAGCCGCGTATGACGTTGGCGGTGACCCGGGTCGGTGCGGGGACGGGGGTGCTGGACTGCGACATGGGAAGCTCCGTTGCTCGTGTCGCCGGGGAGATGTCCTTGGGAGGCCTTTCAGCGCAGGACGAACGGATTGCCGGTGGCAGCGCCGGTGTTGATCCAGACGCTCTTGTCCTCCAGGTACGCCGTGATGGCGCCGATGCCGTTCTCGCGGCCGATGCCGGAGTCCTTGAAGCCGCCGAAAGGCGTCAGGTAGCTGACCGCGCGGTAGGTGTTGACCCAGACGGTGCCGGAGCGGATGCGGTCGGCCATGCGGAAGGCGCGGCCGATGTCGCTGGTCCAGACGCCGGCGCCGAGGCCGTAGCGGCTGTCGTTGGCGAGGGTGACGGCCTCGTCCTCGTCGTGGAAGGGGGTCACGGCGAGGACGGGACCGAAGACCTCCTCCTGGGCGATGCGCATGCTGTTGCTTACGCCGGTGAAGACGGTCGGCTCGACGAACCGGCCTCCGCAGTCCGCGGCCTTGCCGCCGAGGGCGAGCCGGGCGCCTTCGCGCTGCGCGATGTCGATGTAGTCGAGGACCTTGGCGTACTGGGCCGGAGTGGTGATGGGCCCGACCTGGGTGGCCTCGTCCATGGGGTCACCCATCCGGGCGGTGCGCGCGAGGTCGACCAGGCGGCCCACGACCTCGTCGTGCACGCTCTGTTGGACCAGGAGCCTGGAGCCGGCGATGCAGGTCTGTCCGGTGGCGGCGAAGATGCCGGAGACCGCGCCGTTCACGGCTGCGTCCAGGTCGGCGTCGGCGAAGACGATGTTGGGCGACTTGCCGCCGAGTTCGAGGCTGACGCGCTTGAAGTCGCGTGCGGCGGCCTCGTTGATGCGGCGGCCGGTGGCGTCCGAGCCGGTGAACGTGATCTTGCGGACGAGGGGGTGCTCGACGAGGGCGGCGCCGACGTCCTGGCCGAAGCCGGTGACGACGTTGACCACGCCGGGCGGCAGTCCTGCCTCGTGGAGGAGCCGGACCAGTTCGAGAGTGGAAGCGGAGGCGAACTCCGACGGTTTGACCACCACCGTGCAGCCGGCGGCCAGGGCCGGGGCGATCTTCCAGGCCAGCAGCAACAGCGGGGAGTTCCAGGGAGTGATGACCGCGACGACCCCGACGGGCTCCTTCTTCGTGTAGGCGAAGTAGCCCTTCTTGTCCAACGGGGGGACGGTGCCCTCGATCTTGTCGGCGAGCCCGCCGTAGTAGTGGAACCACTGGGGCACGTAGGTCAGTTGGCCGTACATCTCTGTGAACAGTTTGCCGTTGTCGCGGACTTCGGTCTCCGCGAGGCGGCGGGCGTTCGTGGCGATGGTGTCGCCGAGCCGCCGGAGCAGCGAGCCGCGGGCGCTGGCGGTGAGCTCGGCCCAGGGTCCGCTGTGCAGGGCGCGGTGGGCGGCTCGGACGGCGTCGTCGACGTCTTCCGCGGTGCCCTTGGCGATCTCGGCCCATGGGGTGCCCAGGTAGGGGTTGTCGGTGGGGAACCATTCGCCCGCGCCGGGCTTCCGGCTCTGCCCGTCGATGAACATCTCGTAGCGCTGCATGGAGGAGTCCCGCCGGCTAGAAGGTGCCCAGGCCGAGTTCGGCGCGGAAGGAATTCTTGTTGGCGACACCGTCGCGTGACGGCAGGGCGCGCGGCGGCTGGTCGGTGGTGATCAGCACCTGTGCGTATGTCGTCGCCGCGCGCGCCTTGATGCGCAGGGCGAGGTCGTCCGTCTGGTCGGGGTCGGTGATCCGTATGGCATCGAGGATGCCGAAGCCCTGGGCGACGGCGACGAGGTCGGTGCCGAGCCCGGTGTGGCTGGGCTGCATGCCGGTCTCGCCGAAGTGGGCGTTGTCCAGTACCACGATCGTGAGGTTGGCCGGGAGTTGGGCGCCGATGGTGGCCAAGGCACCGATACCCATGAGGTGTTCGCCGTCGCCGGTGACGGCGACGACCGGGCGGTCCGGCTGGGCCAGGGCGAGGCCGAGGGCGAGCGGGACGGCGGCGCCCATCGCGCCCCAGAGGTAGAAGGTGCTGGGGCGGTCGCCAGCGGCGAAGACGTCGTAACTGGGCGAGCCGAGGCCGGTGACGATCAGCGCGTCCCCGGGGAGACGGCCGATCAGGTCGGCGACGAAGCGGCGCCTTTCGAGGCGGGGGAGAGTGGCGGTCATCAGTTACGCTCCCACTTCTTGCGGCCGATCAGCTTCTGCCCGAGGAGCACGGCGACGCGCTCGCCGGCCTCGAACACCGAGTCCAGGGCGGCCTCGACGGTCTCCGCGACGTCCTCGGGGTCATCAGCCCGCAGGACGGTGATGCCCATGAGTTCCAGGGCCTGCTGAGTGGTGCGGCCCATGGGGCCCTGCCACGGGTTGAACTCGGCGTACTCACCGCGCATCGTCACCAGCGTGAGGAAGGGGAACCGGGCCATCTGCAGCAGGGAGAACATGTTGACGCAGTTGCCGACGCCACTGCTCTGCATCAGCAGCACCGCCCGCTGACCGCCCAGCCACGCTCCGCTGACCACGGCGACGCCTTCCTCCTCGGTGGTCAGCACCACGTCATGGATGGCGGGGTCGCGGCGGGCCTCACGGATGGTGTGGGAGTGACCGGAGTCGGGGACATAGGCGATCTGCTGGACTCCGCGCTTCTTCAACGCGGCGAACACGTCCTCCTGCCAGGAGGGTGCCGGGGCATGTGTCTGGCTCATCCGTAGCGACTCCGCTGATCGGTCGGCTCAAGGTGCCACACATCATGGGCGCTGATGGACGAGGTTGGACAATAGAAAGACGTGATACCCGCATGCTTCGCCTGCATAGCAGGGAGCCGCAGGCTTCTGTGACCTGTGGCTCGGCTACGACGGTTCGTTGAGGAACGCTTCGACGAGCGGACCGGCCTTCGTGCGGCACTCCTCGAAGTAGGCGTGCCGGGCGCCGGGGAACAGATGCGTCCGGGCGTGGGGGATGCGGGCAGCGAGCAGGGGGAGATTGTCCGGCGGAGTGAGCCGGTCCTGGTCGCCGTGCAGGATCAAAGTGGGCGCGGCGATGAGGGGGAGGGCGTCCCAGGCGTCGTGCCTGTTACTGGCGACCAGATGGCCGTGGCGGGCGTGCGGGGGCATACCGGGATCGCCGAGGGTGGTGTTCGGGCCGGGGTGGGCCGCACGCCAGGCGGGGGAGTACATCAGGTCGGTCAGCGCCTGACGGGCGGCCTCCGGGTCCGGCTGGGCCAGGGCCTGTCGTACGGACCTGTCGCGCTCGACGGCGTGCGGACCACCGGGAGAGGTGCAGCCCAGGACGAGTCGCCGTACGCGGTCCGGGTGGCGGGCGGCGACCCACTGTGCCACGCGGCCGCCCATGGAGGTGCCGTAGACGTCGGCCCGCTCGACACCCGCGTGATCGAGGACGGCGATGACGTCTTCGGCGAACTGTTCCGTGGAGTAGAGCCCTTGTGGCTTGTCGCTGTCACCGGTGCCACGCTGGTCGAGGGTGATGGTGGAGTGCGTGGCGTGGAAGTCCCCGCGTGCGCCGTCCCACCAGTGATGGTTGTTGGCCTGCCCGGCCAGGAGAACGAGCGGGTATCCGTCTCCCTGGCGCTGGTAGGCCAGTGCGGTGCCGTCCTGGGCGCGGGCGATGGCGGTCGTCTGGGTGCCGGTGTGGTTCATGAGGGTTCCATTCGAGGGTGGTCTCGGGGTGCTGCGCGTCACTTGTCCTCGGCGGGAGCATCGGTGCCGTGGATCTGGGCGGAGGGCCATTTGCCCTGAGTCACCGCCGAGTTGATCCGGCGGACCAGCTCACGCGCGACGACCGCCACGGCGGGCGGGGTGCGCCCGGACCGCGGAGTGCCGAGGACGATCGAGCGCCACACATCGGGTTCGCTGAGCGGCGCGGCGCTCAGGATGCCGTTCGCGACATCCTCGGCGATGCCCACGCCGGGCAGGACTGTCCATCCGTGCCCCGCCCGGACGAGTTGCTTCTGCACCCGCATGGAGTTGGTCTGCACGGCGACGTCCAGGGTGGAGCCGGCGCGCACCGCCGCCGCGTCGATCAGTCGGCGCAGCGCATGTCCCGAGGCGGGCATGACGAGCGGATGTCCCGCCGCCTCGGCGAACGGCACCGGACGGTCGGCACGCAGGCCGGCCGACGGCGGAGCGACCGCCCACAGACGCTCGCGCACCAGCGGGTGGGCGTTGAGCGAGGGCGTGCTGTCCAGGTTGTAGAGCAGGGTCAGATCCAGGTCGCCGTCGTCGAGCCACTGCTGGAGGTGCCCCGAGTAGGCGGTCATCAGGCGAAGTTCGACGCCGGGATGGCTGCGGCCGACGGCGGTCACCAGCGGCTCGGAGAGCAGGTCGCTGGTGCTTTCCAGCAGGCCGACGGTGACGATGCCGGACACCTCGCCCGGGGTCGGCTGCACCTCGGCTCGGGCCCGCTCCAGCTCGTTCAGGGCCCGCCGGGCCCGGTCGACCATGATCGTGCCCGCCTCGGTGGGCCGCATGCCCGTCCCGGTCCGCTCGAAGAGGTCGATGCCGAGCTCCTGTTCCAGGGTGCGGATCTGCCGGGTCACCGCGGGCTGCACCAGATGCAGCAGCTCTGCCGCACGAGTGACGCTGCCCACCTCGGCGACCGTGACGATCGCCTTGAGCTGCTTGATGTCCAAGACGGGAGCCTTCCTTCCGCAGCCATCCGGCGTGCGCATGGGGATATCACGCAATGTTATTTCACGGGCATAGCCATGAGCATCCATGATGATAGTCCCGGTACGGGACCCACATCCCCTGGAGGCCACCCATGACCGAGCCCCCCGAAGCGCTGCCGCTGGCCGGCCTCACCGTCGTCAGCGTCGAGCAGGCGGTCGCCGCCCCCTTCGCCACCCGCCAGCTCGCCGACCTCGGCGCCCGGGTCATCAAGGTGGAGCGGCCGGGCGGAGGCGACTTCGCCCGCCGCTACGACACCACGGTGCACGGCGAGTCCAGCTACTTCGTGTGGCTCAACCGGTCCAAGGAGTCCGTCACACTCGACCTGAAGTCGGACGCGGGAAGAGCCGTCCTGGAACAACTCCTCGCAGACGCGGACGTGTTCGTGCAGAACCTTGCCCCCGGCGCAGCCGCACGCATGGGTCTGGGCGCCGATGCGCTCGCCGAACGCTTTCCCTCTCTCATCCCGTGTTCCATCTCGGGCTACGGCTCCAGCGGACCGTGGGCCGACCGCAAGGCATACGACCTGCTGGTGCAGTGCCAGACCGGCCTGGTCTCGCTCACCGGCAACGAGCACGGCTCCGCCCGTGTCGGAGTGTCGATCGCCGACATCGCCGCAGGCATGTACGCCTACTCCGGCATCCTCACGGCCCTGCTCACCCGCGCCACCACCGGTATCGCCCGCGCGGTGGAGGTCTCGCTGTTCGAGGCGCTGGCTGAGTGGATGAACCAACCCGCCTACTACACCCGCTTCGGCGGCGCCCAGCCCCCGCGCATCGGCACCCAGCACGCCACCATCGCCCCGTATGGCGCCTACACCGCTGCCGACGGCAAGGAGGTGCTGTTCTCCGTTCAGAACGAGCGCGAGTGGGCTGCTCTGTGCGGCCGGTTCCTCGGCATGCCAGGGCTCGCCGCCGATCCGCGCTTCGCCACCGGCTCCGCCCGCGTCGCCCACCGCGAGGAGCTGAACGCGATCGTGGCCGAGCGCTTCGGTGAGCTGGACGGCGACGAGGTGATGAAGCTGCTGGACGTGGCGGGTATAGCCAACGCCGGGGTGAACGACGTGACGGAGTTCCTCGAGCACCCGGTGCTCAGCGGCCGGGACCGCTGGCGGGACGTACGGATTCCCGGCGGAGCCACGGTGCGGGCGTTGCTGCCGCCGGCGGACCTGACGGGTCTGGCGCCGCGTATGGATCCCGTCCCCGCGGCCGGCGAACACACCGAGACGGTCCTGGCCGAGATGGGGTACAGCACGGCCGACATCGACAGCCTGCGGGCCGGCCGCGTCATCTGAAACGCAGGCCCGAGACATCGGCGGCACCAACGCCGTCAACACTTTCCATGAGGAGCGCCGCACATGAGCACTCTCGACATCCTGTCCGAGGACGAGCGGTTCATCGTCCATACGGTGCGCGACTTCGTCGACAAGGAGGTGAAACCGGTCGTCCGGGAACTGGAGCACGCGAACACCTACCCCGAGGCTCTGATCGAGCAGATGAAGCGGCTCGGTGTCTTCGGCCTCGCCGTCCCCGAGGAGTACGGCGGCACTCCCGTCTCCACCCCGTGCTATGTCCTGATCACCGAGGAACTGGCGCGCGGCTGGATGAGCCTGGCCGGCGCGATGGGCGGCCACACCGTGGTCGCCAAGCTGCTGCTGCACTTCGGCACGGAGGAACAGAAGCACCGGTACCTGCCGAAGATGGCCACCGGCGAGATCCGCGCGACCATGGCCCTGACCGAGCCGGGCGGCGGCTCCGACCTGCAGGCCATGTGCACGGTCGCCCGCAAGGGCGGCGATCGCGGATACGTGGTCAACGGGGCGAAGACCTGGATCACCAACTCCCGTCGATCCGGCCTGATCGCGCTGCTGTGCAAGACCGACCCGGACGCCACGCCGGCCCACAAGGGCATCTCGATCCTTCTCGTGGAGCACGGCCCGGGGCTGACTGTCTCCCGCGATCTGCCCAAGCTCGGCTACAAGGGCGTGGAGAGCTGCGAGCTGTCCTTCGAGGACTACCGGGCCCCGGCCGATGCCGTACTCGGCGGTGTGGAGGGCCAGGGCTTCGCGCAGATGATGAAAGGGCTGGAGACGGGCCGCCTCCAGGTCGCCGCCCGCGCCCTCGGCGTGGGCCGGGCGGCGTTCGAGGACTCTCTCGCCTACGCCCAGGAGCGGGAGTCCTTCGGCAAGCCGATCTGGAGGCACCAGTCGATCGGCAACTACCTTGCGGAAATGGCCACTTCGCTGACGGCGGCCCGCCAACTCACCCTTTACGCGGCCCGTGAGGCGGACGCCGGCCGGCGGGTGGACATGGAGGCGGGGATGGCGAAGCTGTTCGCCTCAGAGACCGCCATGCAGATCGCCCTCAACGCCGTGCGCATCCACGGCGGTTACGGCTACTCCACGGAGTTCGACGTCGAACGCTACTTCCGCGACGCTCCGTTGATGATCGTCGGCGAGGGCACCAACGAGATCCAGCGGAACGTCATCGCGAGCCAGCTCGTCGAACGCGGTGGTCTGGACGCATGAAGATCCTTGCCGCGTGAAGTGCCTGCCCGACGTGGTGACTGGTATCTCCCCGTGGCTGGACTGGACTGGACCTGACTTCGGTCGGGAGGACGTGGACTGCCTGCTGCCCGATCTGGACGAGGACGAGGGCCCGAGCCACCGCTGCGAGGTCGACCTGGTGCCGCCTGAGCAGGCCAACGGCCGTGGCTGCCGCTGCTCCGGCGGTCAGGGCCAGGGCCCGGCCATCGGTGGTGAAGGCCCACTGTTGCCGAGCTCTGCCAGGGCGCCATAGTTGACCGAGAGCCGTCCTGATCGCCGAGGTACGACCACGTCCGTCAAGGCGCCCAGGCCTCGTGACGTCGTCCGGCGGGCACTGGGCCCGGCTCCCCGGGGCTTCTCCGATTACGCCCCGACATCGCCGTTCGGAGGGGCAGTCTGGAACGTCTGGCCTCCCCTGGGCTTCGGGAAAGCGGCCCGTTCGATCGCCGGGCGGCCGGCACCACATGAGTCCCTGCCCTCACTGAGCGGCCTCGCAGTGGGGGCAGGGTTTCTGCCTCCGGGTCAGCTGCTGGAGTGACTGTCTCCCTGGAACACACCCCGGTCCCGGACGTGTTCCCAGCCGGTGATGCTGGCGTTCTGCGATCCGAAGCCCTTGAGACTGCGGGTGCTGGAGAAGGTCGTCCGGTTAGGGGCGGGCCTCTCGCCCGGGCAGTGCTGGTTGATCTCCTGGTCGGTCAGCGTCTTGTAGTGCAGTGACACGAATCCGCGGTCCGGGTCCTCGACCTTGATCTGGTAACCCTTGTCGTACCAGTAGTAGTGGCCGAAGAAACGGCTCGGGAAGTGCAGTTCCCAGTCGCCCTCGGCGATCTGCAGACCGGTGCCGCGAGTGACCCAGACCTTGGTGAAGGGGGCCATGTCCTGGTCGTAGGTCTCGGACCAGGTGTGGGACTTCTCGAAGGTCCTGCCGAGCGTTTCGGTGATCGAGATGGAGGCGGTCTCGAGCAGCGACTCGGACAGACTCAGGGAGATCTGGGCGTTCGTGGACTGGGACGTGGTCTCGGAGTAGGTCCATGAGCGGTGGACCTTGGCCCCGCAGTTGAACGTCGTGGAACCGACCTGGTGCTCGGAGCCGACTCCCTCCTCCAGCGACGACGGGGTGAACTTGCAGTAGTCCGCCTTGTGGCACTGCGAGAGCAGTTGCTGCTCGGTGGGGACGGTCTCAGCGCTGGCGCTGGTCGCGGTGACGATCAGTACAGCGGCTGCCGCGGCCGATACGCCCGCGAAGGTCCTCCGGCTCACGCGGCCGTATCGGGATGTGGCAGAAGGGGGTCGCTTCACTGGTCGCTCCGTACTTTGGTGGGGTCGCTGAGGAACCTCAGCGCGATACGCGGTTGTTCTCGCCCACGAGCACGCGCGCGGTCGTCCTCAATGAAGAGGGGACACACGGCTTCCGCCGACCGATACATGACCGAGCCTGCATCATGGGAGGTTGTTCACCGAGTTCTTTCACCAGCGGAAACAACCAGTTCAGGAGAGTGATGGCCCCTGCCTCGCACTCCGGGCGAGATCTCCGCTCTCAGGTGTCGCAGACCTTGCCGAGAGGGATGTCGGACCCGTAGGTGTCCCGCT
The DNA here is from genome assembly GCF_020010925.1 of Streptomyces griseiscabiei. Taxonomy (NCBI): domain Bacteria; kingdom Bacillati; phylum Actinomycetota; class Actinomycetes; order Kitasatosporales; family Streptomycetaceae; genus Streptomyces; species Streptomyces griseiscabiei. Next base: position 1,690,999 of record NZ_JAGJBZ010000001.1, on the reverse strand, counting down.
GCGCCTGGGTGACTTCCGCATCGCCGATGCGAGCACAGACCCGGGTGAGCGCTCTGGTGATGTCGACGGGGTAGCGCTGGAATGGAACGTAATCACTGCCGGCGTACAGGGTCGTGCTGTCGGGGCTGAAAGCGAGGGTGTCGATGGGGTCACCGGGGGTGGTGAGCAGGCCGCCGAGGGGTTGTCGCGTGGAGGTGTCCCAGAGTTGCAGCTCACCCCCGTCACCGGCGACGGCGAGGGTACGGCGGTCGGGGCTCAGCGCGAGTGCGCGGACGCCTTCGCGGACATAGTCGAGCGGGGCGGGGAAGACGTTGTGCAGGATGCCCGCGCGACGGCGCACGTCGCCGTCCCAGAGGGCGACGCGTCCGGTCGAGTCACCTGCGGCGAGCAGCGAACCGTCCTGGGCGAAGGCAAGGGCGCCGATCTCACCGTTCTCGACGAGGGTGTGCGCGACGACAGGGCCGGCCGGGAGGCGGGCGACTCGATTGTCGCCGACGAGAAGTCGGCCGTCGGGGCGGACGGCCCAGTGCCCTCCGGTCGGCTCACCGAGCAGCGGGGTCCTGCGCCCGCGTGCCGTGTCCCACACCTCGGACGTCGGGTTTTCGCTGCTTGTGATGCGGCTGACGTAGAGGGCGCGGGCGCCGGGACCCAGCGAGAGGGAGTCCGGTGCTCCGTCGGTGGCGGACGGCGCCGCCAGATCGAGTACGGTGCGGGCCCGGTCCCGGCGGAGGTCCCACACCGTGAAGTGTTCGGGTGCGTCGGCCATGGCGGGCACGGCGAGGCCGTACGCGAAGTCGTGGCCGTCGGGGGAGAAGGCCATCAGTGGAAGGACGTCCGGTCCCTTCGGGCCCGTGAGGGCGGCGACGGGCGGCGGAAGCGGCGGGGTCGGCAGTGTGCGGACCACGTGCCCGTCCCGGGTGTCGAGCAACCGGAAGGTGTGGCGGCTGCCCGAGTGATCGGCGAGGGCCAGGGTCCGCCCGTCCGGGCTGAGGAGCGTGGCATCCACCGGTTGCTCGCGCCAAGCCGTGGTCAGGGCTTTGGAGAGGTCCACGGAGTGAACGGTGCCGTCCTCCAGATAGCGCAGGAGGTGTCGGCCGCTGTCCCAGACCGGGGCGCCGGAGAGGTTCGCGTTGTTCAAGGGGTAGCGGAAGACCGGTGCGGCAGGGGCGGACAGGCGCCACACCTTGATCTGGGTGTCGTCGGCGGTCGCGAGGAAGGCCCCGTCGTCGCTCAGGGAGGCATACCGCACGTCGTGGTCGTCGAGCTCTGCGACCTGGCGTCCCGACCCGGTGTCCCAAACGAGGACTCCGGTCGGGGTGACGGCGGCCAGCCGCGTCGTACCGTCGAACAGCAGCGTCACATAGCCGTCCTCGTCGCAGAGGGCGCCGGCGTGTTCCCAGGCACCGGCCAGCGTGCGGTGCCGCGTCGTGTCCCAGACCAGCGGGGCGCGTCCGGCAGGACAGTCCGCCACGACGTGTCCGTCCGCGCTCAGCGCCGCGTTCGCCGGAGCGGCGCGGGTCGTGAACCGGGGCCTGCCGTCCGTCGAGGAGCGCACCTGGATCTGGCCGCTGTCCCTGTTCGTGACCAGGTGGTCGTGTCGGCCCACGACGACGTTCACGGCTTCGGACGCGGGCAGCGCGGCGCCGGTCCAGTGCCCGGTCGCCGTGTCCCACAGACGTGTGCGCCGCTTCCCCGCCAGGGCGAGCAGCCGGCCGTCCGGACCGACCGAGAGGACCTGTCCGTCCGGCAGCCGGCCGGTGGCCTTGCGGCGGTGCGTGACGACGTCCCAGGTCCGCCAGGTCCGGTCGTCGATGCTGAGCAGGGTTCGTCCGGAGTCGGTGAGGAACCGCTGGGGGCGGTCACCGGGTGCCGGGTCGGTGAGCGCGTCCTGCTCGGGCTGGACGAGGGCACCGAGCAGGGCCCGGCGTGTCTCGGGCAGGGGAGCGACGCGCCAAGCGGCGATGCCGAGCAGCATCGCCGTACGGGGATCGGTTGTGCGCAGGGAGTCGGCGACGTCGGCGATACGACGCGCCGACTCGTCTGTGCGCTCCCTGACGTTGTCCTGATGTTGCCGCCAAGCGGCCAGACCGGCGACCAGCGCCACTGCCAGCAGGGTCGAGAGCGCGGCGGTGAATGTTCTGGCCCGACGGGAGGAGCGGGCTGCGGCTTGTCGTTCCGTCGCACGGACCTCGCACGCGGCGCTGAGGAACTCCTGTTCCACCTGGGTCAGCGCCTGGTCGTGCGCGTGAGCCGGAAACAACTCCCGCGCGCGATCCAGCCGGGTGCCCCGGTACAGCGTCCCGGGATCGCGGTCGTGCTCCAGCCAGGTGCGCGCGGCCTCGGTCAGCGCCCGGTGATGGCGAAGGAGTTCGCGGTCCTCCTCGATCCAGCCGTGTAGCCGGGGCCAGCAGGTGATCAACGCCTCGTGGGCGAGGTGGACGCCTTCCTCGTCGACGCTCAGCAGGCGGGCGCCGACCAGTCGTTCCACGATCGGCGGTGTGTCGGGGTCGGCGCATTCCAGCTGCTCGGCCGGGGGGAGCGGGCGGCCGGTGTCGGCGGTGCCCCGTCCCGGCTCGATCATCCGGAGCAGCAGTCGGCGGGCAGTTCGCCGTCGGCTCTCGTCGAGTTGCCCGTATGCCTCCTCGGCGGTGGCCGCGACAGCGCCGCGTAGCCCTCCTGCCGCCTCGTACGCCGTGAGGGTCAGCATCCGGCCGCGACGGCGCCGCCACGTTTCCAGGAGCGCGTGCGACAGCATCGGCAGTGCGTTGGGCTGATCCAGGACCTCGTCGACGATCTTCGCGGTCAGTTCCCGTTCGACCAGCAGACCGGCCGCCTGGGCCGGCCTGGTCACCACCTCACGAAGTTCCTCCGCCTTCATCGGCCCGACCAGCAGGGACGCCTTCGGTAGTGCGTCGGCGAGGTCCCGGTGCTCGGCGCACCGAACGTAGAAATCCGCGCGTACGGCGATCAGTACCCGCAGTCGGCTTCCGGGGGTGCGGGCCGCCAGCAGCAGCTCGACGAACCGGGCCCGTTCCGCCTCGTCCCGGCACAGGGTGAACAACTCCTCGAACTGGTCCACCACCACCCAGCTCTCCGGGTCTCCCTCCCCAGGCGTCAGCAGGTGCCCGAACCGGGCGACGGGGCGGTCCCCCGGGGTGAGGATCCGCAGCACGGCCGGGCGGCCCCGTTCCGCGATCTTCCGCTGCATCAGGGGTATCAGCCCGGCCCGCAGCAGCGAGGACTTGCCGCTGCCGGAAGCGCCGAACACCGCGGCGAACCGATGCTCGCAGACCAGTTCCTGCAACTCGGCCACCAGCCGGTCCCGCCCGAAGAACAGCTCGCTGTCACCGGGTTCGAAGCGGGCCAGCCCGCGGTACGGGGGCTCCGCGTCCTCGTCGTCCCGTGCCTCACCGGCGACCGCTGCCTGGGCCTCCTTCCAGCGGGCCTCCCATTCGCCGAGGTCACCCCCGCACGCGCGGACATAACCCAGTACGACGGCGAGGGACGGCAGGCGCTCCCCGGCCGTCGCCTTCGACAAGGTCGCTATGGAGAAGCCGGCGTCTACGGCCATGTCCCGGTACGGGCGGCTCCCGCCGACGCGGCGCACTTCCCTCAGTTCGGAGGCGAAGCGCTGCACCGGACCGGCCGCCGGGTCGAGTGCTCTTTCCGGACGTCCCACCGACTCACCTTTCCAGCGTGCTCGGCACGTCCGTGAAAGCGGTTTCTCAATGGGGGAAACATATGCTTCGTGGTGATCAGCCGGAAAGCTTTCCTCGCGGAATGTGGCATTGGTGACAGTTCTCGGACGATCGTGGAACGAGGGAACCGGTGCGCGTCCTGGCAGACGAACACGGCCGCCTACGGGGACATGCCCGTCGGCGGCCGTGTTCTCGGGAAACCCGGGGTCAGAACGCGAGGTTCGGGTTGAAAGAGGGGATGACGTTCGCGTTGGCCGCCGTGTTCACGCTCTTCCTGGCTGTTTCCAGGCCGTTCTTAAAGTGGCTGCCGAAGTCCTGGAGAGGGAAGTTGGCGCCGTCGGCGCTGGTGCCCGCGGTCGGTCCGGACCAGTCGAAGGTCCACAGCTTGTTGAAGGCCTTCGGGTGACTTGCCTTCATCTTGTCCATGGCGATCAGGTCGGGCGCGTCCCACTGCTTGCTGCCCCAGGCCTGCGGAACCTGTCCGGCGTTGGCGAGGACGAAGTCGTGGGTCGTCGCACCGTCCAGGTGGTAGACGACCCTGACGTGGTTGCCGTCATGGTTGGTCTGGCTGAACGCCTTCGTCTGGTATCCGCTGTGCTGGGAGACGGACACGTACGAGGGCGTCTCGGCGCCGCGCTTCTGCCAGACGACGACCTTCTCCCAGTCGTGGCGGTGGCCGGTGAGGCCGCCGGTGCCCTGGTCCTTCTCGAAGTACAGGGCGTACATGTACGCGCACCAGTTGGCGTCGCACGCCGAGCGGACGTAGGTGTTGGCCTGGCCCAGGTGGTCGGTGTGGCAGCCGCCGGCGGTGGAGCCGGTCGTGTTGAGTCCGCCGTTGAGGGTGCCGTTCGCGTCGACGGCGGTGGCCGGGTAGCAGCTGTTCTGCGTGTAGTCGAAGAACGGCTGGTACTTGCTCTGGAAGGCGGAGGCCTGCGCGTTCAACGGCTGCAGGATCTGGGCGGACGCACTGCCTGCGATACCGACGGCCAGGGCGGCGGCGCTGCCCGCGACCAGTGCGGCCTTGCGGAAGCGGGACGCAGTCGTCTTTTTGTCTGCCTTGAACATGCTCGGTCTCTCCCATTGGTCGGTGGGGCCGCATCTGTGCGGATCCGGCTCGGTGCAACGACGATGGCAACCGCGATGTTGTTTCGCATGTCCCATTTGTCATCGGAAACAATCCCGCTGATCCGGTGCGCGCTTCGTCTGTCACCCGGGCAGGGCGTGGAAGAAGGGCGAGCACAGCGGCATACGGGATGGGAGTTTGCCACCGCCGTGCGCGCCGCATCCTCGATCGGTGGCCTCGGCGTAGCTCGCCCCGAAGGGCGTACAGCGGTACGTCGAGACGGTCAGAGGCATGTCGAGACGGTCGGCATGGTGCGGTCGCAGGCTCGGGGAGCGGGCGAGCACGTAGTGCTTGTGGGCGTCCAGGACGGCGACGTGGACGCAGAATCGGGTCGACCAGTGACGCTCCCACGCGGCCGATCGGTGAGATGCCGGTGTCGACTCATTCGTGTACGACCCGCTGTCGGCGAGGTGTCCGAAGTGTGCGCGGTGATGGCGCTCGGCCGGCCAAGCCCGCGTCCACCAGGACGCCCAGCAGGCCCGCGCTGGTGACGGTGTACGGCAAGCTCAGAGCGTCGGGCGGGCAGGGCTGGAGCACCGAAGGACCGTCCGGGACGTGGAATGCGTAGCGGCCGCGAGCTGGTACAGGATCAGGGTGCTCTCGGAGCGGCTGCCCAGCCCTACTCCGCGCCGGGCTGGGCATGCTCAGCCCGGTGGAATACGAACTCCGCACTCCGGCTGTAGCCTGAAACCAGGCAACTCGACTTCACCCGGCTCGGGACAGTCCGCGGACTCTACGAAACTCGGGGAAGCTCGCATCGGCATATGCGTTGATGCGTTGAAAGAAGCGGAGTCTGGCTCCTCTGCGGTTGCAGGGGGTCTGCAACTGCCCGATGGCTGAGACCAAGAGCTTCGTACTTTGCTGCGCATTGCGGAGTGCTTCCACCGATGGGCTGTGCAGGTGGTCGCCCTGCGTCACGCGAGCCCATATGAGCGCGGTTGCCGCAGCTCGCGTCAGTGAAGACTCCACGTCAGTAAGGCGGACCAGGCCTACCGTGAGTGCAGCAAGGTCCTCGACAGGGATCTGCCAGGTACTCAGCGTCTGACGACGAGCAGCGAAATCCACGTGGAGTGCGGAATTATCCAGTTCCCGAGCGACGGCCTCGACCGCCGTGTCGAGCAGCGGCCAGAGGCCACCGGGCAACAGGCTTCGCTTGAGTACGGTCAGACTGCGTTGGGCAGTGGCCCAAGGTATTCCCAGGATCTCGGCGCATCGCGGCCAGGTTCCGCCACCGGCCATTTCGACGAGCTTGAGGGATGCTACTCGGCGTAGATGGCGTGGCTTCCAAACATCCATGGGGTCCCAGAGAGACGTCAGATCGCCGAAATGCGCTTCGATCCAAATTTCCGGCAAAAGAGCGGGGACATGCTCGATTCCGAATTGGCACTGGCGTGAGGGCACGTGCTGTCTGGCGCGGTGGCCACCAGCACGGTTGAAGCCAAGGGATCGCTGGGCCAGGGCCCTTGATAAGTCTGGGGAGACGTCCATGCGTCGGAAGGCGGCGCTGATGTTCGGCTGGTTGCGCGAGAAGGCGGCGCTGGCGAGCGGCTGGATCCGCTCGCGAAGAGCCGGACTTTCCTGGCCCTGGTCGGCGAGCAGCGTGTCAGCGGTCAGCAGCAGTGCTCCGCTCTCAGCTGGTTCGTTGGGAGCTGCCCATGCATTACGGACGCGCCTGCCCGGGCTGCGGTCCTCGCGGAGGGCATTCCAGGTGGCAACGTGGCGGGCAACAAGATCTGCGGCGGTGCTCGAAGGGGCGAAACGTGCACTGTCGGGCCAGCTGAGCCGGATGAGTTGAGCGGCGGCGATCAAGTCGGAAAAGAAATGTTGCTCTGAGGTTGAGTAGTTGTCGCTGGTCGGGTGCGAGTGTTTGGTGGGCGTCAGATGCCAGTCGATGCGTCGTTGCAGGGCGAGCATCATGACAAGGTCGCTGTCCGGTTGCTCGGCTGCACAGGCCGTCTGGTCGAGTCGCGCTGCACACAGCGGTGTCCGGATGTCGGCACCGACCGGGCCGGACGCGAGGAGATGGCGGCACTGAGCCGGGTGCAGTCCACCGATCGTGCGCTGTGTGATGAGCCCTTGCCGCTCGGTGTTCGAGGGCCGGTACGGATGACCCCCACACTGCGGACATCCCTGCTCCAGGAGACGGCTGTGGGTGGTGCACGCGAAGGAGACCGGGATATGCCAGCGCAGTCTCCACTGGCCGCCATACATGTTCTGGATGGTGCTCCCGTCCCCGGCCAGGCAGTTGGGGCAGTAGCGGCTGGACAGGTTGAAGGCCCAGGTGCGTCGGGCAGAGGCCATGTTGCGGCTGCCGCCCAGCCGCATCGTGGCCAGCGGCGGGTAGGAGGCGGCCATGGCTGACAGAGTGAGCGAGTCAGCTTCGCCCTTGCGTAGAGACGCAGCTGCCTCGAGAACCGCGGTGGACTCTGCGGGCAAGGTGATCAAGTACTCCGCGGGCAGTCGGTGTTGGTGACGGCTCAGCCCGCACAGCGCAGCGATCCTGGCCGGTGAGCGATCCAGCCGGTAGGCCAGACGCAGGAGCAGACCTGGCAGGGACTCTTCCGGCAGGGGGGCGAGACTCCGTGCCAGTGGACGTGTCGTCAATGGGTCGGATCTTGGTGTGGCACGGCAGTCTGAATGGCCCAGGTCGGCACTTCAATTCGCATGTCAGCTCCTTCGCCGCGGACTATGGCGAGCCAGGCAGTCGTAGGCCGCGATCCGACGATTCAGAGCCACGTATGACGGACTGCGTTGATTCCTGTTCGCGAGGGGCCCTGCCTCTTCGGCCAGTCGGTAGGAAAAGTGCGAAGTGGATTGGCGATGCGTCACCGTCGGGCTGCGAAGGTACTGGCCGAACGAGTTCCCTCGCATCATTCGCAAAGCCGGAAGGATTCCCACGTAACGGCGCAGACCGAAGTCCTGGACCTGAGAGACGGAAAGACGTGTCATGTGGGCGAACTCGGTGGCGGTCTCCGCGAGCAGTTCGAGCAGGAGATCGGCGCAGTCGGTAGGCCAGGCGGAGCAAGATCCCGAGCGAGGACTCCTCCTGCAGTGGTTCCCGTTCCGGGCCAATACACCGCGCTGCACGCGGGTCACCCCGCCGAGCCGGCGGCAGCCGGACCGTCGTCGTCGAACACGGTGATGCGGCCGGTGGGCTTCTTCTTCGGCGTGGGGTCGTGGCGCGGGATGTTGGGCTGTTCGCCGGAATCGGCGTCGAGGTCGGGCATATCGTCGGGGGTGACGGTGAACTGGTTGAGCAGGTCCTTGGTCAGGTATTCGCTCTTGTCCTCCATGGCACGGCGGCAGCCGTGCTGCACGAGCTTCTCCAAAATGCCGACCACGCCCTTGGTGCGGTTGAACAGGTACTCGGGCATGTCACCTTGGGTGAGCATGCTGGCGGTGTTGGTCAGCAACCGCAACTCGCCTTCCAGACGCCGGAGATGGACCATCCAGGCCTCCATCTCTGCAGGCGTGGCGTACCTGAACGGGCCGAGGTCGACGACCTGGAAGCGGCGTTCGTGCTGGGTGGCGGCGTGGTCGTTTGGACTGCGGCCGATATCCTCGACCGGCTTGTAGATCCACTCCTGTGTCTTGGGATCGCGGCGGCCTTCGCGCAGCAGGCCCGAAGTGGGGATGCCGACGCCGACGAGGATGAGTGTGACGGGCATGCTCATCATTTCGCGGATCAGGTCGAGAACGTCCTGGTCGGCTTCGCGGTGGAGCTTGAGGCGGGTGATGTCGTCGATAACGAGTGCCTTGGTGGCGTGCTCGACGACCGCAGTCTTGACGGTGCGTACGAGGTCTTCCAGGCGCATGCCCTTGTAGTCCTCGCCGTAGAAGTCCAGGATCCGCTGGCAGGTGGAGATGGGAGTGGCCTTGACCGGGCAGCGTACATAGGCGACGGGGGCGACCAGGTCGCGGGTGCCGGGCATGGCGTCGGGGTTCGCGTAGTTGTTGAGGGCCAGCCACTCCTCCTGGAAGCAGGCCAGGGCCTCGCAGATCGTCTCGGTCTTGCCCTGGGCGCCGTCGCCGTTGACCATGATGCCGCCGCGGGTCCCGGCCTTGTGGCTGAAGGCGCCGTCCTCGACGCGGGCGAGCACCGCATGGGCGACGCGTTCGCTCATGGGGGTGGCCTGGATAGGCAGGGAACTGTGTGTCGCGAGGCGGTGCAGGTCGTGGATGCGCTTTTGGCGCTTCGAGAGGCGGGCGTACTCCTGGGCCGTGAGGATCGGTGCCGGGACGAAAGCTTTGCGGGTCTCGCACCATCGGTTCCAGCCTTCGAAGGTGGTGCGGTCCACCGCCGGGCCGGGAAGAAACGACAGCGGGTTCTGCTTCGAGGTCACTGGCTGGCCTCTTCCTCGGCCTCGCCGGCCGTGATGGTGGCGTCGTCATCATCGAAGTCGTCATCCGGCAGCGCCAACAAGCTTGAAGCGCGTAGCCGTTCGGAAAGATCGGGGGTTGTGGGCAACTGGTCGGGGACCGCGGCTTCACGGCGGCGCCGGCGTTCGTTGTTCACCGCATCGTGTACTTGCTGGGCGCGGTCCTTCGGACGCAGAGGTACGACCTTGGCATCGAGGGAAGCGGCCCGCGCCGAGGGAACAGAGGCGGGCTGCGCCGGTGGTTCCTTCTTGACCGCGTTCGCGGGGCGGTCTGCGGCCGCCGAGGCCGCCTGGGCGACTTCACGTGCGTGCTCGGTGCGCTGTCGCTTGGAGAGCTGGGTGGGCCATTTCTCGACCGGGATGTTGCCGCCGATCAACTTAAGTAGCACCGGCAGGAGTTCGGTGTCCGCCTTCGGCGCCAGGCCCCTCTTGCGGAGTTCCCGCATGGCCTCACGCACGCGAGCGTCACTGAAGGCGGGCACCTCGCCCTCCTCGGGCAGGCCCGTCCAGCGCAGTGTGTGCCAGTCGTGCGTATTCGGGTCCTGGAAAAACACGAAACACGGGTCGCGAGGGTCACGGTGGATGACGTACTTGTTCTTGTTCTTCCCGCCGCGCCGGGACAGCTCGGCGCGGTAGGGATCCAGGGCCGCCCCGTCGTACCAGAGGTTCTTGATCTTCACGCCTCGCTTGCCGTGGATCATGACTTTATGTCGCGGCAGGAGCTGGTAGTAGAGCTCGGCGGGCGGAATCCGCAGGGCGAAGCCGCCCTGGGACATCGCCGCCGCGAACAGGCTGTTTGGACTGTGGTCGCCGCGCGGGTCCCAGCTCGGGGCGTACGAGCCGAACCGGCGGTTCTGCCAGGTCTCGACTACCCAGGTGGCGATGAGGTGTTCCATCTCCGTCACGGTCAGACAGGCGTCGGCCTCCGGGTCCACACCTCGGTCGGCGACGTCTGTGCCCTGGTAGCCGAGCAGGAGGGCGAACAGCAGCGACCTGATGGCGCCGAACGTCCGCTCCACGGAGTGCTTGTCGGTCGGCCGCAGGACGCGACTGGGTTTGATGTTCGCCTTGATGACCCGCTGCACCTCGACCAGGTGGTGGTTGCGGTAGACGGAGCCGTGATCGGTGGTGACCGTCTCGGGAGGGAAGAACGGCAGTCCGGCGACCTCGTACCCAGCGAACTCCGCGACCACCGTGTTGGGGACGCCGGGGTAGGCCCACTCCACGTCGTTGCCCCAGTCCGGGCGCATCGGCAGCGGCATCATCATGTCCCGCAGCACCATCGCCACATCGATCGAGCTGTCGGACACGAGGCTGAGCCGGAACGCGACGATCGAGCGTGTGTAGACGTCCAGGGCCAGCGTCAGATACACGGACACCGGGTCGCCGAACACGTTGTCCAGCACCTTCACCGGCAATACGGTGCTGTCCAGCGCCACCACCTGGCCGGGCCGGTGCACCACGATGTGCCGGCCGGTCGCGTACTGCTTCGCCTTCGCCGCCGAGCGTGCGTAGCGCTGCCGCGCTCCGTTGGAGCCGAACCACTCCTTCCAGATGGCCCGCAGGGTGTCGTAACCGGGGATCTCCACCCGCGGAGCGTCAGCGGGATCAGTGTCAGTGGGCTCAGCATCCGCAGAGTCGAACACCTCGCGCACGTACTGGTGGATGAGACGTTCTTTGTCCCGCATGGTCAGCTTCGAGCGGCGATCCGATGATTCGGCATAAACCGCGAACAATGCCTCGCGCACTTCGGGGGAGATCGTGTGCCCGGTCGCTTCCCGCAGCCACCGATCGTCCGCGACGCCGACTGGACCGTACTTCGCCCGCGCGGTGTCCCAGCGGACCAGCGTGCGCAGGCTCGCCCGGTGCAGCCCGTTCGCCTTCGCCTGTGCGGGAGCTTCAGCTGCGGCTTTCCGTAACTCCCCTACTTTCGCCAGGCGGCGATGGGTCAGCGTCGTGGTGTCTGGGTCGTACTGCGGCCGCGGTTCATGCGGCAGCGCGTCGAGCGGGTCGCCGCTGCGAAAGCCCGTCTCGACCTCCCGCAGGTGCTCCATCCGGAGCGTGACGATCGTGCGTTCGTACTCCTCCAGGTCGTCCATCGCCTTGGGCTGCCGCCCCCGGTCCGCGGCCGGCAGGTCCGTGCGCGTCCGGGTGGAGGGGCGGCAATCCCGGCGATGGATCAGTTCGCTCAGCGAGGTCTTCCACGTCTCGCCGTCGTCGTCGACGAGCGTGACCCGGCCGAGGTGGGGCAGGCAGGACCGGATCCGCCACGCGCTGCCGCTGATGATCAGTTCGGTGCCCGGCTCCAGCTTCCACATGGGATCTACAGCGGTGCTCACCGTGGCAGCTCCCGGTGATGCCGTTGCGGAGCCAGCCGAACCAGGCTCACGTCCCCGAACGGCCCCGAGAGATCCACACCGAGGTGGCGGTGCCACAGCAGATGGATCGCATGAGCCCGGCCAATCGCCGGGATACGGCAGCTTTCCACCAACTCGCCAAACGGCAAAGGACCTTGTGCTGCCGCATCCCGTAACTGGCTCTGAATTCGCAGCACATCAGGCAGCGGACGCCTTTCTGCGGAGAGCGCGTCCACGTTCGTCCACACATGTCGGCGCCACCCCGCCACGACGCCGTACTGCCAGCCCGCCGACAGTGCGGCCTCCGCCGTCGCGGCGAACTTCAGTGCGTCCTCCGGTTTGATCCGGTTGGCCGGACGTACGTCGATCAGGAAGAGCCCGGACTCTGTTACCAGCAGGAAGTCCGGGGTGTGCCGGATCGCCTTGCCTTCGGAGAGGAACCGGAGCCGGAACGGCTGGCACAGGGCCTCCACCAGGCCAGCGGCGAAGTCAGCGACCAGCAGCAGCCGTTCCTCTTCATGGCTCTCGAAACCGTGGTGCCGGTCCGTCGCCATCAGGTACTCGAGCCCAGGGCGGTGAAACTGGTCCGTGCGCCAGGTGAAGCGGCGCACGGGAACACTCCGCCTGAGGTCTACCTTGTCCAGGTCACGCACCGGGCCGGTCACCGGGGTGCGGCCGAACTTCCATGTCGCGGTCCAGCGCGAGGGCCACTTCTCGTCGAGGTCCAGGGCGCGGGCATACTCTGTGAACCCCGTGTCCAGAACTGCAAGGTCTTCGAGGAGGCACGCGTCCGACCACACGGCACTGAGGGGCACCGACGGCCCGGACTGCCAACCTCCCCCAGAAACAGTCGATTTCATCCCTAAGCGGCCTCTGTCTCATGATCCGTATGTCGCCAGCGCGGTCACGGTAGAGCGCGCAACGCACCCAGAGTCGGTCACCTTTTCTGCATTCATACGTTTGAGTGAATGTGAGGCTGGTTCTCTCGTGCAGGGCACGAGCGGATGATCTCTTGTGTTGTGCCGCACCGACGCGGCACGACAACACACCACCCTGGGCGGGCGTCCTTCTCAGGATCCGAGAGGGCGGACAAGAGACAGAGCAGGATGGAAGGCGCCACACGAAACCCACTCCCGCGCAGCCTGTCACCGCTGGACGGTGAATCCCTGCCGGGCTACGTTCTGCGCCTGGCACACCGCCTCGGGCGATCACCCGCAAGGACCGGCCATCTCACGGGCCTGGCCCCCTACCGAAAAGGCCGAGTCACACACTTCCCCGTCCACCAACTCGTGGCGATGCGCCCCCACACGTCGGCGCAATTCGCCGCCGCCACTCGACTTGCTCCCGACGAAGTCGCAGCGCTTGGGCTACGTCATCTCACGCCCGCGTACACCCCGCTGGCTCGGGCAGGCGTTCAGGACGACGGCCGTGTGCTGCACAACTCCTGGGCCTTCATGGCAGCGAGCCGGTTCTGCCCGACATGCCTCATCGGCGATCACAGTCCGGTCCAGCGTGCCCACGGAGGCGCATGGCTCCAGCGCTGGCATCTTCCGGTGATTTTTGTGTGCGCGCGGCACCGGCGCATGCTCGAAACCGACTGCCCTCAGTGCCACCGCCCCACCAATGTCTCCGTGCACGGGCGAGCGAGTCTGGTGCTCCACCCCGCCAGCGACGTGCTGCACCCGGCTCAGTGCCGCAATCACGACATCGAGGCGATGCAGCCCGCACCGATCCCCCGCATCCTCTGCGGTGCGGACCTCACCGACCGCCACACCTCACCTGCCGTGCTGACGCCCGATCAGCTGGTCCCTTACCTCGCACTTCAGCAGCGCATCGAGCACCAACTGAATCCCGCCCACACCGGCTCCGGCTACTTCGCAGACCTGATCACGGTCGCACAACTCATCAAGCTGTCCTGGCCGACATCACAGGAACTCGCACCGTTGCCCTCCTTGATGAGTAGCGCCCTCGACGCCCACGTAGAAGGAATTCGACGGGAGTTGGCGAACACGGAACCTGGCAGAGCACGGAACCGAGAGATGGCCGGCCCGCCGTCCCAAGCCTTACCTTGCGCGGCACTCCTCCTGCAAGCCGACCAGCTGCGCTCCGTCGACGGCCCCGCCGAACTGCACGACGCCATGCAGACGCTGGCAGACAGAGCCTTCCATCTGGATCGCAACCGATTCCGCAGCCTGTTCAAGAATGCGTCACTGTCGGAACCCTTTGCCCGCGCCCTGGCGCCGCAACGCGGAGGCTTCCTCGCATCGCCACGGTCCCCAAGGGCTATCGGCAGACTCCGAGTGCCCTCGCGTGAGAGCGAGTTCAGCGCATCGCACGTACCCCAACTTATTCCGCTCGCCTGGTATCACCGGCACTTTCAAGGGTTTACAGCGCAACTCACCGTCCCCTCGCGCGACAACATCGACTTCGTACGCCGGGCAGCCTCACTCAAACTCGTGGAGATGGTGTTCGGCGGCACGGTAGCCAACTGCGCCCAGTTCCTGGGCATGCCCGCAGGCGTCGCGCAATCCTCCCTGCGGCAGCTTCGACGCCGCTGCCCCGACGCAGCGTGGGCGCGGTTCCAGGAGGCGGTGGAGGAGATCGCGCATGAAATGGAACAGGCACCCACCCGCACGGACTTTGCCCGCCGACGCCACAGACTGGCCCGCTGGGAGATCCCGAGCGACCACTGGCTGGAGCTCACCCACGACCTGCGCCGTCAGCTTAAGGAGCCGCGCCACCGAAAGGTGGGATCAGTGATCGTGTGGACCCGAGCTACCGAAGGCGACCACCTCTTCAGCCCGCTGATACGAGCTGATGGAACCGGCGCACGACTGCCGGATGCGACTGCGACAGTCAGCCAGTTGGACGACTACTCGGCCGCACGACGGGGCGGCCGGTCCGTCCTACGAGACCGACTCGAACGATACGCAGGCCAGATCGCTGACCGATGTGATCTGGAGGCCCCTTTCTCGCATGTTGATACAGCGGCTTGCCTGCGCGCACAGCACTGAAGAAGCCTGAGTTGCCCATGAAGACCGGTCGTCGGACGCCAGTGGACCTTGGTGGTCAGTCCGTCGCAGGCCCGCCCGATGGCATGGTCGTGCGGATCGCTGGGCGGGGCTCGTTTTACGGGCCCATGCCGCGTGTTGATGCGCGCGAACGATGGTGGAGTCGACCGAGACCGCTCAGTTCAGGTCCTCATCGGCGTCGGCTTGGGCCATCAGCGTGGTGAAGATCGGCTCCCCGGTGCCATCCACGGCCCACATCCGCAGCCGGTTGTAGACCCCGCGCCAGTTGCCGGATTTCTCCGGCAGGTGCACCCACTGCGATCCGGTCTGGAACTTCCACGCGAGCGCGTGGATCACCTCACGGTGATCCCACCACCGCCACCCCGCCTGGGTGTCCGGTCCGGCAACAACGGCTCTATCCGCGCCCACTGCGCATCAACTACTGACCTATCCAGATTGGCTTGGGGGGTCTGAAGCGAGGGTCAGTCCGGTTTCGGTGAGGCAGCCGTCGATGAGCTCGGGATGGCGCTGGATGTGGGCGAGTCCTCGGCGGAGGGTGCGGGTGAGGTGGTCGGGATCGGTGAACGCGGTGTTGGCCATCGGCCCGCGCCGCAGCAGAGACCAGATGCCTTCCACGGGACTCAGGTCCGGGCTGTAGGAGGGAAGTTGGACGGTGGTGAGCCATTCGTGGTCGGCCGCGTACTTCCTCATTCCGGCGGCACGATGGGTGTTCAAGTTGTCCCAGACGACAACGATCGGGGCGCCGAGTTGCAGGTGCGCGCGGACTAGGAGGTCACGGTAGTCCTGCCAGGCGAAACTCTTGCGTGCGCCTTTGAGGAGCAGGTGGAAGCGGGGCCGGTAGATCATCCGGGACCTTTCCCCGGGCCGGTAGCAGCACAGTGCGGCGATCGAGATCCGTCGCCGGGACCGTCCCCGCACTCTCACCACGGGAGTCTGCCCGCGTCGGCCCCACGTGCGGGCTCGTGGCGGCGTCATCGCGAACCCGGCCTCGTCCTCGAAGACGATCCAGGCATCGAGCGCCGCCGCGGTGCTTCCACCTGCGGCCACTCGTCCTTCTTCAGAGCTCGACCGCGTGTTCGTCGCGTTCCAGTGAGCGACGGGCGGGGCTCTGCCAGGACCAGCCGTGGCGGTGCAGGAGCCGCCAAACTCCCGCGATCGAGCAACTGACCTTGAACTGGCGGCCGATCAGCGTTCTGACGCGTTCCAGGGTCCGCCGCTGATCTTCCCAGCCATGCGCGGCCGGCCCTTTGGCCAGCTCCTTTTCCAGCAGGGCGAACCGTTCGTCCGGGTTGCGTCCAGGGAAGTGGTGTACGGGTTCGACCTGATCCGGGGGTTTGCTCCGGCATCGGGATGGCGCCCGCATAGATGAACGGCCACCGGCTGATCTTCGAAGTGTCGAAGCCTCGAAGGAGATCAGCACGATGACCGCACCAGACAGTCTGCCCCTGCACGCCCTCGCCGAGGACAACCTCGCTGCGGCGAGTCCCGACCTGCTGCGGGCGATGGTCAAGACGTTCGCCGACGCACTCATGTCCGCAGAGGCCGACGCTCTCTGCAACGCCGAATACGGGCAGGTCAGCGACGAACGCGTCAACCACCGCAACGGCTACCGCCCGCGAGAGTGGGACACCCGCGCGGGCACCGTCGAACTGGCCGTCCCCAAGCTGCGCCAGGGCAGTTACTTCCCGCACTGGCTCCTGGAACGCCGCCGCCGGGCCGAGCAGGCCCTGATCTCGGTGGTCGCCACTGCCTATTTGCTGGGCGTCTCCACCCGCCGGGTCGAGAAACTCGCCGAGTCCCTCGGTGTCACCCAGCTGTCGAAGTCCCAGGTCAGCGCGATGGCGAAACACCTGGACGAGCAGGTCGCCGCGTTCCGCAACCGGCCCCTGGACCAAGGGCCTTACGCGTTCGTCTGGGTCGACGCACTGACCCAGAAGGTCCGCGAGGGCGGCCGGATCATCAACGTCCACGCGCTGATCGCGGTCGGCGTGAACGCCGACGGGCACCGCGAGATCCTCGGTATCGACGTCGCCACCTGCGAGGACGCGCCGGCTGGCTCGCCTTCCTGCGCTCCCTGACCGCCCGCGGCCTGTCCGGGGTCCAGCTGGTCGTCTCCGACGCGCACACCGGCCTGGTGAACGCGATCGGTGCGGTCCTGCCCGGTTCATCGTGGCAGCGCTGTCGAACCCACTACGCCCGAAATCTGCTGAGCCAGGTTCCGAAATCGGCCCAGCCGTGGGTGGCCACGCTGCTGCGGACCGTCTTCGAACAGCCCGACGCCGACGCCGTGAAGGCCCAGATGCGGCACGTCCTGGACGCACTGGAAGCCAAGTTCCCCAAGGCCGCAGCCCACTTGGACACCGCCCAGCACGACGTCCTGGCGTTCACCGCGTTCCCGCGCGAGATCTGGCGGCAGATCTGGTCCAACAACCCGCAAGAACGCCTGAACAAGGAGATCCGCCGCCGCACCGACGTGGTCGGCATCTTCCCCGACCGCACCGCCCTGATCCGGCTGGTCGGCGCGGTGCTGGCCGAACAGAACGACGAATGGACCGAAGCCCGCCGCTACATGGGCATTGAACTCCTCGCCAAAGCCCGCCTCCACCCGATCGAGTCAGAAACCGACGAGACCGCCCTGCCCACCGAACTCACCGCATAGCCTCAAAACGAGATCACCGAGTGGCCGTCAATACACCACTCCAGCGGACGTGACCTTCGTCCGACAGCTTCGGCAGCTTCGCGGGTCCCTTCGACCTCAGCCCCCCATACCGCCCTCACGCCAGGCCCGGCGTCATTGCTCCACCGAACGCTCGCTCACCCGCAGGTCCTTGGCGATGTCCGAAGTCCTGTCGCCTCGTGCGAACCTCTGCCCGGCCTCCAGCCGGATCCCTTCACGCACGGCCCACCGCCCAGCAGTCAGGCCCCCACCATCCGCGTACCGCATAACACCGGCATACCGCAGGGATCACCCAACGTCACCACCCGAAGGCAACCCGAAAAGGTCAGTAACGGCACACCCAGACCAACGATCAGATGATCCGAGCGAGACAGCTTGGCGCCGGTACAGTTGATGCCCCTCGCCTCAGCATGCAAGCTGATGGCTCACTCACTCTGTTGGAGCACACGGATTTGGCCGACTACGACTTCCGGACCCTCTCGCCCAACGACTTCGAGATACTGATTCGTGATCTTCTCGAAGCCGAGTATGGCTGGCGCTTGGAAGCGTTCGGGCGTGGCCGCGACGGAGGTATTGACTTACGGGCGAGCACGGCAGAGGGGAAGGTCGTCGTCCAGTGCAAGCACTACCTCGGCTCGTCGTTTTCGGATCTCCGCTCGTCAGCACGTCGGGAAGCTCCAAAGATGGACAAAGAGAAGCCCGACCGTTATCTCTTCGTCACGTCCCAAAACCTAAACAGGACCCAGAAGGACACCCTCGCAGGTGAGCTCAAGCCGTGGCTTCCTGACACTGCCGACCTACTGGCCCAAGTCGACATTAATGGCCTAATCGCGCGACATCCGATAGTGGAGCAACAACATTTCAAGCTTTGGCTCGCCTCGACAACCATTCTGGAGCGCATTGTTCAGAGCGGTATCTGGGAGCGCAGCGAGGCGCTGCTCGAGGACATCAGGGATCGAGTCAAACTGTACGTTCTCACCAGCAGTTTCAAAGCAGCACACGAACTACTCGAGGAGAAGCATGTCGCCGTTCTAACGGGTTCGCCCGGAGTCGGCAAGAGCATGCTCGCCGAAATGCTCGCTCTAAGGTATTGGCGCGAGGGATGGCAGATCGTATCGGTGGGAACCGACGTTGATGACGCGTGGGATGCATACAAGTCTGGCCGCAAACAGGTGTTTCTGTATGACGATTTTCTCGGGCAGACGGACCTCAGCGAAAGGCGCGCGAAGGACAGTTGGGTAATTCGCCTAATGGACCGTGTAGCGCGGAACCCGGACAAGCGGCTTGTCATGACAACGAGATCGCAGATCCTTCAACAAACTCGACTAATCAGCGAGCCAATCGCTCATGCCGACTTTCGAGTTGTCGAGTGCGTAATAACGATCGCCGACTACGGGGCGATCCAGCGAGCGCGTATGCTATACAACCACCTCTATTTTTCTACCCTCCCGCGAGAAGTTGTAAGGGAGTACGTAGAAAATTCGTCCTACTGGACAGTCGTTAACCACAATAACTTCTCCCCACGGATCCTCGAATTGGTCATCAAGCGGTCTCACTCGTCGGCGGATGAGCTCGCGCGCACTCTTAACCACACGCTTGACCATCCGCTGGATCTTTGGAGAATAGTCTTCAACAATGGATTGTCGGATCTTGGCCAACGAATAACGCTTACACTTGCCTCATTCTCTATATATGGCGCCAGCTCTGGCGAGCTCAAGGCTCTGGTTCAAAAAGAGGCGAAACCAACGGAGTACACAAGCGCACTTCGAGTACTGGAAGGCACCTTCATCCGTGTGGAGAAAAAGGATGACGGCGTCACGATGATCGCCTACGCAAATCCAAGCGTACGCGACTTCACTCTCGCTTTCCTTGACGAAGAGCCGGACTACCTGATTGCCATCATCGGGGACGCGATACATCTCGCTCAAGTGAGCAAGCTCCTGGTATACGCGGTATCGGAGCTTGACGGGAAGCTCCGATTCCAGCACTGCGCCGATACCGTGACTCGCCAACAAATCTCTATTGTCAGAAAGATGATGGAGTTGATTGTTAAAGAAAAAGAAGCCAGCAAGTCCGATTCGCGCGGGCCGCTGAGGGTTTATCAGCGAACGATTAAACCCATCCTCGACTCGCTACAGCCGGCGCATCGACTGATGGGGAAATCATTCAATGAGATCCTTGTGGTGGCAACCGAACTTCTTAAGGGATCAGCCTCTAGGTATATGGATCCCGACGACTGGAAGCTCTTCAATACGGCATTGATGATGCGTTACGCGGAGGATCCGGATCATGTTCGAGGCGAGCTGAGATGGGCCTTTGAGAGCTGGGGTGAATTGCTATACACCATAGATAACGTGACCACATTTGAAGAGTTCTTTGAATCATACGGTCCAGTTCTAAAGCAGCACTTCGATCCTAGCGAAAAATTTTACGAGAGCGTCTGGTCTGGACTGCGGCAGGAACTGGAGAATCTGTCCGGCAATGAACAAGATCGTGATGCTGATCATCAATGGGTCGACGATGTGGAAACGGCGGCGACCAGAGTCGGCGTCATCGACGACATGAGATCGGACATCGAGTCTGCCAGAGAGTCGATTGAACAACGTAACGCAGACGGCGAGTATTCCCACAATCGGCCTACCTCTGGGGTGGGCTACGGATTCCCAGGAGCTTCCGCATCGGCTTCGGAACGTATTGCGATCGAGGGCATGTTTCGCGAGCTTTCATAGCACCCAGAATCAGCTAACCGTGTCCCCTGGCTGCACCCAGGGGACATGACCCCCGGAGCCTGTATAAGAGGAGCAGTCGGGTAGGGTGCATCGCTAGTTTCCCTAGTTCTAGGGTCGATCCCACCCTTTTTCTGAGGCGTAATTCTGGGGGTACTTGAAATGGCCTTTGCCTCCAGGAAATCGCCGCCACAGTTAGAAAGTCGATGATGCTTTCGTCTGATTGCTCCGCCTCGCTGCCGGGCTCCTCCCGATTGGCGAGCCGCAGCACGTGGTGTGGCAGTCAACTGCCACGCCAGGCGAGCGTGCGCGGTTAAATCGGGTGTGAGAGCTACAGCATATCGACGCGTAAAAGGCCGGATCCGAGCTGAACGGCATACCTGCTTCGCGGCCCTCGTTGCGTTGCTCGTCGAAGTCGGCATGCGAGTAGGCCCATTTCTGGGGGGCTTGCCGCACCGGCAGATGGGCCGACGGGTGACCCTTGGCCTTTCACACGTACTTGCCACTCGATAAGACAAGACCTCAATCATCTACCTCGCCGGCATCCTCAATCTGGTCAGTACGATGATCCAAGCGAAACGCCCTAGTCGGATTGGATGCCCAAGTGTGGCGGCACCCCTTGTGACCTGCGCTGTACTAAAGTGCCAACTATCTCTCTGATTCCGGGCCTCCGGTTGCTGAACCTAGTTGGCATCAGTGCAGGTCACGAACGTTTCCTGGGGTCAACTATCGATCCTGGTCACACCCGACGGCCGCGGCGCGGTGTGATGGATCGGACCCGTGCCCCGGGACAGGGGCAGGCCCGAACCTCCGCCGCTGTGGGCGATGATCTCCGCGGTGATGGACACCGCCGTCTCCTCGGGTGTGCGCGCACCGAGGTCCAGGCCGATCGGGGAGCGCAGCCGGGCCAGTTGTTCCTCGCTCACGCCTTCCTCCCGCAGCAGGCGAAGGCGTTGGTCGTGGGTACGTCTGGACCCCATGGCGCCGACGTAGCCGACAGGCAGACTCAGCGCCAGACGCAGCAGGGGAACATCGAACTTCGCGTCGTGGGTCAGGACACACACGGCGGTGCGAGCGTCCACCCGGGTGCGTTCCAGGTAGCGGTGGGGCCAGTCGGTCACGACCTCGTCCGCGTCCGGAAAGCGCGCCGCGGTGGCGAAGACGGGCCGGGCGTCGCACACCGTGACCCGGTAGCCCAGGAAGGCCCCGGCCCGGCTGAGAGCGGCGGCGAAGTCCACGGCGCCGAAGACCAGCATGCGCGGGCGGGACGCGTGGACGTGCACGAGGACGGACATCGGCGCCGGACAGTCCCGCCCGGTCCCGCCGAGCGCGCTACGGGCGGTGCGCCCCGCCCGTAGCAGGGCTCGGGCCTGGTCCACGACCACAGTGTCCAGCGTGCCGTCGTCCAGCGTCCCGGAGACGACCCGGCCGCCCCCGAGCACACCGAGCGTCGCCCCGAGGAGGCCGGCCGGCCCGTCCACGACCTGGGCCACGGCCACGGGCAGGCCCCGCACGACCTCGTCCAGGGCCGCGGCGAGGTGCGGCCGCGCCGCGGGATCGACAGCCTGGACCAGGACATCGAGTTCGCCGCCGCACGTCAGGCCCACCGCGAAGGCGTCGTCGTCGGAATACCCGAACCAGGCACGGTGCGGGGCGCCCCCCTCGCGCAGCACGTCCCGGCACAGATCGTGGACCGCGCCCTCGACACAGCCGCCGGAGATACCGCCGACCGCGTTGCCGTCCGCGTCCACCGCCATGGCCGTACCGATGGGCAGGGGCGCGCTGCCGCGGACGTCGACGACGGTGGCCAGGGCGAAGGGGCGTGCCTCGCGGCACCAACGGAGCAGTGTCTGCGCGATGTTCAGCAAGGGGCCTGCCTCACGGCGTGGTCGGAGCGGACCGGTGGGTCCGTCGGAGGTAGGGGAGGGTAGGGGAGCAGGTCTCTCACCAGGGGGGCGTGACCGGTGGTTTCGGCGGTGAGGAGGGATCGTCCTTGCCCCATGCCTTGGTGACGCCGTCGAAGGCGTCGCTCAGGAAACGCACCAGGCTGCGGAACCACTTCACTTCTCGACCCCCGGTTCTCGGGAGTCCCGCTCGGCCACCGTGAGCACGACGCGGTCCGCGTCCAGGGGCAGGTGGTACGGCTGCACTCCCAGGGCGTCACGGAGAGCCGAGCCGATGGCCGCGGCCGGGAGGATCACCGGCGGCTCGCCCAGGCCCTTGGCCCCGAACGGTCCGGTGGGCGCGTGGTTGGTCTCGATGAAGACGGTCTCGATGTTCGGCGGCACATCGGCGATGGTCGGAAGCCGGTAGTCGTGGAAGTTGCCGTTGACGACGACTCCCGCGTCGTTCGTCCTGAGGTTCTCCGTCAGCGCGTAGCCGATGCCCTGCACGACCCCTCCCTCGACCTGTCCGCGTGCGCCGACGGGGTTGACGACCCTGCCGACGTCATGGACGGCGACGAAGTTGAGGACGTCGACACGTCCGGTCTCCTCGTCCACGGCGATCTCCACGCCGTGGCAGTGGAAGGTCGGCTCACCCAGTCCGAGGAAACGGGCGCCCCACAGGTCGGAGCCTTCGACGGGGGCGACCTCTGCTCGGTATCGACCGGTCGCGACCACCGGGCCGGAACGCAGGTGGGCGGACGCGGACACCTCGGCGATGGTCATGCCGGTCCCCGGTGCGCCCTCCACCTCGACGCGCCCCTCGCGGAGCACCAGGTCGGCCGGGTCGATCCCGAGCAGCCGTGACGCCTCGTCCCTGATCTGCTCCGCGACGGCGCGGGCGGCCAGGACCGTGGCGTTGCCGGTGGCGAACATGGTGCGGCTGCCACGGGAACCCGAGTCGTAGGGGGCTTCCCGGGTGCCGCCGGACTTCAGGACGACGCGGTCGGGCCGTAGCCCGAGTTCCTCGGCGACCATGCTCGGCAAGGCGGTCGAGATGGCGCCGGTCCCGATCTCGGTTCCGCCCGAGGAGAGCGTCGCGGTGCCGTCCTCGTGCAGTTCGACCATCGCGGCCGACGGCGTGCCGAGGGTGGACCACCACGCGCAGGCGAGCCCGTAGCCCCGTCGTCGGCGGTCGTCCGAGGCGATGTCGGCCTGCCGCCACCGCTGGAGGCGGCTCTCGACGACCCGCATGCACTCGTCGGTCGTCCCGCGGAGGGTGATGCGCTCACCCGTAGGGCCGCGGTCGCCCTCGCCGATGAAGTTGCGTCGTCGGACCTCCGCGGGGTCCAGGCCGAGCCGTTCGGCGATGTCCTCGATCTGGGCCTCGGCGGCGTACACCATCTGCGGACCCGACGGACCGCGGAACGAGCCGGTGGGGCAGGTGTGGGTGTAGACCGCACGCCCCCGGATGTCGAGGGCGTCGATGCGGTACGGGCCGGTCGCGTAGAAGGCCGCCATCGAGGTCAGGATCGGGGTGTCCATCGCGTACGCGCCGGCGTCGAGCACGACCTCGCACCTACGGGCGAGGATGCGGCCCGACGCGTCGACCGCGCTGGACATCCGCACGATCGAGTTCTCGCGCGGATTGCCGGTCGCCATGTCCTCCGCGCGGGAGCAGACGATCTGCACGGGGCGGCCGGTGGCCAGCGTCATCGCGGCCGCCTGGGGGGCGAACAGCAGATGCAGCTTGCCGCCGAAACCGCCGCCGACGGCGGGCACCCGCACCTCGATCGTGCCGGTGGGCAGGTCGAACAGCTCGGCCAGCTGGGCACGCACGCCGAACGGCTGCTGGGTGCTCATGATCAGCGAGAACCCGCCGGGTGCTGGTACGGCGGTCACGGCCCGTGGTTCCAGATAGGCCTGGTGCGCCCGGTGCGACTCGATCTCGGTGTGCACCACGGCATGTGCCGTGTCGAAGACGGCGTCGACGTCACCTCGCGCGATACAGACGTCCTCGACGACGTTCGTGTCCCTGTCGTGCACCAGCGCCTCGGTGCTCGTCAGTGCCTCGCGGAGGTCGACGACGGGCGGGGTCGCCTCGATGTCGACCTCGACCATGCCCGCCGCCCGGCGGGCGACGGCCAGGGAGGTGGCCGCGACCATCGCGACGGGTTCACCGACGAACCTGACCCGGTCACGGGCGAAGATCGGCTGGTCCTTGACGTAGTTCCCGTACCGTCGGTCGGTCACGTCCTCGGCCGTCAGCACCTTGACGACACCGTCGAGCGCCAGAGCCCGGTCGACGGCGATGCCGCGGAGCCGGCCGGCCGCGACGGGCGACTGCACGAGGACGCCGTAGAGCATCCCCGGCAGGCGGATGTCCTCGGTGTAGGCGGTGAGGCCGGTGAGGCGCTCGACCGCGTCGCGGCGGACGAGCCGGGTGCCGACGTGCTCGTACCGGCCGGACTCCTCCGCGCTCATCGCGGTGCCCCGCTCGCCCGCCGGACGGCGTCCAGGATCGGCAGGTAGCCGGTGCAGCGGCACAGATTGCCGGCGAGGGCTTCCTTGATGTCCTCGTCGGTGGCCGCTCCTGGTTCGGTTCTGGCGAGCAGCGCACAGACCGACATGACGATGCCAGGACTGCAGAAGCCGCACTGGACGGCGTCGGCCTTCACGAACTCCTCGACGACGACCGCGCCGATCCCGCTCGCGGTGACGCCTTCGACCGTCTCCACCGAGCGTCCCGCGCACTCCAGCACGTACACGAGGCAGCTGTTGACCGCTTCGCCGTCGACGGCGACGGTGCACGCGCCGCAGTCGCCGGTGCCGCATCCGAGCTTCGCGCCGGTCAGGCCGCACTCGTACCGCAGGGCGTCCAGGAGCAGCATGTCGGGCGAGACGGCGACGTCGTGGTCCGAGCCGTTGACCCGCAGGGTCATACGTGTGGTCATACGTGTGGTCATACGTGTGGTCATCGTGGGTGTCCTTCTCGCGCACGCTCGAACGCGATGCCGATCGCGCGCTCGGCGAGCACTGGTAGCACGGTGCGCCGGTGGGCACGTGAGCCTCGGCCGTCGTCGATGGGGGTGGCGGTGTCGAGCACCAGCCGGGCGGCGGCCTCGACGGAGGGCGCGTCCAGCTCGGTCCCGACGAGCGCGTCGGCGGCGTCGGGGGCCAGGACGGGGGTGGCCGCGGCGGCGCCGAGCGCCACGCGGGCGGCGACACAGCGTCCGTGCTCGATCTCCACATGGGCGGCCACGCCGACGACGGCCAGGTCCATCGCGAGCCGGTAGGTGAAGCGCAGATACGAGGAGGCACCGCGGGACGCGGGAACGATGATCCGGGTGAGCAGCTCGCCGGGTTCGCGGACCGTCCGGCCCGGCCCGGTGAAGAAGTCGTGTGCCGACACCAGCCGTGTCCCGGTGGTGGAGGCGAGCTCCAGCCGGGCGTCCGCGGCCAGCAGCCCGGGGAGGGTGTCGCCCGCCGGTGAGGCGCGGCAGATGTTGCCTCCGATCGTTCCGCGGGCGCGGGTCTGCCAGCCGCCGACGAGCGCCGCCCCGTCGGTGATCGCGTGGGGCGGTACGACGGTCGTCCCGGCCAGCTCCCGCAAGGGGGTCGCGGCGCCGATGACGAGCGTGCCGTCCGCGTCGAGACTGATGCCTCGCAGGCCGGGGACGCCCTTGATGTCGACGATGTCGTGTGCGCGGTCGACCGCCCCGTCGGCACGCATCATGACGAGGTCGGTGCCACCGGCGAGCACCGACGCCGGGCGGCGGTCCAGCAGGGTCAGGATCTCGGAAAGGCTGTCGGGCCGCCGGTAGGTGCCGACGTCGGGCTCGGACATCTGTGGTCAGTCCCCGGCGGGCGTACGGACCGAGGCGGCCAGCGCGACGACCGCTCCCACGTAGCCGTGGTGGCGCAGCCCCATCACGGTCGCGTCGCAGGACCGGGTGAACGTGGACAGGTGCCCGGTCGCGAAGATGTTGGCGAAGTGCACCTCGACGAACGGCCTGCCGGTCTGCTCCAGGGCGATGCGCGTGGGATCGCCGAACGCCCACAGACCGCCGGGGTTGATGAGGTAGCCGTCCATGTCCGGGTTGGCCTCGACGAAGTCGACGAGGTCGCCCTCGTGGTTGGAGTGGAAGGCGGTCACATCGGCGCCGACGGCGTCGCCGACCTCGGTGACCAGGTCCTCAAGGGCCTGGAGGGAGGCGATGCTGCCGTAGATGTTCCGGTCGCGCCGACCGAGATTGGTCATGTTCAGGCCGTTGAGCAGCGCGAGACGGAGACGCCTGCCGTCCTCGGTGGCCGCGGTCTCTGTGTGGGTCATGGGAAGCCTCCGGGTCAGCCGTAGAGAGAACGCGGGTTGCCGTGCGAGCGGTTGATCTCGCTCGTTCCCCCGGGGTTGAGGAAGTCGAGGTCGTCGAGCGCGAGGGAGAGGGCCACCAGGGCTCCAAGGACCGCGTGCCGGTCGGGTCCGGCGAAGACGCCGGTGACGCTGGGAGCGAAGATCGACTCGCCGCGGAGCTCCTCCTGGTTCAGGTGCAGCTCGATGGCGGGCTTCCCGGCGTCCTTGAGGACGTGCCGCAGGGACTCGCCGACGCGCACCAGGCCGCCGGGGTTCACGAGGAACCCGTTGACCTGGGCGGCGTTCGCGTGGACGTACTCCAGCAGCTCGCCCTCGTGGTTGGACCGGAAGTGCCGGACCGCGATCCCGAGGCTGTCGCCCCATGTGCGCAGCTCACGCTCGAACGCGTCGGCGGGCGGGAACTGCCTGGTCGTGTTGGGGCCGCTCAGGACGGCGATCTCCCACCGCTGTTCGGTCGTACGAAGTGTCTTCAGGTCCACGGCGTGTCCTTTGCGCGTCGGGAGGAGTCAGGACCGTTGGGTCGCGAGCCGGGCCGGGGCCGGGGTGTTGCGGGACCGCAGCGCCCGGACCTCGCCGTCGATGACGACACCGGCGATGCCGGGGATGTCCCCCCGTTCGATGGCGGAGAGCGCGTCACCGGCGACGCCTCCGCTGGGCGGCTGCAGGAGCACGAAGTCGGCGGGGCGGCCGATCTCGATGACGCCCTCGTCGCGGCGGAGCACCCGGCCGCCGTTCCCGGTGGCGAGCGCGAGGGCGTCCGTGGCGCCGAGGCCACCGAGGGAGGAGAACTCGGCGACCGTCTTGATCATGCCGAGCGGCATCACACCGGTGCCGGTGGGGGAGTCGGTGGCGATCAGGATGCGGTCGAGTTCGCCGCGCTCCTTGGCGATCTCCAGCATCAGCAGGCTGGAGCGCAGGTTGCCGGCCTGGACCAGCTGGAGCGCTCCGGGAGCCTCGAAGACGGCCTTGAGATGCTCGTCGGGGAGGGAGGTCGTGCCACCGTTCGCATGGCCGACGATGTCGCAGCCGAGCGCGATGACGTCGTCGAGCGAGACGGCCGCGGACCCGGGCACGGACGCGCCGCCCGTGTGGTTCATGACGATGAACCCGGCGGCCTGGGCCGCGCGGACGAGCGGGGCCGCCTGCGACTGGGACGCGAAGGCGCCGAATCCCACCTTCGCCAGCCCGACCCGCTCGGCGGCCAGTTCCGCGAAGTCCTCTTCCCTCAGGGAGGGGCTGATGATGACCGAACCGCCGAGGACCTTGACGCCGCCCGGACGGATGTTCTCCCACGACCGCTGCGCCGCGATCGCGAGGCCCTTGAGCCCGGCGCGGTCGCTGGGACGCCCGGGGACGTGGATCTCGGAGGCCGACATCATCAGGGTCGTGCCGCCGTGCATATAGCTCTCGATCCAGCCGACGGTCTGCTGTCGGGGAGTCCAGTCGCCGAAGGTGACGTGCACATGCGTGTCGATGAGGCCCGGGGCGAGGATCGCGCCGTTGGCGTCGAGGGTGACGTCGGCGTCGCCGTCACCTTCGACACCGAGCGCCGTGATCCTCCCGGCGACGCAGCGGACCGATTCGATCCCCATGAGCGGGTCACCGAGCCGGCCGCTGACGGCGCCGGCGAGATTGACGATGTCGAGGGTGCTCATGATTTCTCCCGGTTCTTGACGTCCTCGACGGTCATGCCGCCGACGCGGTCGTTGAGCCGGCCGCGGGAGGAGACGGCGACGACGACGGCCACCTCGTCCGCGAGCGGTGCGTCGGGCACGAACAGGGTGAAGGCGTCGTAGTGCGAGCGGACCCAGATCTCGTCCTTGTGGGCCAGAGGGACGTCGACCTGTACGCCGGGGCCGCAGCGCTTGCTGACCGAGGAGATCCACGCCTCGCCCCCCACCGCGTCGCGGACGCCCCGGCCGAACTCGCCGATCTTGTGGGCGACGCCGTGCTCGATCTCCCCGTCGGCGCCCACGAGGGACGCCTTGCCGTAGCCCTCGACCTCCAGGCCGAGGGTCTGGGCGGCGGTGGTGGCCAGGAGGCGCCCGAGCTCGTAGTTGTCGTCCGTGACGCGTGCGAGATCGTGCGAGTAGGGCCGGTCCGCGTAGGGATTGCTCAGTACGGCGATCGCGGCCGCCTTGACGAGAGGCCGGTCGGCGTCCTGGCCGCCCTCGGACCGGGTCTCTTCCCGGACGGTCAGGATCTTGCGGATCCGCAGGGTCATCGCTCCTCCTTCAACAGTCCTGCCGACTTGAACCACTGGGCGGGGTCGATGTCCCGAAAGATCACGTGCACCGTGTCCGGGCGCGCGTCGCCGATCTCCACGAAGGCCTCGCAGATCGCGCGCGCGAGCTTCTCCTTCTGCTCGGGCGAGCGCCCCTCGTACCACGTCACATCCACCAACGGCACAGCGCTCTCCCATTCGAACGAGCCCGAGCGCCCTTCCGGACCGTGTGCATCGCGTAGGCGCCGCGGTGCACCTCAGGATGCCGCGACGATTGATTCATGAATAGCGCGGAAACATGTCCGGTATCTTTAAGATTTCCTGCATGGTAGGTTCGGAGCGTGAGGTTCGATCTCCACCGCATGCGGTTGCTCCGAGAGCTGGCGCAGCGCGGCACCGTCACCTCGGTGGCCGCCGCGCTGGCCTACAGCCCGTCGGCCGTCTCCCAGCAACTCGCCGTGCTGGAGGAGGAGATCGGAGTCAGGCTCTTCGAGCCGGACGGGCGGCGCATCAGGCTCACTGATCAAGCGCACATCCTCGTCGCCTACACAGCCGCCGTGCTGGAGCAGTTGGAGCGCGCCGAGACGGACATCCTCGCGTCGCTGGACAACGTCGTGGGCACGATCCGACTCGCCACGGTGCAGACCGCCGCGCTCGCGCTCGTGCCCGTGACGCTGACCTCGCTGGCGGAAGGCCACCCCGGACTGAAGGTCCAGTTCACCCAGGCCGAACCCGAAGTCGCGCTCCCCGCTCTGCTGGCCCGCGAGTTCGATCTGGTCTGCGGCGAGAACTACCTCGACTATCCGACCAGCCGCTCCAGCGAGATGGACTTCGACGTGGTGGCCGAAGATCCCATCCGCGTCGCGTTCCTGCGCCCGCCCGAGGGGCGCGAACCGAGCGAGGTGGTTCTCACCGATTTCGCCGACCGCCCCTGGGTTCTGGAGCCGGAAGGCAGTCCGGGGCGCGACTGGGCCATGGCCACCTGCCGCCAGGCCGGCTTCGAACCAAGAGTGGCGCACGAAACCTCTGACGTACTGGTGCAGGCGCGACTCGTGGCGAGCGGCCACGCGGCGGCGTTCCTGCCGGACCTCACCTGGTTCGACCGCGAACCGGGCTTCCACCTGCGCCAGATGGCCGCCTCCCACGTACGGCAGATCGTCACCACCTGCCGGGCCGGCTCCCACCGCAACCCCGCGCTCGTCGCGGTGCGTGACGCGCTCCGAGAGGCGTACCGGCAGAGCAGGCCGAGCATCACCGATCGCTAGGGCCCGCAGCAGGTCATCAACGCGCTGCCGTATCTGTGGCTGTGGGTGCTGTGGGTGCCGCGGATCATGCTGCCGGGCGAGCACCGATCAGTATTTCTTCACGGTTCCATGCATCTTTCCCTGCTTTACCTGCATGGCGGGACGTGAGTCACTTGACCTCACGCTGATCGAGAGCCGGGGCCTCGACGAACTCAACCTCATTCGCGCACAAGCCGCAGGAGTCTGACATGACGGACTTCCCCCACCTCTTCAACCCCATTCAGGTGGGTTCGTACACCCTGAAGAACCGCATCATGAACACCGGGCACGCCGCCCACTTCCAACTGGGGGACGGCACCCCGACCGACGCGTACGCCTACTACGTTCGGGAACGGGCCAAGGGCGGCGCCGGTGTCATCGTCACCGGGCACACGGTTCCCGTCTACGACGGCGACGCGTCACTCTCGCTGGCCACCTACAGCGACGCGACCATGGGCGCGTTCACCAAGATGGTGCAGGGGTGCCACGAGTTCGACGTCCCTCTCATCGCGCAGCTCGGTCACCGTGGACGTCGGCTCATGGATCACGCGGGATTCCTTCGCCGCGAGATCGTCGCCCCCTCGCCCGTCCCGACCCCCGACTACTCGGTGCCCCTGTTCATGCCCCACGAGCTGTCGACCGGCGAAGTGGAAGGGATCGTCGAGTCGTTCGGCGCCGCCGCGGACCGTATGCGGCGCTGCGAGTTCGACGGGATCGAACTCGCCATCGGCATGGACTACCTGTTCGCGAACTTCCTTCATCCGCACGGCAATCGCCGCGACGACAAGTACGGCGGCAACGACCTGCGGGAACGGATGAGGTTCCTCAGGGAGGTCCTCGCGGTCACGCGCCAAGGCATCGGCGAGGACCGGATCCTCGGCGTCCGGCTCTACGACGACGGTGTGGACTACAGCATGAGTCTCGCCGACCACGTCGAGCTGGCGAGGATCCTCGAAGCGGAGCGGCTCGTCGACTACATCAACATCTGGCAGGCCATCACCTCCGTCCCCCGCATCGGCCGCGCGCACTGGCCCAGCCACTACTTCGAGACCGGGGCCTTCGTCCACCTGTCCGAGGCCATGAAGGACGCCGGCATCGAACTGCCGATCATCGGAGCGGGTCGTCAGGACTCACCCGCCTTCGCGGAGCAGAGCATCGCCGACGGCAAGCTCGACATCGTGGGAATGGCGAAGACCCTCATCGCCGACCCGCACTTCCCGAACAAGGCGCGTGCGGGTCGCATCGACGACATCCGCACCTGTATCGCCTGCACCCAGTCCTGCGTCGGCCATGTCGACAAGGGTCTCGGCGTCGGGTGCATCTACAACCCCGTCACCGGACGGGAGCAGGCGTGGGGAGAGCTGGAACCGGTCGACGAGCCGAAGCGGGTCGTCATCGTCGGCGCCGGACCGGCCGGTATGGAGGCGGCCCGCACCGCTGCGGCGCGGGGACACGACGTGGTCCTGTTCGAACGCGGCCGTCGTATGGGCGGCCAGGTCAATCTCGTGATGACGACGCCGAATCGCGGCAACTTCGAGGAGGTGATCCTCTGGTTCGAACGGCAGCTGCCCAAGGCCGGGGTGGATGTCCGACTCGGCGTCGAGGCCGACACGAACGCCGTCCTGGCCGAGTCTCCCGACGTCGTCCTCGTCGCCACCGGGTCCACGCCCTTCGTTCCTGAGGTGATCGGCGCAGACCTCCCGCACGTGCGCACGGCTCGGGAAGTCCTCGCCGACCACACGCTGGCCGGCCCGAACGTGCTTGTGTTCGACGTCGGTGGCCGGGCGGAAGGGGCCACCACGGCCGACCATCTCGCCGCCAAGCGGCACAACGTCAGGTTCGTGACCGGGATGGAGACCGTGGCCCCCGAGATGCCGTCGCCGGCACGACACCATCTCCTCGAAGCGCTCATGAACAGCCCACGGGTGGAACTGCGGACCCACACCTCGATCCACGAGATCGAAGAGGAGTCGGTCACCACGTTCAATGTCGTCACCTGGGAGCCCGACAGCGTCGACGACATCGACACCGTGGTCGTGGCCGCGGGCGGCATCGCCGACGACTCGCTCTACCGACAGCTGGTGAAGCAGCACCCGGAGGTCCGGGCGATCGGTGACTGCTACCAGCCACGGGACATCGAGATCGCCATCGTCCACGGACACCGGGCCGGTCGCGAGATCTGACACGGGTCGGTGACGAACATCGGAAGCAGGACCCGTGAAGGGGCGATGAAGGGGTGACCGTGTTGTGCGTGGCCCCGAGCAGGCGGTCGACGTGGGCTGGAAGCCGCGCCGCCACCGGATCGGCCGGACCGGGAAGGCAGGGAAGGCCGTCTCGTCCCGTCTGCGCATCGCCGCCGGCTTCGGTGTCGTGGGCCACCTCCGCCCGGTCCTCCCCGCCATGACCGAGGGCAGCGGGCGACGCGAGGGTTGGGCGACGCACGGGATGTGGCCTGGTGCCAAGCGGCGAGCCCGGTCACACTGACCGCATGGATGCCCCAGGTGACCACGGTGACCGCTCCGGCGGCACCCCTGTCGCGGCCGACCCCGGCCTGTTCGGGCCCGCCTCCGTGACCTGGCAGGCACACGGCGACCCGGTGATGTGGATCGCCGGAATCCGCGCGCTGTACCTCCAGGCCCTGCACCCGCGCGCGGTGCGCGGCGTCATGCAGAACTCCGACTTCCGCAAGGACGCCTGGGGCCGGCTGATGCGCACGGCGAGCTTCGTCGGCACCACGACGTACGGCACCACCGAGGCCGCCGAACAGGCGGGCGCCCGCGTCCGGCGGATCCACCGACTGCTCTCGGCGACCGACCCGGCCACCGGCGAGCGGTATGGCGTCGACGAACCCGGCCTGCTGCTGTGGGTGCACTGCGCCGAGATCGACTCCTATCTGCACATCCTGCGCCGCTCCGGCTACCCCCTCACCGACACCGCGGCCGACCGCTATGTCGCCGAACATCGCGTCAGCGCCCGCCTGGTGGGCCTCGACCCTGCCGAAGTGCCGGGAACCGTAGAGCAGTTGGCGGCCTACTTCGAGAAGGTACGGCCCGAACTCGCCGCCGGATCCGAGGCACGGGACGTGGACGACTTCCTGCGCCGCCCGCCCACCCATCCGCTGCTCGTACCGGCACGTGAAGCACTGTGGCGGCGCGTGGCGAACCTGGCGTACGCCTCCCTGCCGCCGTACGCCCACGAGTTGTACGGCAGACCCGGTCCCGCACCGGCCGTGGTCACCCGCCGCCTCCGGCGCACCGGAACCTTCCTGCGCTGTGTTCCCGCCCGTCTGCGCTGGCAACTCCCGCCCAAACACATCCTCCGCGCCATGTCACGGCTCGGCCCCGGCTCCCGCCCGGCACCGTACAAAGTCGGCAGATAGGCCGCCATACTGGACGGGCCAGGGGGGGCGGGTCCATTCGGATACGGGGGCGATCGTCGGCGATGGGGGACACCAGGCTGATCCAGGGCCGGTACCGGCTGCTCGATCTCATCGGGCGCGGAGGGATGGGCGAGGTCTGGCGGGCGAGAGACGAGTCGCTGGGGCGGCTGGTCGCGGTCAAGTGCCTCAAGCCCGTCAACACCCAGCCCGACCGGTCCGCCACCCGTGTCCTGCGGGAACGCTTCCGGCGCGAGGCACGCGTCGCGGCCGCCCTCCAGCACCGGGGGGTGACCGTCGTCCATGACTTCGGCGAGTCCGACGGAGTGCTGTTCCTCGTCATGGAGTTACTGGAGGGCCGCAACCTCAGCCAGCTCCTGGAGGACAACAAACACCATCCGCCGGCCGTCCCCGAGGTCGTCGAGATCGCCGGGCAGGTGGCCGCGGCCCTCGCCTACACCCACCGGCAGGGCATCGTGCACCGCGACCTGAAGCCCGCCAACATCATGCTCCTCACCGACGGCACCGTGAAGATCTGCGACTTCGGCATCGCCCGCCTGGGCCGCGACGTCACCTTCACCTCCCGCCTCACCGGCACCGGCATCGCCATGGGCACCCCGCACTACATGTCACCGGAACAGATCAGCGGCGGCGAGGTCGACCAGCGCAGCGACCTCTACTCGTTCGGCTGTGTGCTCTACGAGATCGTCACCGGGGTACCGCCTTTCGACCTCGACGACGCCTGGGCGGTCCTGATGGGCCACCGCGACACCGCGCCCACGCCACCGCGCCGCCACCGTGCCGAGATCCCCGACTACCTCGACCGGATCATCCTGGACCTGCTCGCCAAGGAGCCGGAGGAACGACCGCACGACGCCCGCGAGGTGGGCCGCCGGGTCGCGGAGGGGCGGGCGGCCACCGTCATGGCCCCGGGCCGCGCCCCCGTGCCGACCGCCGTGTCACGCCCCGCCCTCCCCGAAGCCGCCCCGGGTCCTCGGATGCGCCCGGAGCAGCCGCCGTCGCGCGAACCCCGGTTGCCGTCCTGGACCCGGGGCATGACCACCGGCCACAAGGCCACCGGCACCGGACGGGGCGGCCTCACCCCGCCGGACGCCTCCGCCGGGCTCACCGGCGAGTGGATCGCCCGCCCCGCCACCGGCCGCGCCGAAGAGCCCGTACGCACCGAACGGCCCACCCCGTCACCGGAGTTGATCACCACTCTCACCGGGCGGCACAACGCGGGCCTCAGCCTGGGGCGCCTCGGCCGCTGGACGGAGGCCGGGGAGGTGCACCGGGCGGTCGCCGCCGAACGCGAGCACGCCCTCGGCCCGGACCATCCCGACACCCTGGCCAGCCGTTACGAGGTCGGCTTCACCCTCAGCCGTACCGGCCGCCCCGCCGACGCGCTGCGCGAGTTCGCCCATGTCGCCCGCGTCCGCGAGCACGTCCTGGGGCCCGACCATCCCGACACCCTCGCCTCCCGGCAGGAAATGGCGTACGTGCTGGGGCAGTTGGGCCGCCACTTCGAAGCCCACCAGGCCTATACGTCGGTCCTCGCCAGCCGCGAACACCTCGCCGGACCCGACCACCCGGACACCCTGCGCTGCCGCCACAACCTCGCCTTCAACCTCAGCAGGCTCGGCCGGCTTGAGGACTCGTACCGCATGGCCAGCGAGGTCGCCGCCGCCCGCGCCCGCGTCCTCGGCGCCAACCACCCCGACACCCTGGTCACCCGGTACGAAGTCGGCTACGCCCTCGGCCAGTTGGGGCGCTGGCCGGAGGCGCTGGAGGCCTACCGGGAGGTCGCCGAGACCCGGGCCCAGGCCCTCGGGCCCGACCATCCCGACACGCTCGCCGCGCGTCACGAGGTCGGCATCAGCCTCGGGCGGCTCGGCCGCAGCACCGACGCGCTCACCCTCTACCGCGCCCTGGTCGACGACCGCACCCGCGTCCACGGTCCCGCCGACACCGAGACCCTGCGCGCCCGCCACGGCCTCGGTGTCAACCTCGGCCGGCTCGGCCGCTGGGAGGAGGCCCTCGCCGAGTCCCGCGACGTGAGCACCCTGCGCGAGCGCGTCCTCGGCCCGGACCACCCCGACACCCTCGTCAGCCGCCGCGAGGTCGCCGTCGGCCTCGGCTGGCTCGGCCGCTGGGCCGACGCCCTCACCGAGTACCGCCGTGTCGCCGACGCCCGCGAACACGTCCTCGGCCCCGCCCACCCCGACGCCCTCACCAGCCGCAACGACGAGGCCCACTGCCTGGAACAACTCGGCCGGGGCCAGGAGGCGGCCGAGCTGTACCGCTGGGTCGCGGCGCTACGCCAGAGCCGCACCACGGACACACCCTGAGACCGGCCCGGGGGCTGCTCGGGCCCCGGGGCGACCCCACTGGGCCCCGGCGCACCGAGGTGCCGCCCGGTCGCGCCGGGTTCCGCGGCACCGCCGAACGGCCCCGCCGACGGATCGCAGCCGGCCCCGTCCCGCCGGCGGGCTGTACGGACCGTGCCGAGCCAGGACCGGCCGCCCCGCGCCCCCGTCCCGCGCCCTCGCCCCAGGCCGCCCGTCCCGTTGATCCACCTGACCCACCCCCCTGGCCGACCCCGATCGCCGCGTGTTACCAAGAGCCATGCCTGCCACCCCCGCCCCCGCACCTACGCCCGCCCCCGCCCCCGCCCCCACCCCCGCACCCGCGGCCCGGTCCGGACGCCCGGTCGGACCCCGGCCGCACGGCACGTACGACGCCGTGATCGTCGGCGGTGGTCACAACGGGCTGGTCGCCGCCGCGTATCTCGCCCGCGCGGGGCGGTCCGTGCTCGTGCTGGAGCGGCTGGACCACACCGGTGGGGCCGCCGTGTCCACCCGGCCGTTCGCCGGGGTCGACGCCCGGCTGTCGCGGTACTCGTACCTGGTCAGCCTGCTGCCCAAGAAGATCGTCCGGGACCTCGACCTGGACTTCCGCGTCCGGGGCCGCACGATCTCGTCGTACACCCCCGTCGAACGCGACGGACGGGCCACCGGCCTGCTCGTCGGCGGGGGCGAGCGCCGCACCCGCGAGGCGTTCGCGCGGCTCACGGGCGCGGACCGCGAGTACGAGGCATGGCAGCGCTTCTACGGGATGACGGCTCGCGTCGCCGAACGGGTGTTCCCCACCCTCACCGAGCCCCTGCCCACCCGCGACGCCCTGCGCGACCGCATCGACGACGAGGAGGCCTGGCGGACCCTCTTCGAGGAACCGATCGGCGCGGCCGTCGAGTCGACGTTCACCGACGACCTGGTCCGCGGCGTCGTCCTCACCGACGCGCTGATCGGTACCTTCGCGGACGCCCACGACCCCTCCCTCCGCCAGAACCGCTGCTTCCTCTACCACGTGATCGGCGGCGGCACGGGAGCCTGGGACGTGCCGGTCGGCGGCATGGGCGCCCTCACGGACGCACTGGCCGGGGCCGCGCGCGACGCGGGCGCCGTCCTCGCCACGGGCCACGAGGCCCGCCGGATCGAGACCGACGGACGGTCCGCCGAGATCACCTACCGGACGGCCGACACCGAGGGCACCGTCACCGCCCGCCACGTCCTCGTCAACGCCTCCCCGCGCGAACTGGCCGTCCTGACCGGCGACGCGCCCCCCACCCCCGCCGAGGGCGCCCAGCTCAAGGTGAACATGCTGCTCAAGCGGCTCCCCAGGCTCCGCGACGAGTCCGTCGACCCGCGCGAGGCCTTCGCCGGGACCTTCCACATCGCCGAGGGCTACGACCAGCTCGCCACCGCCTACGCCCAGGCCGCCTCCGGCACGCTGCCCGAGGCCCCTCCCTCCGAGATCTACTGTCACTCGCTCACCGACCCGACCATCCTCGGCCCGGACCTGGTCGACCAGGGCTACCAGACGCTCACCCTCTTCGGCCTGCACACCCCCGCGCGGCTGTTCGAGGCCGACAACGACGCCGTACGCGAGGAACTCCTCAAGTCCACCCTCGCCCAGCTGGACGCCCACCTCGCCGAGCCCCTCGCGGACTGCCTCGCCACCGACGCCGACGGCCGCCCCTGCATCGAGGCCAGGACCCCCCTCGACCTGGACCACGACCTCGGCCTCCCCGGCGGCAACATCTTCCACCGCGACCTGACGTGGCCCTACGCCCAGGAAGGCACCGGCCGTTGGGGCGTCGAGACCCGCCACGCCAACATCCTGCTCTGCGGCGCGGGCGCGGTACGAGGCGGCGGAGTGAGCGGAGTCCCGGGCCACAACGCCGCGATGGCCCTGCTGAACGAATAACGAGGGGTAACCCCAGCCCACCCAGGGGCGCGAGGAACTGCGCGACCAGCCCCACTCACCCGCACCCGCTGACCAACCGATCCACCCCACCCCTCCCGCGCCCACCCCCACTCCGCCGACGCCCACTGAAATCTGACGGGTCATCAGAAACCCCTTCCCTCCTCCGGAGGAGTACGGCATTCTGCGCACCATGCAGACGGAGCTGAGCAACAAACTCGGAGTCCGGTACGCCGTCTTCGGCTTCACCCCGTTCCCCGCGGTCGCGGCCGCCATCAGCCGCGCCGGCGGCTTCGGGGTGCTCGGCGCGGTCCGCTACACCGCCCCCGACGACCTCAAACGCGACCTCGACTGGATCGAGGCCCATGTCGACGGCATGCCGTACGGCCTGGACGTCGTCATGCCGGCCAAGAAGGTCGAGGGCGTCACGGAGGCCGATGTCGAGGCGATGATCCCCGAGTCGCACCGGCAGTTCGTCCAGGACACCCTCGCCAAGTACGGTGTGCCCGAACTCGCCGAGGGCGAGGCCTCCGGCTGGCGCATCACCGGCTGGATGGAACAGGTCGCCCGCAGCCAGCTCGACGTCGCTTTCGACTACCCGATCAAGCTGCTCGCCAACGCCCTCGGCTCCCCGCCCGCCGACGTCATCGACCGTGCCCACGAGCAGGACGTCCTCGTCGCCGCGCTCGCCGGCAGCGCCCGCCACGCCCGTAAGCACGCGGACGCGGGCATCGACATCGTCGTGGCCCAGGGCTACGAGGCCGGCGGCCACACCGGCGACATCGCCTCCATGGTGCTCACCCCCGAGGTCGTCGACGCCGTCGACCCGCTGCCGGTGCTCGCCGCCGGAGGCATCGGCAGCGGACAGCAGGTGGCCGCCGCCCTCGCCCTCGGCGCCCAGGGCGTCTGGCTCGGTTCGCTCTGGCTGACCACCACCGAGGCCGAACTGCCCTCGCCCCGGCTGATCGAGAAGCTGCTCGCCGCCGGTTCCGGCGACACCGTCCGCTCCCGCGCCCTCACCGGCAAACCCGCGCGCCAGCTCCGTACCGAGTGGACCGACGCCTGGGACGACCCGGCCGGGCCCGGCACCCTCCCCATGCCCCTGCAGGGGCTGCTCGTCGCCGAGGCGGTGTCCCGCATCCAGAAGTACGAGGTGGAGCCGCTGCTCGGCACCCCGGTCGGGCAGATCGTCGGCCGGATGAACAGCGAACGCAGCGTCCAGGCCGTCTTCGACGACCTCACCCGGGGCTTCGAGAAGGCCGTGGACCGCGTCAACAGGATCGCCGGAAGGAGCACGGAACAGTGAGCCAAGCCCCGTCCCCCCAGGGCTTCTGGGCCCAGGCGACCGCCGACCCCGACCGTACGGTGCTCATCGCCCCCGACGGGCAGGAGTGGACCGCCGGACGGCTGCACGCCGCGACCAACCGGCTGGTGCACGGACTGCGGGCGGCCGGACTGACCCGCGGCGACGCCTTCGCCGTCGTCCTGCCGAACAGCGTCGAGTTCCTCACCGCCTACCTCGCCGCCACCCAGGCCGGTTTCTACCTCGTCCCCGTCAACCACCACCTCGTGGGCCCCGAGATCGCCTGGATCGTCTCCGACTCCGGCGCCAAGGTGCTCATCGCGCACGAGCGGTTCGCCGACACGGCGCGCGCCGCCGCCGACGAGGCCGAGCTGCCCGCCGACCGCAGGTACGCGGTCGGCACGGTCGAGGGCTTCCGTCCGTACGCCGAACTCCTGGACGGACAGCCCGAGTCGGCGCCCGGCGACCGCACCCTCGGCTGGGTCATGAACTACACGTCCGGCACCACCGGCCGCCCCCGGGGCATCCGCCGTCCGCTGCCCGGCAAGCTCCCCGAGGAGTCCTACCTCGGCGGCTTCCTCGGCATCTTCGGCATCCGGCCGTTCGACGGCAATGTGCATCTGGTGTGCTCGCCGCTCTACCACACGGCCGTCCTGCAGTTCGCGGGCGCGTCCCTGCACATCGGGCACCGGCTGGTGCTGATGGACAAGTGGACGCCGCAGGAGATGCTCCGCGCCATCGACACCCACCGCTGCACGCACACCCATATGGTCCCCACCCAGTTCCACCGGCTCCTCGCCCTGCCCGGGGAGGTGCGCGCCCGCTACGACGTGTCGTCCATGCGGCACGCCATCCACGGCGCCGCACCCTGCCCCGACCATGTGAAACGGGCCATGATCGAGTGGTGGGGCGAGTGCGTGGAGGAGTACTACGCGGCCAGCGAGGGCGGCGGCGCCTTCGCCACCGCGGAGGACTGGCTGAAGAAGCCCGGCACGGTCGGCAAGGCCTGGCCCATCAGCGAACTCGCGGTCTTCGACGACGACGGCAACCGGCTGCCGGCCGGTGAACTGGGCACCGTCTACATGAAGATGAGCACCGGCGGCTTCTCCTACCACAAGGACGAGGGCAAGACGCGGAAGAACCGCATCGGCGACTTCTTCACCGTCGGCGACCTCGGACTCATCGACGAGGAGGGCTTTCTCTTCCTCCGGGACCGCAAGATCGACCTGATCATCTCCGGCGGCGTCAACATCTACCCCGCCGAGATCGAGGCCGCGCTCCTCACCCACCCCGCCGTCGCCGACGCCGCCGCGTTCGGCATCCCCCACGACGACTGGGGCGAGGAGGTCAAGGCCGTGGTCGAACCCGCCCCCGGCTTCACCCCGGGGCCGGTACTGGCCGAGGAGATCCTCGCCCACTGTGCCCGCCGACTCGCCGGATACAAACGCCCGAAGAGCGTCGACTTCACCGAGGCGATGCCCCGCGACCCCAACGGCAAGCTCTACAAACGGCGGTTGCGGGAGCCGTACTGGGCGGGCCGGGAGAAGACCGTGTGACCGGGGTCCGTCGCAGTTGATCGGGTTCGCGCCGCCCGCGGCCACGGGCGGCGCCGGACCTCACCTCTTGCGGGCCACCCCGCCCACCGCGATGACCTCCGCGGAGCCGCCGCCGGTGGCCGCCGCCGGATGCGGCCGCCAGTCGTTCAACGGCACGACCCCGGGGTCCAGCAGCTCCAACCCCTCGAAGAATCCGGCGAGTTCGTCCGGGCTGCGCAGGTAGTAGGGGGCCGCGCCGCTCTCGTTGTAGCCGCGTGTCGCCTCGGCGTTGGCCTTGTTCGTGTCGACGCTGTCGTTGAACGCGAGGTAACTCCCGGGCGGCAGCGCCGACATCAGCGTGC
Source organism: Streptomyces griseiscabiei (assembly GCF_020010925.1). Classification (NCBI taxonomy): domain Bacteria; kingdom Bacillati; phylum Actinomycetota; class Actinomycetes; order Kitasatosporales; family Streptomycetaceae; genus Streptomyces; species Streptomyces griseiscabiei. The sequence goes on along the minus strand of NZ_JAGJBZ010000001.1, from coordinate 1,650,406 downwards.
CGACGATGGCGCGTGCCCGGCCGTAGTCGGCGATGTGCCCGCTGACCTGCATCAGCGTCAGTCCGACCGGCCGGGAGAGGTCCAGGGTCCTGGCCGCCTCCCGCAGCACCGTCTCCGGGTCGTGCAGATCGGAGTCGATGTAGTCGGTCGCCCCCTCGGGCGTACTGGTGAGCAGCGCCCGTGCGTGGGTCAGGACCAGCGGGTCGTTGTCCACGTAGACGACCCGCGCCTCCGGGGCCGCCCGCTGCGCGATCTCATGGGTGTTGTCCGCCGTCGGCAGACCGGTGCCGATGTCCAGGAACTGGCGGATGCCCGCCTCGGCGGCGAGGAAGGTGACCGCGCGGCCCAGGAACGCCCGGGAGTCGCGGGCCAGGTCGGTGATGCCGGGGAACACCGCGCGGAAGGCGTCGCCCGCCTCGTGGTCGACCGGGTAGTTGTCCTTGCCGCCCAGCCAGTAGTTCCAGATGCGGGCCGAGTGCGGCACCGTCGTGTCGATCATGGTCGTCGAATCCGTCTCCGGACGTAACGAGTCCTGCGCCACCGGGCGGCCTCCTCAAGGGGGAACGGTCAAACGGCAATATGCCCATGGCAAGGTGCTGCCAGAAGAATGGTGCCGCCCCGGGCGGGGCGGCACCACATCCCTTCGCTCAATGGCTCATTGCCTCAGGGGCTCACTGACCGACACGGACCACCCTCAGCTTCGGCGAGGACAGGATGTCTCTCTCGCAGAAACGGGACGTCACCCACTTCTCCGCCGAGAACAGCCGCGTCTGGTCCACATAATGGGGCGAATTGGGGTTCGAGGACTGCGAGTACGTCAGCAGTGTGCGGGCCACCGGGCAGCGTCCGCCGTCCCAGCCGACCGCCTGAATGTGGCTGGAACCCGACGAGACCTCCTGATAGACACCCTCGGCCGGGCGCCACGGCGACTCGATCTTGTTCCACACGCCGAGCGACTCCGTCCCACCGGAGACCGCGATGCGCTCACCGCCGCGTACGACGAACTGGTGGTCGCCGAGCTTCGCGTCCAGCGCCACGCCCGCCGCCCGCAGATCCCGCACCGTGTCGGCGAGGGCGGTCGCGAAGCCGGGGACGTCCGTGTCGAGGGTGTTCGGCGTGTTGACCGGGTCCGCCGCCGAGAAGGGCACCTTCCAGAACTGCGCGCGCGGCACCACCGCGTTCAGCCGCCGCCAGAACCGGTCGAAGAGCAGCGCGCCCCGACTGCCGGTGTCCACGGTCCGGTCCCACGCCTCGAAGACCCCGCACGCCTCGGACACATCGACGACCGCGCCGTCGCTGCCCGTCGCCGTACCGCCCGGCAGCGCGGCACAGGCCCGCGCCACGTCGTCGCCGGTGAGATCGGCCGCGGGCACCCGGTTCGCGAACTGCTGCCGCTGGAGGTCCCGTACGGTCAGACCGCCCCGGTCGGCCATGGCCGCCACGTCCTCGACCGCGCCCCGGGTCCGCAGCGACCGCTGGGTGCCGATGGTGCCGAACACGCGCTCGTACCCGGTGAGCGGCTTATCGGCGTTGGCCAGCCAGGCGCTGTCGTTGGAGTTCTCCGCGTACGGCGCGTCCTTGAGCGTCGGCATCCTCGCCGGCCCGAAGATCCCCGGCTGTACGGCGTCGGCGTCGCTGCCGAGCGCGCAGTCGGAGCGCGAGCCGTCCAGGATCGCGACACCCGCCGACGGATAGGTGGCCCTCCCCAACGGCGTCGAGCAGCGGGCCGCCAGCTCGTCGGTGATGCGGGGGAGGGTCTGCGACTGGGTGAACAGGGTGTGTCCGGCGGAGTCGGCGGCCACGGTGTTCACCCAGGGCAGGCCCTGGTGCCGGGCGAGGGACTCGAGGATGTCCGAGGTGCCGCGGGCCTTGGCGAAGCCCAGCGAGGTGTCGGTGAAGCGGGCGTTCGCCGTGTTGGGGTCGTTGACGGCGTACGCGGTGCCGGCCGTCCACGGCAGCGGGAGGTCGGCGCCGAGCGAGGTGACGACCGGGCCGTACCGCGTCCACCACTGGAGGCGGGTGACCGGGGCACCGTCCTTGACGCCGACGGTGACCGTCCGCTTCGTCATCCGCTCCGGCTTCCCGTCCACGAGATACGTCGTCGGGTCGGCCGGGTCCAGCGTCAGCTGATGGACGTTCATGGGGACGCCGGTGGCGACGGTGTGGCTCCAGGCGACCTTCGCGTTGAACCCGATCTGAGTGATCGGCGAGCCCAGCAGCGAGCCGCCGGAGACGTTCAGCTCACCGGGGATCGTCTGCTGCGCCTGCCAGAAGCGGCGCCCGCCGGCCCACGGGTAGTGCGGGTTGCCCAGCAGCAGACCCCGGCCGTTCGCCGTGGTCTCCCCGCCGAACGCGACGGCGTTCGAGCCCATGTCCGCGTTCGCGGCGCCGAACAGCTCGCTCGCGGCACGGGCGGCGGTCTTCGGGTCCAGGGTGGCGGCGGACTTGTCCGTCGTACCGGAGGCGGGCGGCTGCGCGGTGGTGATCGCGTCCACCAGCCGCCCCTCACCGCCGAGGACGGCGAGGGCGTACGCGCGGGAGAACACGTCGAGCGTGGAGACCGGCCGCACCCAGGCGGCGCCCTTGCACGCGGGGTCGGTGATCCGGTTCTTTCTCAGCCACGCGTTGTACCCGGCGGCCCAGCCCCGCATCAGGTCCTTCACCGCCCTGCTCGGCCCCAGCGGTTCGGGCCGCTCCAGCAGCCGCTCGACGGTGCCCGCGTCCCGGACGCCCCGGAAGTAGAGGTCGCTGGTGAGGTTCCTGGTGGCGGAGGAGAGCGAGAGGTCGGGGGCGGCGTCGGGCCCGAAGTGGCGGGAGCGCTCCCCCTTCACGGTGACGAACCCGTCGGCCAGCACACACACCTGGTCGGCGGCCTGCGCCCAGCCGGTGCCGAAGCCGAGGTTCGCGTAGTCCTTCGCGACGATGTGCGGGACGCCGTACTCGGTGTAGCGGATCACGGCGGACAGACCACCGTGGGAGGTGCGCTGCTCCCCGGCCCGGCGGCCATCGGTGGCCGCGGTGGCGGAGGGCAGGACGGCCGAGGCGGTGAGCAGGGCGACGGCCGAGACCACGAGCTGTCTCAGGCGAGTGTGCATGGAGCCTCCCGACTTGGTTGAGGGAAGGGACGGTTGAGCGTGTCGGCACCACTGCGCGTAGTCCATACGCAGGGTGGATCTTCCCCCTGATTGACTCGCGGTCCCAAGGGGAAGTTGAGCCGCTTCACGCCATGTGCGCCACGTTCCGGCCACCCGTGTGATGCGCTTGACCTCACTCGCGGGACGGACCGAGGATCGCGTCGGAGAACACGGACCAAGGAGCGGAAAACATGACAGCTGGCCCCAGTGTGACGGTCGACGGGACGCTGCGGCGCACCGCCGGGCGGATCCCCGCCCGCGTCGCGATCCGCTACGGCGAACGGTCCTGGACCTACGCCGAGCTGGACGACGCCGTCTCCCGGGCGGCCCGCGCCCTGCGCGACACCGGTCTCGAACCGGGCGACCGGGTCGCCGCCTACGGCCACAACTCGGACGCCTACCTCATCGCCTTCCTGGCCGCCGCCCGCGCCGGTCTGGTCCATGTCCCGGTCAACCAGAACCTCACCGGCGACGACCTCTCCTACCTCCTCGACCAGTCCGGGAGCACCCTCGTCCTCACCGACCCGGACCTCGCCGGGAACCTCCCCGAGGGCACCCGGACCCTGCCGCTGCGCGACACGGACGACTCGCTCCTCGCCTGCCTGGCCGGCACCGAGCCGTACGACGGTCCGCAGCCCCGCGCCGAGGACCTCGTCCAGCTCCTCTACACCTCGGGCACCACCGCGCTCCCCAAGGGCGCGATGATGACGCACCGCGCACTGGTCCACGAGTACCTCAGCGCGATCTCCGCCCTCGACCTCCAGGCGGGCGACCTGCCCGTGCACTCCCTGCCGCTGTACCACTCCGCGCAGATGCATGTCTTCCTGGTGCCGTATCTCGCGGTCGGCGCCACGAACACGATCCTCGACGCGCCCGACGGCGACCGGATCCTCGACCTCGTGGAGGAGGGCCGCGCCGACAGCCTCTTCGCCCCGCCCACGGTGTGGATCGCGCTGGCCGACCGCCCCGACTTCGCCACCCGTGACCTCAGCGGGCTGCGCAAGGCCTACTACGGCGCCTCGATCATGCCCGTGCCCGTCCTCGAACGCCTGAAGGAGCGCCTGCCCAAGCTCGCCTTCCACAACTGCTTCGGCCAGAGCGAGATCGGTCCGCTGTCCATGGTCCTCGGCCCGCACGAGCACAAGGGCCGGATGGACTCCTGCGGGCGCCCCGTCATGTTCGTCGAGGCCAAGGTCGTCGACGAGGACGGCGAGGAGGTGCCCGACGGAACCCCCGGCGAGATCGTCTACCAGTCGAAGCAGCTCTGCGAGGGCTACTGGAACAAGCCGGAGGAGACCGCCGAGGCCTTCCGCGACGGCTGGTTCCACTCCGGCGACCTCGCCGTACGCGACGCCCACGGCTTCTTCACCGTCGTCGACCGCGTCAAGGACGTCATCAACTCCGGCGGCGTCCTCATCGCCTCCCGCCAGGTCGAGGACGCCCTCTGCACCCACGACCAGGTCGCCGAGGCCGCCGTCATCGGCCTCCCCGACGACCACTGGATCGAGGCCGTCACCGCGATCGTCGTCCCCCGGGGCGACACCTCGGAGGCCGAACTCATCGCCCACACCCGCGAGAAACTCCCCCACTTCAAGGCCCCGAAGCGCGTCCTGTTCGTCGAGGAACTCCCGCGCAACGCGAGCGGCAAGATCCTCAAGCGAGAGCTGCGGGACCGCTTCGCGCAGGCCTGACCGCCCTGTCAGTGGCCGGTGCGATGATCCGCGCACGCCACGTGAGGAGAGACATGGGCACCTGGGACATCGGCCCCTTCGACAACGACACCGCGGCCGATTTCGGGGACGACCTGGACGAGGCGCCGTGGGAGGAGCGCGAGCCCCTGATCCGCGGCGTGCTCCGACGCGCCGCCGGGCCGGCGGAGTGCCTGCGTGTCCACGACGGCGAACGAGCCGTGGCCGCGGCGGCGCTGGTCGTCGCACAGCACACCGAAGGCGAGCCGGCCTGTCCGCACTACGGCCCGTCCGAACCGCTGCCGGAGCTGCCCGCCGACCTTCGCGTCCTCGCCGTCGACGCGCTGGACCAGGTGGTCTCCGAGCTGTCCGAACTCGCCGAGCTGTGGGCCGACGCGGCGGACGGCTCCGCCTGGCGCCGGGACATCACCCGCCTTCGGGATGTCCTCGATCCTCCGGTCCCGCCGCAGGAGGAAGCCCTCTTCACCGTCTGGCCGACGTCCCGCCATCGCCGTGCGGCGCCCGCCGAACTCCGTTGCGGTGGGCCGTGGTCCGGCGCGAAGATCGACACCATGCCTGCCTTCACCGCGCCCGACGGAACCGAACTCGCCTACCATGTGCGGGGTGAGGGCGAGCCGTTGATCGTGCTGCCCGGTGGCGCCATGCGGGCGTCCGCCTATCTCGGGGACCTGGGCGGGCTGTCCGCTCACCGGCGGCTGGTGCTGCTGGATCTCCGGGGCACGGGGGACTCGGCGGTTCCGGCCGACCCGGCGACGTACCGGTGCGACCGGCAGGTCGGCGACGTGGAGGCGCTCCGTGTGCGTCTGGGGCTGGAGAAGGTGGATCTGCTCGGGCACTCGGCCGGCGGGAATCTGGCCATGCTCTACGCGGCGCGGCACCCGGAGCGGGTGTCCCGGCTGGCGCTGATCACCGCCACGCCCTGGGCGGTGGGGCTGCCGGTGACCGTGGAGGACCGGCTCAGCTCCGCCCGACTGCGTGCGGGCGAGCCGTGGTTCGCCGAGGCGTACCCGGCGTTCGAGGCGGCCTGGACCGGGAAGGGCCCGTTCGACGACGCGATGATGCCCTTCTTCTACGGCCGTTGGGACGACACCGCCCGTGCCCATACGGCCGCCGAGGAGGAACAGACGAACGACGAGGCGGCCGGGGTCTACGGCTCGGCCGGCGCCTACGACCCGCCCGTCACCCGGGCCGCCCTCGCCGGACTGTCCGCCCCGGTCCTCGTCCTCGCCGGTGAACTCGACACCGGCCCGACACCCGGCCTGGCCCGCCTCGCCGCCGGTCTCTTCCCGGACGCCCGGTTCACGGTCCAGCCTGGCGGCGGTCACTTCCCCTGGCTCGACGACCCGGCGTGGTTCGTCAGCCGGGCCGCCGACTTCCTCACCGGCCGCAGCTGAGGGAACGGCTCACCGGCCGCCCCCGAGGCGACGGCTCACCGGTCCGCGTCCGCCGCCACCGACCGCGCCCAGCGGTAGTCCGCCTTGCCGCTGGGGGAGCGCTGGATGGTCTCCGTGAGGACCAGCTGACGGGGGATCTTGTAGCCGGCGAGACGGGTGCGGCAGTGGGTCTGGATGTCCTCCAGGGACGGCCGGGCCGCACCGTCGCGGAGCTGCACCACGGCGGCGACATGGTTGCCCCAGCGTGTGTCCGGCACCCCGGCGACCAGCGCGTCGTACACATCGGGGTGTGCCTTGAGGGCCTGCTCGACCTCCTCCGGATACACCTTTTCGCCCCCGGTGTTGATGCACTGCGAACCCCGGCCGAGGACCGTGACGACGCCCTCCTCGTCGACGGTCGCCATGTCTCCGAGGAGCACCCAGCGCTCACCGTCGCGCTCGAAGAACGTCTCGGCGGTCTTCCGGGGGTCGTTGTAGTAGCCGAGCGGGACATGCCCGCGCTGGGCGACCCGCCCCGGCACCCCGACCGGCACCGGCTCGTACGTCGCCGGGTCCACGACCCGCGTACGGGAGTGGACGCGGATACGGAATCCGTCGCCCGCGCCCGAGTCCTCGGTCGCCGTACCGTTGAAGCCGGACTCCGAGGAACCGAAGTTGTTCAGCAGCATCGCGTTCGGCACCAGCTCCTGGAACTGCTGCCGGACCGTCTCCGACATGATCGCCCCGGACGACGACACACTGAACAGGGCCGAGCAGTCGGTGCCCTTCATCGGGCCCCTCAGCGCGTCGATCAGCGGGCGCAGCATCGCGTCGCCGACCAGCGACACACTCGTCACCCTCTCCTTCTCGATCGTGCGCAGGGCCTCCTCGGGGACGAACTTGCGGTGGATCACCACCCGTTGGCCGAAGTTGAACCCGATGAACGCGGTCAGGGTCGACGTGCCGTGCATCAGCGGGGCCGTCGGGAAGAACGTGATCCCGTCACCCCCGGCGGCCACCCGCTCCGCCAGCTCCTCCGGCGACTTCACCGGCTCCCCGGTCGGCGCGCCCCCGCCCAACCCCGAGAAGAACAGGTCCTCCTGACGCCACATCACCCCCTTGGGCATGCCCGTCGTACCGCCGGTGTAGATGATGAACTGGTCGTCGCCCGAGCGCGCCGGGAAGCCCCGCCCGGCGGAGGCGGAGCCCGTGGCCTCGGCGAAGTCGACCGCGTCGAGGGCGGCGTCGGGAGCGGCGTCGCGCGTGGCGCCGGGGGCGGGCGCGTCCGGCGCGGGGGTCCCCACCCGCACCAGATGCCTCAGCTTCTCCGTCCGAGGCAGCGCCGCCGCCACCCGCCCCGTGAACTCCGCGTCGAAGACCAGCGCCGTCAGATCCGCGTCGCGGTAGAGGTAGACCAACTCCTCTTCCACGTAACGGTAGTTGACATTGACCGGCACGATCCGCGCCTTGAGGCAGCCGAGCGCGGTCTGCAGATACTCGATGCCGTTGTAGAGGTGCAGGCCGACGTGTTCCCCGGGCTCGATCCCGCTGTCGAGCAGATGGTGGCCGATGCGGTTCGCCGCCGCGTCCAGCTCCGCGTAGCTGAGCCGGCGTTCCGCCCCCGTACCGGGGATGTCGAGATGCACGAGCGCCGCCCGGTCGGGCACCACGTCGACGACCGACTCGAACAGGTCGGCAAGGTTGTACTCCACCGCGCTCCTCCTGACCTCACTGCCCTCGGTTGCCGGTCATCAGAGCAAAGGGCGGCACAACTGTGAAGGCTCCTCGCAGAGAAATCTGACTGTCTGTCAGAAAACCCTTGAAGTGCCGACGCGCCTACTGCAACCTGTTCTCGTTTCCTGTGGACGGAGGACTCCGGATGGGCGGCACCGAACACCTCGCCGTGCGGCGCGAAGGCGCCACACTGGTGCTCACGCTCAACAGGCCCGAGGCGAAGAACGCGCTCTCCCTGCCGATGCTCGTCGGCCTCCACGACGGCTGGATCGAGGCCGACGAGGACGAGGAGATCCGCTCGATCGTCCTCACGGGCGCCGGCGGTGCCTTCTGCGCCGGAATGGACCTCAAGGCCCTCGCGGGCAAGGGGATGGAGGGACAGCAGTACCGGGACCGCCTCAAGGCCGACCCCGATCTGCACTGGAAGGCGATGCTCCGCCACCACCGGCCCCGCAAACCGGTGATCGCGGCGGTCGAGGGCCACTGCGTCGCAGGCGGCACGGAGATCCTCCAGGGCACGGACATCCGCGTCGCGGGGGAGTCGGCGACGTTCGGCCTCTTCGAGGTCAAGCGCGGGCTCTTCCCGATCGGCGGCTCCACGGTCCGCCTCCAGCGGCAGATCCCCCGGACGCACGCGCTGGAGATGCTGCTCACCGGGCGGCCGTACAGCGCGCGCGAGGCCGCCGGGGTGGGGCTGATCGGGCATGTCGTGCCCGACGGGGCCGCCCTGGCCAAGGCGCTGGAGATCGCCGAACAGATCAACGCGTGCGGGCCGCTCGCCGTGGAGGCGGTGAAGGCGTCCGTGTACGAGACGGCCTCGATGACCGAGGAGGAGGGACTGGCCGCCGAGTTGAAGCGGGGGTGGCCGGTCTTCGACACGGCCGACGCGAAGGAAGGGGCTCGGGCCTTCGCCGAGAAGCGGGCCCCTGTCTACAAGCGGGCGTAAGAGTACTGATCGGGGAGGTCGTGATTCGGCCGCGGCTGGGTGGGGCTTCTCGCGCCCACGCGGCGGAGCCGCATGTCGACAACGCCCCGCGCCCCTGAAGGGGCGCTTCCGTGCCCCTCTTTCGAAGGAGGCAAGCTTCCATGTCCGCGATCCTCAAAGCACCCCTCACCGTAGAGTTCCCCTTCACCCGGTCCGTCGGGCCGGTCCAGAGCGCCTTTCTCACCGGCCTTCGGGAGCGGGTGGTGCTCGGGGTACGGACCGGGGACGGCCGGGTGCTGGTGCCGCCCGTCGAGTACGACCCGGTGACCGCCGAGGAGATCCGCGATCTCGTCGAGGTCGCGTCCACCGGGACCGTCACCACCTGGGCCTGGAACCACACACCGCGACGCGACCAGCCCCTCGCCACCCCCTTCGCCTGGGTGCTGGTGAAGCTCGACGGCGCCGACACCGCCCTGCTGCACGCCCTCGACGCACCCGGCCCCGACGCCGTACGCACCGGCATGCGCGTCCGTGTCCGCTGGGCAGAGGAGCGGTCCGGGGCCGTCACGGACATCGCCTGCTTCGAGCCGTACGACGGCGAGGCGGAGGCGCCCGGTGAACCGGCGGCCCACAGCGGTGAGTTCGAGGACGCGATCACCGGGATCGTCGCCCCCGCCCGCCTGGACTACACCTACTCGCCCGGCCGCGCCCAGACCGGCTACATCAACGCCCTCGCCGAGCGCCGCAACGTCGGCGAGCGGTGCCCGTCCTGCCGGAAGGTGTACGTCCCGCCGAGGGGCGCCTGCCCGACCTGCGGGGTGGCCACCGCCGAGCAGGTGGAGGTCGGGCCGGCCGGGACGGTCACCACGTTCTGCATCGTCAACATCAAGGCGAAGAACCTGGACATCGAAGTCCCCTACGTCTACGGGCACATCGCGCTCGACGGCGCGGGACTCGCCCTGCACGGCCGGATCGTCGGCATCCCCTACGACCAGGTGCGCATGGGGCTGCGGGTGGAGCCGGTGTGGACGGAAGGCGCCCGCTACCCCGACCACTACCGGCCCACCGGCGAACCCGACGCGGACTACGACACCTACCGGGAGCTGCTGTGACGCGCGAGGCACCACGAGCCGGAGGCGCACGTGACATCGCCGTCGTCGCCTTCGCCCAGACCGACCACCGGCGCACCAGCGACGACGTCTCCGAGGTGGAGATGCTGATGCCGGTGCTCCACCGGGTCCTGGAACAGACCGGGTTGAAGACGGCCGACATCGGCTTCACCTGCTCCGGCTCCAGCGACTACCTCGCCGGCCGCGCCTTCTCCTTCACCCTCGCCCTCGACGGCGTCGGAGCCTGGCCGCCGATCTCCGAGTCGCACGTCGAGATGGACGGGGCGTGGGCGCTGTACGAGGCGTGGGTGAAACTGCGGACGGGGGACGCCGACACCGCCCTCGTCTACTCGTACGGCAAGTCCTCACCGGGCTCCGTACGCGACGTCCTCACCCGGCAGCTGGACCCGTACTACGTCGCCCCGCTGTGGCCCGACTCGGTCGCCCTCGCCGCACTCCAGGCCCAGGCGCTCATCGACGCGGGCGTCACGGACGAACCGGCGCTGGCGGCGGTGGGGGCCCGCAGCCGCGCCGACGCGGCCGCCAACTCCCACGCACAGCTGCGCGGTTCGGTGCCCCAGGGCGACTACCTCGTACGGCCGCTGCGCACCGGGGACTGTCCGCCCATCGGCGACGGAGCCGCCGCGGTGGTGCTCGCGGCGGGGGAGCGGGCCCGGGAGCTGTGCGAGCGTCCCGCCTGGATCCGGGGCATCGACCACCGCGTCGAGGCGCACGGCCTCGGCGTACGCGATCTCACCGACTCGCCGTCCACCCGTCTCGCGGCGGAGCGGGCCGGCGCGTACGAACGGCCCGTGGACACCGCCGAGTTGCACGCCCCGTTCAGCTCCCAGGAGGTGATCCTGCGGGAGGTGCTGGGGCTCGACGACAGTGTGCGGGTCAATCCGTCGGGCGGGGCCCTGGCCGCCAACCCGATCATGGCCGCCGGGCTCATCCGCATCGGTGAGGCCGCCGCACGCATCCAACGGGGCGAGTCCGACCGGGCGTTGGCGCACGCCACCTCCGGCCCCTGTCTGCAGCAGAACCTGGTCGCCGTACTCGAAGGGGATCCCCGATGAGCAAGGAGCCCGTGGCCGTCGCAGGCGTCGGCCAGACCAAGCATGTGGCGGCGCGCCGGGACGTCTCGATCGCCGGACTCGTCCGGGAGGCCGCCCGACGGGCCCTGGACGACGCCGAGTTGACCTGGGCGGACATCGAGGCCGTCGTCATCGGCAAGGCGCCCGACTTCTTCGAGGGCGTCATGATGCCCGAGCTGTACCTCGCGGACGCGCTCGGCGCGGTCGGCAAACCGATGATGCGGGTGCACACGGCGGGCTCGGTCGGCGGGTCGACCTCGCTGGTCGCCGCTAGCCTCGTGGCCGCCCGCGTCCACGGCACGGTCCTCACCCTCGCCTTCGAGAAACAGTCCGAATCCAACGCCATGTGGGGGCTGTCGCTGCCGATCCCGTTCCAGCAGCCGCTGCTGGCCGGCGCCGGCGGCTTCTTCGCCCCGCACGTCCGGGCGTACATGCGGCGCAGCGGCGCCCCCGACACCGTCGGCTCCCTGGTGGCGTACAAGAACCGCCGCAACGCGCTGAAGAACCCCTACGCCCATCTCCATGAGCACGACATCACGCTGGAGAAGGTCCAGGCCTCGCCCATGCTCTGGGACCCGATCCGCTACTCGGAGACCTGTCCGTCCTCGGACGGGGCGGTGGCCATGGTCCTGACCGACCGGGCGGGCGCCGCCCGCGCGCCGCGGCCCGTCGCGTGGATGCACGGCGGGGCGATGCGCAGCGAACCGACGCTGTTCGCGGGCAAGGACAGTGTGTCGCCGCGCGCGGGGCGGGACTGCGCGGCCGATGTGTACCGGCAGGCGGGGATCGCCGATCCGCGCCGGGAGATCGACGCGGTGGAGATGTACGTGCCGTTCTCCTGGTACGAGCCGATGTGGCTGGAGAACCTCGGTTTCGCCGCCGAGGGCGAGGGCTGGAAGCTCACCGAGTCCGGGGTCACCGAGCTGGACGGCGATCTTCCGGTCGACATGTCCGGCGGGGTCCTCTCCACCAATCCCATCGGGGCCTCCGGCATGATCCGATTCGCCGAGGCGGCGCTCCAGGTGCGGGGACTGGCGGGAGAACACCAGGTGGAGGGTGCCCGGCGGGTGCTCGGGCACGCCTACGGCGGTGGATCGCAGTTCTTCTCGATGTGGCTCGTCGGCGCCGAGCCGCCCACCTCCTGAACCCGCCCCTCACGTGGCCTGTCGGCGGTGGGAGCCGATCGCTAGTCTGGCGGGCGGACGACGAACCGGGAGGAGCACGGACGTGGCCGAGACCACCATGCAGCAGCGATCCCTCGACGGCTGGCACAAGCCCGCGGAACTGGACCTGACCAACGCGGACTGGCGGTCGAGCAGCCAGGGGCGGGGAGATGTCCAGATCGCCTTTGTCGAGGGCTTCATCGCCATGCGCAACAGCGGCAGCCCCGAGAGCCCCTCGCTGATCTTCACCCCCGCCGAGTGGGGCGCCTTCGTGTCGGGTGCCCGAGAAGGCGAGTTCGATCTGACCTGAGCGGCCGTACAGATGGTGTCGGTGGGCGGCCGGAGCCGCCCACCGACAGGACGGGAAGGACGGTCGCAGCCCGCCCGGGGTGCCGTGGACGTCAGCGGAGGGTGACCTCGCGCGGCCCGTTGTACGGCGCCAGCGACAGGACGGTCCGGGGTGTCCGCAGCCCCTCACGGCCGGCGAACAGCGCACGCGCCGCGGTGAGGTCCACGGTGTCGCCCGCCACCCGCGCGGCCTCGTCGTACAGCTCGCGGACCGGGTCGGTGAGCTCCTGGCCCGCCTCGGCCTCGGTGCCCCAGATGTCCCACAGCAGCGTCTCGACCTTGTTGAGGGCCGCGAGATCGAGCCGGACGTTCCCGGCCACGAACCACTCCCCGTTGAGCGGCCCCTCTTCCGGCGGATGCAGACCGAAGGCCAGGGGGTCCGCCTCGCCCGCCCGGATGGCCCGCCACGCCTTGCCCGCGACCAGGAAGCGGTCGCGGGGTACGTCCATCGGGTCGAAGCCGATCCTCCAGGCGTCGACGATCAGCGGCTCCGTCAGCTGGGCGTCGGCCAGCAGCCAGCCCCGCGCCGGGTCCCAGTACTCGGTGACCACATGGTCGCAGTGGAAGCCGTTCTCGCCGAAGTAGGTGGCGAACCCCGACCGCAGCCGGGCGGGCACGCCGAAGTGGCGCAGCAACGAGCAGTGCAGCAGCGAGAAGTCCCGGCACACCCCGACGAACCGGTCCCCGGGCTCGCGGGCGTGCGACAACGGCGCGTCGTTCCGCTCCACGACGATCCGCAGGATGTCGTCGAGATAGCGGGTCTCGGCGTCGTCGTGCAGCCGGTCCCGCGCGACGGCGTGGCCGAAGGTCCCGCCCTCGCCCCGATGGATCATCAGATCCCGTGCCACCCGGGCGAGCAGGGCCGGATCGGGCGGAAGACCGGCGTAGAGCGGGGCGAGTTCGCCAGGGTCGGTGAAGGCGCTCTGCGCGGTGTAGAAGACGGCGGCGTCCGGCGCGAGGCGTACCGGTGGCATGAGGGGACCCCCAGAATGAATCGGCCACGCGTTCGATTTGCGGGCCGCTTCGCCTCGCCGTGTCAAAATTCACCGTGATTTGTCCACAATTCAAGCCGGAAACGAACACGGATTAATGGGTGAGGGCTCCCCTATCATTAGCGCCATGGAGCACTCGATCAGCGCGGACGCACGGCTCGCCCTGGACCTCGCCCTGACCGTCCGGCACGACGGCAGCGGCGGCGTCGCCGACGACCTGGCCGATGCCATGGGGCTCGCCACCTGGATCCGGGCCCACGCGGACACACTGCCGGCCGCCACCGGCCACACCCCCGACGAGACCGCGCTCACCGCCGTACGCGAGCTCCGCGCCGCCGTCCGGGCCCTCTTCGCCCGCGCCGTCAGCCCCGGCGAACCCAGCCCCGCCGACGCCACCCGCCTGCTGCCCGCCCCCGAAGCCCTGGCCCGCCTCAACGCGGCCGCCGCCCGCACCCCGACCGTCCCCGTCCTCACCTGGGACCCCGGCGCCGAACCCGCCCTGCACCACCGGCCCGCCACCGGCGAGGACCCGCTCACCGCCGCCCTCGCCCGCGCCGCCCTCGCCTTCCTCGCGAGCCCCGAACGGCAGCGGCTGCGCGCCTGCCACGCCCCCCGCTGCGTCCGGTACTTCCTCAAGGAGCACCCCCGCCAGGAATGGTGCAGACCCTCCTGCGGCAACCGCGCCCGGGTGGCCCGCCACCACGAACGCCACAAGAAGACCGCGGGCTGAGACGCGGCGGTCGGGGGAAAGGCAAGGGGCGGAGCCCCGGCTTTTCAGGGGCGCGGGGAACTGCGCGAGAAGCCCCACCGAGCCGCACCCGACCGAGACGCCCGCCCCCGGCTCCCTCGGCCCCGCCGCCGCACCGCACGCCGTACCATTGCGGCATGTCCTTCCTCCGCCGCCGCAGCGCCACCCCCGCCGGGCCCGACTTCGACGTACTGGCCATGGATCCGGGCGACTGGCCGGGCAATCTCGGTGCCGGCCTGCTGCCCGCCCCCGACGGCAGCTGCCAGGGCGTCTTCCTGCGCTACGACCTCTACGGCGGCCGCGGCCCCGCGATGATCATCGGCAACCTCCCGGAGGGCTCCCCGGCGCGCGAGATCTCCGACGGCGAGGTCCCCTTCGAGGTGGCCCAGCTGCTGATCGCGCTGGAGAACGACGAGGACATCACCGTCGTCGACACCGAGGACATGCCCGTGATGCAGGGCGACAACCTGCTGATCGTCCGGCGCCTCAAGCTCTCCGAGTCCCGGATCGCCTGCGTCCAGTTCGACCGCAGCGACAACGTCCTGGTGACCATCGCCGCCTGGGACCGCCCCATCACCGACGACCTCTACGCGCTGCTCAAGCCGCTCCCGGCGGAGCTGTTCCAACAGGGCTGAGAGCCGCACGGAGCGAGCACGGGAAAGGGCCGGGTGCGTACACCCGGCCCTTCGTCGTGCTACGCCGCCGGCAGTACCCGCACATCCGCCGCCCGCACGAACGCCACCCGGTGGCCGAACTGGATCTCGTAGTACGCATCCTTGCCGACCACGACCCGGTGCCCGCTCGTGTCGAAGGTGGCCGCGTAGTAGTACTCGCTCGGCACCTGGCCCCCGGTGACGTACTTCTGGTCCTTGAGCAGCTTGTACGGCCACGGCGCCACCGCCTGCACGGGCACCCCCGCCGGGTACGCCGACGCCTCCGGGTAGGCACGGCCGTACACCGGGATGTCCGCCAGGCCCTCCCGGGGCGTGACGACCACTCCGGCCGCGCCGACCGCCGTCGGCTTGTCCGCCGGGTTCCGGAACCAGGCCTTCTGCCCCAGGTACCAGATCGCCGTCCAGTCGCCCTGCCGCTCGGCGACCGCGTACTGCTGCCCGGTGGAGACCCGCGAACCGAGGTCGTTCACCCCGATCGTCGAGACGCTGCCGTCCGGACGCAGCCCGATGTCCTTGATCAGCGGCGAGGTCGTGTCGGGCCTGCTGTACAGCCGCACCGCGCTGGAGCCGTGCACCGCGCAGGCCGCGCCGCCGGAACCGCAGCCCGTGAACGCGGGCCGGTTGTCGGCGTAGTCCGGCAGGATCGTGACCATGGTGCTGTCGCTGCCGGACGTCGGGCCGAGCGGTGCGCCCAGCAGCTCGAAGTAGTGCCGCCAGTCCCAGTACGGGCCCGGGTCGGTGTGCATCCCCGGAATCGTCGCCGTCGTCGGGCCGGGCACCGTGTCATGGCCCAGGATGTGCTGCCGGTCCAGCGGGACGCCGTGCTTGTCGGCGAGGTACCGCACCAGCCGCGCCGACGACCGGTACATCGCCTCCGTGTACCAGGCGTCCGGCGAGGCGAGGAACCCCTCGTGCTCCAGCCCGATCGACCCCGCGTTGACGTACCAGTTGCCGGCGTGCCAGGCCACGTCCTTGGCCTTGATGTGCTGGGCGATGTGCCCGTCCGTGGAGCGCAGCGAGTACTGCCACGACACATACGTCGGGTCCTGGACCAGCTCCAGGGTGGTGTCCCAGTAGCCCTCGGTGTCATGGACGACGATGTACCGGACGGGCTGCGAGTTCGGCCGGTCCGCGAGATCGTGGTTGCCGTAGTCGTTGTCGCCGAACTCCGCGTACGGCGCCGGGATCCACTCGCAGGACACCGTGGCCGGGCACTCGGTCCCGGCCGCGCTCGCCGCGCGCAGCCCGGCCCGGGACAACTGCCCGGTGTCGGGCGCGAGGCCCGGCTCGCCGGCCAGCGTCACCCGCTGACCGGCGTCCGTGACGCGCCGGGCGCCGTCGCGGATCACCGCGAACACCTCGTTCGCGTACGTCGCGGCCGTGGCCCGGTCGTCGGCGCCGGAGAAGCGCGCCACCGCCCCGTACCAGTCCGCCGGGTCGGCGCTCGGCCGGGCGCCCAGCTCGCGCTGCGCGGCGGCGAGCAGCGCGGCGCCGCCCGCGACATTGGCCTCCGCGTCCGTACGGAGCGCCTGCGCGGGCAGGCCGGTCAGCTCCGCCGCCTTCGTCAACGTCCGCAGCCGGGCCGGGAGTTCGCCGTTCCCGGGCAGCTTCGCCGTGGGCTTGAGAGGCGCCCGGGAGTCGTCGCCGCGCGGATCCTCCGTGCCCTCGCCGTGGTGCGGGGCCCCGGCCAGGGCCGTGCGCGCGTCGGTGAGATGCATGGGCCCGTAGCCGCCGGTGACGCTCGGCGCGCCTCCGTGGGCGTCCCAGCGGGACTGGAGATAGGAGACACCGAGCAGCACACTGCGCGGTACGCCGTACTCGGCGGCGGCCGTCGTGAAGGCGCCCTGCAGCCGGGCCGAGGAGACGGCCTGCGTCCCGGCGGGCGGGGCCGCGCCCAGCAGCGGCAGCAGCAGGACGGCGGGCGCCGCGGTGAACGCCGTTCTGCGCAGCGGTCCGGAGCGTGGACCGTGGTGCGGTCCGGGGCGCGGGGCGGATCTGTGGTCGGTGGGGGATCCTCGCAAGGCGGCCTCCTGGAACGGTGGGGCGTCGGGGGGCGTGCGGGGCCGGACGTGCCTCTGTGCTACCGGCCG
The DNA here is from genome assembly GCF_020010925.1 of Streptomyces griseiscabiei. Taxonomy (NCBI): domain Bacteria; kingdom Bacillati; phylum Actinomycetota; class Actinomycetes; order Kitasatosporales; family Streptomycetaceae; genus Streptomyces; species Streptomyces griseiscabiei. The sequence continues at coordinate 1,633,313 of NZ_JAGJBZ010000001.1, read as the reverse complement.
GCCGACGATCCGTCAATCATGCCCGGGGGAGGCCGCTTCCCCGGGGATTGCCGCCCCGCCCCGGCCGGATGCCCACCCCCACATCCGCACGCCGACACATGACGAAGGTCCGCGGCGCGCCCCTGTCCAGGGCGCCCCGCGGACCTCCGTCTTCCCTCAGCGAGTGCCGACCGCCGCCCGGACGGCCTTGCGGGCCAACTGGCAGTCGTCGTGCAGCCGCCTGAGCAGCAGCCGCTGTTCCTCGCCGGACGGCGCGGCGGCCGGGTGGGCCGGGCCCGGTGCCGCCGGGGTCGCCTCGTGCATCGAACGCTGCACGGCCGTCTCGTAGGTACGGATCTCCCGGGTCAGCACGAGCATCAGGTTCACCAGGAACGCGTCCCGTGAGGCCGGGCCCGCCGACTGCGCCAGCTGGCTGATCTGCCGCCGTGCCACGGGGGCGTCCCCGAGCACCGCCCACAGCGTCGCCAGGTCGTACCCCGGCAGGTACCAGCCCGCGTGCTCCCAGTCCACCAGCACTGGACCGGCCGGTGAGAGCAGGATGTTCGACAGGAGGGCGTCGCCGTGGCAGAACTGGCCCATGCCCTGACGGCCCGAGGCGTGCGCGATGCCGTGCAGCAGCTTCTGCAGGTCGCCCAGGTCCCGGTCGGTGAGCAGACCCAGCTCATGGAAGCGGGAGATCCGCTCCGCGTAGTCCAGCGGCGCGTCGAAGGTGCCCGCCGGTGGCCGCCAGGCGTTGAGCCGGCAGATCGCGCCGAGCGCCGCCCGGATGTCGGCGCGCGGCGGCGCCTCCACCGGGTGCCGCTGCAGGGCGGCCACCCGGCCCGGCATCCGCTCGATGACCAGGGTGCAGTTGTCCGGGTCCGCCGCGATCAGCCTCGGCGCCCGCACGGGGGGGCGGTGCCGGACGAACGAGCGGTATGCGGCTATTTCGTGCCGCAGCCGGTCCTCCCAGATGGAGGAGTGATCCAGTAAACACTTGGCGACGGCCGTACTTCGCCCGGTGGTGCCGACGAGCAGCACCGAGCGGCCGCTGCGGCGCAGCACCTGGACCGGGGTGAACTCCGGACAGATGCGGTGCACCGAGGCGATCGCGGTGCGCAGTTGGGCGCCCTGGGGGCCGGACAAGTCGAGTCTCCCGCTGAGCGGTTGGGTGCCGAGCCCCGGCACCCGCCGCGCCCGGCCGCCGCCGAGCAACGGGGCCGCCGTACGGGTGGGGTCGAGGTAGGGGCCGCCGCTGCCCGGCTGGCGGGGGTGCAGCGAGCGGGGAGGGGCGGACACGGAGGACGATGCTGCGTACATGGGGGAGGACAGATCCCTTCGTGTGCCGGCGAGGTCACGCGCCACCCGCCCCGGCCGAACCGGGGACACCCTGGGGAGTGCCCGTCGGGGCGACCGGGTCGGGGTGGCGCTTTCCTACCTGACACCGGATGGCCCATGGCACACCATGTAGCGCACCCTGGCGAAGCCTGGCGAATAGTCCCCGTGCAACTGACAGCGGGCTACATTCAACTCAGCCGAGAACCTGGGGGCTTGACGTGAGCGGACAACCCAACACCCGACTCGCAGACCTGTTCGGCCTGGCCGGCTGGTCGAAGGGCGAGCTCGCGAGGCTGGTCAACCGGCAGGCGGCGGCCATGGGCCACCCGCAGCTGGCGACCGACACCTCACGGGTGCGGCGGTGGATCGACATGGGAGAGATCCCGCGCGATCCCGTGCCGCGGGTGCTGGCGGCGCTGTTCACCGAGCGTCTCGGCCGTGTCGTGACCATCGAGGACCTCGGTCTGGTCCGGCACGGGCGTACGGGGAAACGGCAGGGCGGCGGGAGTGTGGAACATCCCGACGGCGTGCCGTGGGCGCCCGAACGGACTGCCGCGGTCCTCACCGAATTCACGGGAATGGACCTCATGCTCAACCGACGCGGCTTGGTGGGTGCGGGCGTCGCGCTCACCGCGGGCTCCGCACTCAGCAGTGCCATGCACGACTGGCTGCACACCGATCCGGCCCTCGCGGCCGACGCCCCCGACCTCGACAATCCCCTGCACGCCGACCCCGCTGGGTTCGACCGTTACGAGGCCGCCCCCATCGGATCGCAGGAGATCGAGGAACTGGAGCGCTCGGTCGAGGTGTTCCGGGCCTGGGACGCGGCCCGCGGCGGCGGGCTGCAACGCAAGGCTGTCGTGGGACAGCTCAACGAGGTGGGAGGCATGCTCTCCTACCGTCACCCCGACCGTATCCAGCGGCGCCTGTGGGGCGTCGCCGCCAACCTCGCCGTCCTCGCCGGCTGGATGTCGCACGACATCGGCCTCGAACCCACCGCCCAGAAGTACTTCATCATCGCCGCCCACGCCGCCCGGGAGGGCGGTGACCGGCCTCGCGCCGGCGAGGCCCTCTCCCGGGCGGCCCGACAACTGGTGCACCTCGGCAAACCCGACGAGGCGCTCGACCTGATGAAGCTGGCCCAGTCCGGCTCGGGCGAGCAGGTGCTGCCCCGTACCAAGGCCATGCTTCACACCGTCGAGGCGTGGGCCCAGGCGTCCTTGGGCAAGGGCCAGGCCATGCGCCGCACCCTCGGCCAGGCGGAGGACCTGTTCGTCTCCGACCGGGCCGATGTGCCGCCGCCCAGCTGGATGCAGATGTTCAACGAGGCGGATCTGTACGGCATGCAGGCCCTGGCCTACCGCACCCTCGCGGAGCACGAACCGGCCGCGGCCCAGCATGCCCGGCACTACGCGGAGAAGGCGTTGGACCTCCGGACGAACGCCCAGGGGAGGTCGCAGATCTTCGACTACCTGTCGATGGCCTCGGCCTGCTTCATCGGCGACGACCCGGAACAGGCCAGCGGCTACGCCCGTCTGGCGCTGGCCTCCATGGGCTCCAACTCCTCCCACCGCACCTGGGACCGGCTGCGTGAGATGTACCGGCTCACCGGCCAGTACGCCGGCTATCCGAAGATCCAGGACCTGCGAGAGGAGATCAAACTCTCCCTGCCCAAGCCCCAGTCGAAGTCCCCTCTGCCGAAGACCCCGCTGTCGAAGGGCAAGCTGCCGAAGGGCAAGGGCGGCATCGCACCGGCGTGACGGCCGGGAACCGGCCTTTCAGGAGCTTCAGGAGCTTCAGGAGCTTCAGGAGCTTCAGGGGCCGACCCTGGCCACGAGCACACAGGCGTCGTCCGCACGCTCGGTCTCGCCGAACGTCTCCACCACCGTCCGAACACATTCCTGGGCCGTGCGCGCCTCACCGAAGCGTGGGGCCAGGTCCAACAGCCGCTGCACGGCTGCCTCTCCTCCGCGCCGGGGGACCAGTCCATCGGTGTGCAGGAGCAGCAGATCGCCCGGTTCGAGCGTGACCTCGGCCTGCCCGTAGACGGCACCCGAGGTCGCTCCGAGCAGGACGCCGTCCGGTGGTGTCAGCGCGCGCCCCGTCCCGCCGCGGAACAGCAGCGGGGCGGGGTGTCCCGCCTGCGCCCACACCAGGGTGCGGGTGGCCGGGCGGTAGCGGCAGCAGACGGCGCTGCCGAGGGCCGGTTGCACGGTGGTGTCCAGCAGTTGGTTGAGGCAGGCCAGCAGCCGGGCCGGCTCGGTCCCTGTCATCGCCATGCCGCGCAGCGCGCCGATCAGCATCGCCATGCCCGAGGTGACGGTCACCCCGTGCCCGGTGAGGTCGCCGACGCTCAACAGGCTCTCGCCGCCGGGCAGTTCCAGGGCGTCGTACCAGTCGCCGCCGATCAGGGCGCTCGTCGAGCAGGGCAGATAGTGGGCCGCGAGGTCCAGCCGCGCGGGGCCCCGGCGCGGGAGCCGCAGGGAGCCGCGCCACGGCGGCAGCACGGCTTCCTGCAGCTCGACCGCGAGCCGGTGCTCGGTCTGCGCGACATGCCGCTGGCGGTGCAGCGAGTCACGGGTCTCGCTCTCCGCCCGCTGGCTGCGCCGCAGTTCGCTGACGTCCCGCAGCACGGCCCACATCGAGGCCGTACCGCCGTCGTCGTCGAGCACGGGCTCGCCCATCATGTGCACGGTGCGCACCCCGCCGTCGGGGAGCACGATCCGGAACTCGCCGTCGATGCGCTGGGCGTCGATCAGACAGTCCGTGACCATCGCCGTCAGCATCGGCCGGTCCTCGTCGAGCACCAGCGACGGCAGTTCGTCGAGGGTGAGCGGCGGGGCGGCGGGGTCGCGGCCGAGGATCTGGTACAGCTCGCCGGACCAGCTGGCCTCGTCCGTCAGCAGGTTCCACTCGGCGCTGCCGACCCGGCTGAGCAGGGAGGCGCGCCGGGGCGCCGGGGGTGGTGCGACGGGGAGGCCGGCCGGGGGCGCGGGGGCCGGCGGCAGCGCCGGTCCGTCCCGCAGCTGGGCCAAGTGGTCGTCCAGATCGCTCAGTTGATGCAGGGCCAGATCGTAGAGCGCGCGCTGCCAGCGGGTCTCGGGGTCCTCCACGTCGGCCGGCGCGTCCCGCCGTACGGCGTCGACGTCGCCCCGCAGCCGCCGCGTCTGCGAGATGAGCGCGTCGACCGTGCCGCGTCGGGGCGGCTGGGCGGCGGGACGATCCGCAGAGAGAGGGGACGGCATCACGTACTCCGATGGGGGACGGTACGACCAACGCTGACGTAAGGGCCGATTACGACTGTTGCACAGCCCGCGACGCGCTGTAAGGGATTTGGCAAGACACGATACGGCGGTGCTTCCGGCATATGCCAGCGTCCTTGCTGTGGGGGTCCTCCCCGACGCGTGGATGCCCGTCCTGAGGGCCCAAGTCGTAGGAATGGTACGCGACTTGACGGATCGGCGACCGCATCCACAGGTCAATCATTCCCGTGTTCGAAGGGTGTATGTGCGAGCCGGTTCGCTGACGCGGAGCGGTACGGGTGGAATCCGATGGGTGACTTGGGTCACAGAGATGAATCCAAGGGGCCGCGTCCTGCGAAAGCCCTCGAAGAGCTTCACCGAAACGGAGACCGTTCATGACCGTCACGCTGGAACAGCCCGCCCGCGCTCTCCTCGTCACCGCCGAGGACCAGGAGGTTCCGGTGCCCGCGAGCCTGCGCTATTCCTCCGACGATCCGCTGGCCGTGCACCTCGACTTCCCGGCCGACATCTCGCTGAACGGTGACATGGTGACCTGGACCTTCTCCCGCGGACTCCTGGAGGAGGGGGTGCGCGCCCCCTCCGGCGCCGGTGACGTGCACATCTGGCCCTGCGGCCGCTTCCGCACGGTGGTGGAGCTGCACTCCCCGTACGGCATGGCCCTGCTCAAGTTCGAGAAGGCCGCGCTCCAGCGGTTCCTGCTGCGCAGCTACGCCGTCGTCGCGGCCGGGAGAGAGGAGGTGGGGCCGGCGCTCGACCGGGGGCTGACGTCCCTGCTCGGGAACGTCTGAACTCCGGCCCCCGGTCAGGTCGTTCCGGCGCGGGAGGTGCCGGTCAGTACCGCAGGACCCCCGCGATGCCCCGGGCGTCGCCGAGCGTGCCGTCGGGGACGAAGCGGACCTCGGCGCCGGTGTCCAGGCAGCGCTCGACGATCTCGTCCACGATGTCCTCGCGGACGTCCAGGTCACCGCTCTCGGCCGGGACCAGATGGCCGCCGGCGGCGCCGTCGCCGTGGGCGCGGACGGTCGTCCGGTAGTTCTCCTCGACGGCCAGCAGTTGGATGCGGCCCTGCTGCGCGTTCTGCCAGATCTCGTCGACGCTGGCCGCGAACGCCTTGTGGCCGCGCGCCGCTTCGAGCCGCCGCGCCACCGTGTCGACGTTCCTGCGGTCCTCGGCGGCCACCAGCGGTCCGACCGCCTGCCGTACGGCGTCCGGGGTGCCGTGCGCGAGACCGCCGTGCGGGACGTGGACGGCGTCCTTGGTGACCGTGCCGATCTCGTCCAGCAGCGACAGTGCCGCCGTCTCCCCGGTGACGTACAGGGGCCGGTGCCGGTCGCGCAGCACCCTGGCCAGCGCGGTGTCCGCCTCGCGCAGGAAGTGCCGGGTGTCCTCGTCCCGGAAGGCGGACGGCAGGTCGCCGATCCGCTCCTGCCGCTCGGCGTCGAAGTTCCCGCGCTCCCTGGTCAGCGGGAAGCCGCCGACGCGCGCCTCGGTGACGCGGTCCGCGCCGCCGCTCCACAGCGTGGCCCGGTCGGAGGAGACCGACAGCACCCAGAACGGCCGCTCGGCGGCGCGCGCGGCCACCAGGTTCCGGGTGAGGAAGGTGTCCGAGAGCACCACCCGCTCCGGCACCGGCCGGGCCAGCGACCAGACCTGATGCTCACCGGGCGCCGCGAAGATCACCAGACCGTCCTCGGCGTGCGTCAGGTCCACCTCGGCCAGCGCGAGGTCCAGCTGGGCGACGACATCGGCACGCCGCTCACGGGTGACGGCGGGATCGTGTTCCAGACGCTTCTTCGCCTCGGCCACCACATTGCGCAGCCGGACCGGATCCTGGGCGTTCTCGGGCTCCCGGCGGTGGGTCGGCGTCAGCACCGACACGGCCGGGTAGGGCCGCGGACGGCGCAGTTCGGTGAGGGTCGCGGGACTCAGGGCTTGGTCCATGACTTCACGATAGGACCGAATCGCGCGCCGGGCATTCGGTGTAATCCGGCGCGCGATTCGGCGGGAAAGCCCCGAAGATCAGCCGACTTCCTTCTTCAGCGCCTTGTCGGCGGCGGCCTTGGACGGCTTCCACCAGGTCGTCACCGGCTCCCAGACCTTGACCTTCTTGGTCGCGCCCAGCTGCTTCAGGGTGAACGTACGGCCGTTGAGGTTGGGGTTGGCGGAGACGGTGACCGTGGAGACACGACGGGCCTCGGGGTCCTTGAGGTCGGCGATCGTCCGGACCGCCGCGTACACCGTCTTGCCGGCGCCGACCTTGTACGGTCCGCTCTCGCCCGAGGGCACCGGCAGCGCCGCGCCGTCGAGGTCGCCGAAGGTGACCACGGGGAGGCGGTCGATCGTGCAGGTGCGGGTACCGGTGTTCTTGACGCTGATGTGGACGACCCGCGTGTCCTTCGCCTGCTTGGCGCCCAGCTTGAGGACCTTCGCCTTGCAGACCGGGGTCTTCGCCTTCGCGGCGGGCTGGGCGGCCAGCCCCTGCGGGGCGGCGGCGAGGAGCAGCGCGGCACCGGCGGTCGCCACGGTCGAGACGGTGAGGAAGGAACGGATACGCATCGGTGGAATCCCCCAGCTTTGGTCACGTACGGGTACGGCATGCACAAAGGTGACGCCTGCCCAATGTGACGAGCGGGATGCGTACGGGGTTGTACCGGATCCGCCCGTGTTACACGCCCGATGCTCAATCGTCGGCTCCGCAGGAACTTCCGTCGTCCGGCAGCGTCCCGAACAGCAGGAAGTCGTCGACCTTCGCGTGCACGCACTTCGACGACCCGTACCCGGTGTGTCCCTTGCCCTTGTTGTCGAGGACGACCGCCGAGGAGCCGAGCCGCGCGGCCGTCTCCACGGTCCACCGGTACGGCGTGGCCGGGTCGCCCCGGGTGCCCACCAGCAGCATCTTCGGGGTGTCGAGGTCCTGGACGTCCTCGCGGATGAAGTCGGTGCCCGCGGGGCGGCCGTAGCACATCAGCACCTGGGTGAGCCGGTACGGGCCGAACACGGGGGAGGCGTCCTCGTACGCCGCGCGCAGCTCCGCCAGGTTCTCGGTGATCTTCGCGGCGGTGGGCCGGTCGGGGTCGTCGGCGCAGTTGATCGCCATGAGCGCGGCGGGGTAGTTGTCCGGCGGGATCTCCTCGACGTCGACGAGCCCGGCGTGCGGGGTCGGCGTGCCCGACGCGGTGGGCTCGGGCGGCTCGTGCGGACGGGCCGGCACGGCGGAGCGCCACCCCACGGGGAGGCGCTCCGCCGGGGACAGACGGTACGGGGTGAGGGTCGGGGCGAAGCCGCCGCCGCTGAGCGCCATGACGCCCCGGGTGTCGCCGTCGTGGACGAGCATGTTGAGCGCCTGGGTGAGCATGGGCCACAGCTGTTCGCTGTAGAGGGCGTGACCGATGGCGCCCACCAGGTCCTGACCCGTGAAGTCCGGCCCGAAGTCGGACGGCACCGGGTACTCGTCCAGCGAGTCGACCAGCGTCACGACCTGCTCCCGGGCCGACCGGGAGTCCTGCCCGAAGGGGCAGGTCAGCTCCTCCGTGCACGCGTCGAGGTAGTCCTCCAGCGCGGTCTGCTGGCCCGCCGCGCCGACCAGGCCCTGCTCGGCCAGCGGTTCGGTGAGGGTGTCCACGCCGTCGAGGACCATCCGCCCCACCTTGTCGGGGAACTGCGCCGCGTACACCGCGCCCAGCCGGGTGCCGTAGGAGAAGCCGAGGTAGTTGAGCTTCTTGTCGCCCAGGGCGGCGCGCAGCACGTCCAGGTCCCGGGCGGCGTCGCGGGTGCCGATGTGCGGCAGCACGGGGCCGGAGTTCTTCTCGCACGCGGCCGCGGCCCGCCGCAGCTGCTTCAGCGCGGTCCGCGGGTCGTTCGCGTCGTCCCCGTCGTCGGTCGCCTCCAAGGCGGCGCCGGTGCCGTCGCCGCAGCTGACGGGCGAGGAGCGGCCCACCCCGCGCGGATCGAAGGAGACGAGGTCGTAGCCCTTGGTGAGGTCCATGAAGTCGCCGCCGTCGTAGGCGAGTTCGGGGACTCCGGGGCCGCCGGGGCCGCCGAAGTTCAGCAGCAGCGAGCCGCGCGGGTCGCCGGTGCCCCGGACACGGGCCAGCGCCAGGTCGAGGGTGCCGGCCGAGGGCCGGGCGTAGTCGAGCGGCACGGTGAGCTTGCCGCAGCGCACGTCCCTGGGCATCTCCAGGCCCTCGCACTTCGACCACTTGATCTTCTGCCGGTGGAAGCGGCTCAGGTCGGGCTGCCTGTCGTCCTTGTCGTCGTCGGCGCCCGCCACCGTGGCCGGCAGCCCGGCCCCCAACAGGGCCAGCACCGCGACCGCGGCTCCGGCGAGCGGGCGCCGTCTGTGCGTGGACCGCATGCGTGCCTCCAGGGACGCCCGGCCGGGGCGGCCGGGGACGACCCCCGGATCACCATAGGCGGCCCCCGGCGGCCACGCCCGCGGGCGGGCGGACCGGCCGGAACTGCCGTAATCTGCGCCGCGCCGACGCCGTACGCCGTCCACTGCCGTGTCGCTCGTACGCGTGAACCGGGGCGCAGGACAGCCCGCAGTCCGCCGATCCCGCCCGTTTCCGGCGTCGCGGGAGCGCTCCGGCCTCGGCGAGGATGCGGCGGGGCGCGGCCGACCACCGTGCCCCCGGTCGTACGACGGCCGCGCACTCGCGGCCTCAGCGAAGGAGCGCAGAGATGACCATTCCGGGGCCTCAGGATCTCGTCGTCACCCGGGCCACGCCCGAGGACTGGGCGGTGGTCGCCCGATGGGCGGGGGAGGAGGGCTGGAACCCGGGGTTCGCGGACCCGGCGTGCTTCTTCGCCCAGGACCCCGAGGGCTTCTTCATCGGCCGGCTCGACGGCGAACCCGTCTCCTCCGTCTCCGTCGTCACCTACGGCTGCGACTACGCCTTCCTCGGCTTCTACCTGGTCCGCCCCGAGCTGCGCGGCCGGGGCCACGGCCTCGCCACCTGGAAGACCGCGCTCGCGCACGCCGGCGCCCGCACGGTCGGCCTGGACGGGGTGGTCGCGCAGCAGGACAACTACCGGCAGTCCGGTTTCGAACCGGCCCACCGCACCTTCCGGTACTCGGGGGCGGTCCCGGTGACGGCGGTCCCCGACGGTGTGCGGCCCCTCGCGGACGCCGGTGCCCTCGCGGCGTACGACAACGCCTGCCACCCGGCCGACCGGCCCCGTTTCCTGGAGCGCTGGCTGACCGCCGACGGGCACCGGGCCCTCGCGCGGACCGTCGACGGGCGGCTCACCGGCTACGGGGTGATCCGTCCGGGCCGGGACGCCCTGCGGATCGGGCCGCTGTTCGCCGACACCGCCGCCGACGCCCGCGCGCTCTTCGAGGGGCTGGCCGCCGAGGCCGCGGGCCGCCCGCTCGCCATCGACGTGCCGGAGCCGAACACGGCCGCCGTGGCGCTCGTCGAGGAGTACGGGCTGACGCCCTCCTTCGAGACGGCCCGGATGTACACCGGCCCGGTCCGGCCCTACGCCGCCGAGCGCGTCTTCGGGATCACGACTCTGGAGCTCGGCTAGCCGCGGGGGCGGCGTCGCCCTTCCGGAACGCCCACTCCATGCGCGGCTCGACGACACAGCGGAGCGCGGCGCGCACGGGGGAGGTGCACAGCAGGGTGATGCCGCCGACGGCGACGGCCGTGACCGCCAGCTGACCGAGCGGGGTGTGCAGCCACTCGGCGGCGTACCAGTCCCGGAACCGCGCCCACTTGATCACGAAGCCGTGCAGCAGATAGCCGTACATGGTGCCCGCGCCCAGCGCCGTGAACCACAGCCGCCGGCGCGGCACCCAGGCCAGGAAGCAGGCCGTCAGCAGCACCGCGAGACAGAACAGGGCGGGCGTGGTCAGCAGCCCCGCCCAGCGGGAGACGCCCTGCCCGGTGACGCTGCCCCGGTGGTAGAACCAGCCCGCGTCGAACCACGGCGCCACCCCGTACGCGGTCCCGAGCGCGCCCAGCCCGACCGGGAGCAGCCACAGCCGTACCCGGCGGGTGCGCAGCCGCTCGAAGTGCTCGCCCCGCAGTGTCAGCCCCAGGACGAAGAACGGCAGGAAGCCCAGTACCCGCTGGACGGAGACATCGCCGCCGAGATCCGGTGAGACCGCCGCCAGCGTCGCGAGCCCCAGCGCGACCGGCAGCGGATGGCGCAGCATCAGCCACAGCGGCGTGGTCAGCCGCCAGATGAACAGCGCGACCAGGAACCACATCACGTACCAGGGGTCCAGCAGACTCAGCGGATAGCCCGGATCGTCCTGCGCCCACCGGTAGAACAGCGTGTACGCCGTCTCGAACACGACATAGGGCAGGACCACCCCCGTCATCAGCCGCTTCAGCCGCCCCGGCGCCATGTCGAAGCTCCGCGAGAAGTACCCGGAGATCAGGGCGAAGGCCGGCATGTGGAACGCGTACACGGTGAGATACGCGGCCGTCGCCGCCCGGCTGCCGTATGTCAGCGGCTCCCAGGCGTGCCCGCAGGCCACCAGGACGATGGTGAGGTACTTCGCGTTGTCGAAGTACGGGTCCCGCGAGGCCCGCCGCGGCCGTGGCCTCTCCCCGTCGGGCGGGGCCGCGGGGGCGGGGCGGGTGTGCTGGACCACGTCTTCGGACATCGGTGAGGGTCTCCGGACAACGACGGACAACGGCGACGGACTGCACGGACACCACCGTCGGGTGACGACGACGGCGGAACCCGGACCGCCTGCCCCCTCACACCCGTCTCAGTCATCGTCGGCGACCTCGCCTACGGCTTTGGCGTGGAACCGCCGGTGCAGCGCCCGTACCTCCCCGACCAGCTCCGGCACCGGCCCCTCGACCGTCACCCCGGGCGCGATCTCCCGCACGGGAAGCGTCCGCACCGGCGGCGCCGGGACTCCCAACTCGCCCAGCCAGGACGCGAGTTGCTCGGAGGAGGCGACGTACACGATACGGCCCAGACCCACCCAGGCGTGGGCGGCCGCGCACATCGGACAGTGCTCGCCGGAGGTGTACACGGTCGCCGCCGCGCGCTCTCGCGGACTGAGCCGGGCGGCCGACCAGCGGGCCAGTTCGAATTCCGGATGGCGGGTGCGGTCGCCTCCGGCCACCCGGTTGTGGTCCTCGGCCAGCACTGTGCCATCCCCGCCGACCAGAACGGAACCGAACGGCTCGTCTCCGGATTCCAGGGCCTCGGTCGCCAGCTCCACACAGCGTCGTAGGTACACCAGTTCGGAATCGTTCACCATGTGCGTCCGTACCCTCCTCGGGGACCGCCCGACCGCGCTCCGCGACGAGCACCTTACGTCGTGTGTCCGAGTACCCCGGGGTCTTCGCGAGCGACACCCGTACGGCCCCGCCACGCGGCCCGCCGAGCGCCACGGGTGCGGGCGGCCTCCGCCCCGGGGCACGGCCGCGGCACTATTGGCGGGCGAATTCCGTTGCCAGGGTTAACGACTGATGATGGAGTGAGCCGCATGGATCATGCTGCTGTGCTGGCACTGTTCGACCGGGACATGCGGGAGGGCGCCCGTCCCGACGGGCCCGGGGCCCGGATCGAGCGCGTGGGCGGGGTGGTGCGCCAGGTCGGTTTCGAGAACGGCTGGAGCGGCGTCGTCTGGTCCGGCCTCGACGAGGCGGGGGCCGATGCCGCGATCGCCGAGCAGATCCGGTACTTCTCCGGCCTCGGACGCGACTTCGAGTGGAAGCTGTACGGCCACGATCTCCCCGTCGACCTGGGCCGACGCCTGCGTGACGCCGGCCTCACGGCCGCCCCGGAGGAGACGTTGATGATCGCGGAGGTCGCCGATCTGACCCTCGACGTCGAGCCCCCGGAGGGCGTACGGCTGCTGCCGGTCACCGACCGCGCGGGAGTGGACCTGGTGGCCGACGTCCATGAGAGGGCCTTCGGCACGGACAGCACCCGGATGCGCCACCAGCTCCTGGCCCAGCTCACCGGGGACAGCGAGTCGGTCGTGGCCGTCGTGGCTCTGGCCGGCGACCAACCCGTGAGCGCCGCCCGGATGGAACTGCTCCCCGGTACGCGCTTCGCCGGTCTGTGGGGCGGCGGCACCGTCCAGGACTGGCGCGGGCGGGGTCTCTACCGGGCCCTGGTCGCCCACCGCGCCCGTGTCGCCGCCGACCGCGGCTACCGCTACGTCCAGGTCGACGCGCTGGCCACGAGCCGCCCGATCCTGGCCCGCCTGGGCTTCGAACCGCTCACGACGACCACACCGTACGAGTACGTGGTCTCGCCGTAGGGCGCGTGGGGCGCCCGGTGCGCGTCACAGCGTCAAGGCGTCACAGGTCGAGCTGGTACTCGATCGCCGTGTGCGTGGGCCGGTAGCCGAGCGCGTCGTTGATCCGGCGCATCGGGACGTTGTCCGACGCGGTGTCGGTGACCAGCGCGAGATCCGGGTGTGCGCGGTGGGCCTGGAGGAGCGCCCGTGCCTTCATCCAGAGGCCGAGCCCGTGGCCCCGGTGCTCGGGCAGTACGGCGGTGCCGTAGTGCTGCCCGTCGCCCTTGCCGCCGTCCTCGCCGGAGCCGCCGCCCGGCAGACCCAGCTCCGAGAAGCCGACGATCGTGCCGCTCGCCGTGTGCACGGCGGCCACGGTGTGCAGTGAGTCGCCGCGTTTCGCGATCGCCTCGGCGGACGCGACGACCCGCTCGACGTCCCAGACCACGGTCCCGTAGTCGGTCTCGCCCATCGGCATGTCGTCCATCGCGCGGCGCGACGCGGCGTAGGTGTCGGCGAGTTCGGACGGCACGACGCCCGTCCAGCCGGTCAAGTGGTAGCCGGGACGGGGTTGTTCGAGGATCCGGGTGAAGTGGCCGGGGTCCGCTCCGGCGAGTTCGAGCCGGGCGTACGTCAGGGTCAGCACCCGGCGGAAGCCGTGTGCCGTGAGGAACGCGTCGCCGGGGGAGCCCTGTTCGGCCTGGGCGACGACCGAGCGGCGCCCGTCCGCGCGCGCCGCGCCGACCGCCGCCCCCAGCAGCGCGGTGCCCACGCCCTGCCGCCGCTCGGCCGGGTGCACGGTGCCGTCCAGCTCCGCCAGATGCCCCTGCCCCTCCTCGGTGAACAGCCGCAGGAATGCGGTGCCGAGAGGGCTGCCGTCCGACCCGGACGCCAGCCAGGCCGTACGGCGGCTCGCCGGGGTGGTGGCGGGGTCGGTGAGGGGGGTGATCCGGGTGACACGCGAGGGCAAGGGGACTCCGGGCTGGTCGGCGGGCACAAGGAGAGGCCCGGCGACGCTAGCCGCCGGGCGCGCTCACCCGCAACGGAATTCCGGGTCCGCGGCCCGCGTCCCCGTGGCCCGTGTCGCCGCGATCCGTCAGCGTCGCGCCCGGGTGCGGTCCAGGGCCGCGATGCCCAGGGCCGCCAGGGCGATCTGGATGAGCCACTCGGCCCAGTCGACGCCGTTGGTGTCGGCCACGCCGAACCCCGCGGCGATCGCGGAGCCGATCAGCGCGGCGACGATGCCGACGAGGATCGTCAGCAGGATGCCGATGCGCTGGCGGCCGGGCACGACGAGCCGGCCGAGCACGCCTATGACAATGCCGATGACGATGGCACTGATGATGCCGTCGATCTCCATCTGGACTCCGCCCCTTGTCGTCGGTATCCCCGCAACCGTGCGAGTGCCCTTCGAACGCGAGTGCAGTCCGCCCCCGTTTCAAGTTCTTCACAAGCCGCCGGTCATCGGCCCGCCGACGGTCGACCAGCAGGTCCGTACAGCCGTCGGTCCGGTATCCATCCCGTGACGGCCAGCACCTCCGCAGCGATGTCCATGACCGTGCGCCCGTCGGTCGCGATCCGGAGGGTGTCCTCCGGTGCCCGCTCGTCCAGCAGACGCGCCTTGCGGGCGCTCCCGGCCAGCTCCCGCTCCAGCTCGGAGCCGATCTCCCGCCCCCTGAGCCGCTGTTCGGCCGTCGTGTCGGTGGCGGTGAGCAGGACCCGGAGGATGCGTACGTCGGCGCCCATGGCCCGCCGGAAGACGCCCGCCGTCTCGGCCAGCACGCTCAGCGTGTTGGTGTAGACGAGCCTCCGGTGGCCCAGGGCGGCGTAGTTGCCCCACACGGCGGTGAGGTTGCGCTCGGTGATCGCGGCGCGGTGCGGGTCCCCCTCGGGCGCCGGGTGCACCTGCCCCATGAAGTCGCCCTCGACGACGGCGTGCGGGACCTCGGCGACCCTCAGCCGGTCGGAGATCTCCCAGCCCACCGTCGACTTGCCGACCCCGGCCCGTCCGCCGATCAGCAACACCTCGGCACGTTCCATCTAGCCCGTCACCTCCAGCGAGCCGAGAACCGGGTGCGCCGCGCACCTGAGGGCCCGCCGGACCACCGCCGCCGGGTCCCCCTCGTGGTACGGCCGCTCGGAGGCCTCGATGCCGTCGAGGAACTCCTGATAGCGCACGGCGTACGCGAGGTGCGCCAGTGGCTCGGCCAGGGCCAGTACGCGGGCGGGATCGCTCGCCGGGACATGGGTCTTCCAGGAGTCGATCCAGGCGCGGACGGCCGCGGGGCGTGCCGCCTCGGGGAGGAAGTCGTACAGGCGCAGGCAGTCCAGGACGGGGTTGCCCCAGTGGGCGTCGGCGAAGTCCACGACGACCGGCGGGCCGCCGTCGCTGCGCCAGTTGCCCGGGTGGAAGTCGGCGTGGACGAGTGTGTCGGGGAGCCCGCAGTCGGGGAGCTGCTCCCAGCGGTCCGTCAACCGCCGTGCGGCGGCCCGCTCTTGCCGGGTGATGTCCAACTCGGCTATTCCGTCGAGGAGTTCGCGGACCTTCTCGCCGAGGACACGGTCCCGTCGGTCGCGCAGTCCCGGCGGAGGTCCCTCACCCCGCGCGGCGAGCGCGGCCTGTGCGGCGGTGAAGCGGCGTACGCCCGCCTCGGCCGTGGCGGCGTCTGCCGACCAGCAGTCCTCGCCGGGGAGGTGCTCCAGCAGCATCCGCCGTTCACCGGAGGCGAGCACCGTCGGCACGAGGCCGGCGTCCACCCGGGCGAAGGCGGCGATGGCCGAGGCCTCGTCCGTGGCGAAGCGCGGTGTCGCCTTGAGCCAGACCGGCCCCCGTGCGGTGGGCAGCCGGAAGAGGCCCGCCAGGTTCCAGGTCCGCCGCTGCTCGACCGGCCCCGTCACCGGGCGCCCGAGCGCCGCCAGCGTCCGGGCTGCCCAGGCCAGCAGCTCCCGCAGCCCGTCGGCCCGCGCCCAGGGCGGGCGAAGGGCGTCGTCCGTGTCCAACCGCCCCTGGTCGACGGGCCGTCGCTCCAGCGCCCCGGGCGCGGGGCGCTCCCGTGCCTCCACGTGGTACGTCACATGCCCGTCCCTCGCGCCCTCACCGCCCTCCACGGTCAGCAGCCGCAGCACCAGCACGGGCACCCCGAGCGCACGCTCCACCTGTGCCACGACGGGCCCGACCTCGGCCCACCACGGGATGTCGACGGGGAAGGGGCCGATGACGCCGAGGAAGTCCCCACCCGATGTCACCCACGCGCTCACGGTTCGACTCACGGCGACAGTCTGAGGCACCTCGCCGACGCTTGACATGCAGGTAATCACCTGCATAACGTCGGGTGTGCGATCGGAAGGCGGACCGGGCATGGACAAGGTCTTCAAGGCGCTGGCCGACGAGACGCGCAGGAGCCTGCTGGACCGGCTGCGTGAGCAGAACGGGCAGACCCTGGGCGAGTTGTGCGAGCGGATCGACATGGCCCGGCAGTCCGTGACGCAGCACCTGGCCGTTCTGGAGGCCGCCAACCTGATCAGCACGGTGCGGCGGGGGCGGGAGAAGCTGCACTACCTCAATCCGGTCCCGCTCCACGAGATGCAGGAGCGGTGGATCGACAAGTTCGAGCGCCCCCGGCTGAGAGCGCTCGGTGCCGTGAAACGACGAGCCGAGGAAGCCATGACCGACAAGCCGACCTTCGTGTACGTCACCTATATCGCGAGTACGCCCGAGAAGGTCTGGGAGGCGCTCACCAGCGCCGAGCTGACCGCCGACTACTGGGGTCACCGCAATGAGTCGGACTGGCGGCGGGGCTCCCGCTGGGCCCATGTCCGCGTCGACGGCTCCGGCGTCGAGGACGTCGTCGGCACCGTCGTGGAGAGCGAGCCCCCGACCCGGCTGGTCACCACCTGGGCCGCGCCCGAGGACGAGGGGAAGGAGGAGACGTACTCACGGGTCACCTTCGACATCGAGCGGCACGCCGACATCGTGCGGCTCACCGTCACCCATGAGGACCTGGCGGACGAGAGCGCGCTCTCCGAGGTGTCCTTCGGCTGGCCCGCGGTGCTGTCCAACCTCAAGTCGCTGCTGGAGACCGGCCGTGTGCTGCCGCAGGAGCCGTGGGAGGTGCCGCGCAAGGGGTGACGTCGTCGCGGGCGGACGGGGAGCGGGGAGCGGGGATGGGCGGGAGCGACGGGCGACGGCCGGTCCGCCGGAGCGGAACGGCCGCCGTTACCCCTCGCGGGCGTTCTGTTCGCACCTGTGGTGCGGCTCTACATCGGTGGCGTGTGGCTCCCGCGCGTGCCGCCCTTGGCCGCGGCGCCGGCGCACATCAGCCCCAGCAGCAGTGCCAGGCAGCCGATGATGATGTTGTTGACCACGACTCCGGCGTCCGGACTGTCGCCCACGATCCACGCGGCGACGATCATCCAGACCCCCAGCGCGCACATGGCCCAGCTCAGGCCGTACATCCTCTGCGGTGCGGCGGTGAAGCCGAGGGCCAGCAGACCGATCGCGATGCCCACGATGAGGTTGTGGGGCACCAGCGCGGGCTGGCTCGTCGTGTAGTGGAGAATCCACGGGGACACGGCGCAGTACAGACCGAGCAGGAACACCGGTCCGTCCACGAGCGCCACATCGC
The DNA here is from genome assembly GCF_020010925.1 of Streptomyces griseiscabiei. Lineage (NCBI taxonomy): Bacteria > Bacillati > Actinomycetota > Actinomycetes > Kitasatosporales > Streptomycetaceae > Streptomyces > Streptomyces griseiscabiei. The sequence continues at coordinate 1,615,893 of NZ_JAGJBZ010000001.1, read as the reverse complement.
GACCACCGAGCATACGGGCGAACCGCGCCTGCATTTCGGGTGCGTCGGGGTGACTGGAGATGTCACTCCTGTGTGAGACGTTGGCCATGACTTGACTCCTTTGAACTCTGCAGGCCCGACCGCGTCTGGTGGGGTTTGCGGTAAGCGCCGCGTACGTTCATTCTGCGCTTATTTTGCCTTTATGTGTAGAGGGTGGGGATGCGGGGCGTCCGGGACGACGTCCGCCTCCGAGGAGCGCCGACCGCTCCTCGGAGGCGGGCCCCCGTTCGTCTTCCGCTTCCGCCGCCGCGAGGCATTCGGATGCGCTGGGAAGCATGAGACGTTTGTGCGTCGAATAGTCGCTCGGTCGTGCCGGGTCACCCGGTGCGGGCCGCGAGCAGCCGGCCGTGCAGCCGGCGCAGCGCCCGCCGGGTGTGGCTCTTGACCGTGCCCAGGGGCAGACCGGTGCGTTCCGCGATCTGCGTCTGGGTGAGGTCCTCGTAGAAGGCCAGATGGAGGATCTGCCGCTGGGGCGCGGGCAGCCTGGCGAGTTCGGCGCGGACCAGGACGCGGTCGAGGGCGGTCTCGGGGTCGGCGGGTCCGGGGCCGTCGGCGAGGGCGAGCGCGGCGCCCGCCGTGGTCACCAGGTCCGCCCGGCGGCTCCGCGCGGACAGGGCGTCGGCGATCCGGCGCCGGGCGATCCCGACGATCCAGGCACCCATCGCGCCGCGCTCCGACCGATAGCCGTGCCGGCCGCGCCACACGCCCAGGAACACCTGCTGGGTCACGTCCTCCGCCTCGCCCGTGTCGCCGAGACTGCGCCACGCCAGCGCGTGCACCAACGCCGACCAGCGGTGGTAGGCGGCGGCCAGCGAGTCGTCGTCGCCCGCCACCAGGGCGAGCGCCAACTCCTCGTCGCCGGGTGCCGCGCCCGGCGGCGTGTGCGGGCGCGCGCTCGGGCACACAGGGCTCATGCGGGCGGCTCCTCGCGGGGGACGGTGCGCATGCCGTCATCGTGCGAGCCCGCGAGGCCGTGCATCCACTCGCATCGCTTCTGCATCGTATAGTCGCCCGCATGGGTACGTACGGGGAGGAAGAGCCCGCCGAACCGGGTCTCACCAGTGGTGCTCTGGCCCGTCGGCTGGGGGTGTCACCCACGACGCTGCGTTCCTGGGACCGCCGCTACGGCATCGGGCCCGCCGTCCGCGCCGACGGCCGGCACCGGCGCTGGACCCCGCGGGACGTGGCGATGGTCGAGACGATGTGCCGGCTGACGTCCGCCGGGCTGCCGCCGGCGGAGGCGGCCCGCGCGGCGAAGGAGAGCACCGACCGGGCGGGGGAGGAGACGCGCGGAGCGCGCGTCTCGGACGGGGAGCGGGCGGCGCGGGTGTCGGAGCCCGGCCCACCACCCCCGAGGGACGTCCGCGACGAGTGCCGGGGCCTCGCCCGGGCCGCCGTACGCCTGGACGCCCCGGCGGTGGCGGACCAGTTGGCCGGGGCCGTCGCGCGGCACGGGCTCACGGTCGCCTGGCAGGAGGTGATGGTGCCGACGCTGCACGCGGTGGGCCGCACCTGGGCGTCGTCCGGGGACCGTTACGTGGAGGTCGAGCATCTGCTGTCCTGGCATGTCTCCACCGCCCTGCGCCGTCACACCCGGCCGCCCGCACCCCGCCCCGACACGACCGCCCCCGGCCCGGTCGTGCTCGCCTGTGTGCCCGGTGAACAGCACACCCTCCCGCTGGAGGCCCTCAATGCCGCGCTCGGTGAACTCGGCCTGCCCACCAGGATGTTCGGCGCCGCCGTCCCCGCCGAGGCACTCACCTCGGCGGTCGACCGGCTCGGCCCGGCCGCCGTGGTCCTCTGGGCGCAGGCCCGCTCCACGGCGAGCCTGCCCCTGGCCCGCCATGTCGCCGCCATGCGCTGGGGCGTGAAGGGCGCCCGCCGCCAGGCGCTCGTCGTGCTCGGCGGCCCCGGCTGGCACGGCCGACCCGCCTCGGGCATGGTCCGCCCGTCCTTGCTGGACGAGGCGGTGCAACTGCTGTCCGGTCTCTGCGGACGGCCGAGCCGGACCCCCCAACCGACCCCCGCCGACTAGGACTTGCGTCCCCGCAGGAACCGCTCCCGCCCCTCCGCCAGCTCGACGATCGGTGCCGGATAGTCCAGCGCGGCGCTGTCCAGCCCGTCGAGCCTCCACGGTTCGTGCACCGCCGGGCCCGCGACGTCCGCCAACTCCGGCACCCAGCGCCGTACGTACGCGCCGTCCGGGTCGTACCGCTTCGCCTGGGTGGTGGGGTTGAGGATCCGGTTGGGGCGGGTGTCCGTGCCGGTGCCCGCGACCCACTGCCAGTTGAGCTGGTTGTTGGCCACGTCGCCGTCGACGAGGAGGTCCAGGAAGTGCCGGGCGCCCACGCGCCAGTCGACGTACAGCGTCTTGGTGAGGAAGCTCGCGGTCAGCAGCCGGCCCCGGTTGTGCATCCAGCCCTCGTGACGGAGCTGCCGCATCGCCGCGTCGACCACCGGATAGCCGGTGCGGCCCTCCCGCCACGCCTCGACCTCGTCCGGCGCGGACCGCCAACGGTCCTGCCTCGCCCGGTAGTCGACGGTCGCGACCGCCGGCCGCGCGGCCAGCACCTGGCGGTGGAAGTCCCGCCACGCGAGCTGCCGTACGAACGCCTCGGCGCCAGGGCCGCCCGCCCGGCGGGCCCGGTGGACCAGTTCGACGGGGGAGAGGGTGCCGAAGTGCAGATGCGGCGAGAGCCGGGAGGTCGCGTCGCCCGCCAGGTCGTCGTGCCGGTCCTCGTACGCGGCGACACCGGAGCGCAGCCAGGCCGTCAGCCGCCGCCGGCCCTCCGCCTCCCCGCCGTCCGCGAGCCCGGCCGACACCCCGGTGACGCCGCTGCGGGACGGCAGCGGCTCTGAGCCGACCCCGTCCGGGACCCGGACGGCCCGGGGCGCCTCCACCGCGTCACGCAGCCGCTGCCGCGACCAGTGCCGGTGGTAGGGCGTGAACACGGCGAAGTGGTCGGACCCGGCCGGGGTCACGGCACCCGGGGGAACGGCCGTGGTCACCGTGTCGTGCACATGCAGCCGCAGCCCCTGTGCCTCCAGCTCCCGCCGCAGGCGCTCCTCACGCCGGTGCGCGTGCGCGCTGACGTCCGCCGCCAGGTGCACCTCGTCGGCGTCCGCCTCGGCGGCCACCTTCACGACCTGCTCCACCACGTCCCCCGACCGCACCACCAGCCGCCCACCGCGCTCGCGCAGCCCCGCGTCCAGGTCCCGCAGACAGTCGGCGAGGAACGCCAGCCGGTTGGGTACGGCGAAACCGGCCCGGTCCACCGCCGGATCACGCACGAACAGCGGCACGACCTGCCGGGAGCCGTCCAGGGCGGCGCGCAGCGGTGGATGGTCGTGCAGCCGCAGGTCGGCGGTGAACAGGACGACCGAGACGTTCATGGGCACACCTCCGTATCAGGCCCCCCATCCGTCACTTCCACGCAGCGGGCCCCTTCGGATGCGGTCCGGTCGCCTTTCATCCGCCCGCCGGTCAGCGCGTGTGCCGTGCGGACGAACGCCCGGTGCAGGTCACGCGCCGCCCGCGGTACCGAGTCCGCCCTGCGGCGCTGCAGCATCAGCAGCACCCGGGTGGTGTCACCGGCGATCGGCCGGTGGACGAGGGAGCCCCGCCGCTCCAGCGGATCACCGATCACGCTGAAGTCCGGCAGGACCGTCGCCCCGAGCCCCTCCGTGACCAGCAGCTTGCCCATCTCGGCGCCGTCGGTGGAGTACGCGAACGCCGGGTCGCGGCCGTCGAGCAGCCGGTGGACGTAGCGGTGCATGACATAGCCCGAACGCATCCCGATGAGCGGCACCTCCAGCAGGTCGTCCACGGAGACCGCCGCCCGCGACGCGAGCGGGCTGTCCGGGCGCAGCACCACCACGGGCCGCCCCCGCAGCAGTTCGGTGGCCTCGAACTCGGCGGGTACGTCGTCGCCGTCGAGATGGTTGACGAGCCCGAGGTCGAAGGAGCCCTCCAGCAGGCCCCGGTGGATGTCGGACTGCCGGGCGCCGACCACCTCGACCTGGGTGAGGGGGTGGTCGGCGCGGAAGTCGCGGATCACCGGGATGAGCAGCGGCACGGTCGCCGCGTTCACCGTGCCGAGCCGGACCGTCCGGCTGATGCGGTGCTGCTCGCCCGCCGCGGCGCGCAGCCGGTCCACCGCGTCCAGCACCCCGATGATGTGCGGCAGCAGCTCCCGGCCCGAGGCGCTCATCGTCGCGCCGGACCGTTTGCGCTCCAGCAGATCGACCCCCAGTTCGCGTTCCAGATTCCGTACGGTCTCGCTCAACGCGGGCTGGGAGAGCCGTAGTTCGTCGGCCGCCCGGCGCAGCGAACCGAGCCTGGTCACCGCCGTGATGTATTCCAGCTGTTCCGTTCGCATCGCAGCAGAATGCGCGCCGAATTCCGGCGCGTTCAAGGGTTTCCCTGTCACACCTTCGTGAAATTCAATGGTCCGCCATACGAGACCGGTCGGGTTCTCCTTGACGGTCGTCGCCGACGGCTGTCACGATCGACGGCATGAAGCTGCGACTGGACCTCACGCGACGACGCCACGTCGACCTCGCGCGCGTCTCCAGCGCCTCCTGTCGCGCCGCGGCCTGATCAGCCCTCCCCGATCCGCCGCGCTTTTCCTCTCTCTGGGCCTTCCGCCTGCCTCCCGGCCTTCCGTCTGAATTCACCGTGCCCGTATCCGACGTGTGCCGGCGTCTCCCCGTGACCGCTGAATTCGGCGTGCCCGAAAACATTCCGCAACAGGAGTTCCGCATGTCTGCCGCGCCCCTGAAATTCGCCTATTGGGTCCCCAACGTCAGCGGGGGACTCGTCACCAGCACGATCGAACAACGCACCGACTGGGGATATGAGTACAACCGTGAACTCGCCGTCCTCGCCGAGAACAACGGCTTCGAGTACGCCCTCAGCCAGGTCCGCTACATGGCCAGTTACGGCGCCGAGTACCAGCACGAGTCGACGAGCTTCAGCCTTGCCCTGCTGCTCGCCACCGAACGTCTGAAGGTCATCGCCGCCGTCCACCCCGGACTGTGGCACCCCGGAGTCCTCGCCAAGTTCGGCGCCACCGCCGACCATCTGTCGAACGGCCGCTTCGCCGTCAACGTCGTGTCCGGCTGGTTCAAGGGCGAGTTCACCGCCCTCGGCGAACCCTGGCTGGAGCACGATGAACGGTACCGCCGCTCCGAGGAGTTCATCCGGGCCCTGCGCCAGGTCTGGACCGAGGACCACACCGAACTCGCCGGAGACTTCTACCGGTTGCGCGACTTCTCCCTCAAGCCCAAGCCCCTCAACACCCTTGAGCGCCCCCACCCGGAGATCTTCCAGGGCGGCAACTCCACCGCCGCCCGTGCCATGGCCGGCCGGGTCTCCGACTGGTACTTCTCCAACGGCAAGGACTTCGACGGCGTCACCGAGCAGATCACCGACGTCCGCAAGGCCGCCGCCGAAGTGGGCCGCGACGCGCCGAGGTTCGGCCTCAACGGCTTCCTCATCGCCCGCGACACCGAGGCCGAGGCCCGGGACACCCTGCGGGAGATCGTCGCGCACGCCGACCGGGAGGCCGTCGAGGGATTCGGCGCCGCCGTCAAACAGGCCGGGCAGTCGGCCGCCGACGGCAAGGGCATGTGGCAGGACTCGTCGTTCGAGGACCTCGTCCAGTACAACGACGGCTTCCGTACGGGGCTGATCGGCACCCCCGAGCAGATCGCCGAGCGGATCGTCGCCTACAAGCGGCTCGGCGTCGACCTCTTCCTCCTCGGCTTCCTGCACTACCACGAGGAGGTCGAGTACTTCGGTCGGCGGGTGCTGCCGCTGGTCCGTGAACTGGAGGCCCGGCAGCCCGAGTCCGCCCCGTCCGTCCCCGCCCAGGTCTGAGGAGGCCGTCGACATGAGCACCGTCACCCCCACCGACTGGCAGACCGGCCCCGCCCCGACGACCGCAGAGCAGTGGATCGCCCGCGCCGGTGAGGTCGCCGCAGTCCTCGCCACCGACGCCGCCGAGCGCGAGCGCGCCGGCGCCACCCCGTACGCCGAGGTCCGGCTCCTCAAGGACTCCGGCCTCGTCACCCTGCTCGGCCCCGTCGAGCACGGCGGCGGAGGCCAGGACTGGCCCACCGCCTACCGCGTCGTACGCGAGGTGGCCAAGGCCGACGGCTCCCTCGGCCAGCTCCTCGGCTACCACTACCTCTGGAACTGGGCCGCCCGGCTGGTCGGCACCCGCGAACAGTGGGAGTACGTCGAGGCCGAGGCCGCCCGCAACCGCTGGTTCTTCGGCGGCGCCGTCAACCCGCGCGACAAGGACGTGGTGGTCACCGAGGACGGCGACGACCTCGTCTTCACCGGCCGCAAGTCCTTCTCCACCGGCAGCAAGGTCTCCGACGTCACCGTCCTCGAAGGCGTCCTCGCGGGCACCGACAGCCATGTCTTCGCGATCGTCCCCTCCGACAGCGAGGGCCTGACCTTCCACGACGACTGGGACAACATCGGCCAGCGGCTCACCGAGAGCGGCGGCGTCACCCTCGACGGCGTCCGCACCCCCTGGTCCTCCGCCGCCGGCTACGTCGACAAGGAGTTCCGGCCCCGCACCTACAACACCCTCAACGTCCCCACCATCCAGCTGGTCTTCGTCAACTTCTACCTCGGCATCGCCGCCGGTGCGCTGGAGACCGCGGCGACCTACACCCGGACCAAGACCCGGTCCTGGCTGCACGGCGGGCACGAACGCGCGGTCGACGAGCCGTACGTCATCGACGTCTACGGCGATCTGACCGCCAAGCTCTGGGCCGTCGAGGCACTCGCCGACACGGTCGCCGCCGAGGGGCAGAAGCTGCACGACGACCCCGACGCCGTCACCGAGCGGACGCGCGGTGACTTCGAGGTGCGGGTGGCCGCCGTGAAGGCGCGCGCCACGGACGTGGCCCTGGAGATCGCGAACCGGATCTTCGAGGTGACCGGCGCCCGGTCGACGGCCACCGCCGAGGGACTCGACCGCTTCTGGCGCGACATCCGCACCCACACCCTGCACGACCCCGTCGCCTACAAGCGCCGCGAGGTCGGCCGCTGGGTGCTGGAGGGCGAACTGCCCGAACCCACCTGGTACTCCTGACCGCCGGTACTCCTGACCGCTCCCCTCCGGGGTGCCCGTCCGCACGGGCACCCCGGGCCCCAAGAAAGAGGACCCATGGCCACCGTCCTGTCCGTCTCCGGCAGCCCCTCCGTCTCCTCCCGCACCGCGAAGCTCGTCCGTCACCTGGACGCCCGGCTGGCCGCCCAGGGCCACGAGGTCGTACCGCTCGACATCCGCACCATCCCCGCCGAGGCGTTGCTCGGCGCGGACTTCAAGCACCCGGCCATCGTCGAGGCCGCCGAACTCTTCGCCCGGGCCGACGGCGTCGTCATCGCCACCCCCGTCTACAAGGCCGCCTACTCCGGGGTCCTCAAGGCCCTGCTCGACCTGCTCCCGCAGTACGCCCTCACCGGCAAGACCGTGCTGCCGCTGGCCACCGGCGGGTCCACCGCCCATGTCCTCGCCATCGACTACGCCCTGCGGCCGGTGCTCAGCTCCATGGGCGCCCGGCACATCGTCCCCGGCTGGTTCACCCTCGACAAGGACATCACCGTGGGGGACGACGGCAGGGTCACCCTCGCCCCGGCCACCGCCGAGGCTTTGGGCCAGGTCGTCGACCAGTTCCTGACCGCGCTCGGCCCCGCGCCGGTGCTGGCCGCCGCGAGCTGACCCGATGACCGACACGCCCGCCTCCGGGTACGACCCGCCCACCGCGCCCCCGGCGGCCAAGGTCGTCGCCGACGATGTCGAGGCCCTGACCGTCGCCGCCGCGCTCGCCGAGGAGTTCCGGGCCGGTGCCTCGGCGCGGGACGCCGAACGGCGGCTGCCCCGCGCCGAGCTGGACCGGCTCTCCGCCTCCGGGCTGCTGGCCGTCACCGTGCCCGCCGAGTACGGGGGAGCGGATGTCGGCCAGGAGACCCTGGCGGAGGTCTTCCGGCTGCTCGCCTCCGCCGACGCCAGCCTCGCCCAGATCCCGCAGAGCCACTTCGCCTACGTCAATGTGATCCGCCGTCAGGGCACCGCCGAACAGCGGAAGTTCTTCTTCGGGGAACTGCTCGCCGGGCGCCGCTTCGGCAACGCCCAGTCCGAGGCCGGCACCAAGCACCTCCAGGACATCCGCACCCGGCTCACCCGCCGGGCCGACGGCTCGTACGTCCTCGACGGGGTCAAGCACTACTCGACGGGCGCCCTGTTCGCCGACTGGATCCCGGTACTGGCCCGCGCCGAGGGCGACGCCCTCCATGTCGCCTACGTGCCCCGGGACGCCCCCGGCGTCACGGTGATCGACGACTGGGACGGCCTCGGCCAGCGTACGACGGCCAGCGGAACCGTCCGCCTGACCGGCGTCCAGGTGCCGGGCGACCGGGTGCTGCCGCACCACCTCACCTTCGAGGGACCCCAACTGCACGGCGCCAGCGCCCAGTTGCTGCACGCGGCGATCGACGTCGGGATCGCCGGGGGAGCCCTCGCGGAGGCGGTCGGGTTCGTGCGGACGAAGAGCCGGCCGTGGTTCGAGAGCGGAGTCGAGACGGCGGCCGAGGAGCCGCTGCTCATCCAGCGGTTCGGTGAACTCGCCCTCCAGGTGCGGGCGTCGGAGGCGCTGCTGCGGGAGGCCGCGCGCACGGTGGACCGCGCGCGTGACGCCCTGACGGACGACTCCGCGGCCGAGGCGTCCATCGCGGTCGCCGCCGCCAAGGTACAGGCGGCACGGGCCGCGCTGGAGGTGGCGAGCGCCCTCTTCGAGGTGTCCGGCACCCGTTCGGCGCTCGACTCGCTCAATCTGCACCGGCATTGGCGGGACGCCCGCACCCACACCCTGCACGATCCGGTCCGCTGGAAGATCCAGCACATCGGCCGGTACGTGCTCAACGGCACCCGGCCGCCCCGCCACGGCCTCCTCTAGCCGCCCCCCTATTTTTGACAGGAGACCCCCACGTGTCCCTCACCTTCCACTGGTTCCTGCCCACCAACGGCGACAGCCGGCATGTCGTCGGCGGCGGTCACGGCACCCCCGCCACCGTGTCCGGCCGGGACAGGCCGCCGACGGTCGCCTATCTGAGCCAGATCGCCCGCGCCGCCGAGGACCTCGGCTTCACCGGCGCGCTCACCCCGACCGGCGCCTGGTGCGAGGACGCCTGGCTGACCACCGCGATGGTCAGCCGGCACACCGAGCGCCTGAAGTTCCTGGTCGCCTTCCGCCCCGGCTTCGTCTCGCCGACGCTCGCCGCGCAGATGGCGTCCACCTTCCAGCGGCACAGCGGCGGACGGCTCCTCCTCAACGTCGTCACCGGCGGCGAGAGCCATGAGCAGCGGGCCTACGGCGACTTCCTCGACAAGGACGACCGGTATCGCCGTACCGGTGAATTCCTGGAGGTCGTCAAGGGGTTGTGGGACGGCAAGACCGTCGACCTGCACGGCGAGCACCTCCGGGTCGAGGACGCGCGGCTGGCCCGGCTGCCCGACCCGGTGCCCGAGGTGTACTTCGGCGGCTCCTCGCCCGTCGCGGGGGAGATCGCCGCCCGGCACGTCGACGTGTACCTCACGTGGGGCGAGCCGCCGGCCAGGGTCGCGGAGAAGATCGCCTGGATCAGGGGGCTGGCGGCGAAGGAGGGCCGGACCCTGCGCTTCGGCATCCGGCTGCACGTCATCACCCGGGACACCGCCGAGCAGGCCTGGGCGGAGGCGGACCGACTGCTCGACGGCTTCGACCCGGAGACCGTACGGTCCGTGCAGGCGGGACTCGCCCGCAGCGAATCGGAGGGCCAGCGGCGGATGCTGGCCCTGCACGGCGGCAGCCGCGCCGACCTGGAGATCCACCCCAACCTGTGGGCCGGCATCGGCCTGGTGCGCGGGGGCGCGGGCACCGCGCTGGTCGGCAGCCACGACGAGGTCGCCGAGCGGATCAAGGAGTACCACGCCCTCGGCATCGACGAGTTCGTCCTCTCCGGCTATCCGCACCTGGAGGAGGCGTACTGGTTCGGCGAGGGCGTCCTGCCGCGCCTCGCCGCCCAGGGGCTGTGGCAGCACCCCGTCACCGCGCCGACCGCCCCGGCGGCACAGGTGCCGTTCGCGAGCTAGACGCCCGGCTGCGGGACCTGCGGGACCTCCACGGGGCGGAGCACCGTCAGGGAGTCCTCCCGGCGTGCCACCATCGCGAAGGGGAACCGGTCGAGTTCCAGGCAGAGCTCGACGTCGTCCGGGTGGTTGCCGCCGCGCCGCCCGGCGGTGAGGTCGGCGGCGGCGCGGGAGTTCCTCCCGCGGTCGAGATATGGGCCCGCCTCGCACTCCTCGCCGTCCACGCGCCGGGCGATGTACTCGGCGCAGGCCAGGTCCTCGTCGGCGCGGCCGTCCTCGCCGGTGACGACGAACGTCACCGGTCCGGCGCCCTCCGCCCGCAGGTACCGCGCGGTCGGACCGGCCACCACGAAGCTCGCGCACAGCACCAGCGGCGCGTCCGCCACCGCCAGCGCGCCCACGGTCCCCGCCGTCGTCTTCTGCACCAGCGTGCGACCGGTGAAGTCCCGCGACCGCAGCAGCCCCGGTGAGTTCACCGCGTCGAACCCGGGCGCCCGGGCTCCGTCCTTCAACGCCAGCCACCCCGGACGGCTCTCCTTCAGAGCCAGTGCCTCGCTCTCCGTCGAGGCCAGCACGATCCTCTCCACGCCGCGCGAGAACGCCCAGGCGGCCACGGTGAAGGCCCGCATGACATCGACGACGACCGCGACCCGGGGGGCACCGGCATCTGCCGACTCCGGTATACCGACGAACTGATGATCCATCTCGCCATTCTGCGCTAGTGCCGCGGCAGGCAACGTTTGCCCGTCAAGGAGCGGCGTCCGGTGCGTGCTCTCGGCGTGCCGGGCGTCGCGACGGGGCGAACGTTGCCTGTCGCGGCACTAGTACGCGGCCGACAGTGCGCCCAGGTGGGCCCGGCGCACCTCCGTGGTCTGGCCCTGGACCAGGAGGAACAGCGCCTCGCGGGCCAGGCGTTGGGCGCGGTTGTCCAGGGCGAGGGCGCGGCCCCCGCCGGCCACGACGGCGGCGGTCGTCGCGGTGCGCATCAGATCGAACGCCTTGGTCTTGAGGGCGAGCCGCTCCGCCATGTGCTCATGCGGGGCCGGATGGTCGGCGAGGGCGTACGCCTGCCGGCGGACCTTGTCGAGGCGCAGTCGCAGCGCCTTGGTCGTGGGATCGTCCTGGTCCAGCAGGGCGAGGGCCGACTCGGCGACCCCGAAGACCGCCGGTGAGGCGTTGGTGGGCTTGGGGCGGTCGCTCGCGGCCCAGGACTCGTACGGCGCGTGCAGGGCCACCGCGTCGTCCGGGATCCACAGCCCGTCGAGGTGCAGCGAGACCGTACGGGCGGCCGTGAGCGCCGCCAGCCGCACGGGCGCGGAGGCCTTGAGCCCGGACTGCTGCCGGGCCTCGGCGAACGCGAACACCACCTCGTCCGCGTCCGTCACCCCGGCCAGCAGCATCACATCGTTGAGCCCCCACCCGGTGTACCAGGGCACCGTGCCGTCGAACCGCCAGCCACCCCGCTTCGGCACCGCCCGCACCGGCACCTGCGGATACCGGCGCAAGTGCGCGTACGCGACACCGGACAGCAGCTCACCCGTGGCCAGCTTCCCCAACATGCCTTCCCGGGCCGGGAGTTCGCTCTTCATCAGGGTCAGGACGGGGGTGTAGTGCTGGGTCTGCACGAACCAGGTGGAGCAGCAGGCCCCCGCCAGGATCTCGGCGGTCTCCCGCGCCACGGAGCTGGGCGCGCCCGACCCGCCGTACGCCACCGGCGCGCTCACCCCGAGCAGCCCCGACCGTTTGACCGCCTGGATGCTGCTCGCGGGCACCCCCTCCTGGTCGACGCGCTCGGCCTGAGGTGCGAGCACCTCGGCGGCGAGTCTGCGCGCCTGGACGACGAGGGGGTGCGGTGACGTGGTCATGGGGGTGATTCTCCCCGTCCCCGGCCCCGAAGATCACATCTTTCGGGCCGGAAGATCACACCTTCTCCACACAGGGGTGGATGTGAGCTGTACCACGTCGGCCCGCTGTCAGGTCGGCGGCCGCAACCGGTCAGGCGACTGCGCTTGCATGTGAGCGCTCCACCCCCCACCGGGGCCGCTCGGCCCCGTAAGGAGAAGGACCATGAAGGACCGGGCCGAGGTCGAGGAACTCCTCGTCACATCGGATCTCCAGGTGCAGACCTCGGCGGTCGCCTGGAGGCACGTCAGGGCCGAGTACGCCGATGTCGTCGAGGACATCCTCGCGACGCTGGCGCCGAGCGGGCCTTACGCGTACACCGTCGTGCCCACCCTCGAAGAGGGCAGGGAGATCCCGACCCAGCGGATCGTCGACACGTACGAGGCCATCGAGAGCAGCTACCGCACCATGCACCGGTTCGCCGCCGTGGTCGGCATCCGGCCGGTGACGGAGATCAACACCTCCTGGTACACCTTCGTCAGCGGCTCGGGCCGGGGGCGTGACAAGAAGACCGGCGCCGAGAGCGAGCGGCCCATCGTCGTGCTGTTCCCGACGATGGGCTCCGAGGGCATCACCGGTGAGCTGTTCTGGGGCCGTACGCAGCGGGAGTCGCTGCCGGGCGACCCGGCCGACGGGGCGCTGGCCGGCCGGTTCGCCGTGGCGGGGGTGCACGAGGCGCTCCTCGACGCCTACCGCGAGGGCGATGTGGAGGCCGTCGTCGAGCGGGCCCACCCCGAGATCCAGACGGGCGTCCGGGACTACGCGGCGGGCGCCGGCACCCTGGTCGAACTGCACAGCAGGGACGAACTTCGGTCCCACCTCCAGGAGTTCTACGCCCACTACGAGGTCCGGGAGATCGAGGTCGTCCAGCGGCACTTCGACGACTGGTTCTTCTTCCACGAGCTGCGCTGGACGGTCGAGGCCCGCCGGGGGCCGGATGCGGGCGCCGTCCTCCGCCACCACACCGCCGAGTACGCGGAGGTGTCCGGCGCCGGACTGGTCGTCGCGCACATCGGGCACGGCACGGACCAGCTGAAGCTGGGCTGAGGCCGGGGCCGACGCCCGTGCGCCGGTGCCCCGGACGGCAAGGTGCTGTCCGGGGCGCCGGCGTACGGACGTCGGCCCCGGCCTCCATGGCATTGCTTGACTTAGGCAAATTACTGCTACGGTGGCCGTATGCCCCTACCGCGCCCCACCGAAGCGGCCTTCCCCGCCGAAGCGGCCTGCCTCACGGACGTGGCCGAGATCGAGCGGCTTCTCACCCGCCTCGCGTATCTGGCCGGCCGGTCCCGCAGGCACGAGCGGCTGATGTCCGACAGCGGCCTGTCCCTGGACCGCGCCTCCGTGTCGATCCTGCGGCACATCGCCGAGAGTGAGCCGCTGCGTCCGGGGGTGCTCGCGGTCCGGCTGTCCGTCGAGGCCTCCCATGTCACCCGGCAGCTACGGCAGTTGGAGGGCGACGGCTATGTGGTCCGCGTCCCGGACCCGGACGACCGCCGGGCGCAGCGTGTCCAGATCACCGAGGCCGGGCTCGCCGCGTTCGAGCGCGTCAGGGAGGCCGGCCGCCGGGGCATCGAGGCGGTGCTGGGCGACTGGTCGACCGAGGACCGGCGTCGACTCGCCGATCTCTTCGGCCGGTTGGCCGACGACTTCGTCGAACACTCCGAGGCGGCCGTCGACTCCCGGCCCGGCCCCCACCCGCCCGTCGGCTGACGGCGCCGGCGCGATCCCCCCACGCGAGCCCTACCCGAACGGTCTTGTCATGCGCACCCTGCTCACCGGGACACCGTCGCCGCCGCGTGGCGACGAGGCACAGCACGTCCTGGTCGTCGTGGACGACCCCGGCGTCACCGAACTCCTCACCACCACCCTGGAGCTGGCCGGATACCGGGTCACCTCGGCCGCCACCGCCACCACCGCCGTCACCGCCGCCGACGGGACGGCCCGGATCGCCCGGGCCGGCTGCGACCTGATCATCTGGGACGCCGCGCTGCCGAACCTGGAACGCTTCCTGCGCAGCCGCCACGGCACCCCCGCGGACCGGCCCCCGCTGCTCTTCCTGACCTCCTGCGACTCCCTCCACGACCTGGTCCCGGGCCTGCGCCCCGGCGTCGAGGACTATGTCGTCAAGCCCGTACGCATCGCCGAAGTCCTCGACCGGGCAAGGGCGTTGCTGCGCGGCCGGGGTGGTCCCGAACGGCCCGAGGGGATGCCCTGCTACGGCGATCTGGTCCTGGACGACGCCGCGTGCGAGGCGCGCAGGGGTTCCCGGCCGCTTGGCCTCACGCCCGCCGAGTACCGGTTGCTGTGCCAGCTGCTGGCGAACGCGGAGCGGGTGCTGTCCAAGGAGCAGATCAGCCGGCACGTCTGGGGCGAGTACCGCGCCCATGGCGCGATCGAGAAGCTGGTGGCCCGGCTCCGGCGCAAGACCGACCAGGAGGAACCCGCGCTGATCCACACCCGGCGCGGCTTCGGCTACTGGCTCGGCTGCCCCGAAGGCCGGCCTGTGACGGCCTCGGCGCCCAGCCCCTGACCGTCACCGCACCGGCCTGACCTGGCGTCATACGAGTTGACTGGTCTACACCCTTGACTGGTACAGACCAACGCGGTTGAGTGGGCGCCCCACCCCCCACCACGGCCGCCCCCACGCCGTGGCCGGCACCGCCGGCTCGTGCGCGCGAGGTTCGGTTCCAGCCATGCCCCACGGGCCCCCTTGCCCGGGTGCGGCCGTGCTCCACCGAGGAGTTGGTCCCGTGTCGAGGCGCCGTATCGCCGCCGTACTGACCGCGCTGGTCATCGGCGGTTCCACCCCTCTGCTGCTCCCTGCCCCGAGCGCGTTCGCCGCCCCCTGTTCGAGCTATCCGAGCTGGGTGGCGGGCCGGTCCTACGTGACCGGCAACATCGTCCGCTACACCGACGGCAAGGCGTACAGAGCCGAGCACGACAACCCGGGCTACGACCCCACCATCAGCACCTGGTACTGGGAGCCGTACGCCTGCGAGAACGGTCCCACCAACCCCTCCGGGTTCGTGGTGAGCGAGGCGCAGTTCAACCAGATGTTCCCGAACCGGAACTCGTTCTACTCGTACAGCGGGCTGCGGGCGGCCATGAGCGCCTACCCGGCGTTCGCGAACACCGGCAGCGACACGGTCAAGAAGCAGGAGGCCGCCGCCTTCCTCGCCAACGTCAACCACGAGACCGGCGGGCTCGTCCACATCGTCGAGCAGAACACCGCCAACTACCCCACCTACTGCGACTGGAGCCAGTCGTACGGCTGCCCGGCCGGACAGGCGGCCTACTACGGGCGCGGCCCCATCCAGCTCAGCTGGAACTTCAACTACAAGGCGGCCGGTGACGCGCTCGGGCTGAACCTGCTGGGCAACCCCTGGCTGGTGCAGAACGACGCGGCCGTCGCCTGGAAGACCGCCCTGTGGTACTGGAACACCCAGAAGGGCCCGGGCACCATGACCGGCCACAACGCGATGGTCAACAGCGCCGGCTTCGGGCACACGATCCGCAGCATCAACGGCTCGCTGGAGTGCGACGGCAAGAACCCGGCCCAGGTGCAGAGCCGGGTGAGCGCGTACCAGCGGTTCGTCCAGATCCTCGGCACCTCGGCGGGCGGCAACCTCTACTG
This sequence comes from Streptomyces griseiscabiei, assembly GCF_020010925.1. Lineage (NCBI taxonomy): Bacteria > Bacillati > Actinomycetota > Actinomycetes > Kitasatosporales > Streptomycetaceae > Streptomyces > Streptomyces griseiscabiei. The sequence goes on along the minus strand of NZ_JAGJBZ010000001.1, from coordinate 1,600,167 downwards.
CTGACGCCCGGCGCGGCGGCCCCGCGGCGAGCCGCGCGGAAGCCCCGGACGCGATCTGACGCGCCCGGGGCTCCCTGGCCGGACTCCCGGCGTGACGGCTGCCTCGCTGTGCTACGGACAGCTGGGCGCGCTCTGGATCATGATGCCGGTCACCGTGAAGTTCGCGTCGAAGACCGCGGTGACGTTGGGGTTGACACACAACGCCCCTGTCGCGCCGGTCGGGTTGTAGGTGTACCGGAGGTAGACCCGGTCGTCGTTGCGCGTGTTGTGGACGCGGTCGGCGCCTCGGCTGTTGGGCCCGAGGTTCTGGTAGCTGGTGGTGACGTCCTGGTAGGCGGCCGTGGGCGCGCCGTTGTTCCACTGGGTGATGGTGGGATAGAAGCACACACGGGGGTAGACACACCCGTTGTAGCTGTCCGCGGCGGCGCCGGGCGCCGTGGCGATCGCGGCGGTGACGAGGGCGGCCGAAGCCAGACCCAGGGTCGCGACTCTGCGAGATGTATGCATGGCCGCGATCCTTCCGAGGGGCGCATCCGTGCCGACAGTGCCGTTCCGGGCAGACCGGGCCGGCCCGCCGGGCGCGGCCACGCTGTGGCCGATTCTCTGTCGTCCGTCCCCCGAGCCGCCCCGCACATGCTCCCGGAACGCACGGGTCGCCCTGTCACCACCGGCCCCCGACTGTCCGAAGCGTCGACGGCTCATGGGGCACGAGGGGCGCGTGGGGACACAGTGACCGCCGGATGGACAGAAGCGGCCCGAGTGTCTGACCAGTTGTCACCGCCGCACCCCACGCCCCGGTGGTCCGCGCACGGAAACGGAACCGGCGTCGGCCGCGTGGCCCGTGCCCGCCAGGTCAAAGCGACATCAACGGGTTCATATAGGCTGCCGGTTCTGCCCCAGTCGTTCGTCACCACCCGGGAGAGCACCCGTGAGCGTAGCCACCGCCCACTCCGCATCGGCCGTACCGCCCGCCGACGGGACGCCCGCCGCACCGGAGTCCACCGGAGGAATCCCGGCACAGGACGAGGGCGTCTGGGTCGAGCCGGGCGCGTCCCCCGAGCCTACCCCCGCGGACGAGCCCCGCGACGACACCCCGGACGACGCCGTGGACGATGCCGTGGACGAGCAAGTCGCCCGTGACGCGCGGGAGTTCGGGGTGTACGCGCGCACCGGCGGCTGGGCCTTCGCGCTGAAGGTGGCGCGGAGCGTACGGCCCGGCGGGGAGACGGCGGGCGAGACGCCGAAGGTGTCCGCGAAGCGGTTCGCCGAACTCGCCGGGTGCTCGCCGGAGCGGGTCATGCGCTACTACAAGGCCTGGGACAAGGCGGCCGACGACGGCATGGTCCCGCACTTCGAGGCGCTGGCCCCCGGCGCGGAGATCGACCTCCCCGACTCGGACGTCTGGCTGACGTACTACAGCTCCCGGTCCGGCGCCACCTCCGAGCGGGGCACCGCGATCACGGCGGCGGCCGAGGCCGAGGGCATCCGCCCGACCAAGGCGCTGGAGGTCGCCGAGAACCCCACCGCGCTGCGCGCCGCGATCCTCGCCGACCCCTCCACCGCCCAGGCGGCCCGCACCGCCCTGCTCGACCGCCTCAAGGAGGACCCCTCCCTGCAGACCGGGCTCGCCCGGGACATCGCCCGCACCGACGAGCTGAAGAAGGCCGTCGCCAACGAGACCCAGGCGGCCAGCCGGATCGGCTACGTCCGGCAGATCGTCGAGAACGGCCAGGTCAAGACCCCGGCCGGCCAGGTCATCGACGCCACCGCCGAACTGCGCGCCGAGGCCGAGCGGCACCTGTCCCTGATCGACGAGCTGGACGCCGACGAGGACACCGGCGAGTGGGCGACGGAGGCGTACGACACCGTCAAGGAACTCGTCGTCCAGACCGTGCAGGCCGACCCCGAGCTGCGGGTCCAGGAGCGCCGGACGAAGTTCTACAGCAGCCTCCAGAAGGCGACGAAGGTCTTCGAGGAGCTGACCCTCGACGACGCCGTGGACCTCGACGCCATCTACGAGGACGACATGCTGGAGCGCCTGGAGGAGCTCCAGCAGGCCCTGAGCACCTGCATCGCCGCCCTGCGCAAGGCGTCGCCCGGCGAGTGACCCCGGACCCCGCCCCGCCCGGACATGGCTGAGGCCCCCCGCCAACGCGGGGGCCTCAACCACGTCCGGCACCTCGCCACGCGACGCCATTTGCCGTCCCGCAGGTGTTACGTATAACCTCCCGGGAACCCCGAGCGACCCGAGAGGCCCCGATGAGACACATAGCGCTGGTCACCCTCGTGGTCGACGACTACGACGAGGCGATCCGCTTCTACACGGAGGCGCTCGGCTTCACCCTCGCCGAGGACGAACCGAGGCCCGGCGGGGGCCGCTGGGTCGTCGTCGAGCCGGGCGGCGGGGGACAGGGCGGCGGACTGCTGCTCGCACGGGCCGGGAACGAGGCACAGCGCGCCCGCGTCGGCGACCAGACCGGCGGACGCGTGGGCTTCTTCCTGCACACCGACGACTTCGCCCGCGACCACGCCCGGATGCGGGCCGCGGGCGTCAGGTTCCTGGAGGAGCCGCGCCACGAGCCGTACGGCTCGGTCGCCGTCTTCGAGGACCTGTACGGCAACCGCTGGGACCTCCTCCAGCCCGCCACCGGCTGATCCGGCCCGCCCCCTCTTCCCACCCCACCGCACCACTCGCCGAGGAACGAACGCCATGTCTGCTACGCGCATAGACGCCGAAGTGATCCGCCGCCTGCCCAAGGCCGTCCTGCACGACCACCTCGACGGCGGTCTGCGCCCCGCCACGCTGGTGGAGCTGGCGGCGGAGGTCGGCCACACCCTCCCGGAGACCGCCCCGGAGGGCCTCGCGGCCTGGTTCTACGAGGCCGCCAACTCCGGTGACCTGGTGCGCTACATAGCCACCTTCGAGCACACCCTCGCCGTGCTGCAGACCCGCGAGGGCCTGCTGCGCGCCGCCGAGGAGTACGCGCTCGACCTGGCCGCCGACGGCGTCGTCTACGGCGAGGTGCGCTACGCGCCGGAGCTGAACACCCGGGGCGGGCTCACGATGAGCGAGGTCGTCGAGACCGTGCAGGAGGGCCTGGCCGCCGGCATGGCCAAGGCGGCGGCCCAGGGCACCCCGGTCCGCGTCGGCACGCTGCTGTGCGGGATGCGGATGTTCGACCGGGTCCGCGAGGCCGCCGATCTGGCCGTGGCCTTCCGGGACGCCGGTGTCGTCGGCTTCGACATCGCGGGCGCCGAGGACGGCTTCCCGCCCGCCGACCACCTGGCCGCCTTCGAGCACCTGCGCCGGGAGAGCGTGCCCTTCACCATCCACGCGGGCGAGGCCCACGGGCTGCCCAGCATCCACCAGGCCCTCCAGGTCTGCGGCGCCCAGCGCATCGGCCACGGCGTCCGGATCACCGAGGACATCGTCGACGGCAAGCTCGGCCGGCTCGCCTCCTGGGTCCGCGACCGCCGTATCGCCCTGGAGATGTGCCCCACCTCCAACCTCCAGACCGGCGCGGCGACCTCCATCGCCCGGCACCCGATCACGGCGCTGAAGGACCTGGGCTTCCGTGTCACCCTCAACACCGACAACCGTCTGGTCTCGGGCACCACGATGACCCGCGAGATGACCCTGCTCGTCGAGGAGGCCGGCTGGACCCTCGACGATCTGCGCACGGTCACCGTCAACGCCCTCAAGAGCGCCTTCCTGCCCTTCGACGAGCGCAACGCCCTCATCGAGGACGTCGTGCTGCCGGGCTACACGCCCTAGTCCCGCGCCAACCCCCGTACGTACGCGGCCTGGCCGACATGCTGGAGATCGTCGGCCAGGACGCTGACCAGGCGTACGCCGAGGGTGACGGCCGGCGTCCAGCGCTCGTCCACGATCCGGTCCAGGTCGTCGGCCCCCGGGCCGCGCACGAACTCCAGCGTCCGTTCGTGCACGGCGTCGAAGTAACCGGTGAGCAGGTCGCCCGAGTCCACCCGGACCTTCGCCACCCGCTCCGGGCTGTGCCCGTAGCCCGTGTCCCGGGCCGGCAGACCGAGCCCGAAGCGCTTCTCCCAGCCCTGGGACAGCCAGACCTGGTCGCGCCCGGAGGCGTCGGCCACATGGTCGTCCTGGATCCGGGTGAGATGCCAGACCAGCCAGGCGACCGAGTTGGCGTCGGGCGCGGGACGGGCGTGGAGCTCCGCCGGGGACAGTCCGTCCACGACGGCGTGGACCTCCTCCTTGATCCGGCCGAACGCGTCGATGAGAACGTCCTTCGCATCCATACGTCCACCATCGGGCATCGGGACCGTGCCCGCACCGCCCCCGGCGCAGGCCCCGCAGCGCCGGTCCCCCGATCCGGCGCTGCGGGGCCGCGGGGCCGCGGAACCGGTCTCAGCTTCCGGCGGCGCCCTTGGTGCCGATGTGGAAGATCTTCAGCTTGCGGTTCATGTCGACGACCAGCTTGGTGGTCCTGCCGCTGCCCCAGGTGAAGGTGATACCGGCCTCGGTGTGGTTCGCGGTGCCGTTGTCGGTGACCTTCCACTGGACGGGGGTGTTCTGGGCGCGCAGGACACCGTCCGCGTTGTTCTTCTTCTCCCAGGCCTTGAGCTCCTTCTGCAGGGCGGGCGTCAGGTAGTACTTCCGCAGCTCCTCGGCGAGCTTCCCGCCGCCCTCGCCGCTCTGGGCGTCGATGTAGGCGCCGTAGAAGTCGGCGATACGGGTGATCGGGTCGGTCGGCTTGCCGGTGACGGTGCGCGGGCCGCCGGCCGACGCCGTGGCCGTCATGCCGAGGCCGAGAGCCAGGGTGAGGCCCGCCGCCAGAGCGGTACGGCGGGTGGTGCGCGTGCTGGTCATGTCCGTGGTCCCCGTTTTTCCTGTCGAGTGCGCTGCTGCCGGTCGGTCAGTAGAGCTTGTTGACGGCGGTGGTCGTCGTCTTCTTGAAGGCCTTGACCGGCGCGTCCTTGAAGCCGCCCATCTGCCCCCAGTCCACGACGGTCACGGTCCGGCCGTCCCGGCCCACGGACAGCAGCCGGATGTCCATCGCTCCCCAGGACGTCACGGTGGCCACCCCGTGGACACGGGCGCCCTCCTCCACGGGCAGCGTCCCGAGGTCCCGGTACTCGGCCTCGACGTCCGGGTCGGAGGACTCGCTCACACAGTCCTGGAAGTCCTTGTTCAGCCGCTTGGCGAGCGCCTTGGCCTTGCCGGCGCTGCCGGTGACGACCACCACCTGCCGGGCACTGGTCTCCAGGTCCGTCCGGAAGGAGCGGTGGTTGACGTCGTACGCCAGGAACGCGTCGCCCAGGCAGTACTGCAGCTCCTCGGGGACGCCGTCCTCGATCTTGCCCGCCGTCCAGGAGGACGAGGGGTGCGGCGGCAGCTGGGACGCGGACAGGTACTTCGGCGCGCTGCTCGCCTTCGCGGCGGCGGTGGCCGGTACGGCGCCGGCGGCGAGTGCGGAGCCCGCGGTGAGTCCCGCCACGACGAGTGCGGTCAGCGTGCGGGCTCGGGTGTGCTTGGGCATGGGTGTCCCCCGTGGACGAGTACGTGAGTTGCGTACGTGGATGAGTGAGTGGTGTACGCCGCCGCCGACGCCGGATGGTCCGTCCGGCCCTGGTCGGGGCGACACACAGAGCATGGGCCGTCACCCGGCGTGAGCGCAACGGCGGACGGCCGATCCGCGGCCATGGAACCATCCCAGCCCTTCTGACGTGCATGTACGGGGAGTGCCTGGGACGCCGTCCCGGGACGGGGAGGATGTGGAGAACAGTGTCGGCAGTACCGGACGAGGTGCGGGAGTTCGCGGCGTCGCTCACACGCCTCAAGGAACGCACGGACCGCAGCTACGGGCAGTTGGCCCGCCGCCTCAACATGAACACCTCGACGCTGCACCGCTACTGCGCGGGTGACACCGTCCCGCTCGACTTCGCGCCCGTCGAGCGTTTCGCCGCGCTCTGCGGAGCCACGGCGGAGGAGCGGCTCGAACTGCACCGCCTGTGGCTGCCGGCGGTCGCGGCCCGGCAGCGGGCGCGTACGGGTGGGGGAGGGGCGGCTGCCTCGCGGGCACCGGAACCTGCCCGTCCGGCTGATTCCGGTGATACGGCCGATCCCGCCGATCCGGCTGATTCAGCCGATCCCGTTGATTCGGCTGATCCGGCTGACTCGGCCGTAACGGTCCGACCTGACGGTGCCGTCGATCCCGTGGACTCGGCCGTCTCCGCCGTCTCCGCCGTATCGGCTGTCTCCGCCGACGCCGACGAGCCGGTTGCGCCCGCCGGTGTCGACGTCGACCCGTCGGCCGAACCGGTCACCGTGTCCCCCTCGGCGCCCCCGTCGCGCCGTCCCTGGCACCGTCGTCGGCGCACTCTCGTCAGCGCGGCCGTCGCCGCGGTGCTCGTCGCGACGCTCGCCAGCCTCACCGTGCTGCCGTCGGGCGGGTCCGCGGCGGACGGCAGCACGCGGGCCGGCGAGCCGACCCCTTCCCGGACGACCTCGGGAGCCCAGCGCCCCTCGACCGCGCCCACGAGTCCGTCCCCCTCCCCGAAGGCCAGTGGCTCGAAGAGCCCTTCGGCCGGGCCCACTCCGAGCGGTACGCCCGAGAGCAGCCCCACCAAGGACGAAGAGCCCGAGGAGCAACGACCCCCGGCCACCGGAGTGCCCCTCACCTGGACGGCGAACTCCCAGATCTGGAACCTCGGCTGCGGGCACGACTACGTCGTCGCCAAGCCGCCGGGCGAGGTGCCCCCGCCGCCCGCGCCGCAGGACGCGGGGGTCTGGGCCGCGACGCAGCAGGGGGTGCACGGCCGGAACACGATCGTGGAGGTCACGGTGCAGGGGCGGAAGTCCACGGCCGTCGTCCTGACCGCGCTGCGTGTGCGGGTCGCCGGACGCTCGGCTCCCGCCGAGGGCAACGCCTACGGGATGGACCAGGGCTGCGGAGGACGGGTCACCCCGCGCTACTTCGACGTGGACCTGGACAAGGACCGGCCGATCGCCCGCCCGGTCGACGGTGCCGACCTGGACGTGAAGATCCCGGCCGTGCGCCTGCCGTACCAAGTGTCGGCCGAGGACCCGGAGGTGCTGATGATCTCCGCCGACACCGAGACCTGTGACTGCAGCTGGTACCTGGAGCTTGACTGGTCGTCCGAGGGCCGCACCGGCACGGTCCGGATCGACGACAACGGCCGCCCGTTCCGTACGACCGCGATCAAGGGACTGCCGCGCTACGAGTACGACACCATCAACCGCCGGTGGATCTCCGTCACGGGCTGATCTCGGCGCATCCCACCGGCGGGTCGAGCAGCCCCATCAGGGCCCGCGCCGCCGGGCTGGTGGCCTGCGGGGGCGGCAGCAGGGCGACCGTCTCGTACACGTTCTCGCCCGTGCCCCGGACGGCCAGGGCGGTGAGGGAGTCGCGCTTGTGCCGGAAGTGGCGGGGGACGACGGCGATGCCGAGGTTCTCGTCGATCAGTTCGAGGAGGCTGTGCACGTCGTTGACCTCCAGGGCGACGGCCCGGCGGACGCCCGCCGCCGCGAAGACCGCGTCGGTGGCGCGGCGCGGGCCCCAGTCCGGGTGGAAGTCGACGAAGACCTCCCCGCCCAGCTCCTCCGGGGTCATGGCGACCCCGGCCGCGGCGAGGCGGTGGCTCGGATGGCACAGGACGGTCATCGGCTCGCTGGACAGCGGTACGACGCGCAGCTGGTCGGTGTCCTCCTGCGCCGTCCGCACCGCGAACGCCAGATCCAGGCGCCCGCTCGCGACCTCCTCCGCGAGCGCGCCCGAGCCCGCCTGCCGCAGACAGATCTCCACATCCGGGTGGCGCCGCCGGAACGCGGCCAGCAGCCCGGCCACATGCAGCCCCGCCACACACTGCTCGGACCCCACCGCCAGCATGCCCCGCAGCACGCCCTGCACGGCGGCCACCGCCTCCCGGGCCGACCGCACCTGTGCGAGGATCCGCTCCGCCTCCGTCAGCAGCGCCCGCCCGGCCGGGGTGAGCATCACCTTGCGGGTCGTGCGCACGAACAGCGGTGTCTGCAGCTCGCGCTCCAGGGCCCGGACGGAGGCGGACAGACCCGACTGGGAGACCAGCAGCCGTTCGGCCGCCCGGGTGAAGTGCTCCTCCTCGGCGACCGCGACGAAGTGCTGGAGGTGGCGGAGTTCCATGACTGAGAAGAGTAGGCACTGAGAAGCGCGGGCGCTGAATCCCATCGGATTCTTCTGTTGGACCAATGCCCCCAGGTCGCGAAAGAGTGGACACCGGTTCTCAGGGACTCCGGTCCCCCCGCGCCAACCTCTTTTGGAGTCGCGTTGTACACCGCACACCCCGACCGCTACGCGGACATGCCCTACCGGCGCACCGGACGCAGCGGTCTGAAGCTTCCCGCGCTCTCACTCGGCCTGTGGCACAACTTCGGCCCCGACCGTTCCGTCGAGACCCAGCGCGCGATCCTGCGCCGCGCCTTCGACCTGGGCGTCACCCACTTCGACCTGGCCAACAACTACGGCCCGCCGCCCGGCTCCGCCGAGTCCGCCCTCGGCGAGGCGCTCAAGGCGGACTTCGCGCCGTACCGTGACGAGCTGATCATCTCCAGCAAGGCCGGCTATCTGATGTGGCCCGGCCCGTACGGCGAGTGGGGCTCCCGGAAGTACGTGCTCTCCTCGCTCGACCAGAGCCTGAAGCGCATGGGCCTGGACTACGTCGACATCTTCTACTCGCACCGCCCCGACCCTCAGACTCCGCTGGAGGAGACGATGGGCGCGCTGCACTCGGCGGTCCAGCAGGGCAAGGCGCTGTACGTCGGTGTCTCCAACTACTCCGCCGAGCAGACCCGCGAGGCCGCCCGCATCCTGGGCGAGCTGGGCACCCCCCTCCTCATCCACCAGCCGCGCTACTCGATGCTCGACCGGCGCCCCGAGAGCGAGGGCCTGCTCGACGCCCTCGACGAGCTCCAGGTCGGCTCCATCGTCTTCTCCCCGCTGGAGCAGGGCCTGCTGACCTCCCGCTACCTCGACGGCATCCCGGAGGGCTCCCGCGCGGCGAGCGACAGCCCCTTCCTGAACTCCGACGCCGTCACCGAGGACCTGGTCGGCAGGCTGCGCGCGCTGGACGGCGTCGCGAAGTCCCGTGGTCAGACCCTCGCCCAGCTCGCCCTGGCCTGGACGCTGCGCGGCGGCCGGGTCACCTCCGCCCTCGTCGGCGCGAGCAGCGCCCGCCAGATCGAGGACAGCGTCGGCGCCATCGCCAACCTCGACTTCGAGGACGACGAGCTGACCCGCATCGACGAGATCATCGAGGGCAAGATCTAGGGCCTGTCGCCCTTGATCCGCTCCTCCAGGCGGACGGTCACCGACGAGCCCGCCTCCTTCCCGATCGCCTTGCGCACCTCGGCCCTGACGGGCAGCTTGTGGGTGCCGTCGCCCAGGGCCATGAAAGAGCCGCGGAAGGGGTGGCCGTCGATCGTGCCGCGGACCTTGACCAGGCCGCGGGTGCCGAAGAAGGCGGCGGACCCGGGCCACACGAGATAGGTCCAGCCGCCCCGGGCGGGGCTCTTCCGCAGCTCCGCCGTGAACTGCTCGTCGAGCGTGCTCATGATGTCTCCTCCGCTCCCGGTGGTCCTCCACGTACAAGAGACCGGCGGGAGCGGGGAAACTCATCGCGAGGCCGCGACCGACCCGTGGCGGTCTCGGAGGCCGTGAATCGGTCGTGAATCGGTCGTGAATCGGCGGCGTGATCGTTGAACCCTTCGGCGAGGACATCCGTATGGAACGGGGACCGGCGTCGGGACCGGATCCGGAGCCGCCCGTCGGCTTCTCGCCCCGGTACCGCCGGTACCGCACACGATGCCCGGATCTCTCGGCGGACGTCGATCACCTCGGAGGTCGTCTCCGGGGCTCGCAGAAGGCCCGGTCGGAGGGGCCTTCGCAGTGTTTCGGCCAATCGCGCGCTCGCATATGCCAGGAGACTGGCTGAATTGGCATGGTGACAGAGGGTCAGGAGTGTCGATACTCGACTGACAGGGCGATTGAGTCATGAACGAACGCGCACCCGTGCGCGTTCACCATGTCACTGTGCGTAACGCTCGATCGTCGGATCTGCACGACCAGCACATCTGCGAGGCGAGAGTGAGTCCGCGCGGCGAGCGGGGCCGGGCGGGTCGGCGGTGCGACCGGGGGAGCGAAGCGTGCACGACGAATTCCTGTGCCATGTCACCGCGTACGGCTGGTGCGACGGCCGGCGCGTCGGTGTGCCCCTCGGTACCTATCGCGCCCCGACGTTGGCGCTCGCGCTGTGGTGGATGCGCGACCGCGCGTTATGGATCGCCGAGCGCCTCGACCCGCGACCCGACAATCCCCACTTCCCCCCGAACGCGGTCGTCCCGGTCGCCGACACCGTGCCGGACGTGCCGAGCCAGCTGCGCGCCTGGTCCACCGACGACGGTCAACAGGACCTGGTGGCCGAGGAGTTGGCCGCCGGGAACCTGGTCCGGATCGCCACGAACGACGACACCACGGAGTACGAACTGCTCGCGGAGTCCGTCGACGCCGTACGCATGCAGCGCATCGCCCAGCGGATCGCCGCCCCCGCCGCCTGATCCCGGTCCGGTGCGGCGGCCGGCCCGCACCGAAGCGGTCGGGCGCGCATATCGGGGCCAATCGGTAGAATTTTCGGCATGGCAGAGCGGTCGATCGCGCCGACTGCGCCCGAACTCGTGCTGGAGACCGAGTCGGGCTCCACCGTGATGACCCCGTCCCACGCCTATCACGTGGGCCGTGACCCGCTCAGCGACGTCGTCCTCGACGACGACCGGGTCTCCTGGCACCACGCGGTGCTGCGCGCCGAGGCGGACCACTGGACCATCGAGGACGAGAACAGCACCAACGGCACGTACGCCGACGGCCACCGCATCCACGAGTGGGACGTCGGCCCCGGCACCGTGATCCACTTCGGGAGCCTCCCCGACGGACCCCGCGCGGTCCTCACCGGCCGCACCCCCGAGCGGTCCGCCGAGCGGCCCTCCGGAGTCCTGACCCCCGCCGCCACCGGCACCTTCCGGCAGCCCACCAGCGTCCGCCCGCTGCCCGAGCGGACCGTCCGCATCGGCCGCGCGTCCGACAACGACCTGGTCATCGACGACCTCGTCGTCTCCCGCCGGCACGCCGAGCTACGGGCGCGGCCCGAAGGCACCTACGAGATCGTCGACCTCGGCAGCCACAACGGCACCTTCCTGAACGGCACGCCCGTCGACCGGGCCCCGGTCACTCCCGGTGACATCGTCGGCATCGGACACTCCGCGTTCTGCCTGGTCGGCGACGAACTGCAGGAGTACGTGGACACCGGCGAGGTGTCCCTCGATGTCCAGGAACTCACCGTCGCCGTCGACCGGGGCCGCAAGACGCTGCTGGACGGGGTGTCGTTTCCGGTCGGCGAGAAGTGCCTCCTCGCCGTGGTCGGCCCGAGCGGCGCCGGCAAGTCCACCCTCCTGAACGCCCTGACCGGGCAGCGCCCCGCCGACAGCGGCACGGTCCTCTACGACGGCCGCGACCTCTACCGCGACTACGCCGAACTGCGCCAGCGCATCGGCCTGGTCCCGCAGGACGACATCCTGCACGCCCAGCTGACCGTCCGCAGGGCCCTGTCCTACGCCGCCGAACTCCGCTTCCCGCAGGACACCGCCAAGGCCGAGCGGCAGGCCCGGGTCGACGAGGTGATCCGTGAACTGGGCCTCGAACAGCGTGCCCGCCAGCCCATCCACAGCCTCTCCGGCGGCCAGCGCAAACGGGTCAGCGTCGCCCTGGAACTGCTGACGAAACCCTCCCTGCTGTTCCTGGACGAACCGACCTCCGGGCTCGACCCCGGCATGGACCGCTCGGTGATGCACATGCTGCGCGGTCTCGCCGACGACGGCCGCACCGTCATCGTCGTCACCCACAGCGTCCTCAGCCTCGACGTCTGCGACCGCCTCCTCGTCCTCGCGCCCGGCGGCCGGGTCGCCTACTACGGGCCGCCGGACGACACCCTCGCCTTCTTCGGCTTCGAGCAGTGGCCGGAGGCTTTCGAGGCCTTCGAACGGGACCGGGAGCGGGACTGGGCGGGCGAGTACCGCGACTCGCCGTTCCGGCGGCAGTACGTCACCGCCGCCATGGCACAGCCGTACCTCCCCGACCCGGAACCGGTCGCCGCGGCGCCGCCGCCGCCCAAACCGCAGAGCTGGGTGGCCCAACTGGGCACCCTGGTCCGCCGGTACACCGCCGCGCTCGGCGCCGACCGCACCTTCCTCGCCATCATGATCGCGCTGCCGTTCGTGATGGGCGCGATGGCCAGGGCCCTCGCGGGCGGCACTCTGGACCGGGAGACCGCCATGAACGCGCTGCTCATCCTGTGCGTCGGCGGGGTGCTGACGGGCGCGGCCAACGCCGTGCGCGAACTGGTCAAGGAACGCGTCATCTACCAGCGCGAACGGGCCGTCGGGCTGTCCAGATCCGCGTATCTGATGTCCAAGGTCGTCGTCCTCGGCACCGTCACCGTCCTCCAGGCCGTCGTCCTCACCCTGGTCGCCCTGCTCGGCGTCGACCTCAGTGCCCCCGGCGGCGAAGGCGTGCTGCTGCCGCCCCTAGTCGAGATCACGATCGCCGTCGCGCTGCTCGCGTTCACCGCGATGATGCTCGGCCTGGTCGTCTCCGCGCTGGTCCGCAAGGAGGAGGTCACCATGCCGCTGCTGGTGCTCCTCGCCATCGTCCAGGTGGTGTTCTGCGGCGCGCTGCTGGACGTACGGGGCACGGTCGTCCTCGAACAGCTGGCGTGGCTGGTGCCGTCGCGGTGGGCGTTCGCCGCGATGGCCGGCACGATCGACCTCGAACGGATCGTCCCCGACACCTCGGACCCGCTGTTCGCGCACTCGGCGGGCGTGTGGCTCCTCGACCTGGGGATGCTCGTCGTCCTGTCACTGCTCTGCGGCTGGCTCGTGGCCCGGCTGCTGCGGCGCCGCGAACCCGCGGTGATGCGGAAGTAGCCGCGATGACGACCCCCGGCTTCCTCCCCACCCATGTCGTCCCGCCGGGCGGCCAGTCCGCGTGGGACGCCCCCGACCAGTCGCAGCCCACGGTAGCCCTCGACGCGCTGCTGCCGGTCCAGCTCCTGGAGCGGCGCGGTGACTGGGGCCGGGTCCTGTGCGCCAACGGCTGGTCCGCGTGGGTCGACGGCCGTCTCCTGGTCGCCGTACCCCAGGACCCGCCCGCCGCCGGTGCGGACGCCGCGCGTACGGCCGACCCGCGCCCGCTGCTCGCCCGTGCCGAGGAGGCCCTGAGCCGCTACCGGACCGAGGCGGAGGCGCTGGCCGCCGGGCATCGCGACGGGGAGGCCTTCCGGGAGCGGACGAAGGGGCTGCGGATCGGCCTCGTCGTCGACGGCGAGTCGCTGTGGCTGTTCGACGCCGCGCACGAGCGGTGGGTGTACTGCGACGGGACCCGGCTGAGCACGTTCGCCGTGGGCGAGCGACCGCACGGGACACCGGCCGCCCCGCGGGTGCCGCCGGTCGCGGCCCCGACGCCGGAGCCGACCCGTGTCGTGCAGGATCCCGGACACGGACCGGCCGAGCACGGGTCGGGCGACGACGAACCCACCCGGCTGGTGCCGCCGGTGACCCGCGATGAGTGACACCCAGCCGTACGCCGGGCGTCCCTCCGAGCTGGTCGGGCGGCAGATCGCGGACTACCGCATCGAACGCGAGATCGGCCGCGGGGGTATGGCGGTCGTCTACCAGGCCCTGGACCTGCGGCTGGAGCGGACCGTCGCGCTGAAGCTGCTCGCCCCGGAACTGGCCCGCAACGACACCTTCCGGCGCCGCTTCACCCATGAGTCACGGGTGGCCGCCGCGATCGACCATCCGCACATCGTGCCCGTCTTCGAGGCGGGCGAGACGGACGGCGTCCTCTACATCGCCATGCGGTACGTCGCGGGCAGCGATCTGCGGCACCTCCTGGACCGGGAGGGCCCGTTGCCGGTCACCACCGCCACCCGGATCGCCGCCCAGGTCGCCTCCGCGCTCGACGCCGCGCACGACCACGGGCTGGTGCACCGGGACGTGAAGCCCGGCAACATCCTGGTCGCCCAGGGCACCGACAGCGACCACCCCGAGCACGTCTATCTCACCGACTTCGGCCTGACGAAGAAGTCGCTGTCGCTCACCGGGTTCACCAGCGTCGGCCAGTTCGTGGGCACGCTCGACTACGTGGCCCCGGAGCAGATCTCCGGCAAGCCCGTCGACGGCCGCTGCGACGTCTACAGCCTCGCCTGTGTCGTCCACGAGACCCTCGCGGGCCGCCCGCCGTTCCAACGGGACGACGACATGGCCCTGTTGTGGGCCCATCAGTACGACGAGCCGCCCCCGCTGACCGGCGGGCGGCCCGACCTGCCGCCGGCGGTGGACCGCGTGATGGCGACGGCGCTGGCCAAGTCGCCGGACGACCGGTACGACTCCTGTCTGTCCTTCGTGGCCGCGCTCCGGGCGGTGGACACGGGACACGGCCTCCCGCCCGGGCGCACGCCGACCCGGGCCACCACCGCGCCGAAGGCGTCCGGGCCGCCCGAGGCGCCACCGGAGCCGCCGTCGTGGGCCGAGCCCGTGTTCATCAGGCCCGGCCCGTACCCCGGTTGACGTCGAGCCGCTCCACATGGACCACGTTCTCCCGGTCCTCGGTGTCGTCACTGGCCCCGGCCGCGAACCAGGCGTCCAGGATCTCCTTGAGCAGGGGCCCGGAGGTCAGCCGCAGCCCGATCGCCAGGACGTTGGCGTCGTTCCAGCGGCGCGCGCCGTCCGCCGTGTACGCGTCCGTGCACAGGGCCGCCCGTACGCCGGGCACCTTGTTCGCGGCGATGGACGCGCCGGTGCCCGTCCAGCAGCACACGACGGCCTGGTCCGCCGCGCCGGAGGCGACCTCGCGCGCCGCGGCCGCCGAGCAGACCGCCCACCGGGCGTCGTCACCGGCACGCAGCGCGCCGTACGTCACTACTTCGTGGCCCCGGGCGCGCAACTCCGCGAGGAGGAGGCGGGCGACGGGCTCGTCCATGTCCGAGGAGACGGAGATCCGCATGTCCCCGAGGCTACCCGGCACGGGGCCGGCGGCTACGGGCGCGGCCAGGTCTTGCCGTGCAGCCGCTCGATGCTCGTGTTGAAGCGTTCGAGGTAGTCCGCGAAGCCGGTGATGTCCTCCTCGGACCAGCCCTCCAGCACCATGGCGAGGCTGCGGACGTTGCCCTCCCGCTCCTCGTCCAGCCGACGCTCGCCCTCCTCGGTGATACGGAACTTCCGCGCCACCCCGCCCTCCGGGTCGAGCGTGTGCTCGACCAGCCCGGCCCGCAGCGCTGCGGCGGTCTGCCGGCGGAGGGTGGAGGCGTCCAGACCGAAGGCGTCGCTCAGCTCGCCGATCGACATCGGCCCCTCGACACGGATGCGGCTGAGGAGGATGTACGCGCTGCGTTCCAGCGTGGAGTCCTTGCGGCGCCCCTTGCTCTGGCTCAGATGCTGGTAACGCCCGAGCAGCATGTTCTCGTACTCGACCCGGCGCGTCGGATCTTCCACGGTCGCCTACCTCCTCGTTGCGGACACGGCCAGGGCGATCCTTCCATCCCGGCGCGACCGCCCCGCCGGACCCGGCAGCACCCCCGCGATGTGCATCATGCACGAGACATGCTCGATGCATGGGGCAGGTATGCTGCACGCCAGGTGCATGACGTATGCCCCGTCGCCGGTACATCGCACGGAGGAACCCCTTGACGGCCAACCCACCGCCCGCCACCCGCCCGGGTGGTGTCATCGCGACGCTGGCGCTCGCGGGCATCGTCGCCGCGATCATGCAGACCCTGGTGACCCCGCTGCTCACCGACCTGCCCACGATCCTGGACACCAGTGCGGCGAACGCCACCTGGGTGATCACCGCGACCCTGCTGACGGGCGCGGTCTTCGGCCCCGTCGGCGGACGGCTCGGCGACCTCTACGGCAAGCGCCGCATGCTGCTGGTCTGCTGCGCCCCGCTGATCATCGGCTCGGTGGTGTGCGCCCTGTCCTCGACCGTCGTACCGATGATCGTCGGCCGGGGCTTCCAGGGCATCGGCATGGGCGTCGTCCCACTCGGCATCAGCCTGCTGCGCGACGTCATCGCGCCGGAGAAGCTCAGCGGCTCCATCGCCCTGGTCAGCGCCTCCCTGGGCATCGGCGCCGGTCTCGGCCTGCCGATCGCCGCCGCCGTCGCCCAGTACGCCAGCTGGCGGGTGCTGTTCTGGGGAGCGGCCGGCCTGGCCGTCGCCGTCACCACCATGATCTGGTTCCTCGTCCCCGAGACCCCGGCCGGCGCCAAGGGCCAGCGCTTCGACTACCTCGGCGCCCTCGCCCTCGGCGGCGGTGTGGTGTGCCTGCTGCTCGCCGTGTCCAAGGGCGCGGACTGGGGCTGGGGCTCGGCGACGACACTCGGCCTCTTCGCCGGCGCCGCCGTCCTGCTGGTGTCCTGGGGCTTGTGGGAACTGCGCACCCGTGAGCCACTGGTCGACCTGCGCACCACCGCCCACCCGCGCGTGCTGCTGACCAACGTCGCCTCGGTCCTCGTCGGCTTCGGCATGTACGCGCAGTCGCTGATCACTCCGCAGCTGCTGAGGTTGCCTGAGGCCACCGGCTACGGTCTGGGGCAGTCGATGCTGGGCATGGCGCTGTGGATGGCCCCGGCCGGGCTGATGATGATGGCGCTCTCCCCGCTCGGCGGAAAGCTCACCAACGCCCGCGGCCCCAAGTTCACCCTGGTCACCGGCTCCCTGGTGATCGGCGCCGGATACGGTCTGTCGCTCGCGCTGATGGGCACCACCTGGGGCCTGCTGATCGTCTCCCTCGTCGTCAGCTCCGGCGTCGGCCTCGCCTACGGCGCCATGCCCGCGCTGATCATGAGCACCGTGCCGCTGTCCGAGACCGCCTCCGCCAACAGCTTCAACACGCTGATGCGCGCGCTCGGCACCTCCACCGCCGCCGCCGTGGTCGGTGTGGTGCTCGCCCAGATGACCACCACCCTCGGCGGCTTCAGCCTGCCCTCGGAGGACGGCTTCCGCACCGGTCTGATGATCGGCGGCGGCGCCGCCCTGGTCGCCGCCGCGGTCGCCGTGTTCATCCCCGCCGCACGGGTCGCCGCCACCGACGCCGGCCCCGAGGAGCGGGAGCCGAGCGCGGCGGAGGCACCGGCCTCCGCCGCGTAGCGGGGGGAGGCACGGGGGCCGGGAGCGGGTGCCGGCCCCTGCGCGCTACCCGGCCGCGCGCAGCAGCGCGGACAGGGTGAGCCGGGACGAGACGCCGAGCTTGCGGTAGACCCGGAACAGATGGGTCTCCACCGTGCGCGGACTGAGGAAGAGCCGCTCGGCGATGTCACGGGTGCGCAGCCCCTCCGCGGCGAGTTCGGCGATCTCGCGTTCACGGTCGCTGAGCGTGCCGAGCGCGTGCGCGGCCGGGTCGCTCTCGGACAGGACGGTCCGCAGGCCGGCCACCCGCTCCCGCACCAGCCGCGCCCCGCAGGAACGGGCGACCGTCTCGGCCACGTCCAGGCGGCGCAGCGCCTCCGCCCGGCCCTCGGCCGCGGCGAGCGAGGGGGCGCCGACGGCCAGCGCCCAGGCGTACTGCACCGGCATGTCCGAGGCCCGGAACGCCTGGGCGGCCAGGACGAACAGCTTGGCCGCCGCGTCGTGTTCACCGTCGGCCTGGTGGAGCCGCGCCCGGGCCTCCCGCGCGTACGCCTCCTGCACCGGCAGCCCGAGCCGGCCGGCCGCCGCCTCGGCGGCCCGGACCAGTCGCTCGGCCTCCTCCCGGTCACCGCACTCCAGCGTGGCCGTCGCCAGCAGGGCGAGCACGAACGGCCGGGAGAACGGGCGCACCAGCGGCACCTCCGTACCGCCCATGCCCTCCAGCAGGGTCCGCCGGCAGCCGGCGGCGTCACCGGCGAGCAGCCGTGCCTGCGCCAGCAGGCCCGTCGCCGAGGTGGCCCACCAGCTCCGGCCGGGCGGGGCGACCGTGGTCGCCGCCTCCACCAGTGCCACGGCCTCGGCCGCGTACTCCTGGCCTCGGGACCAGACGAGCGCCGTCGTGCGCATCGCCCGCGCCAGGGTGACCGCGCCCTCGGCACCGAGCGCGCCCGCCACGGTCTCGACCTCCCGGGCCCGGCGTTCGGAGGCCTCCAGCCGACCGGTCCACTGCTCGACCATGGCGAGGGCCAGCAGCCGGTGCATCAGGATCGGCCGCTGCGCGTCCGAGTCGGCGGTCTCCAGTCCCCGGCCCAGATGGCGGGCCGCGTCCGAGAACCGCTCCAGGTACAGCTCGGCGCAGCCGAGCAGGGCGAGCGTCTCCGGGGTCCGGCCGGCGATCGGGTCCGGCAGCGCGTCCACCAGCCGCGCGCACCGGGTGATCTCGGGGCCGGCCTCGTCGACGTCGCCCGCGTGGACGGCGCAGAGCGCGGACAGGACGCGCAGCACCGTGCGGTCCCCGCGATCGGCGGCGCCCGCCGCCGACGCGGCCTCCCGGAGCAGGACGCGCGCCTCGTCGTGCGTCCCGCGGACCACATGGACCAGCCCGTACTCGATGGCGAGCCGGACGGCCTCCGCGGGCAGCGGATCGGGCAGCGGCCGGGGCAGCAGGGCGAGCGCGGCGCCGACGACGGCCGTCGCCTCCTTGTACCGGCCGAGCCGCCGTTCGGCGTCGGCCCAGACGGTGTGCGCCTGCAGCGACTGGCTCTCGGTGAGGCCGGCGCGCGGATCCCCCAGCAACTCGTGCGCGCGGGCGCGGGCGTCCTCCGGCCGTCCCGAGGCGTTCAGGGCGCGGCAGCAGGCGAGTTCCAGCGCGGTCCTGTCGGCCGGGTCCCCGTCCCCGTCCGGCAGGGACTCCAGCGCCAGGCGGTACCAGCGGGCCGCGGTCGCCGGTCTCCGCGCGGCGATCTCCTCGGCTCCCTCGGCCAGGGTGCGCGCGGCGCCCGCCGCATCCGTGCCGAGCAGGTGCTCGGCGTGCCGGGCCCGTTCGGCGGCCCGGCCGCCCCGGGCCGTGACCAGCTCCAGGGCCCGGCGGTGGGCGCGCAGCCGGAAGGACAGCCCGGCCCGCTCGTACGCGACATGGCCGAGGACGGGGTGGCGGAACCGCAGACCGCCCGCGCCGGCCGGCCGTACCAGGTCCGATCGCTCCAGTTCGGCGAGCACGTCGAGAGTGCCGTCCAGTCCCAGCCCGGAGACCTGGGCCACGTCCTGCGGCCGGAACGGGGTGCCGAGGACCGCCGCCGCCGACATCGCCGTCGACGCCCGCGAGGTCAGCGCGTCGAGTTCGGCGACGAGGGGCTTGGCCTCCCGGAGCAGCCCCTCGGTGTCCGTTCCCGGACGGTCCGGCCACAGGCCGGGGCGCCAGTCGGCCGCGAGCAGCAGCCGCAGATGGCGTGGATTGCCTCCGGCCGCGCTGCCCATCCGGTCGGCGAACTCCCGGCGTTCGGCGGGGGCGTGCCCGTGCGGTGCGTCACCCGGGGCCGCGCCCCGCCCGGCGAGCAGCGCGGCCACGGCCTCCGTGCCGAGCGGGCCGGGCTCGATCCGTGTCACCCTGCCCGCCCGTACCCCGTCCTCCAGGGCCTCCCGCAGCTCGGGCGAGGTCTGCCGGGGGCGGTGGGCCAGGGCGAGCACGAACGGGCGGGACACCACGGAACGGACCAGCCGGACCAGCGTCGCCGTCGACGCGGGGTCGCACCAGTGGACGTCGTCCAGCACCAGGACCCCGCCCGCGGCCCACTGGGCGGGCCGGTCGCGGACCTCGGCGAACGGCTGCGCACGGCCGCCGACGGGCCGGGGAAAGCCCCGCCGGGCCTCCCAGGCGTCGCGGAACACCTGGAACGGGGCGGAGCCGTCGCGTACGGCGTGCGCCCGTGTGACCGGGAGGCCGCGGCGCGCGGCGAACTCCACGAGGGCCAGAGCGAGACGGGTCTTGCCGATACCGGGCTCCCCGGTGATCTCCACCACCGATCCCCGGCCGTTCTCCAGAGCCTCCACGATCCCCGAGAGCCGGGCGAGTTCGGCCTCCCGTGCCACCAGGGGCTCTGCGGCCCCGGGTTCGGGCACTGCGGTCATGAGTGCGGTTCCCCCTCCGCGTACGGTCCGACGTCCCCGGGCACGCGGCGGTCACAGGGAGTCCTCAGGGCAACCCTACCGAAGTAAGAGCAGGTCATCCGTTTATGTGAGAGGGCGGACGGTGAGGGACCAGGGGCCGTCGGAGCGGGCGTAGATGAGACAGGGGCCGGTGAGCGGGGCCTCGCCGTGCCAGGGGCCGACATGATTGGCCAGCTCGTCGAGGAAGCCGGTGCCGTCCGGTTCGAAGGTGTCCACGAGGAAGTAGCCGCCGTCGTCGGACCGTGGATCGCCCTCGTAGCGGAGAGACGCGATCGCGGGGCCGCCGGTGTGGCGCAGCACGTCCGACGCGGGGCGCCGCGCGGGGGCCTCGCAGGGCAGCGCGCTCGACACCGGGCTGACGTCGACGGTCCACGGTCCGTCCGCCTGGACGCGCAGCGCCCGCACCGGCCGGTCGTCGGCGTTCACCAGGGCTCGGCAGGAGAAGGGCCCGTCGGTGTAGACGAGCTGGCTCTGGGAGTGCAGCCGTCCGTCCAGGGCGTCCACCACGAAGTGCCCGGTCCCCGAGTGGGTGATGTCGAGGATGACCGGCCCCGTCCCGGTGGTCAGCCGGCCGACCTCGTCACCGTCGCCGCCGAGCCGTTGGAGGGCCGGACCGCCGGCCGTGAGCAGCGGGGGCGCCTGCCGGGGCGGCCCGTCGCTCTTGTCGGCGCCGAACTCCCGTACCACTTCGGGCCGTTGTCCGGCACGGTCGCGCTGAAACCACTTCATCGAGTGCCCCCTGGTGACGTCTGCGCACAGTATTGGGCGTCCCGGTCCCCGCGTATACAACATGGACCCCTGCTTCCGTAACCACCCTTGTGACCTGCGGAGTTGTGGCGTTGTTCATGGTTTGCGGGGTGGGCCGAATCAGGGGGTATCGTCCTCGCCCCGACCGGGCATGGTGAGGGGGGCGGGAACCTGCCCGGGGCATGCCGTGCGCGACGACGGGGTCGTGCGGTCCGGTGGCGCCGGGGCCGTCCGAGCCGTCCCGAGGGAAATGTGGTCCACGCGTGGGGCACACGTGTGGCATGTGATGAGGGGGAGCCATGGCGCTGCCGTTCGTGTCCGAGGACGTGTTGTCGCAGCCGATGCTGGGCCCGCTGACACCCGCCGCGGTCTTCCTGGTCGTCACCGTCGACCCGGGCGGGGAGTCGACGGCCCGCGGGGTGCTCGCCGGACTCGCCGGGCTGGAGCGGGCGGTGGGCTTCTCCAGCCCCGACGGCGCCCTCGGCTGTGTCGCCGGGATCGGCGCGGAGGCCTGGGACCGGCTTCTCGGCGGGCCCCGGCCCGCCGCCCTGCACCCCTTCCGGGAGCTGGCGGGACCCCGGCACCGGGCCGTGTCCACACCGGGCGACCTGCTCTTCCACATCCGGGCCGCGCGCGTCGACCTGTGCTTCGCGCTGGCCGCCGAGATCATGCGGCAACTGCGCGGCGCGGTCACCCTGGTGGACGAGGTGCAGGCCTTCGCGTACTTCGACTCCCGCAACCTCCTCGGGTTCGTCGACGGCACCGAGAACCCGGTCGGACGCGTGGCCGCCGAGACGGTCCTCGTCGGCGACGAGGATCCCGGCTTCCGGGGCGGCAGTTATGTGCTCGTGCAGAAGTACCTGCACGACGTGGACTCCTGGGAGAAGCTTCCCGTCGAGGCGCAGGAGAAGGTCGTCGGCCGGACCAAGCTGACCAACCTGGAGCTGGACGTGGAGGGTTCGCACGTCGACGTCAACACCCTCGTCGGCCCGGACGGCACCGAGCGGCGCATACTGCGCGCCGCCATGCCCTTCGGCAGGCCCGGACAGGGCGAGTTCGGCACGTACTTCATCGCCTACGCCCGGGACCCCGAGGTCCCCGAGGCCATGCTGCGGAAGATGTTCATCGGCGAACCCCCGGCCGGTCACGACCCGATCCTGGACTTCTCCCGGGCCGTGACCGGCACGATGTTCTTCGTGCCCTCGGCGGACTTCCTGCGCACGATCCCGTCCCGCCGGCCGCCCGTCTGACCCGAACCCGCGCGTGCCGTCAGTACGCGTCCTCGCCCTCGACGAAGGTGCGCACCACCTCGATGTCGCCGATGCGTGACACGTCCACCCGGCGGGGATCGTCGCCCAGCACCACGAGGTCGGCCCGCTTGCCGGGGGTGAGGCTGCCCGCGTCGGTCTCCCAGTGGCAGGCGCGGGCGGCCTCGACGGTGTACGCGCGCAGCGCCTCCTCGACGGTGACCGTCTCGGCGGGGCCGATGAGGCGGCCGGACTCCGAGGCACGTTCCACCATGAACCGGATCGCCCGCAGCGGGGCGCCGTCGGCCACCGGGCGGTCCGAGCTGCCGGCCACCGGGACGCCGTGGTCGAGGAAGCCCCGGCCCCGGTAGAGCCAGCCCGCCCGCTCCTCGCCCATGATCGTGGCGTAGTCGTCGCCGTAGTGGCGCAGGAAGCTCGGCTGGATGACCACCGTGACGCCGAGCGCGGCCAGCCGGGGGAGCTGGTCGGGACGGACCAGGCCCGCGTGCTCGACGCGATGCCGGGCCTCCGGGCGGGGCTTCAGCTTCTGGGCCTTCTCCAGCGCGTCCAGGGCGACATCGAGGGCCCGGTCGCCGATCGCGTGCACGGCGAGCTGCCAGCCCGCGAGATGACCCTCGACGATCGTGCTCTCCAGCGTCTCGGGCTCGTGCATCAGCTGACCGGAGCCGGCGGGGGCACCGGAGCCGTCGGCGCTCAGATAGGGGCTGGTGAGGGCCGCCGTACGGGCCATCATGCCGCCGTCGGTGAAGATCTTGAGCGCGCCGAGGGAGAGCGCGCCGTCCCCGAAGCCGGTGCGCAGCCCGAGGTCGATCGCCCGGCTCGTGGTGTCCTCGGCGTTCGCTGCCACCGGCCGCAGCGCGTCGGCGGCCACCATCAGCCGTACCCGCAGCGGCAGCCGCCCCGACGCGTGGGCGAGCTGGTACGCGGCGCCCTCGATGGGGCTGTGCCCGAACAGCCGGGCCCCGACCCCCGCTTCGGCGGCTCCGGTGATGCCCTCGGACCGGCAGACGCGGGCGGCGTGTTCGATCGCCGAGGCCAGGTCGGTGAGCGAGTGCGGCGGCCGGGTGCGCAGCGCCGCCCCCATGGCGCCCTCGGCGAGGAAACCGTCCGGCCGGGCCGCCTCCGCCGGGAGCCCGCTCAGCACCGCCGAGTTGACCAGACAGGCGTGCCCGGAGAGATGGCCCAGGTACACCTTGCGCCCGGCGCTGACCGCGTCGAGGTCGGCCGCCGTCAGCGGGCGGTCCAGGGTGCGCTGGTCGTAGCCGCCGAAGTCCACCCAGCCGCCGACGGGCGCCTGCGCCACCGCGTCGGCGACCACGCGGAGCACGTCGTCCGCGCCGCGGCTCGGCGCCACGCTGGGCGCCTTCGCCTTCAGGCCCGTCCACGCCAGGTGGACATGGGCGTCGATGAACCCCGGCAGTACGGTGGCGCCGCCCAGGTCCAGCGTCCGGTGTGCGGCGAGGCCCGCGACGTCCTCGTCCAGGCCGACGATCCGGCCCCGCCAGATCCCGATCTCCCGGGCGGCCGGGCGGTCCGGATCCATGGTGACGACATGGGCGTTGGTGATCCTGGTGCTGAGCACGAACAGGTCCTTCCGGTCGGGGCTGTCGCCCGCTGGCGACTCGTACAGATGAACTGCCTTGTTCCGTCTGTCAGTTGAGGGAGCAGTCGGATAATCTCCCGGCGTTCGGCGAGGTCGGCGAGGTCTCGAAGAGGTTTCGGGACTGGTCCAGGAAGACAAATGTAGTTAGCCTTACCTAAGTTTTCTTGTACGTGTCCTGTGTCGGCGAAACCGGTCCGGAGTGTTGCGTGAGAAAAGCGGACCCACCGGGACGGAACGTCCTGTGGCGCGCGGTCGGCGGTCAGCGTCGGGACGTCGTGCTCGGCGCGGTTCTGGGGATGGGACACCAGACGGGCGAGGCCCTGGTGCCGGTGCTCATCGGACTGGCCATCGAACGAGGAGTCGTCGACGGCGACGCCTCCGGACTGCTGCTCTGGCTCGGCGTCCTGGCCGTCCTGTACGTCGGACTCTCCTTCAGCTTCCGCTTCAGCGCGCGGGCCGGTGAACGCGCCGCCGTCACCGCCGCGCACCACCTCAGGGCCGAACTCGTCGGCCGTGTCCTCGCACCCGAGGGCGGCGCCGAGGAGGGACGGCTGCCGGGCGAGCTGACCAACATCGCCACCGAGGACGCCAAACGCGTCGGCGCCGTCGCCATGGCCCTCATCGTCGCCGTCGCCGCCACCGCGGGCCTGGTGGTCAGCGCGGTCGCCCTGCTGCGGGTCTCCGTCGTCCTCGGCCTGCTCGTCCTCCTCGGCACCCCGCTGCTGCTGTGGCTCGGACACCTGCTGAGCAAGCCCCTGGAACGACGCAGCGAGACCGAGCAGGAACGCGCCGCGCAGGCCTCCGGGGTCGCCGCCGACCTGGTGGCCGGACTCCGTGTCCTCAAGGGCATCGGCGCCGAGCGGGCGGCCGTCGACCGGTACCGGCGCGTCAGCCAGAACTCCCTGGCCGCCACCCTGCGCGCCGCCCGCGCGGAGGCCTGGCAGAACGGTGTCGTCACCCTCCTCACCGGCGCCCTCATCGCCGTGGTCGCCCTCGTCGGCGGCCACCTCGCCGCCCGCGGCGACATCGGCCTCGGTGAACTCGTCTCCTCCGTCGGGCTCGCCCTGTTCATCGTCGGCCCGCTCGGCGAGTTCGCCTGGGTCAACGCCGAACTGGCCCAGGGCCGCGCCTCCGCCGCCCGGATCGCCGAAGTCCTCGCCGCCCCCGGCGACGTGTCCGAGGCCCCGTCCGCGGACGGTCTCACCACGGACGCCGTCGAGGGACGCCTCACGCTCCGCGCCCTCACCCACGGCACCCTGCGCGGCCTCGACCTCGACATCGCCCCCGGCGAGACCGTCGGCGTCGCCACCACCGACCCCGCCGACGCCACCGCCCTGCTGCGCTGCCTCGGCCGCCGGGCCGACCCCGACGAGGGCGCCGTCGAACTCGACGGCACCGCACTGACCGCGCTCGCCCTCGCCGACGTACGCGCCGCCATCCTCGTCGCCGAGCACGACGCGGACCTGTTCGAGGGCACGGTCCTGGAGAACGTCACGGCGGCGGCCGGGGGTTCGGCCGCCCCGGCCGGAGTCACCGCCGCGATGGCCGCCTCCGGTACGGACGAGGTGGCCCGCGCGCTGCCCGACGGCGTCGACACGCCCGTCACCGCGCGCGGCCGGTCGCTCTCCGGCGGACAGCGGCAACGGGTCGCCCTGGCCCGGGCCCTGGCCGCCGACGCGCCGGTCCTCGTCGTGCACGAGCCCGCCACCGCCGTCGACGCCGTCACCGAGTCCCGGATCGCCGCCGGCATCAGGGACGTCCGCGGCGGACGCACCACGCTCCTGGTGACCAACAGCCCGGCCCTGCTCGCCGTCACCGACCGGGCCGTCCTCCTCCACGACGGCCGGGTCACCGCGACCGGCGACCACGAGCGCCTCGTCCACGAGTGCGCCGACTACCGTACGGCGGTGCTGACATGACCGGGCGATCAGACGACGGTACCGACATGACCGGCCGTGCCGACGGCGACCCCCGGACGACCGGTGGATCGGGCGACGCCCCCCGGACGACCGGTGGATCTGACGGCGGTTCGCCGACGGCCGGGGGAGCCGACAGCGGGTCCCTTGCGGCTGGGGGAGCCGACGGCGGTCCTCGGGCGACCGGTCGTCACGAGGGCGGTTCGCCGACGGCCGGGGGAGCCGACGACGGGCCCCGTGCGGCCGGGCGATCCGACACCGCCGACGCCGCCCCCGTTCCCGCGTCCCGCGGCGGCGACCGCCCCGCACCCGAACTGCTGCCCGTCGCCACCCCCGCCCGCACCCGGGCCGCGGTCACCGAACTGCTGCGCCCGCAGCGGCGGCTGGCGCTGTCCGCGTTCACCGTGATGGTGGGCTCCACCGCTGTGGGTCTGCTCGTGCAGCCCCTGCTGGGCCGGATCGTCGACCTGGCCGCCGACCGGGGCTCCGCCGACGCCATCACCGTCACCGCGGCCCTGCTGGTGGCCGTCGCCGTGGTCCAGGGCGTCACCGCCGGGTTCGGGCTCTCGCAGATCGCCCGCCTCGGCGAGACCACCCTGGCCCGACTGCGCGAACGCTTCGTCGAACGCGCCCTGACGCTCCCGCTGGAGCGCGTCGAGAAGGCAGGCGCCGGCGACCTGACCGCCCGGGTCACCGCCGACGTCTCCCTCATCGCCGACGCCGTCCGCAACGCGCTGCCCGCGCTGGGCCACTCCCTGCTCACCATCTTCCTGACGCTCGGCGCCATGGCGCTGCTCGACTGGCGGTTCCTGCTGGCCGCGCTGCTCGCGGTCCCCGTCCAGGTCGCCACCGCACGCTGGTACGTCGCCCGCGCCATCCCGCTCTACGCCGAGCAGCGGGTGGCCGCCGGCGCCCAGCAGCAGCAGATGCTCGACACCATCGGCGGCAGCTCCACCGTCCGCTCGTTCCGCCTCGGGGGCGAGCACACCGAGCGGGTCACCGAACGCTCCTGGTCCGTGGTGGCGCTCACCATGCGGGGCGTACGGCTCGTCCTCGGCTTCTACAGCCGACTGCACATCGCCGAGTACATCGGACTGGCCGCCGTCCTGATCACCGGCTACTGGCTGGTCCGCGACGGCTCCGCCAGCATCGGCACGGCGACCGCCGCCGCCCTGTACTTCCACAACCTGTTCGGCCCCGTCAACGCGGCCCTCGCCCTCCTCGACGACGCCCAGTCCGCCACCGCCGGCCTCGCCCGGCTCGTCGGTGTCACGGACGAACCGGTGCCCCCGGTACCGGCGCACTCGGCCGGGACCGGCGGCGCCGACGTCACCGTCCAGGGACTGAGCCACGCCTACCGGACCGGCCACCCCGTCCTGCACGACATCGACCTGACGGTCGGCCACGGCGAACGCGTGGCCCTGGTCGGTGCCAGCGGAGCGGGCAAGACCACCCTGGCCAAGGTGGTCGCGGGCATCCAGCCGCCCACCACCGGCAGTGTCCTCGTGGGCGGTGTCCCGCCCGTCGAACTCGGCTCCGCGGCCTCCCGCACGATCGCCCTGATCACCCAGGAGACCCATGTCTTCGCGGGCCCCCTCGCCGACGACCTGCGGCTCGCCCGCCCCGACGCCTCCGACGACGAACTGCGCGCCGCGCTCGACCGCGTCGACGCCCTCGCCTGGGCCGAGGCCCTGCCCGACGGGCTCGCCACGGTGGTCGGCGACGGCGGCCACCGGCTCAGCGGCGAGCGGACGCAGGCCCTCGCCCTGGCCCGGCTGATCCTCGCCGACTCGCCCCTGGTGATCCTCGACGAGGCCACCGCCGAGGCGGGCAGCGCCGGAGCCCGCACGCTGGAGAAGGCGGTCGCCCGCGCCATAGACGGCCGGACCGCGCTGATCGTCGCCCACCGCCTCAGCCAGGCCGCCACCGCCGACCGCGTCGTCGTCATGGAGGCCGGCCGGATCGTCGAGAGCGGCACCCACGACGAACTCCGCGCCGCGCGCGGCCCCTACGCCGCCCTCTGGTCGGCGTGGTCGGACGCCCGCGACACCGGCCCCCGGCCGGCCCCCGAGACCCCCACACGCATCGCTCCACAGGAACCCGAACCGAAGGACCTCTGATGTTCCGCTCCCGCAGAGCGCCACGACTCGCCGTCGTGCTCGCCTCCGCCACCCTGCTCCTCGCCACCGCGTGCGGCGGCGGCGACTCGGACTCCGACACGTCGGACACCGGCGCGAAGGCGAGCACCTCCTCCGGCGAGTCCGCCTTCCCGGTCTCCATCGACCACAAGTACGGCAGCACCACGATCAAGGCCGAGCCCGAGCGGATCGTCACCGTCGGCCTCACCGACCAGGACGCGGTCCTCGCCCTCGGCAAGGTCCCCGTCGGCACCACCGAATGGCTCGGCGGCTACAAGGGTGCCATCGGCCCCTGGGCCGAGGACAAGCTCGGCTCCGCGAAGGCGCCGACCGTCCTCAAGGACACCGGCACGGGCCCGCAGGTGGAGAAGATCGCCGCGCTCAAGCCCGATCTGATCCTCGCGGTGTACGGCGGACTCACCAAGGAGCAGTACGAGTCGCTGTCCAAGTTCGCGCCCGTGGTCGCCCAGCCGAAGGCGTACAACGACTACGGCGTGCCGTGGCAGGAGCAGACGGAGACGATCGGCAAGGCGCTCGGCAAGGAGAAGGAGGCCACCGAGGCGGTCGCCGGCACCGAGGCGAAGATCAGGGCCGCCGCCGACAAGTACCCGGCGTTCAAGGGCGCGACGGCGGTCATGGCCACCCCGTACGAGGGCATGTTCGTCTTCGGCAGCGAGGACGCCCGCTCCCGGCTGCTGACCGGTCTCGGCTTCACCCTGCCGAAGGACCTGGACAAGGCGATCGGTGACCAGTTCGGCGCCAACATCAGCAAGGAGCGCACCGACCTGCTCGACCAGGACGCCATCGTGTGGATCGTCGGCGACCCGGTCAAGGACGCCGCGAAGCTGCACAAGGACGCCTCGTACAAGGACCTGGGCGTCGTGAAGGAGGGCCGCGAGGTCTTCGTGAACGAGACCAGCGACTACGGCAACGCCACGTCCTTCGTCTCGGTCCTCAGCCTGCCGTACGTGGTCGAGCGGCTGGCCCCGCAGCTGGCGGCGGCCGTCGACGGCAAGACGGACACCAAGGTGGAGCAGCCCGTGTCCTGACGCGGGCGGGGGAATCGGGCAGCGAAGAGGGGGGCCGGTCACCGACCGGCCCCCCTCTCGTGTGCCCTGTGTCAGCCGTCCATCGACTCGGCCAGGCTGCGCGGCCGCATGTCGGTCCAGTTCGCCTCGACGTGGTCCAGGCAGGACTGCCGCGACCCGGGTCCGTGGACCGCCCGCCAGCCCGCGGGCACGTCCACGAAGTCCGGCCACAGGCTGTGCTGGTTCTCGTCGTTGACCAGGACCAGGTAGGTGCCCTCGGGGTCCTCGAACGGGTTGCTCATGCCATTCCTCTTTCCGATGTCCGACTTCGTGTTGCTCACTTCGGGTTCCGCTCCGCCCACGCGACGAGCCCCTTCAGGGCCCGGAACCAGGTCTCGGCGAGATCCTGGACCGCCTCGAGCGGCAGCAGTCCTTCCAGATACGACCAGTGCGCGGCCAGGACCGGCCCGTCCGCCCGGTCCTCGGTCACCACGTTGATCTCCAGCGCGTGACCCTCCCGCATCGAGCCCTCCGACCCGATGTCCGCCGCGTCCTCCTCCGGCGCGTACGACCAGTCCGTCTCCTCCGGGATGCCGAACCGGCCCAGGTAGTTGAACTCGACGCGCGGCGGCTCGTAGGCCGACAGCACGTCACGGGTGCGGGGGTTGAGGTGCCGCAGCAGCCCGTACCCGACGCCGTTCGCGGGCAGTGCCGCCAGATGCTCGCGCACCCGCCGTACGGCCTGCTCGGCGGCCGGCCCGCCCGTGAACGCCTCGCCCGTGTCCACCGGCCCCGGATCGAGCCGGACCGGGTAGACGCTGGTGAACCAGCCGACCGTACGGGACAGATCGACCCCGTCGCCGCCCAGCTCCTCCTCGCGGCCGTGGCCTTCGAGGTCGACCAGGACCGAGGTGTCCGCACCGCCCGTCCGCCGCCGCCGGTCGGCGAAGGCGAGAGCGAGCCCCGCCAGCAGGACGTCGTTGACCTGTGCGCCGAACGCGGCCGGGACGGCCGAGAGCAGCGGTCCGGTGTGCTCGGCGGGCAGCCGCAGCACGACCTCGCGCTGGGTGGCGGCGGTGTCGAGGTCCGGGTCGCGGTCCCGGTCGAGCGGCAGGGATTCGGCGCCGCCGTCCAGGATCGCCTCCCACAGGGGGAGTTCGGCCTCCCGCTCCGGTGCCTGGGCCAACTCGGTGAGCAGCCTCGACCAGCGGGCGAACGAGGTCTCCACGGGCAGCAGCGAGACCGGCCGTCCGGCGGAGACGTCCCGCCAGGCCGCTTCGAGGTCCGGCAGCAGCACCCGCCAGGACACCCCGTCCACGACGAGGTGGTGGCCCAGCAGAAGCAGCCGTCCCGGGGCGTCGCCCGCGTCGAACCACACCGCCCTGACCATCACCCCGGCGTCCGGGTCGAGCGACGCCCGTGCCGCCGTGGTGTGTTCGCGCACGGTCTCGCCCAGCGCCGCCGCGTCCAGTCCGGACACGTCGACCCGCTCGATCCAGCCCGCCGCGTCGACCGCACCGACCGGCGGCACCTGCAGCGACCACTGGGCGGTGTCCTCGCGGGAGGGCCGGACCAGGGTGGCGCGCAGCAGGTCGTGCCGGTCGGCGAGCGCCTGGAGCACGGTGGTCAGCGCGGGCAGGTCCAGCGCCGCCGGGGTGCGGACCAGGGCCGCCTGGTGGTACGAGGCGAAGGGGCCGCCCAGTTCGCGCAGCCAGTGCATGACCGGGGTGAGCGGCACACTGCCGGTGCCGTCGTCCACCGGGCGCGGCGCGGACACGTCGGCCGCCTCGGCGACCGTGCCCAGCGCGGCGACCGTACGGTGCCGGAACACCAGCCGCGGGCTGATCCGCAGCCCCGCCGCACGCGCCCGGCCCACCAGCTGCATGGCGACGATGCTGTCTCCGCCGAGCGCGAAGAAGTCGTCGTCCACACCGACCCGTTCGAGGCCCAGCACCTCCGCGAAGACCGTGCAGAGCAGTTCCTCCACCGGAGTCGCGGGGGCCCGTCCCGAGGACAGGGCGGTGAAGTCGGGCGCGGGCAGCGCGGACCGGTCCAGCTTCCCGTTGGCCAGCTGCGGGAACCGCTCCAGGGCGACCACGGCCGCCGGGACCATGTGGTCCGGGAGCCGGCTCGCGACATGGGCCCTCAGCAGCGCCGGGTCGGGCGAGGTGTCCGGGACCGGGACGACATAGGCCACGAGCAGCTTGCGGGGGCCGTCCTGGTGGACGGTCACCAGGGCCTGGCCGACCTCCGGGTGGGTGGTGAGCGCGGCCTCGATCTCGGCGGGCTCGATCCGGAAGCCGCGGATCTTGACCTGGTCGTCGGCGCGGCCCAGGTAGTCGATCCTGCCGTCGGCGGTCCAGCGGGCCAGGTCGCCCGTGCGGTACAGCCGCGATCCGGCCGGACCGAACGGGTCCGCCACGAACCGCTCGGCGGTCAGGGCCGGGCTGCCGAGGTAGCCCCGGGCGAGACCGCCACCGGCGAGGTACAGCTCACCGGGGACTCCGGGCGGCACCGGCTGGAGCCGGTCGTCGAGGACGTACGCCCGGGTACCGGCCACCGGCCGTCCCACGAGCGGCCGTTCGCTGTCGCGGACCCGGCCCACGAGGGCGTCCACGGTCGACTCGGTCGGCCCGTACAGGTTGAACGCCTCGGTGCCGGGCAGTTCCGCGAGCCGCTTCCACAGGGCTACGGGGACCGCCTCGCCGCCGACGCCGACGACCGCGAGCGGGCAGTCGCCGTCGCGCAGCAGACCGCTGTCGGCCATCTGCGTGAAGAACGACGGGGTGACCTCCAGGAAGTCGAACCGGTGCCGCAGCACGGCCTCGGTGACCAGCTCGGGGTCACGCCGGACCTCTTCGGACAGGATGTGCACGCAGTGCCCGTCCAGCAGCCACAGCTGCGGCTGCCAGGACGCGTCGAAGAAGAACGACCAGGCGTGCCCGACCCGCAGATGCCGCCGCCCGGCCGCCTCGATGGCGGGGGAGTAGAGCGTCTCGCGGTGGCTGTGGAACAGGTTGCCGAGGGTCTCGTGGGTGATCACGACACCCTTGGGGCGGCCGGTGGAGCCCGAGGTGTAGATGACGTACGCCGGGTGGCGGGGCGTCAGCGGGGCCGTGCGGTCGGCGTCGGTGAGGTCGGCGGTGTCCTGCGCCGAGAGCCGAGCCTCCGTGGCCTCGTCGTCCAGCACCAACGGTTCGGTGCCGGTCGGCAGGGTGGCGGCCAGGTCGCGGGTGGTCAGGGTCAGTACCGGCCGGGCGTCGGCGAGGACGTCGGCCGTGCGCTCCACCGGGGCGTCCGGGTCGAGCGGCAGATAGCCCGCGCCCGCCTTGTGCACGGCCAGGACGGCCGTCAGGAAGCGCGCGGTGCGGGGCAGCGCGAGCGCCACGAACCGCTCCGGTCCGGCGCCGGCCTCGACGAGCAGTCTTGCCAACCGGTTGGCGTCCGCGTTGAGTTCGGCGAACGTCAGCTCGACGCCGTCGGACGCGGCGGCGGGCAGCTCACCGTGCAGACGCACCCGCTCCTCGAAGAGCGCGGGCGTGGTGGTCGGCGCCCCCGCGGCGGGCCTGCCGTGCCAGCCGCCGAGGAGCCGGGCCCGCTCCTCCGCGCCCAGGATGTCGATGCCGCCGAGCGGGGCGTCCGGGTCGGCCGCCACGGCACGCAGCACCCGCAGCAGCCGGGCCGCGAACGCCTCGGCGGTGCCCTGGTCGAACAGATCGGCGCTGTACTCCAGGACACCGTCCACCCCGGTGCCGTCCCCGCGCTCGACGAAGTCGAAGGACAGGTCGAACTTGGCGGTCGTCTGGGCCACGTCGTCCCGGCGGGCGGCCAGCCCGGGCAGTCCGGTGTCGTCCCCGCCCGACGCCAGGTACACCACCATCACCTGGAACAACGGGTGACGGGCCAGCGACCGGGCCGGGTTGAGCACCTCCACCAGCCGCTCGAACGGCACGTCCTGATGGTCGAACGCGGCGAGGTCGGCCTCCCGGACCCGGCCGAGCAGCTCCCGGAACGTCGGGTCCCCGGAGGTGTCCGTCCGCAGCACCAGCGTGTTGAGGAAGAACCCGACCAGCTCGTCCAGACCGGCGTCGGTGCGCCCGGAGATCGGGCTGCCGATCGGGATGTCGTGCCCCGCGCCGAGCCGGGACAGCAGCGTGGCCACGGCCGACTGGAGCACCATGAACACACTGACCCCGTTGTCACGCGCCAACCCGTGCAGAGCGGCGGCGAGTTCGGCGTCCAGGGAGAGATCGGCGGAGCCGCCCCGGTAGGTGGACTCCAGCGGGCGGGCCCGGTCGACTGGGAGCGCCAGCTCCTCGGGCAGCCCGGCCAGCGCCCGCTTCCAGTACGCGAGCTGCCGTGCCGCGAGGCTGTCCTCGTCCTTCTCGTCACCGAGGACGTCCCGCTGCCACAGCGTGTAGTCCGCGTACTGCACCGGCAGCGGCTCCCACTTGGGGGCGCGTCCGGCCGTACGGGCGGCGTAGGCGAGCGCGAGGTCCCGGTTGAACGGGCCCTCCGACCACTCGTCGCCCGCGATGTGGTGCATGAGCACCAGGACCGTCCACTCCTCCTCACCCGTGCGGAACACATGGACGCGCAGCGGCAGTTCGCGGTCCAGCGCGAAGCCGTACGCACCGGCCTCCGCCAGCAGCTCCGGCAGCAGGTCCGCGTCGGTGTCGACGACCTCGAACGGCACCCGGACCTCGTCGGCCGCCAGCACCAGCTGGTGGGCCCGGCCCTCGTC
The DNA here is from genome assembly GCF_020010925.1 of Streptomyces griseiscabiei. Classification (NCBI taxonomy): domain Bacteria; kingdom Bacillati; phylum Actinomycetota; class Actinomycetes; order Kitasatosporales; family Streptomycetaceae; genus Streptomyces; species Streptomyces griseiscabiei. The sequence continues at coordinate 1,566,566 of NZ_JAGJBZ010000001.1, read as the reverse complement.
GTCCGGGAAGACCGTGCGCAGCGTCTCGTGGCGTACGACGACGTCGTGCACGGCGGTCCGCAGCGCCTCCACGTCCAGCGCGCCCGTCAGCCGCCAGGCCGAGGGGATGTTGTACGTCGCGCTGGGGCCCTCCACCTGGTACAGCACCCACAGACGCTGCTGGGCGGAGGACAGTGGCAGCCGCTGGGGGCGTTCCTGGACCGTCAGCGCCGGGCGGGCCGTACCCGTCCCGTCCGTCGCGTCGGCGAGGTGCCGGGCGAGCCGGGCGACCGTCGGCGCGTCGAAGACCGTACGCAGCGAGACCTCCGCGCCGAGCACGGCCCGGATGCGGGCGGTGAGGCGCATCGCGAGGAGCGAGTGACCGCCCAGGGCGAAGAAGTCGTCGTCGATCCCGACCTCGGGCACGTCCAGGACGGCGGCGAACGCCTCGCACAGCAGGTCCTCGCGCGGGGTGCGGGGCCTGCGGCCGGAGGTGAGCGCGGCGAGGTCGGGCGCGGGCAGCGCCTTCTCGTCGAGCTTGCCCGCGACCGTGCGCGGCAGTGCCGCCACGGTGACGAACGCGGTCGGCACCATGTGCGCGGGCAGCGCTCCGGCCGTGTGGCCGCGCAGCTCCGCCGGGTCCGGGACGCGCCCGGCCGCCGGGAGGACGTACGCGACGAGCCTGCGCACGCCCGGGGTGTCCTCGCGGACCACGACGGCGGCCGTGGCCACGTCGGGGTGCGTGGCGAGCAGCGCCTCGATCTCACCGAGTTCGATACGGAAGCCGCGCAGCTTCACCTGGCCGTCGGCGCGGCCCTGGAACTCCAGGGAGCCGTCGCGGCGGCGCCGGACGAGGTCGCCCGTGCGGTACATCCGGGTGCCGGGCGCGCCGAACGGGTCGGCCGTGAACCGCTCGGCGGTCAGGCCCGGCCGGTTCAGGTAGCCCCGTGCCAGGCCCTCACCGGCGAGGTACAGCTCACCGGTGACGCCCACGGGGACGGGCCGCAGCAGCTCGTCCAGGACATGGGCGCGGATGTTGTCCAGCGGCGCGGCCCAGCGGCCGGCGGTGTCGCTGTGCCAGCCGTAGGCGTCGACCGCGCTCTCGGTGGGCCCATACAGGTCGTGGACCTGGGTGCCGGGCAGGGCGCACAGCCGCTCCCACAGCGGGGCCGGGGTCGCCTCGCCACCGACGGCGATCACCCCGGGCAGGTGCGCGCCGGGCTCCAGGAAGCCGTGGTGGATCAGCTCGCGGAGGTAGGTCGGGGTGACGTCGAGGAAGTCGATGTCGGCCCGGCCGAGGTGGGCGAGCAGCGCGGCCGGGTCCGCCATCACGGCCTCGTCCACGACATGCAGTTCATGCCCGGCGAGCAGCCAGATGAGCGGCTCCCAGGAGCCGTCGAAGCTGAACGAGGCCGCGTGCACGGCCCGCAGCCGGTCCCGGCCGAGGGACCGCTCGGCGGGCCGGATGAGGTCGTCCCGGTGGGCCGCGAAGAAGTTGCTCAGGCCCCGGTGGGTGCCGACGACGCCCTTGGGGGTGCCGGTGGAACCCGAGGTGAAGATGAGATAGGCGGTGCCGGTGGGGGCGGGGGGCGCGACGGCCGGTGCCTCCCCCTCGTACGGGGCCAGGGCGTCGATCAGGACGACCGTGCACCCCTCCGGCAGCTTCGGCGCCAGCTCCGCCGTGGTGAGCACGCACAGCGGGGTCGCGTCGCGGAGCATGAACTCCAGCCGGTCGGCGGGGTATTCGGGGTCGAGCGGCAGATAGGCGGCACCCGACTTCAGGACACCGAGGAGCGCCGGGACCATCAGCTGCCGGGGCAGGGCGAGGCCGACGACGCGTTCGGCGGCGGCGCCCCGGTCCAGCAGGAGCCGGGCCACGGCGTCCACCCGCGCGCCCAGTTCCCGGAAGGTGAGCCGGGACGCCCCCGTGGTGAGGGCGGGCGCGTCGGGCCGTTCCCGGACGATGGCGTCGAGGATCTCCGGCACGGACCGGGTCTCCAGGGGGCGGGCCGTGTCGTTCCAGACGGTCGTGACGGCCGTCCGCTCCGTGTCGGTGAGGACGTCGAGGTCGCGCAGCGGGCGGCCGGGCTCGGCGACGGCCCGTGTCAGCAGGCTCAGCAGGCGCTCGGCGAGCCCGGTGGCGGTCTCCTCGTCGGTGAGATCGGTGGCGTACTCCAGCAGGAGCGTCATGTCCTGGCCGGGCCCGTGGTCGACGAAGGTGAAGTCCAGGTCGAACTTCGCCATGCCGTTGTCCATGTCGAACCACTCGGTGGCCAGCCCGAACAGGTCCGGGTCGCCGTCGGGCCGGTGGTGGTAGCCCAGCATGACCTGGAAGAGCGGGTTGCGGTCGGCGGTGCGGACCGGGTTGACGGCCTCGACGACCCGGTCGAACGGCACGTCCTGGTGCTCGAACGCGGCCAGCGCCGCCTCCCGCACCCGGCCGAGCAGCTCCTCGAAGGACGGGGTGCCGGACAGATCGGTGCGCAGCACCAGCGTGTTGACGAAGAAGCCGACCAGTTCGTCCACCGCGCTGTCGGTACGGCCCGCGATGGGCGCGCCGAGCGGGATGTCGTCCCCGGCGCCGAGCCGGTGCAGCAGCGCGGCGGTCGCGGCCTGGAACAGCATGAACATACTGACCTGGTGGGTGCCCGCGAGGTCGCGCAGCGCGTCCCCGGTGGCGTCCGGGAGCGTGGCGCGGACCACGGCCCCGTGCCCGGTGGCGCGGGGCGCCCCCGGCCGGTCCAGCGGCAGCGGGATCTCCTCCGGGAGCCCGCTCAAGGCGCCCGTCCAGTAAGAGAGTTGGCTGTCCTCCACCTCGGTGAGCAGGCGCTCCTGCCACAGGGTGTAGTCGGCGTACTGCACCGGCAGCGGCGCCCACCCGGGGTCCCGGCCCTCGGCGCGGGCCGTGTACGCCCGGTTCAGATCGGCGAGGAACGGCCGGTCGGACCACTCGTCGGTGGTGATGTGGTGCAGCACGACGGCCACCACGTGGTCGTCGGCCGCGAGCCTCGACACCTGTGCGCGGACCGGGAGTTCGGTGCGCAGGTCGAACGGGCGGCGCTGGGCCTCCTCGATCCACTCCGCGAGCCCGGCCTCCGTGCCCTCCGTGAGCCGGAACTCCGGCTCGGCCTCACCGGGCGCCGCGATCCACTGGTACGGCTCCCCGTCGGCCTCCAGGAACCGCGTCCGCAGCGCCTCGTGACGGTCCGTCACATCGCGGAGCGCGGCCCGCAGGGCGTCGATGTCCAGGGCGCCCCGCAGCCGGAACACGAGCGGGAAGTTGTACGCGACACCGTCCCCGGTGATCCGCTCCACCAGCCACAGCCGGCGCTGGGCGGCCGACAGCGGGATACGGGCGGGGCGTTCGGCGGCGGGTTCGAGCACGGGCCGGGCGGGCTGCCCGGTGGCCGCGCGGAGGGCCAGCGTCTCGGGGGTGGGCGCCTCGAACAGGTCACGGATGGCCAGCTCGGCGCCCAGTTCGGTGCGGGCGCGGCTGATCAGCCGGGTCGCGAGGAGCGAATGGCCGCCCAGGTCGAAGAAGTTGTCCTCCGCGCCTGTGCGGGGCAGGCCCAGCACCTCGGCGAAGAGCCGGCACAGCACCTCCTCGACGGGGGTGCGCGGGCCGCGTCCGGCCGACAGGGCGACGGCGGGTTCGGCGTCCGGCAGGGCGCGGACGTCGAGCTTGCCGTTGTCGTTCATCGGCAGTCCGGGCAGGACCACGAACGCGGCGGGCACCATGTAGCCGGGCAGCCGCTGCCCGAGGTCGTCGCGGAGCCGCCGGATCAGCGCGGTGTGACCGCGTCCGGCCGCCGGGGTGTTGGCGAACGGGGCGTCGGCGTCGCGGTCGGCACGCGGCCGGTACAGGCCGGCCGTGCGCCCGGCCCCGGTGCCGGGGGTCCCGTCGCCGGAGGTCGCGCCGTCGGGCACGAACACGGCCTCGTAGGAGCCCGGTTCGGCGGACCAGGTGGTGAGCAGCCGGTAGCCGTGGGACCCGGCGGTCTCCCGCAGGTTATCCGGTTCCACTCCCGTCGCCGCGACGGCGGTGGGCCGGCCGGTGTCCAGCGCGCGCAGCCCGGCCAGGTCACCGGCCGTACGGGCGTCCGGGACGCCCCGCACCCGGAACGGTCCGGTGCCGTCGAGCCGGGCGAGAAGCGCGTCCCGTCCGGTCCACTCCACGGCCGGGACCTCGTCCAGCGAGAGCCCGGCATCGCCCTCGTACAGCACCACGTCGTACCGGTAGCGGGTCAGCTCGTTGTGGTGGCGGCCCGCCTTCGTGCGCAGGTCGACACCGACGCCGAGGGTGGTGAACCAGTCCGGGTCGACGAGGAGTTCCTTCTCCAGCGCGAGACCGCGCTCCACCGCCCGGCGCAGACCGTCCGGCTCGGTGTCCGCGTCGGCGCGGGCGGCCTGGATGCCGGACTGGAACACCCGGGCCTGCCGCAGGTCGCGGACGTCACCGAGGAACAGCGCGCCACCGGGCGCGAGCAGGTCCAGCGCGCCCCGGATCACCTGGTGGAGGTGGTCCAGGCTCGGGAAGTACTGGATGACGGAGTTGATGACGACCGTGTCGAAGAAGCCGGCGGGCAGCCCCTCGGTCACCTCGGCGGGCTGGCAGCGCAGTTCCACCTTGCCCGCCAGCACCGGGTCGCTCTTGACGCCCTCGGTGAGCTTGCGGATCACGGGCGCGGCGAAGTCGGTCGCCCAGTACGCCTCCGCGTCCGGCGCGAGCTTCGACAGCAGCAGACCCGAGCCGACACCGATCTCCAGGATGCGGCGGGGCCGCAGCTCACGGATGCGCTCCACGGTGGCCTCGCGCCACTCCCGCATGCCCTCCAGGGGGATGGGGGTGCCGTCGTAGGAGCTGTCCCAGCCCGCGAAGTCCTCGGTGAACAGCGCGGTGCCGATCTCGGTGTACTCGGCGGAGTAGATCTCCTGCCACTCACCGATCTGCTCCCGCTCGGCCGACTCCCGCGCGTCCCCGTCGAGTTCGGCGGGCACGACATAGCCCACCAGCCGCTTCGTCCCCGGCGCGGCGGTGTCGTCGCGGGCGATGACGGCGGCCCGCGACACCTCGGGGTGCTGCACGAGCGCGGTCTCGATCTCGCCCAGCTCCACCCGGTAACCCCGGATCTTCACCTGGTCGTCGGTCCGGCCGAGGAAGTCCAGGTTGCCGTCCGGGCGGCGTCGTACGAGGTCACCGGTGCGGTACATGCGCTCGCCGGGCTGACCGTACGGGTCGGCCACGAACCGCTCGGCCGTCAGACCGGGCCGGTCGAGGTAGCCGCGTGCCAGACCGACGCCCGCGATGTACAGCTCGCCCGCCACACCGTCCGGCACCGGCCGCAGCCAGGTGTCGAGGATACGGGCGCGGGTGGCGCGGATCGGCCTGCCGACGGTCGGGGTGGCGCTGTCCTCCGTGCCGCCGCCGAGCGTGTTGATCGTGTACTCGGTCGGGCCGTACAGGTTGTAGCCGTACGTCCCCTCCGTGTCCCGCAGGGTGTTCCACACCGTCTCGGTGACGGCCTCGCCGCCGAGCAGCACCAGCGGCGGCCGGTGCCCCTCCAACAGGCCCTCCTCCAGGAGGAGATGGGCGTACGTCGGTGTCACGTTCACCACGTCGACGCGGTGTTCCTCGCAGTACGCCACCAGCGCGGTCGCGTCCCGCCGCAACTCCTCGTCGCAGACGTGTACTTCATGCCCCTCGACGAGCCACAGCAGCTCCTCCCAGGACATGTCGAACGCGAACGACACGGTGTGCGCGATCCGCAGCCGCCGTCCGCCCGCCGACGCGATCGCCGGGGCGAAGATCTCCTTCTGGTGGTTGAGCTGCATGTTCGTCAGGCCGAGGTACGGGGTGACGACACCCTTGGGGCGGCCGGTCGAGCCCGAGGTGTAGATGATGTACGCCGGGTGGTCCAGGCTGAAGGTCACCGACACCGGGTCGGCGGGCAGGGCCGCCAGTTCGGCGGCCACCGCCGGATCGTCGAGCAGCACACGCGGCGTGTCGCCCGTCAGCGTCGCCGACACGCCCTCCGTGGAGAGCAGGAGCAGCGGGCGGGCGTCGGCCAGCATCAGTGACAGCCGGTCGGCCGGGTGGTCCAGCTCCAGCGGCAGATACGCCGAGCCCGTGCGCAGCACCGCGAAGAGTGCCACCACCATGTCGATCGAGCGGGGCAGCCCGAGGGCGATCACCCGCTCGGGTCCGGCGCCGCGCTCGATCAGCAGCCGCGCCATGCGGTCGCAGCGGGCGTCGAGTTCGGCGTACGTCAGGGTCTGCGCGCCGAAGACGAGCGCGGTCTCGTCCGGGGTACGGGCGGCCTGCGCGGCCAGCATGTCCGCCACGGTCTCGTGCGGGACGGGCTGCCGCCGCTCGGCCTCCTCGACGGCGAGCGCCTCGGCCTCGGCGGGCAGCAGGGAGTCCAGTGAGCCGACCGGCGCGTGCGGGTCGGCCACCAGACGGCCCACCAGCAGCACGAAGCGGTCCAGCAGGCGTCGCGCGTGGTCGCCGTCCAGCAGATCGGGCCGGTAGGCGAGGGTCGCCCTGACCGTCTCGCCGGGCGTGACGACCAGGTTCGCCGGGTAGTGCGTGGCGTCCACGTTGGCCACGGCGGTCGCGCCGTGCCGCTCGCGCAGCTCGGCGAGCCGTTCGTCGGTGTCGGCGTTGCGCAGTACGAAGAGGGTGTCGAACAGCCGTCGGTGGCCCGACTCGGCCTGGAGGACGCCCAGGCCCAGGTGCTCGAACGGCATGACCGCGAGACGCTCACCCTGGATCCGGCGCAGCAGCCCGACGACCGGCTCGCGCGGGTCGAAGGCGATGCGCGCGGGCACGGTGTTCAGGAACATGCCGATGACGTTCTCGACGTCGGGCACCTCGCTGGGCCGCCCGGCGACCGTCGTACCGAACGCGATGTCGGTGCGCCCGGTCGCCCCGGCCAGGACCAGTCCCCAGGCCGCGTTGAGCACGGTGTTCATGGTCAGGCCGTGGGCGCGGGCGGTGTCGCGCAGCCGCTCGGCGACCGGCGCGTCCAGTACGGCGTCCAGCTGCTCCGGGATCACCGGCTCCTGGCCCCGCTCGGAGGCGGCCGGCACCAGCAGGGTGGGCTCCTCGAAGCCGGACAGCGCGGCACGCCAGGCGCGGGTGGCCTCGGTGTCGTCCTGCCGCTCCAGCCAGGTCAGATAGTCGCGGTACGAACCTGGTCGGTCCAGTCCCGCCGGGTCGCCGCCGCTCTCGTACAGCGCGAACAGCTGGTCCAGGAACAGCCAGGCCGACCAGCCGTCCCACAGGATCAGATGACGGCCGACGATCAGCCGGTCGCCGCGCTCCTCACCGAGCCGGACCAGCAGCATCCGGAAGAGCAGCGGGCGGGTGAGGTCGAAGCGCCGGGACCGGGACTCCTCCAGCAACTCCCGCATCCGGACGTCCTGTTCGGCCGCCGTGAGCCCCGCCAGATCCACCTCGGTCAGCGGGATCCCGGCGTCCCGCACGATGAACTGCACCGGCTGGCGCAGCCCCTCACTGGTGAACCCGGCCCGCAGGCTGGGGTTGCGGGCCAGCAGGGTGCGCATGGCCGCCGACAGCCGCTCGGCGTCGACGCGTTCGGCGAAGTCGAAGGACTCGTGGACCGTGTAGACGTCGAGGGAGCTGTCGTCGAAGTTCGAGTGGAAGAACAGGCCCTCCTGGAGCGGGGCGAGGGGCCACACGTCCTCGATCCGGCCCGGGGCGAGCCGCTCGACCCGCTCCCGCTCCTCCTCCGTCAGCGCGAACGCCGACACGGCAGGGGTGTCCCCCGGAGCCGTCTCGTCGAGCGTGGCCGCCGCCGCGAGCGCCGCCGGGGTGCGGTGCTCGAACACCTCGCGCGGACCGATCGCCAGACCCGCGCGACGGGCCCGGCTGGACACGGCGATCGAGCTGATGCTGTCACCGCCCAGCAGGAAGAAGTCGTCGTCGACCCCGACCTCGGGGAGCTTCAGCACCGCCGCGAAGATCTCGACGAGCACCTGTTCCCGGGGGCTGCCCGGGGCGCGGGTGACGGTCCCGCGTACGGCCTGAGGGGCGGGCAGCGCGGCCCGGTCCAGCTTGCCGCTCGGGGTGAGGGGCAGCGCTTCGAGGACCACCCAGGCGCTCGGCACCATGGGGGCGGGCAGCGCCTCGGTGACGGCCTCACGGAGGTCGCCCACCTCGGCGGCCCCTGAGGCGGGCACGACGTAGGCGACGAGCGCGTCGTCCCGCACCGTCACGGCGGCCTGCGCGACCTGCGGCAGCCGGACCAACGCGGCCTCGATCTCACCGAGTTCGATCCGGTTGCCGCGCAGCTTGACCTGCCGGTCGGTGCGGCCCAGATACTCGATCACGCCGTCCGGGCGCCGTCTGACCAGGTCACCGGTGCGGTACATCCGGGTGCCGGGCGGGCCGTACGGGTCGGCGGTGAACCGCTCGGCGGTCAGCGCCGGACGGGCGTGGTAGCCACGGGCCAACTGCACACCGGTCAGATACAGCTCACCGGGGACACCGTCGGGGACGGGCCGCAGACAGGCGTCCAGCACCCGGAGCCCGGTGTTCCACACGGGACGCCCGATGGGCACGGACGCGCCGGGCGCCTGCTCCTCGTCGGAGGCGTACGGGTGGTACGTGACGTCGACGGCCGCCTCGGTCGGACCGTACAGGTTGTGCAGCGGTACGCCCGTCAGCGCGTGCCAGCGGCTCGCGGCGCTGACCGGCAGCGCCTCACCGCTGCTCAGCACCCGGCGCAGCGACGCCGACCAGGCGGGGTCGCCGGTGACCTCGTCGTGGCTGAGGAACGCCTCCAGCATCGACGGCACGAAGTGCATGGTCGTGACGGCCTCCTCGCGGACGAGTCCGGCGAGGTAGGCGGGGTCGCGGTGGCCGTCCGGGCGGGCCAGCACCACGGTCGCGCCTTCGAGGAGCGGCCAGAAGAACTCCCACACGGACACGTCGAAGCTCGACGGCGTCTTCTGCAGCACCCGGTCGTCCGCGCCGAGCCCGTACTCGCCCTGCGTCCAGGCCAGCCGGTTCACGATGGCGCGGTGGGTGACGACGACACCCTTGGGGAGGCCGGTGGAGCCGGAGGTGTAGATGAGGTAGGCGGGGTCGTCGGGGCGGGCGGGGACGGGGGTGGCGGTGATGTCGGTGCCGGCGGCCGGCTCGTCCTCCGGGGCGTCCAGCAGCAGCGCCGAGGGCACTGCGGAAACGTTCCGCTCGGAGGGTTGGGATTGGGGCTGGGGCTGGAACTCGGGCAGTCGGCCGGCCGTCTCCGCCAGGGTGACCACCGTCGTAGCGCCCGAGTCGGCGAGCATGTGCGCCACCCGGTCCGCCGGGTAGTCCAGGTCCACCGGCAGATACGCGGCGCCCGACTTCAGGACGCCCAGCAGCGCCACCATCAGCTCCGCCGAACGCGGCACGGCGACCGCCACGAACGTCCCCGGGCGGGCGCCCCGGCCGCGCAGCCGTACGGCCAACTCCTCGGCACGGGCGTCGAGTTCGGCGTAGCTCAGCCGCTCGCCCCCGAAGACGACGGCCGTCGCGTCCGGGGTCCGGGCGACCTGCGCGGCGAAGCCGGCCGCGAGCGTGGTCTCCGCGACGCGACGTTCCTCGCCGGAGGGGTGGGCGTTCAGTGCCTCGTCGGGGGAGAGCAGGTCGAGGGTGGCCGCCGTGCGGTCCGGTGCCTCGGCGATGGCCTCCAGGACGCGGACGAGCCGGTCGCCCAGCGCGCGGACGGTGTCGCCGTCGAGGCGCTCCGCGTGGTGCTTGAGCCGCAGGTCGAGCCGTCGGCCGGGCTTGACGACGAGGGCCAGGGGATAGTGCACGGCGTCGTGGAAGGCGTCGCCGGTGATCCGGACGGTCCCGGAGGCGTCCCGGAGGTCCGTCTCGGCGGGGTAGTTCTCGAACACCACGAGGGTGTCGAAGAGTTCGCCGGAACCCGCGTGCCCGGTGAGCCGCTGGATCTCGGCGAGGCCCAGGTGCTGGTGGTCCAGCAGCCGGGCCTGCTCCTCCTGGAGCCGGACGAGCAGGGTGCCCAGGGACTCGCGCGGGGTCCAACGGAAGCGGGTCGGCAGGGTGTTGATGAACAGGCCCACCATGGAGGCGATGCCCTCGACCTCGCCGTCGCGCCCGGAGACCGTGGTGCCGAAGACGACGTCGTCCCGGCCGGTCAGCCTGCCGAGCAGCAGACCCCAGGCGCCCTGGACGACCGTGCCGAGGGTGATCCCGTGCTCACGGGCCCGCTCGGCGAGCCGTGCCGTGGTCCGCTCGGACAGCTCCAGCCGGACGTGCTCCGGGCGCACGGGTGCCGTGTCGGCCGGGTCGCCGACCAGCCGCGTCGGTTCGTCCAGCCCGGCGAGCGCGTCCAGCCAGGCGTCGCGGGCCGCGTCCCGGTCCTGCTCGGCGAGGCGTCGCAGGAAGCCCCGGTAGGGGGCGACTTCGGGAAGGGCGGGCGCGTCGGAGCCGTAGAACGCCATGAGTTCGCGGTGCAGCACCGGCAACGACCAGCCGTCCGCCACGATGTGATGGAACGTCAGGACGAGACGGCTGCGCTCGCCGCCCAGCCGGATCAGGGCGCAGCGCAGCAGCGGCGGCGCGGCCAGGTCGAAGCCGCGGGCACGCTCGTCGGCGGCCACCGCGTCGCCCAGCGACTCCCGGACCTCGCTGTCCTGCGACGAGAGATCGACCTCTCGCCACGGCAGCGCGGCGTCCCGCGTGACGATCTGTACGGGGGTGCCGTCCGCGCGCTGCCGGAACGCGGCCCGCAGCGGCGCGTGTCGGTCCAGGAGGCCCTGCGCGGCCCGCCGCAGCACCTCGCCGTCCACCGGCCCGGCCAGGTCCAGCACCTGCTGGACGACATAGGTGTCCCCGTCGCCGCCGGTGAGGGCGTGGAAGAAGAAGCCCTGCTGGAGCGGGGTCAGCGGCAGCAGTTCCTCGACCCGCAGCGGGTGCGCGCCCTGGATCTCGGCGAGTTCGGCCTCGTCGACCTCCACCAGCGGCGCGTCGGCGGTGCGGACGTCGACCCGCTCGACGGCGGCCTGTGCCAGCGCCTCGACGGTACGGTGCCGGAACACCTCACGGGTGGTCAGCCTGAGGCCCGACTCCCGGGCCCGGATGAGGAGTTGGATGGCGCTGATGCTGTCGCCGCCGAGCGCGAGGAAGTCGTCCTCGGCCGTCACGGAGTCCAGCCCCAGCACCTGGGCGAACAGCGAGCACAGCAGCCGTTCGCGGGGGGTGCGCGGGGCGCGGCCGGAACTCATGGTCGCGTAGTCGGGGGCGGGCAGCGCCCGTGCGTCGATCTTGCCGCTGGGAGTGACCGGCAGGGCGTGCAGCGGGACGAACGCCGAGGGCACCATGTAGTCGGGCAGCCACTCGGCGGCGTGCGCGCGCAGGGTCCGCATCAGCGCGGTCACATCGCGGAAGGGCGCCGGCCGGTTGGCGTGCGGGTAGGCGCCGGCCGTCCGGTAGAGGGGACCGAAGGCGCCGTCGAGGACGAGGACGGCGTCGAACGCGCCGTCGTCGGCGTGGCCGTTCCAGGTGAGCGCCGCCCGGTAACCGTGCTCGGCCGCCAGCGCGTACAGGTCCTCGGGGTCGGCGCCGGACGCCGCCTCCCGGCTGCTGCCCTCCAGCCGCCGCAGATCCGCCAGGTCGTCCGCGAGGCGCGCGTTGGGCACACCGGTGACGCGGAGCCCCTCCGGCCGCCCGGCCAGCAGCCCGGCCAGTCCGCCGAGGCCGCCGAGAGCCGCCCAGTCGACGTCCGGCAGCTCCCGGGCCGTCACCGGGGCTCCCGGGCGCAGGACGACGTCGTACCGGTAGCGGCTCAGTTCGTTGTGGTGCGTGGCCCGCTTGATCCGGATCTCCGCGTCGAAGCCGTCGAGGGCGGCGAAGAAGTCCGGGTCGAGGAGGAGTTCGCCCTCCCAGCGCACCGACCGCTCCACGGCCGACCGCAGCGCGCTCTTGTCCGCGTCGTCGCCCCCGTCACCGGTGGCCCGCCGGGTCTCCACGGCCGCGCGCAGCGTGCGCAGCAGCCGCAGATTGCGGACGTCGCCGATGAAGATCCGGCCGCCGGGGGCCAGCAGTCCCGACACCTGGCGCACCACGTCGACGAGGTACTCCCCGCTGGGGAAGTACTGGGCGACCGAGTTGATGACGACCGTGTCGAAGTACCCGGCGGGCAGCCCGCCGGTGTCATGGGCGGGCTGGGCCCGCAGCTCGACCTTGGCGGCCAGCTCCGGATCGGCGTCGACCTGTGCGCGCAGCGCGGTGACGGCCGCCGGCGAGAGGTCGGTGCCCCAGTACGCCTCGCAGCCGGGCGCGATCCGGGACAGGATCAGCCCGCTGCCGACACCGATCTCCAGCACCTTCTGCCCGGTGCCGAGTTCACGGATGCGCTCGACGGTCGCGGCCCGCCACTCGCGCATCTCCTCGACGGGGATCGGCGTGCCGTCGTACATGCTGTTCCAGCCCGCGAAGTTCTCGCGGAAGCCGGAGCCGTCACGGGCGGTCGTGGTGTCTTCGGCGCCGACGGTGTCACGGGTGTCGCCGGTGTCCTCGGAACCGGCCGCGCCGTAGAGGAGTTCGTGCAGTTCCTTCCACTCCTCGACCCGGTCGTCCGGGTCCGCGTCGCGCGGCGCGTCGAGGGCGGGGACGACATAGGCGGCGAGCCGGCGGTCGCCGGGCCGGTCCTCGCGGACGACCACGGTGACCTGGTCGACGGCCGGGTGGCCGCGCAGCACCGACTCGATCTCGCCCGGCTCGATCCGGAAGCCGCGGATCTTGACCTGGGCGTCGGCGCGCCCGAGGAACTCCAGCCGCCCGTCGGCCCGCCAGCGGACCAGGTCACCCGTGCGGTAGAGCCGCTCACCGGGCTCCCCGAACGGGTCGGCGACGAACCGCTCGGCGGTCAGGTCGGGCCGCCCGAGATAGCCGCGGGCCAGACCCGCGCCCCCGAGGTACAGCTCACCCGTGACCCCGGCGGGCACCGGCCGCAGGAACGCGTCCAGGACGTACGCCCGGGTCCCCGGGTCGGGCACCCCGATGGGCACGATCGCCCCGGCCGGGATGTCCGGATCGCACAGGCCGAGCGTGGAGTTGGTGGTGGCCTCGGTCGGGCCGTACGCGTTGAACATCATCCGCCCGCGCGCGTACCGCCCGACCAGTTCGGGGGAGACCCGCTCGGTGCCCGCCAACAGCGTTGCCGTGGGCGGCAGCTGCACGTCCTCGGGCATGGCGGCGAGCAGCGCGGGCGGCAGGATCATGAAGGTGATGCCGTGCGCGTTCGCGTAGTCGGCCAGCGGCGCGCCCGGTACCCGCAGCTCCGCCGGGACGACGACGAGCCGGCCGCCGGACAGCAGGCCGAGGCACAGGTCCCAGAAGGCGACGTCGAAGCTGGGCGAGGCGAACTGCAGCACCCGGCTGTGCGGGCCGATGCCGAACCGTTCGCTCTGGGTGGCCACCAGCTTCGCCACACCGCCGTGCGCGAGGGCGACACCCTTGGGGCGGCCCGTCGAACCCGAGGTGTAGATCACATAGGCGGCGTTCAGCACGGTGAGCGGACCGCCGCGGTCCGCCTCGGTGGGGTCGTGGACCGGCAGCTCCGCCAACTCGGCGGCCGTGGCGGGGGAGTCCAGCTCCAGAACCGTCAGGCCCCCGTCCGGGTCGGGCAGGTCCCGGGCGGTCTCGCCGGTGGTCACCATGCAGACCGGCCGCGCGTCGCCCAGCATGTACGCGATGCGGTCCGCCGGGTAGTCGTGGTCGATCGGCAGATAGGCGGCGCCCGCCTTCATGACGGCCACCTCCGCCACGATCAGCTCGATGGAGCGCGGCAGCGCGAGGGCGACGATCCGCTCCGGACCGGCACCGCGCGCGATGAGCGCGTGCGCCAGGCGGTTGGCGCGCTCGTCCAGCTCGGCGTAGGTGAGTTCCTCGTCCTCGAAGACCAGCGCCACCGCGTCCGGGCGCTGCCGCACCCGCGCGGCGAACATCGCGGGCCAGGTGTCCGCCGGCACCGAGTGCCCGGTGTCGTTCCAGTCCAGGACGACCTGCCGGTACTCCTCCGGGCTCATCAGCTCCAGCCGGGCCACGGGGGTCTCCGGCCGCTCCAGCCCGTCGGCGAGCAGCGTGCGGTAGTGGCCGAGCAGCCGCTCGATCGTCGTCCCGTCGAAGACGCCGGGGTGGTAGGCGGCCCGCGCCGCGCCCCCGTCCACCTCCAGCAGTACGTCGACCGGGGCGGGCAGTTCACCGACGGGCCGCGCGGCCGTGGCGAACGCCGTGTTGAAGAACAGGCCGCCGCCCCGCGCGGGCCGGGGCTTCAGCTCCTCCACCAGGAGCCCGATCGGCACCCGGTGGGTCTGCGCCTCCTCGTGCGCCTGTGTCACCCGGCGGACCAGCTCGGCGAAGGTCGGCTCGTGCTCGACGGACACCCGCAGGGGGAGCCCGTCATGGCCCACGGTCAGGTCCGTCGCCCCGGTGTAGCGGTGCAGCAGGGCGACGAACGCCGCGAGCCGTTCGGCGTCGGAGGCGTCCGGGACGTCGGCGAGCACGCGCGTGTCCCGCTCGGTGAGCGGCTGCGGCGGATGGGGCCGATCGGCGGGCAGTGAGATCTCGAGCGGCAGCGATGTCAGCAGCCGCCGCCAATAGGCCAGGACTTCCTCGGTACCGCACACAGCAGTGAGCCTTCCCACCAGTTCGGGATCCGGTTCTGAGCCGGGTCGCGGACATACTAAGGTAAGGGTTACCTAATTCACAGGGTGCCCATAGTGAGAGTTGTCCCAACACAGGCACCGGCGGCGAAGGAAGACCTACAGTTCAACGGGCGCTCGCCCTACAGTTAAGGCAAGCCTCATCAAAGAAAGTTGAAGACGTGGGGACCTCCACGGTCCGGGCGGCGAAAGGCCCCCGCGCGGTACTGCTGCTGACGCTCTCGGGCGTGGCCTTGATCACACTGTGCGCCCTGTCGATGGCGTTCGGCGCGCTCGGCGTCCCCCTCGACCAGGTGTGGCACACCCTCCTCGGCAACCCTCCCAACCCCCGTGTCGACACCGTCATCTGGTCGGTACGACTGCCCCGCACCGCCCTCGGACTCGCCACCGGCGCCGCCCTCGGACTCGCGGGCGCGCTGATGCAGGCACTCACCCGCAACCCGCTCGCCGACCCCGGCATCCTCGGCGTCAGCGCGGGCGCCGCCTTCGCGGTCGTCCTGTCGGTCGGGGTGCTCGGCATCTCCTCGGTGTACGGGTACATCTGGTTCGCCTTCGGCGGCGCGTTCGTCGCCAGCGTCCTCGTGTACGTCCTCGGCGGGCTCGGCAGATCCGGCTCCACCCCGGTCAAACTCGCCCTGGCCGGTGTCGCCGTGACCTCCCTGCTCTTCTCCCTCACCAGCGCCATCGCCCTCACCGACCCGGACGCCCTCAACCGCTACCGCTTCTGGAGCGCGGGTTCGCTCGCCAACCAGGACGACGAGGTCCTGCTGCGCGTCCTGCCGTTCCTGGCCGTCGGCGCGATCCTCGCCCTGGCCTGCGCGCCGGCCCTCAACAGCCTCGCCCTCGGCGACGACGTGGCCAAGTCCCTCGGGCTCAAGCTCGGACTGATCCGGGTCCAGGGCGTCATCGCCGTCACCCTGCTCACCGGGGGAGCGGTCGCCGTCATCGGCCCCGTCGTCTTCGTCGGCCTCGTCGTCCCGCACATCGCCCGCGTCCTCGCCCAACTCGCCGGACTCGGCCCGGACCACCGCTGGCTGCTCCCCCTGTCGGCCGTCCTGGCGCCCTGTCTCCTGCTGACCGCCGACATCGCCGGCCGCCTCATCGCCCGCCCCACCGAGATCCAGGCCGGCATCCTCGTCGCCTTCATCGGCGGCCCCTTCTTCATCGCACTGGTCCGCCGCCGACGCCTCGCGGAGCTGTGACATGACCTCTCGACCGGGTGGGCACAGGTCCGCGACCGGTGAGCCGCGGGTGTGCCGACCCGTCGCCGCCGAGCCATGGAGAGCGCGGGAGCTGTCCGGCCGTCCGGGGAGGGCAGGCCCGCGGGCCGCCGCCCCGTGCGAAAGCGGCGCCGTGGCCGATGCCCCGAGGGAGGACGGCGTCGCGGTCGCCCAACCAGGGCCCCACCGCCCAACCATGACCCCCGAGACCGTGATCCCCGAGACCTTGGCGCCCGTGGCCCATGACGACCCGATCCGTGGAGCTGTGAGCCGATGACCACCGACCTCGTCCCCGAATCGCCCCCGAAGGGGGGCGCGGCCCCGACACCGAAACGGCGTACGGCCGACCGCCTCGCCTTCCGGCTCCCCGTGCCCCCCGTCTCCGGCGTCGTCCGCCCCCGGCTGCTCGCCGTCTGTCTGCTGCTGGCCGCCGCCGCGTTCCTGGCGTTCGCCGTGGAGACCTCCGTCGGCGACATCCATCTGCCGCTCACCGACGTGATGAAGGCCCTGGTCGGCACCGGCGACCCCGGCACCGAACTGATCGTGCGCGAACTGCGGCTGCCGCGCGCCCTCGCCGGGCTGCTCGTCGGCATCGCGTTCGGCATCTCCGGGGCCCTGCTCCAGACCGTGACGCTCAACCCGCTGGCCAGCCCCGACATGATGGGCATCACCCAGGGCGCCGGCGCGGTGGTCGTCGCCGGGATCGTCCTCGGCTGGGACGGCGGCCTCAGCACCCAGGCCCTCGGCCTGCTGGGCGCGTTGACCGCCGGACTGCTGGTGTACGTCCTCGCCTGGAAACGCGGCACGACCGGCTACCGCATCGTCCTCGTCGGCATCGGCATCGCCTGGATCTGCACCAGCATCACCGACTACCTCCTCGCCCGCGGCCAGCGCTTCCAGGCACAGGCCGCCCTCGGCTGGCTCGTCGGCAACCTCAACGGCCGCACCTGGGAACAGGTCCAGCCGCTCGCCGTCACCATGGCCGTGCTGGTGCCCCCGGCGGTCCTCCTCGGCCGGCAGATCCGGGTCCTCCAACTCGGGGAGGACGTCGCCAAGGGGCTCGGCACCAAGGTCCACGTCGTCCGGGTGGCCGTCCTGCTCATCTCGGTCGGGCTCGTCGCCTTCGGCACGGCCACCGCCGGGCCGGTCGCCTTCGTCGCCCTCGCCGCGCCCCAGGTCGCCCAGCGTCTGGCCGGCACCCCGTTCCCGCCGCCCGTCGCGGCGGGCCTCACCGGCGCCGTGATGGTGCTGGTGTCCGACCTCGCCGCGCGGAAGGTCATCCCGGACACGGAACTCCCCGTCGGGGTGGTCACCGGGGTGCTCGGCGCCCCCGTCCTGCTGTGGCTGCTCATCCGCGCCAACCGCGCCGGTTCAGGAGGCTGAAAACGTGTCATCGAAGTACGAACCGGCCACGAAGGGCGAAGCCCGTGCGGACGCCTCTGCCGACCCCCACACCGAAACCCCGTCAGGGCTCCGTCCGGACACCCCGACCGATCCCATCACCGGAGCACCGGGAGGCTCCCGCGCCGATGCCCCGACGGACAGCGGCACCGAATCCCCCGGAGGTTCCCGTGCTGATGACCCGGCGGCCGGCCGCACCGAAGCCCCTGTCGACATCCGCGCCGAAGCCTCCGTCGACACCCGTGCCGGAGCGCCCGTCGGCATCCGAGCCGAAGCGCCCGTCGGCCTCCGCGCGGAGGCCCCGCCCCGCTCCGAGGCCGCGGCCGGTTCCGGTGCCGAGGTCCCGTCCGGTCCCCGTCCGGATGCCCCGCCCGGTTCCGGCGCCGAAGCGCCGGGAGGCTCCCGTGAGGGTGTCCGGGCGGATGCCGGTGCTGATGTCCCGGCCGCTGCCCGTGCGGTCGCCTCGGCCGGTTCCGGTGCCGAAGCCGCGGCTGGTCCTCGTGCGGATGCCGCGGCCGACCCGGGAGCCGAAGCGCCGGGACACTCCCACGTCGCTGTCCCGGCTGATACCGGCACCGAAGCCCGAGTCCGTTCCCGTGACGGTGTCCGGGCGGATGCCGGTGCTGATGTCCCGGCCGCTGCCCGTGCGGTCGCCTCGGCCGGTTCCGGTGCCGAAGCCGTGCCTGGTCCTCGTGCGGATGCCGCGGCCGACCCGGGAGCCGAAGCGCCGGGACACTCCCACGTCGCTGTCCCGGCCGGTACGAGCGCCGAAGCCCGGGACGGCTCCCACGGCGACGCCTCCGCCGCCCCCCGTGTCGACCCCTCCGGCGACTCCCGCCCCGATGCGCGCTCGGATTCCCGCCCCGGCCGGCGCGGCGGCCGACGCCCCGGTGCCCGTGGCGGCGGCCCTCAGGCGGGCCCCCACGGTGGCCCCCGTGCCGACGGCCCCGAACTGCGCGCCGAGGGGCTTCGCCTCGCCTACGACGACCGGGTCGTCGTCGAGGATCTCGACCTCGTGATCCCGACGGGCCGGGTCACGGCGATCGTCGGGGCCAACGCCTGTGGCAAGTCCACCCTGTTGAGGGCGCTGGCCCGGCTGCTCACGCCCAAGGCGGGCGCCGTCCATCTCGACGGCCGCTCGGTGCACTCCATCCCGACCCGCACCCTCGCCCAGCAGCTCGGCATCCTCCCGCAGACCCCGGTCGCCCCCGAGGGGTTGACGGTCATCGACCTGGTGGGACGCGGGCGTTCACCGCACCAGACATGGTGGCGGCAGTGGTCGAAGGGCGACGAGGAGGCCGTCCACGAGGCGCTGCGGGCGACCGCCATGAGCGACCTCGCCCACCGGCCCGTCGACGAACTCTCCGGCGGACAGCGGCAACGCGCCTGGATCGCCATGGCCGTGGCCCAGGGCACCCCCGTGATGCTGCTGGACGAGCCGACGACCTACCTCGACCTCGCCCACCAGATCGACGTCCTCGACCTGGTCACGGACCTCAACCGGCACCAGGGCCGCACCGTCGTCATGGTCCTGCACGACCTCAACCAGGCCTGCCGGTACGCCGACCACATCATCGCCATGAAGGGCGGGCGCGTCGCCGGTGAGGGCGCCCCGGCCGATGTGATCACCGCCACCATGGTCGAGGACGTCTTCGGGCTGCGCTGTGTCGTGGGGGAGGACCCCGTCAGCCGTACGCCCATGGTCATCCCGATGGGCCGCCACCACGAAGGCCGCCCGGCGTCCGACGACGCGGAACCGGTGTCCGTGGCGGGCACCGCCGGCTGACGTACGGCCGGCGGTGCCCTCGGCCTCACGGACCCGCAACGGCAACGGGCCCGTGAGTGGCCCGGGGACGGACGGGGCCCCGCGAGGAAGCACGGGCGGCCCGTCCGGTGGGTTCACCGGACGGGCCCGCCATCCGTAACGCGCAGTCAGCCGCAGTCATCCGCCGTCATTCGCCTCCGTGGCGGAGGGTCACGGACGAGCCGTCAGATAACCGCCCATCGTGCGGAAGTAGTCCGTCGCCGCCAGTTCCCGGCCGTCCTCCGTGCGCACCCGCTTGACCACCAGCCCGGGCAGCCGCCCGGAGCGGGCCTCCGCACCGGCGACGATGACGACACCGTCGCCCTCACGGATGAAGATCCGGCCCGGCGTACCGCCGTAGCGTCCCTCGGAGACGGCGGCCGAGACGATTCGGATCCGCTCGCCCCGGTGGTGGGTGAACGCGTTGGGATACGGGTCGGACTGGGCCCGTACGAACCGCTCCAGGTCCGCGGCGGGCCAGGTCCAGTCGATCCGGCTGTCCTCCAGGGACCGCTTGTGGAAGAAGCTGGACCGGGAACGGTCCTGCGGCGTCCACACGGCCTTGCCGGAGGCGATGAGTTCGAGCGACTCGGTGACCAGCGGGCCGATCAGATCGACCGTGCGGTGGAAGAGGTCCGTGGCCGTGTCCTCGGGCCCGACCCGCACCGAACGCTGCAACAGCACATCGCCCATGTCGAGTTCGGAGTCCATGCGGTGCGCCGTGACACCGACCTCCGGCTCGCCGTTGATGAGCGCCCAGATCAGCGGCGAGAAGCCCGCGTACGTGGGCAGCAGGGAGTCGTGGATGTTGAGGGTGCCGTGGGGTGGCAGATCGAAGATCTCCGGTGGCAGCCAGGTACGCCAGTTGTTGGCCACGATGAGGTCCGGATCGGCCTCCTTGAGCGCGCGCAGCAGCTCGTCGTCGTCCGGGCGGTTGCGCAGCAGCACGGGCACGCCGTGCTGTTCGGCGAGATCGGCGACCGAGTCGCTCCAGATCTTTTCGTACGCGTGGTCGCTCTTCGGATGAGTGACGGCCAGGACCACCTCGTGGCCCGAATCCAGCAGTGCCTGCAGCGTCCGGTGTCCCCAGGTCTGGTACCCGAACATAACGACCCGCATATGAGCCCTCCTCAGCCGTTGCTAGGTAAGGCTAACCTTATCTAATATGTCCCTGCTTGGGGGGAGGCTGTGTTCCTGCTTGAGAAACTCTGTGACCCGCTCTATGAAAGGCGATGCGGTGACAACGCTGCACACCGGGCCGGATTCCATCTACGACGTACTGGGTATCGGATTCGGCCCATCGAATCTCGCGCTCGCCATCGCACTGCATGAACAGTCCGTGAACGCCGGTCCGGAGGGCGGGCTGAAGGTCGGGTTCCTGGAGAGACAACCCCGGTTCGGATGGCACCGCGGGATGCTCATCGACGACGCCACGATGCAGGTGTCGTTCCTGAAGGACCTGGTGACGATGCGCGACCCCACCAGCGACTTCAGCTTCCTGTGCTACCTGCGCGACCGGGGCCGGCTCGTCGACTTCCTCAACCTCAAGACCCTCTTCCCCCTGCGCATCGAGTTCCACGACTACTTCGAGTGGGCCGCCGCCCGGGTCGCGCACCTCGTCGAGTACTCGTCCGAGGTCGTCTCGGTGCGTCCCGTCACCCGCGACGGAGTGGTCCGCTACTTCGACGTCACCAGCCGGGTGCCCGGCGACCCGGACAGCCTGACCGTCCGCCGCGCCCGCAGCGTCTGCGTCGCCACCGGCCTGGAGCCGCGGCTTCCGCAGGGCGCTTCCCTGTCCGATCGGGTCTGGCACAACAGTGAGTTGCTGCCCCGCGTCGAGAAGGCCGTCGCCTCGGGCCGGCCGATACGCCGGGCCGTCGTCCTCGGCGCCGGACAGAGCGCGGCGGAGGCCGTGGACTACCTCCACCGCAACTTCCCCGAGGCCGAGATCTGCTCCGTCTTCGCCAAGTACGGCTACACACCCGCCGACGACAGCCCCTTCGCCAACAAGATCTTCGACCCCGAGGCCGTCGACCTGTACTACGACTCGCCCCGCGAGGTGAAGCAGTCGCTCTTCGACTACCACCGCAGCACCAACTACTCCGTGGTCGACATGGACCTGATCGAGTCCCTGTCCCGGACCATGTACCAGGAGAAGGTCCAGGGCCACGAGCGGCTGCGGATGATGAACGTCTCCCGGCTGCGCGAGGTGGAGGCGGGCGCGGACGAGGTCGAGGTGACCGTGGAGTTCCTGCCGACCGGGGAGCGCGAGGTCCTCTCCGCCGACCTCCTCGTCTACGCCACCGGCTACCAGCCTCAGGGCGTCGGCGACAACCTGGGCGAGATCGGCAAGCTCTGCCTGCGCGACGAGGAGGACGCCCTGCGGGTCGGCCGTGACCACCGGGTCGCCACCGTGGCCGATGTCACCGCCGACATCTACCTCCAGGGCGGCACCGAGCACACCCACGGCCTCACCTCGACCCTGCTCTCCACCACCGCCGTACGGGCCGGGGAGATCTGTGCCTCCCTCGTGGCCCGCCGGGCGGCCGTCCTGGCGGCGTCGGAAGGGTGAGGGAGCGGCGCCACCGGCACCGGAGCTGAGTGCTCGCCGCAGCAAATCGGTCATTCGCATGGCGCGTTGACACTCCGGGCCGGGAGAGCCGGACGATCGGACTCCGGAGCGCGCTAGCATCACGGTGTGATGACGGCTCGGTCACTTCGGCACATGGCACGGGCCCGCGTTCTCGCGGGCCCGCTGCTGCGTGTGCTGGGCCTCGCCGCAGTGCTGTTCGCCGTCGTGCTGACCCATGGCGCGGCGCCGGAGAACCACGTTGGACATGGGGTGACCGGCACGGCGGCCCATGGCACCGCCACACCGGAGCACGCGCTCCCCGGCGCGGTGGCGGACCTCGTCGACCCCGCCGCCGTGCTCTTCGTCGGCCCCCGCCACGGGCACGGCGAGCACGGGCCCGGAGGCCCGGCCGAACACTGCGCCCCCGCGCAGCCACAGCAGGGCCCCGCCCTCGCACAGCCCCGCTTTGCCGCGTCGGTTCGCGAAGCCGCGACCCCGGACCGCGCGCCGACCCCGCGCAGGGCCGACGAGCCGCTCCCGGCCGACGCGTCGTCAGCCGCCCTGAGAACACTGGTCGTCCAGCAGGTCTAGGTCACGGGATTCCCCTTCCCGTCCGCCTGACTCCCGCCCCGCATCCGCGCTCCCCACCGGCTCCCGGCCCGTACGCCGAGCCGGCCGGTCCCGCGCGCCCGGAGGACCGCTGTGCCGACCCGCTCCCGTACGCCCGCGCACCACCACCGCCGGGCACGGGCCCCCGCCCCCCGCCCACGACCGCCCCGCCCACGACCGCCCGGCGCCTCGCCGGGACCGAGGTGGCTCGCCGCCCTCGTCCGCCTCGTCCCGCTGATCGCGGTCGTCCTGTGCGCCCTCGCCCACGGCCCGATCGACGCCTCGCACCGGCCGCCCCCGCCCGACGCCCGGATGACGATCACTGGACCGGTCACGATCACTGGACCGGTGACGGTCGCCGTACCCGTGACGATCGCGGGGCCGGTGGGTCCGGGGACCCCGCACGGACCCCACGGCCACCACTCGGGCGAGGAGTGCGGGCCCGGCGGTGTCCTGCGCCCGTCGCCCGCCCCGGCCTCGAACCCCGCCCCGCCCGCCGCCGATCCGTCCCCCTCGCCCGCCGCGCTCGCCCTGGCGGCCCCGGCCCTCCTGCGGCCCGTCCGCCGCCGCCCGTACCGGCGCCGACGTCCCCGTACGGGCCGAACGGCCCTGATCCGCACCGCACGGTGGCGGATCTAGACCTCTCGCCCGCGGCCGTCCCGCATCCGGGTCGCCGCGCACGTGCACGCATCCGCGCCAACGTCCAGCGAGAGCGAAACCATGCGATCGATCACCAGCACCACGCCCCAACCCGCCTCCTCCCACGGGGAAGCCCCCGCCGAGGCAGCCCCCTCCCCGGACTCCCCGGGCTCCCCGGCCGCCCCCGGCCGTCCGGCCCTCCCGGCGCTCGTCGGCAACACCCCCCTCCTGCGGATCTCCGAGCCCCTGACCCCGGCCGGACACGGCTTCTGGGCGAAGCTGGAGGGCTTCAACCCCGGCGGCATCAAGGACCGCACCGGTCTGTACATGGTCGAACGGGCCCGCGCACGTGGGGAGTTGCGCCCCGGCGCACGGATCGTCGAGTCCACCAGCGGCACCCTCGGCCTCGGCCTCGCCCTGGCCGGAATGGTGTACGGCCACCCCGTCACCCTGGTCACCGACCCCGGCCTCGAACCCTCCATGACCCGGCTGCTCGGCGTCTACGGCGCCGAGGTCGACATCGTCACCGACCCGCACCCCACGGGCGGCTGGCAGCAGGCCAGGCGCGACCGGGTCACCGAACTCCTCGACCGGTACGACGGTTCCTGGTGCCCGGACCAGTACAACAACCCCGACAACACCACCGCGTACACCCCGCTCGCCCTCGAACTGGCCTCCGCGCTGGGCCACATCGACATGCTCGTGTGCAGCGTCGGCACCGGCGGCCACTCCGCGGGCGTCGGCCGGGTCCTGCGGCAGCTCTACCCGGACATCGTCATCGTCGGCGTCGACACCGTCGGCTCGACCATCTTCGGCCAGCCCGCCCGGCCCCGGCTGATGCGCGGCCTCGGCTCCAGCATCCACCCGCGCAACGTCGCCTACGACACCTTCGACGAGGTCCACTGGGTCGCCCCGCACGAAGCCGTCTGGACCTGCCGCAGGCTGGCCGCCTCCCACTACGCCACCGGCGGCTGGAGCGTCGGCGCGGTCGCCCTCGTCGCGAGCTGGCTGGCCCGCACCGAGTCCGCCGACACCCGGATCGCGGCGGTCTTCCCCGACGGACCGCAGCGCTATCTCGACACCGTGTACGACGACGAGTACTGCGCCCGGCACGGACTGCTCGCCGGACCACCGGCCCCCGAACCCGAGGTGATCGGCCGCTCCGACGAGAAGGAGGTCACCCACTGGACCCGGTGCGCCGACGTCGTCGACCCCCTCACCCCCCTCACCCCGCGCACCACGGGCGGCGAGGGGAGCGCCGAGTGAAGGGGACCCTCGCCCAGGCCCGCTCGTACGACCGGGCCGTCCGGCTGTTGATGGTCAACCAGTTCACCATCAACCTCGGCTTCTACATGCTGATGCCCTATCTGGCCGCCCATCTCTCCGGCACCCTCGGCCTGGCCGGCTGGATCGTCGGACTCGTGCTGGGCGTACGGAACTTCAGCCAGCAGGGCATGTTCGTGGTCGGCGGCGCCCTCGCCGACCGCTTCGGCTACAAGCCGCTGATCGTCGCGGGCTGTGTCCTGCGCACAGCCGGCTTCGCGGCGCTCGGCTTCGTCGACTCCCTGGCCGCGCTGCTCGCCGCGTCGGCGGCCACCGGCCTCGCGGGCGCGCTGTTCAACCCGGCCGTACGGGCCTACCTCGCCGCCGAGGCGGGGGAGCGCAGGGTCGAGGCGTTCGCCCTGTTCAACGTCTTCTACCAGGCGGGCATACTGCTCGGCCCGCTGGTCGGCATGGTCCTCACCGGCGTCGACTTCCGCGTCACCTGTCTGACGGCGGCCGGCATTTTCGCGGTGCTGTCGCTCGTACAGATCCGCGCCCTGCCCGCCCGGGGCCGCGAGGACGGCGGGGAACGGCGGGGCGAGGGCCGGGAGAGTCTGCTCACCCAGTGGCGGGGCATCCTCGCCAACCGGCCCTTCCTGCTCTTCGCCGCCGCCATGACCGGCAGTTACGTCCTCACCTTCCAGGTCTATCTGGCCCTGCCCCTGGAGGTGCGACGCGTCGGCGGTGACGGGGAGTTCGGCACGGCCGCCGTCGCGGTGCTCTTCGCGGTGTCCGGGCTGAGCACGATCCTCGGGCAGACGCGGGTGACCGCCTGGTGCAAGGCACGGTACGAGCCCGGCCAGGCGCTGATCCGGGGGCTCGCGGTCATGGGCGCCGCGTTCGTGCCGCTGCTCCTGGCCACGACGGTGCCCGTGCCCGACGCCGGACCGGGACTCTGGCTGCTGGCCGCCCTCCCGCCGACGCTGGCCGCGCTGCTCCTGGCCGTCGGCACGATGATCGCGTACCCGTTCGAGATGGACACCATCGTCCGTCTCTCCGGGGACCGGCTCGTCGCCACGCACTACGGGCTGTACAACACCGTGTGCGGAGTGGGCATCACGGTCGGCAACCTCCTCACCGGCGCGGCCCTGGACACCGCCCGCGAGGCCGGACTGCCCGCGCTGCCCTGGCTCGCGCTCTGCGCGCTCGGCCTCGGCTGCGCCGCGTCGGTGTACGGCCTGCACCGCACGGGCCGGCTCGCGGCGCCCGTGCCGAAAGGAGTGACCGTCTGACCGGCCCGAACCGCTGACCGGTCGACAAGGGGTGGGCGCCGTACGGCGTCCACCCCGACCCGGGGCGGCAGCCACCCGCCGCGTCTACCGGTGGCCCGGGCTCTCGACCGGGCCCCGTCGCCGTACCCTCTTCGCCAGCGCTCCGCCCACGAAGCCGGTCACCAGCCCCCAGAGGACGGCCAGGCCCAGCGCGGACCACAGATGGGGCCGCAGGTACAGCTCCCCGCCCAGGCCGCCGCCGAGGTCGCCGATGCCGATGACCGACAGCCCGTAGTGCGCGGAGATCCGGCCCACCAGACAGACCGTCAGGACGGTGAGCAGCAGCGCCGCCGCCATGTGCACGGCGTGCTGCCACAGCCGTGTCCGGGCCGGCGAGCGGGCCGCCATCACGAACGCGGCGGCGATCAGCAGCACGGCGTTCACGGCGAGCAGCCACCAGACCCGGCCGTCGTACTCGGCGAGGGAGCCCAGGTTCAGGGTCGACACATCGGGTCCGCGCACGACCTCGTCCAGGATCTTCGGCATCGGCAGCCCGAACGGCCCCTCGACCTGGCTGTCCCAGGTGGCGCCCAGCCCGATCGTGAAGACCAGCCACACCACGTTCGGCAGTCCCAGCAGGATCACCGCGGCCGTCTCGGCGGCATGCCCACGGGTCGCCGCCACCACGACCGCGATCACCAGCCCGATCCCCACGTACGCCAGCAGCAGACCGACCATGGCGTACGCCGCCGGGCGCACCGACTCCTGGAACCGCAGCAGCCGCGCCGGCAGCGGCGCCCCGCGCGACACCAGCAGCGCCAGGACGAGGACCCCGGCGAGCCACAGCAGCCCGAAGAACACCGTCGGCACCACGGCCGCCTCGAAGCCCACACCGGCGGAGGTGCCGAAGAAGTCGCCCACCTCGCCGAGGGAGATGTCGAAGGTCTGCCGGGCGCCGAGCGCGAGTCCGATCAGCGCCGCCAGCCACAGCACGGCGATCCGGGCCGCCCAGCCCGCGAGTTCGGTCGCCCCGGCCACCGCCCGGTGCCGCAGCGGACGCAGGAACCCGGCCGCCATGACCAGCGCGCCCACCAGGGTCACCGACAGCGGGACCACCGTCAGACCGGCCCGGGTCTCGGCGAAGGCCCCGGCGTCGCCGGACAGCTCGATCGTGCCGCCGACCGCCGTGACGACGGTGGCCGCGACGACCCGGGGGAACGCGCCGTCCGGGAGGTCCGCCGCGCCCGCCGCCCACAGCCCGAGCGATGCCGTCACGACCATCGCGACCAGCCCGGCCAGCACGGCGACCAGCGCCTGGAGCCAGCCGTGCCGGGCGACCGGCCGTTCGGGTGCGGTCGTCTCCTGGGGAGTCAGCGTCCGGGGACTCACTCTTGCCACGCTAAGCACGCGCGGGGCACTCCGCGCGCCGGGAGGGTCGGCCCGCTCGGCTTGCGGGCGGCACGGGACCAGAGCACACAATGAGCCTGTTGTGGAATAAAGCGGCTCTAAAGGCCTGAAACGGTGCGGAGTCGCAGCATCCCTATGGCGGGAGAAGACCCGTGAGTTCCGAGCAACCGTCCTCCGGCCGCCCGACCGGACCGCCCTCCGGCCCTCTCTCCGGGCCGACGCGACCGAGCCCCACCCCGCCGAGCCCGACCCGGCCCAGCGGGCAGACACCCCCGGAACGGCCGAGCGACGCCTCGGGCGCGGGCGGAACCGGCGGGCCGGGCGGAACGGGCGGTTCCGGCGGATCAGGCGGGTCCGGTGGCGGCCCCGGTGACTCCGGCCAGGGCGCAGGCCCTGGCCCCGGTCACCCCTGGTGGCGGTCGGCCCCCCGGATCGCCCTCATGGTCGCCGCGGCCGTCGTCGCCGTGGTCCTGGTCGTCGTCCTCACCCGCTCCGACGACTCGGGCGACTCGGCCGGCGGGGAGGTGTTCCTCCAGGCCGCGGGCAAGTCCGGCCCCGACCCGTTCACCGAGTCGACGGCGACGGACAGCTCCACCCCGCCCGAGACCCCCGACGCGACACCGGGCGGATCGGAAACCGGCACGGTGACCCGCGCGGTGGACGGCGCGTCCCCCGGCCTGTACGGCGGTACGCGGAACACCGCCAGCTGCGACGTCGAGAAGCAGGTCGAGGTACTCGGGGCGAACCCCGCCAAGAACGACGCGTTCGCCTCCGTCGCCGGCGTCGAGTCCTCCCAGGTGCCCGCCTATCTGCGCTCGCTCACCCCGGTGCAGCTGCGCATGGACACCCGCGTCACCAACCACGGCTACCGCGACGGGGCCGCCACCAGCTACCAGGCCGTCCTCCAGGCCGGCACCGCCGTCCTCGTCGACGACCGGGGCGTGCCCCGGGTGCGCTGCGCCTGCGGCAACCCGCTGAAGCCGCCGGTCGCGCTGAAGACCACCCCCGAGCCCAAGGGCGACTCCTGGCCCGGGTACCGGGCGCAGAACGTCGTGGTCGTCGAGCGCTCGACCACGATCGTCAAGGTCTTCGTCCTCTACGACGCCGAGCACAAGGACTGGTTCACCCGGCCCAGGGGCGACACCGGAGGCAAGGACAAGAAGACCGACCCGCCGCACGACCGGCCCTCCCCGTCGGTGTCGACGTCGTTCACCGAGAAACCGCCCACCAAGAAGCCCGAGCCGTGCCGTCCGACCCCGAGCGGAGCGACCGGCGACGGCAAGACCGAGAGTCCCTGCCCGTCCTCGTCCTCGGTGCCCCCGACCACCCCCTCGGAACCCGAGCCGGAGACCTCCGAGCCCACGACTCCGCCGGTGAGCCCCGAGACGGCCGGCTCGCTCCCGGACGACACCACGACCACGCAGACCGCGTCCCTCGACGCCCCGGAGTCGGTCACGACCGGAACCTGACCGGCCGGCCGGGCGGCCCCGGGGCCCGCCGGACCTTCCCGGCCGGCAGACCCCGGGCCGTACGGCTCACTCGTCGATCGCCGACCCGAAGAGCGCGCCCACGTGCGGTGCCCCGAGCGAGGCGGCGTTGTACGTCCACGACCCCGACGCCGTGATACCGCCCGCGCCCGCCGACAGCACCCAGACATGGCCGTCACCGGCGTTCTCGCCCGGCGCGGCGGCCAGCAGCCCGAAGCGGCCGTCGCTGTTCGGGTCGGTCAGCCGGACCTGGGCGCCCCACTTGTCGCCCTTCTCGGCGGCGCCCGGCACGTCCGCGGAGTTCTGGTCCCAGGACTTCGCGCCGGTCGCGGTCAGCCCGGAGGCCGAGCCGCGCAGCACCCACACGGCGCCCGCGTCCGCGACCGTGCCGATGTCCTCGCCCGAGGCGCCGATCGCCACGTCCGCGTACCCGTCCCCGTCGGTGTCCGCGACCGACAGGTCCGAGCCCCAGCCGTCACCGGCCTCGGAGACACCGGGCACCCCGGGGGAGTCCTGCACCCACCACTGCGGCTCGGCCGCCGGCCCGTCGGGACCGCCGAGGCGGACACCGACCAGACCGCCGGTCATCGTCTCGCCCGGGTTGTCGTCGGGGGAGTTGGGCTCGCCGGTCACCAGGTCGTCGTAGCCGTCGTCGTTGATGTCCCCGGACGCCGAGACCGGGCCGCCGCGCAGATCACGCTCGTACTTCAGCCCGTCCGCGTTGCCCGACAGATACGTGGACCAGCCGTGACCGGGTTCGTCACCGACGCTGAGGCCCGACACGATCAGATCGGCGAAGCCGTTCTTGTCGTAGTCGCCGGTGGTCAGGGACTTGGCCGCGATCTGGCGGGCCTGCGCGGACTTCGAGCCGGTCCCCCGGCCGGCCTCCTGGGGCACGATGCCGTCCGCCGTCGTACCGCCGAACGAGAACAGCTCCACGCCGTACCCGTCGAGGACGGCGAGCTGGTCGCCCTCGGTCTCGGCGGTGAAGCGCGCGGCGGCGAGGCCGAGGCCGAACCGCTCGTCGGCGGTGGGCTCCTGGGTCTCCAGCCATTCGCTCGCGGCCCCCTTGAGCCCGGCCTTCGAGCCCCAGAGGATGGCGGCCCCGCCCGCGTCCTTCTTGGTGTCGAGGTCCTCGCCGGGGATGCCGACGATCGCGTCGTCGAACCCGTCGCCGTTCAGGTCGCCGGTGGCCACCGAGCGGCCGAAGCCGTCGCCCGCCTCGGCGGCGCCCGCGATCCCCGAGGTCGACTGGCTGAACACGGCCGCGTTGCCGGTGTCGATGCCTCCGGCCGAGCCGTACTGCACGGTCACCAGCCCGGCGCCCGCCTTGCCGCTGACGGTGGCCCCCGGCGCCCCGATCAGCACGTCCTCGTATCCGTCGCCGTTGAAGTCGCTGTTGCGGTCACTGGCCTGCGTACTGCCGGGCACCCCGGCGTACGCGGACGGGGCGGCGACGATCGCCGCGCCGGAGACGAGAAGAAAGGTGGCCGCCGCGAGGGCGGCCGAACGGTTCTTGCGCATGTACGGCTCCATAAGTGAAGAACGGCCGGGCAGCGCGGGGGTGTCCGGAAAGGGCCCGTTCCTTGTCCGGCGCCCTGTTTGACGACCGATGGGACAGGAGGGTTGCACGGGAGCGCACACCACTTGAGGAGGCATTTCTTCCGCATCGGGCTCCGGATGTGACGCCGGCTCCTACCCGGCGAGCGCCGCCCGCGCCGCGACCGCGTCGTCCGGATCCCATCCCTCCCTCGGCACGGCGGCCAGCAGCAACCGCGTGTACGGGTCGGCCGGTTCACCGAGCACCCGCCGGGTCGGCCCCTGCTCGACGACCTGCCCGCGCCGCATGACGAGGACGTCGTCGGTGATGTGCTGGACCACGGCGAGGTCATGGCTGACGAAGACCAGGGCGACGCCGGTGTCCCGGCGGATCTCGTCGAGCAGGTGGAGGATCTGCGCCTGGATCGACACGTCGAGCGCGGCGACCGCCTCGTCCAGCACCAGCACCCGGGGCCGGACGGCGAGCGCGCGGGCGATGGCCAGCCGCTGCCGCTGTCCGCCGGACAACTGCCGGGGCCGCGCCTCGGACTCCCGCGCCCCCAGCCCGACCTGGTCGAGCAGTTCGGCGGCCAGTCCCTCGTCCCGGCCGTGCAGCCGCAGCGCGGTGCGCAGACACTGACCGGCCGTCAGCCGGGGGTCGAGCGAGATGTACGGGTCCTGGAAGACCATCTGGATCTCGCGGGCCCGCGCCAGCCGGGCGTCCCGGCGCCTCGGCGTTCGGGTCTCCCGGGGGCGGCCGTCGACCGCGACCGTGCCCGAGTCCGGGCGCACCAGCCCGACGAGCATCCGGGCCACGGTCGTCTTGCCCGACCCGGACTCCCCGACGATGCCGAGGGAGCCGCCCCGGGCCACCGTGAACGACACCGCCTCGGCGGCGGTGAGCCGGCCGCGTCCCGGCAGGGGGTAGGTCTTGCACAGCCGGTCGACGACGAGCGGGGCGTCGGCGCCCTTCTGCTCGGAGGTGTCGTTCATGGGGTGGTGGTCCTTTCCGCCGTGACGGGCAAGGAGGACAGGGCGGTCGCCGGTACCCGCCGGCACGCGGCCGTTCCGCCATCCGGCAGGGTCACCGCCTCCGGTCGCCAGGTCTCGCAGTCGGGCTGGGCGTCGGGGCAGCGGGCGGCGAACGGGCAGCCCGGGAAGGTGTCGCCGAGGGACGGCGGCCGGCCCGGGATCGGCAGCAGGGCGCGGGGTGTCTCGCCCAGGGTCGGAGAGCAGGAGAGCAGCCCGCGGGTGTAGGGGTGCGCGGGGTCGGCGAACAGGGCCCCGGCGGTGCGCTCCTCGACGACCCGGCCCGCGTACATGACGTAGACCCGGTCGCAGTACGCGGCGGCCAGATGCAGATCGTGGGTGATGAACAGCAGCCCGGCGCCGGTCTCGGCGCGCAGGACACGCAGTTGGGCGAGGATCTCGGCCTGGGTGGTGACGTCGAGCGCGCTGGTGGCCTCGTCGGCGAGCAGCAGCCGGGGCCGCGCGGCGAGCGCCCCGGCGATGACGACCCGCTGGAGCATGCCGCCGGAGAGTTCGTGCGGACGCTGCCGCAGCCGGCGGTCGGGGTCGGACAGGCCCACGGCGGCGAGGAGTTCGACGGCCGCCTTCCGGTCCGCGCCCCGCTCCCGCAGGAAGTCACCGATCCGGCGTACGGGGTTGAGGGCGGCCCGGGGGTCCTGGTGGATCATCGCGACGGTACGGGCGCGATGGCGCCGCAGTGCCTCGCCGGTGAGGGCGAGGACGTCCGTGTCGCCGACCCTCACCGTGCCCGAGACGCCCGCCCCGCCCGGCAGCAGCCCGAGCGCGGCCTTCGCCGTCGTCGACTTGCCGGAGCCGGACTCGCCGACCAGGCCGACGACCTCGCCGGGGGCGACCCGCAGGGAGACGTCGTCGAGGACCGGGCGGGCGGCCCCCGGGACGCCCACGGTGAGGTGATCGATGGTGAGCAGCATCAGGCCTGCCTTCCGAGCCGGTCGGCCGCCCAGACGCCGACCACGTTGAAGGAGACGACGACGGCGGCGATGGCCGTGCCGGGGACGAGAGCGGGCAGCAACGCGCCCTGGACGACGGCCGCCTGCCCCTCCTGCACCATCAACCCCCAGTCGGAGCTGGGTGGTTGGGCGCCGAATCCCAGATAGGAGAGGGTGGCCAGGGACATCAGGGCCTCGCCGAAGAGGACCACCAGATAGCCGGTCACCGCCCGGCCGAGGTTGGGCACCAGATGGAAGGCGCAGATCCGGGCGCCGCCCATGCCCTGCACCCGGTAGGCGTCCACGTACGGCTTGCGGGCCTCGGACAGGGCCAGGGACCGGGTGTACTTGGCGACGGTCGGGGTGTAGGCGAGACCGAGGGCCAGTACGGACGTGGTCATGCCGGTGCCGAGGACCGCGATGATGAGGACGGTGAACAGCAGCCCGGGGAAGGCGTACATGACGTCCGTGACCCGGGAGACGAGGGAGTCGGCCCAGCCGCCGCGCCAGGCCGCGAGCACCCCGAGGGTGACACCGAGCAGCGCGGCCACCGCGAGCAGCAGCAGCGGCGCGATCAGGCTGGTGCGGGCGCCGTGCAGGACCCGGGAGAGCAGGTCCTGCCCGGAGGCGTCGGTGCCCAGGAGGTGGTCGCCACCGGTGCCGACGAGGGAGGCGGACAGGTCGATCGCGTCGGGTGCGTACGGCGCGAGCAGCGGGGCGAGGGCCGCGGCCAGGACGACCAGGACCAGGAACCCGGCGGCGACCGTGACCCCGACGGGACGGCGGGCCCGGGTTCCGACGGGGGTGAGCGTGAGGGTGGTCATGCGGTGCGGGCCTCCTCGCGGACGCGCGGGTCGAGGAGCGGATGGACCAGGTCCACGACGGTGGTGACGGCGATGTAGCCGGTGACCATCAGCAGCAGGACGGCCTGGGTGACGGGGAAGTCATGGGTGTTGATGGCGCCGACGAGCAGCGAGCCGATGCCGCTCATCCCGAACGCGGTCTCCACGACGACCGTTCCGGCGAGCATTCCCGCCATGACCAGACCGCACATGGTGATGATCGGGCCGAGCGCGTTGCGCAGCACATGGCGGCGGACGATGTCGCGTTCCGGGATGCCGGAGGCACGGGCCGCCTCGACGTGATCGGAGGCGGCGGCCTCCGCCATGGCCTGCCGGGTGACCCGGCTGATCAGGGCGAGCGCGCCGAGCGCCAACGACAGCGCGGGCAGCGTCAGATGGTGCACGGTCCCGGCGAACCCGCTGCCGCTGCCCGTCACCGGGAACCAGCCGAGCCGCACGCCGAACAACGAGACGAGCGCGATCGCGGCGACGAACGACGGCACGGACGCGGCGAGCGTCGTCCCGCCCACCACCGCCGAGTCCACCCAGGTCGACTGCTTCACGGCCGCCAGGATTCCCGCGCCGACGCCGAGCACGACGAACAGCAGTGTGGCGTAGGCGACCAGGCCGAGCGTGGTGGGCAGCCGGGCCGCGACCAGGTCGGACACCTGGTCGCTGTACTTGAAGGACCGGCCGAGGTCGAGATGGAGGCAGTCCCACAGCCAGCGGCCGTACTGCACGACCAGCGGCTCGTCCAGGTGGTACTGGGCCCGGACGGCCGCGAGCCGCTCGGGGGTGAGCTTGTCGCGGCCGCCGGCCAGGAACACGGCGGGGTCTCCGGGCGCCCCGTACACGGCGGCGAAGATGACGAACGAGGCGGCGAAGAGCGTGGCCAGGAATCCGGCCAGCCGCCGCGCGATACGTGCGGGCACGTGCGGTCAGCCCTTCTCGGCGCCGAGCCCGGCCGCC
The DNA here is from genome assembly GCF_020010925.1 of Streptomyces griseiscabiei. Lineage (NCBI taxonomy): Bacteria > Bacillati > Actinomycetota > Actinomycetes > Kitasatosporales > Streptomycetaceae > Streptomyces > Streptomyces griseiscabiei. Next base: position 1,532,885 of record NZ_JAGJBZ010000001.1, on the reverse strand, counting down.
CACGGGTAGTAGAGGTACGCCTGTGAGGCCGGCGCCCCGGTCAGCCTGTCGCTCAGCACCAGCACCGACGGCACCTGCGCGACGGGGATCCACACGGCGGCGTCCGCGAACAGCTTCTGCACGTCGATGGCGAGGGCCGCCCGCTCGGTGTCGTCGAGGGTGCCCAGCGCCTTGGTCACCTTCTCGTCGTAGGCGGCGTCCGCGAAGCCGATCCAGTTGTTGGACGAGTCGGACAGTCCGTTGTCGTAGAAGCCCATCGGGTCGGACTTGGAGATGTACCAGTCCGCGACCAGCACATCGATCTCCGCACGGGCCTCGGGATCGCTGTAGAACTCCTCGAACTGCGTGGTCGGTACGGTCTTGACGGTGCCCTTGAGCCCGATCCGCTGGAGCGCGGCCCGTACGGCGCCCGCGACGACCGTACGGCCCTGGGTGGCGTCCGTGCCGATGACGATCGGCTCGGTGGGTGTCCCCGCCTCCTTGACCAACTCCTTGGCCTCGGCGATGTCGTCGGCGTCCGGCGAGGCGGGCGCGGTGGCCGCCAGCTCCTTCTGCGCGGCGGCGAACTCGTCCTTGGCGTACCCCCAGGAACCGGATCCCACCGGGCTGGCCCAGGGCTCGACGAACCCGCCGTAGCCGGACTTGGCGATCCCGGCGCGGTCGAGCGCCAGCGACAGCGCCTTGCGGATCCTCGGGTCCTTCAGCCCGCCGCGCTCGGTGGGGATGAGGTCCAGGGTGGCGGTGGAGGGTCCGTAGTACTGGGCGAGCCCCTTCACACCCCGCAGGGCGGAGGCCGTGTTGGGCGACTCGGCGAACGTGCCGTCGGCGGCACCGGTCCTGAGCGCGTTCACCAGGGCGCTGTCGGCGGCCCAGCGGAAGACGACCTCCTTCGTGAGCGGCTTCTCGCCCCAGTAGCCGTCGTACGCCTCGATGGTGATCGAGTCGCCGGACTTCCAGCCACTCAGCTCGTACGGCCCCGAGCAGGCGTCGCTCTGCCCCGGGGTGCCGAAGTCGTCGCCGGCCTTCTCCACCTGCTCCTTGTTCCAGACGATGCCGGCGTCACCCGCGAGCGCCTTGGTGAACAGGGCGTCGGGCTTCTTGAAGCGGATGGTGATCTCGCGGTCCCCGGTCTTCTCCATGGAGGAGACGTTGGGGAACTCGTCGCTCTGCTCCATGTCCGGGTCGGCGTGCCGCTCCAGGCTCCACAGCACGTCGTCGGCGGTGAGCTTCGAGCCGTCGTGGAAGGTGACACCGTCGCGGACGGTCAGGACGAGCGTCCTGTCGTCGGGGGTGGTCGCCTTCTCCGCGAGCAACGGCTCGACCGTCATGTCGGGCTGCAGCTGGTAGAGCCGCTCGCAGACGTTGGTCAGGACGACCCGCCCGGCACTGGACCCCTGGGTGTCGAGGTCGAGGGAGTCGGGTTCGTCCTCCAGCAGCCAGTTCACCTTCGCCACGGCGCCCCGCGCCGCGGGTGTCATGGCCGTGAGCTTCAGTTTCGCGGCGTCGGCCGCCGCGCCACCGGTGGCGGCCGTGTCGGCGCCGCTGCAGCCGGCGGTCGTGAGCAGGCCCGCCGCGGCCAGCCCGGCGGTCACCGCTCTCCGGGTGTTCTTCGCCTTCGTGGTCTTCGTCCTCGTCATCGCCATCGGATGAACTCCTGTGCTCTCAGCTGGGGCAGTCGGTGGAGGGGGAGAGGCTGCCGTGCGGGCCGTCGTAGAGGTTCCACGGCAGGTGCTGGTAGTCGCGGTCGCACGGGGTGCCCGCGGTCACGTGGTAGTCGCCGCTGGTCAGGTCCACGCAGGAGGAGACGAGCGTGGTCCAGCGCTCCACGACGGGCCTGCGGGTGTCGGGGTGGGTGCACAGCGACTCGGGCAGTCCGAGGTGGTCGGACATGGCCTGCTTGATGAGCTTGCGGGACTCGTCGGGCCCGGTGGAGCCGCGCAGCGCCCGCAGCCCCTGCTCGGCGCGGGGTACGCGCACCAGGGAGTCGGAGGACAGGGGGCGGTAGCCGGCGGCGATGGCCGCGGGGACTCCCGCCTGGTAGTGGTTGCCGTGCACCAGGAGACCGTCCTCGGGGTGCAGCCAGCCGTGCCCGGCGGGTGTGGTCTCCAGGTCGACGGCGAAACCCTCGCGGACGGTCAGCAGCGCGTTGGAGGCGATGTGGGCACGGGTGCGGCACAGCACGTCGAGGGCGTCCGTGATGCTGGCCCGGTCCAGGACGCTGCGGCGGACGACGGTCTGCGGCAGGCCGACCGTGTCGTCGAACCGGCCGCCCAGACCGTTGGCGTTGAGCGCGATGCCCGCCGAGTTGGCCCCCTGGCGGCCGACCTGACCGGCCTCGACCTGCATGATCAGGGTCGGCGCGGGCGGCTGCACGATCCGCAGCATGACGACCGTGTCGGCCGCGCCCGCCCGCCAGTCCCAGTTCTGTCCGGCCCACACATGGCCGTCGCCGCTCGCGGGCCCGTACAGGGCGAACGAGGTGCAGCCCTCGACCCGCTCCTCGGCGACCGTCTCCGGTTCCGTCTCCGGTTCCGTCTTCGGGGTTCTCGGCTCGGCCGCGGCCATCCTGGCGAACGACTGGTCGTAGAGCACCTCGCCGCGGGCGTTGAGCGCGAGCACGTCCAGCAGGGTCACACCGGCGCCGTCGGCGATGCCCCGCATCTCCTCCAGCAGGTGGGGGGCGTACGAGCCCACCGGCTCCCGCCAGCGGGCGGCGCGGGCGGTGACCTGGTCCCAGGTCAGTCCGGCGGCGTGGCCGAACGCCTCCTCGTAGTAGGCGAGCGCCGCGTGCAGTTGCGGCCGTACGGCCTCGCCGTACTGCCGTCCGCGCTCCAGGGGAGCGCCGGAGATCTCGACCAGGGGGAGGGACCGGGATGAGGGGGCTGCCGGGGCAGAGGGGGATGCCATTCTTCTCCTCGCGACGGAGAGCTGCCCGTGGGTGACGCCGTGCTGTAACGTCGGTTACGAGAAGCTTTCCTTTTGGAATGCGTTGTCCAGGAGAGTAACGCCCGTCACAAGGAAGTCAATGTCTGTAATGAAAATTTCAGATCCTGGGGATCTCGGCGAGGGCCTGATCCGGCTCCGGGCGGCGGTCCGCGACCACTGGGAGAGCCTCTCCGCGTCCGAGCGCGCGGTCGCCCAGTATCTGGCCAGCGCCCCCGTCGAACAGCTCCTCTTCGCCGGCGCCCAGGAACTCGGCACCGCCAGCGGCACCAGCAACGCCACCGTGGTCCGCGCCCTCCAGCGCCTCGGCTACGCCGGGCTGCCCGCCCTCAAGCGCGAACTGGCCACCGGCTTCACCGCTGCCGTGGCTCCCGAGGTGCGGCTCAGACAGCGCATCGCGCATGTCGGCCCCGACCTGGACGGCATCTGGACCGATGTGCTCGACGAGGCCCAGGAGCGCATCGACCAGACCCGCCGGCTGACCGGACCCGACGCCCTGCGTGCCGCCGTGACCGCGCTCGCCGACGCCGTCGAGATCCACTGCTTCGGGATCGCCGCCTGCGAACCGGCCGCCCGCCATCTCTCCCTCGCACTCGGCCGGATCGACCGCCGCTCACGCTTCGTCAACGCCACCGGGTTCGCCCTCGCCGACCATCTCCTCGCCCTGCGCCAGGGCGACGCCGTGGTGATCTTCCAACCCGGGCGCGCCCTGCACGAGCTGACCGTCCTCGTCGAGCGCGCGCGGGCGGTCGGCGCCCGGGTCGTCCTCGTCACCGACGAACTCGGCGAGGAGTTCGGCGACCGCGTCGACGCCGTCCTGACCGCCCCGCACACCCCCACGGGCATCACCTCGGAGGCCCTCACCCCGCTCGTCGTCGCCGACGTCCTGCTCCTCGCCCTGACCACCCTGGACGAGACCCGGGCCGTGGACACCTCCCACCAACTGACGGTGCTGCGTGAGCAGTTGATGCCCGCCAAGGGCAACCGCAAGGCCTGACGAACGGAATGCGGTGGCGGACCGGGGCGGCGACGGCCCATGATCCTCCGCATGAGTGACAGCTTGGAGACCATGCGGGACGGCTCGGATGCCATGCGGGACGGCTCGGAGGCACGGCCCGGCGAACCGCCCCTGCCGGAGCGGAGACCCGGCTGGGGCGACCGCTTCGTCGGCCCCGAGGCGGACCCGCGCGGCGAGGGGGGCTTCGAGGGTGAGCGGGCCACCCTCGTCGGATACCTCCGCAACCAGCGCCTCACCCTGGAGCTGAAGTGCGCGGGCCTCGACGCCGAGGCCCTGGCCCGCCGCTCGGTGCCCCCGTCGAACCTGTCCCTGCTCGGCCTCGTACGCCATCTGGCCGGCGTGGAACAGTACTGGTTCCGCGAGGCGTTGGCGGGCGAGCGTGCCCCGCGCCACTACCGGGCGGGGGACGACCCCGACGGCGACTTCAACGACGCCGTGGCCGACCCCGAGGCCGTCGCCGACGCCTGGCGGACCTGGCGCTCCGAGGTCGCCTTCGCGGAACGCTTCGTGGCCGGCGCCCCGGACCTCGCCGTCACCGGACGCCACGACGACGAACCCATCGCGCTTCGCGAGGTCCTGGTCCATCTGATCGAGGAGTACGCCCGCCACAACGGCCACGCCGACCTCCTGCGCGAACGCCTCGACGGCCGCATCGGGCAGTGAACCCCGGAGCCGGGTTCCCGAGGAATTCCCCTGAGGGCGCAACGCCGCCCTCTTCCCCTCCCGCCCGGAGTTCCTAGGCTGAAGAAGTGAGCCGACACGCGTCGAACGAAGCCCGAGTCATCCCCCTGCGCCCCGCGGCGGCCCGTCCGGCGGCGCCCCGCCCGGCCGGTCCGCCCGCCAAGGAGCCACTGTGGCGCGACCTCGTCGGTGATGTGCTCCGCCGCGAACGCCTGGCCCAGGAACGGACCCTGAAGGACGTCGCGGACGAGGCCCGCATCTCGATGCCGTACCTCTCCGAGGTGGAACGGGGGCGCAAGGAAGCCTCCTCGGAGGTGCTGGCGGCAGCCGCGCAGGCCCTGGGCCTGGGCCTGGGCGACCTGTTGTCCCTGGCCCAGACCGAACTGGCCCGCAGCGCGCCCAAGGCCCCCTACAACGGCCTGTGCCTCGTGGCCTGACGGGACGCGGCCTTCAGACCCCCACCAGCCGCCGGCTCAACACCTCGTCCGCCAGCCCGTACGCCACCGCCTCCTCCGCCGTGAACACCTTGTCCCGGTCCATGTCGGCGCGCAGCTCCCGCACCTCGCGCCCGGTGTGCCGGGCGAGCACGCCCTCCACCTGCGCCCGGATCCGCACCATCTCCTTGGCCTGGAGCGCGAGATCGGACACCGTCCCCTGACGGCCCCCGCTCGCCGGCTGCCCCAGCAGCACCCGCGCGTGCTCCAGCACGAACCGCCGCCCCGGGTCCCCGCCCGCCAGCAGCACCGCCGCCGTCGACGCGGCCTGCCCCACGCACAGCGTGGAGATCGGCGCCCGGACGAACGTCATCGTGTCGTAGATCGCCATCAGCGAAGTGAACGATCCTCCGGGCGAGTTGATGTACACCGAGATCTCCCGGTCCGGCACCGCCGCCTCCAGATGCAGCAGCTGCGCGATGACGACGTTGGCCACCCCGTCGTCGATCTCCGTGCCGAGGAAGATGATCCGCTCGGACAGCAGACGGCTGAACACGTCGTACGACCGCTCGCCCTGCGCGGTCCGCTCGACCACGTTCGGAATCGTGTAGGTCCCCATCACTGCAGTCCCATCCGTCGACGCGAGGAGGCAGGCCGTACGTCGTCGAGCGACTCGACGACCCGGTCGACCATCCCGTACTCCTTGGCCTGTCCGGCCGTGAACCAGCGGTCGCGGTCGCCGTCGCGGGAGATCGTCTCCTCGCTCTGGCCGGTGTGCTCCGCGGTGATCCGCTCGATGGCCCGCTTGGTGAAGTCCAGGTTCTCCGCCTGGATCTCGATGTCGGCGGTGGTGCCGCCGATCCCCGCCGACGGCTGGTGCATCATGATCCGCGCGTTGGGCAGCGCGAACCGCTTGCCGTGCGTGCCCACGCTCAGCAGGAACTGGCCCATGCTCGCCGCGAAGCCCATCGCCAGCGTGGAGACGTCGTTCGGGATGAGCCGCATCGTGTCGTAGATGGCGAGCCCGGCCGTGACCGAGCCACCGGGGCTGTTGATGTAGAGGCTGATGTCGGTGCGGGGGTCCTCCGCCGACAGCACCAGCAACTGGGCGCAGACCCGGTTCGCGGAGACCTCGTCGACCTGGGTGCCGAGGAGGACGATCCGCTGGGCGAGCAGCTGCGCGGCGAGTTGGTCGTCGAAGCGGGACGGCGGGGTGTCGCCCTCCCCGGCGCGCGGCGCGAGCGCCGGGGCCCGGCCGGTGAACGGTGGAGTCACGGTTCCTCCTCAAGGACGGTGGACGCAAACGACCGCGAGGGCCGCTGACTCCACCCTCCCCGCGAACCGGCCCCCACCAGGCATTTCTCTGCCCATGGCAGATTCGCCGACAGCAGAGCGCGGGGCCGCCCGCAGCAGCCCGTCCCCCGTCCGCCGCACCGGATGTCCGCGCCACCGATGAGTTCTTGGAACAGGGTCGGTCTACACGGACGACGACACCACCCCAGGGGCGACCGCAGCCCCCGCCGAGGAGGCACCCATGTCCAGCGACGGATTCACCATCTGCCTGTGGTTCGACGGCCGGGCCGAGGAGGCGGCGGCCCACTACGTCTCGGTCTTCAAGGACTCCCGGCTCGGCCGGGTCACCCACTACGGCGAGGGCGCGCCCCAGCCGGCCGGTTCCGTGCTCACCGTGGACTTCGTGGCCAACGGCCAGCGGTTCGTGGCGCTGAACGGCGGCCCGATGTTCAAGTTCACCGAGGCCGTCTCCTTCCAGATCCTCTGCGCCGACCAGGACGAGATCGACTACTACTGGAACAGCCTCACCGAGGGCGGCGAGCCCGGCCCCTGCGGCTGGCTCAAGGACCGGTTCGGAGTGTCCTGGCAGGTCGTGCCCGCCGAACTCACCGACATGATCAGCGACCCCGACCCGCAGAAGGTGGCCCGCGCGACCGCGGCGTTCATGGCGATGGGCAAGTTCGACCTGGCCGCCCTGCGGAAGGCGTACGCGGGGGAGTAGCCGGGATCAGACGTCCGCGCAATCCTTCTCACCCTGGTGGGCGGCTACCGTGACAGGGCCTCCACCAGGGTGCACACGATAAATTCGGTCATTCTTTACCCAATTCGGGTAGCGGATGCAAAGGGCGCCGGTGAGGCTTGCCTGTGCACCAGCTGTTACCCGGAGGAACCTTGAACGTCACCCTGACCACCTGGCTGCTCACCGTCGTCGCCCTGTGCGTGCTGGTGGGGGTCGACTTCTTCATCGGGCGAAAACCCCACGACGTGTCGATCAAGGAGGCCGGGATCTGGTCCGCCGTCTGGGTCGCCCTGGCGATCGCGTTCGGCCTGGTCCTGCTGGCCGTCGGCGGGGGCAAGCCCGCGGGAGAGTTCTTCGCGGGCTTCATCACCGAGAAGTCCCTGAGCGTCGACAACCTCTTCGTCTTCGTGCTGATCATGGCGAAGTTCTCGGTGCCCTCGCAGTACCAGCAACGGGTGCTGATGGTCGGTGTGCTGATGGCCCTGGTGCTCCGGGCGATCTTCATCGCGGCCGGCGCGGCGATCATCTCCACCTTCTCCTGGGTCTTCTACATCTTCGGCGCGTTCCTGATCTACACCGCCTGGAAGCTCGTCGAGGACGCCCGCAAGGGGAGCCACGAGGAGGAGTACGAGGAGAACAAGCTCCTCAAGGCCGTGGAGAAACGATTCGGAGTGGCCGACCGGTACCACGGCACCAAGCTGTGGATCGAGGAGAACGGCAAGCGCGTCATGACGCCGATGCTGGTCGTGATGCTCGCGATCGGCTCCACCGACGTCCTCTTCGCCCTCGACTCCATCCCCGCGATCTACGGCCTCACCCAGGACCCGTACATCGTCTTCACCGCCAACGCCTTCGCCCTGATGGGCCTGCGCCAGCTGTACTTCCTCATCGGCGGCCTGCTGAAGAAGCTCGTCCACCTCTCCTACGGCCTGTCGATCATCCTCGGCTTCATCGGCGTCAAGCTGGTGCTGCACGCCCTGCACGAGTCCGGCGTCCACGTCCCGGAGATCTCCATCCCCGTCTCGCTGGGCTTCATCGTCCTGGTCCTCGCCGTCACGACCGTGACGAGCCTGTGGGCGTCCAAGAGGCAGCAGGAGGCGGAAGCGGCGGCCGTGGCCTCGCCCGAGGCGGCGGTGGACACGGGGGACGACGAGCCCACGACGCAGCGCGTCTAGACAGGAGCGCGGCGGTGCATGTCGTCCGCGGCTGATTCGTCTGCGGGCCGGTGGGGCTTCTCGCGCAGTTCCCCGCGCCCCTTGAGGGCCTGCGGCCCTTTCGGCCCGCTGTCGCCCGCGAACGCGCACACCCTAGGCGCCGTCCGCCTCGGTGATGGCCCGGGTGATCTCCCGGGCCATCCGGGTGATCCCGGGGGACGGGACCGGGCACGGACGCGGCTTGGACGTCGTCGGGGCCAGACAGAAGTGCAGCAGGTCCTCGTCGTGGTGGAGGGCGGTGCGGGACCGGCCGGGCTGGGTGCAGTAGCCGTCGTGCTCGCGCTCGTACGCGGTGCACGGCAGGTACTGGGCCCAGGTGTAGCGGTCGCCGGCCGGGCTCACGGCCCTGCCCGCGTCGGCGACCAGGTCACCGGAGGCGTCGGCCTGCTTCGCGTACAGGGCGTTCACCCGGCGGATCCGGTCCGGTGCGAGCGGGTCCGGGCCCTGCAGCACCCACACGATCGTCGGCCGGTGCGTGCCACCGGCGTCCGCGATCTGCTCGGTGAGCCGCTCGGCGGCGGCCGAGTACCGCCGGAGGTACTCGGCGCGGGCCGTGCCGTAGGTGACGCCGTCCATGCAGGGCGTGTAGTCCCAGGCGTTGCCCCAGAACTGCAGGACCACATAGTCCGGGCTCAGCCGCCGCACCAGCGCGGCGGCCTTGTCCTGCGGCGGGACCAGCGAGCGGTCGGCGGTGCCCTCCAGGTAGTCGCACAGGGTGGTGCCCGAGTACGGGACGCTCGTGTAGCGGGCGTCCAGGGAGTCCTCCAGGAACGTGCCCAGCACCTTCTGGTTCTCCGTGGCCAGCGAGTCCCCGAGGTAGAGCACCCCGGGCGCGGGCCTCTCCTGGCCGGACTTCTCCGCCGGCGGCGCCGTGGCGGCCCGCTGCCGTGTGGTCGACGACGGTTCCGGTGCCGCGGCGGACGGCGGGGCCTCCTCCGGCGCGGACGCCGGATCCCCGCACGCCCCGAGCAGCAGCGCGGCGAGCACCGCCCCCGCCACTCCCACGATCCACGGCTTGCGCATACGGAGACCCCCGCCCCGGCCATCGAAACGGTTCCCCAGGCAAGCACAGCCCGGAGCGGGGCGGAAGACCCGTGTCGGCCACGACCCAGGGCGCCCGGAACGGAAACGACCGGACGCCCCACCCGCTCAGCTCACGGGGTCATACCGCCGGAGCACGCGGCCCCCGGCTCCGGCGTCTGCTCGCCCTGGACGTACTTGTCGAGGAACTTCCGCACCCGCGGGTCGGACGCCTTGTCCACCTTCAGCTGGTGCTCCCAGGCACTCAGCACGATGGGCGAGGACTGGTCCTCGTAGGGGCTCATGAAGGTGTACGTCGTCTTGTTCACGAGGTCGGTCAGCGACGTGACGTCGCCCTTCGCCGCCTTGTCGTTGTACGTGATCCAGACCGCGCCGTGCTCCAGCGCGTGCACCGCGTTCTCGTTCGGCACGGCCTTGGTGTACACCTGCTTGTCGCAGTTGACCCACACCTGGTTGTGGTCGCCGCCGACGGGCGGGCTCATCTTGTAGGTGACCGCCTCGGTGACATGGTTCTGGGTGAGCTTCGACCAGCTCTTCACCCCGTCGACCGGGGCCGCCTTCGCCTCCTCCTTCTCCTGGGCGGCGTCGACCAGGTACCAGCCGCCGCCCACCAGCCCGGCGAGGATCACACCGGTGACGCCGAGCGTGAGCAGCCGCATCCGCCGCTCCCGTGCCTGCTCGGCCTTGCGTATCTCCTCGACGCGGGCCCGCCGCGCCGCCTCCCGGGCCTTGGGGCTGGTGTTCTTGCCCTTCGGTCCGCTGTTGTTGGCCTTCGACTTGGATGAAGCCATGGGGATCGTCCTTCTGCTCCCTGCCGTGTCCGCACGGGCACGGCGGTCCTGGAAATGCGAGTCGTCGATGGGCCCGTCGTACGGGTGTTCTGCCGTACGGGCCGGGCCGGCCTAGACGCGGAGCAACTGCAGTTCGTGGAGATCGGGAGGACGGGCCCTCCCCGGTTCCCGGGAGCCGTCGGCCGCGACGGGGGCCGGTTCGGTCGCGGGCTGCCAGGGCGCGGCGGTGTGATCGGCGCCGGGCAGCGGCACCTGGCCCAGCACCGCGGCCGGGTCGGGGGCGTGACAGTCGTGCCCGTCGGGACCGTGGTCACAGGGGTCGCGCTCCACCTGACTCGCCCGCACACCGTCCGGCCGTTCCGCCGGGAGGTCCGCCGACACCGAATGCGGGCGCGGCGCCGGAGCCTCGTCGGGCGGTGAACCCGCGCAGAACAACAGGAACGTCGCGAGGGCCAGGGAGACCACCAGCGACAGGCGCGCGGACCGGCCCCGGACGCACGGCAGCGCCGTACGTCTGAACGGCCGGCCGGACATGGTGGCACCTCACGAGTAGAGGCGAACGGGAGTGCGAGCGCCGCTGAAATTATCAGACGACGCACAGTCGTGGTCCCGTCCCCTGGATCCCGTGCCGGTTTCACGCGGTCCGTCCCGTTCGGCGCGCGGCCCGGAGAGGTCCTGGCTAGCGTGAGAGCCGGGGAAACCACCGGTCGAACCGAGGAGAGTGGCAGCCATGGCCGCACGTCCCGAGGGCACGCCCTGCTGGGCCGACGCGATGTTCGGCGACATCGAGGGGGCGAAGAGTTTCTACGGTGACGTCCTGGGCTGGACGTTCGGCGGGTCGTCCACCGAGTACGGCAATTACACCCAGGCGTACGCGGACGGCAAGGCGGTGGCCGCGGTCGTCCCGCCGATGCCCGGACAGGAGGGTCAGCCGGCCTGGTGTCTGTACTTCGCCTCGCCCGACGTGAACGCCACCGCCGCGAAGATCCGGGACAACGGCGGCGAGGTGCTGATGGAGCCGATGCAGGTCGGCGAGTTCGGCTCCATGCTGCTGGCCCGCTCGCCGGACGGCGTCGTCTTCGGTGTCTGGCAGGCCGGTGTCCACGAGGGCTTCGAGACCATGGGCGTGCCCGGCGCGTACGTCTGGGCCGAGGTCTTCACCCGCGAGCCCGAGAAGTCGGACGCGTTCTTCCCTGCCGTCTTCCCGTTCCGGGCCAAGCAGATGGACGACCCCCACAGTCCCCAGATGGACTTCCGGGTGTTCGACCTGGGGCAGGACCCGCTCCTCGGCCGGATGAAGATGACCGCGGAGGACTTCCCGCCCGAGGTGCCCTCGTACATCAACGTGTACTTCACCGTGCCCGACTGCGACGACGCGGTCGCGAGGGCCACCAAGGGCGGCGGCGTCCTGCGCTTCGGCCCGATGGACACCCCCTTCGGCCGCTTCGCCGCCCTCAGCGACCCGCAGGGCGCGTCGTTCTCGGTCATCGACGTCACAAGAACCCAGGGCGAGATGCCGGAGCTCAAGGACGTCTGACCGGACCCCGCCGTACGCCGGGGTGTGGGACCCGTGGACGGTCCCACACCCCCGCGCATGGCATGATCGGGCGCATGTCGGAACGTGTTGTGGCCGCCTGTGACGGAGCCTCCAAGGGAAACCCCGGACCAGCGGGCTGGGCCTGGGTGGTCGCCGAGAACGACGAGATCCCCTCGCGCTGGGAGGCCGGCCCGCTGGGCAGGGCCACCAACAACATCGCCGAACTGACCGCGCTGGAGCGGCTGCTGGCGGCGACCGACCCGGCCGTCCCGATCGAGATCCGGATGGACTCCCAGTACGCGATGAAGGCGGTCACCACCTGGCTGCCCGGCTGGAAGCGCAACGGCTGGCGCACGGCCGCCGGCAAGCCGGTCGCCAACCAGGAACTGGTCGTCCGGATCGACGAGTTGCTCGCCGGCCGCTCCGTCGACTTCCGCTACGTCCCCGCCCACCAGGTCGACGGCGACCGGCTGAACGACTTCGCCGACCGCGCGGCCAGCCAGGCGGCCGTCGTCCAGGAACCCGCCGGCACCGGACTGGGCTCCCCGGAACCCCCGGCCGCCCCCGACCCGGTCCCGTCCCGGTGGAGCGCGGCGAAGAAGTCCGCGAAGCCGGGCCGTACCGGCGCCCGGAACGGGTCGTCCTCCGCGTCGTCGTCCTCGTCGCGCACCATCAAGGCGAAGTTCCCCGGCCGCTGCCTGTGCGGACGCCCCTACGCCGCCGGTGAGCCGATCGCCAAGAACGACCAGGGCTGGGGCCACCCGGAGTGCCGTACGGCCGCCGCCGGGACGGCGTGAGCGCCGGTCAGGCCGCGTCGAACGTGTAGTGCGCGGTGTGGTCCAGCAGCGCCGCCGGGGACGAGTCGTTCCACGGCTTCATGGTCTCGTTCAGGTCGACCACGTCCGGTGTCCCGGCGCCCGGCACGTACGCCGAGCCCGGGTGCAGCCGCTGCCAGTCGGCCCACAGCCGGTCGACGAACGCGTGGTGCAGCCAGAAGACCGGGTCGTTGGGGGAGACCCCGGTGCCCATCTGGCCGCCCACCCAGACGTGCACCCTGTTGTGCAGGTTCACCCCCCGCCATCCCTCCAGATGGTTGCGGAAACCGTCCGAGGCGCTGTTCCAGGGAGCCATGTCGTACGTGGACATCGCGAGCACCGAGTCCACCTCGGCCCGGGTCGGCAACTGCCGTACCGCGCCGCCGAGGGAGCGCCGCAGATAGGCGCGGCCGTCGATGCGTACGGTGATCGGCCAGTTCCCGGTGGACGCGGCGAACGGCCCGTCCATCACCCGCCCGTCGCGGCTGCGCCCGGTCCCGCCCAGGAAGTCCGGCGCCCACAGGGACGAGCGGGCCGTGCGGTCGGCCGTCCAGTCCCAGTAGGGCAGCGCGACGGTGGAGTCCACGGACTGCAGGGCTCGTTCGAACTCCAGCAGGAATCTGCGGTGCCAGGGCAGGAAGGACGGCGAACGGTGGCCCGTCCGTTCGCCGTTGTCGGTGTCGCCGAGGATGAACGCGTTGTGGGTCGTGACGAACTCGTCGTAGCGGCCGGAGCGCTTCAGGGCGATCAGCGCGTCGACGAAGCGCCGCTTCTCGTCGCCGGTCAGGGTCGCCTGGTTCTTGCGTATGGTCATGGGTCTGTGGCTCCTTGCGGTGGTTCGGTGGTTCGGTGGTTCGGTGGTTCAGGTGGCTCGGGTGGTGCACGTGGTCGTTCGGGTGCGGGTCAGCTGAAGGGGACGAGACGGGCGCCCTGGAGTTCGTCGACGGCCGCGCGGGCGGCGGCGCGCGGGGTCGGCACGGGGGCGTAGTGGCTGACCACGCTGATCCAGCTGCCGTCGGCGTTCCGCATCACATGCAGCTCGGCCCCGTCCACGAACACGGCGTACCCGGCCCCGTGATGGTGACCGCCGCCCTCGGTGGCGTGCCCCTGTATCCGACGGCCCCGGTAGACCTCGTCGAAGGCATGGGGATCCTGGTGACCGTCGTGACCGCCGTGGTCGTCCGCGACGGCGGCGGTGAGCGGAGTGCCGACGGTGACGGCGAGGGCGGCGGCGGCGCCGAGGGCGTGACGACGGGTGATGTCGGGCATGCGAAAACCTCCTGGGAATGGGGGGATTGATGACCCGTCATGCCTATCGATCCGATGGGGAAGGGGAGAAATCCCGGAAAGTCGGTTGGCTCGGATCAGGACAATCGCGTACATGTCGTACAAGGTTGAACGAAGATGATCTTGCTGTGACGGTGTCCGGGGTGGAGGTGGAGGGAGATATTCCGCCCGGCGGCGACGATCGTGCCGATGATCTTGCGGTATCGGAGCGGATCGCGTGGCCGGAGTCACGCGGGCAAAGTGACGTGAAATCGGAGTGCGCGCACGCTGCTACTCTTCGTGGTCAATTGATCGCTTTACGCAGCGAAATGGGAGTTCGCGTGAAGATCGCGTGCGTCGGCGGCGGACCCGCAAGCCTCTACTTCTCGATCCTGATGAAGCGGCAGGACCCGTCCCACGACATCACCGTCCACGAACGGAACCCGGCCGGCTCGACCTACGGCTGGGGCGTCACCTACTGGTCCGAACTGCTGGACAAGCTCCGCGAGAAGGACCCCGAGACGGCCCTCGCCATCAGCGAGAACTCCGTCACCTGGAACAGCGGCGTGGCCCACGTCCGCGACCGTACGACCGTCCAGCCCGGCGACGACGGCTTCGGCATCGGCCGCCGCCGGCTGCTCGAACTGCTCGCCGAGCGGGCGCGGACCCTCGGGGTCCGGGTGGAGTACGAGGACGAGGTCAAGGCCGACGACCTGCCGGACGCCGATCTCGTCGTGGCGGGCGACGGCGTCAACAGCGCGGTGCGCGAGCGGTTCGCCGACCGCTTCGGCAGCGACATCGCCCTCGGCCGCAACGCCTACATCTGGCTCGGCACCACCAAGGTCCACGACGCCTTCACCTTCTCCTTCCAGGAGACCGACCACGGCTGGATCTGGGCCTACGCCTACCCGTTCAGCGACGAGCAGAGCACCTGTGTCATCGAGTGCTCCCCACGGACGCTGGCCGGACTGGGGCTGGACCGCATGGGCGAGGCGGACGGCCTCGCCCTGCTGGAGAAGCTGTTCGCCGACATCCTGGACGGCCACCCGCTCCTGGGCCGCGCCCAGGACGACGGCACCGCCCAGTGGCTCAGCTTCCGCACCCTGACCAACCGCTCCTGGCGGCACGGCAATCTGGTGCTGCTCGGCGACGCCGCCCACACCACGCACTACTCCATCGGCGCCGGCACCACCCTCGCCCTGGAGGACGCCATCTGCCTGGCCGACGCCCTCGGCTCCCATGCGGAGACGGAGGCGGCGCTCGCCGCGTACGAGGGCCGGCGCAAGTCCGAACTGCTGCGGCTGCAGAGCGCGGCGCGCCACAGCGCCCAGTGGTACGAGAACATCGAGCGGTACATCGACCTGCCGCCGGAGCAGATGTTCGCGCTCCTCGGCCAGCGGCACTCCCCGCTGCTGCCGTACGTACCGCCCCAGCTCTACTATCGCCTCGACCGGGCGGCCGGCCGTCTGGAGGCGCTGCGCCGGCTCAAGCGCTGGCTGGGCCCGAAGCTGGCCCGCTCGTCGCAGTCCCGCGCGCTCGCCGGCCGGAAGTAGCCGACGCCCCGCCGGCGAACGGCGCCGTGAGGCGGGCGGGAATGGCCGGACAGGCCCTAGCGAACGCCCTCCGGCCGGAACTGGACGCTGATGCGTGGCCCCACCGCCCGTGTCGACTTGGGTACCGCGTGGTCCCAGGTGCGCTGGCAGGAGCCGCCCATCACGATCAGATCGCCATGCCCCTGCGGGAACCGCAGGGTCGGGCCGCCGCCGTGCGGGCGCAGGGCCAGATCGCGGGGGTCGCCCACGGACAGGATGGCCACCATCGTGTCCTCCCGGGCACCCCGCCCGATCCGGTCGCCGTGCCAGGCCACGCTGTCCCGGCCGTCGCGGTAGTAGCACAGGCCCGCCGTGGCGAAGGGTTCGCCCAGTTCGGAGCCGTAGTGCGCGGAGAGTGCCGTACGGGCCTCGTCCAGGACGGGGTCCGGGAGGGGGTCCTCGCCGCCGTAGAAGGCGAGCAGCCGCGGCACGTCCACGACCTGCTCGTACATCTGCCGTCGCTCCGCCTTCCAGGGCACCTCGGCGGCGAGCCGCGTGAACAGCGCGTCCGCCCCGCCGAGCCACCCGGGCAGCACATCGACCCAGGCCCCGGCACCCAGGTCGCGCCGGCGCAGCCCGTCGAGGGGAGCGAGGCGGAGGTCGTCGGACTGGTCGAAGAGGGAGCCCTGGAGGTGCATGGCCATATCAGCAGCGTACTCCGAGATTCGAAAATCTGTTCGTTCGCTCGTGGTGGTGGGCCACTCACCGTCGGTGGCACCGGGCTCCCCCTCGTCGGCCGTCGGCTCAGTGCTGCGACGCCTGCGGGGTCACCTCGCTCGGCCGTACGACCACGAAGCCCTCACCCTCCAGCTTCAGCTGCACGGCCTCCCCGGAGCCGCCGCGGATCATCGAGCCGAAGGACTGGGAGCGGTGCAGCGAGGTGGAGAGGTGGGCCGTCCAGCCCACGACCGCGTCCGTGTCCACGAACACCGGCAGCTGCGGCGAGACCGGGATGACCAGCGGATTGCCGTCGCAGACGAGACCGAGCCTCCCCTGTCCCGTGAAGACGCTGTTGAACAGGCCGCCACCGGTCATGCCGGCGCCCTTCACCGTCTTGATCTCGTACGACAGCGACGAGTCGAAACAGAGCACGTTACGGCCGTTGACCGTGAACACGTCGCCCGGCTCGATGTCCACGATGAAGCAGTTCTGCGCCTCGTGCGCGAACCAGGCCTCACCCTGACCGCGCACCGCCATCAGCGCCAGCCCCTCCCCGGTGACCGCGCGCTTGAGCATGCCGCCCACGCCCTGGCCCTTGCGTTCGAACTGCAGGTTCCCCCGGAAGGCGATCATCGCGCCCTGCCGGGCGAGCATCTCGCCGTTGACGGCATACTTGATCGACTTGGCGTTCTGGACGCTCATCCCCGGCGCGTACGCCGGCTGCACCATGTTCTCGTTGGAGAAAAGATCGCTCTTCATACGGGCATGCTGTCCCGGACTGCCCGGTTCCGCCAAGCGACGCGCGCATCAAGCGAATTGAGCCGCCTGACAACGTCTCGACCGGAATGGTAGAAGCGGACACATGACCAACGAGAACGTCGGTACCGTCGGCGTCGACCTCCCGGACCGCCGGGGCCGCACCGGGCTCGACCGCACCGGCCGGGACCTCACCGGCAACCCGCGTGTGAAGGTCCGGGACGTCCGGCTGCTGTCCAGTAACTGGTACGTGGAGCGCACCACGACCTTCGACTTCCAGCTCGCCGACGGCACCTGGAGCACCCAGGAGCGCGAGACCCACGACCGGGGCAACGGCGCCACCGTCCTCCTCTACGACACCGACCGCGAAACCGTGCTGCTCACCCGGCAGTTCCGCTACCCGGTGTACGTCAACGGCCACCCCGACGGGATGCTGATCGAGACCCCGGGCGGACTGCTCGACGAGGAGGACGAGCACCCCGAGGTCGCCGTGCGGCGCGAGGTCGTCGAGGAGACCGGCCACACCATCGGCGAGATCCGGCACGTCTTCGACATCTATATGAGCCCCGGCTCGGTCACCGAACGCGTCAGCTTCTACGCGGCCCCGTACGGCCCGTCGACCCGCACCCACGAGGGCGGCGGCCTCGACGAGGAGGGCGAGGACATCGAACTCGTCGAACTGCCCTTCCGTCGGGCCCTGGAGATGATCCGCACCGGCGAGATCGCCGACGCCAAGACCATCATGCTGCTGCAATGGGCCGCGCTGGAGGGGCCGTTCGGGCGCTGACCGGTCCCCGCTGCCGGACCCGTGTCGGCCCCGCGCCGGACCCCGCATCGGGCTCAGGGTTCGAGCGCCTCGGCGGCCTCCGCCGCGACCGCCTCCGCCACGGCCGTCAGCGCGGGGGAGTCGAGCTTCCACTGCTGCCAGAACAGCGGCGCGTCCACGGTCCGCTCCGGTGCCAGATTCACGAGCCGGCCCGCGTCGAGCAGCGGCTCGGCCTGCACGGCGGGCACCATGCCCCAGCCCATCCCGGTCACCACGGCGTCCACGAAACCCTCCGAGGTCGGCACGTAGTGCCGAAGCTCACCCGCCGGGCGGCCCCGCGTCAGCCGCCGTACGAACGCGTCCTGGAACTCGTCGCGCCGGTCGAAGAACACGACCGGCGCGTCCGCGATCACGTCCTCCAGCGGCACACCCGACCCGGTGCCGAGCCGGTGTTCCGCGAAGGCGGGGGCCGCGCAGGGGACGTACCGCATCCGGCCGAGCGGCCGGACCGAGCAGCCCGCCACGGCGTCCGGCGCCGAGGTGACCGCCGCCATCACCAGCCCCTCGCGCAGCAGCCGGGCCGTGTGCTGTTCGTCCTCGCGCAGCAGTTCGTAGCAGGGCCGCAGGTCCTCGGGCACCCGGGTCAGGGCGGGCAGGAACCAGGTGGCCAGCGAGTCCGCGTTCACCGCGATCGACACCCGCGTGGTCGCGGTCTCCCCGGCGCCGGTCATACCGAGCGCGGCGTGCGCGTCGTGTTCGAGACGGGTCAGCTGCCGCGCGAACCGCACGATCACCTCACCGGACTCGGTCGGCCGCACCGGCTTCTCCCGGATCAGCAGCACCCGGCCGACCCGCTGCTCCAGCGCCTTGACCCGCTGGCTCACCGCCGACGGCGTCACATGCAGGGCACCGGCCGCCGCGTCGAACGTGCCCTCGTCCACCACCACGAGCAGGGTGCGCACCAGATCGAGCGGAAGCTGAGACGTCATGGGCATCATCATGAATGCTAATGATACGTAAGAATCTTTAGCTGTACGCATGGGTGGTGTATTTCCTAGCGTCAGGGGTGTGTTCAGCGAAATGACCGCCCTCGCGGCCGGATTCGGCACCGGCCTGTCCCTGATCGTCGCCATCGGCGCCCAGAACGCCTTCGTCCTGCGCCAAGGGCTGCATCGCGACGCCGTCCTCCCCGTCGTCGCGATCTGCGCCCTCTCCGACGCGCTGCTGATCGCCCTCGGCGTCGCCGGGGTCGGCGCGGTGGTCGTCGCCTGGCCCGGCGCGCTGAAGGCGGTCGCCCTGGTCGGCGGCGGCTTCCTCCTGGTCTACGGCGCCCTGGCCGCCCGGCGCGTCCTGCGGCCCGGCGACGACGCGCTGCGCACCGAGACCGGGTCGGCGGGCACCCGGCGCCGCGCCGTCCTCACCTGCCTGGCGCTGACCTGGCTCAACCCGCACGTCTACCTGGACACCGTGTTCCTGGTGGGCTCCCTCGCCTCCGACCACGGCTCCCTGCGCTGGACCTTCGGCCTGGGCGCCGGTCTCGCCAGCCTGTGCTGGTTCGCCGCCCTCGGCTTCGGCGCCCGGCTGCTCAGCCGCCATCTGGCCCGCCCCTCGGCCTGGCGTGTCCTCGACGGCCTGGTCGCGGTGACGATGCTGGTGCTGGGCGGGATGCTGATCGCCGGAGCCTGAGCCCCAGCGAGGTGTGTACGGCGACAGCATGTGAGACGGCCGCGTAATCGCCTGTCCCGGTGGTGGTGATCTCCGCGATAGTGGTGCCCGTATCGAAAGATGTATCGAGCATCAGGATGCCCGTGGACACCACCAAGAGCAGCGCCGGCGACGAGACGGCACCGGAGGGCGACGCCACCGCACCGGAGGACGGCTCACCGACACCACCGCGCCGGGGCTGGCGCCGCTGGGCGATGGACACCCGCCCGCTGCGCCGCCCCGCCTACCGGCGCCTGTGGTCCTCCACCATCGTCACGGCCGTCGGCAGCCAGCTGACGGCCGTCGCCGTGCCCAAGCAGATCTACGACATCACCGGCTCCTCCGCCTGGGTCGGCTACGCGAGCCTCGCCGGACTGCTGCCGCTGGTGGTGTTCGCGCTGTGGGGCGGTGCGGTCGCCGACAGCGTGGACCGCCGCACCCTGCTGCTGGTCACCAACACCGGTATCGCCGTCACCTCGGTGCTGTTCTGGGTCCAGGCCGTCACCGGTCTCGAATCGGTCTGGGCGCTGATGGCGCTGCTCGCCCTCCAGCAGGCCTTCTTCGGCCTCAACTCACCCGCCCGCAACGCCTCCGTGGCCCGTCTCGTCCCCGCCGGTGAACTGGCCGCCGCCGCGGCCCTCGGCTCGACCGTCATGCAACTCGGCCTGGTGGCCGGTCCGTTGCTCGCCGGCGCTCTCATCCCGGTGATCGGCCTGGCCGAGCTGTACCTGATCGACGCGCTGGCGCTGTGCATCACGCTCTGGGCGGTCTACAAGCTCCCCTCCCTGCCACCCCTGGACACCGGCACGACCCGGCGGGCGGGCTGGCGGGAGGTCCTCGCGGGCTTCCGCTACATCGCCCTGCACAAGGTGCTCCTGCTGTCCTTCCTCGCCGACATCATCGCGATGGTCCTGGGCATGCCCCGGGCGCTCTTCCCGCAGCTCGCCGACACCACGTACGCGCCCTACGGCGAAGGCCTCGCCCTCGGCCTGCTCTTCGCCGCGATCCCCATCGGCGCGGTCGTCGGCGGACTGATGTCGGGCACCTTCTCCCGCTCGAACCGGCACGGCCTCATGGTCATCGCCGCCGTACTGGCCTGGGGCGCGGCCATCACCGGCTTCGGGCTGAGCACCAGTCTCTGGTTCGCGGTGCTGTTCCTCGCCGCCGCCGGGGTCGCCGACATGGTCTCCATGGTCTTCCGCGGGGCCATCCTGCTGTCCGCCGCCACCGACGAGATGCGCGGCCGGATGCAGGGCGTCTTCACCGTGGTCGTGGCCGGCGGGCCCCGCCTCGCCGACGTCCTGCACGGCACCGCCGGCGCGGCCTTCGGCGCCCGTACGGCCGTCGTCGGCGGCGGTCTCCTCGTCATCGCCGCCGTACTGCTCCTGGCGACCGTGACACCGGCCCTGCGGCGGTACCGCATCTGACGACCGGAACCTCCGTCGTTTCCGGACCGTTCGAACCTCTGCCCCTCCGTACGCTTGGTCAGCCGCACACCCCACAGAACAGGAGTCGCAACGATGCAGTACGTGAAGCTCGGCTCGACGGGTCTGGACGTGTCCCGGATCTGTGTCGGATGCATGAGTTTCGGCCTCCCCGACCGAGGCACGCACGAGTGGACCCTGGACGAGGAGGCCTCCCGCCCGCTCATCCGGCAGGCGCTGGACGCCGGGATCAACTTCTTCGACACGGCGAACGTCTACTCCGACGGCACCAGCGAGGAGATCGTCGGCCGCGCGCTCGCCCAGTTCGCCCGCCGCGAGGAGATCGTCCTCGCGACCAAGGTGAACGGCGCCATGCACCAGGGCCCCAATGCCTGGGGCCTGTCCCGCAAGGCGATCATGACGGAGATCGACAACAGCCTGCGGCGCCTCGGCACCGACTACGTGGACCTGTACCAGATCCACCGCTTCGACCCGAACACCCCGGTCGAGGAGACGATGGAGGCCCTGCACGACGTCGTGAAGGCGGGCAAGGTCCGCTACCTCGGGGCGAGTTCGATGTACGCCTGGCAGTTCGCCAAGATGCAGCACGCGGCCCTGTCCCACGGCTGGACGCGGTTCGTCTCCATGCAGAACCACTACAACCTCCTCTACCGCGAGGAGGAGCGCGAGATGCTCCCGCTCTGCGCGGACCAGAACGTCGCCACCCTGCCCTGGAGCCCGCTGGCCCGGGGCCGCCTCACCCGCGACTGGGACACCGTCACCGCCCGCACCGAGACCGACAACTTCGGCCGCACCCTCTACCAGGAGGGCGACCGTGAGATCGTCGACACCGTCACCCGCATCGCCGGCGAACACGGAGTGCCCCGCGCCCGCATCGCCCTCGCCTGGCTGTCGAGCCGCCCCACCGTCACCGCCCCCATCGTCGGCGCCACCAAGCCCCACCACCTCACCGACGCCATCGCCTCACTCGACGTGACCCTGACCGAGAAGGAGACCGAGGAACTGGAGCGGCCGTACACGGCTCGGGGGATCAGCGGCCACTGAGCCCCCGGCCGGGGTCGGCGACCGACGGCCCGAGCACGACAGATGTCGTATGCCCACGGCCGAGAAGCGGCGTTGTGACAAGGTCGCCTGGCACGGCTGACCGACCGGGCCGGAGCTGCGGTGGGCTCTGCGGGAGTGGCGCTTCACTCCCGCAGAGCCACGAGGCATCCAGCCGGTCTGGTCGGCTCTCTGCCCAACCGCTCGCTTCACTGACGGGAACCAGCTCGGTGGAACCCGGGACCGGGCCTTGGATGTTGGTCGTGCTGCCGGGGGGGGGAACCGCGCAACGACAGTGGACCTCGGTGATCGTCAGCACCTTCAGCAGGAGGTTACGGGGTAGCGAGCGGGCTCCGTGCAAGTCGGGGCTCACCCGTTGCCCGACTTGATCCAGGGCCATTTGACGGTACAGACCACGACGGGTGCCACAAGCATGGTCAGCATCCACAAGCCCACGCTCGCCGGCGAGTAGATGTAATGGCGCCAGCGCTCTGGCAAGGGCGACGGCGCGAGTAGGAGCGCGATCAGTACGGCCCATGTGACCAGCACTGCTGCTGCCATGCGTGCTGCGGCCATCCCTGCCAGTCCCCTCGGCGGCGGCTGTTCGTCTCTTTGGATCGGATGAGTAGGACGTCGTTTCCTGAGCTCACGCCACTGTTCGGGGTCTCGTCGGCCACCGGGTGCAGGGTCATCCAGCGGCTGCGGCCGCTTCTCTCCCGTGCTCGGACCGGTCTGCCGGCCCCTCGATTCCTGCATCCGCCTGACCGCGTGTTGCGCTGCGGTACAGCAACCGCTCGGGCCTTGCTCATCCCTGCGCCGGCAAGCTTGCTTCGTCGTCGCTCATCGCGGTGTAGACGGTGAGGCAGGATGCGACCACGTCGACCTCCGAAGGCCCTGTGATCCGGAGCCGCACCAACTCGGGGAGATCGGCAGAGCGGTCGATGAGACCGGTGGCATCGTCAGGCCATGGGTGGGGCAGTCGTGGGAGGTATTCCACCAAGATCTCGTCGATGAAGGAGCCTTGGACCGCGACTGAATCACCTGTCTCGACGCGGTGCAGAGAGGTGAGCGAGATCACGACGTCCGGCTTGTGCGGACCCTCTCTGAGGAAGACATCCACGCAGTCGCCGTCGTCCGAGGCCCCGAACGACACCCGTTCGACGAAGTAGCTCACGCATGGGGCAAGCATGCGGGCTGCTCTCAGACAGCGGTTCTTGACGGCGCTCTCTGCCTTGACTGCGTCACCCATGGCGTGAGGCTAGGGCTCACTGCCGGCAGCGTCGACTTCAGCGACCCATCCCCTGGAACAGTTCGCTGCGCCCGACCGAGACGGACACGTCTTCGTCGGTCCGCAGGCTCGTCTGCTGATGTGGGTCTGCAGCAGATTCATCGCCAGGTCGTGGTCGTAGTGATTGGCCATGTCCATGGGGGTGCGGCCCTCTGGATCTGCGAGCTCCGGATCAGCCCCGAAGGCCAGCAGCACGGCCGTGGTGTGCACAGTCAACGGCTGCCCGCTCTGCAGGGACCCATCGCCCTCGACATCGATCGCGTGGGTCAGCAGCGTCATGTTGCCGAAGACCTCGTCGGGATCGGAACCAGCGGCCAGCAACCGGGCCAGGGCCTCAGCATCCTCCTGCTCGACCGCTTGATGCGCCGGGGTCCAGTAACCGCTCACCACGACATTCAACCGTCCCCGCTGGACGCCTGCCAGTGACTATCTACGCCCCCCGACCACCAATGGAGATGACGTCTCGGGCGAGCGGGTGTCAGAGGCGGGTGTACTCCAGGCGGACCGTCGTGGCGAGGCGGGCCAGGGCCTCTTCGGCGCCCTCGCGGTCGGTTTTGTCGAGGAGGGCGAGGGCGTCGGCGGCGGCTACGCGGACGCGCTGGGGGACTTCGTCCAGGGCGGCCATGCGGTAGGCGATGGTGCGGCGGGCCGCGCGTTCCTCGGCGCTGACGCCGTTCGGTCCGGTGCGGGGGAAGACGGCGGCCTCGTAGGCGGTGACATGGATGAGCACACCGTGCGCGATGCCCTCGGCGTAGCCCCGCTGTCCGGCCTGCCGCTGGGCCATGGCGAAGTGCGCCATGGCCCGCCGCCGCACGATGAGCGAGCCCACCATGCCGACGAGCCCCGCGCACACGGCCGCCCCCAGAGCGACGACACCGCCGCCGATCAGCGCGCCGATCAGGGCACCGCCCGCCATCAGCAGACAGGTCAGCCCGGTGGTCAGCATCAGCAGGGCGCGCGCGGGAGTGAAAGAGGCCATGACGTGCAGTGTCTCAGCCCGGGCCGGGTGGCCGGGAGCTGGGCCGGTGGGGGAGGGTGCGGCGGGGTCCGTGCCGGGCGGTCGGTCGGTGCCCGGTCCTACGCGTCACGCGCCGTCGGCGGGCCCAGGACGGTCCAGGCGGGGCAGCCACGTCGTGAGCACCGTTTCGAGTGACCCGGCCGTAGCCGGGTCAGCGCGACGATCCGGCTCCAGGCGGTCGATCCGCTTCGTCGTCCGTCGGGGTCCCTCGGGCATCGATCACGCGGGGCTGCGGTGCGAGCGTCTCGCGTGCACGATGCGGATGTCCGTGCCCGGCAGGTCGGGGTGGAACCCGAAGGCTGTGCGTCACGCCGTCATGGTGGCCCTGGAACGCCGTCACACCCGGGCGGTGCTCGGCGCCCTCCGCGGCAGCACCGGGCTGCTTCTCCTGCCGGCGGCCGGCGCCTCGGCCGGTGCGCTCGCCACCCGCCTCGCCCCACCGGCGCTGGTTCTCTGGTCGTTCGTCGCGTACGTGGCCATCACCATCGTCGATCTGCTGCGGCGGCCCGGCTTCCTGCGCCCTCGCACTCACCTCGGGGGGCCGGTGGGCGGACCGCGTCCGGTGCCGGCCGTTCTCGGCGCACCCGTCGGCGCGGTCGCGGCCTTCCTCGGCGTCGGGGGCATCGTCATGACCGTCCCCGCGATGCGGCGCGCCGGGCACACGATGCACGTGGCGAGCGCGCTGGCCAACCCCCTCACCTTGGCCACCGCGCTCTCGCTCAGCGGCGCCGGGCTCCCGGCCTCCGCCGGTGCGCACGTCCGCCTGGTGGGCCTCGTCGACCTCGGTGCCGCCGCGGCCCTGCTTGTCGGCGCCCTGCCGGTCATCGGGGTGCTGCGTCGGCGCCCACCGCGCATCCCCGACCGGGTCCACGCCTGGGCGTATGTAGGGCTGCTCACCGTGGTGATGGCGGCGATGTCGCTGTCACGCGTCTCCTGATGACGGCGTGCGGGCGTGACGGTACGCGGCACGGGCCAGCCACCGCCCCGAGCGCAGTCCGGCCGCGTCGGGTCGGGTGACCACGACCGGCCGCCCCCCACCCCCCGTCGTCAACTACCCGCTGCGATACGAAGATCAGGTGACTGCATAGGGTGGGGCCCGTGAGAACCAGCGACACCTGCACCACCCGTGAGACCGGTGAGGCCGTCGTGCGTCAGAGCGCGACCGAGGGGGAGACCGCCGTCCGATGAACCAGATCCTGTACGCCGGGGCCATCGGCCTCTTCCTGACGCTGATCGGCACACCGCTGCTGATCAAGTTGCTGGCTCGGAAGGGCTACGGGCAGTACATCCGGGACGACGGCCCGCGCGGCCACGCGGGCAAGCGCGGGACGCCCACGATGGGTGGCATCGCCTTCATCCTGGCCACCGTCGTCGCCTACGGCGCGACCAAGGTCATCACCGGTGAGAGCCCGACGTACCCGGGGTTCCTGGTGCTGTTCCTGATGGCGGGCATGGGTGTGGTCGGGTTCCTCGACGACTACATCAAGATCGTGAAGCGGCGTTCGCTGGGGCTGCGGGCCGGGGCGAAGATGGCCGGTCAGCTGATCGTCGGGATCGTGTTCGCGCTGCTCGCCATCCGGTTCGCGGACGAGCGGGGGCAGACGCCGGCCTCGCTGAAGCTGTCGTTCGTCACCGACTTCGGGTGGACGATCGGACCGGTGCTGTTCGTCGTCTGGGCCCTGTTCATGATCCTGGCCATGTCGAACGGGGTGAACCTGACCGACGGTCTGGACGGTCTCGCCACCGGTGCGTCGGTCATGGTGTTCGGCGGCTACACCTTCATCGGGCTGTGGCAGTTCCAGAACTCGTGCGCCAACGCCATGGAACTCACCGACCCCGCCTCCTGCATAGAGGTGCGCGATCCGCTCGATCTCGCCGTGGTGGCCGCCGCGTTGATGGGTGCCTGCTTCGGGTTCCTGTGGTGGAACACCTCGCCCGCCAAGATCTTCATGGGCGACACCGGGTCCCTCGCGCTCGGCGGTGCCCTCGCCGGACTGGCGATCTGCTCGCGCACCGAGCTGCTGCTGGCCGTCCTCGGCGGGCTGTTCGTCCTCATCACCATGTCGGTCGTCATCCAGGTCGGCTCGTTCAAGCTGACCGGCAAGCGCGTGTTCCGTATGGCCCCGCTCCAGCATCACTTCGAACTCAAGGGCTGGTCCGAAGTCCTGGTCGTCGTCCGCTTCTGGACCATCCAGGGCATCTGCGTGATCGCCGGTCTCGGCCTGTTCTACGCGGGCTGGGCGGCGGGCTGAGAGGCCGGCCGCCGGGCCCTTCGGATCACTCGTCGGCCGCCGCCAGCCGGTACACCACACCCCGGCGCAGCGGTCCCTGCGGTTCCGTCGGGTCGTCGAAGTCGTCCGCCGGGTCCCGGGTCATGCCCAGGCGGCGCATGACCGCCTGGGAGCGGAGGTTGGCGGCGGTGGTGACCGCGAGGATCTCGGGGAGGCGGAGCCGCTCGAAGCCGAAGGCCAGGGCGGCCCGCCCGGCCTCGGTCGCGTAGCCGTGCGCGCCAGCCTCCAGCCCGCCTCCACTCCGGTGAACGGCATGTCGTCGTCCACCGGATCCAGCCCGGCGAATCCGATGAACTCACCCGTGGCCCGCACCTCCACGGCCCACCAGCCCCAGCCCC
This sequence comes from Streptomyces griseiscabiei, assembly GCF_020010925.1. Classification (NCBI taxonomy): domain Bacteria; kingdom Bacillati; phylum Actinomycetota; class Actinomycetes; order Kitasatosporales; family Streptomycetaceae; genus Streptomyces; species Streptomyces griseiscabiei. The sequence continues at coordinate 1,506,214 of NZ_JAGJBZ010000001.1, read as the reverse complement.
GTAGGCCGAGGTCGTTCCGGAAGCGAGCGGCGGACGCCTCGCTCTGCTCACGGGTGAGGAGCTCCGGGAAGTGCTCCCGCACCTCCGGATCGGCGTTCAGCGCGGCCCCACGGGTCCAGGTCGGACTCCCGCCAGTCGCGGAGAAGGAGACGGTCGGTTCGCAGCTCGGACATCGTGTCAACATAGCGCGGCCTGGGGCGGAAGCGATCCGATACGCCGTGGCTCGGCCCTGTCCCGGCATGTCGGCCCGCGCTCCGGCCGCCGTCGACTCCCCGGCGCCGCAGGCCTGTTGTTCACAGCCCGCCGCTCGCCCCCAACCCGCTGCGCACCGCCCGGAGATGCTCGGTGAGGGGGCCGAGCCCCACGTCGTGGCGGCGTTCGTCGACCGTCTCGGGGCGGCGGACGGGGTACGGGAAGAGGGTGCCGGGGTTGATGCGGGTGCCGTAGAACTGGGGCTGGCCGAGGGCGACCGCGCAGTGGTCGGCGATATAGGCGTGGTGCACGGCGGGGCAGCGGCCGTCGGCGACCGCCTCGGCGATCAGGTCGCGGCAGGTGAGCTGGAAGCCGAGGTCGGGGGTGTGGAGCAGGATCATCAGGGCCGCCGTGGAGGCGGGTTCGCCGACCGACTCGGCGGTGGGCCAGCCGTGGCGGGCGACGATCGCGCGCAGGGCGTCCCCGTTGCCGGAGTGGCACTCGGCGATCCGGTCGCGGGCCCGCGCGGTGGGCGCGGACCGGGCCTCGTGGGCCAGCCGCCGCTCGTCCTCGGCCCTGCGGATCAGCTCGGCGGCGAGCATCCGCTTCCGGGGCGGGACGGGGCGTGAGGTGGGTTCCATGGCCGGGGCGCCCTTCATACCGGCTCCCGGACGGCGAGCGAGAACCACACTCTCTTGCCCACGTCACCCGGTTCCGGCGGATCGGTGCCCCAGTCGTCGGTCAGCGCGGCGACGATGGACAGCCCGCGGCCCGACTCGGCGAACGGGGCGACGGCCCGGGGCCGGGGCGGCGCGGGCGAGGGGTCGGCGAGCGTCACCCGCAGGGTGAGCCCGGACCATTCGACGACGACGCCGATGGTGTCGGCCGGGTCGGCACCCGTGTGCCGGACCGCGTTGGCGAAGAGTTCGTCGGTGGCGAGGACCGCGTCGTCGAGGAGCGCGGTGAGGCCCCACCGGGTGAGGTGCGCCGCCACCGTGCGCCGCACCCGCGCGGCGCACGAGGGGCGCGCGGGTACCGCCATCCGGAAGAGGCGGGACCGCTCGATCGAGATCAAGGCAGCCTCACCACGCCAGGCGGCCTCACCACGCCCGTCGGCCTCACCACGCCCGTCGGCCTCACCGTGTCCGGCGACCGGTCCCCGTCCGTCGTGGTGGACGGGGAGTCATGGACGCTCCAGCCGGGGTCGTGCGCTGCCGCGGCAGGGGTCCGTCGGCGGGGCGGGCCGACACTGACTGCCGTCATCGGTTCTCCTCCGGGTTCTTGGGGGTGCTGTTGTCGAAGACAACAGCACCGGCCACACAAAACACCAGGTGGTGGAGGGGTTGTGCAGGTGCGGGCGGGTAGTGGCGCCCGCTGTGTAGGTTCCCGATCATGGTGAACGTGCGTGGCAGAGCGGTGGTGGTCACCGGCGGTAGCCGGGGTCTGGGCGAGAGTGTCGTACGGCTGCTGCTCGCCGAGGGCGCCCGGGTGGCGACCTGTGCGCGTCGGGAGGCGGGGCTGCGGGCCCTGGGTGACTCGCTGACCGGCGAGGAGCGAGCCCGGCTCTTCACCGCCGCGCTCGACGTCACCGAGCCCGGACGGCTGGAGGAGTTCGTCGCGACTGCGGCGAAACGTTTCGGCTCTGAAGGGGTTCCGCCGTACCCGGGCGGCGTCGACGGTCTCGACGGCGTCGTCGCCTGCGTCGGCGGCTCCCGCGGCGGCACCTTCGAGCAGGCCGACAGCGCCGACTGGGCGGCCACCTGGGAGCTGAACGTCGGGCACACCGCCCGTCTCGTCCGCGCGGCACTCCCGCATCTGCGCGCGGCCGGCGGCGGCTCGGCCGTGCTGATCGGTTCGATCTCGGGCTGGAAACCGGGACCGCCCGCCCAGTACGGGGTCGCCAAGGGAGCCCTGATCCAGTTGGGCGCCTCCCTGGCCCGCGAACTGGGCCCCGACCGGGTCCGCGTCAACACCGTCTCACCGGGCTCGATGCTGATCCCGGGCCGCCGCTGGGACCGTATGCGCCGCGAGGACCCCTCGGCGTACGAGGCCTTCGCCGGGGCGGAGCTGCCGACCGGCGCCCCCGTCACCCCGTACGAGGTGGCCCGTACGGTGGTGTTCCTGCTCTCCGACTGGGCGACGGGTGTCTCCGGCGCCCATCTGCCCGTGGACCGGGCGCAGAACGCGCCCTCGCCGTACGGTTATTGACGCATCCTCACCCGAGCCCCGCCACCGTCAGGCGGCGGTCCCCAGGACCACCCTCGACCGGCGTTCGAAGTCCTGGACGAGGGGTTCGTGGCGGCGGGTCGCGAGGCGGCCGCGGAAGTCGCGGAGGGCCTGGATGGAGCGTTCGCTGTGCACGCCGCCGAGCGCTTCGAGGGCGTCGTCGGCCGTGGCGATGGCCTCGTCCAGGCGGTTCTGCTGGAGGTGGGCCGTCGCGAGGACCGACCGGCTGATGGCCTGGCGTCGGCGGCGGTCGGCGTGGGCGCGCACCGACTCGCTCGCGGTGTGCTCGGCCTGCGCGGCCAGCCCCAGGTCACGGAAGCAGACGGCGGACTCGGCCTGGAGGTAGTGGTGGTCGAGGAACCGCACCCAGGGGGACTCCTGGGCCGCGCCCCGGCTCGCGTCGAGCTGTTTCTCGGCGGCGCGCAGCGCCTCGGCGGTCTCCCGGGGCCGGCCCAGCGCCGCGTGCCCGCGCGCGGACATGGCGTGCAGCCGCATCAGGCCCAGCGGACTGCCCGAGTCCTTGGCGGTGGCGACCCCGGCGCGGGCCAGCGCCACCCCCTCGTCGGGGCGGCCGAGGCTGGTCGCCAGATGGGACAGCCCGGCCAGGATCTGCCCGCCCAGCACATGGTCACGGCCCTCCGCGCAGAGCCTCAGCCCCTGCGTCATGTACCGCTGGGCGAGGCCGTACTCCCCGGCGTCGTACGAGCTCCAGCCCGCCATCGCGGCCAGCCGGGCAGCGGCGGCGAACAGCTCGCGCCGGTGGTGCGGCGGCAGACCGCGCTGCTGGAGCAGCGGGATGACCTCGGTGGTGAGGTACTGCACGATGCTCGTGCGGATGCCACCGCCGCCGTAGTGGTTGTCCATCTCGTCGAACATGCGGAGCATCGCGTGGACCTGCTCCACCGGCCCGCCGCCCGACACCGGCGCGAGCCGGGGCGCGTCCCGGCTCTCCACCAGCCAGAGCAGCCAGGCCCGCTGAGGGTTCGTCAGGGCCCCCGGCACGAACGGCACCGAACCGAGCAGACTGCGCCGCGAGATGTCGGTGGAGCCCAGCTCCGCCAGGGTGTGCAGGGTCTCCGACACGTTCTCGACAAACATCAACGCCCGTCCCGTCACCGGTCGTCCGCGATCCAGCGGAAAACCGAGGTCGGCCGGAGTGAGCGCGCGGCCCAGCCGTTCGCCGAGGACCGCGGCGATCAACTCCGGTGTGTTTCCCCGAGGTTGCTGGCCCTGCAGCCAGCGGGTGACGGAGGCCTTGTCGTAGTTGGTCTCCGCGCCCTGACAGCGGCCCAGGTCGTTGACCCGCAGGGCCAGGGAGGCGTACGAGCAGCCGGCCTCCTTCAGGGCTGCCGCCAGCGGCTTGTTGGGCCCGCCGGCCCCCTTGACCGGGTTCCTCGGTAATCCGTTCGTCACGGCGGCCATCCAGGTGTCGCATCGTGTCGGCGCGCGAATCGGCCCCTGCCCGCCGTGGCGCCAACTCCTGGGCGGGCCGGAGGAGTTCGAGGGACGCTGCCCGCAGTGTGCGGCAGGTCACTCGATCACTATGGTGGCCGAACAACTCAGCCCGCAACCTGCGTTCTGATAATTTCAAAATGAACCGCGAGGACCTGTCCGTGTCAACGGATCGCGTGGCACACTGCACGCTGTGAATCCCGCCCCGGGAGGTTGCACGTGAGTGAGACCCGCTCAGGAGGGAGTGCTCCTGCGGCGCCCACGGTCCTGCGCATGGTCCTCGGCAAGCGGCTCCGCCAGCTGCGGGAGCGGGCCGGTGTCTCCTTCGACGAGGCCGCCCGCGCCATCGAGGTCACCGCGCTGACGGTCCGCCGGATGGAGAAGGCCGAGGTCGGTCTCCGCATCCCCTACGTGAAGGAGCTGCTGCGTACCTACGGGGTCTCCGGCACCGAGATCGAGGGCTTCCTCGCCCTGGCCCGCGAGGCCAACCAGCCCGGCTGGTGGCACAAGTTCCGCGATGTGCTGCCCGAGTGGTTCAGCGCCTACGTGAGCCTGGAGAGCGAAGCCGCCGTCATCCGGCTCTACGAACCCCAGTACGTCCCGGGCCTGTTGCAGACCCACGACTACGCCGCGGCCCTCATCCGGGTCGGCTTCCCCAACGCGAGCCCGGAGGAGGTCGAACGACACGTCGCCCTGCGCCTCAGACGCCAGGACCTGCTGGTCAAGCCCGAGGCGCCGGCGGTCTGGGCCATCCTCGACGAGACCGTGCTGCGCCGGCCGGTGGGCGGCCCCGAGGTGATGCGGGCCCAGCTCGACCGGCTCACCGAGGCGACGGAACGGCCCAAGATCAGGATCCAGATCATGCGGTTCGCGGCCGGACCCCACCCCGGGGCGTACGGCCCGTTCCACTACTTCCGGTTCGGTTTCTCCGAACTCCCCGACATCGTCTACACCGAGGGCCTCGCGGGCGCCCAGTACGTCGACCAGCCCGTGGACGTCGTGACCTATCTGGAGGTCCTGGACCGGATGTCCGTGCAGGCGGAACCGGTCGCTCGGACCAGGGACATCCTGGCGGCACTACGCAAGGAGTTGTGACACATGGCAAGGACACCCGACGGCCCCGTCCACAGCGGTATGCCTGCGGCGGAACTCGGTGCGGAGGGCTGGCGCAAGCCCTGGAGCGGTACGAACGGTGGTTCCTGTGTGGAGGCGAAGCGGCTGCCCGACGGCCGCGTGGCCTTCCGGCAGTCCACGGATCCGGACGGGCCGGCGCTTGTGTACTCCCGGGAGGAGATGGTGGCGTTCCTGGAGGGGGCGAAGGCGGGGGAGGCCGACTTTCTGATTGCCTGAGGCCGTGGGGTTCGTGGTCGGGTCCGGCGTGAGCCCTCGCGCGGATCACTACGCCCGCACAACCGGACAACCCGCACGCTCACTGCCGTCGCCTCCCGGCCCCGGCCACACTGGGGGCGTCTTCCGGCCGCGCACCACCCGAAGGGAGCGGCATGCGCACGCCGCCTCGTGCCCCGGGCCGCTCCCGAGGGGTGGGGACCACTCCGCCGCCCCTGACCGCGCTGACGCCGTACCGGACCCTGATCGTCGAGGGGTGCGAAGGCCCCGGCCGGGAGCGGCTGGTCGGGGAACTGGCCCGTCTCGGCTTCGAGGTGCGGCGGCTGCCGGCCGTCCTCCACCACCTCGACCCGGCCCTGCCCTGCCGCGAACTCCTCGCCGGGCCGGGCCGGCTGGCCGTCGACGGCAACCTGATCGCGGAACTCGTCCACGGGCCGCTGCGCCGGGGCCGCTCCCGGGTCACCTGGATGCACGCCCTGGACCTCGCCGACGCCGTCGCCGAACGCGACGGCGCCATGCTCCACCTCACCACGACCGAGCCGGCCACGTCCGAGGTCACCGACGCCGCCACCGCCTACGCCCGCGTCTTCCGCACCCTCGCCCAGCACGTCCCCGTGGTCACCCTCGATATCGGCGAACCGGGCGGGCCCGTCCGCGGCCCCGCCTCACCCGCTTCCCGTGCGTCCCAACTCTGGCGAAACACACGGCAGTTGACGATAGGTTAGCGACGACCACGCGATGTGAGGCAGGAGAGTCCCATGGCAGAAGGCCACCCCACTCCCGACCAGGAAGCCCTGTCGAAGATCGACACCACGGTGCCGCACTCGGCCCGTATCTGGAACTACTGGATGGGCGGCAAGGACAACTACGAGGTCGACCGCGAGGCGGGCGACGCCTACCGGGAGATCGCCCCCAACATCGAGACGATGGCCCGCGCCTCCCGCGTGTACCTCATCCGCACGGTCACCTTCGTGGCCCGCGAGCGCGGGATCCGCCAGTTCCTGGACATCGGCACCGGCCTTCCGACGTACGACAACACCCACCAGGTCGCCCAGAAGGTCGCCCCCGAGTCCCGCATCGTCTACGTCGACAACGACCCGCTGGTACTGCGGCACGCGCAGGCGCTCCTCACCAGCACCCCCGAGGGGGTCACCGACTACGTCGACGCCGATCTGCACGACCCCGAGGCCATCCTCGAAGCCGCCGGGAAGATCCTCGACCTCGACAAGCCGGTGGCGCTGATGTTGATGGGCATCCTCGGCCACATCCAGGACTACGAGGAGGCCAAGGACATCGTCCGCCGCCTCCAGGCGGCCCTGCCGTCCGGCAGCTACTTCGTCCACTACGACAGCACGGACACCGACGCCGAACTCAAGCGCGCCCAGGACGGCTACGACGACACCGGCGCCGTCCCGTACGTGCTGCGCAGCCCCCGTCAGCTGCACGCCTACTACGAGGGCCTGGAACTGCTGGAGCCCGGCATCGTCTCCTGCCCGCTGTGGCGCGCCGAGCCGGGCACGAGCCCCGAGCCGACGGACGTGTACGGGGGAGTGGCCTACAAGGCGTGACGGCAGCGGCGGCGGCATCGGCACCTGCCCCGGCCGGGGGCGGGCCGGGCCGTCACGGGAGGGGGAAAGTGAGCGTGCGGTGACGGCCGTGTACTCCCGGGCACTTCGGGTAGGCCCCCCGCATGACCGGCCCCGCCGACCTCGACCGGCAGGTTCTCGACGCTGTGGAGAACCTGGTGCCGCTCTGGTTCTCGGCGGTGGAGGACGTCGTCCCCCGGCTGTCCCCGAGACAGATCCTGGCACTCCGCGCGATACGCCGCCGGCCCGAGCTGAACCTGACCGCGCTGGCCGAGCAGCTGGGTGTCGGTCTGCCGACGGCCAGCCGGCTCTGCGACCGTCTCGAAGCGGCCGGTCTGCTCCAGCGGTGCGTCCACCTCGACGACCGGCGCGAGGTGCGGCTGCTGGTGACGGAACGCGGCCACGGCTTCCTCGTGGAGGTCACCGAGCGGCTGTCGGCACGGCTCGGCGACGTGCTGGCGGCGCTGCCGGCGGCCGAACGGACCCGGGTCGAGCAGGTGCTGCGGGCCCTGGGGGGACCCGTCAGCCGCTCCGGACCGTGACCTGTCCCGCCTCGCTGTGCACATGGCACAGCAGCAGACACACGTCGTCCTCGTGCTCCTCGTCCAGCAGGGGTTCCAGGAGCCGGTCGGCGGACTCTTCGAGATCGTCGTCGAGGGTGGCGGCCGGGAGCCCCCCGAGGGCCGAGGCCAGCCGCTCGATGCCCGGGTCTATGCCCTGGGCCCGGCGTTCCACCAGCCCGTCCGTGTAGAGCGCCAGGGTCGAGCCGGGCGCCAGCGGGACGGTGTGGTCGGCGATCTCCTGCCGCAGGGGGATGCCGAGCATCGCGCCGGGCTTGGCGTCCAGGATCCGCACCCGCCCGTCGGGCGAGCGCAGCACCGGTGGCGGATGCCCCGCGGCGGCCCAGGTGAGAGTGGGCTCCCGCGGATGGAAGCGGGCGATGACGGCGGTGGCGTACAGGTCGGGCTGCAGATGGTGCAGGAACAGATGGAGCCGGGTGAGGAGCTGACCGGGTGTCTCGCCGTCGACGGCGTAGGCGCGCAGCGCGGTCCGCAGCTGGCTCATCATCACCGCGGCGCGCAGCCCGTGCCCGGTGACATCACCGATCACGGTGATCAGGCCGCCGTCGGGCTGGCGGAAGGCGTCGTACCAGTCGCCGCCGATGTTCATGCCCCGGGTGGCCGGCAGATAGCGTGCCGCCAGCCGCAGGCCCGGCGTCGCGGGCAGTTCGGTGAGCAGGGCCCGTTGCAGGGTCTCGGCGATGTCGCGGTTGTGCTCGAAGCGCCGGGCGTTCTCCAGGGCGACACCGGCCCGCCGGGCCAGCTCGATCAGCATGAACGCGTCGTCGGCGTCCCAGCGTTCGTCGTCGGGCGGCGACAGCGTCAGCACACCCAGCGGCGCGCCCCGGGTCGTCAACGGCACGCACAGCAGCGGCCGGGCGGGATCCAGCGCCGAGGGCGGCTGGTCGTCGACACCGGGCAGCCCGCCCGGATGGTCGGCGGCGTACTGCGGCCGCCCGCGCCGGGCCGCGACGACGGCGGCGGCCGGCCGCGGCCCGCCGCGCGCCATGTCGCCCTCCCCGTCGAACAGCCATACGTCGGCGGTGCGGGCGTAGCGGGGCACCAGGAGCGAGGGCAGCAGCCGTACGACCGCGTCCGGGTTGAGGGAGGCGGTCAGCGCGGCGCTGGCGTCGGCGAGGAAGGTCAGCCGGCCGCGCGCGTTCTCGGCCTCCCTGCGGGCCTTCTGTTCGGCCGCGAACAGCTCGCGCTGTGCGCGCCCGGCCGCGTCCAGCTCGGCGTGCAGCGCGAGCACACCCTGGTTGGTCTGGTGCAGTTCCTCGCGGTGGAACGAGGCCAGCGCCTCCTGCTCGTCGAGCCTCTCCAGCAGCAGCGCAGCGTCCTCGTCGGCCCCGAACAGGGCCTCCGCGAACGTCGCCGGATCGGCGGCCACATGCTCGCTGTCCGGCAGCCGCCCCTCCTCCGAGCAGGCGACCGTCAGCCGCCAGGGCTGCCGGTACTCGCCCGGCCGCCGGTTCGCCGACGTCACCTCGACCAGGAACCGGCAGCCACCGGGCCGCGCCGTGGTGACCCGCGCGGTCAGCAGCCAGGTGCCGCCCTTGGTGAGGCACTGCCGCAGCTGCGCGGTGAGCACGGACACCAGCCGCGCCCGGTCGGTCGGCGCGACCCCGTGCGCGCCGGCCAGCCGCGCGGTCGCGATCCGCGCCCGCGCGGCGTCGGTGACGGAACTGACATGCCAGGTACGGGTCATGGGCGGCGGTCCGGCGAGGTGGGGACCAGTACGGCGACGGTGGTGTCGTCGCGTACCGGCCGTGCGGGGCTGCTCGCGTCGCGCACGATCACGGCGGCGATCACAGCGGGGTCGAGGGAGGGGCTGTGGGCGGCGGGGCCCGGACTCCAGCGGCTGGGCAGACCGTCGCTGTGCAGCACGAGCAGACAGTCGTCGCCCCAGGCCGTCTCGTGCTGCGGGACATGGGCGGCCCGGTGGGCGCCGACTATGCCGGGCCGCGACAGCAACGGCTGCCAGTCGGCGCCGGTCCGCAGCCGCGCCCCGATGTTGCCGATGCCGGCGAACAGCAACCGCCCGGCTCCGACGTCGAGTTGGGCGACGGCGACGGCGGCGCCCCGGGTGTCGCGCAGCGCACCCTCCAGCCGCCGCAGCAGCTGCGCGGGAGGCAGCTCGGGAGCCCGGTACAGCTGTTCCACGGCGGCCGAGGAGGCACGGGCCGCCGCCACGCCGTGGCCCAGGCCGTCGGCGAGCATCACTGTGGTGACCTCGCCCGACCGGGCCCAGGCCCAGGCGTCGCCGGAGAACTCCGCGCCGGCGAAGGGCACGTTGACGCCTCCGGCGCGCAGGGCCCCGGCGGGGGAGGGGGCAGGGGAGCCGCGACGTCCCGACCGGGCGCCGAGCCGGGCCAGGGCGATGGTGCCCCGGCCGACCGTGCTGTGCAGATCGAAGTCGTCGGCGACCCGGCGGCAGGTGCCGAGACCCGCGCCGAGCGAGGACGTCGTGGAGAACCCGTCGCGCAGCGCGCCCGCGACATCGCGGACGCCCGGCCCGTGGTCGATCGCCACGATCTGCACCATCGGGGCCGCGCCGTCCGCCCGTTCCGGCGCGGGCCGGGACACCACGTCCAGCAGTATCAGCCCGCCCCCGGCGTGCTTGAGCAGATTGGTCGCCAGCTCGGTGGCCACCAGCGCGCAGCCGGCGGCGCGGTCCTCGTCCAGCCCGGCCCGCGCCGCCGCTGCCTCGGCGGCCACCCGGGCGTCGCGCACCCGGGTCGAGTCGTGCACCGGAACCTCCCAGACGCGTGGCATCAGCGCTCCTCGCGCGGGCGCGGCGCGCCCGTCAGCCAGGACGTCACCGTGACCGTGGTGCCGGAGCCGGGGCGGCTGTCGATCGTGAACTCGTGCACCAGCCGCCGGGCGCCGCCCAGCCCCATCCCCAGGCCCTCGCCCGAGGTGTAGCCGTCCACCAGGGCCTGGTCGAGATCCGGGATGCCGGGCCCCTCGTCGCTGAACGTCAGCCGCAGCCCCCGGGCGCCGCCCTTGTCCACCGGATCGCACTCCATCTGGCCCCCGCCGCCGTGGACCAGGGTGTTGCGGGCCAGCTCGCTGGCCGCGGTGACCAGCTTGGTCTGGTCGACCAGACCGAAGCCGAGCTGGGCGGCCGCCTGCCGCACATGCTGACGTACCCACACCAGATCGAGATCCGAGTGGATCGGCAGGCAGGCGGAGATGCCGCCGGCGGTCTGCATCACGGACTCTCCTGGCGGGCGTGGACTCGGCGGGGGAAGGTCGGGTCCGGTTCGCCGAGGAGCCGCAGCGCGTCCTCGGTGCTGAGCGCGGTACGCAGCCCCGGCAGGGTGAGCCCCAGCTCCACCAGCGTGATCGCCACGGCCGGACGCATCCCCGCCACCACCGTCCCGGCGGCGAGCAGACTCGTCTGGGCGGCGATGTCACCGAGCACCCGGCCCAGGAACGAGTCGACCATCTCCACCCCGGAGAGGTCGATGACCACCCCGGTGGCGCCGCTGCGGGCGACCGTGTCGCTGATGTCCTGCTGGAGCTGCTCGGCCGCACCGTCGTGCAGATCGCCCTGGAGCGACACCAGCAGCACGTTGCCGAGTTTGAGCACGGGGACGGGGGCCCCGTACGCGGACGGCCCGCCGTACCCGGCGAAGAGACCGCCGCTCACCTGCGCCCCGAACCGGTGCCGTCGCGGGACACGATGTCCGTGCCCAGCTCCCGCAGCGCGTACGCCAGGGCGTCCGCGAGGCTCGTACGGGTGAGGACCGAGCTGAGGTCGATGCCCAGGTGCACGATGGTCTGCGCGATCGGCGGCCGGATGCCGGAGACGATGCACTCGGCGCCCATCAGCCGCGCCGCCGCCACCGTCTTCATCAGATGCTGGGCCACCAGCGAGTCCACGGTCGGCACCCCGGTGATGTCCAGGATCGCGAACCGGGCGTGCTGCTCGACGATGGAGTCGAGGAGCCGCTCCATCACCACCTGGCTGCGGGCGCTGTCCAGGGTGCCGATGAGGGGCACGGCGACGATGCCCTCCCACAGCTTGATCACCGGTGTGGCGACCTCCATCAGCTGCAGCCGCTGCCGGTGGATCAGCTCCTCGCCCTCGCTGAGCGCCGTCTCCAGCACCACCAGCCGCAGGGTGCCCATCAGCACCGTCAGCGTCGTGGTGCACTCCCGCAGATGCGTGGCCGGCGCGTCCGCGAACTCGGCGACGAGCAACTCGGTGACGGGCGGGCGCAGCGCGTCCACCTCGGCGGAGATCTGGGTGACCGTGGACCCGGCCCGCCCCCGGGCGGCGGCCGTCCGGGCGAGTTGCTCGCGCACGACGTGGAAGCCACCGGCCTCCGCGTCCTCGACACTCTCCGCGGCGGCCACGGCGGCGAGCGCGTCCACGACGGCCCGGCCCGCCTCCACCGCCTCGTCCCGGGAGTGGGTGAAGACGGTACGGAACAGCGCGGCGTCGGCCCAGCGCTGGGCGATCTGTTCCTGGCGGTTGCGCAGGAACCGCGCGACCTCCTGGGCCGGTGTCAACTGCTGGCCTGCCGTGTCCTGTTCCGGCACGGGTGACTCCTCACTGCTCGACGGCGCGCCTCCCCGCTCCGGGAAACGACTGGTGAACGACTGACGGACGGGTTCATCGAGGGGGCGGACCCTCCTCTCTCCGGCTGAACCAGTCGAGGCAGACCACGAGCGCGTCGTCGTCCGCCACAGGGGTGCCGCGGTGCCCGGACAGTTCCCTGAGCACCGCGCCGGGCACATCGGCGGCGGGCAGCAGCCGGGTGGCGTTGACCGCGCGGGCCAGCGCCCGCTCCCCGTACTCCTCGCCGCCGGGCGCGAGGACGGAGTACACGCCGTCGCTGACGAAGACCAGCCGGTCGCCCGGTTCGACCGTCACCTCCTGGGCGGTGTAGTCCGTCTCCTCGAACATGCCCAGCGGCAGCTGCGCGTCCAGGGCGACGACGGTGACCTCTCCGTCGCGCAGCAGCAGCATCCGCGGGGAGCCCGCGTCGACGATCTCCAGCCGCCCGGTGCGCAGATCCAGGTCCAGCAGCAGCACCGACAGGTGCGAGGCCCCGCCGTACTGGGCGTGCAGGGCCTGGTCGGCCAGGGCCGCCTGGTCGGCGATGGACAGGCCGGCCCGGCGGGCGTTGCGCAGCGCGTTGATCCCCAGCTGGGTCAGCAGGGACGCCTCGATGCCCTCGCCCATGCCGTTGGTGACGTACAGCATCAGCCGCTCGGCGTCGGCGGACCAGTCGAAGTTGTCGCCGAAGATGGCGTAGGCGGGCTCCAGTTGACCGCCGAGCGCGTACTCGGCGGCGGCGGAGGACCGGCCCGGCAGCAGTTGCCACTGCATCTCCGCCGCCAGCGTCAGCCGGCTGGAGCGACGCGCCCGTACGTACACATCGGTGTCCCGCTCCGCCACCACCAGCTCGTGCCCCAGCACACCGGCCAGCTCGGCCAGCTCACCGAGGCACTCCTCGGCGTGCGCGGCGGACGGCAGCGTCAGGGCGAGCACGCCCAGCCGGTCACCGCGCACGGTGACCGGAAGATGTGCCCGCACCGGGCCGTCGCCGCGCCGCTCCAGGTACGGCTCCTGCGCCCCGAACGCCCGCCCGGCCGGACCGTCGTGCATGGGCAGCGGGTCCGGCGGGTCCGGGCGGGTGGAGGCGGGCCGCAGTGCGGTGAGCGAGTAGTCGGCGAGGTAGAACTCGACGTCCCGCGCCGAGAAGCCGTCGCCCAGTACGTCGCGGAACGCGTCCACCAGGCGGTGGGGAGCAGCGGAGCGCAAGGCCCGTTCGGCTGCCACGAATCTGTTCACGATGTCGGATACGCCATTCTTTCCAGAGCTGACAGTGTTCGAAATGCCTGGAAGAGTGGGCCCGTGACTTCCTCCTCCCACCCGCGACCGGACGAGGTGGCGCGTGTGACCTCCGAGGCGGCCGAGCTGCTGGAGGTTCTGTGGGGGCGCGCCTCGACGGCACCGGTGTCCGCGTCCCAGATCCGGGTGCTGTTCATCCTGGAGCACAACGACGGCATCAATCTGCGGATGCTCGCCGACGCCCTCGGCTCCACCCCGCCCTCCACCAGCCGGCTCTGCGACCGGCTGGAGGCGGTGGGTTTCGTCGAGCGCCACGCCAGTACGGCCAGCAGGCGCGAGTTGTGTCTGCGGCTGAGCCGGCGCGGACAGTCCTTCCTGGTGGACCTGCGGGCCCGCCGGGAACGGGCCCTCGGGTCCGTGCTGGAGCAGATGCCCGCCGGGAAGCGGACCGCGCTGCTGGAAGGGCTGGAGGCGTTCTGCGCCGCCGCGGCGGCACAGATCCACGAGGGCGACGCCACCGACGCCCGGAGCGCCTGACCGCCGCCGACCCGGTCCCGGTCCGACAGCCTCATCCCAACCCTTCCCACACTCATCGCCCGGCTCACTCTGTTGCCTTCCGGCCATAGTTGTCAAACGACAACTTTTGCGCATGTGCGTGCCCAACGCGTCGACGGACCACGCCCGATGGCACTCGTCCGGCGCCGCGTCGCCGGCGGCTACTCCTGGGCCGGAGGCTCGTCCGGCCGCGGGGCGACCTGTCCCGAGTCCACGGCCGCCAGCGCCTCGGCCACACTGTCCACCGTGGCCACGGTGAGGCTGACTCCGGTGAGGTCGAGTATGCGCCGCACCGCGGGTGCCGGGGCGATGACGTACACACCGCCGGGCAGCCGCCGCACCTCCTGGTACGTCCGCAGGATGATGTTCATGCCGGACGAGTCCATGAAGGGCACGGCCGACACGTCGAGCAGGAAGTGCCGTCGGCCGTGGCGCAGTTGGTTCGCCAGATGATGCTGCAGCTCGGTCGCCGTGTCGATGTCCAGTTCCCCTTCGATCGTGAGCAGCACGGCGTCGTCACGGGGCAGATCGACCTTGATCGACAGGGGGTTGTGGGCAACGGACACGAGAGCCTCCCTAGGCGTTCGACCGACCGGGGCGGGTTCCCCGATCCGCGGATTCGACGCATCGTCCGGCGATGCGCCCGTGCGCATACCCGCGAATCGTCCGGACACACGGCCCCGATCAGGCGACTCCCGGCTCCAGGAGCCCCGCCCGCAGCCGCTTGATGATGCGGCTGATCAACCGGGACACATGCATCTGGGACACCCCGAGCTGCTCGGCGATCTGCGACTGGGTCTGCTCCTCCACGAACCGCAGATGCAGGATCCGCCGCTCGCGGTCGTCGAGTTCGGCGATCAGCGGCGCCAATGAATGGAAGTCCTCGACCAGTTGCAGAGAGGGGTCCTCCTCGCCGATCAGATCGCCCAGCACGGTGTCGCCGTCCTCGCCGCCGTCGGAGGTGAGCGCCGCGTCGAGCGAGGAGGTGTTGTAGCCGTTGGACGCCTTGCGCGCCTCGACGACCTCCTTCTCGGACAGCGACATCAGCTCCGACAGCTCACGCGTCGTCGGCATCCGGCCCAGCCGGGACTGCAGCTCGTCCGTCGCACGGGCCAGCTCCACCCGCGCCTCCTGCAGCCGCCGCGGTACGTGCACCGCCCAGCTGGTGTCCCGGAAGAACCGCTTGATCTCGCCGACGATGTACGGCACGGCGAACGTGGTGAACTCCACCTCCCGGGACAGCTCGAACCGGTCGATGGCCTTGATCAGCCCGATCGTCCCGACCTGGACGATGTCCTCCAGGGAGTCCTCCCGCCCGCGGAAGCGCGAGGCCGCGTACCGGACGAGGGAGAGGTTCATCTCGATGAGCGTGTTGCGCACGTACTGATACGTGTGCGTGCCCTCGTCCAACATGGCCAGCCGGTCGAAGAAGGCCCGCGACATCTCCCGCGCGTCTTTCGGCCTGACCTGCGACGGGTCCTCGATCAGGGGTAGGTCCACCCCGTCCGTCATGACCCTCCCCCGTGCCGTGGCCGTTGTGCGTGCCGTCACGGCTGCCATGCTGTCCACCCCTCTCGCCCGAAGCCTTGTTGCCATCCCACGCCTGCCCCGCGAGCCGGAAGTCAGTCCCCCGGAAACACAAAAGAGGCCGTGGCGCTCGCCACTCTGGCCGGAAGTCATCGCCGGACCGGACGGCCGGGACCACCGGCCCTGGCGATCCGTCACCACGGATGCGCGGACCGTTGTTTGCCCACCGGGTCGCGGGGCAATCGGAGTTCCACGCCTCCGTACCGGAGGCACGCCGGCGGGAGCGGTGTTCCGCGCACGGGCCTCGGTCGCCCGCCCACCGCCCCCGCCGCGGGTCCCTGAAAGCGTCGTTCAGGAGCGATTTCCCATGCTGGTCAATGTGTCCGCACACGGTTCCGGTCCCTCCGTACGCCCCGGCACTCCCGACAGGAGGACGCACGACGACGCCCCCGACACCGCCACCGCCTTCGCCCGGCTCGCGGCGATGGAGGCGGGCCCCGAACGCGACCACGTACGGGACGAACTGGTCCGGGCCTGGCTGCCCATGGCGCACCGCATCGCCGGCCGCTTCCGCAACCGCGGGGAGTCGCTGGAGGATCTGCGCCAGGTCGCCGCGATGGGCCTGGTCAAGGCGGTGGACCGGTACGAGCCCGAACGGGGGGCGTTCGAGAGCTACGCCGTGCCCACCATCACCGGCGAGATCAAGCGGCACTTCCGCGACCGGATGTGGACCCTGCGCGTCCCCCGGCGCGTGCAGGACCTCCGCAACAAGGTGCGGGTGGCGCGCCGCGAACTGATCCAGACCTCCGGTGGCTCCGCCGAACCCTCGATCGCCGACATCGCCGCCCTCGCCGGGCTCACCGAGGAGGAGGTCAACGCGGGGATGGAGGCGCTCGACAGCTTCAGCGCGCTGTCCCTGGACGCCGAGACGGCCTCCGGCGACGACGGCTACAGCCTCGCCGACACCCTCGGGGCACCCGACTCGGCGTACGACGTCGTCGTGGACCGGGAGGCGGTGAAGCAGGGGCTGCGCCGGCTGCCCGAACGCGAGCGCGCCATCCTCTACATGCGCTTCTTCGAGGACATGACGCAGCACCGCATCGCCGACCGCCTCGGCATCTCCCAGATGCACGTCTCCCGCCTCATCAGCCGCAGCTGCGCCCGCGTCCGCGAGGAGGCCCTCGGCCGCACCACGCCCTCCGCCTGACCCGTCCGCCGCCGTTTCCACCACCCAGGAGAGACCCATGCTGACGCCCCATCCCGCGACCCTGCGCAGGCTCGTCGCCGAGTACGAGTCGCTCGCGGCCCACGAGAGCGAGCGCGGCGACCCCCGGACCGTGCGCCGCGCGCAGGACCTCGCGTACACGCTGTGCGTGTCCACCGGCACCCGTGACATCCACCGGGCCCTGGACGCGGCACACGCGCAGCTCGCCGCGGCGCAGGCGGAGGAGACCGCGGAGCTGTGCGGGAGGCGGGTGGTGCTCCCGGGCACGGTCGGGAGTCATGGTCCGGCCCCGAGCGGGTATGCGGCGCTCCATGAACAGTGAGGAACCGAGCCGCCCCGCGCCGTCGACCCCGTACCTGCCATGACATCGATGGAACGTCACCCGCTCATGAACCACGACCTCATGCACGACGCACCCATGAACCCCGACCTCGTGAACCCCGGCCTCGTGAACCACGGCACCTCTCCCGTGGAAGCGCCGTCGCCACGGCCGCCGCGGCCTCCCGGGGCGATCACCACCGCCGCGGCGGCCCGCCGCCATGTCCGCGAATTCGTGGTCGAGCGATGGCGTTCCCCGGCCGGGCCGCCCAGCGAGCAGTCGATGATCGATCTCATCCTCGTCGTCTCCGAACTGGTGACGAACGCGGTCCGGCACGGCGGCGGCATCGCCGGATTCGACGTCGCCCTCACACCCGGAGGCGTACGGCTGAGCGTGCGGGACCACAGCGCCGCCGTGCCCGTGGGTCTGCACGGGCCCGGGAGGCTGCCCCGGCTCCACGAGGGCAGCGGTTACGGCTGGCCCCTGATCAACCGGCTGTCCAGCGAGGTCGACGTCGAGCGCCGCACCTCCGGCGGCAAGACCATCAGCGTCCTGGTGCCGCTGGCCTGAGGCCGCACCGGGGCGGCCTCACCAGGGCAGGAAGACATGGACGTCCTTGCCGTGGTCGTGCACCACCACGCTCACCTCGTCGCAGAGGGTCTGGATCAGATACCAGCCGATGCCGCCGCCGCCCTGGCTGGGGCTGAAGGGACGCGGCGCCGGTGACGTCCTGCTCGTGTCGCCGAGCGTCACATGGACACCGTCCAGGGTGCGGCGCAGCGTCAGCTCGAACCGCCCCGGCGCGTACTGCACGGCGTTGGCCGCCAGTTCCGTGACCACCAGCAGGATGTCGTCCCAGTGCTCCGTGGCGCCCGGCGGTTCGCTGCGCGCGAGGGTGCCCAGGAACCCCTCCGCGGCCGTACGGGCTCCCGTCACGTCGCCGAGTTCTCCGTCGAAGGCGGCGTGGCTGTCGTGGATCTCCTCGGCAGTCAGTTCGTCGTCCCTACATGGTTCTGTCGACATCTCTTCGTCCCCGGGCTCGGATGCTTGAGGCGGACGCGATGCCGCGTTCCCCTCCGACGCTCGTGTTTCCCGTGCGGTCGGTGGCTACGCGTGGGAAAGCGTAGGGAAATGTGGGGCCTTGGAGAAGACACGGGAGAGGACAGCCGTCCCCCCGGGCCCCCGGCCGGGCCCGGGCCTCTGCCCGGACCCGCGCCCCCGGCCGGAGCGGTCGCTCTACCGTTCATCCGCCCCACCGTCCTCGGCCGGTGTCCGGAACACGAGCAGCGCCACGTCGTCGTCGTTGTCGACGGGGCGGGCGCGCTCCAGGAGCAGATCGCAGAACACGTGCAGCGGCCGGTGCGCGAGCGCCGCCGCGTGCTGGCGCAGCCGGGCCAGACCCCGGTCCAGGGTGTGCCCCGGCGACTCGATCAGACCGTCCGTGTACAGCACGAGCGTGGTCAGCGGCGGGAGCGGGGTGAGCGTGTCCGTGCGCGCCCGGGTCAGGCCCGTACCCAGCAGATGGTCGTGCTCCTCGTCCAGGAACCGGGACCGGCCGTCATGGGTGATCAGCAGCGGTGGCGGATGCCCGGCGTTGGTCCAGCGCAGCGCCCACCCGCCGGCGCCCCTCTCGACGCGGCCGAAGATCAGGGTCGCCATGGACGCCTCGGCCACG
Source organism: Streptomyces griseiscabiei (assembly GCF_020010925.1). NCBI lineage: Bacteria > Bacillati > Actinomycetota > Actinomycetes > Kitasatosporales > Streptomycetaceae > Streptomyces > Streptomyces griseiscabiei. The sequence continues at coordinate 1,487,741 of NZ_JAGJBZ010000001.1, read as the reverse complement.
TTCACCACGGCCTGGTCCAGCCGCTCCACGATCACGCTCGGCGGCTCCTCCAGCGCCCAGGCGTAGGCCCGGAGCATGTTGCGGACCTGCGCCATCCCGGCCGCCGCGTCGATGTTGTGCCCGACGACATCGCCGATCGCCACCGCCGTGGCCCCGTCCGCCAGCGAGAACACGTCGTACCAGTCGCCGCCGACCTGCGAGGACTTCGACGCCGACTCGTAGCGCGCCGCCATCCGCAGCCCCGGCACCTCCGGCATCTGAGGCAGCAGATGGCGCTGCATGGTCTCCGCGATGTGCCGCTGCCGCTGGTACAGCCGCGCGTTCTCCAGGGCCAGCCCGGCCCGGCGGGCGATGTCCTCCAGCAGCGACAGCTCGGCGTCGGTGAACGCCCCCGGCCGGTCACTGAGGCCCAGCGTGAGGGCACCGAGCACCGCGCGCGGCCCCCGGATGGGCGCGATGGCCGCCGAGCGCAGCCCCGTCTCCTGGAACAGCTTCTGCTGCGCGACCGTGATCCCCGAGTCCGGCGGACCCTGGTAGGTCTCCGGCCCGGCCAGCGTCGACGCGGCCCCGCGCAGCGCCCGCGACAGCGGCATGAGCGACTCCTCGTGCACCGGCGGCAGCGGGCCCTCCAGCTCCTCCCGCCGCACCACGACACCGTCGCGGTGGGTCGCCACCGTGGTCCGCCACACGTCGTCGCTCTCGGTGATCAGGTCCACGATCGCCCAGTCCGCGAGCCGGGGCACCACCAGCCGCACCAGGCGCGCGACCGCCTCCTCGGCGTCCAGGGTGGAGGTCAGCCGGGTCGTCGTCTCGGCGAGCAGCGCCAGCCGGTCCAGCTGGGACAGGGGCGACGGCTCGGCGCCCGGGGACGGGCCGCCGCCCGGCACGTTCTCGTAGAAGAGGACCGCCGCGCCGGTCCGGCCGCCGTCGAGCCGGCACGGGGTGACCAGCCACGACACCGGCAGCAGTGTGGCGTCGCCGCGCCGGAACCACTCGCGGTCCCCGCCGCCGGTACGGCCGCTGAGGAAGGCGCGCATCATCGAGCACGCCGTCCGGGGCATCGTCTGGCCCAGATGGTCGCGGTGCAGCAGCTCATGGGCGTCACGGCCGACGAGTTCGGCGGCCGTCAGGCCCAGCAGGGCCTCCGCCCGCGCGTTCACCGCCATGATCGAGCCGTTGTCGTCGACCACGTACATACCGGCGTGCAGGAGATCGGGCAGCCCGTCCGGTGACCGCACAGCCGTACCAGGCGGCTGCCGCTCGGCGTTCCCCGGACTCCACGCGTTCATGTTCGAAGATCCTCCTGCTCCGGTCGCTGACGGGACGGCCGGACCGTGGGGTCCGCCGTACGTGCTGCACGCATTACCCCGTACCCGGCGACCTACGCGCGGACGGCCCTCCCTCGCAGGTGGGAGCCTGTCCGCGGGCCCCGCGGCCCGTCGGGTGCCGGGCACGCACGGCGACGCCCCGGACACCGCTCGCGTCCGGGGCGGGCACTCACGGACCCGGGCGCGGGAGCGCCGTGCGCGGACTCAGGCCTGGGTGTGCCGTACGCACGCCGCGACGACCTCGCGCAGACTCCCCGTGCGCTCCATCACCTCGCGCTGGACCCGGGCCCCGTTGCCGCGCCCCATCAGCGCGGCGACGCCGTCCCGGGCGAGGTCGGCGTCCCCGTGGTCGACGAGCGCGTCCTCCACGTGGTCGAGGAGCGCGCGGATCACGTCGACGGCGGGCCGGGGCCGCATCGTCGCCGGATCGACCAGGTTCTCCGACATCCCGGAGCGGGCGGCCCGCCAGGTGGCCAGCCGCAGCTGCCCCGTACTGTGGCCGAGCGGCTCGGCACCGGCCCGCCACTCACGGGCCGCCGTCTCCACGAGGCCCCGGGTGAGGGCCGCGACGAGGACCGCGGTGTCGGGGTGCAGACAGACGTCCGCGACCCGGATCTCGACGGTCGGATACCGCTGGGACAGCCGCGCGTCGAAGTAGATCATGCCCTCGTCGCGCACGACGCCCGTGGCGATCAGGTCCTCCACGCACCGGTGGTAGCCCTCCGCCGAGCCGAGGACGTCCGTTGGCCCGGCCATCGGCCACCTGTCCCACACCTGGCTGCGATAGCTGGCGTACCCGGTGTCGTGGCCCTGCCAGAAGGGCGAGTTGGCGCTCATCGCCCGCAGGACCGGCAGCCACGGCCGTATCCGGTCCAGTACGGCGACGCCCTCCTCGTCGGACTCCACCGACACATGAACATGGCAGCCGCAGACCAGCTGCACCTGCGTGGACAGGCCGAACTCCCGCGCCATCCACCGGTACCTGCTGTTCATGGTGATCGTCGGGCTCACCGGCAGCGGTGAGGTGGCCAGGGCCACGACCGCGCCGCCCAGCCCCTGCGCATGGCGCGCCGCGTCCTTTCGGCAGCGCACGATCTCCGCCCCGAGGTCGGCCATCGACGACTGCGGATGCGTGGCGAACTCCACCTGCTCGTCGTGGAGCTCCTTCTCGAACACGTCCTGTCCCGCCCCCTCCTGCGCGGCCCGGGCGAGCACCGCCGCGGCCCGTGCCTGCGGTTCGCCGCTCTCGGGATCGACCAGCAGGAGTTCCTCTTCCACTCCGACGGTACGCACGTCATCCGGCCCTTCTGCGCTCGGTCGCTGGGTGGTGGGAGCCGTGTGCCCCCGGACGACGCCGGAACACCTCTCCCGCCCGTCCGCGACCGTCACCGCCGACGAGGAGCGCGACCTGATCCGGTGCGCCGAGGACTGCCCGGACGACGTGCCGCGTCCGGAGGCGTACGTCCAGGGCGCGGAGCGGGGGAGGAAGACCGAGGTGGTCGAGCCGTTCCGCGGGGCGCGGGCTCGGGCCGGCCGCGGTTCGGGAGAACATCGGAGACTCCGTTCCCGGTACAGCGCCATTGTGGGCACGGCGCGTGCCGTCACGCGAACCGGAGGGTGCGCACGCCCCGTCCCCTGGCGCCGACGCCCGGGAAGGCCCCGGAAAACACAAAGGCAAGGAGTCCGTCGCTCCTTGCCACTCTCAACGTATAGCGCACCCGGGGGCTTGCGGCAAGACCCCTCCCATGCCGCAGAATCGCCGACCGAAGCGGAGGACGAAGCGAGAATCCGCGTGTACCTGGGGGTTGTCCATGGGGGTTGTGATGTACGACGTGATCGTCGTCGGTGGCGGTCCGACCGGGCTGATGCTGGCGAGCGAGCTGCGGCTGGCCGGAGTGGAGACGGTCGTCCTGGAGAGGCTCACCGAGCCGACCGGGGAGTCCCGGGGGCAGGGCCTGCACGCGCGCAGTGTCGAGGTGATGGACCAGCGCGGGCTGCTGGACCGGTTCCTCGCGGTCAGCAAGACGTTCCAGATCGGCGGGTTCTTCGGCGGCATCATGAAACCGTGGCCGGACAGCCTCGACACGGCTCACGCGTACGGCGTGGCCACCCCGCAGCCGGTCACCGAGCGCATCCTGCAGGAACGGGCCGTCGAACTCGGCGCCGACCTGCGGCGCGGCCACGAGCTGATCGGTCTCGGCCAGGACGAGCACGGCGTGACCGTCGAACTGGCGGACGGCACCCGGCTGGGCGCCCGCTACCTCGTCGGCTGCGACGGCGGCCGCAGCACGGTGCGCAAGCTGCTCGGGGTGGGCTTCCCGGGCGAGCCCGCCACGGTCGAGACCCTGCTCGGCGACATGCGGGCGACCGAGGACCCGGCGACGATCGCCGCGGCCGTCGAGGAGGTCGCCAAGACCCAACTGCGGTTCGGCCTGGCCCCCTTGGGGGACGGGCACTACCGCGTCATCGTCCCCGCCGAGGGTGTGTCCGGGGACCGTGCCACCCCGCCGACCCTCGACGATTTCAAGGAGCGGCTGCGGGCCTTCGCGGGCACCGACTTCGGGGTGCACTCACCGCGCTGGCTCTCCCGGTTCGGCGACGCCACCCGGCAGGCCGAGCGCTACCGGGTCGGCCGGGTCCTGCTGGCCGGCGACGCCGCGCACATCCACCCGCCGACCGGCGGGCAGGGCCTCAACCTCGGCGTGCAGGACGCCTTCAACCTGGGCTGGAAGCTGGCCGCCACGGTCAACGGCTGGGCCCCGGAAGGGCTGTTGGACACCTACCACACCGAGCGGCACCCGGTGGGCGCCCGGGTCCTGGACAACACCCGCGCGCAGATCACCCTGCTCGGCTCCGAGGCCGGGCCGACCGCGCTGCGGGCACTGCTGTCGAGGCTGATGGACTTCGAGGACGTGAACCGCTACATCACCGGCATGATCACCGCCGTCGACGTCCGCTACGACCTCGGCGAGGGCCACGACCTGCTCGGCCGCCGGATGCGGGACCTCCGGCTGAAGCGGGGCCGCCTGTACGAGCTGACCCACGACGCCCGGGGCCTGCTGCTCGACCAGACCGGCCGCCTCTCGGTGGAGGGCTGGACGGACCGCGTCGACCACATCACCGACACCGCCGAGGACCTCGACGCCCCCGCGGTCCTCCTCCGCCCCGACGGCCACGTCGCCTGGGCCGGCGAGGACCAGCAGGACCTGCACGACCGGCTTCGGCACTGGTTCGGCGCGGCGAGGGGGTGAGGGGGCGGCGGGGTCAGGTGCCGGGAGTGCTGCCCGCACGGGAGGCGCTGCCTGCACGGGGAGTGCTGCCCGCACCGGGAGTGCTGCGCCCGGCCAGGGGCTGGGCGGGGTGGCGCGGGCAGGTGCCCGGGCGTGGGGCGGGCACCGCGGGCGGGTGCCCGAGGGACGCAGCGGCCGTGACGGGGGCGGGCCGTGCGGGCAGGTGGATCGGTGCGGCGGCGGGCGTAGGGGAGCGGTACGGGAGGCGGGGGTGTCCGGACGCTTGTCGGGGCCGCCCCGTGCCGCGCAGGATGCTGCGATGACCTCGCCTCCCGCCGTACGTCCGTACCGTCCCGAGGACCACGACGCCCTTCACGAGATCTGTGTGCGGACGGCCCACAACGGTGGCGACAGCCGCCCGCACCACCGGGACCCCGATGTGTTCCCGGCGGCCTTCGCCGGCCCGTACGCCCACCTGGAACCGGAGCTGACCTTCGTCCTGGACGACGGGCGCGGGCAGGCGGTCGGGTACATCCTCGGCACCGCCGACACGGTCGCCTTCGTGGCGGAGTACCGCGCGAAGTGGCTGCCGCTGGTCGAGGACCGCTTCCCGGCGCCCACCGGTCCGGCGGTCGGCCCCGACGAGGGCATCGTCCAGCTGCTGCACCACCCGGAACGCATGATCCTCCCCGAACTCGTCCCCTACCCGGCCCACTTGCACATCGACCTGCTCCCCGACTGGCAGGGCCGGGGCCACGGCCGGGCCCTGATGCACACCTTCCTCCGGGCCCTGCGCGACGCCGGAGTCCCGTCCGTCCACCTGTCCATGCTCACCAGCAACACCCCGGCCCGCGCCTTCTACGACCGCCTGGGCTTCCACGAGATCGCGGTGCCGGACCCCGGCCCGGTGACGTACCTGGGGCGCGGCACCGCGATGGACGGCCGGGCACCCGACGGATGAGCGCCGCGGGTCAGCGGACGGCGGCCAGGACATGGCTCGGACCCACCTGCCAGACGGGTCCGACGTGGTCGAAGCCCGCCGCCCGCAGCAGGGCGACATGACCGGACAGGGTCAGATCGTTGCCCTCGCAGAGCGGACGGCCGCCCTCGTCGCGCCGGGACAGGAGCGGGGCCAGCTCCGGGTCGGTGGCCGCGCTCGACCACCAGGACTCCCAGTCCTCGTCGAGGGGCGCGGCGCTGCGCGCGGCCCGCCGCCGTCCGATGTCGAGGGCGAGTTCGGACACCTTCGTCGAGTCCGGGCTGATGTGGTCGCCGTTGATCAGGATGCCGCCGGGGCGCAGCAGCCCGGCGAGTTCCCGGTAGACCCGCCGCAGGGTCTCCGTGCCCAGGTAGTGCAGCGCGGTGGTCGACACCACCGCGTCCACGGGGCGGGCCAGGGCGAGCGTGTCGAGCCAGCCGGGCGCGCCGATCAGGGTCCTGACATACCTGAGGGCGCTGCCGTAGTGGGCGCTGCCCAGCTCCAGCAGGAGCGGGTCCGCGTCCACGGCGAGCACCTCGGCCGTCGGCAGCCGGCCGGCGAGGCGGGCCGCCAGACAGCCGGGGCCGCTGCCCAGGTCGAGGACGAGGGGCGCGGGGCAGTCGCGCGTCACATGCTCGACCAGATCCGCGATGACCTCGAACCGCTCCTCGCGGTCGACCGCGTACAGCCGCTGCTGTCGTTCCCAGCGCTCCACCCAACGCGCCGCCGTCGCCGTACTCAGATCCATGCCGGTCGCACTGCCTCCGCCTCGACTCGCTTCCGCTCATGGAAATCATTGCAGATTAGCGAGGGTCGAGAGCAACTCCTCGATCTCCCGGGGGGTGTTGTACACATGCAGACTCACCCGGACCGAACCGTCCTCCGCCGCGCGCCCCGCCTGGCAGTGGCCGTCCGTCCGGACCATGAAGCCATGGCTGAAGAGAATGAAACCGAGGTCCCGTGAGTCGATCGCCCGATGCCGGAAGGTGACGAGACTCCGGCGCCGCTGCACCTCGCTGTCCGCCGTGAGACTGGACCGGCAGCCGAGCACCTCGTAGGCGTCCATCCGGGCCAGCCCGTCCGTCAGCCGGGACGCCAGGTCCACCGTCCAGCGCTCGATCCGGTCCGTCCCGGCCGCGTCCAGCCAGTCGAGCGCCGCCGTCAGCGACACGATGCCGACCGTGTTGGGGGTGCCGCTCCAGCCCCCGGGCCGGAAGACCGGCCCCCGCAGATTCCGGGCCCAGACGGCACCGGTACCGGGCAGCGCCATCGCCTTGTGCCCGGAGAACACCACGAAGTCGACGTCGAGCGCGGCCGTCGACAGCGGCAGATGCCCCACGCTCTGCGCGGCGTCCAGACAGATCGGCACCTCCGGCCCGACCACCCGCCGTATCCGGTGCACGTTCATGTCGACGCCGTACACATGATGCACATGGGTGGCCGCCACGAAGCGGGTACGGGGGCCCACGACCTCGGCGAGCGCCCCGGGATCGTAGTCGCCCGAACCCTCCTGGTACGGCAGCTCCCGCACCCGGACCCGCACACCCCGCCGGGCCAGCAGGTCCCGCGCCTCCAGCCACGGCGACAGGTTCGCCTGATGGTCGGCGAACGGCACCACGATCTCGTCCCCGTCGGAGAGCAGCTCCGGCAGCCAGTCCCGGGCGACGCCGCGCAGCCCCTCGGTGGTCCCGCCGGTGAAGTGCACCGACGACCGCCCGGGCCCGGAATCGCCCAGGAACTCCTTCACCCGGTCACGGGCGTGCTCCACCAGTGCCGTCGTGGTGTTCGCCCAGGGATACGAACCCCGCCCGGCGTTCGCGTTCGACGTCGTCAGATACGTCTGTACGGCGTCCAGGACGGACCGCGGCTTCTGGCTGGTGGCCGCGCTGTCGAGGTACGCCAGCTCCGGATGCCCGGCGACGATCGGGAACTGGGCGCGCAGCGACCGCTGCCACTCGGCCGGTTCCGCTTCCGCCTGTCGTGCGACGGGATCGGTCATGTCAGTCACGCACCAGCGGCGCGCCCGCGTCCCGCCAGGCGATGATGCCCCCGGCCAGACTGCGTACATCGGGGTGCCCCATCCGGGTCAGCAGGGCGGCGTACCGGGCCGACTTCTCGCCGACCGGGCACGCGAGCAGCACCGGCTGCCGGGTGCCGAAGGGCAGCCCGCCCCGCAGGAGTTCCTCGAAGAGTTCGTCGACGATGTTCACCGAGCCGTCGATGTGCAGCGCCGCGTACGCGAACGGTCCGCGCAGGTCGACGACGAGGGGGCGCTGCGCGGCGATCCACTTCTGGGCCTCCTCGACGTCGACGACCGACGCCGAGCGGACCTCGGCGTCGGTGAGCGTGGCGACCGAGTTCTTCGCGGGCGGACGGCCCAGCAGGTCCGGGCGGCGCTGCCGGACGTAGTCGAGATAGCTCTCCACCCGGTCGCAGACGATGAACACCGCCGTCCTGCGCTCCGTCAGCCCGGCGTCCAGGGCGCGCAGATGACGGACCCCGCCGAAGTAGGCCGCCCCTCCGGTGGGCCCGGCGAGCAGACCGCACCGGCGCAGCAGGGTGAGCATCCCCTCGATGGCCTCCTCGGCGCTCACCGCCTCCATCGTGTCGTAGGTCGCCGGGTCGAAGATGCCGACCTCCTGCACCTCGTCGACGGTACGGATACCGGGGATGAAGTCCCCCTTCCGGCCCACCAGTCCGACGACCTTCACCGCCGGGTCGTGCGCGCGCAGGGCGCGGGCCACGCCCGTGGAGGAGCCGGCGGTGCCCACACAGGCGATGAACCAGTCGGGGGCCCGGCCGTCCAGGTCGGCGATGATCTCCGGGCCCGTCCCGGTGGCGTGCGCCTCGGTGTTGAGGTCGTTGAAGTACTGGTCGGTGTGCAGATGGGCGCCGCCGGGGCGGTTCAGCCGCTGGTGGAAGACGGTCAGCGGATCGTCGGTGTCGGTCGGGTCGAGACATTCGGACCGGCCCGGCAGCTCCTCGATCTCGGCGCCGAGCAGCAGAAGCAGATCCTTGATCTCGGGGATCCGCATCCGGTTGGTGACGCTCTTGAACGACAGCCCGTGCAGTCCGGCGATCAGGGCCAGCGCCTTGGCGGTGTTCCCGCTGGACAGCTCCACGATCGTCTCGCCGCGCTCCTTGGCGCCGGCCAGCTCCCGCCGGGTCATGCTCCACGCGGCCCGGTCCTTCAGCGAACCGAACGGGTTCAGCATCTCCAGCTTCGCGTAGAGGTCGATGTTGCGCAGACCGTGGACGGCCGGGTCGATACGGACCAGCGGTGTGTCGCCGATCGCGTCGGTGATGTTGTCGTACCTCATCCCTGCGGTTCCCCCGTACGGTCGAACGGCCAGTACTCCTCGTCCAGGCACCACCGCCACCTGCCGGCCCCCTCGGCGCCCGCCTCCTCGTGGACGGCCACCTTCCGTGCCAGGGGCTGCTGTTGGGCGTGGGTGGCGCCGAAGTCCATGCAGTACCCGGCCGTGTTGACGAAGGCGAGGAGATCGCCGGGGCGCGGCGGCCGGGGCAGGAACACGGTGCGGCGGGTGATGAGATCCGCCTCCAGACAGAGGTTGCCCATCAGGTGCACGCCCACCGGGCCCGCCGCCTCGGACGGGACCGGGTCGCGGGGCACGACCACCGGGTCCATCAGCACCCCGTGGTCCTCCAGGCCCACGTCACCGGCGTTCATCGCCAGCCGCACCATGGGCTCGCCCGTGTCCGTGGGCCGGACCTCCAGGACCCTGCCGAGGGTGAGCCCGCAACTGTCGGCGAGAGCCCGGCCGGGCTCGACGTAGAGGTCGTACATGCTCTCCAGCAGCAGGGTGCCCAGAGGGCGGCCGAGGCCCGGCGCCGTGAGGGAGAGCAACGCGTCGAGATAGTCGGCGCCGGCCGTGGGGCGATGGGCGGGGTACAGGCTCAGGGCGCCCTTGAGCGTGCCCTTCTCGGCCCGGAGACCGTAGCCGTGCCCGCCCCGGGTCAGCGGGGGGCGATTGCCCATGACGGCGCCGGTCAGCTCGGTGGTCCAGCGCTCCCACTGGGCCGCGTGCGCCAGGTAGTCGACGCCGAAGCCGCCGCCGACGTCGACGGCGCGGGGCTGGAAGCCATGGACGCGCAACTCCTCCATGGCCCGGAGGCAGCCTTCGAGCGCCGCCGCCTTCTCGTCCAGGCTCGTGGTGTCGAGGTGGTAGCCGACACCGATCGGCTCCAGCTCGTCCCGGTGCCGTGCGAGGACGTCGAGCAGCTGGTGCAGGGACTTCACCGGGGTCCCGAAGCGGCTCTCGCGGACGAGCCTTCTGGCACCGGACGTCCCGAAGCCGGACAGCCGCAACAGGACGCGGAGGCGCGGCAGTCCATGGGCCCGGACCAGACCCGCCGCCCGCTCCAGCTCGGCGGGACCGTCGGCGTTGAGACACGCTCCGACGCGCGCCGCGAGCCAGAGGAACGCCGGGTCCTTCGGGCCCGTCGCCATGATCCGGGAACCGGTGAAACCGGACCCGAGAGCGTGCCGCAGCTCACCGAGCGACGCGACGTCGACATCCGCGTCCGTCGTGGTCAGCCGGCGCACCAGGGCACTGGAACGGTTCGCCTTGTGGGCGAAGAAGATCCGCCCGGCCAGCCGGTGACGGTCGAGGACCGAACGGAAGCGCCGTACGTTGTCGGCCGTCCGGTCCGGCAGCAGGACGTTCAGCGGGGAGCCGAGGGCGTCCACGAGGCCGTGCAGGAACGGTGCCGAGTCGAGGAGGGCCGCGGTGCGCGGTTCCAGCCGTGGTGCCAGGTACAACGGGTCGTCGCGCATCCCAGCTGTTCCTCCCCACCGAGGAAGACGTACCGGTGCCGGCAGACGGTCATAACGACCGTAACCCTCCCCCCGCCGCGCCTTCCGAAATCGGGCGCGACGGGGGAGGGGCCGTTTCCCGACGTCCGACGGCTGGAACAGGACGGTCGGGAAGGGGAAAGGGGTTGAGGGATGAACGAACCGAGGGGGCGGAGGCGGCCGGCGGCTTCAGGGAATCAAGTGGCTTCAGGGGAACGAACGGTCCGCAGGGGGAGACTCATCAGGATCGCGTCCCGGTCGTCGCCGGGGGCGATCCGCAGCGCGCCGGGCCACCGGCCGACCTCCGCCCAGCCCACCCCGCGGTAGAAGTCCTCCAGACCCACCCCGCCCCGGGCGGAGAGCGTGAGCCGTTCCAGGCCCATCTCGTCGCGGGCGACGGCGTGGACACGGCGCATCAGCGCGGCGCCGATCCCCAGACCGCGGAAGCGGGGGTGCGTCTGGACGTGGTTGACCGTGCCGCAGTGCGTGCCGAGCCGGTGCGGCTCCCGGCGGACGATCAGCCAGCCCGCGAGCGCCCCGCCGACGGTGGCGACGAGCAGCCTGCCGCGCTCGGGGTGCAGTTCCCGCACGAGCCCGTCCACCACCGGGACGACGTCGTACGCACTCACCGGCAGCGGAGGGAACTCGGTGGCGAGGACCGCGCCACCCGCGTTCGCCACGACCTCCCAGCAGTCGGCGATCTCCCGTCTGAGCCCCGGGCCGACCTCCCCGGGGCTCGTCACCTGCAGGAACTCCGCGAGCTGATGCACCGTCATGGCGGTCAGCCTCGCACACGCGCAGCCGGGCGCGGGGCCGCCCAAGGCCCGGTGGCTACGGCTTGGCCCTCACCAGCCCCGCGTCGTACGCCATGATCACGGCCTGGACGCGGTCGCGGGCACCGAGCTTGGCGAGGACCCGGCCGACGTGCTTCTTCACGGTGGACTCGGTGAGGACGAGCCGTTCGGCGATCTCCGCGTTGGTCCAGCCCTGGCCGATGGCGACCAGTACCTCGTGCTCACGGTCGCTCAGGGTCCCCAGCCGGGGGTCGGCCGGAAGGGGGCCGCCCGCCGGGGCGAGCACCTGGTGGGCGTAGGCGTCGAGGAGCCGCCGGGTGAGGCTGGGGGCCACGACGGCGTCCCCGGTGGCGACCGCGTGGATGCCGGCGACGAGTTCCTCGGGGCGGGCGTCCTTGAGCAGGAAGCCGCTGGCGCCGGCCCGCAGCCCTTCGTACGCGTATTCGTCGAGGTCGAAGGTGGTCACGATGAGGACGCGGGTGCGACCGCCGGAGGCCACGATCCGGCGGGTCGCCTCCAGACCGTCCATGCCGGGCATCCGGATGTCCATGAGGACGACGTCGGGGCGCAACCGCGAGGCCAGGCGGACGGCCTCGCCGCCGTGCTCGGCCTCGCCGACCGGGGTGAGTCCGGGGGTCCCCTGGAGGAGCATGCGGAAGCCGAGACGCTGCAGGGGCTGGTCGTCGGCGATCAGCACGGTAGTCATAGCAGGGGGTCTCCTGGGTCCGGCCGGGTGGATGGGGCGGGAGGTACGAGGGGAGCGGCGGGGGGTGCGTCGAGCAGGGCGTCCACGATCCAGCCGTGGCCGGTGTCGCGGGGGCCGATGGTGACGGTGCCGCCGTACAGGGCGGCCCGCTGCCGGATGCCGACCAGCCCGTGCCCCGGGTCGTCGTCCCCGGGCTCCGGCTCGGTACGGACCGGCGGACCCGCCGGTACGCCGGTGTCGGTGACCCGGACGCGTACGGTGCCGGCCTCGGCGGTCACCCCGACCTCGGCCGCGGCGCCCGCGCCGGCGTGCTTGAGGGTGTTGGTCAGGGCCTCCTGGACGATGCGGTACACGGCGAGCTGCACACCGCTGCCGAGCGCGTCCAGATCGCCGACGGTCCGGAAGACGACGGGCACACCCGCCGCGCGGACCCGTGCCAGTAGGGGGTCCAGATCACGGATGCCGGGCTGCGGTTCGAGGAGCCGTTCGTCGTCCTGGCCCTCGCGCAGCACGCCCAGCACACGGCGGAGTTCGCCCATCGCCTGACGGCCGGTGTCGCCCAGGATGCGCAGGGCGTCGGCGGAATCCTCGCCCCGGTGGGCGGCGAGCACCGCGGCACCGTCGGCGACGCTGACCATGACGGAGAGGTTGTGGCCGACGATGTCGTGCATCTCGCGGGCCACCCGGGAGCGCTCGGCGGCGGCGGTGAGCCGGACGCGCTGGTCGCGCTCGACCTCCAGCCGGGTGGCACGGTCCTCCAGGCTCGCCAGATACATCCGGCGGATCCGCAGGGTGAGGCCGAGGGTGACCGACGCGGTGGCCGTGCCCAGCAGGAAGAACAGGCCGAGCAGCGGATGCTCGACCTGCCCCAGGAGCCAGACCGCGGCGGTCAGTTCACCGACGGTCACCGCGACGGCCCAGCCCAGCAGCCGCAGCGGGCCGCGCAGGGCCAGGCTGTACAGGGCGACGAGCATGCTGATCCCGGCCTGTTGCCAGATGTCCAGCGACCACTGGACGAGGGAGACCGCCGCGATCACGAAGAAGGTGACGCCCGGCGCCCGGCGCCGCCACCACAGCGGGGCGATCAGCGCGGCGGCCAGGAGGAAGGGAACGGCGGCGGGCAGGTCGGTGCGGTACTCCGTCTCCCCGAAGGGGCCGCCGTCCCTGCCGTGCATCAGCAGGTCGGGCAGGCTGAGCAGCGTCACGGCCAGCACCACCGCCGTGTCGAGCAGCCAGGGGTGCCGCCGGTCCAGCTCCCGCCGCCGGCGCTGTCCGCGCAGCATCCGGCCCAGGACCGGGTGCCAGCCGGCGTCGGACCCCGGGGACGGCGGGAGAGCCGTCCCCGGGGTCGCCTGCGCGCGGGGTGTCGCGCGGTGCGGACTCATGGTCCTCATTGTCCTCGGTCTCGCGGGTCGGGCGTCCGTGGTCCCGCAGGCGGGGCGGCGGCGGTCCGGCGGTGGGGCGCCGCCGGACCGGGAGGCGGGCGGCGCGGTGATGGTCCGCGCGGGTCAGGCGTCCGTGCGGACCAGGCGGAACGCCGCTCCCGCGAGGGCCAGGGCCACCCAGCCGGTGAAGACCGCGAGCCCCTGTCCGGGGGAGAGGGAGTTCGCGGACTCGGTGAGGGAGTAGACCGCCGACCCGGCGTTGCTCGGGAAGTAGGGGGTGAGCGTGTCGTACCAGGAGTCCGGCAGCAGCGTGGCGAGCCCGGGGAGGATGAGCAGGACACCGACCAGCGCCGCGATGGCCCCGGCGGAGGAGCGCAGCAGCACACCCAGCGCCACCCCGGCCACGGCGACCAGACCGAGATAGACCCCTGCCCCGGCCAGCGCGCGCAGCACCCCGTCGTCGCCCAGCGACAGCGAGATCCTCTCCCCGTCCAGGCCGGGCACACCCAGCTGGAACGCGGCCAGCGCGCCGACCGTGGTGAGCATCAGCGCGATCACCCCGATCACGGCGCTCTTGGACCACAGCACCGGCAGCCTGCGCGGCACCGCGGCGAGCGTGGACCGGATCATGCCGGTGCTGTACTCGCCCGCCGACAGCAGCACCCCGAGGACGCCGACGGCCAGCGACGCGAAGGTCACCCCGGTCAGCGCCAGACTGACGGCGTCACTGCTGCCGGACCCCGGTCCGGGCGGCCCGTCGGCGACGACGCCGGGGCTGTAGGTGTAGCTCGCGACGGCCCCGAACAGGATCAACAGCACCAGGGCCACCCCGAGCGTGATCCAACTGGAGCGCAGCGACCAGAACTTGGCCCACTCCGACCGCAGCACCCGCGGACCGGTCACCTTGCGCACGTCGGCGCGGGCGGGGACCAGGGAGAGATCGGTGGTGGTCATCAGGCGGCCTTTCGCGCGGGCTCGGCGGGAGCGCTCTGGTATTCGACGGCGTCCTGGGTGAGTTGCATGAAGGCCTCCTCCAACGAGACGGCCTGCGGGGTGAGTTCGTACAACGGCACCCCGTGCTCGGCGGCGATCGCCCCGATCTCCCGGGCGTCCCGGCCCGCGACGACGAGTTCCTCGCTGGCGGAGGAGCTGATCGTGACCTCCGCACCGGCCAGCAGCGAGCGCAGCTTCAACGGCTCGGTGGTGGCGACCTTCACCCCGCCGCCGCCCGCGTCCCGGACGAAGTCGTCCACGGTGGTGTCGGCCAGCAGCCGCCCCCGCCCGATGATCACCAGATGGTCGGCGATCAGCGCGGTCTCGCTCATCAGGTGCGAGGAGAGCATCACGGCCCGGCCCTCGTCGGCCAGCCGGCGCAGCAGGTTGCGCACCCACAGGACGCCCTCCGGGTCGAGGCCGTTGACCGGCTCGTCGAGCATCACCACCGCCGGGTCGCCGAGCAGCGCGGCGGCGATCCCGAGCCGCTGTCCCATCCCGAGCGAGAAGGCGCCCACCCGTTTGCCGGCCACACTGGTCAGCCCGGCCAGGTCGATCACCTCGTCCACCCGGCCGCGCGAGATGCCGTGGGTGTGCGCCAGGGCCATCAGATGATTGACGGCGGTCCGCCCCGGGTGGACCGACCTGGCCTCCAGCAGCGAGCCGATCTCGTGCAGCGGCGCCGCGTGCCGTGCGTAGGACCGACCGTTCACGGTGACCGTGCCCGAGGTGGGGGCGTCCAGGCCGATGATCATGCGCATGGTCGTGGACTTGCCCGCGCCGTTCGGCCCCAGGAACCCGGTCACCTCACCGGCCCTGACCGTGAAGCTCAGGTGGTCGACGACCGTCTTGTCCCCGTACCGCTTCGTCAGCTCACGCGCTTCGATCATGGCAGTGGGCCTTCCTCGCCTCGTACCGGGCCGCGATTCCCCCGCGGCCTCCGCCATCGAAGCTACGAGCCGGGCCGCCCGCCGCCCTGGGACCCCGGGGGAGTCTTCGGCTTCCCGGTGGTACCGCGGTACCAATGGGCTGTCATACCTCGGTATGCGGGACGCCCGTGTCGGGGTCCGCCGACCACAGGCGTGCCCGTGCCTCGTCGACCTGCCGTACGACGGCCGTCGCGTCGGCGGAGCCGGCGAGCGCGGACGCCTCCTCCGCCAGCGCCAGGGCGTCCTCACGACGGCCCTGCGCGGCGGCGATGTACATCAGCCCCACCAGATTCGCCGCCACGCCCGCCGGGAACCCCACCTCCCGGCGCAGTTGCACCGACTCCTCCAGCAGGTCACGCGCCGACTCCAGCCGGCCCGCGACATGTTCGGCGATGCCCAGATGCCGCAGCGCGTACGACAGCGTCAGCCGGTCCCCGGCCTCCGACGCCAGCACGCGGGCCCGCTCCAGGACCGGAACCGCGGCCCGGTCGTCGCCACGGACCACCTGGTGGAAGATCCCGACCCACAGCAGCGCCCGCCCCTCCCCGCCCGCGTCCCCGAGCGCCCGGAAGAGATCGGCCGCATGCCGGAACAACTCCCCTTCCCGCTCCCACCGTTCAGGACCGGAGGCACCGGGGGCACCGGAGGCACCGGAGGCGCGCTCCTCCAGGAACCGGGCGTGCAGCAGCCTGCCGCGGGTCAGGGCCAGTTCCGCCTCGACCGCGTCCAGATCCCGCTCGGCATCGCCCAGTCCGCTCGGGTCGCCGGCGAACACGGCACGCTCGTACGCCGCCTCGGCCCGCAGCATCCGTTCCTCGGTACTCATCCGCCCCGCCCCCTGGCGACCCGCTGCCGCCGCGCCCCTGTGACGCGGTCGTTCAGCGTCGTTCCGCGCGCGCCCTCCGGCGGGCGCCCAGCAGCACCCGCAGTGTGCCCGGCAGCGACGGGGACGCGGAGCCGCGTGGCAGCCGGGCGCCGCGCGCGAACGCCGCGTCCGCCGTCAGCAGTTCGATCCTGATGACCGCATCCAGCAGCACTCCGGTGGGACCCGCCGTGAGGACGGGCTCCTCGGCGGCGGCCCGCAGACAGACACGGGCCGCCTCGACCTGATCCTCCACCAACTCCCGTACCGCCGCCGACTCCCGGCCCTCCGCAAGATCCGCCACGGAGACCGAGAAGCGGTCCAGGGTCTCCAACGGGATGCCCAGCCGCCCTTCGGGCAGGTCCTCGGCCAGGTCGTTGACGAAATCCAGCCGTTGGCTGCCGTCGATGAGCGTGCGGCAGGCGGCCCGGAACCGTCCGTACCGCGCGTCGTCGGTCTCCGGGCCGACCAGACATGCCACCAGCAGGAACGCGGGCAGCGAATAGGCGTCGACATACGCCTGGTAGTCGGCCTCGGTCGCGAAGCCGGTGAACTCCAGGTCGGTGGTGGCGGTGGCCAGATACTCCTCGACCGCCACGCGCAGCCGCGGATGCGCGTCCGTGGTGTGCACCAGCGCGCGGATCAGCGGGTCGTCGCTGATCCCCGTGTCCAGCGCCTTGCGCACCGCCTCTTCCCAGGACGCCCACGCCGAGATCCGCTGCGGCTTCGGGCCGGTGTCCAGGAGGTCGTCCCCGTGATGCATCACCGCCGTCGCCGCCACGACATGGGGCAGCAACGGCCGGGGCGCCAGCAGCCGCGCCGCGATGTACGGGGTCCGCCGCACCCGCGCCACCAGGTCCCGCTGCGCGGTGTAGTCCCTCCGCGATTCCGGCTCCCGCACACCGGCGGCGTCCAGGCTCTGCTCCCACACACTCATGCGCCGATCGTAGGCGGGCCCGCCCGGGCACGGCCGATGCCCCCGGGGGCTGCCTCCGCACCCCTTGCGGGGGGAGCGGAGGCGCCGCGATCGCGGCCGGTGCCGCGTGCGAGGATGGCGGCGCGAAGACCCGGCGGGGGCATCGGAGATGGGACGCAATGATCGGGACCGTGTTCCGCAGTGAGGACGTGCCTGCGGGAGACAGATTCGACTTCTGGCGAGAACTGCTCGGCGCGACCCGCGCGAGCGAGACGATCAGCGCGTACTCCGCCGACTTCCGGGCGGAGTTGCGGTTGATGGAGCTGGGGCCGGTGACCGTGTGGCCGGCGTCGTTCCTGCCGTCCCGCTACCGGCGCGACCAGCGGATGGTGCGCCGGTCCGACCCCGAGCTGTACCACCTGACGCTGCTGCTCGACGGCGCCCTGACCCTCGAACACGCGGGCCGCTACGACACGTTCGGGCCGCGTGATCTGCATCTGGCCGACAGCTCACGGCCGTACGACATCCGGTCGGTGGACTGCCGGGGCGCCGCTGTCATCAGGGGGGTGGGCGTCGACTTCCCCAAGGCGCTGCTGCCGCTGCCGCCGGACCGGGTCCGGGAGTTGCTGGGCCGGGGGCTGCCGGGGAAGGAGGGCCTGGGCGGGCTGTTGGCCGACTTCCTCACCGGTCTGGACCGTCAGGCCGAGTCCCTGCGGCCGTCCGACGCGCCCCGGCTGGGCACGGTCGTCCTCGATCTGCTGTCGGCCTGGTTCGCCCACGCGCTGGAGGCCGAGGCCGCGCTGTCGCCGGAGACCCGGCTGCACGCGCTGACCCGGCGCATCCGGGCGTTCATCCGGCAGAACCTGCACGATCCGGAGCTGACGCCGCCGGTGATCGCCGCCGCGCACCACATCTCCCTGAGCTATCTGCACCGCGTCTTCCGGCAGCAGACGCAGGGGGAGACGGTCGCCGCCTGGATCCGTGCCCGGCGGCTGGAGGGCGCCGCCCGCGATCTCGCCGACCCCGCCCTGCGCGCCACCCCGATCCATGTCGTCGGCGCCCGTTGGGGCATGCCCCGCGCCTCCGACTTCACCCGCGCCTTCCGTACGGCGTACGGACTCACGCCGCGCGAGTACCGGCTGCGGGCGTTGCCCGAAAGCCGGGCGACGCCTCCCCTTCAGTAGTTAGGGTTACCTAACTACTGAAGGGGAGTGCGGCATGGCATCGGCGTCACCTGAGCCCACGACGGCTGTGGCGGCTGTGGAGTCACCGGAGTTCGATCATCTCCTGCACTGTGTGCCGGAGGTGGAGTCGGCGGTGGCCGCCTACGCGTCCGCCGGGCTTCCCGGGCACGCCAACCCGCCGTACCTGGGCTTCCGGAACGGCGCGTGGCGGCTGGACGTGCGGTACGTCGAGATCCTCACCGTCGTGGACCGGACCGAGTTCGCCCGGTCCCCGTACGGCGGTGCGATGGCACCCCTGATGCCCTTCGTCGACGAACTCCTCACGGCGGGCGGCGGTGCGCTCAACTTCGCCGTCCATGTCACCGACGTCGCCGCGACCGCCGAGCGGCTGCGGCGCGACGGCCACGAGGTCGAGCTGCTGACCTTCGCCCGGGAGGGCTCGCCCGTGTCGTTCCGGGAGGCGTTCCTGCTCGACGCCCCGCGCTGGGCGCCGTTCTTCATCACGTACACCCCCGGCCGGCAGGTCATCCTCGACACCTACCGGGGCGGCGGGGGCAACCGGGGCGAGCACGACCTCGCCGGGTTCGTCGTCGAGACGCCCGACCCGGCGGGGGCCGCGGCCTGGCTGAGCCGGCTCACCGGCGTCCCCGCCGCCCCCGGTGAGCCGGGGGAGACGGTCGTGCCGCTGCCCGGCGGCCATGTGCACTTCACCTCCGGCCCGGCGGACCGGATCACCGAGCTCCTGCTGACCGGGGGCACCCCGCCCACGACGGTGATCCGCGGCCTCGGGATGCGTCCTCGGCGGCTCACTCGGCGGTAGCGGCGGCCTCCTGGCGCGGGGCGCGGCGCCGGACGTACCAGGAGGCGACCGGCTCGGTGTACCGGGCGGTCAGCGGGCCGACGACGACCAGGATGAGGACGTACGCGGTGGCCAGCGGGCCGAGGGAGGGTTCGATGCCGGCGGTGACGGCGAGGCCGGCGATGACGATGGAGAACTCGCCGCGGGCGACGAGGGTGCCGCCCGCCCGCCAGCGGCCCTTCGCCGCCACGCCCGCCCGTTTCGCCGCCCAGTAGCCGGTGGCGATCTTCGTGGCCGCCGTGACGACGGCGAGGGCGAGCGCGGGCAGCAGTACGGGCGGGATGCTGGCCGGGTCGGTGTGCAGGCCGAAGAAGACGAAGAACACGGCGGCGAACAGATCCCGCAGCGGCGCCAGCAGACCGTGCGCCCCCTCGGCGACCTCACCGGAGAGCGCGATGCCGACGAGGAACGCGCCGACGGCGGCCGACACCTGGAGCTGCTGGGCGACCCCGGCGACCAGCAGGGTCAGCCCGAGGACGACGAGCAGCAGCTTCTCGGGGTCGTCGCTGGAGACGAAGCGGGAGATGTGCCGCCCGTAGCGGACGGCGACCAGCAGGACGAGCCCCGCGACGGAGAGGGCGATGGCCAGGGTGACACTGCCCGCCGCGAGGCTCGTACCGGCGACCAGCGCGGTCAGGATCGGCAGATAGACGGCCATCGAGAGGTCTTCGAGGACGAGGATGCTCAGGATGACCGGTGTCTCGCGGTTGCCGAGCCGTCCGAGGTCGCCGAGGACCTTGGCGATGACGCCGGAGGAGGAGATCCAGGTGACGCCGGCGAGGACGACGGCGGCGACGGGGCCCCAGCCGAGCAGCAGGGCCATGGCGGCACCGGGCAGGGCGTTGAGGGTGGCGTCGACGAGCCCGGCGGGGTACTGGGTCTTGAGGTTGGAGACGAGATCGCTCGCCGTGTATTCGAGGCCGAGCATGAGCAGCAGCAGGATCACGCCGATCTCGGCGCCGATCGCCACGAACTCCTCGCTGGTGCCCAGTGGCAGCAGCCCGCCCTCCCCGAAGGCGAGACCGGCCAGGAGATAGAGCGGGATCGGGGAGAACTGCAGACGCCCGGCGAGCCGGCCCAGCAGCCCCAGCCCGAGGATGATCGCGCCGAACTCGATCAGGAAGACGGCGGAGGAGTGTCCCGACGACGCCGACTCGGCGGAGAGCTGCTGCAGGGCCGGGTGCGCGGTGACGTGTGTGGCGAGGTGCATGGTGGGGTCACGTCCGCCCGAGTATCGCGGCGGCCGACTCCACACCCTCCCGGGTGCCGATCACGATGAGCGTGTCACCGCCCGCGAGGCGGAAGTCCGGAGTGGGGGAGGGGATCGCCTGGGCCCGGCGCAGCACGGCCACGATCGAGACACCCGTCTCGGTCCGCATCCGGGTGTCACCGAGGACCCGGCCGTTCCAGTACGACGTGGACGCCAGCTCGATCCGCTCCGCCACCAGCCCGAGGTCGGTCGTGGAGAGCAGGTTCGGACTGTGATGGCCGGGGGAGAGCGCGTCGATCAGCAGCGCGCTCTCCGGTTCCGTCAGATGCAGCGCCTGGGCGCAGGCGTCCGGGTCGTCGGCCCGGTAGACGTTCACCGTCCTGGTGCCGTCCCGGTGCGCGATCACCGACAGATGACGGTGCTCCCGGGTGGTCAGGTCGTACTGGACACCGATCCCCGGCAAGGGTGTGGTGCTCATCCGGCCGGCAGGCACAACCCCTCCCCCTCTTCGTAGAACTCTGCGTGGAGCCTTGCGTGGAACTCTGCGTGGAACGCTCGTGGCACTTTGCGACAGCGGCGCCGCACACACCCGTGTCGAACGGGGTGACCGGGCGTGACGAGGGGACATGTTGCCATCCGCGAAGAGGCCGGGCATATGGGTGTCAGCACGGATGGACAGGGCCGGTACGCGACGGAAAGGGTGGGGCGGGGCAGTGGGCCCGGAGCCGTGGAGGGAGCATGGAGGCATGTCGCTGTACTGGCGGATCTTCCTGTCCAACGCGGCCGTGCTCCTGGTCGCCGTCCTGCTGCTCCTGGGCCCGGTCACCGTCTCCACGCCCGTGCTGTTCGGCGAGGCCCTGGTGCTGCTCGCCGGGCTGGGCGTGATGCTGATCGCGAACGCCGTCCTGCTGCGGGTCGGGCTGGCCCCCCTCGGCCGGCTGACCCGGGCCATGACCACCGCCGACCTCCTGAGACCCGGCAGCCGGACCACCGTCACCGGGCCGGTCGAGATCGCCGAACTCACCAAGTCGTTCAACGCCATGCTGGCCCGCCTCGAAGCGGAGCGTGCCACGAGTTCGGGCCGTGCCCTGTCCGCGCAGGAGGCCGAACGCCGGCGCCTGGCGCGCGAGCTCCACGACGAGGTCGGGCAGACCCTCACCGCCGTGCTCCTCCAGCTCAGCCACGCCGCCGACCTCGCGCCGCGCGCCGTACGCACCGATCTGCGGCAGGCACAGGAGACCACCCGCGCGGGCCTGGAGGAGATACGCCGCATCGCGCGCCGACTGCGCCCCGGCGTCCTCGAAGAACTGGGCCTGCACAGCGCCCTGCGCGCCCTCACCGCGGAGTTCACCACCGCACGGCTGCGGGTCACCGCCCACATCACCCCGGGTCTGCCCCGCCTGGACCCCGACACCGAACTCGTCCTCTACCGCATCGCGCAGGAGGGCCTCACCAACACCGCCCGCCACGCCGGCGCCACCCGCGCCGAGATCCATCTGCGCCCCCTGCCGGACGGCCGCATCGCCCTGCTGATACGGGACGACGGACGCGGTATCGCCGCCGCGCCCGAGGGAGCCGGCCTCAACGGCATGCGCGAGCGGGCCCTGCTCATCGGCGCCGATCTGACCATCGGCACCGCCTCCCGAGGAGGAACGGAGATCATCCTGCACGCCACGACCGCCGCCCTCGCCCCCACCGGCGACGACACCCCCACCGCCGGCCTCGGCCCCGTCACCGACCGCGTCCCGGAAACCGCGCGATGACCCGGCCCGCCCCGGCCCGCATCCTCCTCGCCGACGACCACGCCCTCGTCCGCCAGGGCGTGCGTCTCATCCTCGACGCCCAGCCCGATCTGACGGTCGTGGCGGAGGCCGCCGACGGTGTGGAGGCGGTCGCGCGGGCCCGCGAGGGCGACATCGATCTGGCCGTCCTCGACATCGCGATGCCCCACCGGACCGGACTGCAGGCGGCCCGCGAACTGTCCCGGCTGCGGCCCGAACCGCGGACGCTGATGCTGACGATGTACGACAACGAGCAGTACTTCTTCGAGGCCCTGAAGGCAGGCGCCTCCGGCTACGTCCCCAAGTCGGTCGCCGACCGCGATCTCGTCGAGGCCTGCCGCGCCGCCCTCCGCGACGAACCCTTCATCTACCCCGGTGCCGAGACCACCCTCATCCGCACCTACCTCGACCGTGCCCGTACCGGTGACCGGCTCCCCGAACGCCCCATCACCGAGCGGGAGGAGGAGATCCTCAAACTCGTCGCCGAGGGCCACACCTCCAAGGAGATCGCCCGCCTCCTCGTCATCAGCGCCAAGACCGTCGAACGCCACCGCGCCAACCTCCTGCACAAACTGGGCCTGCGCGACCGTCTGGAACTCACCCGCTACGCCATCCGCACGGGCCTGACGGAGCCCTGACCCGCCGTCGGTCCCTCAGTCGGGGGTAGTGGACGAAGGGCGTCCGGTTCAGGGTGAGGGCATGACAGAACTGCAGACCTTCGTACTGCCCTCGACGGTTGACGGCAGTGACACGGACAAGGCACTCGGCCAGGCACTGATCGCCGCCTGGCAGGCCGACGGCATCTTCCAGATCCAGGCCACACCGGAACAGGAAGCCGCCACCGAGCGGGCCCTCGACGCCTCCCGGGGGTTCTTCGGCCGCCCGTTCAAGGAGAAGGCCGGGCACGTGTCCGACCTCACCTACAGCGGGTACGTCGCGTCCGGTGAGGAGGAGACGGCCGGGGAGAAGGACGGCTCGGAGATCTTCACCGTCTGCCCCGACATCCCCGAGGACGACGCCCGGGTGGCCGGGAAATGGCCGTGCCACGGTCCCGCGCCCTGGCCGTCGCAGAGTTACGCCGACGCCATGAAGGCGTACATGGGCACCGTCGGCGACATCGGCGAGAAACTGCTGCGACTGGTCGCCCTGGGTCTCGGCCTGGACGACATGGACCACTTCACCAAGCTCACCGACGACGGCTGGCACCACATGCGCGTCCTGCGCTTCCCACGCGCGGACGCCACCTCCGAGCGCGGCATCGGCTCCCACACCGACTACGGTCTGCTCGTCATCGCGGTCCAGGACGACGTCGGCGGCCTCTACATCCGTCCCCCGGTGGAGGGCGAGACCCGCGGACGCAACTGGCTGCCCGGCGAGTCCATGGCCGGGCGGTACGAGAACGAGGAACCCTGGACCTTCGTCACCCCGGTCCCCTCGGTGTTCACCGTCTTCCCCGGCGACATCATGCAGTTCATCACCGGTGACATCCTCCTCTCCACCCCGCACAAGGTCCGCCTTGCCGACCGCGAGCGGTACACCATCGCGTACTTCCACGAGCCGTCCTTCCAGGCCGTCGCCCGGCCCCTGGAAGGCGGCGCGGAGGACGAGTTCATCCACTACGGCACGCACTTCACCAACATGTTCATGCGCTGCTACCCCGAGCGCACCGCGACCGCCCGCATAGAGAACGAGGACCGGCTCACCGTCCTCGAACGCCTCCGCAAGGAAGCCCTCACCTCCTGAACCACGACCGAAGCCGCCCGGCCGGTGCCGGGCGGCTTTCGCGCGTGCGCACGCGTGAGTCACTCAGGGCAGCAGCCCCAGACGGCGGGCCGTCACGACCGTCTCCATCCGGGTGTGGCAGCCCAGCCGGCGCATGGCGCTGCGCAGATAGCTCTTCACCGTCTCGGCCCGCAGACCGAGTTCGTCCGCCACATCGGCGTTGGTCCGCCCCAGCGCGACACAGGACAGCACATCGAGTTCCCGTGACGAGAGGCCGCTGAACGGGTGGGCGGCGGGGGCCGCGGCGGTGGCCAGCCTGTCGGACACGCCGACGACCCGGTCGCGCAACTCGTCGTCGGTGAGCTGCTGGGCCAGGATCCGCAGCTCCGCGTACGCCTCACGGACCGTCTCCCACCGGGGAGACGTGGGACCCGCCGACCGGTCGGCCTTCCCCGGGGGCTCGTTGAGGGCGTCGAGACGGCGCAGCACCTCGTCCCGGACCGCCAGGTTCTGTTCCAGGTTCCGGGCGGACTGCATGACCGCGTCGACCGTCCGGTCGCCCAGGGCCACGGACCGGCGGACCGCGCCGTACATGACCGCCCGCACCGTGCGGTTCACCACCACGGGTGCCGCGACGACGCCGTGGATGCCCTCCGCGGCGACCATCAGGTCGTAATGGTGGCTGATCTGCGTGGAGTTCGCGTAGTCGTTGACGGCGATGGGGCGTTGCAGGGCCACCACCTTGCCACCGAGCCCCATGCCGAACCCGAGGGTCAGACCGAACAGGGCGTTGGTGGAGTTGCCCGTGAACTCGGTGAGCTGTGCGTGCCGTCCCCTGACCACGACCCCGCCGAAGGCGAGGTCCACGTCGGTGCTGTCCCGTAACGCGGTGACGCCACGTTTCACCTGGCGGTCGTCGTCCGGGACGGGGGGTGATTTCACTGTCATGCGGCTACCTCGATCTGCCCGGGGGCAGGATTGCGCCCCCTGCCCGACATGTACGCGGGCTTCGTGCGGAAGTGGTACTTGTGCTGTGACTGCTCTGACTCCATACGTGAAAGCGGGGTTTGCGACTCTTCGACGACTGTGGCCAGGCCCGGAGTCGGTCGATCGGGCGGAGCGGCTTCCCCGTCCGGGGACCGACGGCGAGCCGGGCTGCAGGAACGCGTTCCACGCCCAGGGGTCGGTCAACCCGGCTTTCGACGTGCTCGGCGACCATCGGACTGACCGCGTCGAGCCGTGCCGCGTCGAGCCGTACCGCGACGGCCTTCCCGGCGGTGACGGGGTCCCCGAGATCACCGGCGACCCGGAGCATCGGCGTCGGGCGCGCTCGCCGTGGCCGGGGTGTGCTGATCGGGGGAGGTGGTGGGGGCGTGTGGTGCGCCCAGGTGGTTCAGATGGGTCACGTGTTCCGCCAGGCGGTGTGGGGGTCGTGGTCTTCCACGGTGCGGGTGCGAGCCGGCCGAGGACTTCGGCGCGGCTGTGAGCCGGCCCGGGACTTCGCCGGGGCGTCAGCCGGGCAGAGTCCTCGGGGCTGTCGGGAGGTGGATGCCGAGGCCGTCGACGATCCGTTCGGCGGTCGGCTGGAGGAGGGTGTACAGCCGGTGGGTGCGCTGGGCGCCGAGGGTGTCCCAGGGCGTGGCGGCGAAGCGGTCGGTGAGAATCTCGACGGTGTCGCGGGCCGCGCGGCCCCCGGGCGTGAGGCCACCGTCGGAGTCCAGCAGCCGGCGGTCGCGCAGCCGCCGCTCGCCCTCGGCCCACTCCTCGTCGGTCCAGCCCCGGCGGGCCTGGATGCTCGACCGGACCTCGCCGCCCGCCGCCGTGACGGTCACCAGCGCCTCGACGGCGTCGAACCCGGCGTGCGTCAGCGCCGCGACATGCCCGTCCCCCCGGTACTCGCGCAGGGTCGTGACCGCCTGCCACAGCGCGAGGTGGGGCGGCCCGGGCAGCGGCAGGGCGGCGTTCGCGGCGCCGAGGGGACGGCCGGGCGCGCCGCACGCGGCGGCGGCCGACGCGGCGAGGGACGCGGCCTCGGCGATGTCCGGACCGTCGACGGTCCTGCCCAGCAGCGCGCGCAGCGCCGCGTCCACACCGGCCAGCCGGGCGGCCAGGATGTCGTCGGGCGGCGCCGCCTCCCAGACGGACGGCACCGCCCGTGCGACCAGAGCGGGCTTGAAGTGGTGGAAGAGCGCGGTGACCACGGACGCCGGGGCCGGGCCCAGCGGGGCGGCACGGCTGCCGAAGTAGCCGCGCCACATGCCCTTCAGCCCGATGTCCGCGAACGCCTCCTGGACCTGGGGCGCGTAGTAGAGCACCGCGTGATACGGCTCCATCACGTCGTGCAGGGCCCGGGCGGTGGTCCGGGGCGCCACGACCGGCGCGCTCACCGGGCGGCCCCTTCCACGAACGGGCCGTGCACCCCGGGGAGCTCGCCCGACGCCGTGGAGAACCGCGGCAGTCCCGACAGATCCCGCTTGTCGATCTCGTCGGCGCGGAAGAGCCGCCCGACCTCGGAGGTGCCCATCCGGATCCGGTCGACACGGGCCACGCGGTGGAGCCGCTCCACGGGGTTGTCCCGCAGGTGGCCGCGCCCGCCGACGATCCGCACCGCGCGGTCGACAGCGCTTTCTTCGAGGTCGGCGAGACGTGGAGAGAACGAGAAATCCATGGGGGCGCCTCTCTGTGCGCGCAGGCTCGGGGCTGCTGGGGGCACGCAACGGTCCTGTGTCCAGCGGGCCTTGAGTCGGGGGAGGGAGAGAGCGCGGGGCTCGCACCCGGCCCGGCCGGAGCCGGGAGCGGCCTGTCGCTGGCACCACGATGAGGTAAAGCGGGGCGTCCAGCTACCCCCGTCTGAGGGTGGCGCGCGCGGGAGCGGACTACTGAACGTCCGATCAGAAAGACGCGGCGGACGCCTCGGCGCGGCGTGGGATCTGCGGCCCGTGCGATATGTGCACGTGTCAGCCGCCGCGAGGGCTGACTTTTCGTCAACTAGGTTTCCGTGGCGGGCTCTTGACGCGATCGCGACCCTTGAAGAACTGTTCTCCTGACGACGGGGGAGTCGCCCACAGCGATGTGTCATCCACTGTCGGTCAGGTGAGGAGTCGGCCCTGTCGTGTTACCGGCGGAAGACAGCGAAAAGGCCGCGGCCGCCCGCGCGGCGGTTCTGACTCTGCGCAGGGAGAGCGGGATGCCCGTCGCCGGGGCGGCCTGGGTGGTCGGCACCCACCAGCTGCGGATCGGCGAGACGAGCGGCGTACGGTCACCGGAGCGCCGGGGCCTGTCCGTCCCGGCCGGGGCGGGACTGATCGGCAAGGTGCTGCGGACCGGCAGGCCGGCGGCGGTGAGCGACTACCGCAGGGCCCAGCGGATCAGCCACGAGTACGACTCCTTCGTCGCCGCCGAGGGCGTACGGGCGATGGCGGCGGCCCCCGTGATCGTGGGCACCACCGTCCGGGCCGTCCTCTTCGTGGGATCGCGCGACGCGGTACGGCTCGGCGACCGGGTGCTGACGGCGATGACCCGGGCGGCACGCGACCTGGAGCAGTTCCTCGCGTCCCATGAACAGGTCGACCGGCTGCTGTCCGAGGCCCGCGAGGTGCGGGACAGCACCGCGCCCCATGACGGCGCCGCCCTGGTCCGTGTCCACGAAGCCCACGCCGAACTGCTGGCTCTCAGCGCGACGCTGGACGACGGACACCTCAAGAACCGCTTCCACGAGGTGTGTTCCCTGCTGGGACAGGGCTGCTGCGCCGAGGAGGCCGAGGGGCCGCCGGCGCGGCAGCCGCCGCGGCTGTCGCCCCGCGAGCTCGACGTCCTGACCGCGGTCGCCGAGGGCTGCACCAATCTCGGCGTCTCCGAACGGCTCGACATCGGCCTGGAGACCGTGAAGGGCCATCTGCGTTCGGCCATGCGCAAACTCGGCGCCACCACCCGCTTCGAGGCGGTCACCGCCGCCCGGCGCGCCGGCCTGCTGCGCTGACCCCCTCACCGAGGCGGCCCCGGTCTCAACTCCGGTGCAGCACGGTCACCTTGACGGTCAGCGTGCCCCGGTTGTCCTCGGAGCAGGCGCCGGCGGTGTCGTTCATGCCCAGCTGCAGGGTGCCGTCCCCGGTGGCCCTGAAGGCGATCTTCTTCCCGACGGTGTGGACGGGGAACTTCTTGTCGCCGGTGAGCACCGCGAGCAGCGAGGCGAAGGGGGCCGCGGCCTTGACCTTGCAGTCCTTCGCCCCCTCCAGCCGTGCGTCGGTGGCCGCGTCGTAGCCGGCCGGCCCCGCCATGGGCATGTTCCGGTGATCGGCCGTCCACTCGCCCGAGACGAACCGCACGGTGATCCGGTCGCCCTGCCGCACGGTGATTCCGTTCACCGGCTGCCAGCCGGTCGCCGACTGGACCACATGGGCGACGGTCGTCGTGGACTCCTCGCGCAACGGCAGCACTCCGGCGAGGAAGAGCCCGCCCACCGCACCCGCCGCCAGCATCGCCGTACCCGCCAGTGCCCACCACAGCGGCTTCCGCCCGCCCGGACGCGCCGACTGCGAGCCCGGCCCCCGGGGCGTCGGCACGGTCTCCCCGGCCCGTACGGGGCGCTCGTGCCCGCTGGTCACGGTGTCGACGTCGGCGAGCGCGGCCGACGGCCGGGGCACGCGCACGGTCGCCGGGGGCAGCGGCCCGGAGTCCGGTTCACCCGCGGCGACGAGCCGCAGGGCGGACCGCGCCCGCCACCGACGGACGCGCCTCGGGGGACTTGCGCAGCAGCGCCTCGACGACCGGCCGCAGCGGGCCCAGACCCTCCGGCAGGACGGGTTCCTCGTACGCCACCGCGTGCAGTGTCGCGGGGCCGCCCGGCCTGCGGAACGGCGACTGCCCGCAGCACACCGAGACGAGGGTCGCGCCCAGCGACCACAGATCGGAGGCCGGACCGCTCTCGGCGCCCGTCACCCGCTCGGGCGCCATGTACTCCAGGGAGCCCACCAGCTGGCCGGTGCCGGTCAGGAACTCGCCGTCGTCCAGGGCCGCGATGCCGAAGTCGGTGAGCACGGCGTCGCCGCCGCGGCGCAGCAGGACATTGGCGGGCTTGACGTCGCGGTGCAGCGCGCCGGCCGCGTGCACGGCCTCCAGCGCGTCGAGCATCTGCAGCCCGAGCGCTGCCGTGTGCGCCGGGGTGAGCGGTCCGGACTCGGCGACCCGGTGGGCCAGCGAGGGGCCCTCGACGAGTTCCATCACGATCCAGAGCCGGTCCTCGGCCTCGACCAGATCGTGGACGCCGACCACATGCGGGTGCGGCACCCGGGCGACCGCGCGCGCTTCACGGACCGCCCGGCGCATCCGGACGCGGTGTTCGTCCTCGTCCTGGGCGAGGAGGTGCAACTCCTTGGCGGCGACCGGCCGGTCCAGCAGCTGGTCGTGAGCGCGCCAGACCGTGCCCATGCCGCCCCTGCCGAGGACCTCGTGGAGCAGATACCGACCGGCGATCAGCCGTCCCGTGCCGCGCTGAGCGCGCGTCGCCGTCCGGTCGTCGCCGTCTGCGGGTGTCACGTGCTCGCTCACGTTTCCTTCCCGGAGGGCGTGGCACCCGCCGGTGGTCGCTTGTTCGGTCGGTCGTCCATCGTTCGAACGGGGCCGAGCATAGCGGAGCGCGTGCTGTCGGCATGACGTCAACTGCGGTGTGCCGAAACGCCTTTGAGGGAGCGGCGGCCAAGGCGCGGCCGCTGCTCCCTCCTCGCTCGGTCCGCCGTCGCGCTACTTCTTCTTCCAGGCCCAGTGCAGGCGGTCGAGGCCGCTCTGGTTGTTGACCTTCAGGCTGAGGCGGGTGCCGGTGCCCTGGAGGGTGGTCAGGGAGTACGTGTCACCGTTGCGCAGACCGGGCCAGTAGACCGAGCCGAGGCGCAGCTCCCGGATGATCTCGGTCGCGGCCTGGATGTAGGCGACCTCGTTGGAGCCGTTGACCGGGCCGTTGTAGTCCAGGCCGGTGGTCATGGAGGCGCCGAACTCGTCCAGGATCGTGCGCGAGGCACAGGTGCCGATGCGCTCCTTGAAGTCCGCCTTCCACTGCTCGACGCTGGTCCAGTCGGTGTGCCAGAAGCCGTAGTTGTGCAGGGCGATCCGGGTGCCGTTCAGCCGGCTGTCGGCGCAGATCGGCTTGACGTCCTCGCTGTACTTGTATCCGCCGATGAGGACCCGGTCGCGGGGGACGGAGCGATGGACGGTCAGCCAGCGCGCCGCCACGTCCCGCCACTCCTCGGAGGTGTAGCCGAACGGCTCGTTCATCGGCTCGAAGTACACCTTGGGGTCGTGCTTGTACGCGCTGGTGAGCCGTGCCCACATCCGGTCCCAGGCGGCCTGGTCGTCGATCCTGCCGTCCTTGGCGTTGTCGGCCTCCCAGTAGCCCAGGATGACCTTGAAGCCCTTGGCGGAGGCGGCGTCGATCGCGGCCCGGTACGACTTCCAGAAGGGGCCGTTCACGGACGTGGGGTTCACCGGGAGCCGGACCGTGTTGGCGCCGAGCTTGGCGAACCCGCCGATGATCGCCCGGGACTTGGCGTACGTCGTGGCGTAGCCGTCCGAGGTGGACAGCCCCGAGGGGACGACCGCGTCGTCGGCGTAGTTGTCACGCGGGTCGGCCCAGTTGACGCCGCGGAAGTCGCTCACCGGCGGCGGCGAGGCGTGCCGGGAGGCGGCTGCGGACTCGGCGGACGCGGGGGCGGCGAGGAGCCCGCCGAATGCCGTGACGCCGGCCAGCGACGCCGCGAGGCAGGCCGTCCCGCGATGGTTCTTGAGTGGCACCGGATCCCTTTCTGGGCGGTTGCGTCCGCGAAACCCGGAAATGCAGGTCGGCGGCTCTGTGGCTCCCGCAAACTAAAAGAGATCTCGAACAGAGGTCAACACATCTGCACACCAAATTTCATCAAGAACACAGAACCGACGGTGCGCATACGGCGCGCACACGCAGCACCGACGGGGCGCCGACGGGGCGTCGGCAGACCTACGAGCCGCCGCCCACGGCCAGTTCCGACCCGGTGAGCCGCACCCGGATACCGTCCTCCTCCACCCGCACGTCCCGCAGCCGCACGTTCCCCCGCTCCGGCTCCGGCAGTTCGAAGGAGAGCGACAGCCGCTCGGCGAGGACGGGCCGGGTGAGCCGGGACAGGGCGTCGAGCAGCTCGGGGTCCAGGCCCAGCCCGCGCAGCACCTCGGGGTTGTCCAGGGCCAGATCGATGAGGTTGAGGCCCTGTGCCTGGCGGGTGAAGCGCTCGGAGCCGGTCAGTTCGGCGAGTTTGCCCTTGTCGCCCAGGGCCTCGCGCGCGGTCGCGTCGGACAGGCCCAGCCGCTCCACGATCGCCGGCACCGACAGCAGGGCCTTCGCCTTTCGGGTCTCCCGGGCGAGACCGGCGGAGGCCTTCGGCGTCAGATGCAGTCCGTCCGAGGCGCCCGTGCCGGGGCGGTAGGTGGCCAGATCCCCGATGTCCAGCCGCATCCCGCCGATCTCCGTCGCGATGCCCCGCTCGCCCTGCCGCCGGATCGTGGCCTCCGCGCGCAGCCGCAGATCGCGCCCGGCCACCGGCAGGGTGCCGCGCGCCCGCACCCGGTCCCGGCCGTCACCGGTGAACGTCACCTGGGAGGCGCCGAGTTCGCGGTTGAGATCGGCGAACGACAGCAGTACGTCACCGTCGAGCCGGGGCACCCGGGCGCCGCGCACCGAGGTGAGACCGTCGGCGTCCAGCCGGATGTCATGGGCCGTCGCCGACACCTTCGCCAGCGACACCCGGTCGGCCGCCACGTCCGGCACGGTCAGCCGGACCGACTCCAGCCGCTTGCCCGCGAGTTGGGTGAGGAAGGGGAAGCCGCCGATCTCCACCTCGGGCGCCGCCGCCAGGTCCAGCCGGTCCTCCAGGGCGTCCGCGGCCCGGTGCTCCGCGTACAGCACGGCCCAGCGGTCGGCGAGCGCCGCGAACGAGGCGAGGACCACCAGGCCCACCACCGCCTTCACCGCGAGCGGCAGCCCGGCGAAACGGCCACGCCGCCGCCGGCCGCCCCGGCGATGGACGGGCGGGGTCCACTCCGGCTCGGGTTCCGCCTCCTCCCCGGGCCGGGCGGTGTCCGCGTCGAAGAACTCCTCCAGCGAGGTCACTTCGAGCGGGCCGTCGTCGAGGGCGCCCAGTTCGTCGTACGGGTTGCGCGGATTCCCGGAGGAGCCGGGAGGTGCCTCGGACGGGTCGTCGGAGTGCCGACGCGGATCTGTGCGGTGGGGGGAGCGCATCACCTCATCCGAACACGCGCACCACCCCCGGCCGCAACCCGAACCCCGGGGATGCGATGTACTTCACGACCGTGATCGTCCGCCGGAGCGGATCCGGTACAGGCCGCGGAGCAAAGCGTTCTCGGTGAGGCCGGCCATGCCGTCGCGCGCCGACGGTCGGCAGCCGCCAGCCGCCAGCCGCCAGCCGCCAGCCGCCAGCCGCCAGCCGCCAGCCGGCAGCCGGCAGCCGACGGCTCCGCGCGGGGCGTGCGACCGATTTCGCGCCCGCGGGCACCCGTTCAGGCCGTCCCTCCCGCGATCGGCGGTCACCCGTCGTACCCGACCCGTACAGTCCGTGCTGCGGGGGCCCGGCCGGTGGCTGCCCGGCCTCGACCGATCAGGGGAACGACACATGGACACCGAAGCCGGAAGCGGCTCCCTTCCGTACGCGCCGCACGCGCCCGAGGAAACGCCCCTTCCCGCGGCGGGGAAGCCGGTCCCCGAGGCCGAACCGGAGCTGGTGCGGCGGTGGCACTCCGAAGGCGGCGAACTGGTCGAGCTGCTGACCCGCGTCCGTGAACAACTCGGCGGTGTCGCGGCGTTCCGCATCGGCCCCGCGCCCACGGTCCTCGTCACGGACCCCACAGCCGTGCAGCACGTCCTCGCCCGCCGGCCCGAACGGTACGTCAAGCGGTCGCACCGCGCCCGGCTGCTGGTCGGCGACGGTGTCCTGTCCGCCACCGGCACGGCCTGGAAACGGCAACGGCGGCTGCTGCAGTCCCAGTTCACCGGCACCGGGATGCGCCGCTACGAACAGCGGATCACCGCCGCAGCCCGGACCACCGCGGCACGCTGGGACGCCTACGCCCGCACCGGGGAGACCTTCGACGTCGGCCAGGAGATGCGCCGCTTCGCCCTGGACACCATCTGGCGCTCCCTCACCGGGCACCCCCTCGACGACGCCACCGAGCGGGAGCTGGAGGCCGTGGAGAGCGTGGGCGCAGCCCTGCCGACCCTGCCCTCCGACGCCGACGAGGCGCGGGAGGCCGTCGCCGCCGATCTCGCCCGGATCGACGCGGTCGTCCGGAAGGCCGTCGAGGCCGCCCGCGACGGGGTGGCCGGCCCCGAGGGACCCGGCCTGCTGCACGTCCTCACCGACGCCGCCGCCGAGCACCCCGAGTACACCGACCGGCTGATCCGCGACGAGTTCGTCACGCTGCTCGCGGCCGGCCACGAGACCACCGCCACCACCCTGACCTGGCTCCATCTGCTGCTCCACCGGAACCCCGAGGCCCGCGCACAGGCGCTGGCCGCCGGCGGTGAAGGCACGGCCGAGCGCCGTCAGGCCCTCCAGGCCCTGGTCCACGAGACGCTGCGGCTCTACCCGCCCGCCTGGATCCTGCCCCGCCACGCCGCCGAGGACGACCTCCTCGACGGTCACACCATCGAGGCGGGCACCGACCTCCTGGTCTGCCCGTACCTCACCCACCGCGATCCCGGACTCTGGCCGGACCCCGAGCGCTTCGACCCCCGGCGCTTCACCACCCCGGACGGCCGCCCCTCCCACCCGGGCGCCTACTACCCCTTCGGCGTCGGCCCCCGCGCCTGCCTCGGGCTGCAGTTCGCGCTCCGCGAGTCGACGGTCCTCCTCGAACATCTGCTGCCGGCCCACGTCCCGGCCTATCGCTCCACCCCCACCAGGGCCGTCCACGGCCTCACCGTCCGCCCCGACGGCCCCACCCCGGCGACCCTGCTGCCCTCACCGGCCTGAGCGGAGCCGGCGAGGCCGCGGTCCCGGGCGCCCCTCAGCCGCCGAAGCGGTCGCGGGCGCCCTCGATGTGGCCGAGATACCGGTGGGTCCAGCCGCACAGCGCGTCGACCGTGGCGCGCAGTGCCCGGCCCGGCTCGGTGAGGGTGTACTCCACACGCGGCGGGACGGTGGGGTGCACCTTCCGGTCGACGAGGCCGTTGCGCTCCAGCATGCGCAGGTTCTGGGTCAGCATCTTGTGACTGACGCCCTCCACCTCGTCACGCAACTCGCTGAAGCGCAGGGTGCGTTCGCCCAGCGCCTCGATGATCAGCAGCGCCCACTTGTTGGCGACGTCGGAGAAGATCTCCCGCGCCAGGGAGTCCGCGCGCCGGAGATCCGCGTTCTCCGGCAGGCCCTCGAGTATGTGCTTGGCCACCATCTGGTTCCTCAGTCGCCGAAAGTGCGTTCGTCCAGGTCACCGCTGACTCTCCTATGGTTCCCCGGTAACCACAAGAGAGTCCGGACGACAGGGCGGTGACCGCCCGGTCGTCGCGGTGGAGCCCCCGGCACCGGTCCGACGGCCGGTGCCGGGGGCTCCCTCCCCGTGGGTGTCGGGCTCGTGCGGCCCCTCGCTCGCTACTTCCTGGGCGTCACGTAGCCGACGACGTCACCGGCCTTGGTGTTGTACCGGGTGCGCTGGTAGACGCCCTCGGTGCCGCCGTTGCCGGACTTGGTGGTGTTGCCCTCGATGGTGGTCAGGGCCTTGGTCTTGGCGTTGTAGCCGATGACGATGCCGATGTGGTCGACGTCCCAGCCGTTGGTTCCGAGGCTCGGCGTGCCGCCGTCCCAGTCGTAGAGCACCGCGTCACCGATCTTGGGTACGTACGAACCCCGGGCGTGCCAGGCGCCGATGGAGTTGCGGGCCCGGTAGAACGAGCCGGCGAACGCGTCGGTGTTCTTGGTGCGCGCGCCGGAGTTCTTCCAGACGTAGCGGACGAAGTCGGCGCACCAGTTGTTCGTGCGCCACTGCAACCCGCCGACCTTCTTGCACGAGCCGACCACACCGCTCTTCGGGCTGGTGGCGACGGCGCTGTAGTAGTTGCAGTTGCCGGCCCTCTCGCGGTTGCGCGGCGACATGCCCACCTGCTGCCGCGCCTTGTTCTTGATGGCCGTCTGGAGCGAGACCGCCGCCGCGGCGGCGTCCGAGCGCGGCGACTGCGTGGTCGCCGACGCCGCCCCCGCGGTGAGCGTGCCGCCCGCGAGCGCCGAGATCAGCAGGAGAGCGGTGGCGGCGCGCCGCGCGGACGTCTTGGCCGTGTCGCGCCCGGTGGTGCCGTTCCTGGTGGTGCCGTTCCTGGTGGTGCCGTTCGTGGTGGTACTGGACATCGAAAGTCCTTTCCCCGTTGATTCCCCGTTGGTGCCGGGGGAGTCCGGGCTGTTCGCTCCCGTTCCCCTCCGACACCGAGAAGCTTCGCGGGGCCCGCTACAACTTCCCTTCAGGTCCTCTTCATCTCCCGTGCCCATCCTTGAAGCGACTCCTGGAGCCGCCGGGGCCGCTCACGGCTCCCCCGCCTCGTGCGCCTCGTACGCGGTGAACACCTCGCCCGCCTCCTCCCGCAGGACGAGTGCCCCCTTCTCGTCGCCGAGGCGGTCCCGCAACTCCGCGAGGGAGCGCAGGGTACGAGCCCGGGGCAGGGGGAGCCGCAGTGTGTCCCAGAGCGCGACGGACTCGGTGAGATGTCTCTCCGCCTCCGTCAACGCCCCTTCGGTGAGGGCGCATTCGCCGAGGGTGCGCCGGACCAGCGCCTCGCCCCACCGGTCGCCGTACGTCCGGCACACATCGAGCAGACCGGCCAGGTCCGCCGCCGCCTCCCGGGTACGCCCCAGCCGCAGCCGCGCCTTCGCCCGGGCCTGGGCGGCGTACGCGCTCATCAGCCGGTCGCCGAACTCCTGGAGGATCGCCAGGGCCCGGCCGGACAGCTCCTCCGCCGCCGCGTACTCGCCGAGCGCGCGGTGCAGCAGCCCGTACGACCGCAGGGCGAGCGCCTCCCCGCGCCGGCTGCCGAGCCGGCGGTAGGCGGCCAGGGACTCGTCGAGGAGGACGCGGGCGGTGGCGTACTCACCGACTTCGAGGTGCACCGACCCGGCGAGACGGCAGGCGAGGCCGAGGCCCGCCGTGTCGTCGAGCCGTCTGAAGTCCTCGATGGCGCGGGTGAGTTCACGTGCGGAGTCCCGGAACCTGCCCTGCTCGCGGTAGGCGCCGCCGAGCCCCGCCAGGGCCGCCGCGTGTCCCCGGGTGTCCCCGAGATCGGCGCACAGCCGGACCGCCTGCCGGTAGTGGTCCACGGACTGCGTGAAGTCGTCCTGCTCGTACCGGAGTTGCCCGAGACCGATGAGCAGCAGGGCCTCCCCGGCGCGGTCCTCGGCCCGGCGGACGGCCGCCAGCGCGGCCTCGTGGGTGCGCGACCAGGAGTCGAAGCGGTTGTCGACGATGTACGCGGACGAGCACAGGGTCACGGCGGCCTCGCGGGCGAGCGCGTGCAGATCCATGGCGGCGGCCCGCTCGACGGCGCCGGCGATCGCCGCGGCCTCCGCCTCGAACCAGGCGGTCGGGTCGGCGAGCACCTGCCGCGCGGCCCGTTCACCGACCGGCCACAGGGTGCTCGGGTCCTGGAGCACCACCTCACCGGACGGTCCGGCGGCGGTCGCCCGGCAGGTGAGCCACAGCCAGGCGCCGAGCGCGCGCCCGAGGGCGGCGGCCCGCTCGGCGCGCGGGTCCTCCGTCTCGGCCCGCTCGGCCGCGTACACCCGGACCAGGTCGTGCAGTCCGAACCGCGACTGCCCGGCCCGGTCCACGCCCGTGAAGTGCAGCAGCTGCGCGTCGATGAGCCGGTCCACCACGTCCTCGGCGTCCTCGGGATCCGGCAGGTCCAGCAGCGCCGCCACCGTCCAGGAGGCCACGTCGGGCGCGCCGAGCAGGCCGATACGGCGCAGGGCGGTGCGGCAGAGCGGGTCGAGGGCGTCGTAGCTGAGGCCGAGGCCGGTACGGACCTCCAGATCACCCACGGTGAGTTCGTCCAGGCGACGGCGTTCGTCGGCGAGGCGGTCGGCGAGCATCCGCGACGTCCAGTGGCGGCGGGTCGCGAGACGGGCCCCGGCGATCCGCAGGGCCAGCGGCAGCCCGCCGCACAGGGCGACGATGCGGCGCGCCGCCTCCGGATCGCTCCGGACCTGCCCGTCGCCGGCGATCCGGGCCAGCAGATCGATGCCCAACTCGTCGTCCAGTACGTCCAGCCCGGTGCGGGCCGCGCCGCCGAGACCGGCGAGCCGGGCGCGGGAGGTGATCAGCACGCCGCAGCTGGCGCTGCCCGGCAGCAGCGGCCGTACCTGTGCCTCGCTGCCCGCGTCGTCGAGGACCAGCAGCACCCGGCGCCGGGCGAGCAGGCTGCGGAACAGGTCGCCGCGTTCGGCGGGCGCGTCGGGCGGCTCGGAGCCCAGCGCGCGCAGCAGCCGGGCCAGCACCTCGGCGGGCGGCACCGGATCGCTGAAGCCGTGCAGTTCGGCGTAGAGCTGGCCGTCCGGGTAGTCGGCGGCCACGCGATGCGCGACCTGTACGGCGAACGCGGACTTCCCGATGCCGCCGGGCCCGGACACGACCGCGACCGGCATCGCCTCACGGGCGCCGGTCAACAGGGCGGACACCTCGCCGAGTTGCCGCTCCC
Organism: Streptomyces griseiscabiei; assembly: GCF_020010925.1. Classification (NCBI taxonomy): domain Bacteria; kingdom Bacillati; phylum Actinomycetota; class Actinomycetes; order Kitasatosporales; family Streptomycetaceae; genus Streptomyces; species Streptomyces griseiscabiei. The sequence goes on along the minus strand of NZ_JAGJBZ010000001.1, from coordinate 1,450,339 downwards.
GCCCCGTGAAGTCACCGATGGCGGGCGGGAGGAGGGCGGCCCGCGGCAGCGGTTCGGCTCGCACCGGCCGTTCGTGCGGCGTGCCTGCCGGGTCCGCCGGGGAGCCCTCGCCGACGGCCGCTCCGGAGGGGCCGGGCCGGTGGGTGGTGTCGAGCGGATGAGCGGGGTTGGAGGGGAGGTCGCGGCCTGCCTGGTGCGGTGGGCGCGGCTCCTGGCCGGCGTCCGTCCGCGGGCCGGCGTCCGTCTTGACGAACCCGGTCCCGCCCCCTGTCTCGCCCCCCTGGGCAGGGCCCCGATCCGGGCGCGGCCGTCCCGGCCGCGCCCCGGCGGTCGGGATCAGCGCGGGGTCCGACCGCAGGATCGCCTCGTGCAACTGCCGTAACCCCGGCCCCGGATCGATGCCCAGCTCGTCGGCGAGGACGCCGCGTCCCTCCGCGTACGCCGCGAGGGCGTCGGCCTGCCGTCCCAGCCGGTAGAGGCTGACCATCAGATGTCCGCGCAGCCGTTCCCGGGTGGGGTGGGTCCCGACCAGCGCGGTCAGTTCGGCGACCAGGCTCGGCTCATGGCCGGGCGAGGCGAGGTCGGCCGCGATACGGTCCTCCAGGGCGGCCTGCCGCGCCTCCTCCAGCCGCTCGGCCTCGACGCGCAGGGCGTCCCCGATCCCCCCGAGGGCCGGCCCGTGCCACAACTCCAGTGCCTCCCGCAGCAGTCGGGAGGCCCCGGGACGGTCGCCCGAGGCGGCCCGGTCCCGTCCCGCCGCCGTGAGCCGTTCGAAGTCCCCGAGGTCGGTCCGGTCGCGGTCGCCGTCCACGCGCAGCAGATAGCCGGGCGGGCGGGTCTCGATCCCGTCCGCCCCGGCGGGTAACGCGCGCCGCAGTCCGGAGACGTACGTCTGGATCAACGCCCGTGCGGAGTCCGGCGGTCCCTCTCCCCAGATCGCGTCGATCAGCGCCTCGGCCGCGACCACCCGCCCCGGCCGCAGCAGCAACGCGGCCAGCAGCGCGCGGGGTTTGGGCCCGCCGAGCGAGAGACGACGGCCGCCGGACCAGACCTCGACCGGCCCGAGCAGTCGGTATTCCAGGCTCACAGTGCCCCCGTTTCCGCCCCATAGCGCCCCGTTCCCGCACTATTTCGCGTGCATGCCAAGTCTGAACAGCTCGGGATCGTACGCATCCGGTGTCCGCACGGTCACGGACGACATGCGCAGCCCTCTCGCGGGCCCGTCACCCGTCGGCGGCCTCCTCGCCGAAGAGCAGACGCACGAAGTCGGTGACGGGGCCGACGATGTCGAGATCCCGTCCCTCGGCGCCTGCTCCGGCGCGGAGAGCCCCGGCGGCAAGGCGTTCATCGCCAACTACTGGGACGCGTCCAAGGGGTGCTTCACCCAGGGCGACCCACCGACCCTTGCAGGTCCGTCCCACAAGGTCTACCGGGCGACGGCGGGTGCGTACCGCTTCAACGCCGGCTGAGCCGCGACGCACCTTCCGCGACGGCGGGGATGAGATGAGTTCAGTTCTGGTACGCGGGCCCGCCGTCAGTCGGGGATCAGGACGGCCCGCCCGCGCACCCGGCCGGAACGCAGTGCGGCGATCGCCTCCGGGGCCCGGGACAGCGGGAACCGCTCGGTCGTGACCCTGACGACGCCGGCGCGGGCGAGGGCCACGACCCGCTCCAGGTCGGGCCGGGTGCCCCAGAACGGCAGGGAGATCCGCAGGCCGGGAGGGAGCGCCCCGGGCTTGCGGACCGTCAGTTCTCCGCCACCGCTGCCGACGAGGCAGAGGGTGCCGCCCGCCCGCAGCAGGCTCAGCCCCAGGCCGAGCGTGGCGGAGGTGCCGACGAAGTCGACGACGGCGTCGGCCCCCGCGCCACCGGTCCGCTTCCGCAGCACCTCGGGGGTGTCCGCCCGGACGGCCGCCGCGAAGTGCGCCCCGCACGCCTCGGCGAGCGCGACCGCCTCCTCCCGGACGTCCACCGCGAGCACCCGGGCGGAGGTGGTGGCGCGGAGGATCTGCACCGCGAGATGCCCCAGCCCGCCGACGCCGATGACGACCACGTGCGAGCCGGCGCCGGCACGCGCCTCCCCGTCCCGTCCTTCGCCGAGCGCCGGCCGAAGTCCCGCCACCGCGTGGTACGAGGTGAGCCCCGCGTCGGACAGCGGCGCGGCCTGGGCGGGGTCCAGGTCGCCCACCGGCACCAGGAGGCGACCGGAGGGTACGAGCAGGAAGTCGGCCAGGCCGCCGTCGCGCCCGAGACCGGCCCCCGTCCCGGTGCGGGTCGCGTCCAGGTCCGCGCGTCGGTCGCAGTAGTTCTCCGCGCCCGCCGCACAGCGCCCGCACCGCCCGCAGCCCCACGCGCCGTACACGACCACCCGCTCCCCGGTCCCGGGGCCGACGGCGTCCGGGCCCCGCTCCACCACCCGGCCGGCCACCTCGTGCCCGAGCGTGAAGGGCGGCTCGTAGGGCAGGGCGCCGGGCCGCGCGGCGAGGACATGCAGGTCGGAGCCGCACAGACCGGCCGCCTCGACCCGCAGCAGGACCTCTTCGCCGCTCGGTACGGGGCGTTCCCTCTCGGTGACCACGGGTGGGCCGCCCCAGCGCGTCAGCCGGACCGCTCGCATTCCGCCCTCCCTGCGCAGCCTGTTGACATGGGCGTCACCTTAGCAAAAATGAAGTCAGTTCAGTAGAGGATGACGGTGCGAGGACGGTGGCTCGATGGGCGACAGGGGTGCGGGGCGCGGCCGGTTCGCGGGGCGGGTCGCCCTGGTCACCGGCGCGGGTTCCGGGATCGGCAGGGCGGTCGCCCGCGGGCTGGCCGCCCAGGGCGCCGAGGCCGTCGTCGTGGCGGACATCGACGGCCCGGCGGCGGAGGCGGTGGCGAGGGAACTGGCCGAGGGGCACGCGGTGGACCTGGACGTGGCGGACGCCGACCAGGTCGACCGGGTGCTCGACGCGGCCGTACGGGCGCACGGCCGACTGGATGTGGTGGTGCACGCGGCGGGCGTCGACGATCCCACCGTGAAGGGCTGGCTGGCCGACGCGGTACAGGCCGGCCGCCCGCCCGAGGTGACGACGCGCCTCGGCGTGGAGGCGTGGCAACGGGTCCTGCGGATCAATCTGGACGGCACCTTCCACGTCCTGCGCGCCGCCCTGCGGGCGATGGTGCCGAACCGTTCGGGAGCCGTCGTCACCTTCGGTTCCTCCGCCGCCTTCGACACGCTCACCGGCTATCCGCACTACGCGGCCGCCAAGGCCGGTGTCCACGCGCTGAGCCAGTCCGTGGCCAAGGAGGCCATCGCGTTCGGCGTGCGCGTCAACACCGTGGCCCCCGGCCCGACCGAGACCGGCATGGCCGCCCACACCCCGGCCGTGCTGCGCGAGGGCTTCGCCGACCCCCGCGTACGGCCCTACGCGACGCCGGAGGAGATCGCCGACGTCGCGCTGTTCCTGGCGAGCGACGAGGCCGCCAACCTCGTCGGCGCGGTGCTGCTCGCCAACGGCGGTCGCTTCACCGCGTAGCCGGTGGCTGCGGCAGCGAGACGGAGGGCGCGCCCTCCCGCCCGGCGCGCACCGCCGGGACCATCTGTGACTGCGACGTGGGAGGCCCGATGTTCCGGCTCGATGTGGATCCGGCTCTGCTGGGGGAGACGGAGGAGCGGCGGCAACTGCGCGCGGTGCTCCGCGAGTTCCTGGCCGACACCTGCGGGCCCGATGAGGTGCGCGGGCATTCGGCCGGGTCGCGCGGATTCGACCGGGCGCTGTGGGACCGGCTCGCCGGCGAGATCGGGGTGCACGGTCTCGCGCTGCCCGAGGAGTACGGCGGGGCCGGCGGCTCGTTCGCCGATCTCGCCGTGGCGCTGGAGGAGACCGGACGCGTCCTGTGCCCCGCGCCGCTGCTCCCTACCGTCGTGCTCGCCGCGCACACCCTGCTGGCCAGTGGCGACCGGGCGGCGTGCGGGCGCTGGCTGCCGGGGATCGCCGCCGGGGCCCGCACCGCCACCGTCGCCGGGTTCGCGCACCCGGCGCGGATCACCGCCGAACGCGGGCCGGACGGCTGGCTGTTGCGCGGTGAGGCGGACTTCGTGCTCGACGGCGAGGGCGCCGACGCGGTGCTGGTCGCCGCCCGGGCGCCCGACGGCCCGCGTCTGTTCGTGTGCGAGCCGGGCGCCGGAGGCCTCGACCGTACGGCGCGGCGGGTGCTGGACCCCACCCGCCGACAGGCCCTGCTCCGCTTCCGGGGCGCGCCCGCCGAACCGGTCGGCGAGGCGGGGCAGGCGCCCGGCATCGTCGACACCGTCCTGGACGCCGGACGGACGGCGCTGGCCGCCGAACAGGTCGGCGGCTGTGCCCACGCGCTGGACGCGACCGTGGACTATGTCTCGCATCGAACTCAGTTCGGGAGAGCGATCGGCTCCTTTCAGGCCGTCAAGCACCGCCTGGCCGATCTGCTGGTCGAGGTCGAGGCGGCGCGGTCGGCGGCCCGGTACGCGGCCGTCTGTCGCGCGGACCCGGGTGCGGGGGAGGAGGGGAAGGCGGAGGAGGCGCGGGTGGCGGCGAGTGCGGCGGCGGTGGTGTGCGCCACCGCCTATCGGCGGGCCACCGCCGAATATGTGCAGCTCCACGGGGGGATCGGCTTCACCTGGGAGCATCCGGCCCATCTCTATGTGCGCCGGGCGCGCGCCGACGAGGCGCTGTTCGGCACGGCGGACGACCACCGTGTCCGACTGGCCGGACTCCTCGGCCTCACGGGGCTGCCGGAGCGGACCCGTCCCGGCCCCTGATGTGGCCGATCGCTCCGCGGGACCTGTTGACAGGGTGCGGGGCGACCCCGAGAATCAAGTGAATTCAGTTCAGTTCGAGGGAGTGAAGGAGAGAGCGGATGGCAGTCGAGGACGAGATCCAGTTCGAGCGGGACGGCCATGTGGCCCGCGTCTGGCTCAACCGGCCGCACAAGAAGAACTGTGTCACCGTGCCGATCCTGAACCGGCTGGACGAGATCATCACCGAGGTCGACGCCGACCCGGAGCTGCGGGTGCTGATCCTGCGCGGGCGCGGCAACACCTTCTGCTCCGGGTTCGACCTGGACAGCCTCAAGGCCGACTTCATCGGCAGCTCCACCGCCATCGACGTCGCCGTGCTGTCGGCGAAGGTCTGCGACCGGCTCTACTCGATGCGGACCCCGTCGATCGCGGTGCTCGAAGGCCATGTCACGGCGGGCGGCTTCGAGCTGATGATCTCCTGCGACTTCGCCATCGCCGCGGACGACGCCCTGATCGGCGACTTCCACATCCGCCGCGCCCTCTTCGGCGGCGCCGGACCGATCTACCGCGTCCCCCGCATGATCGGCGTCCGCAGGACCAAGGAGCTGATGCTCACCGGCAAGCTGCTCACCGGTGTCGAGGCCGCCGAGTTCGGCCTGATCAACGACTCGGCGCCCGCCGACAAACTCGACGCCACCGTCGAGGAGTTCGCCGGCCAGCTCACGGACAAGAGCCCGTTCACCATGTGGATCACCAAGATGACCATCGACCGGAGCCTCGACGCCGACATCCAGTCCCTGATGGTCATGGAGCACCTCGCGGTCGGCGTGATGCTCAACTCCGAGGACGCGGCCGAGGGCGTCTCCGCGTTCCTGGAGAAGCGCGACCCGCAGTGGAAGGGGCGCTGACGGCCGTGCCCGGCGCCCACCCGCCGTCCGGGCCCGTGACCGAGCCGGCGGCGGCCGACCCGGCGGCACTCGGGCCCGTGGCCGCGCGGCCGTTGCGCGGGTCCCGCTGCCCCGCCTGCGCCGTGACCGTCCACCCGGCGGACCCCGTCTGCCCGAGGTGCGGAGGGCCCGCCGAACCGGTGGTCCTCTCCACCACGGGCACCGTGTGGACCTGGACCGTGCAGCGGTACGCGCCCAAGTCCCCGCCGTACGTGCCGCCCGAGGGCGGGTTCCGGCCGTTCGTGGTCGGCTACGTCGAACTCCCCGAGGGCGTACGGATCCTGGCCGTCCTGGACGGCGTACGCCCCGAGGAGATGAGGATCGACATGCCGGTCACCCTCACGGCGGGCGAGGGCGTGCCCCGCGCCCGGCCGGCGGACCGGGACGACGCGCCCCGCGCCCGGCCGGCGGACCCGGACGGTGTGCTGGGCGCCCGGCATGCCGGTCCGGAAGGAGCGGTGGCGTGAGCGCCGCCGACGTCCTGGTCTGCGGGGTCGGGATCACCTCGTTCGGCCGGTCGGAGGCCACGGGCAGGGACCTCGCGGTGGACGCCGTGAACGCGGCGCTGGCCGACGCCGGGCTGCCGTGGTCCCGGGTGCGGGCGGCGTTCGGCGGCAGCGACGCCGCCGGCAACGCCGACACCCTGGTCACCCGCCTCGGCCTCACCGGAGTGCCGTTCGTCAATGTCCGCAACGGCTGCGCCACCGGCGGCAGTGCCCTGGTGTCCGCCGTCAACGCGCTCCGCGCCGGCGCCGCCGACGTGGCCCTCGCCGTCGGCTTCGACAAACACCCACGCGGCGCGTTCGACCCGCGGCCGGCCGACTGGGGCCTGGACGAGGCGTACGGCGGCGAGGGCCTGATGGTGACCACCCAGTTCTTCGCCATGAAGATCCAGCGGTACGCGCACGACCACGGCATCACCCCGCACACCCTCGCCCTGGTCGCCGAGAAGGCGTACGCCAACGGCGTCCTCAATCCCCACGCCTGGCGCCGCGAACCGCTGACCGCGGACCAGATCCTGGCCTCCGGCATGGTCAACGACCCCCTGACCCGCTACATGTTCTGCTCACCCGGGCAGGGCGCGGTCGCACTGGTGCTCTGCAACCGCGCGGTCGCCCGCGAACTGGGCGCCGCCGCCGCTCCGGTCGCCCTGCGCGCGGCCGTGGTCCGCACCCGGCGGTTCGGCTCCTTCGAGGTGTTCAGCCCCTGGGCACCCGGCGGCACACCCACCTCCGTCAGCACGGACGCGGCGCGCGCCGCCTTCGAGGAGGCCGGCACCGGCCCGGACGACATCGACGTGTGCCAGCTCCAGGACACCGAGAGCGGCGCCGAGGTGATGCACCTGGCCGAGTGCGGATTCTGCGAGCACGGCGAACAGAAGTGGCTGATCGCCTCGGGCGCCACCGCGATCGGCGGCGCGCTCCCGGTCAACACGGACGGCGGCTGCATCGCCAACGGCGAACCCGTCGGCGCCTCCGGGCTGCGCCAGGTCCACGAGATCGTCCAGCAACTGCGCGGCCGGGCCGGTGAACGCCAGGTCCCGGGCGAGCCGCGCACCGGCTTCACCCATGTCTACGGAGCACCGGGCGTCAGCGCGTGCACCGTACTGACCCGCTGAACGGAAGGGAGGGGAGGGAGGTGACACGTACGGTGCCGACACCTGTACCCGGGCCCGAGGAGTTCCGCGCCGAGGCCCGCCGCTGGCTGGCGAAGGTGGCGGACCGACGGGGACCCGGGGGCCGTGAGCGGGGACACGGCGACGACTCCGTGGCCGTGTTCGAGAACTGGACCGAGGACGAGGAGCGTACGCACACCGAACGCATCCGCGACTGGGAACGCGTCCGGTTCGACCAGGGCTGGGGCGCCCTCGGCTGGCCCGAGGAACACGGCGGACGCGAACTGCCCGCGTACTACGAGCAGGTGTACCGCGCCGAGGAGGCCGCCTTCGACGTGCCCCGGCGCACCGAGATCTTCCCCGTCACCCAGCAGCTGGTGGCCCCCGCGATCGGTGTCTGGGGCACCGAGGAGCAGAAGCGGCGCCTGCTGAGGTCCATGCTCCGCAGCGACGAACTCGCCTGCCAGCTCTTCTCCGAGACCGAGGCGGGCTCCGACCTGGCCGCCGTCCGCACGAGGGCGGTCCGGGACGCGGACGGGGGCGGCTGGGTGCTGAACGGCCACAAGGTCTGGACGTCCGGCGCCCGCGTCGCCACCTGGGGAGTCGCCGTCTGCCGCACCGACCCCGACGCGCCCCGGCACGCCGGCATCACGGTCTTCCTGGTCCGGATGGACGCCCCCGGCGTCACGGTACGCCCGATCCGGCAGATGACCGGCGGGTCCAGCTTCAACGAGGTCTACCTCGACGACGTCCGGGTCCCCGACACCGACCGGCTCGGCCCCGTCGGCGCGGGCTGGCGGGTGACGCTCACCGTCCTCGCCGCCGAACGGCTGGACTCCGGCACCCTCGGCCTGGACAACGCCGACCGCGCCCTCGACCTGGCCCGGCAGCTGCCCCGGCCGCTCACCGGCGGCGAACGGCAGCAGGCGGCCGACCTCTACGTCCGCGCGCTCACCCAGCGGCTCATCGGACTGCGGGTCACGGCGGCCCTGGTCACCGGCCGCGAGCCGGGCGCCGAGGCCTCCGTCGGCAAGCTCTACGCCACCGCGACCATGCGCGCCACCACCGACCTCGTCCAGCAGCTGCTGGGTCCGCGCCTGGCCGCCGACACCGGGGAATGGGGCACCTTCGCCTGGACCGAGCATCTGCTCGGCGCCCCCGGCTACAGCATCGCGGGCGGCAGCGACGAGATCCAGCGCACCATCCTGGCGGAACGCGTGCTGGGCCTGCCCAGGGAGCCCAGACCGGCCGAGCCGCACACCAAGGCGACGAAGGAGGTGGCGAGTTGAGCACGTTCGCCGGGACGGCCGAACTCGCCGGACGCGTCCGTGAATGGCTCGCCGCCCTCCACCCCGGCGAACCGGTCGGCGCGCTGACGACCCTGCCCGGCGGCCATTCGGGTCTCACCTACTCTGTCACCGCGGGCCCCACCGCGTACGTCGTCAAGGCCGTGCCCCCAGGACAGCGGCCGGTCGGCCGGAACGACGTCCTGCGCCAGGCACGCGCCCTGCGGGCCCTCGGCGGCGCGGTGCCCGTACCGGTCGTCGTCGCCATGGACGACCGCGAACCCGCCTGGTTCGCCATGGAGTTCGTGTCCGGCGAGGCGGTCGAGCCCGTCCTCGACGACCACCGGCTCGACCCCGCCCTCTGTCGGACGAGGATGCTGGCGCTGGCGGGCGTCCTGAGCGGGCTGCACCGAACCCGGGTGCCGGACCTGGAGCGGTCCGACCCCCTCGACGCGGCCGCCGAACTCGACCGGTGGAGCCGCACCATGCGGGCCGTGCCGGAGGAACTGCGGCCGGGCGCCGAAGAGTTGCTGACACGCCTCGCCGCGAGTGTCCCCGCCGGTCTGCCGCCGGTCCTCACCCACGGAGACTTCCGGCTGGGCAACGCGCTCTGCGTGGGCGAGACCCCCGTGGCCGTCATCGACTGGGAGATCTGGTCCTTCGGCGATCCACGCACCGATCTGGGCTGGACCCTGCTCTTCACCGACCACCGGAACTTCCCCCGCCTGGGCCGCGAGATCCCCGGCCTGCCCACCGAGGGCGAGCTGCTGGCCGCCTACCTCGACGGCCGCTCCGCCCCGCCCGCCCTCGACTGGTTCCGCGCGCTGGCCCGCACCAAGATGGCCGCGATCATGGGCCACAACCTGCGCCGCCACCGCGAGGGCCGACATCACGACCCCGACCAGGAACGACTGCCCCCGACCATCGCGGCGATGATCCGCACCGCCCGGGACATCCTCGGCTGACCGAGGCCGACCGAGGCCGACGGAGAAGGAGCGACACACGCGTGGACTTCGAACTCTCCCCGAGGGCGCGAGAACTGCGGACGCGCATGGGCGCGTTCATGGAGGAGTACGTCCTCCCGGCCGAAGCCGTCCACGACCGGCAGCTCGCCGAGTCGGGCGAACCCCACCGACAGCCCGCCGTCATGCGGGAGCTGCAGGACAAGGCCCGCGCCGAGGGCCTGTGGAACCTGTTCCTCGCACACGGCGACTGGGGCGCCGGCCTGACCAACCTCGAGTACGCCCCGCTCGCCGAGCTGGCCGGCCGGTCCGTCATGGGCCCCGAGGTCTTCAACTGCTCCGCCCCCGACACCGGGAACATGGAACTGCTCGCCCTCTACGGCACCCCCGAGCAGCAGGACCGCTGGCTGCGACCCCTGTTGTCCGCCGGCATCCGGTCCTGCTTCGCCATGACCGAGCCCGAGGTCGCCAGCTCCGACGCGCGCAACATCCGTACCCGCATCACCCGTGACGGCGACTCCTATGTCGTCGACGGCCACAAGTGGTACACCTCCGGCATCCTCGACCCCGACTGCGCGTTGATCGTCCTCATGGGCGTGACGGACCCGGACGCCGAGCCCTACCGGCAGCAGAGCATGCTGCTGATCCCGCGCGACACCCCCGGCATCACGGTCCTGCGCGACCTGCCGATGTTCGGCTACACCGACCGCTGCGGCCACGGCGACGTGCTCTTCGAGGAGGTCCGCGTCCCCGTCGGGAACCTGCTGGTCGGGGAGGGGGAGGGTTTCGCGCTCGCGCAGGGGCGGCTCGGCCCCGGCCGGATGCACTACGCCATGCGCGCCGTCGGCTTCGCCGAACGGGCGCTGGACCTGATGTGCCGCCGCACCCTCGCCCGGACCGCCTTCGGCGGCGCCCTCGCCGAACAGGGCGTCGTCCGCGAATGGATCGCCCGCAGCCGGATCGAGATCGAACAGCTCCGGCTGCTGGTCCTCAAGTCGGCCTGGCTGATGGACACCCGGGGCAACGCCGCCGCCCGCACCGAGGTCGCCGCGATCAAGGTGGCCGCCCTGGAGGTGGCGCACCGGGTGGTGGACCGGGCCGTACAGGCGCATGGCGCGGCCGGTGTCAGCGACGACACCGTGCTGGCCCGGCTGTACGCGATCACCCGGGCACTGCGCATCGCGGACGGGCCGGACGAGGTCCATCTGCGCACGGTCGCCCGTCGGGAACTCGCCAAGTACCGGAAGGAGCAGGCGTGAACGGACACGCGTCCCCCGCGCCCGGGGCCCTGCACGGCAGGGTCGCCGTGATCACCGGCGGCTCACGCGGCATCGGCCTCGGCATCGCCACCGCCTACCGGGAGGCCGGCGCCCATGTCGTCATCGCGGCCCGCAAACCGGAGGGGCTGGCAGCCGCCCGCGAGGAACTGCTGCGGACGGCGGGCGTCGGCGACGTCCACGAGGTGGTCGCCAACGCCGGGGAGCCCGACCAGGCCGAGCGGTGCGTCGAGGAGACCATGACCCGCTTCGGCCGCCTCGACATCCTGGTCAACAACGCCGCCACCAACCCGTACATGGGCGACCTGCTCGACCTGGATCCGCCGCGCGCGGAGAAGACCGTACGGGTCAACCAGTACGGGATGCTCGCCTGGACGCGGTACGCGTGGCGGGCGTGGATGTCCGAGCACGGGGGAGCGGTGGTCAACATCGCCTCCGTCGGCGGCCTGATCGTCGACCCGCACATCGGCTGGTACAACGCGACCAAGGCGGCGATGCTCCATCTCACGCGGCAGCTCGCCTACGAACTCGGCCCCAGGGCCCGGGTGAACGCGATCGCGCCCGGCCTGATCAAGACCGAGCTGGCCAGGGCCGTCTGGGAGCCGAGGGAGCCCGTCCTCACCGCGAAACTCCCGCTGCGCCGACTCGGCACCGTCGAGGACGTGGCGCACGCGGCGCTGTTCCTTGCGTCCGACGCCTCCTCCTGGATGACCGGCCAGACCCTGGTCCTGGACGGCGGCGCCACGGTACTGCCCATCGGGGTGGACGCGTGACGGCCGGCCTCTTCTCGCTGCACGGCCGGACCGCCGTGGTCACCGGCGCCTCCTCGGGGCTCGGCGCCCGGTTCGCCGCCGTGCTCGCCGGAGCGGGCGCCACCGTCTTCGCGGCGGCCCGGCGGCTGGACCGGCTGACGGAACTCGCCGACGCCGACCCCCGTATCCACCCCGTCGCCTGCGACGTCGCCCGCGACGAGGACCGCGTACGGCTCGCCGAGACCGTGCTCGGCGCCACCGGACGCATCGACGTGCTGGTCAACAACGCGGGCGCGCCCGGCGCGGTACGGGCCGAGGACGAGGGCGCCGCCGACTTCGCGGCGGTGCTCGCGGTCAACCTGGTCGCGCCGTTCCATCTGGCGCGGCTGATGGCGGAGTCCGGGGACGCCGAGGGGCGGTCGGTCGTGAACGTCTCCTCCGTCCTCGGCCTCGTCGCAGGGGCCCCGCTGGGCGGTGCCTCCTACGCCGCCTCGAAGGCCGGCCTGATCGGGCTCACCCGTGAACTCGCCGGACAGTGGGGACCGGCCGGGATACGCGTGAACGCGCTCGCCCCCGGCTGGTTCCGCTCGGAGATGACCGACGGCCTGTTCGCGGACGACCGCTCCCGGCGCTGGGTCGAACGGGGCACCATGCTCGGCCGGGGCGGAGCCCCGGGCGAACTCGACGGGGCGCTGCTCTTCCTCGCCTCGGACGCCTCCTCGTACTGCACCGGCCAGGTGCTCACCGTCGACGGCGGATGGACGGCCCGATGAACGCCGTCACGGTCCGCGTCGACCCGGCGGGCGTGGCCCGTGTGGAGCTGTGCCGCGCGGAGGCGGGCAACGCGATCGACCTGGCCCTGGCCACGGGGCTGCTGACGGCCGCGCGTACCTGTGCCGGCTCCGACGGCGTACGGGCGGTGCTGCTCACCGGACAGGGGCGGTCCTTCTGTGTCGGCGGCGACCTGCGGGAGTTCGCCGCACTGCCCGGCGACCGGCTCGCCGCGCACCTCGGCCGGGTCACGGACGCGCTGCACGGCGCACTGCGGGTGTTCGCGGCGCTGGACGCGCCGCTGGTGGCGGCCGTGCGGGGGGCCGCGGCGGGCGCCGGGCTCGGACTCGCGGCGGCGGCCGACCTGACGATCGCCGCCTCCGACGCCACCTTCGTCGCCGCCTACACCGGCATCGGGTACACCCCGGACGCCGGGGTCAGCTGGTCGCTGCCCCGGCTCGTCGGCCCGAAACGGGCCCTGGACCTGCTGCTGACCAACCGGCGGATCACGGCGGCCGAGGCGGCGGACATGGGGCTGGTCAGCAGGGTCGTCGACGCCGGCCGGCTGACCGAGGAGGCGGAGGCGACCGCGGCGGCGCTCGCCCGGGGCGCCACCGGGGCGTTCGGCGCCACCCGCAGGCTCGTCGCGGCGGGACTCTCCGGGAGCCTCGGCGCCCAGCTGGACGCGGAGGCCCGGCAGCTCGCCGACGCCGCCGTGTCGGCCGAGGGACGCGCGGGGGTGGCGGCCTTCCTGGCCCGGCGGAGGCCGGACCGCGGTGTCCCCCGTGTCACCTGACTTCGTAACCGAGTTCAAGTAGGTCTACCCTCAGACATCCGATCGGCGACCGGCGCCGGTCATGGAGCGCAGGGAGAGCCGATGGCGAGGGCGCGGATCGTGGATCCGGACCAGGGGCCCAGGTCCAAGCGGGCGGCCATTCTGGAGGCCGCGGTGGAGTACTTCGGCGAGACCGGCTACGAGACGACGAAATGGTCGGACGTGGCCGACCGGGTCGGCATCGGGCAGACCGCGCTCTACCACTACTTCGAGTCCAAGGCCCACTGCCTGCTCACCATCATGCGGCTGGAACTGCAGCGTTCCCACGACATGTTCACCGAGGCGGCGGCCGACGAGGAGGACCCCGTCGAGGCGCTGCGGGCCGGGGTGCGCGCCGCCTTCGCGGTGTCCGAGCAGGAGATCCGGCAGATGCGGGTGCTGCAGGCCAACATGTCGCTGCTCGCCACGCCCCGGAAGTCCAAGCGCGAGGAGACCGAGCGGATCGCCGCCCGGCAGCTGGTGCAGATGGTCGAGCGGGACTGGACGAACCTGCTGGTGCGCGGCATGGCGAAGGGCGCCTTCCCGGTGCGTGACGCCCATATGCTCGGACTGGCCGTGCTCGGGATGATCGTCAGCGTGTGGCGGTGGTACCGGCCGACCGGGGCGATCCCGCTGTCGGAGATCAGCGACCTGATCGAGGGATGCGTGGTCCGGATGGTCGGCGAGTAGCGCGGCGACAGGGGAGTGCTCCGCCCCTTGTGTGGGCGGGGCACCCGTCCTATCCTCAAACTGAACTGAACTCAGGTTGAATCCGGTGGGGAACCCCGGACGACCCGGCGGCGAAGGGGCTCAGACCATGGTGCTTCGCGAGTACATGGCCCGTATGGACGGTCAGGACCCGGAGAAGGCCCTGGAGTTGCTGGAACCCGGCTTCCGCTTCCTGATCGCCCTGCCGGGCGGCGAGCGGGCCGGTGAATCGAAGGCCGACTTCGCCGCGTACATCGCCGGCCGCGACGCCACGGACCGGGTGCACGAGATCGTGCGGTCCTCGGTGGACGGGGACCTGGAGACCGTCTACGGCTTCGTGGTCGAGGGCGGCACCGCGACCGGGGCGTTCCTGTCGGCCGCCGTCGTCTCGCCCGCCGGACTGATGGCGCGCTACCAGTCCTTCTTCACCCCCGCCTTCCACCTCGTCGACCGGCCCTGAGCAGGAGGCACAGCGGATGCCCGCGACCCAGACCCCACCGTCCGCGACCGCGCCGTTCCTGAGCGCGTGGTTCGCGCTCCTCGACAGCCCGGACGCGTCCCGGATCCTCGAACTGATCGCCGACGACTTCTCGTTCTCCATCCTCTTCTCCACCGGCGGCGACGGCGCCACCGACTTCCACGGCGGCCGGACCGAGATGGAGGGGTACCTCGCCCAGCGCGAACAGGGCACCCGGACCCACCACCTGCTGACCGCCAGTGCCCAGGGCCGCGACGAACTCTTCCTCGGCGAGGTCCGGCGCTCCGGAGTGCCCGAGGCCACCTTCGTGGCCTCGGCCCGGCTCGACCCGTCCGGCAGGGTCCGCCGGCTGCTCATCGGACGGTCGCCCGCGCTGCACTTCACCTGACCCGCCCGCCCGCACCCGGGAGATGGCATGTACAACCTCGTCCTGCTGGCCGCACGGCCGCCCGACTGGACCCATGAGCGGTTCATCGACTGGTGGCGCGGCGAACACGCCGAACTGACCCGCCGGCTGCCCGGACTGCGGTCCTGGCGGCACACCGAGATCGACGCCGCGCTGGAACCGCGCTCCGAGGGCTGGGACGGACTCTCGGTCCTCGGCTTCGACACCGCCGAGGACCTGCGCACGGCACTGGACAGCCCCGAGTGGGCCGCCGCCGTCGCCCAGGTCGGCGACATGCGAGGCCGCCGGATCGCCGTCATGGGCACCGAGCGCGAGATGTACGCGGGCTGACCGCCCCGCCGAGCGAAAGGAGCAGGGGCCGTATGCGACAGACCGTGCGGGAGTTCCAACAACTGGCGGAGGAACGCGACTTCACCGCCGTCATCGACGATCACGGCCACCACACCGCGCGGGACCTCCTCGACGCCGCCGTGACCCTGGCGGAGGCGATGACCCCGGACGGCACGGCCGTCGGCACGGTCCTGGTGCAGGCCGACAACTCCTGGCGCACCGTCGCCGCCACCCTCGCCGCGGGCATGACCGGCGGGGTGCTCGCCGTGGTCAACCGGCACACCACGGCCGCCGAGTTCGCCTCCGCCCTCGACGACATCCGGCCGGACGTCGTCGTCGCCGAGCCCGCCGCGCTGCGCGAGTGGCACGGACCGGGCATGCCGACCGGCGGAAAGGCGGAGGCGCTCGGCGGCTGGACCGTGCTCTGCGACCGGGACCACTCGGACGTCGCCCGCTGGGACGGCGGTACGGTCATCGGCTTCACCTCCGGCTCCACCGGACGCCCCAAGGGAGTCGTCCAGTCCGAGGCCGCCCTGCGCTACGCCTGCGCCCGCACGGGTGAGATCAACGGACTGCGCCCCGGTGACGCGGTGGCCGCCGTCGTCCCGCTCTCCTCCACCGCCGCGTACTGCTTCGGGGTCTGCATGTCCCTGATGCTCGCCGGACCGCTGGTGCTCACCGGCCGCTGGGACCCCGGCGTCGCCGTCGAACGGATGGCCGAGCACCGCGCCCGGTGGACCATGTGCGTCCCGACCATGGCCCTGCAGATGGGCGCGGCGGCCGCGGGCTCCCGGGCCCTCGAAGGGGTCCGCTCGATCACGGTCGGCGGCGGCCCGATGGACCGGGGAGCGCTCGCCCGCGCCGAACGCTCGCTCGGCACCCGCATCCTGCGGGTCTTCGGCATGTCCGAATGCCTGGGCCACACCTCGCCGCGCCCCGACGACCCCGAGGAGATCAGACTCGGCCGCGACGGCCGCCCCTTCCCCGGGACCGAACTGAGGACCGTGGGCGCGGACGGCACGGTCCTCGGACCGGGCGCGACCGGCCACGCGCAGGTGCGCGGCCCCTCCCTCTTCCTCGGCTACGCCCGCGCCGGCGCCGTGGAGCCGCCCGCCCTCACCGCCGACGGCTTCCTGCCCACCGGGGACCTGCTCATGACCGCCGCCGACGGCACCGTCACCGTCATGGGCCGGGAGAAGGACGTCATCATCCGGGGCGGCCGCAACCTCGACATCACCGAGATCGAACGCGCCGTGGCCAGCCACCCCAAGGTGGCCCGTGTCTGCGTCGCCCCGGTCCCGGACCCCCTCCTCGGTGAACGCCCCGCCGTGCTCGTCGTCCCCGAGGACACCGCCGACGACCTCCCCCTCGACGAGATCACCACCCATCTGGAACGCACCGGCCTGTCCAAGGCGAAGTGGCCGGAGTTCGCGTTCACCGTGCCCGAACTGCCCCAGACCCGGGTGGGCAAGCTCGACCGAGGGGGCGCCCGCGACCTCGTACGCGACCTGTACGAGCGGCTGTCCGAGTCCGGCGGGCAGCCCGCACAGCGACGACTGGGAGACGTATGACCACCCGTTTCGACCGTGGACAGTGGGCGCAGAGCGGGGCCGAGACCGTACGGCCCGGAGTGCACCGCGTACCGCTCCCGCTGCCCGACGACGGACTGCGGGCCGTCAACGTCTACGTCCTGGAGGAGGACGACGGGCTGGTGCTGATCGACGGCGGCTGGTCGATCCCCGAGTCCCGCAAGGCGCTGGAGGACGCCCTCGCCGGCCTCGGCCACGACCTCGCGGAGATCACCCACGTCCTGGTCACCCACATCCACCGCGACCACTACACCCAGGCCGTGGAACTGCGCCGGCTGCTCGGCTCCCGGGTCTACCTCGGCTCCGGCGAGCGGCGCGGCCTGGAACTCCTCGGCGAACTGCGCACCGACCAGCCCGTCGGATCGCTGCGGACCCTGCGCCGGGCCGGTGCCACGGAACTGGCCGACCGGATCGAGGCGATGGACCACGGCGGCTTCGACCCCGCCGTGTGGGAGGCGCCCGACCGCTGGCTGCAGGCGGAGGAGCTGCGGTTCGGGGACCGCACCCTGCGGGTCGTCCCGACCCCCGGGCACACCCGGGGCCATGTCGTCTACCTCGACGAGGCGCGGGGGCTGCTGTTCTCCGGGGACCATGTGCTGCCGCACATCACCCCGTCCATCGGCTTCGAACTGGGCGACGGCCCCGGACTGCCGCTCGGCGACTACCTCGCCTCGCTGCGGCTGATGACGACCCTCGCCGACGCCCGGCTGCTGCCCGCGCACGGGCCCGTCGGCGACAGTGTCCACGGCCGGGTCGAGGAACTGCTCGCCCACCACGACGACCGCCTCGGGGAGACGCTCGCGGTCCTCGGCACCCGGTCCCTCGACGCCCACGCCGTGGCACGGGAACTCGGCTGGACCCGGCGGCAGGTCCCCTTCGAGGACCTGAACCCCTTCAACCGGATGCTGGCCGTCAACGAGACGGCGGCCCACCTCGATGTGCTCGTGGCCCGCGGCCGGGTCGACCTCGCCCCGGTGGACGGCGTGCACCGGTACACACGCCGCCACCCGGGGACCGGTGACGACGCCCACGCCTCGGAACCGGCACCCGCGTCGGCGTGACGCGGGAGGGCGGCCACCTCAGCGGGCCGTCCAGCCCCCGTCGACGTACAGCTCCGAACCCGTCATGAAGCCCGCGTCGTCCGAGGCGAGGAACGCCACGGCGGCGGCCACCTCCTCGGTCCGGCCCAGCCGGCCGAGCGGGGTGCCCTCGATCATCGCGGTCAGCCGGGGGGTCCCCTTCCACAGCTCCCGCGACAGGGGCGTCTCGATGAAGCCCGGGTGCAGCGAGTTCACCCGCACCCCGCGTGTGCCCCAGTGCAGCGCCGCGTTCTTGGTCATGAGCCGTACGGCGCCCTTCGCCGCGTGGTACGAGAACTGGGCGCCGAAACCGCCGACCGTGCCGAAGATCGAGGCGACGTTGACGACGGAGCCGCCGCCGGAGCGCTCGATGGCCGGACCGCCGTGCTTCATCCCCAGCCAGACACCGGTCTGCGTCACCCCGATCACCCGCTCCCAGCCCTCCTGGGTCTCGGACTCCACCGTGGCCATCGTCGCGATGCCCGCGTTGTTGACCAGTACCGACAGACCGCCCAGCCGGTCGGTCACCTCGGCGACGACCCGCTCCCATGCCGCCTCGTCGGTGACGTCCAGGGCCAACCCCAGGGCGCCGCCGGGCAGTTCCCCGGCGAGTTTCCCGCACCGCTCGCCGTCGAGGTCGGTGACCACCACGGTCGCGCCCTCGTCCGCCAGCCGGCGCACGATCGCCTCGCCGATGCCTCCGGTGGCCCCGGTCACCAGCGCCACCTTCTCCGAAAGCCGCGTCATCACGTCCCCTGTCGCTTCTCGTCCTGGATGGTTCGGGCCGGCGGCAGATCCACGGACAGCCCGGAGCGCAGCAGCGCGGGCACCGCCGAGCCGACCCGGTCGAAACCCGGACCGACGGTGCGCCCGGCGCGATGGCGGGCATGGACGCCCTCCGCGATCACCGCCAACTTGAAGTAGCCGAGGGCCCGGTGGAACGCCAGCGCGGACATGTCCCGGCCCGAGCGCTCCGCGTACCGTTCGGTCAGCTCCCGAGCGGAGAGGAACCCCGGGTTGGCGGCCGGGACATGTCCGCCGCCGAGCACCGGCTCGCACACCGGGTCCCAGTAGACGAGCAGCAGACCGAGGTCGGCGAGCGGATCGCCCAGCGCGGCCATCTCCCAGTCGACGATCGCGGCGACGCGTCCCGGGTCACCGGCGTCGAGGATGACGTTGTCGAGCCGGAAATCCCCGTGCAGGACCGCCGGTTCGCCGCCGTCGTCCCGGACCAGGGACAGCCCGCGCACCAACGTGGCGTGCAGCGCGTCCAGTTCGGGCAGATCACGGGTGGCGACCCGGTCCCACTGGCCGCGCCAGCGCCGTACCTGGCGTTCGACGTACCCGGCCGGGCGCCCGAACCCGCCCAGCCCGACCTCGTACGGATCGAGCGTGTGCAGGGCGGCCAGCTGGTCGACCAGCGCCTCGGAGCACCGCCGCGCGTCCTCGGCGGGCAGCCGGGCCGCCTGCCCGGCGTCCCGCACCACCGTGCCCCCGACGAACGAGACGAGGGTGAAGGGCGCACCGATCACCGACGCGTCGGCGCAGGACAGCACGGTCCGCGGCACGGGGACGCCGGTGCCGGCGAGCGCGGCCATGACACGGTACTCGCGGTCCATGTCGTGCGCGGTCGGGGTGAGCGTGCCGAGCGGCGGCCGGCGCAGCACCCAGCGGTGGGTGCCGTCCGTCACGAGGTAGGTGAGATTGGAGCGTCCGCCGAACAGCGGGCGGACGTCCAGCGGACCGGAGCAGCCGGGGACCTCGCGCTCGACGAAACGCCGGAGCGCGGGCAGATCCACCCCGGTCACGGTGGCGTCGCCGGGGGCCGTCACGCGCCGCCCCCGCGCGTCAGTGCCGCCTCCTGCCCCTGCTCCCCGTACTCCCCCTGCTCCCCGTGCCCGCGCTCCCGTGCCGCCCGGACCGCGCGCTTGGCGATCGCCCACCGATGGGTCTCCGACGGCCCGTCGTAGATACGGAACGGCCGGACCTCCCGGTAGAGCGCGGCGAGCGGGACGTCCTCCGAGATTCCGAGCGCCCCGCAGATCTGGACGGCGCGGTCCACGACCCGGCCCACGGCCTCGGACACGAAGGTCTTCGCGATCGAGGTCAGCTGGGCGCCCGGCCGGCCCTGGTCGAGTTCCCAGCAGGCCCGCCAGAGCACCGCCCGGCTCGTCTCGATGTCGATCTCCGAGTCCGCCAACTGCTGCTGCACCATGCCGAGTTCGGCCAGCCGTCCCCCGAAGGCCCGGCGCCGGGCGGCCCGGTCGAGGGCGATGTCCTGCGCCCGGCGGGCCACCCCGAGCCAGCGCATGCAGTGGGTCAGCCGCGCGGGACCGAGCCGCACCTGCGCGTACGCGAAGCCCCGGTGGACCTCGCCGAGGACCGCGTCGTCGGGCACCTCGCAGCCGTCGAGGGCGAGTTCGCTGTGGCCGCCGAACAGGGCCCGGTCGAGGGTGCCGATGTTCCTGACCACCTTCATGCCCGGGTTGCCGGCGTCGATCAGGAACATGGTCGCGCCGCCCGGGTCGCCCGGTTCACCGCCCGTGCGCGCCATGCAGATCGTGAACGCGGCCCCGTCCGCCCCGCTGATGAACCACTTGCGGCCGTCGAGCCGCCAGCCGCCCGGGACCCGTACCGCCGTCGTCGCCAGCGCCCGGGGGTCGGAGCCGGCGCCGGGGGAGGGCTCCGTCATCGCGAAGCACGACCGGGTCTCCCCGGCCGCCAGCGGCGCCAGGAACCGGGCCTTCTGCTCCTCGGTCGCCACGGCGTCGAGGAGGTGCGTGTTGCCCTCGTCGGGCGCGGCGCAGTTGAGGGCGAGCGGGCCCAGCAGCGAGTATCCGGCGGCCTCGAACACGACCGCCTGGCCCCGCAGATCCAGCCCGAGCCCACCCCATCGCGCCGGTACGTGCGGGGCGAACACCCCCGCCGCACGGGCCGCCTGCTGCAACCCCCGTCTCAGCGGCTCCGGACCGGCGTGTACATCACCGCGGCACTCCTCCTCGGCGGGCAGCACGGTCTCCCGGACGAACGCGGTGGTTCGCCGCGCGAGCTCCGCGACGTCCGGCTCGATGTCGAACTCGATGGCCATACGGCCCCTCTCCGATTGCGTACGTTCATGGCCCGACCCCGCGCCAGGCCAGCGCGCCGCCGTCGACGACATAGGTGGCGCCGGTGATGAACGCCGCGTCGTCGGAGGCCAGGAAGCAGGCGAGCGCCGCGACCTCCTCCGGGCGCCCGAGCCGGCGTACGAGCTGGGGTGCGGTCAGCTCGCGCTCCATGGCGTCGCGGTCGTCCGCCGCCGCGAAGAAGTCCCGGGTCAGGGGGGTCTCGATGACGCCGGGGCAGAAGCAGTTGCAGCGCACGGGTGCGAGATCGACGGCGGTGACCTTGGTGAGGTGGATGACGGCGGCCTTGGTGGTGCCGTAGACCGGGGCCAGGGGGAAACCGGTGAGCCCGGACACCGAGGCCGTGTTGACGACGGAGGGCCCACGGGTGGAGCGCCGCAGATGGGGTGCGGCGTACTTCGTGGTCAGCCAGACGGCCTTGAGATTGACCTCGTACACGGCGTCCCAGACGTCCTCGGGGAGCGTGTCGACCGCGCGGTCGGCGGGCCGGTCCACGTACGCGGACTCGATCACCCCGGCGTTGTTGACGAGGACGTCGAGCCCGCCGAACCGCTCCGCCGCGCGGTCCACCATGGCCTCGATCCGTTCGCGGTCGCGCAGATCGCAGACGATCGGCTCCGCCTCGGCGCCGGCGGCGCGGACGAGTGCGGCGGTCCCGGCCGCGGTCCCGCCGTCCCGGTCGGCGACCGCGACCGCCGCCGCGCCCCGGCGGGCCATCTCCACGGCGATCGCCCGGCCGATCCCCTGACCGGCGCCCGTCACCAGCACCACCCTGCCGTCCAGCGCGCCCACGCCCATGTCCCCGCCCCCGGTCACAGCTTCTCGAAGATGTCGGAGCCCGCGACCGACATGGCCACGAAGACACCCGCCGACGTCACCAGCGTCATGACGAGGGCGATGGCCGCGACCAGCGGATAGGAGCCGTTGGTCCAGTAGTCGAACAGGATGGTGCCCATGACCTGGGTCGTCGGCGCCCGCACCAGCAGCGAGGCGGTGAACTCATGGGTGAGCAGCACGAACATCAGCGCCCCCGCGCCGGCGAGCGTGGGGCGCAGCAGCGGCAGCGTGACCTCGGTGGTGGTCCGCAGGGCGCCCGCCCCGCTGGTCCGTGACGCCTCGACATAGGTGTCGCCGAGCGCCACCATCCCGGACAATTGCATCCGGGTGGCGAAGGGCAGCATCAGCGTGACGTAGACGAGGACGATCACCGTCCGGGTGCCGTACAGGATGAAGGGCTCGCGGCTGTACGTCAGCAGGAATCCGGCGCCGAACACGACCGCGGGGATACCCAGGGGCATGGCCACGATGAAGTCGACGGCGGCCCGGACGACAGGGAACCGGCGTCCTTTGAGAAGCAGGGAGGCCGCGACGAAACCGAGGGGGAGCGCGATGGCGACGGAGACGACCGAGGTGGTGAGGCTGTTGACGATCGCGTCGGTGATCCCCGACTCCTGGAACACCCGCCGGAAGTTGTCCAGGGTGAATCCGCTCGGCTCGATCTTCCCGCTCCAGAAGGACGAGAGCGACACCACCAGGAGCGCGCCCAGCGGCAGGGCGAGGGCCACCAGGGCGTAGAGGAGGATGCCGGTCACCGCGACCCAGGACGGCCTGCCACCGGAGCGGAACGCCTTGCCGCCGTGGGTGACGAAGCGGCTGTGGTCGCCGAGGATCACCTTCTGGAAGAAGACGACGGCGATACCGAACAGCAGCAGCGGTGAACCGATCGCGGCCGCCCGGCCGTAGTCGACGGGGCTCTGCGACACGGCGGCGTACATGTCGGTGGTGAGGACGTCGATGCCGTTGTTCCGGCCGAGCAGCAGCGGCCCCGTGAACTGGCCGAGCCCGAGGAGCAGCGCCACGAAGCCGCCGTACACCAGCACCGGGCGCAGCAGCGGCAGCGTCACCCGGAAGAACACCCCGGCGGCCGACGATCCGCTGACCTGGGCCGCCTCGATCAGTTCCGCGTTGATGTTGCCGAAGCCCGCGCTGACGAACAGGTAGACGAAGGCGGTCAGCCCGAAGCCGGTGATGATCACGATCCACGGCAGGGTGTAGATGTCGACGGGCCCCTCGTCGAGGTGGTTCCACCAGGGCAGGGTGCGCAGGGCCGCGTTGAGGTAGCCCGGGCGGGGCGAGAACAGGAACGCCCAGCCGGTCACCGCGGCCACGGCCGGGACGACGATGGGCAGGATGGGCAGCACGCGCAGCAGCCGCAGCCGAGGGGGCAGCCGGGTGGCGGCCCAGGCCAGGAACGTGCCGAGGACGAGAGCGATGGCCAGCGAGCCCAGAGCCAGCCCGGCCGTCCTGCGCAGTGTCTCCCCGATGTCCGGGGCGTCGAAGGCGGCCCGGTAGCCCCGGGCGTCGTTCTCGAAGGCCAGCCGTTGCAGGCCCACCAGCGGGGCGATCACCAGATAGCCGATGGCGGCCAGGAACACGAGCGCGCCGAGCCGCGGCAGATGGCGCCGGGCCCGGCTCAACGCCGTCGCCCGTGACGGAACAGGGGGCGGCGGCGCGGCCGTGGGGGCGGGAGCGGAGACGGCGGGTGCGGCCATGACGTCACGCCCCCACCGGGGCGGCGGGGGCGTGCGCGGGCGTGCGCACCCCGTCGGCGTCGTAGTAGATCGCCGCGTCCCTGGCGAACCACGCGGTGACCCGCTGACCGCGTGACAGACCACGGGCCCACGGTGCGCCGGTCAGCGGCGCCCGCGCGTGCAGCCGGTTGCCCGCGACGGTGACGACCACGTCCATGTGGCGCCCGCCGAACTGCGCGTCGACGACCTCCGCGGCGAGGCCGACGCCGTGGCCCGGCGGTTTCTCCTCGACCGGACGGAGCAGCAGGTCGTCGGGGCGCAGCCGAACGGAGACCTCGTCGTGCGAGCGGGGCACGGGCAGTTCGCCGACCACGTCCCCGGCCGCCGTACCCGCCGCGTCTGCCGTGCCCGCCCGGCCGTCGGTGTCCGGCGGGCCCACCACCGTCCAGCCCTCGCCGGAGCGCCGGAGCGACAGCCGGTCGGACATGCCGATGAACCCGGCGACGTACTCGGTGGCCGGCTCCTCGAACACCCGCTGCGGGGTGTCGAGTTGCTCGATCCGGCCCGCCTTCATGATCGCGAGCCGGTCGCCGAGCGCCAGGGCCTCGCTCTGGTCGTGGGTGACGAACACGGCGGTGAACCCCAGCCGTGCGTGCAGCTCGTGCAGCTGGGCGCGGACCTGGTCGCGCAGCCGGGCGTCGAGGTTGCTCAGGGGCTCGTCGAAGAGCACCAGGTCGGGCCGGGCGGCCAGGCCGCGGGCCAGCGCCACCCGCTGCTGCTGGCCGCCGCTGAGCTGGGCCGGATAGCGGTCGAGGAGGGCGGCGCAGTCGACGAGTCCGGCCGCCTCCTCGATCCGTTCACGCGCCTGGTCACGGGGCACCCGCCGGGTCCTGAGCGGATAGCCGATGTTGCGGCGCACCGTCATGTGCGGCCACAGCGCGTACGACTGGAACACCATCCCGATCCGGCGTTTGTTCGGAGGGAGGTTCACCTTCCCGTGTACGTCCAGCACCGACCGGTCGCCCAGCGAGATCCGGCCCTCGTCGGGTGTCTCCAGTCCGGCCAGACAGCGCAGGGTCGTGGTCTTCCCACAGCCGCTCGGACCGAGCAGGACGACGAACTCGCCCGGTTCGATCTCCAGCGACAGATCGTCGACCGCCACCGCCGGTGGCTTGCCGGCGAACCTCTTCGTCAGACCCTCGATGCGCACATGGGACACGGGGGACTCCTCACGTCCAAAGATCGGGTGAGTGGGCACCCGCCGGCGCGGGTGCCCACACTGCTCCGCACACGTCCTGGCGGACGCGGTCCACCGCCCCTACTGGAACAGGGACTTCCACTTCTTCTGGTACGCGGCCACGGCGTCCGGCGTGAGCTTCGCCGGGTCCTGGATGCGCACCTTGTCGTTGGTGATCACGGTGCCGGGGACGTCGGGCAGGACCGAGCCGGCCGACGGGGTGATCAGCTCCTGTCCCTTGGCGGTGACCATGAAGTTGGCGAAGAGCTGACCGGCGTTGGGGTGCGGGGCGGTGCTCAGCACCATGCCGTAGTAGCGGGCGCCCCACGCGCCCTCGGGCGGCATGCGGTAGTCGACCGGAGCGCCCTTCGCCTTGGCGGGATCGAGCGCGATCGGCGCGACGAAGCTGCCGGCGGCGATCTCGCCGGACTGCAGCGCCTCGCCCATCGGGAGGGAGCTGGGGTAGATACGCGGTTTCTGGGCGGCCAGCTTCTTCACGAAGTCGGCGCCGTACGTCTCCTCCAGCCACAGATAGAAGTCGACGAGCGAGGGTGCGCTCGGCTCGACGACACCGATCTTGCCGCCCGCCAGCGACGGGTCCAGCAGGCCGGTGTAGTCGGTGAGTCCCTCGGGATGGAGCTTGGTGTTCCAGCCGAAGGTGAGGACGGCGGAGTTGGTCTCGAAGTAATTGCCCTTGTGGACGTAACTCTTGGTGTCGTAGGCGCCCTTGCCGGTCAGCTCGGGGCCGACGGGAGCGAGGAACCGTCCGGCCTCGGCCTGCGGTTTCACCCAGGACAGGCTGGCACTGACATACATGTCGGCGATGCCCTTGCCGGAGTTGAACTCCGTCTCGACCTTCACCCCGAGGTCGCCGTCGACGCCCCGCACGGTCTTGACGTCGATCCCCGGGTACTTGGCCTCGAACGCCTTCGCGAGGTTGTTGAGCGAGGTCAGGTCCTGCGCCGAGTAGACGGTGACCTGGCCTTCCTTCTTCGCCGCGGCGACCAGTTCGTCCATGCTCGCCGACGCGGGCACGACCTTGGACTCGGCGTTGGTGTCGCTGCCGCCGCCGCACGCGGTGGCCAGCAGGGCGGTGATCGATAGCAGGACGAGCAAAGCGCCACGCCGTCGCGGATCTGGTCTCATTCTCGGCTCCCTTGCCTGAAACCGGCTCCAAGATTTCAGGGAAATTACCAAACTGAACTAGGTTAGGCAATAGATTGCGCACGCATGGGGGGAGGTGGGGTTCGTTGGGGTGGGAGCCCTGGTCATACAGTGACCGGTGCTCTTGATTGAACTCATTTCAGTTCAGTGATGGTGCGGTTGCGGCGAGTGTGGTCAGCCGCCGGGGCTCTCACCATGCGCGACACCGTCGATCCGCACAAGCGTCTTGCCGGTGTTGTCGCCCCGGAGCAGCGCCGCCAGAGCCGCGGGTGCCTGCGCCAGCCCGTCCACGACCGTCTCCCGGTACCGGAGCCGGCCCTCCCGGACCCAGCCGCCGAGCCGGGATCTGACCTCGGGCAGCAGGGAGGCGTGTTCGCTGCCGCGGAAGCCGCGGAGCGTCAGGTTCTTGGTCACCGTGAGCATCAGGTTGTCCGGGCCGTGCGAGGGCCCCCGCGCCGCGTACTGCGAGATCATGCCGCAGATCGCGACGCGCCCGGACTTCCGCAGCGCCCCGAGGGCGGCTTCGAGATGGTCGCCGCCGACGTTGTCGAAGTACACGTCGATGCCGTCCGGTGCCGCCTCGCGCAGCAGACTCGGCAGCGGGCCGTCCCGGTGGTCGAACGCCGCGTCCAGGCCGAGGTCCTCCCGGAGGTACCGCACCTTCTCGGCGGAGCCCGCGCTGCCGATGACGCGATGCCCGTGGAGCTTCGCCAGCTGGGCGACGAGGCTGCCCACGGCGCCGGCCGCGGCGGAGACCCACACCACGTCGCCGCCTCGCAGCTCCGCGACGCGGAAGAGCCCGGCGTAGGCGGTGAGCCCGGTGGCGCCGAGGACGCCGAGATGGGCCTGCGGCGGTGTGCCGCGCACATCGAGCCGGGTGAGCGTGCCGACACCGCCGAGCGCCCGGCTCCCCGCCTCGACGACCGCGTAGTCGCGCCAGCCGGAGGCGTGCGAGACGGTGTCGCCCGGGGCGAATCCTTCGGCGCGGGACTCGACCACCTCCCCGACGGTCATGATCCCGTCCATCGGCTCGCCTAGGGGGAAGGCCGGGAAGTACCCCTCCGGTGCCCGCTCCCGCAGCCGTAGCCGCAGGGCGGCGTCCACGGATGTCCAGGTGTTCCGGACCAGCACCTCGCCCGGCCGGGGCCGGCGCACCCCGGCCTCGACCACACGGAAGTCCGACGCCCGGACCTCCCCGCGCGGATAGGCGACCGGCCGGACCTCACGGCCGACCACCATCACGTCCGCCGGGGACGGGCGACCCGCCCCGGCCCCGGTGCGCATCTCGTCCATGAACTGAACTTGTATCATGCTGATTCCAGCGCGTCCATGCTTGCTGTGACTGGCATGGAACCCCTTCAGTGGATAGCACTTGAAGTGAGTTC
Source organism: Streptomyces griseiscabiei (assembly GCF_020010925.1). Lineage (NCBI taxonomy): Bacteria > Bacillati > Actinomycetota > Actinomycetes > Kitasatosporales > Streptomycetaceae > Streptomyces > Streptomyces griseiscabiei. The sequence continues at coordinate 1,423,127 of NZ_JAGJBZ010000001.1, read as the reverse complement.
ACCAAGCAATCGGGCCGCGAGGAGCGCCCCCGGCCGTGAATACCGCCCAGGGGAGGGCCTTCGTGACGATTCCATGGCCGTGCGGACCATCGCGTGGGGAGGGGCGCATCGCCGCGAAGTGCCCCGCGTCCGCGACCCGCGCCCGCCTCGGCACGAACGGGAATCGGCCCCCGGCGCACCGGGGGCCGATTCCCGTCACATGGATCGTCACCGGTCAGAAGTCGTCCGGTGTGCGGATGCGGTCGCGGATCCAGACACCCGCGGGCTTGAGGGAGGAGGTACCGGTCCAGGGGCCGTTGCCGTCGCAGGTCCCCTGCTTGAAGACGGCGCCGCTGCGTTCGTCGTCGGAGAAGTTCCAGTTGACCCAGCTGATCTTCTTGGCGGCGAGCAGATCGAGATAGCGCTGCGACATGGCGAAGTCGTTCGCGCCCTCACCCGCGTAGTTCTGGGTGCCGAACTCGGTGACGAAGACGGGGATGCGGTCGGCCGCGCGGGAGAGGGTCCGCAGGTACTCGTCCCGGTGCGAGGAGGCGTAGAAGTGGAAGGTGTACATGATGTTCGCCGCGTTCACCGGGTTGTTGACCACCTCGGACTCGTTCGCGCCCTCCGACACACCGAGCGAGGACCAGGCGCGGGTGCCGACCAGGATCGGAGTGTCGGGGTCCTTGGCCCGGATGACGGGGATGAGCTGCTCGGCGTAGCTCTTGATACGGGACCAGCTCACCCCGCTGGGCTCGTTGGCGATCTCGTACAGCAGGTTGTTCTTGTCGCGGTGGCGCTGGGCGATCTCGGAGAAGAAGGTCTTGGCGCGGGCGAGGTTCTGGTGCGGGTCGCCGGGGTCGAGCATGTGCCAGTCGACGATGGCGTACATGCCGCGCGCCGTGGCCTGCTCGATGGCGGAGTGCACCAGGTCGGTGAAGCGGCGCGGATCGGTCTCGTAGCCCCCTTCCTGGATGTACATGGAGACGCGCAGGACGTCGGCCTTCCAGTCGGTGGCCAGGGCGTTGAGCGAGCCGCCCGTGACGCACTGGCTGTACCACTGGAGGCCGTGGGTGCTCATCCCACGGAGCTGGATCGTTTTTCCTTGCTGGTTGCAGAGCTTGGTGCCGCAGACCTTGAGCTGGCCGTTGGCGGCGACGGGGGTGACCGCCGCGGGGGCCGTGGGTCCGGCCTGTGCGGTGCCCGGGATCAGGACGAGGCCGAGAAGGAGCAGCACGGCGACGAGCGGAACGGATCGTGCCGGTCTCATGGGGGACTCCTCGCTAACTGGTAGGAAACTTTCCTAACAGAAGGGAATAGCAATTGGTCCGGACCTTTACAAGAGATCTGACAAGACCACGACAACATCGCCACGTCCGGCCCCGCTGCCGACCACATGTCACATCCGCGCCGCCGGAACGGTCTTAGGAGCGAGACAGAAACACCGTTGTCACACCGTCACACACCGACCTGTCCAGCTGAACGGGACGAGAAGCAGAGGGAATCATGCGCGAGATCCTGATCGTCGGCGGTGGCTACGCGGGCTTCTACACCGCGTGGGGCCTGGAGAAGTCGCTGCGGCCGGACGAGGCCAGGGTGACGGTCGTCGACCCGCGCCCGTACATGACGTACCAGCCCTTCCTGCCGGAGGTCACGGCCGGTTCGGTCGAGGCCCGCCACGCCGCCGTGTCGCTGCGCCGTCATCTGCGAAGGACCCGGCTGGTCGCGGGAAGCGTGACGGAGATCCGGCACCGGGACCGGACGGTCACGGTCCGCCCGGCGGACGGAGACGACCACGAACTGCGCTACGACATCCTCGTCGTCACCGCCGGCGCCGTGACCCGCACCTTCTCCGTCCCCGGGGTCGCGGAGCGGGCCATCGGTCTGAAGCACGTGGAGGAGGCCGTCGCCATCCGCGACCGGCTGCTGACCGCGTTCGACCAGGCGGCGTCCCTGCCGCCCGGCGCCGCCCGGCGGAAGCTGCTCACCGTCACCTTCGTCGGCGGCGGGTTCTCCGGGGTCGAGGGCTTCGGTGAACTGCTGTCGCTGGCGACCGCGATGCTCAGGTACTACCCCGAACTCGGCCCGCAGGACCTGTCGTTCCATCTGGTCGAGGCCCGGGACCGCATCCTGCCCGAGGTGGGCGACGGACCGGGGGCGTGGGTGGTCCGCTCCCTGGAACGCCGGGGCGCGCGGGTGCACCTCGGCACCCAGCTCGTCTCCGCCGTGGACGGACACGTCGTGCTCTCCACCGGAGAGGAGTTCGACTCCGAACTGATCGTCTGGACCGCCGGCAACGCCTCCAACCCGGTCGTGCACAACCACACGGACCTCCCGGTGGACGAGCGGGGCCTGCTGGTGGTCCGGCCCGACCTCCGTGTGGGCACCGCGAGCGAGCCGGTGGCCGACGCCTGGGCGGCCGGGGACGACGCGGCCGTCCCCGACCTGGCGCTGCCGATCCCCGGGGCACGGACGGTGCCGAACGCCCAGCACGCCGTACGCCAGGGCAGGCGCCTCGCCAAGAACATCGTCGCCGGGCTGCGCGGGCGCGAGCTCCGCGACTACCGCCACGGCAGCCTGGGGGTGGTCGCGACACTCGGGCTGGGGCGCGGCATCTTCCAGTACCGGAACCTGGTCGTCAAGGGCTTCCCGGCCTGGCTGATGCACCGCGGCTACCACGTCCTGGCCGTGCCCACCTGGGAGCGCAAGATCCGGGTGCTCACCGTCTGGCTCACCGCGGCCCTGTTCGGCCGGGACCTCGTCTCCCTCGCCTCCGTCCAGCACCCGCGGGACGCCTTCGTCACGAGCGCCGGTCCGCGCACCGCCCCCGTCTCAGGAGCCCGCCATGGACGCGAGTGAAGAGGCCGCGCGCGGCCTGACCGACATCGAGGCACTGCTCTACCGGGAGGGTCATCTGCACGCGGCCCAGCAGCGGGTGGCGGCCTTCGTCGCCCGGGAACCCGGTCTGACACCGGAGCAGAGGAACGACATCGAGCGCTGGTACCTCGACGAACAGACCTATGTGGCCCGGATGGTGACGGACCACATCACCGACAGCGTCGCCGCGGCGCACGCACAGCACCGCGTCCGTCTCGGGCGCTGGCTGAGGGGCACCATGATCGCCATGACGCTGATCACCGTCGCCATGGCCGGACTGTGCGTGGTGATCGTGGCGTCGGTGCACTGACACCGTGTGCGGTCACGGACGCCCGGCGCGGTACAGACCCCGGCCGGCCCGTCGCACCCGCGCGGTGCCGACCAGCCGGTCGAGGGTGCTGCGCACCCCGTTGATGCTGCCGCTGTCGGTGTCACGGCCCAGAGCCGCGGCGACATCACGGGCCCGGACCTCGGCGTCGCCGACACCCGCGAAGTACTCCATGATCTGCTCGGTGAGCCTGCCGTACGACTTCTGCCCCTGGGCGGCGGTCCCGGTGTCGTCGGTGCCGGTGCCCGCCCCGCCGCTGGGGCCGGTGTCGATGTCGTCGTCCGCGGGCGCTGGCGCTGGCGCGGGCGTTGACGCGGGCTCGGTGGTCGTGTGGTCGGCGGTCGTGTGGTCGGTCCGCGGTGCGGCGGCCGGGGCCGGGTGGTCGAGCAGGAGGGGCTGGAGGACGCCGAGGGCCCGCTGCACCGAGCCGAGATCCGCGACTCCCCCCAATCATAGGCAGCCGTCGGACACATGGTGGGGGCCCGAGGAGCGGGTACCGGAACCGAGGAACGCGGCGATCTTGTCCGGGCTGAACACCCACATCAGCTGGTGGACGCCCTCGGCCGACGCGGCGAGCGTCAGGAACGCGACGGGTGCCCCGGCCCGGCTGATCAGCACGCCCGTACCGCCGTTGGCGTCGACGAACCGTGGCTCCGCGTCCCGCCAGAGTCTGGTGTAGGTCACCATCCTGGCCACCCGCGCCCGGCCCCGTACGGCGATGCGGGCGCACCCCCGCATACCGTTGCCGTCGGACAGGCTGACGGTGTCTGGGGTGAGCAGGGCCTCCAGCGACGCCACGTCCCCGGTCCGCGCCGCCGCGACAAACACACTGAGCAGACGGCGGTGTTCGGCCGTGTCCACGCTCGCGCGCCGCCCCTGCGACAGATGTCTGCGCGCACGGCTGACGATCTTCCGTACGTTGACCAGGCTGAGGCGCAGGATCTCGGCGATCTCCGGATAGGCGTAGTCGAACGCCTCACGCAGTACATAGGCGGCGCGTTCCGTGGGGTTGAGTCTCTCCAGCACCAGCAGCACGGCCATCTCGAGGGCCTCCGCGCGCTGGGCGCCCAACTCCGGGTCGGAGCCGGTGTCGACGGGCTCGGGCAGCCACGGCCCGATGTAGGTCTCCCGGCGCACCCGCGCGGACTGCGCGACATTGATGGCCAGCCGGGTCGTCGTGCTGGAGAGGAAGGCGACGGGGCTGATCACCACGGAGCGGTCGGTCCGCTGCCAGCGCAGCCACACCTCCTGGACCACGTCCTCGGCCTCGACCACACTGCCGAGGACGCGGTAGGCGATGCCGAACAGACGCCTGCGGTGCCGGACGAAGACGGACAACGCGTCGTCGAGATCTGCCGTCGTGGGGGACGGCCCGGGAACCGTCGGCCCCCGGTCCTCGCTGAAAGTCACGGATGCTCCCCTCGCGTCTGCCCCACAGGACCGAGCGGAAAGAGCTTTTGTGACAGTGGTGGCACAGTGGGAACCATCTGGCGCCCCGGGACGGCCCGAAGAGGGCCTCGATGGACACACGGTGTGTCGGGAGGGCTCGTCGTCACTCGGTGCGCAGGCCCTCCGGGCGCATCATCCGCCACAGCGCCGGCAGGCTCAGCAGGGTGACGAGCAGGACCAGTACGCCGCCGACCCCCGCGTAGGGCAGGAAGACCCACCGGTCCCCGGTCTCCTTCCCCAGCATGCCGAGCATCACCTGGCCCAGCGCCAGGCCGCCGGCGGAGGCGAGCAGCGTGCTGAGGACGACGGGGACGGCCGTCTGCCAGAGCACCGACCAGGCCAGCGTGGAGCGCCGGGTGCCGAACGCCACCAGGACCGACAACAGGTTTCTGCGTTCCCGGAGTTGCTCGATCTGCGAGACCAGCATGCTCGCCGCGACGAGGACCAGCATCAGCGTGCCGCCGACCAGCGGACCGGTCTGGACGGACTCGTAGTCCTTGTCGCGCTGCCGGTTCTGCCGCTCCCGCACCGTCAGCGTCGGGTCGACCTCGGCGGCCGTGTTGCGGATCTCGTCCGCCCCGTCGGTGACACGGGGATCCGTGAACACACCGGCCCAGGTGAAGGCCCCCGGCAGGGGACCGTCCGGCAGCGCGCCCGGGGTGGCGAGAATCCCGTCGTGCCGCTCACCCAGTGGGTCGGGCACGGTGGGGACGACGGGACTGTCCTGCGGCAGCGTCCAGCGGACGGTGCGCGCCGCTCCGGAGCCGTGGTCGTCGAGGGTGACCGCCCGGCCGGGCCTGGCCGCCTCGTCGACCCGTCGACTGCCCACGGTGTCACCGGGGTTGTGCGCGACGAAGGTGTCACCGTCGCGGCACGAGGGCAGGCGGGCCATCTTCCGCAGCTGGGCGCAGTCGCCGACGGTCAGCGACGTCACCGCCCGCGCGGCGGCCGTCGCGTACGCCTCGGTGTACGCGAACGCCGCCGTCACACCGGGCGTACGGCGCAGCCCCTCCTCCAGCCGCGCGGTGGTGGCGGCGACCCCGTTCGCCGACACGAGGGTCACGTCCGGCGTCCGGGCGGCACCGGTGCCCGCGCCGCCGGATCCGCCGCCGGAGGGGTTCATGAAGCTCTGCTGCATCGCGCCGAACATCAGCTGCAGCACGATCGCGCCCGCCGTGGCCACCATGATGCCGCTGACCGCACGGGAGGCCGCCCCGCTCGACAACTGCAGTCGGCGCACGGCCAGTTGCCACGGCACGGGACCGCCCCGCAGCCCGGCCACGGCCGCCTCGACCAGCCAGGGCAGCAGCCCCGCCAGGCCCACCAGGACCAGGGTCACCCCGGCGGCGACGGGGATCGTACCGATCTCCTGGGACTTCGAGGTGACTCGCTCGGAGAGCAGCAGGATCGCCAGGCCCAGCACCGGCGGCACCAGCCGCCACCCCAGGCGCCTGCGGCGCGGGCGGGCGCTGCGGACCACCCCGAGCGGCTCCACGGACACCGAGCGCATCGCGGAGAGCGTCACCACCACCGAGGCCAGCGGCACGGCGACGGCCACGAGCACGGCCAGAGCGGGGCGCGGGACGATGTCGCCGGGGTGGGCACCGACGTCCCACAGCCGCACATACGCCGCCGCCTGACGCGCCACCAGGAAGAACCCGGCGCCGAGGACGACCCCGAGGACCGAGCCGAAGAGGGCCTCACCGGCGGCGATCCTGGCCACCGTCCGCCGGTCCGCGCCGATCAGCCGCAGCGCGGCCAGCCGCCGGTCCCTGCGGTCGCCCCCGAAGCGCACCGCCGTGGCGATGAAGATGCCGACGGGCACCAGCAGCACCACACACACCGTCACCACCAGTACGTACAGCAGGGCGTCGAGGGAATCGTGGCGGGGGACGTACCCGAAGCGCTCGGCGCGTACGGACCCGCCGGCGACACTGATGCGATCGGTGCCCGCGTAGTAGCGCAGCTCCTTCGCGTCGAGGAGACCGGAGGGGGCGATGGTGCCCACGACGCGGTAGTCCAGACGCTCCTTGAGCAGCGCGCCCTCCGACGAGTCCAGCAGCTCCCGCAGTGCCGGGGAGACGACCATCTCGCCCGGTGCCGGGATGCCCGCGACGCCGGGCGGGGCCGGGGCGCGGGAGCCTTCGGCCCGCAGCAGCAGGCCGCCGACCCGGTCGGACCGGAAGTCGGTGTCACCCGAGTCCCACACGAAGGAGGAGTCCGAGCGCGGCACCGAGGTCCCCGACGCGACGTTGGACGGCTGACGGGCGTTGCCGCGTTCGGCGCGGGCGGACAGAACGTTCGGTGTGGACGCGGCGAGCAGCAGCAGTGCGACGCCGAGCGCCACCCCGGTGGCGGTGAGGGCAGTCCTGGCCCAGCCGCCGCGGCCCCCGGCCGCGGCGAAACGTATGCCCAGACCGAGGTCACGGATCCACGCGAGAAAGGTGTTACTGAGTGGCATGGGCGTGACTATACACACTGTGTATACGCGGTGTGTATAGAGGCCACACTGTCCCAACCGTGTTGGCCAACCGCGTCGGTCGGCGGCATCCAGCGGATACCGACGCTCTCGACCAGCTCCGTGATCGGCACCGCCTCGGCGTGATCCATGCAGCGGTCCTTCCTCTCTCCGGTAGGACCAGGCACACCCGGAGCCTGTGACAAGGCCGCTCACGGGCGCCCCGCAGACCAGGTGAACCGCCCGGAGCGCGGCCCGGTGTCACACCCGCGCCGGCTGCCCGGTCTGAGCTGGCAGCCGGACTCTGGAGGTTCGCTCTCATGGCTGCAGAACACGGAGACCAAGCCCTGCACTGGCGCGAACGGGCGGCCTGCCTGCGCGTCGATCCCGATCTCTTCTTCCCCATCGGCGTGAGCGGTCCGACGCTCGTCCAGGTCGACGAGGCCAAGGCGGTCTGCGGCCACTGCCCCGTCGCGCGGCGCTGCCTCGACTGGGCCCTGCGGGCGGGCGGGGTGGAAGGCGTCTGGGGCGGCACGACGGAGAGCGAACGCCGCGCGCTGACACGCCGCGTGCCTCTCGGAACGGTTCACGAACGGCGGCGGGGACATGGATGACGGGCCGGTCGAAGAGGAAGCGCGGAAAGACGGAGAAGGCGGAGAAGGCGGAGAGAGAGGAAAAGGCGGAGAGGGCGGAGGAGGGGGAGAAGGAGGAAAGGGCGGAAGGGGTGAAAGGTTCGCCGCGTGGGCCGACGGACGCCTGGGTGGGGTCCACCGGTCGGCCAAGGAGAGAACCCGGCGGGCCTTCCCGGACCACTGGTCCTTCCTGCTGGGGGAGATATGTCTCTACAGCTTCGTCGTCATCGTCATCACGGGGGCGTTCCTGACGTTCTACTTCCACCCCTCGATGGAGACGGTGGAATACCGGGGCAGCTACGCGCCGCTGCGGGGGCAGCCGGTGTCGGCGGCCTTCGATTCGACGATGCGCATCTCGTTCGAGGTCCGGGGCGGTCTGCTGATCCGCCAGGCCCACCACTGGGCGGCGCTGGTCTTCGTCGCCGCCGCGCTCGCCCACATGATGCGGGTGTTCTTCACGGGAGCCTTCCGCAAGCCCCGCGAACTCAACTGGCTGTTCGGATTCTCGCTGTTGGTCCTCGGCATGTTCGGTGGCCTGACGGGATACGACCTGCCGGACGATCTGCTCTCCGGAACCGGACTGGCGGTGGTGAACGGGACGATTCTCTCCGTCCCGATCGTCGGCACCTATCTCTCGATGTTCCTCTTCGGCGGCGAATTCCCGGGTCATGACCTGGTGGCGCGTTTCCACGCGATCCATGTCCTGCTCATTCCGGCCCTGATGGTGGCGCTGATCGTTCTCCATCTGCTGCTCGTCCTGCGCCACCGGCACACCCGGCATCCGGGCCCGGAGCGGATCGGCAGGAGTGGCGTGGGTGGCAGGGGCGGTGGGAGTGGCACGGGTCTGCCGTTCAAGGTGAAGGCCGTGAAATCCGCCGGACTCCTCTTCCTGGTCTCCGGTGTCGTCTTCGTCATGGCCGCCGTCGCGCAGATCAATCCCGTGTGGCTCTACGGCCCCTACCGCGCCGACCAGGTCTCGGCCGGCTCGCAGCCGGACTGGTACATGGGCATCGCCGACGGACTGCTGCGGGTCATGCCCGGTTGGGAGATCGCGTTCGGGGGCCACACCCTCGCCCTGGACAATCTCGTCCCGCTGCTGGCCGGCGTCGGCTTCTTCCTCGCCCTGGCCGCCTACCCGTTCGTCGAGGCGTGGGTGACCGGCGACGACCGGGAGCAACACCTCCTGGACCGCCCGCGCAACCGCCCGGTGCGCACGGCGCTCGGCGTCGCATGGCTCAGCTTCTACGCGGTGTCCCTGGTCGGCGCGGCGAACGACATCATCGCCATCCGCTTTCATGTCTCGGTCAACGCGGTGACGTGGGCGGTGCGCGTCGGCTTGTTCGTCGTACCCGTCGCGGTCTACGCCGTGACGAAGCGGTGGGCGCTCGGGCTGCAACGCCGGGACCGGGACAAGGTGCTGCACGGCCGGGAGACCGGAATCGTCAAACGCCTGCCGCACGGTGAGTACGTCGAGGTGCACGAGCCGCTCGGCCGGGCGGAACTGCACAGGCTCACCCGGCACGAGCAGTACACACCGATCGACGCCCGCCCGTCCGTGAACGGCGGCGGCCCGGACGCCGCACCCCGTCCCACAGAGCGCCTGCGGGCCCGGCTCAGCCGAGCCCTCTACGGCGAGGGCGCCCAGATCATCAAGCCGACCGAGCAGGAGTACAGCCGGCGTCCGCACACAGAACCCGCTCCAGACGGTCCAGGTCACCGGAGTGAGCTGCCGTGAGGAACGCCTCGACCAGCCGCCGGTGCGCGACGGAGTCCACCGGCTGCCCGCGACCGCCCGCCGCGAGACGCCGCTGGGCTCGAACGACCTGCTGTCTGGTGTTGGCGACGGTGAGACACAGGAGCTCGGCGATCCGGCCGTAGGAGCAGCCGAAGCCCTCGCGCAGGACATAGACCGCCCGCTGCCTCGGCGTCAGCGTCTCCATCAGCAGCAGGACCGCCCGCTCGGCGGCGTCCCGCCGCTCGGCCAGGGCCTCCGGGGTCGCGTGGCCGTCCGTGAACTCCGGGAGCCAGGGGCTGGCGCAGGACTCCCGGCGCCGCCGGGCCGACTGGACGACATTGATCGCGAGCCGGACGGTCGTCGTGCGCAGCAGTGCCGTCGGATTCACGACGAGCGCGCGGTCGGTGCCCTGCCAGCGCAGCCATGCCTCCTGGATGACGTCCTCGGCGTCGTTCGCGTCCCCCAGGATCCGCCGGGCGATCCTGAGCAGTCCTGGTCTGGCCAGCACGAACACCGACACCGCCGGGTCCGGCTCACCGATCGTCGCCTCGGTCGTCGCCTTGGTCGTCACCTCGGCCGTCGTCACGGCTCGCGTGCGGTCATGCCCGGCTCGGGCCAGATGGGTGTCCACGACCGGCTCCTCTGCTCGGCGCCCAGGGGCGGGGAAGGCTGTCGCCCACCAACCTCGCGCCCGCGAGCGCCCGGCCGCGCCCTTGGGACCCCGTGGGCACCTCCGTGGTCGTGCCCGGCCCGCCGCGTGGCCGGGCGCCGGGCCACCGCCGCCGCACGTTGCCTTCCGTGCGTGTCACACCTTCGGCGGGTGTCCGGTCATAGAGGTGACAGCGGGCGGTGGCCCGCCGATCCGAGGAGTGCGGCGATGACGAAGCACGTTCTTGAGACCGCGGCTCAGGAACCGGCGGACACGGCGCCCGTGCCGCCCTTCCTGTACGGGCCGGGTCCGGAGGGTGCCCGGAAGTTCCTCGACGAACGGTGGATCACCTTGCGCCCGGAGCCACCGGGAGTCCGCAGACGGTCCCTAGGACGGCCCCTGGCTCAGGTACCTCACGTGTCTCAGGTACCTCACGGCGACTGAGAAAGGCAGGTCGACATGAGCGACTCCTCGGTGGGCCTGCGGGCCCTGCCCCGCCCCGTGGCCGCGGTGGTGGGTGCCGGTGGCGTGCTCGGCGCGGCCCATGTGGGCGTCGGGTACGCGCTGGAACAGCGCGCGTTCACCCCGGACATGATCATCGGTACCTCGGTGGGAGCCCTCAACGGGGCCATCGCCGCCGCCCATCCCGACCGGGCCGCGCCCTGGCTGGACCATGTGTGGACCCGGCTGCGCCGCCGTGAGGTGTATCCGCTCGGCTATCTGTCCTCCCGGACCAGCCTCTTCACCGACCGCGGCCTGCGCCGGCTGATCGCGCGGGCCGAACTGCCGTCACGGATCGAGGAGTTGGCCATTCCGTTCACCGCCGTGGCGATGGACCTGGTCACCGGCGCCCCGGTGGCGCTCGACCGCGGCGACCTGGAGTCGGCGCTGCTGGCGAGTGCCGCCATCCCCGGGGTGCTGCCGCCGGTGGCCCGCGACGGCCGGACGCTGGTCGACGGCGGGGTGGTCGCCTATGTGCCGGTGCTGGCCGCGCTGCAGGCGGGCGCGGCCAGTGTGGTCGTCCTGTCGACCGGCCCGGAGAGCTCGCCGCTGCGCCCCGTCGAACCGCGTGCGCGGGCCGGCGCGATCGCCTCCCGGGCCGGGCTGCTGCTGTTGCGCCACCAGATCGAGCGCGATCTGCACGAGGTGTCCCGGCACATCCCGACCGTCGTACTGCCCACCGGCATCGAGACCTGGCCCGCCCCCTGGGACTTCGGCCACACCCAGCGGCTGATCGGCACCGCCGCCCGCACGGCGGGCCGCTTCCTCGACGAACTGCGCGTCAACGGACCCGGCCTGTACCGGGTCGACAACATCACGACAGCCCCGGCCGACCGGGGAAGGCCCACCGGTCCCGGTCGGCGCGCGTCCGCCGGTCGGCGTGCCGCCGCCGGTCCGGGCCCGTCCGCCGGCCGAGTCACGCAGGGCTCTCCCGCCGGACCCGCCGGACCCGCCCCGGCCCCGCCCGGCGCTGGTGCCGCTTCCCCCGCCCCGGCCGTTCCGACCGCACCCTCCCGCCCGGGCGGGACATCGGCACCGACATCGGCACCGACATCGGCACCGGCACCGACATCGAGATCGACTTCTACCCCGACCGTGGAGGCAGGGCTGTGAGCACCATCGCGTTCCTCAACATCAGCATGCACGGGCACATCAATCCGACGTTGCCGCTGGTGGCCGAGCTGGTGCGGCGCGGTCACACCGTCACGTACCACGCCGCGCCCGCGTTCCGCGCGGAGATCGAGGCCGTCGGCGCGACCGTGCTGGACTACCCCGGGGGAAACCCGCCGTTCCCCGACCCGCCGACGCCGCTGACGTGGATGGAGGCGCTCGCGGAGACCGCCGTCCGCTGGCTGCCCGGCGTGCTCGCCGACCTCCGTCGTGACCCGCCCGACCTGATCGTGCACGACAGTGCCTGTCTGTGGGGCGCGATCGCCGCCCGTGAGCTGGGGGTCCCGGCGGTCTCGTCGTTCACCACGTTCGCCTTCGGCCGGCAGGTGCCCAGCCCCACCCATGGCTCCTGGGAGCTGCTGGCGGCGGCGCGGGCCCGGCCCCGCAGCCTCCGGGGTTATCTGCGGGCCCGCTGGGAGCTGCACCGGCGGTTCGCCGCGGGCGGGCTGCCCCTGCTGGACGTGGCGAACATCCGTCAGCCGCTCAACCTGGTCTACACCGCACGGGAGTTCCAGCCCGCGGCGGAGGAGTTCGACGCCTCCTACCGTTTCGTCGGCCCGAGCATCGGCGCCCGCCCGGCCGACCCGTCGTTCCCCCTCGACCGGCTCCAGGACCCGGTGCTGTACGCCTCGCTGGGCACGGTGTTCAACGCGGATCCCCAGCTGCTGCGGACCTTCGCCACCGCGCTCGCCCCGCTCGGCGGCACCGTGCTCGTGTCCACCGGCCAGACCGACCCCGACGCGCTGGGACCGCTGCCGGCCAACGTCCTGCCGTACCGCTTCGTCCCGCAGCCGGAGGTGCTGGCCCGTGCCGCGCTGTTCGTCACCCACGGCGGCATGAACAGCGTCAACGAGGCCCTGTACGCCGGTGTGCCGCTGCTGGTGGTGCCGCAGGGCGCCGACCAGCCGCTGGTGGCCCGGCGGGTCGTCGAACTCGGCGCGGGTCTGTCGATGCGTACCGAGGACGTCGCCAAGGGAACCGTGCGCGCTCTGGCCCGGCGGCTGCTCCACGAGCCCGGTTTCCGGACGGCGGCGGCCGGGCTGCGGACCGCGCAGCACGAGGCGGGCGGCCACCTGAGGGCCGCCGACGAACTGGAGAGGTGTCTGCGCGCGCCCGGCCCGGCCCGGCGGAAGGCGCCCGTCGACCCGTCACGGCGAGGCTGAGCGATGACCACCGCCGTCGTCCTGCTGCTGGTGTTCGCCGGGCTCTCGGAGGCCGCCGGGCGCATCGTGCCCCTGGTGTCGCGCCGCCCCGGCATGTCGCGGACCTTCGTGGCCGGGCTGCTGGTGGCCGCCGGTCTCGTCGAGGGCGCCGTCCTCGCGCTGTGGCCGCTGACCGCCTGGACCCTCGCCGAACTGCTCGGGTCCGCCCCGCCGCCGGAGAGCGGACTGTCGTGGACGCCGAGCCTGCTCGTCCCGCTGCTGCTCTCCGCCGTCCTCGCGTTCCCGCTGCTCGGGCCCCTGCTGCACATGGTCCTCTTCGTGGGCGTCGGCGCCGGGCTCGCGGGCGCGCTGGCGACGGCGTCCGGGCTCGGTTGGTGGACCGCCGCCGGATGCGTCGCCGTCGCCGGGACCGGCCTCGGCGTCACCGTGGAGGCCGTACGCCGGCTGGTCGTACGGGTCAGCGCGACCCGGACGCCGGAGGTGACCGTATGAACGACCTCGTGCTCTGGATCTGCGCGCTGGGACCGGTCCTGATCGCCGAGGGCCTGCTCGCCCGCTACGAGGTGCTCGCCTACAGCGCGGGCTGGCGCGACCCCGTCACCGAACTCCCCGACGGCGTCCCCTACGCCCGGGGCGCCGCCCCCGACAGACCTCCGGCCGCGTACCTGGTCTATCTGGACGGCATCGGCAAGCGGCGCTTCCGGGACACCCGGGACGGTGGTCAGCTGGTCAAGGCCGTGCTCGCCGGGGCGCCGGAGCTGCGGGTGCTGGGGCAGGTGCAGCCGTACTCGCCGCTGGCCGACCCGCTCGCCGACCGGCCCGTGTGGGCGTGGCTGCGCAGGCACGCCGGTCTGCTGCTGTTCCTGCACAACGTCATGCAGGTCTTCGTCGCCGCCGACCACCGCTACCGCCCGCTCTACAACCGGGCCGTCGGCTCCCAGATCGCCACCCAGCTCCGGCTCGCCGGGTATCCGCCCGACAGCGGCATCCCCGTGGTGCTGCTGAGCTACAGCGGGGGCGCGCAGGTCGCCACCGGCGCGATCGACGAACTCCACACCCGGCTGCGCGCACCGCTCGTCGTCATCACCCTCGGCGGGTTCCACAACGGTGCCAACGACCTCACCCACGCCGTGCACCTGCACCAGCTGACCAGCGCGAACGACCGGATCGAGCGGGTCGGCACCTGGATCTTCCCGCAGCGCATGCCCCTGTTCCGCCGCAGCGGCTGGAACCGCGCCCGCCGCGCGGGCCGGATCACCGTGCACCGGCTCGACCCGGCCACCCATCTCGGCCCGCGCAGCTACATCAGCCCGGACACCCGGCTGCCCGACGGCCGCACGTACCTCGACCGCACCACCGACACCGTGATCGGTATCGTCCGCACCCATCTCGCCGCACCCGCGGCCGACGACCACCTACGACCGGCCACGGACCACCCGAGTCCCTGACCGCCCACCCGTACTCGGGCGTCACGATCGAAAGGCGTATTACCATACCGGTCGAAGCGTTCGGACCGGGGAGCGGCCATGGCGAGGAGCGGTTCACGAGCCGGACTCCTCGGCAGACAACACGAGTGCCGGGCACTCGACGACCTGCTGGCCGGCGCCAGGTCCGGCCGCAGCGGGGTCCTGGTCCTGCGCGGTGAGGCGGGCATCGGCAAGACCGAACTGCTGCGGTTCCTCCTCGACCGCACCGACGGCTGCCGCACGCTCCGCCTCGCCGGAGTCCAGTCCGAGATGGAACTCTCCTACGCCGGACTGCACCAGCTCTGCGCCCCGCTGCTGGGCGGCCTCGACCGGCTGCCCGGCCCACAGCGCGACGCGCTCGGCACGGCCTTCGGACTGCGGGCCGGTGCCGCGCCGGACCGGTTCCTGGTCGGTCTGGCCACCCTGAGCCTCCTCGCGGACGCCGGCGGCGACCAGCCGCTGGTCTGCCTCGTCGACGACGCCCAGTGGCTGGACCACGTCTCGGCCCAGACCCTGGCCTTCGTCGGCCGTCGGCTGCTCGCGGAATCGGTCGTCCTGGTCTTCGCCGTCCGCGAGCCCGGCCCCGGCGAAGCCCTCGGCGGCCTCCCGGAGCTGCCCGTGACGGGACTCGCCGAGAGCGACTCCCGCGCACTCCTCGACTCGGCCGTCACCGGTCCCCTCGACCAGCGGGTGCGCGAACGCATCGTCGCCGAGTCCGGCGGCAATCCGCTGGCCCTGCTGGAACTGCCCCGCCGACTGGCCGTCGGAGAACTGGCCGGCGGCTTCGGCCGCCCGGACGCCGGTCCACTGCCGAGCCAGATCGAACAGGGATTCGTCGATCGGGTCCGGTCGCTGCCCGCGAAGTCCCGGCGTCTGCTGCTCACCGCCGCCGCCGAGCCCGTCGGGGACGTGACCCTGCTGCGGCGCGCGGCCGAGTCGCTCGGCATCGACGTCGACTCCGCCCTGGCGCACGGCGACACCGCCGAGCTGATCACCCTCGGCACCCGGGTCCGCTTCCGGCACCCCCTGGTGCGCTCGGCCGCCTATCGCGCGGCGAGCCAGGACGAGCGCCGCGAGGCGCACCGGGCCCTGGCGAGGGCGACCGACGCCCGTCTCGACCCCGACCGCCGGGCCTGGCACCTGGCCGGGGCGACCCCGGGACCCGACGAGACGGTGGCGGCGGAACTGGAGCGGTCCGCCGACCGGGCACAGGCCCGCGGCGGCATCGCGGCGACGGCCGCGTTCCTCCGGCGCGCGACCGAGCTGACCGGCGATCCCGCCCGGCGCGCCCAGCGCGCGGTGGACGCCGCGCGGGCGACGCTCCACGCGGGCGCGTTCGAACCTGCCGCCACCCTGCTCGCCACGGCGGAGGCCGGCCCCCTCGACGAGCTCGGGCGCGCGCGGATCGACGTCCTGCGCGCCGAGATCGCGTTCGCCCAGAACCGTGGCAGAGAGGCTCCCTCGCTGCTGCTCAGCGCCGCCCGGCGGTTCGGGCCGCTCGATGCCGCACTGGCCCGCGACACCTATCTGGACGCCGTCGCGGCGGCCATCTTCGCCGGCCGTCTGGCCCAGGGACCGGGGCTGCGGGAGGTGTGCGCGGCCGCCCGCGCAGCGGTGCCGGAGCGGCCGGCACGCCTGTCCGACCGGCTGCTGGAGGCCGTCGCCGTGCGGCTCACCGACGGTTACGCGGCGGCGGTGCCGAGGATGCGGGACGTCCTCGCGGCGTGCTGCGACGAGGACATCCCCGTCCAGGAGGCGCTGCACCGGCTCTGGCTCGCCGGGGTCATCGCCTCGGACCTGTGGGACGACGAACGCTGGCACCTGGTCGCCACCCGCCAGCTGACGCTCGTCCGCCGGGCCGGCGCGCTCAGTGTGCTCCCCGACGTGCTGGAGTCCCGCGCGCACACGCACCTCCTCGCCGGTGAACTGACGGCCGCCGCCGCGCTGGTGGAGGAGGTCGGCACGGTCTGCGCGGCGATCGGCAGCACCCCGGCGCGGGTACTGCCGCTCGGCCTGGCCGCCTGGCGCGGCCGCGAGGACGAGGCCCGCACCCTGCTCGACGCGATCCTGGGCGAGGCCGTGCCACGCGGCCAGGGTGCCACCGTCACCGTCGCGCACTGCTACCACGCGGTGCTCTGCAACGGCCTCGGCCGCTACACGGAGGCACTCGCCGCCGCCCGGGAGGCCGCCGCCCACCCGTACGAGTTCACCTCCCCGCGCTGGGGCCTGATCGAGCTGATCGAGGCGGCCGTACGCAGCGGACTGCCGCAGGCGGCCACCGACGCACTGGAGCGGCTCGCGGAGACGACCCGGGCCAGCGGTACGGACTGGGCGCTGGGCGTGGAAGCACGCTCACGGGCGCTCCTGAGCGAAGGCGACACCGCGGAACACCTCTACCGCGAGGCGATCGACCGGCTCAGCCGGACCCGGGTCCGCGTGGAACTGGCCCGCGCCCAGCTCCTGTACGGCGAATGGCTCCGCCGGGAGAACCGCCGGGTCGACGCCCGCGCCCAACTCGGCGTCGCCCACGACACGTTCAGCCGGATCGGGGCCGAGGCCTTCGCCGAACGCGCCCGCGGTGAACTGCAGGCCACCGGGGCGAAGGTCCGCAGACACACCATCTCGGAGCCCACGGCCCTCACCTCGCAGGAGGCCCAGATCGCCCGGCTCGCCGGCGAGGGCCTCACCAACCCCGAGATCGGCACACAGCTGTTCCTCAGCCCCCACACCGTGGAATGGCATCTGCGCAAGGTGTTCTCCAAGCTCGGCATCTCCTCCCGCAAGGAGATCCGCACCCTGCGCCTCGAGGGCGAGGCCACCTCGGCCTAGACCGGGACGGCCCGGTGCCTACTGTCCGGGCGTGTCGAGCCCCTCGACCAGACCGCGTACGACGGGGCCGTACTCGGGGTGGGCCAGCGCGAAGGCCATCTGGGCGACCAGGTAGTCGGCCGGGTTGCCGGTGTCGTACCAGCGGCCCTTGATGACCTGCCCGTACACCGCGCGGGTGGCGGCGTAGGCGTTGATGGCGTCGGTCAGATAGACCTCGCCGGTCCGGTGCTCGTACCAGCGGCGGGTCTGCTCACGCAGTTCGTCGATGATGCCGGGGGTGACGACATAGCCGCCGATCGCCGCGTACGACGAGGGCGCGGCGGAAGGCTCGGGCTTCTCGACCAGACCGGTGATGCGCAGCTGGCCGTCGCCGAGGTCCTCCTTGACGATGGGCACGCCGTAGCGCTGGGACTCGGTGGGGTCCATCGGCAGCAGGGCCAGTACCGGGCAGCCGGTCTGCTCGTAGGCGCGGATCAGCTGCTGGGCGCGGGGGACCTCGGCCACGAAGACGTCGTCGGGCCAGAGCACCAGGACGGGTTCGTCGCCGAAGGCACGGGCGGCGTTGAGCACCGGGGTGCCGTTGCCGTACGGCCCGTACTGGTCGAGGTAGGTGATGTGGCCCCGGCGGGCCAGCTCCGCGACCTCCTCGACGGCGTCCGCGTAGGCCGTCTTGCCGTCCTCGCGGAGCTGCTCCACGAGGGCGGGGTTGGGGCGGAAGTGGTCCTGGATGAGGCTCTTGCCGCCGGAGACGACGATGGTGATGTCGGTGATGCCGGAGTCCACCAGCTCGCGCACGGTGTGCTCGATGACCGGCTTGTCACCGACCGGCAGCATCTCCTTCGGAGTCGCCTTCGTCAGGGGCAGCAGACGGGAACCGAGGCCGGCGGCGGGGATCACAGCCCGGCGGATCGTCGGGGGCATCACATTTCTCCTGGTCGAACGGCACGCCGTACCGGTTGGCACGGCGACCCGGGCGCACACGCGCAGGGTCGCGCGGCTTCGGGAGAGAGCCTACCCAGGGGCGCCGCGGGCGCCGCGGGGCCGTCCCCGGTCGAGCCGGCGCAGGGCGTGCAGGACGGCCCGCGTCCGCTCGTCGAGGTCGGCCAGCTCCCGGCGCAGGGTGTCGACCCGGGCCTCCAGCGCGGTGGCCTCGGCGGTCAGCGACACCACGGTGGCCGCCATGGCGAGTCGGTCCTCGGACGGCCGGGTCACCGGGGGTCCAGCTCCACGGCGGAGATGTCGAGGACCAGCTTCACCTTGTCGCCGACCAGCACTCCGCCCGTGGCCAGCGCGGAGTTCCAGTCGATGCCCCAGTCGGAGCGCCGCAGGGTGGCCGTGCCCTCGAAGCCGACCCGGTTCAGCCCGCCGGCGTCCTGGCCCGCGCCGCCGAACTCGAGGTCGATGTCGAGGGGCAGTTCGACGTCCTTGATCCGCAGAAGGCCGGCCATCCGGAACCGGCCCTCCCCGTCCTCGGCGATCCCGGTGGAGCGGAAGGTCATGAGGGGGAAGGTCGCCGAGTCCAGGAAGTCCGCACCGGTGACATGGGCGTCCCGCTGGGCGATGCCCGTGTCGAGACTGCCGGTCTGGACACTGACATGGGCCTCGGACCGGGCCGGCCGTTCCCCGTCGAGTTTCAGCAGTCCCTCGAAAGCGGTGAATTTCCCCCGGACGTTGCTGATCATGGCGTGGCGGACGGAGAACCCTATGGTGCTGTGGTCCGGATCGATGGCGTAGGTGCCCGTCAGATCGTGATGGCGAGCGGAATCGGATATCACGGTTTCCGTGCGATTGGACATGGCGAAGCGTCCCTTCGTGAAAGTGCCGGAGCGAGGGGTCCCCTGCCGATCGGCAGGGGACCGCGGAGAGTGCCGCCGCCTACTTCTGCCGCGCGAGCCAGTCGGCGAACCGGGTCTCGGCGATGTGCGCGCCCGGGCCCGGGACGAGCGTGTCCTCCTGCACCTGGGCGCCGGAGTAGGGCGCCTTCGGGTCGGTGACGACCTTGCGGGGGTCGCCCTTGGCGGCGAGCCCCTCACGGATCAGCTCGTCGAGCCGGAAGACGTCGGGGCCCGCGATCTCGACCACACCGTCGACCGGGGAGCCGACCGCGGTGCGGCCGACGGCGGCGGCCACGTCGTCGGAGAGGATCGGCTGGATCTTCACGGGGGCCAGCCGCACCGTGTCGCCCTCGGTCGACATGTCCGCGATCCCCTTCATGAACTCGAAGAACTGGGTGGCGTGGACGATCGAGTACGGAATCCCGGACGACTGGATCAGCTCCTCCTGGGCCTGCTTGGCACGGAAGTAGCCGCTCTCCTGGAGGCGGTCGGTGCCGACCACGGAGAGCGCCACATGGTGCCGCACACCGGCCTCGGACTCGGCCTTGAGGAGGTTGGTCGTGGAGGTGCGGAAGAAGTCCATGGCGGCGTCGTCCGCGAAGGAGGGCGAGTTCGACACGTCGACCACGACCGCCGCGCCCTCCAGGACCTCGGCGAGGCCCTCGCCCGTCAGGGTGTTGACGCCGGTGTTGGGCGCGGCGGCGACGGCCTCGTGCCCGTGCTCGCCGAGCTTGCCGACGAGCTTCGAACCGATGAGACCGGTTCCACCGATCACTACGACCTTCATGACGGAATCCTTTCGGAAGTTCTTTCTCGGTACCAGAGGAGACAAGACAGGGGCGCGACTTGTGACAGGGGTTCGCGGGAATGCGGAGAATTCCCGTCATTCGACGAGCTTGCCCTCTGTCGTGACCTCCTGCATCAGCGCGGAAATCTCGTCCGGGATCTCCGGAATGCTCTCGCGGGTGATACCGGTCGTCGGTGACCACACGAGATTCACCCGCATTGCGGGATCCAGGTCGGGATGGTCGCTGCGGTTGTGGCAGCCGCGGGTCTCACGGCGCTCCAGGGCCGCTTCGAGCGTGGCCCGCGCCGCCAGCGCGGCGGACTTGAGGTCGAAGGCGTGGGCGAGGTCCTGATAGCCGGCGATGTCCGGGTGGACCCCGACGTCCTCCATCCGCTTCTCGATCACGGAGAGTTCCGCCAGCCCCGCCCGCAGGCCCTCCTCGTCGCGTACGACGCCCGCGTGCTCGGTCATCGTGTCGCGGATGGCCCGCTGCAGGGCACGGACGTTCTCCGGCCCGTCGGCCGTGAGCAGTTCGTCGACCTCCGCCCGGGCCCGCGCGACGGCGGCCGCCGAGCGTGGGTGGGCGGTGAGGGACTCGGAGTAGGCGGCGGCCGCCCGGCCGGTGATCCGGCCGAAGACCAGCAGCTCGATGAGACTGTTCCCGCCGAGCCGGTTGGCGCCGTGCAGTCCGCTCGACGCCTCCCCGATGGCGTACAGCCCGCGTACGTCGGTGCTGTGGTCCTCGGGGCGCACCCACACCCCGCCCATCGAGTAGTGCGCGGTGGGCGCGATCTCGATCGGTTCCCGGGTGATGTCCAGCATCTGCAGGTCCAGCAGTGTCTGGTACACGCGGGGCAGCCGCGTCATGATCGTCTGCCGGGGCAGATGGGACACGTCGAGCCACACCCCGCCCTTGGGGGTGCCGCGCCCCTCCTTGATCTCCGTGTAGGAGGCCAGCGCCACGCGGTCGCGGGTGGACAGCTCCATCCGCTCGGGGTCGTAGCGGGCCATGAAGCGTTCCCCGAGCGCGTTGCGCAGGATGCCGCCCTCGCCCCGGGCGGCCTCGCTGACCAGGGTCCCGGCCGCGTTCTCCGGCTCGATGATCCCGGACGGGTGGAACTGCACCAGCTCCGGGTCGCGCAGCCGGGCCCCGGCGTCCACGGCCAGCCGGAAGGAGTCGCCGGTGTTCTCGTCGCGTCGCGAGGACGTACGCCGCCAGATCCGGGTGTGCCCGCCGGCCGCGAGGATCACGGCGTCGGCGTGGATCAGATACCGCGTCCCGCTCGCCAGGTCGAAGCCGTAGGCGCCGAAGACGGCCCCGTCGTGGGTCAGGAGGCGCGTGATGTACACCCCGTCGAGGACGGGGACCTTCAGCTGCTCCGCACGCCTGATCAGCGTCCGCTGGATCTCCAGGCCGGTGTAGTCGCCCGCGAAGGCGGTGCGCCGGAACGTGTGCGCGCCGAAGAACCGCTGGGAGATCCGGCCGTCCTCCTCCCGCGCGAACGCCATGCCGAAGCGCTCCAGGTCGTCGATGCCCCGGGCGGCGCCCCGGGTGACGATCTCGGCGGTACGGGGATCGGCGAGCAGATAGCTCTCCTTGAGGGTGTCCGCCGCGTGCTGCTGCCAGCTGTCCTCGGGGTCCATGGTGGCCAGCGCCGCGTTGATCCCTCCGGCGGCGAGGGCCGTGTGCGCGTCCTCCTTGGCCCGCTTGCCGACCGCGAGGACGTCCACGCCCGCCTCGGCCAGTTCGATCGCCGCGCGCAGACCGGCCCCTCCGGTGCCGATCACCAGCACCATGGTGGAAAGACGTTGTTCGGTGAGTGCCACGGTCTACTCCGATCGCCGGTGTTGTCACCACTACGACCAGACCGGCCCGCGATCTGTGACATCCCCGGTCGACGAGCCCCGAGTGCCGAGGTCGGTGCGGTGAAACCGCGAAGTCCGCCTCCTCGCCGTGGGTCGGGGCGGCGTGGAGACGGACCGTGGGTGCCTGGTCGGGGAGGTGTCTAGCCGAACTGGCCCGGCTGGTAGTCCCCGGCGGGCTGCTGGTTGATGACATTGATGCGGTTGTAGGCGTTGATGACGGCGATGAGCGAGATCAGGGCGATCAGCTGCTCCTCGTCGTAGTGCTTCGCGGCGTTCGCCCAGGCCTCGTCGGTGACGCCCCCGGCCGCGTCGGCGATACGGGTGCCCTGCTCCGTGAGTTCGAGCGCGGCGCGCTCGGCCTCGGTGAAGACCTTGGCCTCGCGCCAGGCGGCGATCAGGTGCAGGCGCTGCGGGGTCTCTCCCGCGTGGGCGGCGTCCTTGGTGTGCATGTCGGTGCAGAAGCCACAGCCGTTGATCTGGCTCGCGCGGATCTTCACCAGCTCCTGAACGGTGGCCGGCAGCGTCGAGTCCGACACCACCTTGCCGGCCGAGTTGATGTGCTTCAGCACCTTGCCCGCGAGAGGGTGGCCGAAGTAGTTGAGACGCGATT
This sequence comes from Streptomyces griseiscabiei, assembly GCF_020010925.1. Lineage (NCBI taxonomy): Bacteria > Bacillati > Actinomycetota > Actinomycetes > Kitasatosporales > Streptomycetaceae > Streptomyces > Streptomyces griseiscabiei. The sequence continues at coordinate 1,400,793 of NZ_JAGJBZ010000001.1, read as the reverse complement.
CCACGGTGATCTCCTTGCCGTGTGGCGGATACACCCCTCTGACCGGGCAGCCGGGGCGATCCGTGACAGGGAGCCGGGTGTGACGTGCGTCTCATGGGCTGTCCGGGTCCCTGACCCGCCCCGCTTCCGCCCCGTTCCCGCGCCGTTCCCGTGCCGCCTACTCGGTGAGCCAGAGGTCGGGGCCGAAGACCTCGTAGTGGATGGCGGACGGGTGCAGTCCCTTGGCCAGCAGTTCGCCGCGCACCAGGCGCATGAAGGGCAGTGGCCCGCAGAGGTAGGCGGTGGTGTCGGCGGCCGGGGTGAGGTGGTCGAGGGTGGCGCGCCCGGCGAAGACCTGGGCGGCGGGGGAGCGGTGGGCGTCGTTCTCGTACCACAGGTGAAGGTCGGCACCGGTGAGACGGTCGACGAGCTCCGCCTGTTCGTCCCGGTGGACATGGTCGAGGGGGGAGCGGTCGGCGTGCAGGACGGTGACGGGGCGCGAGGAGGAGGTGAGGGCGAGATGGTCGAGCATCGACAGCATCGGGGTGATGCCGATGCCGGCGGAGGCGAGGAGGAGGGGAGTGTCGCCCTCGGGCAGGGCGAGGTCACCGGAGGGCAGCGACACATCGAGGAGGTCACCCTCCTCGGCGTGGGCGTGCAGCCAGGACGAGACCTCACCGTCGGGGACCGTGCCGTCGGCGGCCTTCTCGCGCTTGACCGTGATGCGCCAGGTCTTGTGGTCGGGCGCGGTGGACAGGCTGTACTGGCGGATCTGGTGCGCGCCGTCCGGCAGTTCGACGCGGACACCGACGTACTGCCCGGGCCGGAAGGCGGCGGTGGGGTGGCCGTCGGTGCGGCGCAGGACCAGGGACACGGCGTCGGCCGACTCCTGACGGCGTTCGGCGATCTCCATACGCCGCCACACGTCCCCGTCCCCGATGCCGGCCTCGGCGTACAGCCGGGACTCGATGGCGATCAGGGCGTTGGCCATCAGCCAGTACACCTCGTCCCAGGCGGCCCCGACCTCGGGTGTCACGGCGTCACCGAGCACCTCGGCGACCGCGCCGAGCAGGTGCCGTCCGACCAGGGGGTACTGGTCGGCGGTGATGCCGAGCGAGACGTGCTTGTGGGCGATCCGCGCGAGGACGGCGTCGGGGCGTATGCCGGGCCGTTCGACCAGCAGGGTGGCGAAGGCGGCCACCGAGCCGGCCAGTGCCTCGCGCTGCGCGCCGGTGGCCTGGTTGGTCCGGTTGAACAGATCACGCAGCAGCTCCGGGCGCTCCTCGAACAGCCGCCGGTAGAACACCTCCGTGATCGTGGTCAGTGAGGCTCCCACCACGGGAAGCGTCGCTCGTACGACGGGGGCCGACTGCGCAGACAGCATGGGACACACTCCTGGATCGAGTTCGATTGAATTGGTATGTGAGATGCGTATTTTTGGTCATGGCTGTGACGGTCCCGGCCGTGCGGGGGCGGTGTCAGGGGTGCCACGGAAAGGCCCGGGCGGTCAGCCCGGGGGAGCGCCCAGCGCCAGCAGGACGGGGCCCGTCGGGGACTTCACCAGATCGGCGACCGTCACCCCGTTCAGCGAGGAGTGGAACGCCTCCTGCGCCTCCCGCAGGGCCCGCCGCAGCCGGCAGGCGCCCGAGAGGGGGCACGGGGCGTCACCCTCGCACACCACGGCCTCCCGGTCCCCTTCCAGCGTCCTGACCAGATCCCCCACCGGCGTGCTCCGGCCCGCGCCGGTGAGCGTCAGCCCGCCGCCGCGCCCCCGCCGCGCCTCGATCACCCCGAGGTGCTGCAACTGCGCGATGGCCTTCGCCATGTGCGTGTAGGGGACGTTCATCGAGTCGGCGATCTGCCGCGTCGTCAGCAACTCCTCGCCGTCCACGACGGCCAGACGCATCACTGCCCGGAGCGCGAGATCCGTGTATCTGGTCAGCCTCACGCGGGCAGACTATCAATGTTGCATCGGAGATGCGTATTCAAGGCGGGTGGTCTACGTCTCGTCGACGGCCCTACGGTCGACGGGTTTCGTCGTCGCCCTGCGGTGGGCGGTGCGGCGGTGGACGACACCGGCGGCGTGGGTCGCCGCCACCACCAGGAGGATTCCTGCGGCCCAGTGCCTCCATGGACCTGGCGACGCCAACAGGAGTCCGCCCGCGCCGAGATGGACGGCCACGACCAGCAGGGCGACACCGACGAGGCCGAGCGTCCTGCGGCGCCGGGGGCGGGGTTCGCGCCGGGGTCGGTGGACGGTATCGGGCTCCTGGGGTGTCGACTCGGCGCTCATGATGAGGACTTCACCTTCCGCGTTCTCGTCCCGCGTGCGTGCGGGCTCCCTGTGCAGGGGACAAGGCGGCGTGCTGATCTGTGACAGCCGTACCGGGCTCAGTGCGCGAATACCGTGCTCATCAGGGCGACGTGGGTGGCGGTCCCGGCGAGGATGCTCAGCAGGGCGTTGCGGCGCCAGAGGTGCAGTGCGGCCGTGACGGTGAGGGCCGCCGCGGGGGCCAGTGCGCGCGGTTCGGTCAGGGGGAGGTCGCGCAGGCAGTGGACGAGGAGGATCAGCATGACGCCGGCAGGCATCCGGGTGCTGAGGTACTGGACGGTTCCGCTGGATCGCAGCGGGGCGAGAGCGGCGAACGGCAGGGCGCGCAGGCCCCAGGTGACGACGGCGGAGACGGTGACCGCGGCGATGAGGTAGGGCGTGTCAGGCATGGCGCGGCTCCCGGCCGGTGGCGAAGCGGCGGGCCAGCAGCCCGGCCGTGAACAGGGCGAAGGCGGCCAGGAGCAACTGTCCGGGGAACACGAGCCTGGCCACCACGGCCGCGAGCAGCGCCAGGACGGGTGTCGGCACGTCGCCGCGACGGTCACGCAGCGCGTCGAGCGCGAGGACGGCGAACAGTGCGGTCAGGGCGAAGTCCAGTCCGGTCACGCTGCCGGGGAGAACCATGCCGAGAAGCGCTCCGGCGGTGGCCCCGCCCGCCCAGTACACGTGCAGGAACACCTGGAGCCATACGATCCGCCGCCCCGGCCAGTGGCGGGCCCTTTCGCCGGTGGCCAGCGCGTACGCCTCGTCGGTGAGGGCGAACGTGCTGTAGGCCCTGCCCGGGCGGCCCTTCACCTGGTCCAGCGGGAAGGACAGCGCGTAGAAGACATGCCGGATGTTCACCAGGAACGCGGTCACCGCGACGGTCGCCAAGGGGGCTACGGAGACGACCAGACCGATGAGCAGGAACTCGAACGACCCCGCGTAGATCAGGGTGGTGAACGCCGTGGCCCACCACCAGTCCAGCCCCGACTGCGTCACGAGCAGACCGAAGGCGAGGCCCAGCGGGACGAGGCCGAGGCCCACTGCGGCGGAGTCCTTGAAGGCGGCGGACCGGGTGGGCCGGGCGGGGGCTTCGGTGACGACCGTAGGTATTCCCATGGGGAAATATTAGAAGCAATGGAGCGTTCTATGGTTGCTGATTATGGCTCTAGACTTCCCTCATGAGCAATGAAATGCATATGGACCCCATCGATCACGATATTTTGTTTCACCTGCTCCAGGACGGTCGGCTGACCAACGTCGAGCTGGCGAAACGGGTCGGCCTGACCCCGCCGCCCTGTCTGCGCCGCGTCAAGCGCCTGGAGGAGGCGGGGGTCATCGCCGGCTATCGCGCCGTCGTCGACCCGGCGGCGGTCGGGCGCGGTCTGGAGGTTCTCGTCGACATCGAGGTCTCCGCCACCGACCGCGCGACCGTGCAGACGTTCGAGGAGACCGTCGCCTCGTACGACGAGGTCATCGAGTTCCGGCGTCTCTTCGGCCGTCCCGACTACTTCCTCCGCGTCGCCGTCGCCGACCACGCCGCGTACGAGGCCTTCCTGACCGACAGGCTCACCGGGCTGCCCGGCGTCCTGCGCACCGAGTCCCACCTGACCATGAAGAAGATCAAGGCCGTCTGAGGGCGTCGGGGAGGGTCCGGCCCTCGCGCAGCCGCCTGGCCTCCCGGAAGAGCTGGTTCGTGTGGTCCGCCAGTACACCGCCGAGGAGGAGGTCCGGGGTGTAGAAGGACCGCGCGGCGGCGGCCACCTCCCGTGCGGACAGGGCGATCTGGATGATGTCGGTGCGGCGGATCTCGTCGATCGAGCTGGCCCAGACGACGCGCCGCACATCCGCCCACGCCAGCGCGCTCATGCACATCGAACAGGGCTCACCCGTGGTGTAGAGCGTCGTCCCGGCCCAGCCCTGGTTGCCCTGCCGCCGCACATAGTCGTTCATCGCGACCACCTCGCCGTGCAGCAGCGGACTGTCCGCCCCGGAGTTCACCCCGCTCCCCAGGACCGCACCGGTACGGGAGTCCACGATCACCGCGCCGAACGGCCACTCCGGGTTCTTGCGGGCCTCCTCGACGGCCAGCCACATGAACCGCTCGTGCGGGGTGGAGCCCCGAAAAGCCGTCGCCGTCTCCAGAGGGAGGGCGAGTGGCGCCGCGACCCCCGCCGCCACGGCTCCCCACCCCCCGAGAAACCGCCGCCTGCCCGCATCCATACGCTTCTCCTCGCCCGATGTCCGGCATCGAAGGTGCCACAAAGTGACCGGATCATCACGGACAGTCCCCATGTCGCCCCGGAATCATGCGCCACGCCGGAATCGGTCGACGACGCCACTGTCGCACCAGGACCAGGCCTGGCCGCCCGGAGGACGAGGAGCGGGATCGCGGCCCGGGTCGGCTGGGCCAGGCGCAGCCGGTGGGAGACGCGAAGTCCCACGGGAAGCGCTGCAGGTCGGCCGTCAGCTGGGTCGGCAGCTGGTCCGCCCCGTCACCGTCTAGCCGTCGTCGGTGAGCACCCCGGCGGTCCGAGCATGGACACCGGCCGGCCGTAGCCGCCGCTGCCCGCGGCCTCCGGGGTGTCCACGATGTCGGTGCCCAGCGGCTTCCAGGTTCCGTGCAGGCGTCGCCGGGCGTCCCCGTCGCCCGGGTGGAAGGCGTCGAGGGAGTCGGCGGTGGTGTCGATCTCACGGGAGAGGACCGCGCACCGCCCGTCGAGACGGAGCCGGGCCGGCATCGGGGACGCGGCGGCAAGGGGGTGGAAGGAGTTGACGAGGTCGCTGACGAATTAGGGGTCGACCCCGGTGTCGTGGCGCACCGCGCCGCCGGGCTCGGGCTGCTCCTCCGGGACCTCGACGCTCCATCCCGCGCCGGCCGGCAGATTCGCGGCGACCAGCCCGTCGGGGCCCGCGCCGATCACCACCGCGTCAGGCATGGCCGCCGCTGCCGCGCGCCGTCGCCCCGCGCCGCCGGGCGCGCGGCGGCCGTCCGGCCTCGGAGCCGGTCTCCGGCTCCGCCGGGGCCTCGGGCCGCTCCTCGCACAGGTGGGCGAGGCGGGCCAGCATCGCGCAGTGGCGCAGCTGGATCAGCGCCTCCACGCCCACGTTGTGGAGCGCTCCGCCCACACCCTGCAGCGGGTGTTCGTCCGCGATCACCAGGCAGTACGGTCCCCAGGGCCGCAGCTCGATGGAGATGCGCGCCGTGCCCAGCGCGCCCGCCCGCGCCTCCAGCCCGAGTTCACGGCCCTCCTCGACATGCCGGACCACGGTCTCGTTGGTCAGCCGCAGCGGGCCGAGGCGGATCTCGTAGCCGATCGCGGAGTCCAGCCGTGGCCACTGGCCCCGCACCGGCTCGGAGGCCGACGTACCCACCACCCACTCGGCGTACCGGGTGCCGTCCGCGAGGACGGCCCACACCGTCCGCGGGCTCGCCTTGATCAGCCGATGCCGTACTGCCATGCCGCACCTCCGGCTCGCCCCCTCGGTCGACGGCCGAGTGCCCGGACCGGCGAGGTCCACACCGGCTCGCGGGCGGCGGGAGAGGCACGGCACAGGGGCCGGGTGTGGACCATCCGCTCCACGGGAGCCGATCGTAGGACCATGACTGACGTGTACACGGGTACCGAGGCCGGGGAGATCCGCCGGTTCTGGGAGTCGCTCGGCCTTCCCGGGCTGGTCGACGTCCATACGCACTTCATGCCCGAGCGGGTGCTGCACAAGGTGTGGGAGTACTTCGACGGGCTCGGACCGCTGACCGGCGGGATGGAGTGGCCGATCACCTATCGCGAGGAGGAGGGTCGGCGGGCCGCCCTGCTCCGGGAGTTCGGCGTCCGGGCGTTCACCGCGATGCTCTACCCGCACAAGCCGGGCATGGCCCGGTGGCTGAACGGCTGGGCGGTCGACTTCGCCCGCCGCACCCCCGACTGTCTGCACACCGCCACCCTCTTCCCCGAGCCGGACGCCGAGACGTACGTCCGGGAGGCGATCGAGGCGGGCGCGCGCGTCTTCAAGGCGCATGTGCAGGTGGGGGCGTACGACCCGGCCGACGAACTCCTGGACCGGGCCTGGGGAGCGATCGCCGAGGCCGGTGTTCCCGTGGTGATCCACTGCGGTTCGGGCCCCGCGCCCGGCAAGCACACCGGCCCCGAGCCGATCGCGCGGGTGCTGGCCCGCCACCCCCGGCTGCGGCTGATTTTCGCGCACATGGGGATGCCCGAGTACGAGGAGTTCCTCGGCCTCGCCGAGCGGTACCGGGAGGTGCGGCTGGACACGACCATGGCGTTCACCGACTTCACCGAACGGTTGGCGCCCTTCCCCCGCCGGGCCCTGCCCCGGCTGACCGCCCTCGGCGACCGGGTCCTCCTCGGCTCCGACTTCCCCAACATCCCCTACCCGTACCTGCATCAGCTCCGCGCCCTCGAACGGCTCGACCTGGGGGAGGAGTGGCTGCGGGCGGTGTGCCACGACAACGGCGCGGAACTGTTCGGGCTGTGAGAGCCGTCCCTCGGTGATCCGTGGGGTGTCGTGTGCGGGGGTCGCCCGACTTGATAGGCAAGTGGCTACTTGCCTATGCTGGGTCGTGGCCGACGACGACCTGTTCAAAGCCCTGGCCGACCCCACCCGCCGCACCATCCTCGACGAGCTGACCGAGAAATCCGGACAGACACTGTTCGAGATCTGTTCCCGGCTGAGCATGAGGCACGGGCTCGGGATCTCGCGACAGGCGGTCTCCCAGCACCTCGCCGTGCTGGAGAGCGCCGGACTCGTCCGGACGAGGCGGGAGGGCCGCTACAAGTTCCACGACCTCGACACCACCCCGCTGCGGCGGATCGCCGAGCGCTGGCACGTGCCCGGCGCCTCCGGACCGAAGGAGAACACCCCATGAAGATCCATCTGACCAGCGTCTTCGTCGACGACCAGGCCAAGGCCGAGCACTTCTACACCGAGATTCTCGGCTTCGTGAAGAAGCACGACGTCCCGTTGGGCGAGAAGGACCGCTGGCTGACCGTCGTCTCGCCCGACGAGCCCGACGGCACCGAACTCCTCCTGGAGCCCGCCGGGCACCCGGCCGCCCGGACCTACCGCGACGCGCTCGTCGAGGACGGCATCCCGCTCGCCCAGTTCGCCGTCGACGACGTACGGGCCGAGTACACGCGCCTGCACGGCCTCGGGGTGCGCTTCACCCAGGACCCGGTGGAGATGGGCCCGGTCACCACCGCCGTCTTCGACGACACCTGCGGCAACCTGATCCAGATCGCGACACAGCCGCGGTAGTGGCGTGTGTCGTCACGCGCCCTGCTGCCGGCGCACCATCTCGGTGATCCAGGCGGGGGCGAACGGAGACGTGCAGCCCGGGGAGGTCGGATAGTCCTTGAGCACCTCCAGACGCTCACCGATGGCGAGCGCGCGGGCGCGGTGCCCGGGGTGGGAGATGCCGATCTGGGCCAGACAGTGGTTCATCGGCCACTGGAGGCGGTCGGGGGCGTCCTTCATCTCCGCCTCGATGACGTCGAGCAGCCCCGCGAGGTCGAGACCCTCGGGCTTCTTCGCCACACGCTCGGTGGTCAGCGCCCAGCCCGCGCCGGCGACCACCGGGTCCGGATCGGCGGACCAGGACAGGCGCAGCTCCTCCGCGTGCGGGCTCTTCTTCACCACGTAGTTCACCAGCCAGTCGTGCACCTTCGGGGTGCGCGCCCCGCGCAGCATGCCGTCCAGCTCGGTGCGCCCGAAGGCCTTCGGGCGGCAGATCAGGAGCGCCAGCAGCCTGGCCGCGCTGTCGTCCGTCGCCCAGAGCCCGAGCGCGAGCTCCTGCTGGGTCCTGAGCCGCTTGGCGATCGCGCGGAGCCTGCCCAGGTTCACCCCGTGGTCGTCACCGTGCCGCTCGTTCACCTCGCGTGCCCTGGGGTCCTCCAGCGCGGCCAGCTCGGCCATCAGCTCGGTGACCGTCGTCCCGGTCGGCGCGGTTCCGGTCGTCGTCCCGGTCATGTCGGTCTCCTGTCCGTCACGGGGGGAGAGGGGGAGAGACGCAGCCTATCGGGGCCGGGACGCGGGGTGCCGTCGACGGGGTGACACCCCTGGGGCCCCGGCGCCCCCACCCTCGACCGGGCGGGGAGATCGCTCATGGGAGCGATCTCCCCGTCCCTGAGGGTCAGGCGGGAGAACCGGTCGTCGTGGTGCCCGACCTGGTCACGTGGTACGTCGTCGTGGCGCCGCTCCAGAAGTGGAAGGTGAGCGTCACGCGGGAGTTGTCGCGGAGGGAGGCGAAGAACTCGGCGGTCAGTTTGACGGAGTCGTCGGTGTAGGCCGTGAACGCGGTGTCCCACTGCTGGTAGGAGGTCCAGCTCGCCGGGCCCGCGTTGCCTCCGTCGTCGTATCTGGCCTCCATGGTCGCGAGCATGTCGCCCCGGAACCGGGTGGGGACGGTCAGACCGCCGGACGTACCGGAGGCGCTCGACAGGACCGGACTGTCGTGGGTGATCACATCGATCCGCCACGGAACGCCACGGGAGAACCTGGCCTCCAGCGTCGCGTTCACCCCGTACGCCCGGTCGCCCGCCAGCTGGGTCAGCGCGGACGCCGTCAGCGTGAGCCGGTTGCCCGAGACCGTGTAGTCCCTGCCCCGCACCAGATCACGGGAGCCGTGTCGCAGGCCCTGGAAGTCGGTGCCGTTCGGATTCAGGGTCAGGTCCCGGCCGCTGATGGCTCCCGATTTCGGGAGGAACACCATGTCGCTGGAGGCGGTCCCGGAACGGGTCGTCCAGCTCGACCTGATCTGTCCGAACAGCTCCGCGTCGCGCCACTGCAGGGTGGTGCGGTTCAGGAACTGCCCGGCGTCCCACAGCATGGTGGTGAGGTTCCGCCGGCGGGCGTAGTCGCCCAGGAACTCGAAGTACTTGCGCTGTTCGCCCCGCTGGATGATGCCGGGGCGGTTGTGGTCGTAGGCCAGCAGGGCGTACTCGCCGATGACGACCGGGATGCCGCGCGCGGTGAAGGTGTCGTACGCGCGGTCGAAGGTGGCGGTGAGGTCCTGCTCCGCGGTGGCGTCGAACCGGGTGTACCCGGCGATGTTCACGCTGAACGGCCACCAGCCGTAGAAGTGGATCGTGGTGACCACCATGGGGTCGCGCAGCTCCGCCAGCTCCGCCGCCAGCGCGTCGAGGCGGCCCTGATCGGCGTTGGTGTACAGGGTGGGCAGCACCAGCAGCCGGTCGGTGTTGCCGCCGCCCGAGGCGCGGACGATCCGATGCGTCGCGCTGTTCAGCTCGGCCAGCAGCCGGTAGTTCTCGTCGTCACCGGAAGTGGCGCTGAACGTGGGCTCGTTGATGCTCTCGAACAGCAGCTTGGGCGAGTGGTCCCGGAACTCCGCCGCTATCTGGGTCCAGGTGGCGCGGTAGCGGGCGAGGACGGCGTCGTGGTCCGTGGAGAGCGTGTTGACCCACATCCAGGAGTCGTGGTGCATGTTGAGCAGGACGTACAGGTTCTCGTCCAGCGCCAGGTCGACGACCTGGCGCACCTTCGCCATCCACGCCGCGTCGATCCGGTGGTCGGGGGCGCCGCCCTGGTGGACGCCCCAGGTGACGGGCAGGCGGATGCTCTTGAACCCCTGCGACCTGACCTTCTGGAAGAGCGCCCGGGTCACCGGAGGGTTGCCCCAGGACGTCTCGTCGGGGATGGCGTCGTAGGTGTTGCCCAGGTTCCATCCGGGCTGCATGGCCGCCACCGTGCTGCGGGCGGCCGGGGAACCTGCCGGGGGGACGGGGGCGTCGGCGGCGTGCGCGCCGGTGGGCAGCAGCGGGAGCAGGACGAAGGCCAGGAGCAGGGCCGACAGTCTCCGTGGGGGGTGCGGCGACCGGCGTCGCCGCGGAAGAAGCCTCGCGAGTTTCCTCGTCATCACGCGCACCTTCTGGTTGGGGGGAGTGCGACATGGGGTGCAGGCCGAAGGCCGACCGAGATACAGCTCAATGAAGGAAAGTTTCGCTCTGCGCGGCGCGAAAACTAACATGCGGAGGTGCCGGAGACCACAGGCGCGGTGCGGCGGGGTGCCAGAATGAGCCGGGCACATCGAGCGGACGGGCGGACGACCTTGGCGGAGTACGCGGCTGACGGACCGGCGGACGGCCACGACGGGCGGGGCGACACCTCCAGGCCGGTCACCATCGCGTTCATCGCCGAGTCGGCGGGGGTCTCGGTCCCCACCGTGTCCAAGGTGATCAATGGCAGGTCCGGCGTCTCCGCGGACACCCGCGCACGCGTCGAGGAGCTGGTCAACCGCTACGGCTACCGCAAACCCACCGGCGCCCACCGCAACAACGTGGTGGAGCTGGTGTTCCGCGAGCTCAAGCACATGTGGGCCGTCGAGATCATCCGAGGCGTCGAACAGGTGGCCCGCCGGCACCGGGTGGGGGTCATGGTCTCCGAGTTCGGGCTGCACGACACCGACCCGCCCACCTGGGACGACACCGTCTCCCGGCGTCCCCACTGCGTGCTGTCCGTGGCCCAGCTCTCCGCGGCCGAGCGGGAGCAGCTGACGGCCAAGGGCATCCCGTTCGTCGTCTTCGACCCGGCCACCGAACTCCCGGACGACGTCCCCTTCGTGGGCGCCACCAACTGGTCCGGCGGCCGGGCCGCGACCCGCCATCTCACGGAGCTGGGGCACCGCCGTATCGCCATGATCGGCGGCCCGCGGGACCAGCTCTACTGCTGCGCCCGGCTGGACGGATACCGCTCCGCGATGGGGTCCGCCGGTCTGCCCGTCGACCCCGTACTCGTCGTGCACGCGCCGCTCACCAGCGAGGACGGCTACGCGGCGGCACGCACCCTGCTGGCCCTGCCCGAGCGCCCGACCGCGGTCTTCACCGCCAACGACCTTCAGGCGCTCGGCGTCTACCAGGCGGCCCGCGAGGCGGGGCTGCGCATCCCCGAGGACCTCAGCGTCGTCGGATTCGACGATCTCCCGGTCGTGGCCTGGGTGGACCCGCCCCTGACGACCGTTCACCAGCCCCTGACCGAGATGGCCGTGGCCGCGACCGAGCTGGCGCTCACGCTGGGCCGCGGCGAGGAGGCGCCGCAGGCCTCCCGCCTGGAGATCGCGACGACCCTGACGGTCCGGGCCAGCACCGCTCCGCCCGGCGGCTGACCCGCGCACTCGTTGACCGGTGACACGGCCCTCACTAGCCTGCTGAGGAAACTGTCCGTCGGTGGAAGAGAAACTTTCGTCGCTGCGAAAGGACCCGATGAGGGTGACGAGCGTGTCCGACGTGTCCGAGACGGGAAACACCGTCAGCAACCCGGTGATCCCCGGCTTCTACCCCGATCCGTCCATCTGCCGGGCGGGCGACGACTACTACCTCGCGTGCTCCAGCTTCGAGTACTTCCCCGGTGTCCCCATCCTGCACAGCCGGGACCTGGTGCACTGGACGCAGATCGGCAACGCGCTCGACCGCCCGAGCCAACTGCGACTGCCGCCCGGCACACCCTCCTCCGGAGGGATCTACGCGCCCACCCTGCGCCACCACGACGGCCGGTTCTGGCTGATCGTCACCAACGTCAGCGGCGACGGCAATCTGCTGTTCACGGCCACCGACCCGGCCGGCCCCTGGTCCGACCCGATCCGGCTGCCCGGGGTGCACGGCATCGACCCCGACATCGCCTGGGACGACGACGGCACCTGCTGGTGCACCACCGCCGGGGTCGGCCAGATCCGTCTCGACCCCCACACCGGGGAGACGTTCGGCGAGCGCCGGCAGCTGTGGTCCGGCGCCCCCGGCGCCAAGGCTCCCGAGGCACCCCACCTGTACCGCGTCGGCGACCACTGGTACCTGCTCATCGCCGAAGGCGGCACGGAGCGCGGCCACGGCGTCTCGATCGCCCGAGGCACCACCCCCACGGGCCCGTTCGAGCCCTGCCCGGACAACCCGATCCTGACCCACCGCGGCACCGACCACCCCATCCAGAACACCGGCCACGCCGACCTGGTGCGGGGACCCGACGGGTCGTGGTGGATGGTCCTGCTCGGCGTACGGCCGGGCGGCGGCACCCCCGGCTGGCACGTACTCGGACGGGAGACCTACCTGGCGCCGGTGGAGTGGGTGGACGGCTGGCCCGTCGTCGGCGCACTCTCGCCCGAGCTGCCGGCCCCGCCGTGGCCCCTCCGGCCGCCCGCCACCGCGCCCGACCACCGGGACGACTTCGACGCGGCCGAACTGGCTCCGCACTGGCTCTCGTTGCGTCACCGCCCCGCCGAGGACTGCACCACCAAGGAACGGCCCGGCTCGCTCACCCTGGGCGCGCGAGGCGGATCGCTGGACGATGCCGGGGTGACGTTCGTCGGCCGACGCCAGCAGCACCGGTCGTGCCGGGCACGCACCCTGGTGGACGCGGCGCAGGGGGAGGGCGGCCTGGCCGTGCGCCTGGACGAGAGCCACCACTACTCCGTCGAGACCGCCGCCGGGCAGGTGCGGGTCCGTGCCCGCATCGGCCCGCTGAGCACGGTCGTGGCATCCCGTCCGGTGCCGCCCGGCCCGGTCGTCCTGCGCGTCGGGACGACACCCGTCGACACCGTGAACAGCCCCCTGGCCGGCCCCGACCTCATCTCACTGGGCTTCGAGGAACCGGACGGCACCTTCGTCGAACTCGCCTCACTGGACGGCCGTTACCTGTCCACGGAGGTCGCCGGCGGCTTCACCGGCCGGGTCCTCGGCATGTTCGCCACCGCCGGCTCCGTGCACTTCGACTGGTTCGACTACGAGCCACAGGAGAACCGAGGACCGATCGGCCCGTAACCCCACGTCCCCGGGTAAATCGTCAACGGCCCATGCCGGGCGCCGCGTTGGAGGTAGCTTCCTCGGCATGAGCAACGACATCCGCATCGACCGCGCCCCGTCCGCCGGGGGCGGCATCCAGATCACGGTCAGCCTCTCCCCGGCGGTTCTGCACAAGCTCCAGCAGGACGGTTCCTGGACGGAGTCCATCGGCGACGGTCAGGTCACCGGCGACGGACCGTCCATCACCCAGATCGAGTTCAAGGTCGCGTAGCCCCACCCCGGGTCCCGGGGCGGGCCAGCGCCAGCACGCTCAGCCCGAACATCAGGACGCCCAGGGGGAGATGGACCGACGGGACGTGCGCGATGCCGAGCACGACCTGGACCGAGGCGAGGACGAGGAAGCCGGACGCGTGCAGCACCGGCCGGGGCGAGCCGCCGCCCGGCTTCCACGCCAGTACCGCCGCGAGCAGGTACAGCATCGTCGCCCCGTACATCACCCTGGCTCCGACGCTGTGCAGGACCTCCCCGTAGGACGAGGTCAGCAGCAGTCCGGCGGAGACCGCCTGCAGGAAGATGGTCAGGGTCTGCAGCGCTATCGCGATCCGCAGGAACGAGGAGCCGCGCCGTGCCTGCGTCGTACCTGTCACCGTCATCTGTGTGGCCATGTCCCGCGTCCCCGTTTCCGCCCGTCGGGCAGTAGATCGATAAAGTCGGTCTCACCTGCCCGACGACGCGGGCCGGTGAAAGGTAAGGCGAGGGGGCGGCCGGGGACATGGAGACTGCCGGGACCGGCGCGGAGGCGACGGACGGAAGGGCCGGAGCGGATGGAACGGACGACCTCGGCGGCTGGCGCGGAGCGGCCCACGTGGCGGGCGAGCGTGGCCAACTCGTCAATGTCGCCTACCGGTTGCTCGGTTCGGCGACCGAGGCCGAGGACGCCGTCCAGGACGCCTACGCCCGCTGGTACGCGCTGCCGGGCGACCGGCAGGCGGAGATTCTGTCCCCCGGCGCATGGCTGACGACGGTGACCGGCCGTATCTGCCTCGACCTGCTCGGCTCGGCGCGAGCCCGCCGGGAACGCTATGTCGGCGCGTGGCTGCCCGAACCGCTGCCCGACCGCACCGAATGGGAGCCCGCCGGCGGTGACCCCGTCGGGCGTGCGGACCCCGCCGACCAGATCGTGCTGGACGAGTCGGTGACCATGGCCTTCCTCGTCGTCCTGGAGTCGATGACGCCCGCCGAGCGGGTGGCGTTCGTCCTGCACGACGTCTTCCGGTATCCCTTCGCCGAGATAGCCGCCGTCCTCGGCCGTACCCCCGCGGCCTGCAAACAGCTCGCGGCCTCCGCCCGGCGGCGGCTGAACGGCGAACGCGCCGCAGTGACGGCGACCGGCCGCGCCGAGGTGGTGCGGCAGGTCAAGGAGGCCTGGCAGAGCAAGGACATCGCGGCCCTCGTCGCCCTCCTCGACCCGGCCGCCGTGATGACCGCCGACGGCGGCGGTCTGGTGGGTACCGTCCTGCACCCGGTCGAGGGCGGCGCGCGCATCGCCCGGTATCTGCTCGCCATCGCCGACAAGGCCCCGGGGCTCGAACTCCTGGAGCACTCGGTCAACGGCACACCGGGCCTGGTGGCCCGGCGTGACGGCCGCGTCGTGACCGTGGCGGCGTTCGACCTCGCCGACGGCCGCGTCACCCGTGTCTGGGCGGTCCGCAACCCGGAGAAACTACGCCCGTGGACGCGGTGACTGTGCGGGAAACGCGTTGCGGCCGTAGATCGTGACGCGGATGCTTCCGCCATGACGATGCACGCGAACCAGCTGACGGTGTCACCTGAGACGGCGCGCGAGTTGGTGGAGCGGCAGTTTCCGAAGTGGCGGGGTCTGCCGGTCAGGAGCATCGCGTCGCAGGGCACGGTCAACGCCGTCTTCCGTATCGGCGATCGGCTCGCGGCCCGATTCCCTCTGGAGGCCGCCGACGTGGAGCCGACACGGCGTCTGCTGGAGGCCGAGGCGGCGGCGGCTCGTGAACTGGCGGGCCGCACGCGGTTCCCCACGCCCGAGCCGGTCGCACTGGGGGAGCCCGGGGCGGGCTACCCGCTCCCGTGGTCGGTGCAGACATGGCTGCCCGGCGTCGTCGCCGCCGACGAGGACCCGGGCCGATCACGCGCGTTCGCCCGCGACCTGGCCGATCTCATCGGCGAGCTGCGCGCGATCGACACCCGTGGCCGCACGTTCGCCGGCACGGGCCGAGGAGGCGATCTGCGGTCCCATGACGCCTGGATGGAGACCTGCTTCGGACACAGCGGGCACCTCCTCGACGTCCCCCGGCTGCGCCGTGTCTGGGCCGCTCTGCGTGACCTGCCGCGAGGCACGGCCGAGGACGTCATGGCCCACTGCGATCTGATCCCCGGCAACGTGCTCGTGTCCGCCGGCCGGCTCACGGGAATCCTCGACGTCGGCGGCTTCGGGCCGGCCGACCCCTCACTGGACCTGGTGAGCGCGTGGCATCTGCTGGAGGCCGGACCGCGCCAGGTGCTCCGGGACCACCTGGCGAGCGACGACCTCGCATGGGAGCGGGGCAAGGCGTGGGCGTTCGTCCAGGCGATGGGGCTGGTCTGGTACTACGTCACCAGCAACCCGGCCATGAGCCGGACGGGTCGGCGAACCTTGGAACGCATTCTGGCCGACAGCCCTCTCGCGTGACGCCGGGGGAGGCCACGGGTGAACCCGCGAGCCGGCCGGCGCCCGGACCCCGCTGACGGAACGAGGCCGAAGGCGGGTCACGTCGTGCCCCGGACACGCAGGGTCGGTGTCAGGACGATGGGGGGCGGCACCTCGCCCGCCAGAAGCAGGTCGACCTGACGGATGGCCAGTTCGCCCAGCCGTCGCTTGTCGAGATGGAGCGTGGTCAGCGGCGGGTCGACCAGATCGACGACGCTCAGCCCGTCGTAGCCGACCAGCGCGACGTCGTCCGGTACGCGGACGCCGAGCCGGCGGGCGCCGCGGAGCGCGCCGATCGCCACCAGGTCGTTGAAGGCGACCACGGCCGTGAGATCCGGGTGCGCGGCGTGCAGCGCCTCGAACGCGGCGGCGCCCCCGTCCGGGGACTGCTCGGCCATGACGATCCAGTCCTCGTCGACGGGCAGCCCGTGCTCGCCGACGAGTTCGAGGAAGGTGCGGCGCCGGACCATCGGGGCGCTCAGACACTCGCAGTCGATCATGCCGATCCGGCGGTGACCCCGGTCGACGAGATGCCGCGTCCCGGCCCGGATCCCGGCCGCGGTGTCGATGTGCACCAGCGCGTGGGTCGTCGAGTCCAGCCCGCGATCGACGAGAACCAGCGGCACACCGCCCACGTACGGTTCGAGCTGCGCGTCGGGATGGTTGACGTAGCCGACGAGGGCGTCGACCTGTTGGCCGAGCGAGCGGACCAGGGCCAGCTCCCGTGACCGGTCGTTCTCGGTGCTGGCCACGAGCACCTGCCAGCCGCGTTCGTCCGCTGCCGCGATCACCCCGGCCACGAACTCCGGGAAGAAGGGGTTGACCACGTCGGGGACGATCAGCCCGACGGACACCACGTCCTGCCGGGCGAGCCCGCGGCCGAACCGGCTGGGCCGGTACCGCAGTTGCCTCGCGACATCGAGTACGCGCCGCTGCGTCGCCGGGTCGATCTCGCCCTTGCCGTTGATCGCCCGGGAGACGGTCTGATGGGACACGCCCGCCGCCAGCGCGACATCACGAAGGGTGACGCGCTTGACGGCTCCGGTGCCCCGCGCCCGCTGGTCTTCCGTTTCCCGCTGTCCGGCCACGCCGCCCACTCACTTCTGTTCCTGTACCGCCCTGCGCCCAAGTCAACCAGGTCCACCGGCCGGCCGGCCCGGCGGCGGCCGTTGACGGAATCCGCACCCCTGGGCGAGAATCCCGTTACCGGTCACGTTAACGGTAACGGGATGAGTGAAGGAGAACGCAGTGGCATCTTTGAGGGGCTCCCGCCCGCACGAACCCCACCCGGTGTTCGCCGGCGTGTTCCGCGACTGGCACGCACAGGCGGGCGTCTTCTCGGCCCTGCCGGACGCGCCGGTGGAGCCGGACGCCCCACGGCCGTGGTGGCGCCGCCCCAGGCTCCGGCGGGCCCACCGCCTCCCTCATCCCCGCGGCACTCGTCGCACCGCGGTGCCCTGAGGCCCCATCCATCGGGGCCCGGGGCCCCGGAGACCCCGGGCCCCGGGGACGGTGTCGGCCCGGCCCGAGATCCACGGCGGTCGGTTGTTGTGCAAAACGTTTTGGATATCTAGCTTGTGCCGCATGAGCGACAGAACGTCCCCTTCCGCCGTCCCCCGCCACCTCCTGGTGCGTGGCTGCGACGTGCTGCGCGTCCCGGTGGAGGGCGAGTGCGAGATCCTGCCCGGGCAGGACATCGTGGTCGAGGACGGTGTCATCGCGGACGTCCGGCCGACGGGGGCGCAGCGGCCGGAGGAGCACGGCACCGAAGTGATCGACGGGCGCGGGCTGCTGGCCCTGCCCGGCCTGGTGAACGCCCACACGCACAGCCCGATGGTGCTGATGCGGGGCGCGGCCGAGGACGTGACGGTCGAGGGCTGGTTCAACGACCGGGTGTGGCCGATGGAGTCCAACCTGACCCCCGAAGACGTACGCGCCGGGGCGCTGCTGGCCTGTGCCGAGATGATCCGGTCGGGCGTCACCACCTTCGCGGACCACTACTTCTTCCCCGAGCGGATCGCCGAGGCGGTCGCGGAGACGGGACTGCGGGCCGACATCGCGCCCACCTACTTCAGCAGCGGCGGCCCGGCGGCCCTGGAGGCCGGCGTCGCCTTCGCCGAGACCTGGCACGGCGGGGCCGACGGTCGGGTGACCGTCTCACTCGGGCCGCACGCCCCGTACACCGTCGACGACGACGACCTGCGGACCCTCGCCGACCACGCCCGGCGGCTCGGCGTGCGCATGCACATCCACGCCGCCGAGCACCTGGAGCAGACGGAGTCGAGCCTGCGGCGGCGCGGCATCACACCGATCCGGGTCCTGCACGACACCGGGGTCCTGGACGCCGGCGCCCTCGTCGCGCACGGCTGCGGCATCGTCCAGCGGGATCTGCCACTGCTCGCGGAGCACGCGGACACCACCGCCGTGGCCTGCTGCCCCAAGGTGTACCTCAAGCACGCGCTGTCCCCGCTGACCCCGGTCCGCGACCTGCTGGCCACCGGGGTCACCGTCGCCGTGGGCACGGACGGGGCCGCCGGGCACAACACGCTGGACGTGTGGGAGGCGCTGCGGCTGGTCGCGCTCACCCAGAAGCAGGCGGTGCGGGACGCGACCTGGATGACCGTCTCCGACACCCTGCGGATGGCCGTGCGCGGCGGCGCAAGGGCGCTGGGACTCCAGGACCGGACCGGTGCGCTGGAGCCGGGCCTGCGGGCCGACATCGTCCTCACCGATCTGTCCGGCCCGCACTGCCGCCCGCTGCACGACCCGCGCGCCGCGCTCGTCTACAGCGCCCGCGCCGCCGACGTACGCACGGTCGTCGTCGACGGGCGGGTCCTGATGCGCGACGGACGGCTGCTCACCGTCGACGAACCCGCCCTGCTCGCCGACGCGGACGCCCGGGTCGCGCGGCTCCTCGACACCTCGCACGGACGGGCGGTGCAGCACTATGACCCGTGACCTGTACGGCCCCGGCACCGCCCCCGACCGGCCGGGCCCCGACCCGCTGAGAACGGGCCGCGATCCACTGGGCCACGACCGGCACGCCGTCCGCCGCGCCGCCTCCATCAAGGACGTGGCCGCGGCGGCCGGAGTCAGCCCCACCACCGTCTCCCATGTGCTCAGCGGGAACCGGCCCGTCAACGAGGAGACCGCCGCCCGGGTGCGCGGTGTCGTCAACCGGCTCGGCTACGTCCCCGCGTCGCTGGCCCGCAGCCTCCAGGCCGGGTCCACCTCCGTGATCGGGCTGCTGATCCCGGACATCACCAACACCTTCTTCGCCGAACTGGCCAAGGGCGCCGAGGACGCCGCCCACGACCTCGGCTACGGCCTGATCCTCTGCAACACCGAGTTCGACGCCGACCGCGAGGACCGCTACCTCGGCATGATCCGCAGCCGGTTCATCGACGGCATGGTGTACGCCTCCGGGTCCCCGCCCTCCCGGCGGCGGCTGGAGGCGCTGATGGGCAAGTTCCCGATCGCCCTCGCCGACGAGGAGGTCGAGGGGCTGAGCGGCGCGCTCATCGCCAGCGCCGACCACGAGGCGGGCGGCCGGCTGGTCGGTGAGCACCTGCGGACCCTCGGACACCGCCGGGCCCTGATGCTCACCGGCCCCCGTGACCTGCGCAGCGGCGCCGCCCGCGCGCACGGCTTCCGCGAGGCCTTCCACGGCGATGTGGTCGAGCGGACCGGCGACTTCAAGGAGGAGTCCGGGTACCGTCTGGTCGCCGAACTGCTCGACCAGGGCCGCTTCGAGAACCGTACGGCCGTGTTCGCGGCCAACGACCTGATGGCGTTCGGCGCGCTCGCCGCGCTCCGCGAGGCCGGGCTCACCGTGCCCGACGACGTCTCGGTGGTCGGCTTCGACGACATCCGCGCCGCCTCGCTGATCAACCCGCCCCTCACCACCGTCCACCAGCCCGCCTACGACGTCGGGCGCACCGCCACCGCGCAGCTCCTCCAGTACGTCACCCGGGGCGAGGTCCCGCCCGCCTCCCGGCACACCCTCCCCGTCGAACTGAAGGTGCGCGGGAGCACGGCCCCGCCCGCCTCCCACTGACACCTCCCTCGCTCCCTCTCTCCCCGCCCGGCCGCCGCGCGGCCATGTCCCCGTGCCCCGGCACCGCCAAGTGCCCCCACAAGAAAGGTGGTTGACCCATGCCCCGCATCCTCGTCATCGGCGAGTCCTGGTTCACGTACACGGTCCACCAGAAGGGCTTCGACGCCTTCCACACCGCCGAGTACACCGAGGGCGGCGGCGTCTTCCTCGACGCGCTGCGCACCCGCGGCCACGAGGTGACGTACGTGCCCGCCCACGAGATACCCACCCGGGTCCCGGACACCGCCGACGGCTTCGACGCCTACGACGTCGTGGTCATCAGCGATGTCGGGGCCAACAGCTTCCAGCTGCCGCCGGAGACCTTCAACCGCTCCGAGCCCGCCCCCGACCGCACCGAACTCGTCCGGGACTTCGTCGAGCGCGGGGGAGGCGTACTGATGATCGGCGGCTATCTGACCTTCAGCGGTATCGACGCCCGCGCCCGCTGGGGCCGTACACCGCTGGCCGCCGCGCTGCCGGTGACCCTGCTCGACCGCGACGACCGGGTGGAACTGCCCTCCGGCGCCGTACCCGAGGCCGTCGGCCGGCACCCGGTGGTCGCGGGCCTCGACCGGACCTGGCCCGCGCTGCTCGGCCTCAACGAGGTCACCGTACGACCGGACGCCGAGCTGCTCGCGGAGTGCGCCGGGCATCCACTGCTCGCCGTCGGCGACCACGGCACGGGCCGCTCCGCCGCCTTCACCTCCGACGTGGCACCCCACTGGGCGCCACCCCCCTTCCTGGCCTGGGACGGCTACCCGAAGCTGTGGGACCGCCTGATGCGCTGGCTCGCCGGGGAGGAGCTGTGACACTCGCCCAGGGCACTCCCCATATCTCCGCCGCACCCGGCGACCTCGCCCCGCTGGTGCTGATGCCGGGCGACCCGCGCCGCGCCCGCCGGATCGCCGAGACGTTTCTGGAAGGGGCCCGGCTCGTCACCGACGTACGCGGCATCCTCGGCTACACCGGAACCCACCGGGGCACCCCGATGTCCGTCCTCGCCTCCGGCATGGGCATCCCCTCGATGTCGATCTACGCGACGGAACTGTTCCGGCACTACGGGGCCCGCCGGATCGTCCGCGTCGGCACGGCGGGCGCGCTCCCCGCCACGGTCCGGGTCCGGGACGTCGTCATCGCGTCCGCCGCGCACACCGACTCCGGTATCGGCAGCCGCCTCGTGGACGGCGCGACCCTCTCCCTCGCCCCCTCCTACCGGCTGCTGCGCGCGGCAGCGGACGCGGCGGACGCCGCCGGACGCGAGTCGCCGGACGGGGCGCCGCCCGTGCACATCGGCCCCGTGTTCTCCAGCGACCACTTCTATCTCGACCGGCCCGCCCTCTTCGAGGCCCTCGAACGCCGGGGCACCCTCGCGGTCGAGATGGAGGCGGCGGGGCTGTACGCGGTCGCCGAGGCCGAGGGCGGCGAGGCCCTCGCCGTCCTCACCGTGTCCGACCATGTGCGCACCGGGGAGGCCCTGTCGGCCGCCGACCGGGAGACCTGCTTCGACCGGGCCGTACGCATCGCCGCGACGGCGCTGCTGGCCGACGACTGAATTTCCCCCGGAAGAAATCAAACAGAAACCCGTCGGCGTAGCCAAAACGTTTTGCACTTCTTACTGTCGCTGTCAGCGAATCAGCAGGGAAAATGATCAGGAGGTCGATGACGATGAGAAGTTACGGACCGGGCGCCGCCGTCGCGGTGGCGGGAATGCTGGTACTGACCGCGTGCGGGGGATCGGGTTCCGGTGACTCCGGGTCGGCCGCCTCCGGAAAGACCCGGATCAAATTGGTGGTCAACGGCGGACTCGGCGACAAGTCGTTCTTCGACTCCGCCTACGAGGGCCTGAAGCGGGCCGAGGGCAAGCTCGGCTACGAGTTGAAGGTCGTCGAGCTGGGCTCGGACCGCACCAAGTGGGAGCCGGGCTTCGAGGACGCCGCGGCGGCCGACGACTACGACATCCTCGCGGCCGGCACCTTCGACGTCACCGACTACATCGGTGAACTCGCCCCGCAGTATCCGGACAAGAAGTTCTGGGTGTTCGACTCCGCCGTCGACTACAGCGGAAAGAACGGCTGTTCCAACAAGTGCGAGAACGTCTACTCGGTGACCTTCAAGCAGAACGAGGGGGGATATCTGGCCGGATTCCTCGCCGAGAAGCTGGTGGCCGAGAAGGCGCTCAAGGGAGCCGAATCCCTGAACAAGGTCGGCGTGATCGGCGGTGTGAAGATCCCCGTGATCGAGGACTTCGTCGTCGGATTCAAGGCCGGATTCAAGGCGGCCGGCGGTAAGAACTCCGACGTTCTCGTGCAGTACGTAGGCGGCGACAAGCCCTTCGGCGACCCCGCCAGGGGCAAGGAGATCTCCACCGCGATGTACGGACAGGGCGCGGCCCTCGTCTGGCCGGTCGCGGGGCTCTCCGGACTCGGCACCTTCGAATCGGCCGCGAGCGCCGGCCGCTACACCTTCGGCGTCGACTCCGACCAGTACCAGACGCTCACCGACAACGCCCAGAAGAACACCGTCGTCACCTCCATCCTCAAGAACGTCGGCAACGCCCTGTACCAGGCCGCCGAGAACGACAAGAAGGACGCGGTGAAGTACGGCGCCGTCCAGAGCGTCGGACTCGACGAGGACGCGGTCGGCTATGTGGACGACGACCACTTCCGCGAGCTGGTGCCGGAGAAGATCCGCACCGAACTCCAGGACGCGGCCGACCAGGTGAAGTCCGGGTCCGTCACGGTCCCCAGCGCCTTCTGACCCCCGCCCCTTCTCGACCCCACCTCGAACGGCCTTGAGATGAACGAGTCATGGGACCCGGCCGGGCCCGCCGTCGCCACCCGCGCGGTCACCAAGACCTACGCCAACGGCGTCCGCGCGGTCCGCGGTGTCGACCTCGACGTACCCGCCGGTGAGATCCGCGCGGTCGTCGGCGAGAACGGCGCCGGCAAGTCCACGCTGATGAAACTGTTCTACGGCCTGGAGCAGCCCACGTCCGGCGAGATCCTCATCGGCGGCCGGCCCCGCGTCCTGCGCGGCCCCGCCCCCGCGATCGCGCTCGGCGTCGGCATGGTCCACCAGAACCTGATGCTGGTGCCGTCCTTCACGGTCGCCCAGAACGTCGTCCTCGGCGTCGAACCCGGCCGCCGCGGACTGGTCGACGCGAAGGCCGCCGCCGAGGCGACCGCCCGGCTCGCCGAGGAGGCCGGACTCGCCGTCGACCCGCTGGCCCGTATCGACGAGGTGTCCGTCGGTATGCGCCAGCGCGCCGAGATCCTCAAGGCCCTGCACCGCCGCGCCCGCATCCTGATCCTGGACGAACCGACCGCCGTGCTCACCCCGCAGGAGACGGAGGACCTCTTCGCCGCCGTACGACGGCTGCGGGACGGCGGGATGACCGTGCTGTTCATCTCGCACAAGCTGCGCGAGGTGCGGGAGATCAGCGACCGGGTGAGCGTGATGCGGGCCGGGACGCTGGTGGGGACCGTCACCACCGCCGACACCACCGAGCACTCGCTCGCCGCGATGATGGTGGGCCGGGAGATGTCCCTCGACGTGGCCCGCGCCCCGGCGAGGCGCGCGGGTACCACGCTGCGCGTGCGGGGCCTCGCCTACGCCGCCCCGACCGGGCAGTCCCTGCACGGCCTCGACTTCGACGTCGCCGCCGGCGAGATCGTCGGCGTGGCCGGGATCGAGGGCAACGGGCAGACCGAACTCGCCGAGATCCTCGCCGGGTTGCGGCGGCCGAGCGCGGGGAGCGTACGCGTCGGCGACACCGACACGGCCGGACTGGACGTCGAGGGACACCGCCGCGCCGGTATCGGCTACATCCCCGAGGACCGGCTCCACGACGGGGCCGCGCTGGACGAGTCGATCGCCGACAACCTCGTCGTCGACCGCCACGACCGGCCGCCCCTCGCCCGCCGGGGCATCCTGCGCCCGGCGGCCGTACGCGCCCACGCCGAACAACTCGTGGCGGACTACGCCATCCGCACCCCCGACCCGTCCGTGCCCGTCCGCGCGCTGTCCGGCGGCAATATGCAGAAGGTCGTCGTCGCCCGCGAACTCTCCGCCGGACCAAGGCTGTTGATCGCCTCCCAGATCACGCGCGGCGTGGACATCGGCGCCATGCGCTTCATGTACGAGCGTCTCGTCGCCGCCCGCGACGAGGGCGCCGCCGTCCTTCTCGTCTCCGCCGACCTCACCGAACTCCTCGCGCTCTCCGACCGGTTGCTCGTCCTCAAGGACGGCCGGCTCGTCGGCCGCTTCGACGACACCACGGACCTCACGGAGAAGAAGGTCGGCCTCCACATGCTCGGCGTCGAACACCACGGACCCGCTCGGCTGCGAGCCGGGCTGGACGACGACGGCGCCGCTGACTCCGGGAAGGCGGCCACCGCATGACCACCAGCCCTCCGACCACGCTCATCGAGAGCGAGGACCGCCGGGAGTACAGGGCCACCCGGCGCCGGGGCCTCGCCGTCGACCTCAGCATGACCCTGGCCACGATCCTGGCCGCCCTCGTCATCGGCTTCCTCGTGATGCTCGCCACCGGCAAGGACCCGGTCGCGGCCTACGAGGCCCTGCTCACCGGCCCGTTGGAGCGCTCGTTATGGACAGGGCTTGAACGTGTCCGTTGTCCGCGACGGCAGCAGGGTCGAGGTATGTCCGCGGTGGAAGGGCCTCAACTGACGGACGCCGTCAGGCCTGGAGGGCTTCATTGCGGGACAGGGCCCGCTTGAGCAGACCCTCCAGTGCGTCCTGCTCGTCCTGGGTCAGGCCAGCGAACAGGGGTTCTTCGGCCAGGACCTTCAGCAGCCGTTCCCGCAGCTCGACGCCCTCCGGGGTCAGGGCAAGCTGCTTGGCCCGGCGGTCGGTGGGGTGGGGGCGGCGTTCTATCAGCCGCAGGCTCTCCAGCTTGTCGATCACGACGGTGGCCGGATCAAGAAGGAGAGACCGACCTCATGCGGTGAACCAGCGCCGGCGCCCGCGCTCCGGTGTGGGCCCTCGTCCCCTGCCACCGCGCCGTACGGAGCCTTTCCGGCAGCGGCTATCCCGCACGGCAGAAGGCTCACCCGGCATTGCGAGGTTCACAACGCCGGTACGGCATCGATCTGCCGCTTCACCGGGAGGAGGTCGAGCTGGCGCCGTTCGCCGGCGATCCGGCCGTCGGCCACGTAGGGGGAGTTCATGGCCCGCACCGAGATCTTGTGGCCGAAGTGTCATCTGATGACCACCGGGTGACCGCTGTCCGCCGGGCGATTTGCCGGAGTCCAGGGAATGCTTGGAGAGCGCCACCGCGAGCGATCAGCTGCCGCCACGCCGCGCGAAACACCCGAAACGCTCCGGAAGGAATCTCACGCCATGACCGAGACCGCGCCCAAGGCTCCGACTGCACCAGGGGTGCGGTCCTGGTGGGGGATCCCTTACGCCACCGCCGAGCGGTATCGCCGCCCCGTGGTCGCGGACTTCGATCCGAGTCTCCCGTACGACCGCAAGGGCGTCGTCTCGATCCAGCCGGACAGCGGCGACTGGCTCGAAGCGGACAGTGGGATGGGCGAGGACTGCCTGAACCTGAACGTGTGGGCCCCCGAGCAACCGGCCGACACAGCGCTCCCGGTGACCGTGTACATCCACGGCGGCGGATTCGAGTACGGCGCGAACACACAGATCACCTCGAACGCCTCCGGTCTCGCCGCGACGGGGCGCGTGGTGGGCGTGTCCATCAACTACCGGCTCGGCGCCCTGGGCCCGCTCTCGCTCTCGCAGTACGGCGGGAAGCTCGCCGAGGCCAGCAACCTCTTCCTCCAGGACATCATCGCCGCGCTCACCTGGATCCAGCGGAACATCGGCCACTTCGGCGGCGACCCCGACAACGTCACCGTCTACGGCCACAGCGGCGGCGCCTACTCCACCTTC
Organism: Streptomyces griseiscabiei; assembly: GCF_020010925.1. NCBI lineage: Bacteria > Bacillati > Actinomycetota > Actinomycetes > Kitasatosporales > Streptomycetaceae > Streptomyces > Streptomyces griseiscabiei. Next base: position 1,375,003 of record NZ_JAGJBZ010000001.1, on the reverse strand, counting down.
GGGCTGCTCGGCGCCTCTTCCGCCGACGGCCTGTACCGGCGCCTGGCCGGGTTCTCCGGAGGGCCCGCCCGCTCCATCCCGGCCTGGTGGGCCGAGGAACTCGGGCACCGGTTCGTCACCGAACTCGGCGTCGCGGACAACCCGGAGAAGCTGCTCGACCTCGACCCGCTCTCCCTGCGGGACGCGCTGCGCAAGGTCCTCCCGACGGACCTCGGAGTCCGTGGCGGGGTGGACAACAAGGCCACCGGCGTCGTCCTGGACATCGGGCAGCCCGGCGCGGTGGTGCACGCCCACCCCATGGATGTCCTCGCCTCGGGCGCGCACCGCGATGTCGACGTGCTGCTGAGCATGGCGAGCGACGACATGGGCTGGTGGGTGGCGAACGACCTGGACCGGTTCGACCCGGGCACCGTCGACCGCGTCGTCGACGAGGTCGCGGGGTGGCGCATCTCCCGCTCCCGCGCGCAGAAGATCGTCGACGCCTACGACCGGGACGGCCGTACCCCGGCCGAGGTCCGCGCCACGGTCATGGCGGACTACCTCTTCGCGATCCCCGCCGCCCGCGGCGCCCTGGCCCACGCCGCCGCCGGCGGCAACGCCCACCTCCTCCTGATCGGCCCCGGCGAGGGCGCGCCCGCCGTGCACGGCACCGAGATGTACGCCCTGGTCGGTCAGGAACAGCCGGGCCGCAGCGCAGAACAGGCCGAGCGTGACACCCGTATTCGCGACATCGTCCTCGATTTCGCCACCGGTGAGCACTCCCGTCTGTGGCCCGCCGTCACGGACAAGCCCACCTCGGAAACCGTCGGCAACTCTCCCTTCGAGGGCACCGCTCACTACCAGCAGGTCCTCGACCTGTGGGAAGGCATCGACCGCCCCTGACAGCCGGCGGGCGATACGGACGACGCAGGGGACAACAGGGAGTGAGGTACTCGACATGAGTCAACCGACAGCAGCCGGCGACGCCGCACCGGCGACGATGCGGGCCGTCGTCGTCACCCGGCCCGGCGGCCTGGAGGCACTGGAGATCAAGGACGTCCCGGTGCCCGTCCGCAAGCCCGGCTGGGTGCGGATCAAGGTGAAGGCGTTCGGCGTCAACGAATCCGAGGTCACCACCCGCAAGGGTGAGTCGGACGCGGAGGTCACCTATCCGCGGGTGCCCGGCATCGAGGGCGTCGGCGTGGTCGACGAGGCCGACGAGGACAGCGGTCTGCGGCCGGGACAGCAGGTGGCCACGATGATGGGCGGCATGGGCCGCGCCTACGACGGCGCGTACGCCCAGTACGTGACCGTCCCCGCGGCACAGGCCATCCCGTTCGAGACCACCCTGACGTGGGACGTCGTCGGCGCCCTGCCCGAGATGTTCCAGACCGCCTACGGGTCCCTGACCCGGGGTCTGGACCTCAAGGCCGGGCAGACGCTGCTGATTCGCGGCGGCACCTCCACGGTCGGGCTGAGCGCGGCCACGATCGCGAAGGACCTCGGAGCCACCGTGCTGTCCACCACCCGCAGCGAGTCGAGGTCAGGGGAACTGCGGGCCGCGGGCGTCGACCACCCCCTCGTCGACAACGGCACCCTCGCCGACCAGGTGCGCGAGCTGATCCCGGACGGCGTCGACGCCGCCCTGGAACTGGTCGGCTGCTCGGTCCTCCCCGACACCCTCAACGCCGTCCGCCGGCACGGCACGGTCTGCTTCACCGGAGCCCTGGCGGGCCAGTGGACGATCCCCGACTTCAGCCCGTTCATGATCCCGGGCGGGGTACGGCTGACGTCCTACGGCGGTGAGGCCGCCGACCTCCCGGCAGACGTCTTCGCCCACCAGCTCCAGGCCATCGCCGCCGGACGTCTCAACGTCCCGGTCGCGAAGGCGTACCACGGGCTGGAACAGGTCCGTGACGCCCAGGCCGACCTCGAGTCCGGTGCCACGCCGGGCAAGCACGTCGTCGTCCTCGACGACTGAAAACGGATCGTGGGACGCGACAAGGTCATCGGGCACAGCGAGTCCATCGGCTCAAACCCACGCACTGTGCGCAGTGAGTACCTCAGCCCAGCGGTGAGCGCCGCCGCTCCCCGTCGTTTCCGAAGGAGAGAACAGATGGCAGCGGCAGACCCCTTTGGCGCCTTGACCACCCGGCCCTCGTTGGACCCGGAGCTCGCGCCCGTCGAGGAAGCGCGGGGAGCTTTTTTCCCGGCACTGACGGACGAGACCCTGCTTGAGATCCGACGGCAGATCGCTGCAGGTTCGCCTGGGTTGGATTCAGAGGCTCTGACGGTGGGCGGAAGGGTGCGGGTGGAGGAACGCAAGGTAGCCGGGCCGGAAGGCGAGCCGGACATCACCGTGCTGATTCTCAGCCCCGCCGAGGACCGAGGCCCCAAGGGAGGCATCCTCAGCCTCCACGGCGGCGGAATGATCATGGGAGGCCGCCGGGACCACGTGAGTCATCTCCTCCCCCATGTGATCGACGGGAGTGCGGTCGTCGTGTCGGTCGAATACCGGCTGGCGCCGGATCACCCAGACCCGGCACCGGTCGAGGACTGCTACGCGGGGCTGGTGTGGACGGCGAAGAACGCGGCCGAACTCGGCATCGATCCCGAACGGATCATGATCACCGGAGTCAGTGGCGGCGGCGGCCTCGCGGCGGGGACCGCGCTGCTCGCCCGCGACCGCGCCTTCCCCAGGCTCAGCCACCAGATTCTGATCTGCCCCATGCTCGACGACCGCTTCCAGACGCACAGCAGTCGCATGGTGGACCGCGAAGGCGTATGGGACCGCCACAGCAACCTGTACGCGTGGACCTCCGTACTGGGCGAGCGGCGCGGCAGCCCGGACGTGTCGCCGTACGCCGCGCCGGCCCGCGCCGAGGACCTCAGCCGGCTGCCCCGCACCTACATCGACACCGGCTCGGCCGAGGGGTTCCGCGACGAGATCCTGAGCTACGCCGGCCGCCTGTCCGAGGCGGGCGTGAGCGTCGATCTCCACATGTGGGGCGGAGGTTTCCACGGGTTCGACATGTCGGTGGGTGACGCGGCTGTGTCGCGTGCCTCCAACGCGACCCGTGAGGAGTTCATCCGGCGGGCCCTTGACGCGTGAGCAGTGCGACAACGCGCAGACGGCGAAGACAGCCGTTGCCTCCTGACGGGCAAGGGGGCGTTCGCCGCGTTTCCGTCAAGCGTCGGTCCTCGCTTCGCGGGCCGCGTAGGCGGCCGGGGTGAGGCCGGTGCGGTCGCGGAAGAAGCGGCCGAAGTTCGCGGGGTCGGTGAAGCCGAGGTGGACGGCCACGGTCCGGGCGTCCCACCGGGCGGCTCCCAGCAAGCGCCGGGCTTCGAGGAGGCGCCGCTCGTCGATGAGTTCGCGTACCCCCTTGCCGGTGGCGTCCCGGGCGGCGCGGCTCAGGGTTCGGACCGAACAGCCGAGCAACTCGGCGTAGTCCGCGGCCTGGTGGAGTTCGCGAAAATGCAGCTCCAGCGCGTCCAGGAAGCGCCCGTACCGGTCGGCGCGGCCCGTGCCGGCCGTGGCGACGGGGGCGATGCCCGGGGAGTTAGCCAGGCGCAGCAGCAGCGATTCGAGCAGACTGCGGCGAAGGGCATGGTGCACGTCGAGGGGGCGGCGCCCCAGCGCGCGGTGTTCGTCCAGGAGTTGGAGTGCCGTCTGCTGGAGCCAGGCGGTGTCGTCGGGGTGCGGGGTGAGCACGGCGGGGGCATCGTGCGCGGTGAGCGGGGTCAGGAGGCGGGCGAGGTCGGGCCGCAGTACGTCGGGTTCGAACAGGATGAAGGCGCCGCGGGCTGCGCCGGGCGGATGCCAGCACTGTGCGTGCCCGGGACGCACCCACAGCCACTGGCCGGGGGTCACGGTCCGCGTGACGTGGTCGACGTCGTGCAGCAGCTCACCCTCGGTGACGGCGATGAGGTAGTGGAAGGTGGCACGGCCCGGACGGGGCGGATTCCACGGCCAGTCATCGTGCTGGGCGAAGAAATCCTCGACGGTGCTCACCTCAAGGCCGTACGGAGTACCGACCGGGGGCTGGAAACCGTACAGCGGAACCGCGGCTGGTCCGGCCTGCCAACTCGGCCCGGAGTGTCGCTCATCGACCATCACGTGTCCGTAGCCTACCGCCCTCTTCGTTGGTTTCGAGGTAAGGATGGGACCTGCCCCCGCGCCCGCGCGGCGCGCCCTCCGCTTCCTTCGATGCCATAGCCCGTCACCACCTCAGGAGGCACACCACTCATGAACGGATCGGCCCTGCACAAGACCGCCGCCGACTGCGCGGAGGAACTCCCCGGATCCCAGCTGGAGCATCCCTTCGGCCCCGACTGGGAGGTCTTCAAGGTACGCGGCAAGGTGTTCATGCTGATGACCGAAGTCCCCGGGCGGCCCGTCGTGATCCTCAAGGCGGACCCCGGTGATGCCCACGCACTGCGGGAGCAGTACAGCCACATCACCCCCGGCTACCACATGAACAAGAAGCACTGGATCACGCTGGAGAGCGGAGACGGCGTCGACGAGGAGCTCGTCAGGGAGCTCGTCACCGACTCCTACCGGCTCGTCGTCGCTCACTTGCCCAAGGCCGAGCGGCCTGTCGACCCGCACACCTACGGCACCGGCACGCGGGCGGCCAGGTGAGCGCGGCCGGCGACCGGCTCCAGGACACCGCCCGACAGGTGGCCCTGGCCCTCCCCGACGTCAGCCACGGCTACCCCTTCACCCCAGGGCTCGACGTGTACAAGGTCGCGGGCAAGGTGTTCCTGATCGTCACCGAAGACCCGGACGACCAGATCATCACGGTCAAGTGCGAACCCGAACACGCCCGCACGTACATGCACGAGCACGCATCGATCACACCGGGCCGCTACCTCGACAAACGCCATTGGATCTCCCTCGGTCCCGGTGCCGGCATCACCGAGCGGCTGGTCAACGACGTGGTCGAGGATTCCTACGACCTGGCCGCCGAGCGCCTGCCGCGACGCGACCGCCCCACTGCCCGATGAACGCCGCGAACTTCCCCACGAACGGCTGAGCAGACGCTGCCCCGTGCACGGCTGGCCGCGTCCGCACACGTCCGCCTGCGACCCGAGAGACTGATGGAACCGACCCTGCCGCTCTTCGACGAGGAGCCCTCCCGGCCGCTCGCCGACCGCCTGCGCCCCACCCAGCTGAAAGATGTCGTCGGGCAGGACCACCTCCTGGCCCCGGACGCCCCGCTGGGCCGCATGGTCGCCCAGCAGCGCCTCGGCTCCGCCATCCTGTGGGGCCCGCCCGGCGTCGGCAAGACCACCATCGCCCGGCTCCTCGCGGACGCCGGCAACCTGGCCTTCGAACCGGTGTCGGCCACCTTCACCGGCGTGGCCGACCTGCGCAAGGTCTTCGCCACTGCACGAAGCCGACGCGGCATCGGCCAGGGCACCCTGCTGTTCGTCGACGAGATCCACCGCTTCAACCGCGCCCAGCAGGACAGCTTCCTGCCCTACGTCGAGGACGGCACCGTCACCCTGATCGGCGCCACCACCGAGAACCCCAGCTTCGAACTCAACGGCGCCCTCCTCTCCCGCACCCAGGTCCTCGTCCTCAAACGCCTCGACGAAGCCGCCCTGTCCACACTCCTCGACCGCGCCGAACAGCTCACCGGCCACCATCTGCCCCTGGACGACGACGCCCGCCGCGCCCTGATCGCCATGGCCGACGGCGACGGCCGCTACCTCCTCAACATGGCCGAACAGCTCCAGGCCCTCCCGGACACCGAAACCACCCTGGACACCGCCGGCCTCGCCCATCACATCCAGCAGCGCGCCCCGCTGTACGACAAGGCGCAGGAGGGCCACTACAACCTGATCTCCGCGCTGCACAAGTCGATGCGCGGCTCCGACCCGGACGCGGCCCTGTACTGGCTCGCCCGCATGCTCGACGGCGGCGAGGACCCACTGTTCGTCGCCCGCCGCCTGGTCCGCTTCGCGAACGAGGACATCGGCATGGCCGACCCGCACGCCGTCCAGCAGGCCCTCGCCGCCTGGGACGTGTACGAGCGACTCGGCTCCCCCGAGGGCGAGTTGGCGATCGCCCAGGCCGTCGTCTACCTCGCCACCGCCCCCAAGTCCATCGCCGTCTACCGCGGCTTCAACGCCGCACACCGATCAGCCCGGCACACCGGCTCACTCATGCCACCGGCCCACATCCTCAACGCCCCGACCCGGCTGATGAAGAACCTCGGCTACGGCAAGGACTACCAGTACGACCCGGACACAACCGACGGCTTCTCCGGTGACGACTACTTCCCCGACGACATGGACCGCCAGACGTACTACCAGCCCACCCGCAACGGCTACGAAGCCCAGATCTCCGAGCGCCTACGCCGCTGGGCCGATCTGCGCGCCCGCCGGCAACGCGGCTGACCGGCCGACGGCCGCGACGTCCTTTCCGAAGGAGAGAGCGGATGGCAGGCCGGGCAGCAGCAGACTCTTCGGTGCCCTGACCGCCAGGCCGCCGTTGGACCAGGAGCTCACGCCCGTCGAGGAGGCGCTGGGTGCTGTTTTTCCGACCCTGTCGGAAGAGACCCCTGCCAGTGGTCCGAGGGCAGCTGACCGACGAGCTCTCCGAGCGGGAACCGGTCCCAGGGCACTCCTTGCCCACTCCCACGCGACGCGTCCTTAACCGAACCGCTCCAGGCGCCGATGGTAAGTGGATTGACTTGCCTCATGGATGGCGCGGGGGCTATCTTCCAATGGTGAGTCCATCGACTTACCTAACGACTCGGCAAGGAACAATCACCATGAATCGTCTTGCGGGCAAGCGCGCCCTCATCACCGGCGGCACCAGCGGGATCGGCCTGGAGACCGCGCAGCGTTTCCTCGCGGAGGGCGCCGACGTGCTGGTCACAGGCGTCACCCCGGCCAGCATCGACAGGGCGCGGCAGATCCTCGGGGACAAGGTGCCCGTCGTGCAGGCCGACGCACGCGATCTCGATGCGCAGCGCGGTCTGGCCAAGCAGGTGCGTGAGCACTTCGGGGAGCTGGACGTGGCGTTCCTGAACGCCGGCGTCTCGGACTGGCGGCCGTTCGAGGACCACACCGAGGACAGCTTCGACCGGCTCTTCGACATCAACGTCAAGAGCGTCTTCTTCCTCACCCAGGCCCTGGTGCCCGTGCTGGCCAACCCGTCCTCGGTCATCCTCAACGCGTCCAACAGCGCGCACGGCGGCTACGGGCATTCGAACGCCTACGCCGCGACGAAGGCGGCCGTCTCCTCCCTGATGCGGTCGTGGAACGCGGACCTGCTCACCTCGCACGGCATCCGGTTCAACGCGGTCAGCCCCGGCCCGGTGAACACCCCGCTGTACTCCGCCGCCAAGCTCGGGATCGAGGACCCGGCGGTGCAGGCGGCAGTTGTGGAGGGGATCAGCGCCGGCATTCCGCTGGGCCGCATGGGCATGCCGGAGGAAGTCGCCGAAGCCGTGGTGTACCTGGCCTCCGACGTCTCCGCCTTCGCCGTGGGCCAGGACCTTATCCTGGACGGCGGCCAGACCGTCCTCTGAGAGCGAGGACGCGGCCGGGAGTCGGGCGAGGGGCGTGGGTATGTCGGTGGCGGACCGTGACCGAGCGGAATGCGGTGGCGATGCGCGCCAGGCCGGGTATCACGCGCAGATCAAAGCGGAGAACCGCGCGCGCATCATCCGCGCCGCCCGCGACCTCTTCCTCGCCCGGGGATACGACAAGACCTCTCTCGCCCAGATCGCCAAAGAGGCCGGCGTCTCCACCGGCACCCTCTTCAAGCGCTACCCCTCCAAGGCCGCGCTGTTCGCGGCCGTCACCTCCGAACAGTGGCAGCTGGACGTGGAGTACGCCGAAGCGCCGCCGCCCGGTGACCCCCAGTACGGTCTGGACCACATCGGCCGCGACTACGCCTGCCTGGTCGCGCGGCCGGGTACGGCGGCGCTGTGCCGCCTCATCATCACCGAGCTTCCCCAGATGCCGGAACTCGCTGACATCGTCGGCACCGGCTTCGCCATCGACCGCGGCCCCTTCTTCGACCGGCTCCGTGACTACCTGGACGCCGAGGCCCAGGCCGGCACGCTCGACTTCCGGTCGGCCGACGGACAGCCGCACTCGGCGTCCGCGGTCGCCGAACAGTTCCTCGGCATGATCTGCAGCCAGCTCCTGTGGCCCCAACTCGTACGGACCGACTTCGTCCCGCCCGACCCGACCGACACCGGCATCGTCGACGAAGCCGTCGCCCTCATGCTCACCCGCTATCGCACCGGATCTTGAACTTGGACGCAGCGGATGCTGCCAGCTGACCGCAGAGACGTCGGACGCAGGGTGGCGGCCCGCACCTGAGTCACATCGACGCGGTGGCGCCGGTCCTCGCGCGCTGGGCGGACCCGGACGGGGCCCAGGTCAGGACTGTGATGGTGCGGAGGTGCGGCTGCGGGCGGGCAGGGGAATGACGGCGGCGCCGCCGCGCATGGCGTGGTTTTCGAGGGCGAGTTGGCGGATGGCCTCCTCGTAGAGGGCGAGGGTCCGGCGTAGGTCGGTGTTCTCCTGCCGTAGCCGGCGCAGGTTCTCCTCGTTGGGCCCGTCGGTCTTCGGCCGGTCCGTGCGTGTCTGGCTGCGGGCCGCGGGGATCCGGGGCCGGAAATGGGTGTCGATCAGGTCGGCGTAGTGGCGGTGAAATGTGGCGTGGGGGATGCCGAGGCGGCGCTCGATAGCGGTGACGGTCGGTCTGCGTCCGCTGGCGAACGCCTCGTCGAGGACGGTGTCGATGGCGGCCTTGACGGTGTCGACGTCGGGCAGGGCTCGATTCACGCTGCGGGCTCCGGATCGTGGCGGGCCAGGAACGCGGCCGTGGCACGGTGCTGTTCCTGAAGACGGTGTCGGATGTAGGGGGCCAGGCAGGCGCCGTCATCCAGGGCGTCCTCCAGCTGGGTGAGGTGACCGACCAGAGCCTGCTGGTTGGCGGGGGTGAGGGCGGTGTTGCGGCAGGCCAGGGGCTGACAGTCGGCGAGGACCGGTTGGTGGCCGGGGTCGGCGGGGGCGCGGCACAGAGCGCGGTCGGGGTTGTAGACGCAGGTGACGAAGGTCCCCGGGTACAGGTGCGGGTCGTGGCGTGCCACGATGCGGCGCAGGCGGGCTTCGTCGGTGACGACCTGGCCGTCGAAGACGGTGTGGCGGGCGAACTCGGTGAGCCGGGCTTCGGCCTCGGCTCCGGCCGGTCCGGCCAACGCCGGACGGTCGGCGGCGCCCATCCCGGCGAGGAACTGGCCCCGGGCGAGGGCCTCCTCGGCTTCGACCTCGTCGCGGAACCCGGAGTCGCTGGTGCCGGCGTAGCCCTCGAACATCTGAATCCCCTGATGGCGGTACTGCAGAGCGCCGGCGATGGTGCCACCAGGGCGGCGGGCGATGAACCAGGCCAGGGTCCGCCGAAAGCGCCGCGTGGTCAGGTGCGGAACCCGCCCGCGCTCCGGCGGGATGCCGTCCGCGCGCTGGTGCGCGGTGCAGTAGGCGTTGATCCACTTGATCAGGTCGGTGATGTCCGTGTTGGTGGCGTTGCTGTCCAGCACCCCGAAAGGGCTGCGGCGTTGGCGGTAGCTGCGGGAGGTCGGCGGCGGAGCGAACAGGTAGGGCTGTTCGGCCGACTGGAAGCGTTCGAGGACGGCGACGGCCCGGGCGACCGGGGCGGTGACGATCCAGGTGGCCTGCGCCCCGTGGGCGTTCTCGCCCTTGAAGGCGAGGCTGTGCAGGCGGTGGCGGTAGACGCGGCCGGCGGAGTCGCGTTGGACGCTCAGGCAGCCGCGCTGGAGGTGTTTGGCCTCGGAGTCGCGCATCCCGGAGAGGTAGGCGATCACGATCCAGCAGGCCCCCTGGAGCAGCCGCTCGTACCGCGGCACATCGTAGTACGAGATCGCCGCCAGCCACGGGCGGCCGTCCAGCTGTCCTTGGACACGGTGGGTGAGGGGGCAGTCGGAGTCGACGCCGACCTCTTGCGCGGCTTCGGCGATCAGCCGCTCGGCGTCGAGCCGCTCCAGCCGGTCGCGGTCATGGCCCAGCAACCGGGCCAGGTGGCTCAGGCACGGCGCCAGCTGCGGCCCTCGGCGCCGCTGGCCGACGGGAAGAGCTGGCAGGGGCTCGCCCCGGCGACGGTATCCGTCCAGCAGCACGGCCAGGGCCGACAGCGCGTCGGGGCCAGCCGGCACACGCGCATCGAGGGCGGCGCGCTCGTCACGAGCGGCGAGGACATCCTCGGCGAAGTCATCGACCCAGCGCAGCGCCCACGTGAGCAGGGGGCCCAGGATCTGCTCGGGGATCCGCTCGGTGAGGTTCTCTCCGAACCGCCGCGGGTTCGCGCGCGCCCACGCCTGCCAGGCCGAGCGCCGCAGCGGGTCGCTCGCCAGGGCATCGGGGACCCGGCTGCGGTAGGCCCACAGCATCCGAATCGCACGGCGGTAGCGGTAGGTGGAGGCGAGGGACAACCGCTGCTCGGCGAGCTCGCGGTGGAAGATGTCAAGGTCCTCTCCGCTCACCTGGGCGAGGGCGAGTCCGCGGTCGTGGACCCAGGTGAGGAAACGGCGTACGCAGCTGAAGTAGGTGCGGATGCTGGGAATGGTGAGCGGCAGTTCGCCGGGCGGGGTGTCCTGGGCGAGCAGGGCGTAGAACAGGCTCTTGGCCGTGGTCACGAACGGCGGCGGAACCGTGCTGAAGTCCAGCTTGAGCGACTTGCGGTCGGCCCGCAGCCACGCCGGCGTCAGCCACCAGGCGTCGTCGGCGAACCGGGACGTCTCCTCCAGTCGGTATTCGGCGCGCAACGGTCGTGCGGCCAGCACGAGCGCCCGGGCGGGCACCGCCCCGGACCGTCGAGCGACCTCGACAGGACTGGTCACGAAAGCTCCTTCGGGCCATCGAGCAGGTCCAGCGGGAGAACCGGGCGGGTGCGGGCCGCGGCGGCGCGCTGGGCAGGGCTGAACCGGGGCAGGATGTCGCGGGTCAGGACCGTCCAGGTCGCCCCGTGCCGGGCCGCCCACTGATCGACGTCCCGCCGCTCAAGGTCCTCTCGTAGCACGTCGGCCAGCGCGAGCAAGGCGGGCAAGTGCCGCTCCAGGACCAGGGCGTTGGGACAGGCGAAGCAGGCCAGAAACGACTGGCGGCACCGGCCGCCGGACGGGCTGTCCTCGATGTCCAGGCACGAGGCGGCGAGCGTGTCCAGCTCGCCCGCCTCCGCCTGGCCGAGCGACCGCTGCGAGACAGCGTCCGCATCCGCGCCACCCAGGCGCACGACGACGGCACGGGCGTGCCGCTCGGCATCGTTGATCGCCTCGGTCAGCACATCGGCAGCCCACTCGGTGACGAACGGATCCCCGCGCAGGTAGCAGGCGAACGACGTCTCGGCCGTGTTGGTCAGCCGCGCGGACGGCAGGTGCCCGCCCACCTGCTTAGCCGTCCGCGTCTCGACCGTCTTCTTCATCCGGGTCAGCATCATCTGCAGCGGTGCCCCATCGTCGCCGACCAGGCCGTGACGCTCGGCCCACTGCCCGAGCTTCAGCTTGCGCGCCAACTCGGCGTCGAACGGACCGAGGTGCCCGCCGGTTGAGGCATGGCGGACACCACCACGGCCGTTGCCCGCCCAGATCGACCACACCGAGGATGTGCCGGAAAACGCCCGGCTTCGGGCCATCATCCGGTGCAGCAGCAGATAGAAACTACCCATCGCCTTCAACTGCCGGTTCGAGTCCGGGTCCACGCTCCAGTGCACAGTCGTACGGGAGTTGGCCTTGCCCCGGCGGCGTTTGACCAGCGTCACCGCCACCGCCCGCTCCTCCAGCAGCCGGTGTTCGGCGGGCAGTTCCTTCAGCGTCTCCGGGTTACGGCCGCTCAGCCCGGCCGCGTAGATCAACAGAGGAGCCAGGTCCTGGTCGACCACGAACAACTGCCGCGCCTGCGCGTAGCAGGCCGCCGGGTACTCGCCCACCGCCAGCCCCCGGTAATCGACCTGGATCCGGCCTGTCCGCGCCATCGCCTCCAGCCGCGCCCCCTGCTCCCGCTCGGCGGCCAGCAGAGCCTCGGGGTTGTCGAGGAAGCGCCACAGCAGGTTCTCGCCCGCCGCGATCCGGTCACGGATGGCCACCACGTCCGAGCGAGCCGCGGTCATCACGGCCTGGAACTCGCGATCCGAGTAGCCCGGGCGCACTGCCTGCTGGGCATCCACCCCGTGCCCAGGCTGCCCGGCGTAGTCCACCACGGCGCCATCCAGCCGGTCCTGGCCCGGAAGGACCCTCACGATCCGCAGCAGATCCTGCAGAGACCGGCGGGCCGACGTCTCCAGACACGTCTCCCGCCGCGACATCAGGTACCGCTCCAAGTGGCGCACCCGCAGTTCCTCCACCCGCTGCGGCGGCACCGGGAGCCTGTCCAGGAGCAGGAGAAACCGCTTGACCGTCTGCCACTGCCCGCTCGCCGCCCGCTGCGTGCGGCGCCCGCCGCCGGGCCCGATCCGCACCCCGAGCGCGTGGGCGAAGTCCCGGTGCATCCCCGCCAGCGGCAGCTCCGCGAACCGGAACACGCACTCGCGGCCGTCCTCACCCATGAAGCGCACCACCGGCGACCCGCCGTCCTCGGGGAACTCCACCGCGGGAGGAGGTTCGTAGAAACCGTCCGGCACCACTGCCGTACGCCCGCGGCCCGCCCGCGCCACGCCCTCGCTCACGCGGCCACCGCCGACCGCTCCAGCCAGCCCTCCTCGCTGAAGCCCGCCGGCTCCCACGCCCCCTCCGGTACCAGCTCCAGCCGCGTGCGCATCTCCAGCTCCTGCAAGGTGTGCAGGTAAACCGCCGTCGTCGTTGCCGACCGGTGACCGAGCCTGATCCGCACCCAGTTCAGCGGATCACCGAACACCCGCTGATACGTCAGCCGCTGCTGCTCGTTCATATCGCCCAGCGCCTGCAGATGCCCCCGCCACAGCAGCTCCAGCGTGGTCACCGCGTACGAGTGCCGCAGCATGTGCGGAGTCGCCGCCACGCCAACGTCCTGCGCACGGCACCGGTTGTTGGCGTCGGCGAAGACCTGCTTCCACCCGGACACCGTCATCGGCAGCCCCCACTGGTTCAGCCACACCATCGCCGGCGCCCACCCGCCATCCCTTGTGGCCACCAGCAGCCGGCGCCGCTCGGCCGCGTCCAGGCGGGCCACCGGCACCCACCGGCCGCCCATCCGCACTCGGGGTACAGCCGGGTCCTCCACCAGCAGCGACCGGCGCGTCGGGGTGTAGAAGCCGCGGGCGCGGCCGTAGTCGAGCATCTCGGTCCGGTCCCACTCCATGTAATCGCGTACGTCCCGCAGCACCGAGACCGGCCAATACACCGCCCGCCCCGAGCGCCCCTTGGAGATCACGTGCGGCAGCATCGCCCGCGCGTTGACGATCCCAGCCCCGGGCGGCGGCAGCTCCGGCAGCTCGAACACCGTCAGCGCCGAGTGCTCACACAGCCGCAGCCCCGTACGGATCATCGCGTCGGCGTACGCCACGTTCCGCGCCGCCCACCGTCCGCGAAACGCCCGCCTCGGCATCTCCGTCGCGTCAAACCCGCACAGCCCGACATTGCGCCACAGCCGGTACGACAACGGCGGCAGCCACTTCACCTCACGCCGCGGACCCGTGTGCGACGCTTCGGCCGGCACCTGCCGCACCGTGCCGCCGCCGGAACCTCGCGCCCAGGGCGACCACGCTGCAGCGGCACGCTGACGGATGGGATTGGCCCGCACAAGGTCCTGCTCGATCGCCCACAGATAGAACTGGTTGACCGTAGAGACCTCCCGGTCCCAGCTGGAGTCCTCCACCCGAGGCCCGTGCTCGTCCCGACGACGCCACCACTCATACGCCGCCCGATCGTCCATCGACGCATCACGCCAGTCGCGTCGGCCTCGCCCGAACCACAGAAAGTCGAAGTACGTGCGCAGGTCCCGGGCATGGGCGGCCTGAGTGTTCCACGGAGACGACGCCAACCACACTGAGAAGTAGCGGTTCAACGCCACGTCGTACTGACCCGCCGGACTGATCAGGAACGGCTGTCCCTCGGGCACACCCAGCTCGTCCAACCGCTGATCGAGACCGGAGAACAGAGCGCTGAACTCCCTTATGAACGGCGTCGCTTCGCGCGGCCACGCCGGGTCCCTGCGGGTGAAGTGGACCCGCCAACCCATGATCGACATGACGTTGGACGATAGTCCGTGGACAGCTCAACAGCGCATAAATCAAGTTCCGCGTCGGCCGCTGGCTGGAGGACGCGACCACCCTCACCCTCCTCGGCCTGTCCGTGGCCATCCCCTTCCGGGCCCGGCAGATCAGCCTCGGCGCCGAGAGCCAGCTCTACGCGGGCGCGCTGGCGGCGGCCATGGTCGCCGTCTTCCTTCCGCTGCCGCCCGTCGCCGCCGTGATCGTCCCGCTGGTCGCCGCGGCGGCGGCCGGGGCCGGCATGGGCTTCGTCCCCGGCTCGATGAAGGCCCGGCTCGGCGCCAACGAGATCGTCGCGACGCTGATGCTCAACGCGATCGTCGTCCGCGTCTACGACTACCTCGTCAACGGCCCGCTGAAGGAGCCCGGCAGCAGCGCCGTCCACTCGGAGCGCATCCGGCCGGACTCCGCGCTCACCCCGCTCACCGAATGGCTCGGCATCCCCCTCGGCCGCGCCAACATCGGCTTCCTCCTGATGCTGCTCACCGCCGTCGCCCTGTGGCTGCTCATCACCCGCACCCCGCTCGGCTACCGCATCCGGATGACCGGCTCCAACCCGCACTTCGCCGAGTACGGCGGCATCCGGGTGCCCCGCGCCATCGAGTGGAGCTTCGTCATCGGCGGCGCCGTCGCGGGCCTGGCCGGGGCGCACCTCGTACAGGGCGTGTACGGGCGGCTCGAACCCGGACTCGCCGGGAGCCTCGCCTTCGAGGGGATCGTGGTGGCACTGCTCGCCCGGAACAACCCGCTGGTCGTCGTGGTCGCCGGCCTCTTCTACTCCTATCTGCGCGCCGGGGGAGACATCATGGAACAGCAGACGGACGTGGGCACGGAGATCGTGGTCGTCATCCAGGCGGTCATCGTCCTCCTGGTCACCGCCCAGGCCCTGCCGAACCTCCTCAAGCGGCGCCTCGCCCGCCGCCAGGCGGGCACCTCGCGGAAGCCGGCCGCCTCGCGGGGGACGGCGGGTGCCCGATGAACACCGTCCTCGACGTCGTCCTCAGCAGCGCCTTCCTCGCGGCCGTCCTGCGCGTCGCCACCCCCTACCTCCTCGCGGCGATGGGCGGACTCGTCGCCGAACGCGCCGGCATCAGCAACATCGCCCTGGAGGGCCAGATGCTCAGCGCCGCCTGCACGGGCGCGCTGGTCGCCGGGTACAGCGGCTCGGTCGCGGCCGGGGCCCTCGCCGGAGTCGCCGTGGCCGTCCTCCTCGGCCTCCTGCTGGCCGCGCTCCGCCTGGAGCTGGGCGCCGACGCGATCATCGCGGGCATCGGCATCAATCTGCTCGCCTCCGGCGCCACCGCCTTCGCCGTGTTCACCCTCCTCGACGACAAGGGCGGCACCTCGGGTCTGAAGAGCGGAACCCTCCCCACGGTCACCCTGCCCGGCATCGAGGACATCCCGGTGGTCGGCGAGGTGCTGAGCGGCCAGAACATGATCACCTGGCTGGCGTTCCTCGCCGCGCCGTTCGTGGCCTGGCTCTTCTACCGCACCCGCTTCGGCTTCCACCTCCGCGCGGTCGGCGAGATGCCGGACGCCGCCGCCTCGGTCGGTATCGCGCTGCGGCGCGTCCAGTACGCCGGGCTCGCCCTCAGCGGCGCGCTCGCGGGCCTCGCCGGGGTGTTCCTGAGCATGGGGTACGTCTCCTTCTTCGTCCGGGACATGACCGCCGGCCGCGGCTTCATCGCGCTCGCCGCCGTCTTCCTCGGCGGCCTGCGCCCCTGGGGCGTCTTCCTCGCCGCCCTCGGCTTCGGCGCCGCCGAGGCCCTCGCGGTCCAGCTCGGCACCCTCGACGTACCCCCGCAACTGGTGTCGACCATCCCGTACGCGATGACGCTGGTCGCGCTGGCGGTGTACGCGTGGCGCAGGAAGCGGCGGGGCGCGGGGCAGGTGGCCCCGGCTTCCCTCTGATGAGAAGGCGGGGCTGGGCCCCGGCTTCTCCGCCCCGAAACGGCCGTAGGCCTTTCAGGGGCGCGGGGAACTGCGCGACCAGCCCCCACCGGACCCGCACTCCGCGACGCAACACATCGGACCCTCCCCCTCCCCGGAAGGAACACCCATGCCCAGACACAGCCGGCTCATCGGCAGGCGCAGACACAGGCGCAGACGCGCCACCCTCGCCGCGCTCACCACCACCGCCCTCCTGGGCGGCCTGGCCCTCACCAACGGTCTCGCCGCCGAGGCCACACCCGAGGCGGGCCGCACCCCCCAGAAGACCCAGAACGGCATCACCCTCCTCGACACCCTCACCGTCCCCGCAGGCACCACGGAACTCGGGATGCCCTTCGGCGGCCTGTCCGGCATCGACTACGACCCGAGGACCCACACCTACGCCGCCCTCAGCGACGACCGCTCCGAGAACGGCAAGGCCCGCTTCTACACCCTCCAACTTCCCCTGAAGGGAAAGAAGTTCGCCACGGGCAAGCCCACCCTCGACGCGCTCACCGTCCTCGACGACACGACCGGCGAACCCTTCGCCGCCAAGGCCGTCGACCCCGAGGCGATCCGCTGGAACCCGGGCGGCAAGGGCCTGCTGTGGACCAGCGAGGGCGCCTCGTCCTCCGGGCAGCCGGCCTTCGTCCGCGAGACATCGGCCTCCGGCGCGTACGTACGCGAACTCCCGCTGCCCAAGGCGTACGCCCCCGTCCGCTCGGAGTCGGGCACCCTCACCGCCGGTGTCCGCAACAACCAGGCCCTGGAGGGGCTCACCCTCTCCCCGGACGGCCGCGAGGCCGTCACGATCACCGAGAACGCGCTCGTCCAGGACGGCCCCGCCGCCGGACTGACCGCGACGAGCCCCTCACGCCTCCTCGTCATGGACCGTCGCACCGGCCGGGCCGAGGCCGAGCACGTCTACGAGGTCGACCCGATCTCCGCCGCGCCCACCGCCCCGCTGCCGGCCCCCGTCGGCACCTACTCCGCCGACCGGGGCGTCTCCGAGATCCTCGCGATCAACAAGACCGACTACCTCACCGTCGAACGCTCCTTCGCCTCCGGCGTCGGCTTCGCGATCCGTCTGTACTGGACCACCACACGCGGCGCGACGGACGTACGCGGCAAGGCGAAGCCGTCCGGCTCCGAGCGGCCGATGCCGAAGAAGCTGCTCTACGACTTCACCCTCTCCGGCACGGACGCCGACAACGTCGAGGGCATCACCTGGGGTCCGACCCTCCCGGACGGCTCCCGCACGCTCGTCCTGGTCGCCGACGACAACTTCGGCTTCAACGGCAGCGTCACCAAGTTCCATCTGCTGTCCCTCCGCCCCGGCCTCCTGAACGGCGGCGCCCCGGCCGTCCCGAAGCGCCCGGACACCGTCGACGTCCAGCTGCTCTCCTTCAACGACTTCCACGGCAATCTGGAGCCGCCCACCGGCCGTGACGCCAACCTCGGCGCCAAGCTCGACCCCAGGTCCACCCCGGTCGGCGGCGCCGAACACCTCGCCGCCCGCCTCAAGCAGCTCCGCGAGGGCACCGACGCCTCGCTGACCGTCGCCGCCGGTGACATCATCGGCGCCAGCCCCTTCCTCTCCGGCCTCTTCCACGACGAACCGACCGTCGAGTCCATGGAGAAGCTGGGCCTGGACGTCACGAGCGTCGGCAACCACGAGTTCGACGAGGGCACCGCGGAACTGCTGCGCGTCCAGCACGGCGGCTGCCACCCCGACGACGGCTGCTACATCGACGGCGAGCCCTACGACGGCTCCGCCTTCCCCTGGCTCGCGGCGAACGTCCTCGACCGCACCACCGGCAAGCCGCTCCTCGCCCCCACCTGGGTCAAGAAGGTCGACGGGGTCAAGGTCGGCTTCATCGGCATGACCCTGGAGGGCACACCCGAGGTCACCGGCCAGTCCGGCATCAAGTCCGTCCGCTTCACCGACGAGGTCGAGACCGCCGACGCCGCCGCCCGCAAGCTGCGCCGCCAGGGCGTCGAGGCGATCGTCGTCCTGCTCCACGAGGGCGGCGTCCAGGCCGGTTCGTACGGGCAGTGCGACGGCGTCTCCGGACCCGTCGTCGACATCGCGAAGCACCTCGACCCGGCCATCGACGCCGTCGTCACCGGCCACACCCACCAGCCGTACATCTGCTCCCTGCCCGACCCGGCGGGCCACCCCCGTACGGTCACCTCGGCCTCGTCCTTCGGCCGGGTCGTCACCGAGACCCGGCTGCCGGTGGACCGCCGTACCGGTGACGTCGTACGCGACCGGGTCGCCGCGATGAACCACCTCGTGGTGCGCACCGGCGCCAAGGACGCCGACCAGACCGCCGTCATCGACAAGTGGAAGGCGCTCTCCGCGCCGCTCGCCAACCGTGTCGTCGGCGGGGTCACCGCCGACATCACCCGCTCCGAGACCCGCGACGCCGAGTCGGACCTCGCGAACCTCGTCGCCGACGCCCAGCTCGCGGCCACCTCCGCACCCGAACGGGGCGGCGCCCGGATCGCGTTGATGAACCCCGGCGGCGTACGGGCCGACCTCGTGCACGCCTCCTCGACGGGCGGTGAGGCACCCGGCGAGATCACCTACGCCGAGGCCTTCGCGGTCCAGCCGTTCGCCGGGTCCCTGGTCTCGGTCGACCTCACCGGAGCGCAGATCGAGAAGATCCTGGAGGAGCAGTTCGACGACTCCGGCACCCGTGCCCCGACCCTGATGCTCGGCGTCTCCCAGGGCCTGACCTACTCCTTCTCCCGCGGCGCCCCGGTCGGCGACCGTATCGACCCGTCCTCGATCAAGCTCGACGGGGAGACCCTGAATCCGGCCGCCACCTACCGGGTGACCGCCAACACCTTCCTGGCGGCGGGCGGCGATGGGTTCACCACCTTCGCCGAGGGCACGAACACGGTCGGCGGCGGCGACGACATCACCGCGCTGACCGACTACCTCACGGCCCGCAGCCCGGTCTCCCCGCCGGGCACCGACCGGGTGACCGAACTCCCTTGACCTTCAAGGGAGTTGCGAGGTGGATCAGTAGCTGAGGGCGTCCTCGGCCGTGCCGAAGAAGCTGGTGACCTGGCTGTCGTCGACGGTGACCGGACCGTCGGCGATCGCCACGGTCGCCGGGCTCTCGGCGGCGGTGAGCGCGATCTCCACCTGGTCCGCGCTCTTGCCGCCCGGCGTGTCGGCGCCGTCGAACAGGATGCCGGCGTAGGCGCGTTCACCGGGCTCCATGATCCAGTCCGTACCGGCGGGGCCTCTGTGTTCGGCGGCCCCGTCGAGCCCCGGGATCGTGATCACCAGGTCGCCGGTCGGCAGCAGACAGGGGTCGCCGCTGTTGTTGGTCGCGGTCAGCAGGGCGTGGCTGACGGGCAGGGACGCGACGGTGACGGTGTAGTCGAGGTCGCTCGTCTCGCACATGCCCACGCCGCCGTCCTGATCGTCGTCCGCGCCGGGCTCCGACGACGGGGAGGCGCTGTCGGTGCCACCGGACGGGCTCGCCACCGTGCTGGGCGCGGTCGCGCTCGGGGCCGCCTTACTGGGGGCCGCCTTGGCCGGTGCGCTCGTGCTCGGAGCCGTGGCGCCCGGCGTGGCCGTGTTCGCGGCGTCCGTGTCCTTCTCCGTGCCACCGCCGCAGGCGGTCAAGGCCAGGACGCCGAGCGCGAGGGCGGCGAGCGCGGCGGTGGTACGGCGTGAACGAGCGGTGTAAGTCATGACAAGCCCCCGAGAATCGTGATGTCCCGGTGATCGTGCCTGATGGGAGCGGTACCGCAACCCGCGCCGACGGAGAGAGAACCGTTTCCGCACAGCTCTGTGACACTGCGGTCGGCTCCGTGACGCACGCCGCTCAGGTCCGGGGGCGGGCGCCCGGTCCCAGGCGGGCGGTGACGTCCTTGGGGGCCAGAGTCGTGTGGTCCGCCGAGCACGCGACGACGACCCGCACGGGGGCGTCGCAGTCGGTGTGACGGACGTCGAGCACCGGGCCCCCGGAGTCGAGCGCGTAGGTCTCGCCCCACTGGCTCAGCGCCATCAGGACGGGCCACAGGTCCCAGCCCTTGCGGGTGAGCCGGTACTCGTTGCGGGAGCGGCTGCCCGGTTCCCGATAGGGCACGGCCCGCAGGACGCCGGCCGAGACGAGCTTGCGGAGCCGGTCGCTGAGGACGGCCTCCGACAGGCCGATATGGCGGTGGAAGTCGTCGAAGCGCCGGACTCCGTTGACGGCGTCCCGCAGGATCAGCAGGGTCCACTTCTCCCCGACCACGTCGAGCGTGCGCTGGACGGGGCAGTTCTCCGTACTCGCGTCGAGCCACTCCATCACGCCATCGTAAAGGCCTGGCTTCATCATTGACAGTCAGACCGGCGGGCATCTAGCTTCGCTTTCAGAAGTCAGATGAGAGGGCGGTTCTCGGTCGTGGGGCGAACACGTACATATCAGTGGGAGGATCCCGCGGTCCTGGCGGAGGCGGCCGGACGCATGTCCGGCATCGACTTCCTGCGCGCACTGGCCGCGGGCAGCCTGCCGAAGCCGCCCGTCAACCACGCGATCGACTTCGTCCTCGACGAGGTGGAGCCCGGCCGGGCGGTCTTCTCGCTGACGCCGGGGGAGGAGCACTACAACCCGATCGGCAGCGTGCACGGCGGTATCTTCGCCACCCTGCTCGACTCGGCGGCAGGGTGTGCCGTCCAGTCGACCCTCCCGCGCGGCATGGCCTACACCTCGCTCGACCTGACGGTGAAGTTCCTGCGGCGGATCACCGTGGACACGGGCACGGTGCGTGCCATCGGCACCGTCGTCAGCGGCGGTCGCAGAACGGCCCTGGCCCAGGCGCGGCTGGTGGACGCGTCGGACCGTCTGCTCGCCCACGCCACCAGCAGCTGCCTGCTCTTCCCGGTGGAGCGGCCCGGGGAGTGAGGTCAGGGGGTGGCCGACAGCGGGTCGCCCCAGCGGGCACCGAAGACCGTCTCCGTGAGCGGACGCCGGACCCGGGCGGCGGTCTCCCGCGTGCGCAGCTCCCGGGGGAGGAGGTCCGCCGCCGCCAGGGCCCCGATCGCGGTGACGGACAGCGGCCGGAAGCCGTCCGGGACCCCGAGCGAGGCGCGCACCCGCTCGGGGTCGA